>NZ_JADHDZ010000004.1:0-417569 GCF_016820615.1 Planococcus beijingensis
TTTGCGCGGGCCGTTTGCGCGGCCGTTGCTGTATGTTGACGTTTTGCTGTTCAGTTTTCAAGGTTCAGGAATAAAATTTTGGAGCGGGTGAAGGGAATCGAACCCTCATCATCAGCTTGGAAGGCTGAGGTTTTACCACTAAACTACACCCGCATATATTATATGGAAGAAAAAATATGGTGCGCCCGAGAGGACTCGAACCTCTAACCGCTTGATTCGTAGTCAAGTACTCTATCCAATTGAGCTACGGGCGCATTAGAGATGTATGGTGCGGCCGAGAAGAGTCGAACTTCCACGGGATTTCTCCCACTAGGCCCTCAACCTAGCGCGTCTGCCATTCCGCCACGACCGCATTGAATTATTTTTAGGGACAAATTCCATTATACTTCATCACCGTTTCGATGTCAATAAGAATTTCTAATTCATCGTCGCTACGTTTTAATAATAATGGCTGGGGTACCTGGATTCGAACCAGGGCATGACGGGATCAAAACCCGTTGCCTTACCGCTTGGCTATACCCCAATAAAAATGGCGGTCCCGACCGGGATCGAACCGGCGATCTCCTGCGTGACAGGCAGGCATGTTAACCGCTACACCACGGGACCATTTGGTTGCGGGGGCAGGATTTGAACCTGCGACCTCCGGGTTATGAGCCCGACGAGCTACCGAACTGCTCTACCCCGCGACAATAATAATAAAGTTGTAATTTCCTTATAACCATTCTGTAAAAGCAACGAAAGCAATAACTCGTTTCATTCTACTCGACTGGCTTGAGTGTTAGTGTAACACAGAAGTTATCGAACTATAACTTTTCAGATTAATTGTTTTTTTATAAGATGGTGACCCCTACGGGATTCGAACCCGTGTTACCGCCGTGAAAGGGCGGTGTCTTAACCGCTTGACCAAGGGGCCATAAATGGCTCCGAAGGTAGGACTCGAACCTACGACCATCGCATTAACAGTGCGGTGCTCTACCACTGAGCTACTTCGGAATAATGTTTTATTACTTGTCGACTTTTTCTATTATAAAGAGGTCTGAAGGAATCGTCAATACCTTTTTCACTTTAATTTATTATTTGTTTTTCACGGCTAAATATTGTGCATGAAATAACAATAGCAAAAGGGAGGCTGCCAACGGTTGGCCAGCCTCCTCACTCTATCAGTTTATCATTTCATTGTCAGTTTTCCGGAGCAACGTCCACATCTGTAACGATCCGTATTCATCCGGATCTTGCGCTGATACTTCGTTTTGCACGTAACGCATTCGTACTGATACGCCTTGACAGGACGCTGCCTCGTTTTGTTTTCCAAAGTGGAACAAAAGCGCGGCGAACCGGTTTCCTTCAACAATTCCCGGAAGTCCCTGTCGCGATGCTTATAGCCTCTTCCTTCTATATGAAGATGATAATGGCACAGTTCGTGTTTAATAATGCCTTCAAGTTCGGCATAGCCGAACTTTTCATAAGAGCTTGGATTGATTTCGATATTATGCGAACGCAACAGATATCGGCCCCCTGTCGTCCGCAGCCTGGAATTGAAAACACCTTCATGCCGAAAGGGTTTCCGAAAACTCACCAGTGAAATCTCCTTGATCAGCCCAGTTAATTCTTCGTTCGTCATATTAACTCCCCTATGCTTAAGGTTAAAGGGTCTGCTCTTTTGGCTGGAGCATTGTCAGAGCAATCCGCCCTTTGTCTTTCTCCACTTTTTCCACCCAGGCTGTGACAATGTCTCCCACTGCCACTACTTCTAACGGATGCTTCACAAAGCCCTTTTTCAATTTCGAGATGTGCACGAGGCCATCCTGCTTCACCCCGATATCAACAAATGCACCAAAGTCCACAACGTTACGGACTGTTCCCTGCACTTCCATCCCTGGCAGCAGATCTTCCATTTTCAGAATGTCATTCTTCAATAGTGGTTGCGGGAATTCATCGCGCGGATCACGGAACGGTTTCTTCAGCGCATCCAGAATATCTTTCAACGTAACTTCCCCTACTCCCCATCGTTCGCTAAGCTCGGTCAGTTCGAGTGCTTCCAATTTTTCAGAGATGCCTGCTTTTCCAACCGATTTCTTATCTTCTCCAACCAACTTCAACAGCTTTCCCGCAATTTCATAACTCTCCGGATGAATGCCTGTCGCATCGAGCGGATTCTTTCCTTCAGGGATCCGCAGGAATCCGATTGCCTGTTCATAGGTTTTCGCTCCTAAGCGCGGAATCTTTTTAAGCTGAACGCGCGAAGTGAATCGGCCATTCTCATCACGGACCTTGATGACGTTTTCCGCCACGGTTTTACTTAAGCCCGCCACATATTGCAGTAAAGAAGAAGAGGCCGAATTGACGTTGACGCCGACTTGGTTAACAGCGGTCTCTACCACAAATGTCAATTGATCCGCTAATTTCTTCTGGGAAACGTCGTGCTGATACTGTCCGACACCGACCGCTTTTGGATCGATCTTCACCAATTCAGACAACGGATCTTGCAGACGGCGTGCAATCGATGCCGCACTTCGCTCTTCAACTTTTAAATCTGGAAACTCAGCACGGGCAATATCGGATGCCGAATAGACGCTGGCCCCTGCTTCGTTGACGATCACATATGAGATATCGGCCGAGGTTTCCGACAGAAAGTCTGCTACAAATTGCTCGGTCTCCCGAGATGCGGTGCCATTGCCGATCGCCATGATTTCAATCGGGTATTTGGACGTTAACCGCTCCATGATTTTCTTTGCACCCACTTGATCGGATTTCGGCGGATGCGGATAAATGACTGCCACTTCCAACAGCTTTCCTGTTTCATCGATAACTGCCAATTTGCAACCGGTGCGGTAAGCCGGATCGACCCCTAATACCATCTTGTTTTTCATCGGAGGCTGCAGCAAAAGGTTCCGCAAGTTTTCTGAAAAAATATGGATGGCTTGCGTTTCCCCTTTTTCGCTCAGCTCCGTCCGGATTTCCCGTTCAACGGATGGTTGGATTAGCCGCTTGTAACTGTCTTCAATTGCCGCAACGACCACTTCACCGGTCAGACGTGCCTGCTTCATCCATTTATTTTTCATCAATGTGATGATGCGATCCGCAGGCGGATTAATGGATACTTTCAAGACATCCTCTTTTTCTCCGCGGTTGATTGCTAAAATCCGGTGCGGAACGATTTTCTGGATAGCTTCTTCGTATTCGTAATACATTTGAAAGACTTGTTTTTCATCCTCGTGATTTTTCTTGGCGACAGTGGCAATGGTTCCGTCTTTTCGCGTCATATAGCGGATTTTTTCCCGAATGTCAGGATCATCTGCAAATAATTCCGCCAAAATATCCTGCGCCCCTTGAATCGCTTCTTCCGCTGAAGCTACGCCGGCTTCCTCATCAACAAATCCCTGCGCTTTGTCAGTCAGTTTTTCATTGCCAGGTTCCATCAGCCAGTCCGCTAATGGCTGCAAGCCTTTTTCCTTCGCGATGGTCGCTTTGGTCCGCCGTTTTTGCTTGTATGGCCGGTATAAATCTTCAACGCGCTGCAGGACTGTGGCATTGTGAATCGCCTTTTCCAGTTCATCTGTCAGCTTTTCCTGTTCCGCTATGGAACGGATGACATCTATTTTTCGTTGCTCTAAGTTCTGAATGTATGTATACCGGTCGTCAATTGCTTTGATTTGGACTTCATCCAAAGATCCGGTAGCCTCTTTCCGGTACCGCGCGATAAACGGCACAGTATTGCCATCTTCAATCAATGCGATGACCTGGGCAACCTGGTTGTTTCGTACGCCCGTTTCTTTTGCGATTAATGTGTGGATTTGTTGCATTTCCATCTGGACACTTCCCTTCAGTTCCCTTTCATTTTAACACATTCTGAAAAGCGCAAGCAGTCAGAGGGGCTGCCGCTACTATTAACAACCCGTAATATAAACACGAAAAAAGCCCTCTTTTTTGAGGGCCTCCATTATTCACTGGATCTATTTTAAAGAAACGCTGAACTTAATTATGGGATTGTACTTTTATAAAGAATGCTTTCTCTTAGTGGAAGCAAAGCGCCTTTCTCTTAGGTCTCTGTCGGAACTTCGACCAGCGCCGGTTTGTTGCGGGTTGCTTTTCCTTTTAATGTTTCAATTAATCCGAAGGAAATAAGGAAAGCGATCAAGTAGGAAATCGGAATGACAACCATAACAGCGGTCAATCCAAAGGAATCTGCCAATATGCCGGATAATCCAATCGAGAAGGCACCCACCAATTCACCAATCCCCATAATCAATGCATTCGCTGTAGCCATTACCGCTACAGGCACACTTTCTACCGGAATGATGCTTTGGTAAAGTGTGTTCATCGCCAAGATAATTCCACCCAGCAACACCAAAACAACCAAGCTTACCGCGGATTGCGGGAAAACGAACAAAACAAGAGGTGTTACCATGGCCATAGCCAAGTACCCTGTCATTGCTGGTTTACGGCCGATTTTATCAGAAGAGTAAGGAATGAATATCTGCCAGATGATAGTCAATAGACCAAACAGCGAGAACACCAAACCCATTTGAGTGTTTGACAATAGGCTCACTTGTGTCAGATACAGCGGCAAGAATGCATTAAATGTCCACATCGCACCCATACAGAAAATACTGATCAAAATACAAATCAGGATATTGCGGTTTTTCACACTGTTATAGATAGTGCTGACATTGAATGCAGTAACAGCTTCCGTTTTCACCACAGTTTCAGGCGGTTTCACAAAACGAAGCATCAGCAAAGCTGCAATGAAACTTGGAATACTGACGAATAAAAACGCATAACGCCAACCGAATAAGTCGCCCAATTGCGTCACCACCAATGGCCCAATCGCCACTCCAATTACCGCAGCCCCCGCATAAACTAAGCCCATGTTGCGGCCCAGCGTTGTCGGACGCGAGACAGAGGCCAAAAGTGAAAGCGAAATCGGAAGAATAACCCCTTCACTGGCTCCCAGTAAGGTCCGGACAATCAGCATATACGTGTACGTTTCCGCAAACATGGTCAGAAGCGCCAATACGGAGGTGACGATCATCGCCCAAAACAAGATGGTCTTTTTATGTCCGAGGCGATCTGAGAGAATTGCAAATGTCGGAGCTGCCAGCGCAAAGCCAATGGTCTGCCACATATTGATTTGGCCGATTTTCGTATTCGTTAATGCAATATCTTCAATAATAAAAGGCATGAGCATGGAAATTGCTTGTCTATCCAAATACAGAAAGCCCCATGCCACGAAAAAAAGCATAACCAGTATCGTTTCGTAACTTAATCCCTTTTTAATCTTCGCCATTTTGCCAACCCCCTCGTTTGTTCTTTTTTGCTCCGATTACTCTACCTTTCAACTACTCGTTCCCACTTCCCCTTTCCGTTCTGCTTTTGTACTAATTGAATCGTATGAGAAAGCGCTTTCAAATTATAGAATAAATACCTTTTAATTTTGTCAGAATTTTAAGTAAACTTATACGGTTTTTAATCCACAAAAAAAGCCTTCTCATTTGAGAAGACTTCCTGTTATAAAGGTCGCGTCGTCACCTGTTTGGATAGACGCCAATATATCTCGATACAGTTGTTCAGGAACTGCAGCTTTTCGCATCATGGCTTTTGGATTTCTTAAATCCACTCCATCGGAATGGATCAAGAACAAATCATCTTCCACATACGTGTATAGCTGAGTGCGCAATTTTTGAGGGCGCCCTGATAAATACCCCATAACCGGCAATGGGTAAATAATTTCATCTGTCGCTTTGCGATACAGATAAAAGCGGATATTGCCGACACAGCTGTATTCAAGGGTCTTTTTATTAAAATCAACTTTAAAAATGGCTACGGCAGCTCCACGTTTTTGGAGCATCAATCCGTTGAATCGATACATCAATTGATCGATTGTTTCGTGGTGGTATTCACGCAAAATTTGCGGAATGACCTGAGACGATTCACGCGCCACAGGTCCACTCCCTAGTCCATCGGCTACGGAGCAAATAAAGTAATCATCCGTCAACACCGTATGGTAACTGTCGCCGGATTCATGATTCCCTTTTTTTGCTTCGTTGAAAATAAAAGCATCTACAAAACTATGCTGAATTTTCTCCACTACGAAACCCCACCAGCCGCTAAAATAGCTTCCTGCAATTTTTTGATGGCTTTTCTTTGCAAACGGGATACATGCATTTGAGAAATACCGAGTTTATCCCCAGCTTCTTTCTGGCTCAGCTGCTCTATGTAAGTGAATTGGATGATTTGCTTTTCCCGTTCCGAAAGCACATTCATCGCTTCAGCTACAAGCATGCGCTGATCCGCTTTCTCGTATCCATCATCTTCCTGGCCTACAACGTCAAACAACGTGACGGTACTGCCATCTGAATCCGCCTCCAGAGAGTGGTCCATTGAAAGTGCCTGATAGCTTTTGCCCATTTCCATTGCTTCTAATACATCGTCTTCATCGACATCCAGGTACTCGGCAATTTCCCATACTTGCGGTGAACGCTGAAGTTCTGTGGTCAGTACTTCAACCGTCGCTTTAATACGGGGTCCCAATTCTTTTATGCGCCGCGGTACATGGATTGCCCATGTCTTATCGCGCAAAAAGCGTTTGATTTCGCCAATAATCGTAGGCACAGCAAAAGCTTCAAAGCTACGCCCATATGAAGGATCGTAACGTCTGATAGCTCCTAAAAGTCCCAGCATGCCCACTTGCGCGATATCTTCGTGGTAAGATTTACCATTAGAGTACTTACGCGCAATGGATTCAACAAGACGCTTATAATTCAACACCAAATTTGTTTGGGCTTCTTCATCTTCTGTCTTTTGATAAGCTTCAATCCACTCAAGCACCTGCTCTTTAGTAGGCTGATTAGGATGAGACTGTTTCGACATCCTTCTCCACCTGCTCTCCTTCAACATGCTTTGTCATGAAGATTGTTACGCCTTCTTGATGATGAACTTTGACTTCATCCATTAATGTTTCAATCAAATACAAGCCGAGACCTCCTTCACGAAGAAAAGCTCCTTCTTCTTGGTCGTGATAAGGACCTACCTTTGCCTTTGTTTCTTCAAAGTCGAAACTTTGGCCATGATCGGCTACCATAATCTCGATTTTGTCTTCATACAAAGCACAGCCGATGACAACTTCGCCTTCTTCGCCTTCTGCGTAAGCGTGTTGAACTGCATTGGTCACCGCTTCACTTGAAGCAATCTTCAAATCTTCTATATCGTCGAATGAAAAACCAATGCGGCTGGCCAGCCCTGAAATGGTAAGTCTTGCAACCCCAACATATTGGGACTTGGCAGGGACACGCATTTCTACATAATCGAAAGGACGCATATTAGTTACCACCCTTCCCGACTGATTCGATATCCATGATATCGCCTAAACCTGTAATATCGAATAGCCGTTTCAAGCGGGCTGAAAGTCCTTTTAACTTTACGTGTCCGCCATTTGAATTGACTGATTTATAAAAAGCTACGAAAACACCTAAGCCTGTACTGTCCATATAATTAACGTCGGAAAGATCCAACTCTGCTTTCAATCCTTGATGGTTCTGATAATTCTCTAATTTTTCCCGTAGGACCGGTGCAGTATGCGCATCAATTTCCCCGCGTATAAAGCCCTCGAGAATATTGTCTGATTCAGTTAAGTCAACTTGAATATTCATTGTAATTCGACACCCCGTTTTTTTTAATTCAACCCCGCTAAAAAAAGCTGTTCTAAGCATTAATACCACAATCAGCGCATTGCTAAACATTCCTTATACTTTTTTGTAGATCACCAAGGTGAAATCATCCTGGAATTGCGCATTCTGCATGCGTTCAAGCTCATCATAGACATATTGTACAATGGTTTGCGCAGGTTCATCTTTGTTCCGTTCAATCAATTCAAAAATCACTTCACGCTCAATAAATCCGTCTTCATTACGGCCCTCTGTGACCCCATCGGTCATCATGATGACCAAGTCGCCTTTTTCCAAATCAACGGTATGTTCTTCATAGACTGCTGCAGGAGATACTCCGAGCAGCAAACCTTTGGCGAACAACTCACTGAATTGGTTGTCTTTGGCCCGGTAGAGGATTGCCGGTTCGTGGCCTGCCGATCCATATGTCAATCGAGCCTGCTTGGCATCGTAATTGCTATAGAACATGGAGACAAACATCGAGTCATCCACACTTTTTTCGACAATCCGGTTGATGACGCTCAATACGTCTTTTGGAAGTGCATGTGAGCTGTTCAGACTATCCATGCCGAACTTGATCATGGACATGCAAAGAGCAGCCGGAAGGCCTTTGCCGATTACATCCGCAACCGCCACCCCAGCGTACCCATCGTGATCACTGACAAAATAAATGTAATCGCCATTCATTTTTCGCGCAGGAACAGAAAGAAGGCCGATATCCAAACCTTCCAGCAATGGCAACTTGGTCTTCAGCAACGTTTCCTGAACGTTGGCGGCAAGATCCATTTCCACTTTCAATTCTTCCTGCTGCTTGAGTAAGCTTTGGCGTTCTTGCAACGCCAACCCATAATTAATCATCATTTCAATCAGAAAATCAAATGAATGCCACACCACTTCCGGCAATTCACTGTATAACTCTTGAATTGCCGCTTTGTGCATGCTGATGACTTCTTCAGGTGCGATGTTTTCCAAAATCAGCTGCCGGCTAAAGTTTTGGCCGACATACAGATTTTGTTCTGTCTGTTTTTTCATATACTCATTTAAAATCTCTTTGTATTGATTCTCAATTTCTTGAGCCATTGGGTTTTCCCCCTAACGAAGCCACTTAGTAGCTCTTATATCTGTACCCTCGCCTAATATTGTTTCAATCTTAAAGTCATCCATTAAGCGTTTGACACCAGGCAATCCTGCTCCTAAGCCGCCGGAAGTTGTAAATCCATCTTCCATCACTTTGCGGATATCAGGAATTCCTGGACCGCTGTCTGCAGCTATGATTAAGATTCCTTTGATGCCATTTTCTGTTAACTGTTGTATTTCAATCCTGCCTTTTCCGGCATATAAATATATATTGCGGGCAAGCTCGCTGATAGCCGTTGTAATACGGGCCTGATCAACTGTGCCAAATCCAAGCTCTTTCGCCACATTGCGTCCGAGTTGTCTTGCAGCCACAATATCCCATTCTGTCAAAATTTCCACCGAGGACTGGTCGCTCATGTTTAAGCCTCCAATTCCAATTGAAGTTTATCCAAGCCATTTTCTAAATCTAGCGCTGTCATAACGTCTTCTAGTCGAATTCCCAACTCGATCAAAGTGATAGCGACTGCTGGCTGGATACCGGTAATGACTACTCGGGCCCCCATCAAGCTTGACATGCTGATGACGTCTCCAAGAACTTTCGCAATAAATGAGTCGATAAAATCGATGGATGTTAAATCGATGACTACACCTCGCGCACTTGTTTCGTGCAATTTAGTCAGTAGATCCTCTTGAAATTGAAGAGCCGTCTGATCATCAAGCTCCCATTGGATTGAAACAATTAATGTATCTCGTAACTTTAAAATTGGAATTCTAAAATTCATCAGTCCTCAACCTCCACAATCTTTCGGTTTGTCCAAGCCAATGCCTGTTCTACACCTCGCTGCAACGTACTTGTTGTCGTAAAATCATTCAAGTTAATGCCGAGCGTGACAATCGTCTGAGCAATCTCAGGACGAATTCCGACAAGCATACATTTCGCTCCAACCAGACGGACAGCATCCGCTGCCTGGATAATGTGATGGGCGACCATTGTATCTACAACCGGAACACCGGTGATATCAAGCAATACAACTTCTGCACGGTGCTTGACGACACCTTCCAACAAGTTTTCCATAATCAATTTTGCGCGTTCCGTATCAATCGTCCCTACGAGCGGCATTACGGAAACTTTTTCAAAAACCGGAATCAGCGAGGCTGATAACTCCTGCAAAGCAATCTTTTGAAGGCTGACCGTACGTTCCCACGTTTTGGAATAAGCCTGAATGGTGCTGTCCCGAATCGGTGAAATCCAGTTGCTGAATTCATCTACAAACGGTTTGATATTCCCTTCGTTAATGATTTCTTCCCGGACCATTCCTTCATAGACGATTTCCGCAAAATGATTGATCGCTTTTGTAACAAAGGTGATGGACCAGCCAAGGCGAACTACCTTTTCTGCAAAATCATTGACTCGGCTTTCATAAGCCTGATGGCTTTCTAATAAATTGGATATCATCAGCTCCGCAAATTCATGGCTAGTCTGATTCATCAATTCAACAGGCATCACTTGAAAAGCGCGTTCATCTTTCTCGTTTTTCATTTTTTCCTGCCAGTTTGAAATAATCTCTGTTAAGTTGCCTTGTATATATTGAGCCATCTGTTTATTCATATAGATCAAAAACCCTCCCTGTGACACTATGTATCTCAAATTTTATCTGCTACTCTTTATTGTATCGGAAATTCATTTTTTTCACATCTTTTTTGTCGGCACAGCCATTTTCAAGAAAAAACACCCTGAGAAAAAGCTCTCAAGGTGTCTTTGTAGGAGTATGTATGATTAGAATTTAACAAGGCCTACACTGATTTCCAGCGCCTCGTCCACTTTTTCCATCAATGTATCATCAAGCTGGGTAATTTTATCGGTCAGCCGCGACTTATCAATAGTCCGCAATTGTTCAAGCAGAATAACTGAATCACGTTCAAAGCCATATTTCTTGGCGTTGATTTCTACATGAGTCGGCAATTTGGCTTTTTGAATCTGTGCTGTAATTGCAGCTATGATGACAGTAGGACTGAAACGATTACCTATATCGTTTTGAATCACCAGGACAGGGCGGGTCCCACCTTGCTCAGACCCGACAACTGGTGATAATTCTGCAAAAAAGACATCCCCGCGTTTTACAATCAAGTTGTCACCCTCCGCTTACGAGTCGCACTGTCGTGTGCTCCGCTTCGTACTCAGCGTGAGAACATTCACAAGCAATCGATAGATTGATCTGTGACATCTCTACGTAGCCCTTGATCATCGCTTCCCGAATATGATATGAGTCGTACAGATTTTTAGTCACTCGATGCGTGGAAACGTAGATATAATCTCCACTTTCTTCAACACGTTCATCTGAATGAGTCGTCAACTCTGAGATAAATTGCTTTGGCAATTTAACAACCACTTCTTTTGTCTTTGACTTCTGATACACAGCCGACACCTCCGAAAATCCCGTTCTTCTGCCTTTATCTTTCTCATCTTAACATTGTATCGGGTTCCTGAAAAGGTAAATCGGAAACTTCTGTGCTGTCCGAGTATACTCGAGGCACCCGTTTCGTTAAAATACAAGGGATTTCGTAAGGGATGGTATCAAGCTTCCGTGCCCATTCGTCAATGAAAATCCGTTGTCCTGCCTGACTGCCGATCAATTGAACTTTTTCTCCGATCGGCAATTTTTCAGAAATGCGGATCATGCACTGATCCATGCAAATCCGGCCCACAACCGGAACACGCTGACCTTTCACCAAAACTTCCTGCCCTTGCAAGCCGCGCAGCATTCCGTCCGCATAGCCGATCGGCAACGTTGCAATCCATTCATCCTGTTCAGCCTGATAGGTAGCTCCATAGCTCAGCGCCTGTCCTGCTTTCACTTTTTTCACGTGAATAATTTCTGTTTCCAGACTTAGAGCCGGATGCAATTCAAAAGGCATTTCTTTGCCTACATAAGGAGACGGTGCAATGCCATACAACGAAATCCCTACACGCACCGCGTCAAATGACATCTCCGGGTGCATGATGGCGGCAGCACTATTGGAAACGTGGACCATGATAGAAGGATCAGCCAATTTATCAATGACGCTGTTCATTGCACGCACTTGCTCCAGAAACAACCCAGAGTCCGCTTCATCGGCCGTGGCAAAATGAGTAAAGACGCCTCCAAAACCAAATTCATGATCGGCGATAAATTCAAGCGCCTCGTCTACTTCGTCCAATTGAACACCGATACGCCGCATTCCGGTGTCCACTTTCAAATGGATCTTCAGCGTATCCAGTTCCGGCGCCACATTCACGGACGCCATTGCCAGCCAGTCGAGGGAAACAGCGGTTACGATAATGTTATGCCGCTGCGCGACTTGAATGAAATTCGGAGGAGTCGCCCCGAGGATCAGCAAGTCTGTGCTGACCCCTTGCTCCCGCAGGTAAAGAGCCTCGTCCGGAGTCGCCACTGCCAACAAGCGGACACCATTTTCAATCGCTGTCTTCGCTACTGCCAGAACCCCATGTCCGTATGCGTCCGCTTTGACCACTGCGATTACTTCCGCACCTCCGCTTCTTTGCTGAAAAGCTGATAAATTCTTTTTGATTGCACCTAAATCAATGACCGCTTTTGTCGGCCGATAATTTTCTGTCATCGTTACACCGCCTTAATAATTTGTCTGCAATAGAACCTGCGCTGCTGCAAAGTCCTTTGAATGAGTGATGGAAACCATACCGGTTTCTGTATTCCGAAAATAGATGGAAGGCTTACCTTTGGCATCTTTTCTGATTTCAATATCCTGAAAAGAACAGGCACCGCCAATTCCAGTTCCATTGGCTTTGGAGAATGCCTCTTTTGCCGCAAAGCGCCCTGCCAAAAATTCCACTTTTCTGGCTGCTGTCAACTGCCCGTATTCGGCCAGCTCAGATTCAGTCAGTACACGTTCACGAAACTTAGGCGACCGGGCATCCAACCGATGGATTCGTGAAAGTTCCACGATATCCAAACCGATTCCTGTAATCATAAATGTTTCTCCTTTCAATCGCAAACAGGTAACAGGTATAATTAGAAATATGAAATAGAGGTGACAAAATGTTTATTCGAACAGAAAGCTTTAAGCAATACTTGCGTATGTATCCGGTCGTTTCCACTTTAATCGCCCTTAATTTACTGGTTTATGTATTGACGTGGTTACCTGTCTTTGGCGAACTGCTTTATTTTTATGGAGTCGGCTCGAATTTTTACATTGCAGAAGGCCAATGGTGGCGATTCTTTACACCGATGTTTCTGCATGGTGGATTGATGCACCTGCTGTTTAATATGTTTTCATTGTTCCTATTCGGACCTGAATTGGAACGTTTGACCGGCAAAGTCCGCTTTATCACGATTTACCTGGTAGCTGGATTCTTCGCATCAGCGGCCACTTACTTTTTGCAGCCGCTCGATTATGCCCATGTAGGAGCAAGCGGAGCGATTTTTGGAGTGTTTGGCGCATTTGGCGCATTGGTGTACTACGGCGGACGCGCTTTGCCTCAGCTCAAACAAATTATACTCCCAATTATCGTCATTAGTATAGTCATGACTTTCTTGACACCGAACGTCAACGTCACGGCCCATATCGCTGGAATGATCACCGGATTTTTAATCGGCCTCAGTTATTTCCATCCGAAACGGATCGTCAGTTGGCGCGCAAAAAAATAAAGACAGCCGGAATCATGATTCCGGCTGCTTTTTTATGTCAAGAATTCGGGTTGATTCAATGCTTCAACTCTTTGTTGCCGGAAGGTTCAAACCAGGCAAGAATGCGGCTGGCATCGGCTTTTTCCATATGGGGAGTTGATGCAGTCGCTCCCATCATCCCGGATTTGATCGTTGAATTTATAGAAGCCAGCTCTTTGCGGCGCTGGAAATAACTTTGCGTCACCTGCACAACCTGCACGCGTTTCTTCAGCATAAAGAATCGATGCTTGCTGATTCCTCTGAATTGCATCGTCAATTGTTTATCTGCCAGCGCATAGCCCACCGTCCGATGCTGCCAAATTCCGATAACCACAACAATTGGCACGATAATCAACGCCAAGAGGCCATACGGATAGAAAAAATACCCTAAAGCTGCGAATACCGGCGAGAACCAAAGCAAGTCGAGGCGATAGAAAAAGTGGACGCTTCGTTTTGGCGCCTTGACCAGCTCGGGTGTCCATTCCAGCTCCGGAAACAGCTCTGCCAGTATTGGAATCATCCGTTCTGTTTTCACCAAAGGAAACAGGCGGATTTTTTCATCTTTATCGCCAATAGACCCTCCTGCACTCTCCACCATTACTGTCGCATATCCGAAAAGTTCACGCAGTGGATTTTGGCTCACTTTAATGCCTTGAACGCGCTTGAGAGGGACAGAAACCTTTTTCTTTTCCAGCAATCCCCTAGTGATATAGATATGGTCTTCATCCCTCTGAATGGTAAATTGGTAATTCGCAAAAATAGTCATAATGACCGAAATAACCCATGCCACCAACAGGACAAAAAAGATCGTCAACGCTACAATCAATGCTCCAAAACGCAGAAACAGCATCACTTCTTCGTAAATGGCATCATAAGGAATCAATTCGGAAAACTGCGATAAGAAGATTGCCACTGCTGAAATTACCACACCGATGCCGCCGGACGTTGTTGCCAGAATCAGCAGTTCTTTCATCGACATCCGGTAAAGCACTTTTGCTTCTTTTTTCGGAAGTGGCTCGACTTGTTCATGCGGCCCCATTTTTGCGGCCGTTTCTTCAGGAAGCTGGCGTTTAGCTTTTTCCATTTCGTTTTCAATGCGATCCGCATCTTCTCTCGAAATCGCTGTCAGTTCCGCTTCCGCCTGACCTACTTTTCCGGAGCCTGCTGTTTCCACTTTCACTTTCACTAAGCCAAGAGGACGGTGGAATATGCCTTCCGTGTAGTTCAAGCTTTGGATCCGATCAAACGGAATATATCTTTTTTTCTTTACAAACAAGCCATATTCAATACGCAATTCCCCATCTTCAAACCAATAGACAAAACGTTTCCACTTGATGATTCCGCCGACCAACAGGAATACCAGAACGACACTGCCTATTATGATTGGAATCAGGCCTTGCCAACCTTGGTTGAACATTGAACTGACGCCGCCGTCCCTGAATATATTGACACCGAAAATAATGATGAACGGGAGAATCAATTCTTTTAAGCCTTTAACGAAATTGATGAATGCAGAAATGGGGTGCAGTTTATAACGTTCTTCATACATCATCTTCCGCCACCCTTGCTAATACGGAAATTCTGGCTCTCAGTTCATCGGCTTCGGCAGTGATCAAAGCTGGGATGGTATGTGTGGTCGCCGCTGTGGATATCGAAATCTCCGCCAAATCGTATTTCCGCAAAATCGGACCTTGTTCCGTATCCACGTGCTGGACACGCACCATCGGCACGAGTGTCCGGGTAACCACAAACAATCCATGCTGCAATTCGATTTCTTGTTCCCGCACTTCGTAACGCCAGCGTTGCCACCGGATTTTCGGAAACAGGTAAATAAACAGAAAACCGAATAACAGAATCACCCCTCCATAAAGGGCATAAAGCCATTGTGGCCATTCAAAAAAATATGTTAAAACTCCTGCTCCAACCGCAAGCAATGCGAGGACCGCCGTTTCCATGCTTCCATAGACACGCCATACCGTCAGTCCTTTTCGTGAAATTTGATTTTTTGGTTGGTTATCCATTTTCTTCTCTCCAATCACGTTTCCCTATTCATTATACGGTTTACCCAATGGAACGTTTCATCCAATTGTACATGAAATTTGGACAGCAAAAAAGGGCGCATGCCCAAACAGTTTCCTGTTCGGCATACACCCTTGAAATAATCGGTATTAAGATTCGCTGCGGCGAGTTGTACGTCCTGGACGTCCGCCACCACTTCCGCCTTCACGGCGACGGCTTGCGCCTGAGCTTGCTCCACGGCTTGAAGATGGGCGTGCTGATGAAGAACGGTTGCCTTTATAGCCGCCGCCTCCGCCACTGCGTCCGCTTCCGCCTTTACCTTTATATCCGCCGCCTCCGCGTGATGGCAAAGGACGTTCTTCGGAAATAGAGACTGGAACATCTTCCGGTTCTTTAGTCATTGTTTTAATTGCAGCAGCAACTAAGTCAACAGCGTCAAAGTTTTCCAGCATTTTAGCCGCAAATTCACGGTAATCGCCTAGATTGTTTTTCTCTGTCATTTCTTGCAATTGCTCCATAGCAACGCGTTTTTGGCCAAGTACAGCCTCATCAGCAGTTGGAGGAACTAAAGCTTCCATTTTTTTCTTAGTTGTACGTTCAACGATGCCCAAGTAGCCCATTTCACGAGGTGTTACAAACGTGACTGCGACTCCTTTTTTACCTGCACGGCCAGTACGGCCGATACGGTGAACATAGCTTTCAGGATCTTGTGGAATATCAAAGTTGTATACGTGTGATACGCCTGAGATATCCAGTCCACGAGCTGCTACGTCTGTTGCAACTAGGATGTCGATTTTGCCTGCTTTGAACTGTTTCAAAACTGACATACGTTTCGCTTGGCTCAAGTCGCCATGAATTCCTTCTGCAAGGTATCCACGGATGTTCAAAGCTTTAGCTAATTCGTCAACACGGCGTTTTGTACGTCCGAAAATGATTGCCAGTTCAGGCTGTTGAACATTCAAAAGACGTGAAAGAATGTCGAATTTTTCGCGTTCTACTGATTTAACATAGAATTGCTCAATGTTTTCAACAGTCATTTCTTTTGATTTGATTTTAACGATTTCAGGAGTTTTCATGAATTTCTCTGCAATACGGCGGATTGCATCCGGCATAGTCGCTGAGAACAACAATGTTTGGCGAGTATCAGGAACACTTGCCATGATTGTTTGAATGTCTTCGATAAAGCCCATGTTCAACATTTCGTCTGCTTCGTCAAGGATCAATGTGTTTACATTATCCAATTTAAGAGTACGGCGGTTGATATGGTCTAATAGACGTCCTGGAGTACCAACGATAATTTGCGGGCGGTTTTTAAGTGCACGGATTTGTCGGCTGATTTCTTGGCCGCCGTATACTGAAAGAATACGCACGTTTTTATCTTGGCCCAATCTGTAAAGTTCTTCAGAAACCTGGATTGCCAATTCGCGTGTTGGTGCGATGATCAATCCTTGAACATTACCGTCTTTAGTGTCGATTTTTTCAATCAAAGGAATCCCGAAAGCGGTTGTTTTACCAGTACCGGTTTGTGCTTGTCCAATGATGTCCTTGCCTTCCATTCCAAGACGGATTGTGCCCTCTTGAATCGGTGTTGCTTCTTCAAACCCCATACGTTTTACGGACTTTAAAGTTGTTTCGCTGATATTTAACTCTGAAAATTTAACCAAATTTTTTCAATCTCCTTTTGTCTTCATCTTATTTACAAATGGTGTACATTTTAGATGAATTAGTGACAAGGTCGAGCCTTTATGAGGAAGTTTCACGTCGAAAATCATACTCTGTAGTTTTAAGTCAGAGGGGATGTGTGAACAGGAAAAGCTCGGGCTTTGCCGAGCGGTCTGATCGGCGGGTGTTTGATGCCCTATCTATAGAACAAACCGTTTTGCTCAAAAAAATACTCTTCACAGGGAAGAGTGTTTCAAAAATGTATCCATTGCTTTCAAAAGAATAACACGTATCCCCTCTATTTGCAATCAATACACAAAGGTTCTAATAATCAGTTTAATCTGCGCCTTTATTCATAAACTCCAAAACTTCTCTAAACCAATCGTCGCAATCATCGCTGTAGCAGATCAGATGCTTCCCCATTTCCGAGTGGATCATGTGTTTTTCAGCCGACCCGATATGATCATAGATGAAATCCGCTGCTGAAGCCGGGACAACACTATCCTTGCCGCCTTGGACAATACAAACCGGAACTTTGATCTTATCGTAATAGGGCTGGACCATCTTTACTACACGCAGAAATTCGACAGCTGAACTGATGGGCGTATTCATCAGTTTGTATTCATAAAGATGAAAAGATGCATTTTCCGCAATTTTTCCGGCTAGCACATCTCTCATAGCATCCTGCACTTCTACAAAAATTTGCGCCGGACTAATATATTTGGCAGCGGCACTCAGCAGGACCAGCCGGTCCACCTTGTAGCGCATCGCCAAATACATAGCGATCAACCCGCCCATCGAGAATCCGACGACAATAATACGATCCGCTACTTTCTTCAATCCTTTTAACGCAAGTTCCGCTTCCATCATCCAACTTTCAGCTGAAATGCTCTTTAGTGCCAGTTTTTCCCCATGCCCTGGAAGCGTCGGTATTTCTACGATCCAATCGGTTTGATCGACCAAAAAATCAGCAAATGGTTCAACTTCAAACGGACCTCCTGTAAAACCGTGGATACAAAGAACGCCGGTCTTCAAATCATTTCCCTCTTTTCGCTGCTTGCCCATAGCTAATGGAGCAGGCTGCGCTTTTTTATTCACCATCAACGGCATTGCTGCAGACATTATTGAGCAGTAAACGGTTCAATGACATTCTCCAAAGCCATGCCACGCGAGCCTTTCACTAAAATGACCGCATCATTATTGATGTATTTTTTCAAAAAGTCGACAATCGGTGCGTAATCATTTTCGTTCCAGATCAATTTGCCTCCATAGACAGGCTTCAACTCATCGTAAAGCCACTTCATACGTGGGCCATACAAACAGACACCTTTTAAGTTATCGGAAATGTATTTACTGAGCCCTTCGTGATAGCTTTGCTCGTCATCTCCAAGTTCAAGCATATCGCCAAGGACAATCCATTTTTTATCTTTCATCGTCGTTTCGCGAATGAAATTCAAAGCTGCTTTCATTGATGAAGGTGCAGCGTTATAAGCATCATTTATAAAAATGGCGCCATTGTCCGCTTGGATCATCTGCATACGCATATCCGTCAATACCGCATCCTTCAAGGATTTACGAATTTGTTCTTCTGACAGTCCAGCTTCCAGAGCGATCAAAATGGCTGCTAAGGTGTTTTTCACCTGGTGCTCACCTAAAACCGGAATTGTGAAAGCTGCATCTATAATTCCGCTCACCATAAAGCTGCTGCCATTTTCGGTAGCTTTGATGTCCGTCACCGTCAACTCGTTATTGTCATCGAATCCGAACGAAACGCCTTGGGGGAAGTCTTCCATAAACGGCTTCAGCAAAGGCTCATCGCCGTCATAGAAAAGCTTTCCATGCTGTTGAAGCCCTGCAGTGATTTCGAATTTTGCTTCTGCAATGCCTTCACGCGATCCCAAGTCCTGCAAATGCGCCTCACCGATGTTGGTGATGATTGCATAATCAGGTCGAGCCAATTCAGATAAGAATTCTATTTGCCCTTTGCCGCTCATCCCCATTTCCAGAACGGCGACTTTCGTGTCTTCGTCCAATGACAGGATGGTAAGCGGCAAACCCAACTCGTTATTGAAGTTGCCTTGTGTTTTTTGCACTTTGAAATAAGGTTTCAAAACGCTTGCCACCAAATCTTTTGTGGATGTCTTGCCGTTTGAACCGGTGATTCCGATTACGATCGCCGACAGCTCGTCGCGGTATGCGCGGGCCATTTCCTGCAACGCAACTTCGCAGTCATCGACAAAAAGCAAAGGCAAATCATCCGGTGCCCCTGGTTCATCACGTTGCCATAGGGAAGCAGACGCCCCCAGTTCGATGGCTGAACGGACA
This sequence comes from Planococcus beijingensis, assembly GCF_016820615.1. Lineage (NCBI taxonomy): Bacteria > Bacillati > Bacillota > Bacilli > Caryophanales > Caryophanaceae > Planococcus > Planococcus beijingensis. The sequence goes on from NZ_JADHDZ010000004.1 coordinate 19,430, forward strand.
TATTTATGCCCATTCACTTGTTCGCCACGGAAAGGAATGAACAGATCACCCGGTTTAAGTGTTCTTGTGTTGATTGAAACCCCTGTAACGTCCAGACCTTTTAAATTCGTTTTGATATCCAGCCATTTGGCTACTTGCTCAATCTTTTTTTTCATTTGGCTTCTCCACTCAATCTATTTTAACTTGAAGTAATTGTTTTTCTTCGTGCCGTTCAATCGCTAAAGAAACGAGGCGTTCGATTAATTGCGGATACGGAAGCCCCGTATTCTCCCATAGCAATGGGAACATGCTGTAAGGCGTGAAGCCGGGCAATGTATTGACTTCATTGATCAGGATTTCATTGGCTTCTGTCACAAAAAAGTCCGCACGGACAAGTCCTGAACAATCCAAGATCTTAAAGGCTTTTTTAGCATCCTCTTCCAGCTTCGCATAGACCGTTTCGTCCAATTCAGCTGGTATGACCATCGCCGTATTGCCATCTTTGTATTTTGCCTGGTAATCATAGAAAGCTTTCAATGGTTTGATTTCGCCGGCTACTGAGCATTCAGGCTCGTCGTTTCCAAGTACGCCAACTTCGATTTCACGGGCAACCACGCCCTGTTCCACCACGATTTTGCGGTCATACTTAAGCGCTTCTTTGACTGCAGCAACCAGTTCTTCCCGGTTATCCGCTTTGCTGATTCCGACACTCGACCCCAAATTCGCAGGTTTGACGAAAACCGGCCAAGCCAGTTCCGCTTCTACTTTCTCTACCCAAAAATCCTGATTCGTTTCCCAGTCTCTTCTAATAAAGTACACATAAGGAGTCTGGTTCAAACCTGCCTGCTCGAACAATTGCTTCATCACTACTTTGTCCATGCCAGCCGAAGAAGCCAGTACACCGTTTCCGACGTAAGGAAGATTCATCACTTCCAGCAATCCTTGAACAGTGCCGTCCTCCCCGTTCGGTCCATGCAATAAAGGAATAATGACATCCAATGCTTTATCGCTTTGCAATGGAAGGAAGCTCGAAATGTCATTCGGCTTGGAAAGATCGCCAGCCAATTGAAGCTGTTCAATCGTTTCCGCCGTTTTTTCAAGGCGCTCCCCTTTTCTCCATTCCCCGTCATGCGTAATGTAGATTGGGTAAACTTCGTACGCATCAAAATCAAGTGCTTTTGTAACTGCCAAGGCTGTGGACAGAGAAACTTCATGCTCTGCCGATTTGCCTCCATATAATAAACCAATTCTTTTTTTCATCAAAGAAACCTCATTTCATTTTCCATATTGCTTAGTTTATCACGAACCTACGGTGACTAATAATTTTTTCCTGTCAGCCGCCGAATATTTTCAGACCGGCTACACCTGCAATGATGCAGGACAGGAAAAACATTTTCGCCGGTTGCCGGCTTTCTTTAAAGAACAGCATGCCGACCAAGACACTGCCCGCCGCTCCAATGCCGGTCCATACAGCATAGCCTGTCCCCAATGCAATCGTCGTCAAAGCGAGGGACAGCAAGTAAAAGCTGAGTGCACCAGATAAAATGGTCAAGACTGTATAGAATTTCACTTTAAAACCATCCGATAATTTCATGGTGGTGACAAAAGCCACTTCAAATAATCCAGCGGCTATCAAAATCAACCAAGCCATCATGATTCCACGCCCTTACCGGAAGCTTCTTTTCCATCCATTACCTTTAAACCGATGATTCCGAACAGCAGCAAGCCTAAAAAGAACAGTTTTTCCAAACTTGCATTCTCATCAAATAACCAGATGCCGAGAACCGCTGTGCCTGCAGCCCCAATGCCTGTAAAAACCGCATAAGCTGTACCGATGGGAATGGTCTTCATGGCTATAGCGAACAGCAGAAAGCTGATGACAATAAAAATCAATGTGACAATAGAAGGAACAACATTCGTAAAACCATCTGCCAGTTTCAAGCCGATCGCCCAAATAATTTCTGTTATCCCTGCAATCATAAGATAAATCCAAGCCATCTAATTGCCTTCTTTCATTTGCATATTACGTTTTCTCTGACCGCGGGCTTATTGTCAGCCCAAAAAAATAATACCTGTTTCCAGGTATCATTGCCACACTTTCTGTTTTCTGTCATAAATGATTTTTCGCGAAATCCCTTGTTTGGTGTATTCCTCGATGTCGGACCAGAATTCATCCAAAAAGGAAATCTCCTCGACCGGCCGGATATGCAACTCGATTGTATTTTTTGTTTTTTCGGGGTCCACCAATGAAATGAGTACGCCTTCTCTGTAATTCTTTTTCAAGGATTTCAGGATGTCGGTAGGCAATTCAGGAATCAGGTCCTTTGATTTTCGGCGCCAAAAATTTTGTCCGTTTTCTTCGCGCCGAATCAAATACGTAAAATAATTTCCGACAAGCTCATTCAGGCGTTCTAAATTGCGGAAGTATATTTTTGTGGTTTCTTCTTCTTCGCTGGACAGATAGACAAATTCATTTTGCAGCGTGGCATAGAACGGCGATTTAACCGGTTCTTTTTTATGGCCGATATACAGCAGTTCCGCTTGTTCTTGAGGCGTCAGGGAGTTCAATTGTTTTTCGCTTTTAAAATCGACCCAGCAGAACTCGCTTTTTTTGTTTGCACGTGCTTTCCGCAGCTGCCCAAACTCTTCTTGCGTAGCAAATTCCATATGGGTATGCATGTTGAAAGAGGCATCTTCATACGGGTGCTTCAACAATAACAGGTTTTTAGGCAATTTCATGGCGTCCAAAAAATGGGCGAAGGTAAGTCCACTGAATAAGGCAAAATGATCGGATTCGTTCAAATAAATATATAAATGCTGTATGTAAGCATCCGCGTTCAGCGGTTTCTTTACCATATCCCCACCTCCATTCCATTTTCTATTATACGTCCAAAATGAGTAAATATGAAACATCTCTGCTCTAATTGCGTCATTACTTTTGTCATGCGCATATTACAGATTTATACGTTATAATATAGTGCGACTCATAATAATAAAAAGTACAGGTGAAAATACATGCAAACTAACAAAAGCTTCACCGACCGAATCGATTGGTCGCTGGCTTTCATTTTATTCCTCTTCTTCATCGTCAGTTTAGTGGCTATTTCTTCTGCCCAGACTTCAGGGCAATATTTAACGAATTTTGTTCCGCGACAAGCTTTATTTTACATTATTTCTGTCGGCATGATTGGTGTTTTAATGTATTTCGATCCTGAACAATATAAGAAAATGGCTTATTATTTATACGGTTTCGGCATCTTGCTGCTGATTCTGTTGATGATATCGCCAGACGGTGTCGGACAGATCGCCGAACCGGTCAATGGCGCCAAAGCATGGTTCCATACGCCATTCGTCAATATCCAGCCAGCGGAGTTCATGAAAACCTTCTATATATTGGCATTGGCAAAAATGATTTCCTCCCATCACGAACATAACCTGCTGAAAACCATCAAATCCGACTTTTATTTACTCGGAAAAATCGCTCTTTGTGTAGGGATTCCGCTCGGTTTTATCCTGCTTCAGCCCGACCTTGGTACTGCGCTCGTGTTTATTGCCATTACATTGGCTATCGTCGTTGTTTCAGGAATCTCCTGGAAGATCATTGTACCAAGTTTCGGAGGGGTCGCGGTCATCGGCGGATTACTGTTATGGATGACCATCAACGCACAAGACTTCCTGTCCAATGCTTTTGGGTTAAAACCTTATATGTTCGAACGAATTTATACGTGGCTTGATCCCTATTCCTATGCGGAATCCGGTGGATATAACCTGATTGCTGCGATGAATGCCATCGGTTCAGGAGAAGTCTTCGGCAAGGGTTACCAAGGGCGCCAAGTTTACGTTCCAGAAAACCATACGGACTTTATCTTTACTGTTATATCGGAAGACTTCGGATTTATCGGAGCCAGCGCAGTGATTATCCTGTTCTTCATGTTGATCTATCATTTGACCAAAATCACCTTGCAGTTTAAAGATACATTCAGCACTTATGTATGCGCAGGAATCATCGCCATGGTGACGTTCCACGTATTCCAGAACATCGGAATGACTATCCAGCTTTTGCCGATTACAGGAATTCCTTTGCCTTTCATCAGTTATGGAGGCAGTTCATTGATCGGGAATATGCTGGCGCTCGGAATTGTCTTCAGTATGAAGTTCCATCATAAGAACTATATGTTCGATAAAAATAAAAAATAAAAAACTCCGACGCCGTGCGTCGGAGTTTTATTATTGTTGAGACTGCGCTTGAATCGGTTGAGGCAAGGCAATCGCTTTTATTAATTCTACGCGAGATTTTGTGATTTTTGCTTGGATTCCCAGTTTCGATAAATTTGAAACAATGCTGCGAACATCTACATTTTTCGCCATCCATATCACCTCTTTGTCATTTCTAGTACTTATAAAGACGTATTTCAAACTGCCATGTTTCACAGGCAGAAGTATTATTGTTGACTTTTCTGTGTCTATGCATATAATACCATCATTTCAGGATTTTAAACTTATCATTTTGATGACAAATAATAAGGCTGTGTAAATCTCTTGATTCACATACCCCTATGAGGTATAATCGAATTAGAAATTAAGTATGGGAGGATCTTCAGATGAGCGAATTGATCGAAGAAACCATTGCACTCGATGCCTCTTGCCGAAAAAGCCATCATCCTCCTTCTGTGAAACGCGATTTGACCACTCGGCTCAATCGTGTGGAAGGCCAGATCCGGGGCATAAAAGGTATGATAGATAAAGATGTTTATTGTGATGATATCATCACGCAGCTCGCGGCTACTCAGTCAGCATTGAACAGTGTCACGAAAGTGCTGCTTGAAGGCCATCTAAAAGGCTGCGTCAAAGATCGCCTTGAAAATGGCGAAGAAGAAGTTTTGGACGAACTGTTAGTCACGATTCAAAAAATGATGCGTAAATAACAAGGAGGAATTCACTATGAAAGAACAAATCAACTTGCAAGTCAGCGGCATGTCATGCCAACATTGTGTCAGCTCAGTAAAAGACAGCGTGATGGCATTGCCAGGAATCGATAAAGTAGAAGTTTCTTTGGAAAATGGTTCAGTAGATATCGCTTATGACGCTTCCGCAGTGGAAGTTAGCCAAATTGCAGAAGCAATCGAAGATCAAGGATACGATGTAGCTACTTTAAGTGAATAACTGCGGAAACGCGGTTATTTTTTTGAAAATAATATACCCCCATTAGGTATATGCCGATGGAAAAGGTGGGATTGTGATGAGTACTAAACAAACGGAAGTGGCCATTACCGGTATGACCTGTGCTGCCTGCGCCAACCGCGTAGAGAAAGGCCTCCAAAAATTACCCGGCGTTTCAGCAGCCAGCGTCAATTTTGCTACCGAAAAGGCATCTGTAGTCTACGATGATGAACAGGCCTCGATGACCGATATGCAGAAGAAAGTGGAGCAATTGGGCTATGGTGTCCAACAGGAAGAAATCGATTTTTCAATCCAAGGCATGACGTGCGCCAATTGTTCTGCGCGCATTGAAAAAGTATTGAATAAAATGGAGGGCGTTCAACTGGCCAACATTAACTTGGCAATGGAAACCGGTCATGTTTTGTATAATCCCGGCACCGTCACTCCAGAAGATTTTGTTAAGCGGATCCAATCGCTCGGCTATGACGCAGTCCTTAATCAGGAAAGCGATGAAGCAACGGACCATAAACAACAGGAAATCAAAAAGAAAACCCGTTTGTTCTGGATTTCAGCTGCCCTCTCCTTTCCATTGCTGTGGACCATGTTCAGCCATTTCTCTTTTACATCCTGGATGTATGTACCGGATATCCTCATGAATCCACTCGTGCAGTGGGCGTTGGCTACACCAGTCCAATTTTGGATAGGCGCTTCTTTCTATAAAGGTGCGTATTTTGCTCTAAAAAACAAATCAGCAAATATGGATGTCCTGGTCGCACTTGGAACATCCGCTGCTTACTTCTATAGCGTCTACCTGGTTTTAGCCAATTGGAATATGGGCCATAATATGGGATTGTACTTCGAAACCAGCGCTGTCCTGATCACGTTGATCATTTTAGGAAAAGTTTTTGAAGCAAGAGCCAAAGGACGTTCTTCCGATGCCATTAAAAAGCTGATGAAGCTGCAGCCGCAGCATGCATTAGTTGAACGCGGCGATGATTTCATCAGTTTGCCGATTTCCGAAGTTAAAACTGGAGACATCCTGCTGATTAAACCGGGTGCATCCATCCCAGTTGATGCCGCCGTCCTTTCCGGCAACTCAGCTGTCGATGAATCCATGTTGACCGGTGAAAGCTTGCCGGTCGATAAGGAACAAGGCGATGCCGTCTTTGCGGCCACCGTTAATTCCAATGGTTCTTTGCGTGTACGTGCCGATAAAATCGGAAAAGATACCGTCTTGTCAAACATCATCCGCGTCGTCGAACAGGCGCAAGGTTCCAAAGCACCAATCCAACGGCTCGCTGATCAGATTTCCAGCATCTTCGTTCCGATTGTTGTGGGAATTGCCATTATCACGTTCATGGTTTGGTATTTCCTAGTTGCACCCGGCAATTTTGCGGCTGCCCTTGAAAGCACCATTGCAGTGCTGGTCATCGCCTGCCCTTGCGCACTTGGTTTGGCAACACCAACTTCAATCATGGCGGGATCCGGACGAGCTGCTGAACAAGGCGTATTGTTTAAAACAGCCGAATCCCTGGAAAATACGAAGCATATCGATACCATCGTCTTGGATAAAACAGGCACCATCACCAATGGCCGTCCAGTGGTAACGGACTTTATCCCAGCAGATGGATTTGATTTGGAAAACTTAAAAAACCTGGCAGCCAGTGCTGAAAGCCAATCTGAACACCCTGTAGCTCAAGCTATTTCCGAGTTCGGCAAAGCTAACTTGAATGTCGATTCTTTCAAAGCGGTGCCTGGGCACGGCATCCGTGCTGTGGTTAGTGGCCATGAAGTGGTCATGGGCAATCGCCGTTTGATGGACGGGTATGCAGTAGATGAAACCAAAGCCGAAGCGATGGAACGGGATGGCAAAACCGTTATGTTCATGGCAGTTGATGGACAGTATGCCGGCTTGATTGCCGTTGCTGACACCATCAAGGAAACAGCGAAGCAAGCGATTCAGGAAATGAAGAACATGGGACTTCACGTGGTCATGCTTACTGGAGACCAAGAACGGACAGCTTTAGCCATCGCCAAACAAGTCGGAATCGATGAAGTATTTGCCGGCGTCCTGCCTGCCGAAAAAGCGGATGTCGTTTTGAAACTCCAAGGCCAAGGCCGCCGCGTCGCCATGGCAGGCGATGGATTGAATGATGCTCCTGCGTTAGCAAGCGCCGATGTCGGCATGGCGATGGGCACAGGAACAGCCATCGCCATGGAAGCTGCTGATATCACATTGATGCAGGGCGATTTATTGAGAGTGGTCGATGCGGTGCAGATGAGCCGATTGACCGTCCGGAATATTAAACAGAACCTGTTCTGGGCACTCGCCTATAACACCATCGGCATTCCGATTGCCGCAGCCGGTTTTCTGGCTCCATGGCTTGCCGGTGCAGCAATGGCGTTCAGTTCCGTCTCAGTTGTCATGAATGCCCTGCGCCTCCAACGTGTCAAATTAAATAAATAGTCATGAATCGCCAGAGGTCCAGAGATGGACCTCTTTTTTATGTCATTGTCCTAACGTTGAAACAAGGGTAAAATGAGGGCATATTCTTTTGAGAAAGCAGGAATTCCTTATTATGAAAAAAACTATTCTACTTCTGATGTCTGTCCAGTTTTTCGTTTACCTGGGATTCGGCATTATCATACCTATTTTACCCGAAGTCATCGTCCAGCAAGGATACTCGGAAATTCACGTTGGTGGCTTGATCACTATTTATGCGTTGTCTTCCTTTTTCACAGCGCCGCTTTGGGGCAAGCTATCTGATAAAACCGGCCGCAAGAAACTGATTCTTCTAGGTTTGGCCGGATTCAGCTTGAGCTTCTTCCTGTTTTCGCTTTTTCTTGATAACCTCGTGCTGCTTTATGCTTCACGAATTGTCGGCGGTCTGTTCTCTGGCGCACTGTATACAGCTGTTACCGGTTATGTAGCAGATATCACAACAAATGAAGAGCGCAATAAATACATGGGCCTGCTTGGCATGTCCATTGGCCTCGGCTTTATTTTCGGACCTGCAATCGGCGGTCTGCTGGGAGCCGTGTCGCTGTCCTTGCCATTTACGGCTTCTGCAGTTCTGATCTTATTGCTGATGGGTTATGCGAGCCTGGTTTTAAAAGAACCGGTCCGCAAAGGTGAAGCGGTGAAGCGTGCCCTTTTGCCCAAAGGCTCCAGTACGCTTTGGCAATTCCGCATCCGTTATCTGTTCCTGTTTTCTTTCATGGTGACGTTTCTGCTCGCGGGATTGGAATCGACTTTTCAATTATTTCAAATCGATCAAATTGAAATCACGCCGCTTCAACTTGGTTATTTGTTTATGGCCAGCGGATTTGTGGATGCTGCCATCCAAGGCGGTGTCGTTCGCCGCATTAAAGACGGCACCGAAACGAAATGGATCATCGGCGCACAAGTCGTCACCGCTCTTGGATTGGTGATTCTTCCCTTTACCAACAGCCTGGTCTTTGCCGGTGTTGCACTCAGTATCTTTACAGCTGGAAATGCGTTGGCACGGACAGCATTAGTATCGTTGACGTCAAAAGAATCGGGCGGCAAATACGGCACAGCTGCAGGCATGACGTATTCCATGGACAATCTCGGCCGCATCATCGGCCCGTTGTCCTTCACCTGGCTCTTGACCATCCAAGCTGGCAGTATCTATTATCTGTCTGCAGCCTTGGCCATCGCCAGCATTCTCTTGATTGTTCTCTACAAAGCTTCCAATAAAACTTTGCGCACGACCGAAAAAGCCGGCGCCCCTGTTTAAATGGACAGCCGCTTTATTTACCACAATAAAGAAAAGGCGTCGCTTTCCGCGACGCCTGAGCTTGTAGACAAAAGAATATTTATGTTATTTCTAGAATGAATAGCCGAACGGGCATCGTTATGCCGGATCCTGCGCTCCAGACGGACGCTTTCCGCGGACGAAGCGCTGAGCCTCCTCGTCGCAAGCTCCTGCGGGGTCTCATCACTCCGTTCTTCCGCAGGAGACGCCGCCTTGCGCTACGGATCTTTGTATGAAGGAGTTATCAAGTTTATTGAGACGATGGTTTGCGGATCCTGACTAGCAAGCCCTTTTCTTTGATTGGAGCTGCACGTCCCCGATCGGGCTGGCCACCGAGACTCCTGTGGGACAGCGGAAGCTGAAGACCCCGCAGGAACGCAGTGACGAGGAGACTGAAGCTGAGCCCACGGAACGCGAAGTGGCCGGACCGGTTGGGGGTATGCACCACTATTCATTTTGTAAAGACTTTGTCTTCAGTCTGAGGCGTCGCTTTCCGCGACGCCTTTTTTTATGTTCAATAGCTAGCGGATCTGATCTGTCAGGTAAATAAAATCAATAGCCAGAATAAATGAAGAAGGAGTATGAGGGAGTAAAGTGTATTGACTAAAATGAGGGTGTAGCGCCAGTTGCGGGATTGTATGCGGACAAACGGTGTATACAGAAAGCCGAATAGGCACAGGGACAACAGGAATTTAGTCACCAGGAGAGCCAGTGGAGAAAAGGAAGCCAACAGTGGGTTGGCCTCTGTAATGGCGCCAAAAGAAAGGCCCATATACGTCAAAAAGCCATCAAGGAAATTCAAAATCACCAAACTCCAAATATGCTTTTTCAACGGCGTACTCCGCTCTTCCGTCCCCATACTCGACACCTCCCCTTTTTAACCGGCTGTGTATCCTTAGTAATGGGCTACCCACAAAAGAGGTGTTCTAGACAATAATCATAGGTATTTAATAATATATATTTTCGGTTTTGATAGATTCTAAAAAGAAGCGCATAAAAATAGGTCTGCATCTGAGAAGATGCAAACCTATTTTTTTACACGGTGCTTATAGTGGGCGGAGCTGTGCGGCAGCTTCCGCTTTTCTTCATTGTCCAGACTCCAGCTGCCAGCTCCTCGGGTCGTAAGCCACTCTGGCTATGCGGCAAAGTACGCCGCTTCGCCAGATCGTCTTACGCCTGTCGGAGGCTCGCAGGATGCGAGTCAGCTAACCGTTGCGACACGACGTCGCGCTCTTAGGTTAGCTTCTGCTATTGGCAGCTTCCGCTTTTCTTCAGTAAGGTGATCCTCCGTTTATGTGCAGGACCTGGCCAGTTACGTAAGAGGAGTCGTCGGATGCCAGGTAGACATAGCCGGGCGCCAGTTCGTCCGGTTGTCCCGGGCGCTGCATCGGCGAGTCGCTGCCAAACCCTTCTACCGTTTCTGCATCAAAAGATGCCGGAATCAGCGGGGTCCAGATAGGTCCCGGCGCTACGGCATTGACTCGGATTCCTTCTTTTACGAGTGAGCCTGACAACGCGCGTGTAAAAGCCAGGATGGCTCCTTTGGTCGAGGAATAATCGATCAACGTCGGCTCTCCGCGAAAAGCTGTAATGGATGTCGTATTGATAATGGATGCGCCAGCCTTCAGATGATCCAGTGCGGCTTTTGTCAGGTGGAACATACTGAACACATTGGTGCGGAATGTCCGCTCTAACTGCTCGGCAGTAATATCCTTCAAAGATTGCTGGACATGCTGTTCTGCTGCGTTATTGACCAGGATATCCAATTTGCCGAATTCATCGACCACTCTTCCGACCGCTTCTTGGCAGAAGGATTCATCTCCCAAATCTCCTGAAATCAACAGGCAACGGCGTCCTTCCTGTTCGACAAATTTCTTCGTCTCTTCCGCATCCTCGTGTTCATCCAGATAAGCAATTGCCACATCTGCTCCTTCTTTAGCGAAAGCAAGCGCAATTGAACGGCCGATTCCGCTATCGCCACCGGTTATTAAAGCTGTCTTATTCGGCAGCCGCTGTGCCTGTCCGGCCAAATTTCCTTTAAAATCAGGTTTCGGCTCCATTTCCGATTCAAATCCCGGTTGCCGTTCCTGTTCCTGCGCGGGTATATTTTCAGGTTTATTTTTGTCCATTTTATCCCTCCAACTATTTATTTCAGATTGTTTTACGTTTTTCCCTTATTCTTACAAAATAAACCTGCTAATAAAAAACCAGAACTTCTGTTTTCACAGAGGTTCTGGCTGATTTGAAAGATTCTTTTGCAGCTCCGGATGGGCTTCCTTAAGAACGGACGGGCGCATCAAGTATCCGGTTAACACAATAAGGCAAAAGCTGCTTGCCCCTACCACATATTCTGCCGGCACCACATCATACAGCAAGCCGAATAAAAGATAACCGAGCGGCATCATAGCCATCGCCATCGATTCGAGAATGCCGAAAACACGACCGCGGTATTCCTCATCCACATCTTTCTGCATCATGACACCAATCGGCGTGTTGACAAACACGTTTGTCATACCGAAAGTCAGCATGAGCAACAGGAAATAAACGACCATTACCCCATAGGACATGCCAACAATTAAAGGAATTGCCATCCCCGCAAGCAACACGGACATCCCCAGTATTCCCCTCTTAGCAAACAGCAAAGGAAATCTCACTTCCTTGCTGATTGAAAAATAGATGGAAGCTGCCAGCATCCCTACTGCGATCATCGCTTCAATCATCCCAAAATGCGTGGCTTTTACATTTAATTGCTGAACTGCGATAAAGGGCAAACCGATCATCATAGAGGAGAAAAAGAAATTGATGCCAATAGCAACCGTTACAATAACGGTTATGACGCGATTGGATTTTAAATAAGAGAATCCTTCTTTCATTTCTGTCAGCATGGTCTTTGTCGCTTCGCTTACTGCTCGTTCAGCGCGGACGGTGTACAACTTGAAGTTCATTGTCGACTCCAGCAGAACCGCAATCGCATAAGCTGACACTTGGATCATTAAAAAGACATTCATCGAAACAAATCCAAAGAGCATGCCACCGACCACCGGCCCACCGATTGCAGCGATGGAAATCGCTGATTGGTTAAAGCCCATTGCCCGTTGGATTCGGTCTGGGTCAATCAGATTGGCGATTGAAGAAGAAAATGTGACACCGGTAAACATAGAACTGATGGACAGCAGCGCAGTCGTTGTGTAAATGGCCGTCAGTGATAAGCCATTCAGCAGGCTGTAAATGAGCAATCCTGCAACTGACAGCATACTGACCACTTGAGACAGAACGACGATGGTTTTTTTCGAATACTTATCCGCGGTGTACCCTGCAAAAGGCGCCAGTAGCGATCGCGGCAAAATGCTGCAGATCAAATTAATCGCGAAACTCGCAGCTGATCCAGTTAACGCCAATACGTATAAACTGATGCCAAATGCGTAGACAGAACTGCCGAATGTCGAAATCAACTTGCTGGCTGTAAACGTATACAGATGATAACTTGCTTGTTTGATGCGTGCTGCCTCATTCATTCTTTTCCACTCCCCAGCGAAAGTTTAATTTAATTAAACAAAATATAACACGAGAAAACTAGCATTGCAAGAAAAAGTTTAATATAATTAAACTATCGAAAGGACAGGTGAGTTAATGGCTACTTTGGGTGAACGCATCCGAAATTTACGCAAACAAAGAGGATTAACACTGCAGGCTCTGGCAGGCGACCAGCTGACAAAAGGCATGCTGAGTTTGATTGAAAACAATAAGGCAAACCCTTCCATGGAAAGCCTTGCTTATATAGCTGAACGCTTGGAAGTGGACCGAAACGAATTGTTGGCAGACATTCCGACCCATGAATTGCGGGATTTATTAAAAGAGATTGAACAGCTTTATACGCAAGAAATGATCAGCGATGAGCTGATCATAAAGTACAAAAAAATTGCCGGCAAAATAAAACCTTATATTGACAAACTGCCTTTTCGCTACGAATCTGCACGGCTCCTTGAAATCTACAGCCGTTGCAGCTACCATACCAAGCAGAATGATTGGCAAATCCCTTTAGCACAGGCTGAAGAAATTTACGAAAGCCTGCACATGGTCAATCAAAGTGCCGACCTTTACATTTTCCGGGCATTAATGGCTTTCACAGAACATCGCTATAAGGAAGCCCTGACCATCATCCAGGAATCCCGGAGCACTTTTGAAGAACGCACCGGCATGTTGGATCCCTTGAAGAAATTGGATTTTGATTATTACGAGTCTATTCTTTACTCAGCTGTCGGAGATGGAGAAAACTCGAAACGTTTAATGGAAGAAGCCATCACTTACTCCAAAGAACAACAGCTGTTTTACCGAATTGATGCGCTTTATCGCTTGGCTGGGTTTCAGGCTATCTTGAACGGAGATATCGTCAATAAGGATTTCTACATTTCCAAGCTTCGCCTGTTCGCTGATTTTACCGATGACGAAGAAATCAACGCGGTTGCGGATGCCCTTGAAATCCATTACCTGAATTCTTTTGCTCACGACTACGAAAAAGCCATGGCTTTAGTTGAAAAGAACTTGGAAAAACATCCGGAAGACAGCATCTTTTTATTCGCATTGGAAAAAGGAAAAGCCTTGTACGGGCTTGAACAGTTCGAAGATGCTTTGATATGGCTTAATAAACATAAGCTTTGGGAGTTCTTGCACCACCCTTATGATTTATCGGTCCATTATGAAAAAGACGCTTATCTGGCACTGGTTTATGCAGAGCTTGGCCAAAATGAATTGGCGCTAAAGCATGCCACAATCGCTAAAGAGCTGATCCAGCCCATGCCCGATTCGCCACACAAAACGCTCATCCTGAAAGTCTATGAGCAAATGACCGCATAGCAAAAGCCCGCCATCAACTATGGCGGGCTTTTGCTGTTGTATGATAACGCTGATAACAATCGTGGAATTCCAGGAACTGCGCCCAGTCTTTTTCAAATTCCGGCTGGATGCAGGATACCTGGAAAAGACCACGTTCCCTCAAATAACCACTTGCTGAATGAAGCTCAAATCCTGATAAATGGGCATCCTGAGCCAAAAATTCAGTGTTGGTTGTTGTCTGGAAAGTCCGGGATGTCGGGTAACCGGCAGCCAGCACAGGCCATTCCTTTGTATCTGCTTCCAGCTGCCTGAAGCGCCGCTCCAAAAGCTCCCAGCGCAAGGGGTAAGCACCTAATGCCCGCTTCAGGCTTTCCAGCAAACTGGCAGGAAACGTAAACGGAATATTGGCGAAATAAAGTCCCAAGTCCAAATAGCTCGGCAAGTTGGGATCCGGTTGAATCTCATGGTGGGCAAAGACGATGGCAATTCCACTCATTGTTCCGATGGCCTTGCCGCTTGCCGCGGTCGCCATCCAGACATTTTCCAACGAAAATGGCAATGCGCCAAAACTGCTGATACAGTCCAGACATAGCCGGATCTTCTGCTGTTTACAGACATTCGCCAACCGACGAAAATCGTTCAGTTGGCCGGTTGAGGTTTCACCATGAACCATCAGCACCCAGCCATACCCTTCCGCACCCAGCTGTTCCGCTATCATGTCAAAATCAAATGCCTGGCCCCAGACTTCTTCCTTCACTTTAAAATCCAAGTTGAGGCGTTCTGCCTGATTGGCCAGTCTCCTGCCAAATTCCCCGTTTACCAGAACCAGACCTTTAGCGTCCAGCCGCTTGATTTGTGAAAGCATTGCTTCATTGGCCAAGGTTCCGCTTCCAGCGAGCAAATAAGGCGTCGAGCCTGCCATGCCATAGAGCAAGCGGTCTACTTCCTTCCGAATGTTGTGGAAAGCCGCTGACCGGTGGGAAACCGGCGGTTGTTGAAAAGGTTCCCCCAGCTGCGCAGTTAATGCGACAGGTCCAGGGACGAACAACCGGCGTTTCACCTGCAGCCTTGCTGCGACAGAAGCGTTGTATTGGCTTACAGTGGTGACCATTGGAATAAAGATGGCTTCACCCTTTCCAACCGGATCCGCAAATGGCCGAAAACCCAATTGGCCATACAGCTTCAATTGCCGAGTCGTTCCGGAAATGACTGCCGAGTCAAAGCCCAGCTCCAGGCAGAAATCGGATAATGCGCTGGCTAAAAGGAAAAAGACACGGCCGTTGCGGTGTTCTTTACGGACTGCCAATAGGCGAATTTCACAGATGCGGCCGACGTCCGGCAACAATGCTTCAACTTTCCCGATTTTCAGATCCAGAGAAAAAGGACGCTCAGAACGCAGCGCAATCATACCCACAAGGTCCGTCCCCGACAATACAATCAGGTAGGTGTTCTGCTCATGGAAAGGATCGGTGCGCATACCACTGGCTCCCTTCTCATGTTGGGGAATTTCTTCGACAAAGGTTTCATAATTCAGGCGTGCAATCTCATCGAATTCAGCTTGCGTCCGGGCAATCTTGCACCAATACATAGCTGTCCGCCCCCTTTTCAGCTCTTGATTGCTTCTTCTACTTGATAAAGACTCAAATCGATATCAACAGGTTCCCCCAGCACCAGCTTTGCCAGTTGTCCTCCCAGGTAAGGTCCAGCGGTCAACCCTGAAGCTCCCAGACCATTGGCTGCAAAAAAGTTGGGCTGTCCCGGCACTCGTCCGATAAAGGGCAAGGCACTTGTCGTTGCTGGGCGGAAGCCTGTAGCCGCTCCCGCGATTTCAGTCCCCGCAAGCCCTGGAGCTGCTTCCAATGTTTTATCGAGAATGTGGTGCATGCCGCCTGCCGTCAATTTCTCATTAAAACCGGCGCCATTTTCATGTGTGGCTCCTGCCACGATTCTTCCGTCATCAAAAGGGACGATGTATTGGCCGTAAGGAACCATTGCAACCGGCCAGTTGCCGGTCGGCTGTCCTTCCGCCTGCAAATGAAGGATTTGGGCTTTCTGAGGAACAATGTCCAAATCCAACCCCAAAGGCTTGAACAAGTCAGCTGCCCAGGCGCCTCCTGTTGAAGCGACCCGATCTGCCAGCAAACGTTCCCCGCCTATGGTGACCCCTATCACCCGTGATTCTTCGATAAGCAATTCCGCATTGCCTGTCAGGCGTCGCGCTCCCAGTTTTACAGCTGCTGAAATCAACGCATCGCGAATGGCATGGCCATCGACACGTGCGGCACCGCTGACCCACAACGAACCATATTCTTCCGTTGCAAATGGAAAGAGCTCTCTTGTTTCATCCGGCGACAACCGCTGGATGTCCCCCATTTCCGGTGCATCTACACGCCGTTCATGAGCTTTTTGCTCCATCTTATCCAGCTTGCTGTCTTCATGGATACTGACGATTCCCACTTGCTTATAACCCGTATCCGTTTCCCCTAAAGCTTCCAGCTCACGAATCAGTTCTGGATAATATTTGGCACCGCCCTTTGCCAGTCCGTACCACGCTTTGTTTCGCCGTTGCGAAATCCATGGGCAGACAATTCCTGCCGCCGCTCCCGTAGCTTGCCCTTTGTCGCCCCGATCTATCAATAGTACTTGTGCTCCGGCTTTAGCCGCATGATATGCAGCAGAAGCCCCTAGTATTCCTGATCCAATAATAATCAATGATTTCATTTAAACACCCAGTTTCACAAAGACTTGTGTCTTCATTCTAATCCAGTAAGCAAGGAGACTCAAACCTATTCCATGAATTTGTCCGTCAACGGATTCAAATGTTAGTTTTTGGGGTAAAGCTTAACATACTAGAAAGTAAACGGAAGTTTTTAGGAGGAGGAATCAGTCTTATGGAAAGAAGTTCAGCAACTGAAAGCATTTTGCCTATGACGTCCATTCGAAGCGGATCGGGAATCGAAATGACCCCTGATGTTTACTGCTATACCGTACAAATCGCGAATGTCTTCTTTATCGGCAACCCCGAAGTCAGCAACGAATGGGTATTGGTCGATGCAGGCATGCCGCATTCCGCAAAAAAAATCCTCAAGGCGGCAGAGAACCGCTTTGGGCCTGACCATCAATTGAAAGCCATCATTTTAACCCATGGCCATTTTGATCATGTCGGCGGACTGATTGATATTCTGGAACAGTACAAAGTACCGGTTTACGCACATCCGCTTGAATATTCGTATTTGAAAGGCATCACCGACTATCCACAGCCTGATTCGTCTGTGGAAGGTGGCATGGTCGCAAAAATGTCGAAGATGTTCCCCGTTAAGGCCATCGATATCACGGCCCACCTTCATGAATTGCCTTCAGATGGCAGTGTGCCGGGTATGTCTGGCTGGCAATGGATCCATACGCCTGGCCATTCGGAAGGACACGTTTCCTTGTTCCGGGAACAAGGTCGCGTTCTGATTGCTGGAGATGCTTTTGTGACGGTTAAACAGGATTCCCTCTACAAAGTGATACGCCAGAAAAAAGAAGTTCACGGTCCCCCGGTCTATTTAACGACAAATTGGCGGGCTGCTTGGGAATCTGTCTGCAAACTGGCGGACCTCCAACCATCTATCGCAGCAACTGGGCACGGCAAACCAATGAAAGGGGCGGCACTCGCCAAAGGATTGGTTTCACTCGCGGAAAACTTCCAGAAGACAGCGGTGCCTGCTTACGGAAAGTATGTCCATACAAAATAAAGAAAGTCTGTTACAGGGAGAAAAAAGGAATATCCCATGGAGCCATAGATTTAGTCAGTTATAGAAACAGCGCCATTCAATTTCCAGCAAAAAACAACGGGATTAACCCTCTGCTGTTTTTTGCTGATTTTCATGTTATCTTAAAAAAAGGAAAATTCGAAATACGATGTTTAACATTTATTTAATACGGGTATAACAGTAGAGCAGTCTATGTTTTATTAGGGACATCAGGACGATGAAAAGGAGTTGAGCTCTGATGAGTAAAAAAGCATTGTTTATTTCGGATCATGGCGATCCACTGGCTAAGTTAGGCGGAAAGCAAGCCGGCGGCCAAAATAATTACGTAAAACAATTAGCACTTGCTTTAGAAGATAAAGGTTGGCAGGTAGATGTAGCAACTCATTGGTGCGATTCCTCAGCACCTCAAATAGAAGAATTCGGAAATTCATGCCGCGTCATTAGACTTGAGGCTGGACATAGAGGATTCGTTTCTAAAGACGAAATGTATTCTATGCTCCCTGCTTTTTACGAAGAGTTGAAGAGCATGGTAGATATTGATTCTTATGACATTGCCCATACCCATTACTGGTTATCAGGACTAATCGGGAAAAAATTGAAGAAAGACTTCGGTCTGCCTTATGTGCATACTGCGCATTCACTCGGCTGGGCAAAAGAAAAAGCAACGGGAGTCCATGACCAGCGCCGCATCAATGCGGAAAAAGCAATTTTAAAAAATGCTGATCAGGTCTTGGCCACTACCAACAACGAAAAGCAGCTGATTAAAAGATTTGTTGATTCTCCTTCTCCCATCAAAGTTATCCCCATCGGAGTGGACCAGGCATTTAAAGTGCGTGGCAACCGGGCGCATTTGCGCAAAAAATTTGGCTACAGCAATCCCCTCTTTGTCTTTGCCGGAAGATTGGAAGTAACCAAAGGCATTTTCACTTTGTTAAAAGCTTTTCAGTTGTTGGTGGAAAAAAATGATTCTTCTAATACTCCACATCTGGTTATTGCAGGAGGAGATGCAGAAGCTATTGACCTGGAAACTAAAATGCCTAGAGATAAAAAATTACGGGAAGCCGTTAGAGGCATCGAAGACATGGTAGAATTCATCGGGCCACAGTCCCAGGAACAGTTGGCGTTGCTATTCAATTCAGCTACAGCTACAATCGTCCCAAGCTTCTACGAATCGTTTGGAATGGTTGCAGCGGAAGCCCAGGCTTGCGGCAGTCCGGTGATTGCATCAGATGTCGGCGGTTTGAAGAATGTTGTCCAAAACGGCGTTACCGGCTTACTGGTCGAAACAGAAAACGAAATCGATTTGGCGATTGCCATGGGTGTTTTATCAGCAAATACTCTTTTGACTGAACGTTTAAGCCGACAAGCGGTACAAATAGCCCGTAAAGACTTTGATTGGGACTCAATTTCCAATCGGATAAATTCATTGTATGAGGTGATCATTGGTGCACGGAGCAACGCATTTGTTAGCAACAGATTTGGACGGGACGCTGGTCGGTGATAAAGGCAATTTAAAAGCATTGCTGGACTTCTACGACAGCCAGACCTACAAAGTTTCACTGGTTTACATTACTGGGCGCTATTATGAATCCGCCTTGTCTTTGATAAAAGAAGAGAATTTACCAGTTCCTCACGTACTGGTTACAGACGTCGGGACTGGCATTTACACAGGCCAATCATTGGAAGCAGATTTGGAATGGGCAGAACAGCTGAAGGAAAGGTGGAAGCCTGAAAAAGTGGAGGAGATCGCCAAGCGCATAACTGGGCTGACTCCCCAAGATCTTCCTCTAACTAACCGTTGTTCTTATATCACGTCCGATTCCGCTGTTGTGGAAGCATTTCGCTCAGCACTGAATAGAGCAGAAATTCCACATAAACTCGTTTACAGCGGCGGCCGCGATGTCGATGTTCTTCCTCCAGGAAGCGGAAAAGGACAAGCCCTTCAATATATTCTGGACAAATACCAACTAGCCGAATCCAAATTGCTGGTAGCTGGTGATTCCGGAAATGACGTTGAAATGCTCACGATGGGTTTTCCATCTGTCATCGTCGGGAACGCTCAACCGGAATTGCTTGCACAAGCAGAACATCCATTCATTTACCGAGCCAAAGAAAAATATGCAGGAGGCATCTTGGAAGCCTGGAACCATTTCCATACCGACTGACCTTTCCCCTTACGAGCATGAAAAATGTGTTCAAAGGGGCTATTTTTTTATTCAAAAGTTGGCGTTTATGGGTAATCGTTTGTTTTTTCGCCTGTATGGTTTATATTTAGTAGGAAGCCATTTTTAGACCAGATAATTTTTGTACATAAGAAGAATAAACGTCAATCCACAACAGGAGGAAATTGAGATGAGCAAAGTTTCGAATTTACAGAAAGAGTCCTTGCTTATGCTGAAAGAAACAAGCCGGACCTTTTTCATCCCAATCAGCTTTTTGGAATCTACCTTAAAGAAAACAGTCGGTTCTGCTTATCTTTGTATGCGGGCGATTGATGAAATTGAAGACCATCCAGAGCTTGAAGATCAAGTGAAAATCAACCTGCTGCGCAGCATTCAAGAAATGCTGGCTACAGATTTTGATGAAATCCGATACTTGGAACTCGTTTCTCCTTATGAAGCATCCCTGCCTCCTGTCACTATGCGTTTAGCTGACTGGATCAGTGTCTGCCCTGAAGAAATAAGAGGAAAAGTGATGGAGTCCACTGCCATCATGGCCGGGGGCATGGCCAAATGGGTTGAAAAGGACTGGGTTATCAAAACAAAAGAAGACCTGGATGAATATACGTATTATGTAGCTGGCCTTGTCGGAACGATGCTTTCGGATATCTGGCGCTGGTACGATGGAACAGAAACAAATGATGATCACGCCATTGCTTTCGGCCGCGGATTGCAAGCTGTCAACATGCTGCGCAATTACGATGAAGATTTCGAACGGGGCGTCACGTTTGTTCCTGAAGGCTGGACGCGCGAAGATATGTTCAACTACGCTAAAGACAATTTGGCAAAAGCAGACCTTTACGTCAAGCCGATCAAAAACAAACGAATTCTCATGTTCTGTAAAGTTCCGTTAGCTTTAGCCCATAGTACGTTGAAAGCATTGAAATCCGGAAAAGAAAAGATGAGCCGCCAGGAAGTCGAAGGCATCGTCGAACAATTGAAACAAGAAGAACGTTTAAGTTGATTTTTCCGGCCTCGCTTTATCAGGAGGCCGGTTTTTTTAAATCTTTTAGTTTTCCCTTCAGACAAGAGGAAGTTTTTTCTATACCATTAGTTTCTTCTCTCTATAACCCGGGTAGTTTATACTTGAACTATCCAAGAAAAAGCGAGTAATTCCGCTTGAAACCCTTAATTTTATTGGTTTGGTTTCTCCCATAGATTGATAAGTTAGGAGAATGACAATGACTGTAACTATTTTCAGTGTATTAACTGCCGCGATTTTCATATTCAACGTTATTCTGGCAGCAGCTCTGGTCTTCTTAGAAAGACGGGATGCCTCTTCCACATGGGCATGGCTGCTGGTCCTATTTTTCATTCCTATTTTAGGATTCTTTATTTACCTGTTTTTGGGAAGGCAGCTCCGCAAGAAAACTCTTTTTAAATGGGAAGGCAGCAAACGCGTCGGTATTGAACACTTGATCGCTACGCAAATGAACGAACTGCATGACAACAGTTTTGAATTTCAGGATCCCAATGCAAAAAACTATACGGACTTGGTTTACCTCCACCTTCGCAACAACGGAGCTTTGTTGACACAAGACAACAACTTGCAGATCTTTAATGATGGTCGAAAAAAGTTCAATTCGCTTCTTCAGGATATCGAAAATGCCACTGATCACATCCATATCCAATATTATATTTTCCGTTTGGACGAACTGGGCAACCGAATTGTAGATGCTTTGACTCTTAAAGCTAAAGAAGGCGTTAAGGTTCGCTTGCTTTATGATGATATGGGTTCCAGAAGAATAAGCAAACGCCTGTTCAAGAAACTCACGGCGGCAGGCGGAGAAGTCGAAACCTTCTTCCCTTCCATCTTGCCGATTATCAATCCGCGGCTCAATTACCGAAATCACCGGAAAATCGTGGTGATTGATGGGGACGTCGGTTATCTCGGCGGCTTTAATGTCGGAGATGAATATTTAGGGCTTAGCCGAAAATTCGGCTATTGGCGGGATACGCATCTGCGAATAACTGGAAGTGCCCTTTACCCATTGCAGACGCGTTTCATCCGAGACTGGAACCAAGCGTCTGCGCGTCATGATATCGAATATGACGAAGCTTACTTTCCGGTAAAACAGGAAACAGGAAACACTTCCATGCAGATTGTTTCGAGTGGACCGGATGAAGAATGGGAACAGATTAAGGACGGTTATTTGAAGCTCATCAACTTGGCGCGCGATTATATCTACATACAAACTCCTTACTTTATACCGGATGCCAGTTTCTATGATGCTATCCGCATTGCGGCTTTGTCAGGAATCGATGTTCGGATTATGATTCCAAACAAACCCGATCACCCTTTCGTTTATTGGGCTACTTATTCCTACGCTGGCCAAATGTTGCGCGCAGGAGCCCGCGTCTTCATCTATGACAACGGCTTTCTGCATACAAAAATGATTGTTACAGACAACAAAGCGTCTACCGTCGGCACTGCTAACATCGATGTCAGAAGCTTTAAATTGAATTTCGAAGTGAATGCATTCATTTACGATGAAAAAGTATCCACCGATCTTGCAGAACTATTCCACCGGGATATGAAGCTTTCGACGGAATTAACCTATATGATGTATTTGGACCGCACCCGCATGATTAAAACCAAAGAGTCGATTGCCCGTTTACTGGCGCCTATTTTATAACAACAGAAAGTTACGACTTAAAAAATGATAGAGAGTCCCCAATATTTTACTCAAAGAAAAACGTCTCCGATAAACCGGAGACGTTTTTCCTTTCTATACACCTAAATATTCTTCAAGCGTGATTCCTTTTTGATGAATTTCTTCAGCAATTTCTTTCCCTACGTAACGGAAATGCCAAGCTTCATGCATATACCCTGTAATGTGTTCACTGCCTTCTGGATAGCGAAGGATGAACCCGTATTCGTGGGCGTGCGCTTTCAGCCACTTGCCTCCTTCAGTATCACCGAAGGACGAGGAAGCCCAGTGCTGTTCTTGGCCTGCTTCGCCGATATCAAATGCGAGGCCCGTCTGATGTTCCGAATAACCAGGGCGTGCGCTGTAGCGGTCTGCCGCTTCTTGGCCGTCTTTTGCTGTGTAGCCTTCGTATAATTGCTTTTGGCGTGCAAAATCGCGATACGTGCTGAATGCATTCAGGTTGAGGCCATCTTTAGCGGCTGCCGCTTTCATGGTTTCAAAAGCTGCACGTGCTTCCGGGACTTCCCCAGGGGCGTATGTTGCAGGCAATGGATGCTGCTTATTGGCGATAAGTACACCATTGATTAAAGTGGGCTCTGTGGGCAGCACACTGTCTTCAGGATAAATGGTCGCATCTGTTTTTTCTTCTGATGCCGGTTCTTCTTGTGCGGGTTCTTCTGTTTCTTTAGGTTCAGCCGGTATTTCTACAGGCTCCTCTTTCTTCATCTCTTCAGCGGATTCTTCACTTGTCATCGATTCTGCTAAGGCTGTCATGCTTTTTTCCACATCCCAGTCATGTATGTAAAACCACGCCGCTGCTAAAACAGCCATTATTGCTGACAAACTAATCACCATCCATTTTATATAGAACTTTTTATCTTTTGTTTTTTTTGTACCCATAGATTTCATACTAGGCCTTCCTTCTATCAGCTTCTTTATTATTCTATCATTCTTGTTGGTGGATTTCTTCCGTAACAAGTAGCATTTTTCCCAAGCTTTTTTCTTCTCTAATGGATCGAATTTTTTCTAGAAAAGAACTCTTCGAACAATCTGTAAAACAGTTTTGACTCACTTAAAAATTTAACGGCCATTATTTTTACTTATATTTATTTAAACACCCCCCTAAGACCCATGTTTTTTACGAATAACTAAGTATAAACACATAAGGAGCTGTAAACATTGAATCATATATCGGAACGTGATATCCAGGTGTTGATGAACCGGTTGGATACACTATTAGAAGAACGCTCGAAAGAAAAGTACGAATACATAGAAACAGCGCAATCTCAATGAGATCGCGCTGTTTTTCATTCTACATTAAAATGGTTGCCAACACGACAAAGAACAGCAGTCCGAAAATGATAGCCATACCGAGCATCCATTTTGCCTCCCGGTGCATTCCTTGTGCTTTCATGTGTCGATAACGAAAACTGTTTGTCAACACAAACAACAGCGTCATAAACAATACTGCCACTTCCAGGTAACCAAAGATCAAGAAGGTCAAGGCAGTGATACTTAATAAGGCAATGCCTATTCCCTGTATAAGTTTCATATTCATGTAAGTATCTCCCCAAAAAAGAAAACCGGCAATATTTGCCGGCCTCTTCTAAATTATTTTTTATCTTCTACTGCTTCAAGCGCTTTTTCCGGATGATTCGAATAGAATTTACGGCCGATGAATGTTTGGATGATCAACAAGATTCCTCCAACTGCCCAGTAAACCGGTAAAGCTGCCATCGATGTGAATGAAATGAACATAATCATAATTGGAGAAATGTAAACAAACAGCTTCATCTGCTTTTGCTGTTGTTCTGGCATCGTCCACAAAGATACTTTGGCTTGGAAGAAGTAAACCGCACCAGCAATCAATGTCATGATAACATCCGGTGAACCCAGGTTAAACCATAGGAATTCGTGTGAACGGACATCTGGCGAGTATAGAATGGCAAAATAAAGACCCATGATGATCGGCATTTGGATAACAACAGGCAAACAACCCATGTTCAACGGGTTTACCTCATGCTTTTTGTAAAGTCCCATCATTTCCTGCTGCAATTTCATCTGTTCTTCTTTATCTTTCGTTTCTTTCAAACGCTTTTGGATATCTTCCATTTCAGGACGCATCTTATCCATCTTGACTTTCATTCCTTGCTGGCGTTTATAGGTACGCAGCATGAATGGCATTAACACCAAACGGATAATAATGGTAATTACAACAATAGCCATACCATAACTACCGCCGAACAATCCCCCTAAATAATCCAATGAGAAATCAAATGGCTTCACAAAGATGGAATAAAAGAATCCTTCTTTGTTTTCAACAGCGGCACATCCACTCAATAAAACAGCAGCTACCGCCATCATCATCAATAATGTAATTTTCTTTTTCAAATTAGTCACCTTCACCTTTTTCAACTACTAAGAAGTATAACGATAAGCGCTGCAAAATTCAATCCGTGAGTAAAAGACCGATGGATTTTTTCATTTTTGTGACGAAATTACGGCATGTCTTCTTCCTATTCGTATGCAAGAAAAAAAGGAGAATTTCTTCTCCTTACTTGGCATTCGGCAATGTATAGCGGAAATACGGAATGTGCTGGCTGTCACGGAATTGCTTTGGTGTGACGGCTGTGTATTTTTTAAAAATCCGCGTAAAGTAACTTTGGTTGCAGAAGTGGAACTGCTTGGAGATGTCTGAAATGCCTTTATCCGAATGGCGAAGATAGTATTGCGACTCTTCCACACGACGGACATTCAAATATTCAACAAGCGTAATGCCGGCATGTTCTCTGAAAATACGCGACAAATGGCTGGTTGAAATATTAAAATGCTTAGCAATTTCTTCAACAGACAAATCGCGTTCTACTTCGTCATTGATGTAAATAACGACTTTGTTGACGGTTTGGTGCCCGAAAGAAGGTTGCTTGCGTTCAGAAATGATCGATACAAAAAATTCAATCAGCTCATCTGCAACGAACATGAATTCAGAGTCGTTCATATGTTTGTCCACTAACTCTACGCAAGCGGAGTTAAAGGCAAATGCTTTCTTAGGTGGTACACGCATTTCATAAAGTTTACGTGCCATAACGGAAGATAGGATGATGAAATAATTGCGGATAGAGCGGATGATATCTTTTTCTGGACGAAGCGAAAGCATATCAATCAATTCTCTCAATGTTTCTTTTGCCCGCTCTTTTTCCAAATGGTGAATTTCATACATCAATTGCGTTTCAATTTCAAAAAACTTATCCAATCCCTCAACCTGGTTTAAGTTTTCTGTCTCGTTCATAAATATTTTTGAAATCGTTTCTTGTATAGATGGTGCAGTGATAAGATTCATCGTTTCCCCGTCTTTCTTTGTACAAGTTTGTGCTGCATCTCTCAACTATATACTGAAATAGCGCAAAATAATAGAGATATGCTGCTATTATTGTATATTTTTTATGTAATTTGCTCTAGTATAAAAAACACAGTCTTGCGCCTTCAGTAACGTTTTAATACAAAATTTATACTATATTAAACGAAATCGTTTTAAAAAGGTTCCATTCCTACTTTTAAAAACTCGATTTTAACAGAATGACAAAACAAGCCACAGCAGAAAAATGACTTGTCCTGTATTCCTGTTCCGTACGCCATCGTTTCAGCCCCTTTAAAGGGTGAATTCCATTTTTTTATTCCCCGGCATCATCGGGTGGAATGAGTGCACGTATATGCTGCGGCAATACCTCAATCATGAAGGGAGTCGTACATCCTTCGTCACCGTCAATATTACAGGACATCGGTTCACTGGTTTTAATAGACACTTTGGTCGTATGGACCGCTTCCACCGCCGGATCTTCTTCCAGTTTCCCTCTTAGCACCGAAGTTGCAATGCGGAGAAATGCGGGCAGAGCTGCATTTTTCACGATATATAGATGCAACAGGCCGTCATCCGTTAAAGCTTCAGGGGCTAATTTCTCAAAGCCGCCTACTGAATTGGTCAATGCGACCAACACCAGTTTTGCTTCTCCGGACCATGTTCCATGATCATGCTCAATTTCAAAGTATGTTTCTGTATCTGCTGTGATGGCTTTAACACCTTCAATAAAATAGGCTAATGCGCCCAATTTGGTTTTCTGCTCTGGATCAACATCGTAGGTGGACTCAGCGATGTCACCAATTGCCAATATATTCATGAAGAAATGCTCTCCAACCTTGGCAATGTCTACGCGCTTTTCATATCCTGTTTTAAGGGCTTCAATCGCTTCCGGCGGGTCGAGTGAAATTCCCAATGCACGCGCAAAATCGTTGACGGTACCAAGAGGGATCAAGGAAAATAAAGGTTGATGCTCTTGCTCTGCTATTCCTGATACCGCCTCATTGATGGTGCCATCGCCACCCATTGCCACAACGAAATCATATTTCTTTTCACAGGCTTCAGCTGCAAAATGCGTGGCGTCTTTCGCTTTTTCTGTTTCTCTTGTATCGACTTCATAGCCCATGGATGCAAGCGTTTCTTCTACTTGCTCCCGGTATTCGGACGCGCGTTCTTTTCCTGCGGATGGATTTAATATGAACATTGCTTTTTTCATCATCAGACCTCCGATGGTATAATACGGCTATAGTTACATTTGTCCCTGCCTTAGGGTGAACAAATCCAGAAAACTGCAATTTGTTCAGGAAAGTAGGAGCCGCCTTGCGTATTTTTATTTATCTCATTATCTTCTTTGCTTTTTTTGATTTATTTGCCCAGCTGCCCATCATGAGCACGTATGCAGTGTCTTTAGGCGCCAGTCCCTTTATCGCCGGATTGGCGGTGGGCATGTATTCGCTTTCCAATACATTCGGAAACGTCATTTCCGGTATTTTTTCCGATCGTAAAGGACCTTTTAAGATTTTAGTTGTTGGCCTATTATCTACGAGCTTTGCATTGTTCAGCTATTCAGCAATAGAAGGTCCTTACAGCCTTTTAGCTATCCGCTTTTTCCACGGAATTGCGGCAGGACTGACTGTTCCGGCTGCCTTCACATACTTAGCCAATCGGACAGAAAGCACCAAACGAGGAAAAGGCGCAGCGTTGTCGGGTGCATTCGTCGGGCTCGCCGCTATCGTCGGTCCGGCTTACGGCGCAGTATATACCAGCCGCAATGACGTTCCACAAACCATGTTTCTTACCGGTATGTTGATTTTGCTGATTGGCATAGCTGCGTTTTTCTTGTTGCGGCAAACAGCCATAACCAAAAACAAAACGGCCAGGAAAAATGTTGCGCTCATGGATATTCTGAAGAACAAAGGGTTGATCCGCTCTTTTTCGGGCGCATTCTTTCTGATGTTTTCCCAAGGGGTTTTGGCTTATATGCTGCCGCTCAAAGTTGAAGCGCTTGGTTTGGATTCTCAGCTGAGCGGTCTGTTGTTAAGCGTTTTCGGAATTTCAGCTATTTTGGTTTTTCTGCTCCCCATCAATCGCATTTTTGATGTCACAAAACCTATCTATACTTTAATCGCCGGCTTTACTGTGATGGGTGCATCGCTGCTTTTTTTGAGTACAGCATCCATTGAATCCCTACTGTATGCTAGCATGTGTACGTATGGAATCGGCTTTGCTCTGCTGTTCCCTTCAATCAATTCACTGTTGATTGATTCAACGGATGAAGCATCGCGCGGACGGGCTTATGGGTATTTTTACGCGTTCTTTTCCATCGGTGTTGTTGCTGGCTCAAGCATTACAGGAGCATTTGCTTTAAGCCCCAATCATGGATTTATCGTCAGCAGCCTTCTCTTATTGGCAATTGCTTTATTGAATTGGTTGACGGTTAAGAAAGAATAATCGGCAGTAAAAAGGATGGTCCTGGACCATCCTTTTTCTTATAAGTTATCTGTGCTTATTTTATTTTCCGGAGATGCTGATGCCGTATTTTCAGCTTTTTCGCTGCCGACATCGTTTGATGATAATTTTACGTCATCCTTCTCTTTGTCCTGTTTTTTTTGTTGCTGCTCGTTGTAATACTGGACACTTGCGGAAGCTCCGCCTTCAGCGACCATTTTGTTTTCACGTTTTTCGGTAGTGCTTGGCGTATCCGTGGTTTTTGAAATCGGGTTGCCGTCTTTATCCAGGTTTTGTGATTCCATGTAAGAGTTCACCTTCACTTTCGCTTCATTAAAAGCCTTTGTGGCTTTTTCGCGGTTTTCAGGGTTTTTGAAATATGCATATGCTCCCGCAGCTAATCCTGCTAATAAGAGACCTCTTCCTCTTGCCATTTACAGCACTCCTTCATCAATCAATTTGGTTATTACAATATATTTACCCTTTTTTTATGAAGCTAATCCTTTATTGTATGTCAAAAGTATTACATTTTGCTGTTCGTTAATTTCATATCTACATGCGGAATGCCGTCTTCGTCATAGCTTTCAGAAATCGGTTGGAATCCGAAAGATTGGTAAAACTCCTGAAGATAGACTTGCCCCTGCAGTTGAATTGCCGGTGCCTTCCACTCGGTTAGTATGTAATCAATACTGTGTTCAAGCAGTTGCTTGGCCAATCCGCGTCCTCTGGCTTCTTGTCGGACAATGACTCTGCCAATGGATGGCAGGTCGTACTTTACACCACCTGGGACTAGACGTGCATAGGCTTGGATGACCCCATTTTCACTGTAAAGCAAATGAATGGATTGCTGATCCAGATTGTCCAGCTCGGGGTATGGACAGTTTTGTTCCACTACAAATACATCAACTCGCAGCTTCAGTACCTCATATAGTTTTTTTGCCGTCAACTCTTCGAAATAATAGGTCTTCCAGTCCATATTCAGCACCCTCCTTTTGTTTCTATTATTCCACATTAGTGGCTATTGGGCTGTATTTTTGATATGATTACAAAAAGAATTTAGAGGTGATTACATGATTCGTACCGGTACATCTGCAGATATTGCATCTGTTCAAGAGATTGCCAAAGTTAGCTGGAATGATACGTATGCCGGAATCATTCCCTCTACCATCCAACAAAGCTTTTTAGATAAATCCTATTCTACTCCGATGATGGAGATGCGTTTAAAGAGAACAATCATATTGCTTGCGGAACATGAAGGCCAGCCCGTCGGCTTCGCCAACTTCACGAAAGTCGATGAAGATGGCGATGCCGAATTGATCGCCATCTACATGAAACCCGAATTCCAGCGTTCGGGTTATGGCAAACAATTGTTGAACAGCGGTTTGAGCTACCTGCTCAACGGCAACCAGCTCTTTGTTTATGTCGAAAGCGAAAACAGTAAAGGCCGCAACTTTTATGAAGCAAATGGCTTCGAGCTGCTGGAAGAGTTCGAGGAATTATTCGAAGGCCATCCACTGCAAACAGCCAAATACGTTTACAATTTGAAAACAGCTGCCACTGCTTTATAGGCAGCTGTTTTTTGTGCACTCATCAAAATAGGCACCTTGGCAACTATTGCCAAGGTGCCTATTCGTTCTTTTAAAGCTCATTCACTTACAATGGACGATAAGGTGTATCGTCGTCATTGCGTGTTGTGGTTGTGTCATCGCGGCGCAATTCATCTTCTCGACGAACGGATTCTTCTTTGCGGCGCAGCTGATCTTCCTGGTACTTGAAGTCATCATCGCGCAAGTTTTGATTGTTTGATGCACGCGGTTTGCGGACAAAGCACATAATAGCGGCAATATAGAACAAGATAGATGTCAACGATAGAAGTCCGGCAAATAATCCGGCAAGAATAAAGAAGACTCCTGCCATAGACGCTTTTCCTCGTTTACGGAGATTGACCAAAGCAACAATGGCGAAAATTGTACTTAACGCCAACAGCGCAATCAATACCCATCCTACGATATTGAAGCTTGAAGACATCATATCAATAACCATTTGTGCTTCTTCCGGATTGGAGAATGCAGGATCTGCCATAATTTCATCTTCTATATATTGTTGGAACTCCGGTGTACCTTGAACACTCGAATAACTCGCCATTCCAAATCCGATTAAGGCAATTGCCAAAATGTTAAAGACGATGCCGATGATCCCAAGCACTTTTTCTCCCGCTCTGTTAACTGTTTCTTGATTCATTCATTCCACCTCTTCCTATAGTCTCTTATCAGTATACGTACAAATAAGGATTTGGTTACTTAATTATTCTGTTCCCTTAAAAAAACTAATAAAACCTGTAAGGACTGTCCAGCATTCCAGGTAGATGAAGCAATAGACTTTTGTCAAAAAAATGTTTAATGACGTTTCAAAAGGGTAGAATATTAATAACAAAGATTTGAAAGGAGTTCTAAAAAATGGAAAAAAATCTAATTTTTAGTCAAGCTGATTTCATGTATGGTGTTGGAGGAGCTTCAATTTTAACTGCCATTGTATTCTTTATGACAAGCATTTAAAAACGGAGGTAACGAATGATCAATTACATATGTATAACATAGCAAAAGCAATCCACTCAACTGATAGAGGATTGCTTTTTGCGTGCCTAAAAATTCAGCAAAGCCGAAAACCTTCATCAAAGTGTAGGTCCTTTATATTTTAACGTCATCGTATTCTTTATAGCGATCAAAAGCCGTTACAGCATAAGAACAAACCGGCTCCATTTTAAAGCTGTTTTCACGGGCATAGTCGGCCGCCCGATCTAATAGTTTTTTGGCAAGTCCCTGGTTGCGCATTGATTCGTCTACAAAGGTATGTTCAATGACCATAACATTCGCTAGTTCTGTCCACGTAATTTCCGCTTTTGTTTGGCCATCTTCTTCAAGTCGATACGCAAATTCGTCACTGCCTAATTCGATTAATTTAAAATCCATTTCCATTCTCCTCCTATTCATTGATTAATACTCAACGGACGAAGAGATGCTTCGATTTGAGCACGTTTAGGCTCTAAAAACGGAGGCAATGCCAAGGTTTTTCCTAAAGCGTCCATCGGTTCGTCCGTTGCAAAGCCTGGCTCATCTGTTGACAGTTCAAAAAGAATGCCATTAGGCTCACGGAAATATATCGCTTTGAAATAATAGCGGTCTACTTCTCCGGAAGTCATAAAACCATTGGAACGCAAGTATTCATTCCATTTGCTGTAGTCTTCGTACGTTTTGACACGGAACGCCACATGGTGGACGCTGCCTCGTCCCGGTCTTTCGGGCGGTAGGTCTGAACGTTCCTCTAAGTGTATTTCGCCAGCGGGACCGCCTTTTCCTGTCGAAAAGACTAAAATATCTTTTTGCCCGTCTACCGTGGACGGATAATGGCCAATTTGTTCAAATCCCATAATATCTGTCAGAACGGCAGCTGTTTTATCGCTTTTTCGGACCGTCAAGCGTACATGGCCTAATCCGACAATGGCGAACTCTTCGGGAATACCGGCTTTTGTCCAAGGGATACCATACTCAATGCCACTCCCGTCATCGACAACCAGCATTAATCTGGAACCTTCGAAATCCTGGAAAGTCAAAGTTGGACGATTAAAACGCTGTTCAATTTTGCCGTGTGGAACTTCAAATTCATCAAAACGCGCGAGCCAATAATCCAACGCTCCTTCACTTTTTACGCGGAACGCCGTATTGCTGATGCTCGAAACACCTGGATGCGTGCGTCCGGCCATTGGGATATCAAAGTACGTCATATCTGTGCCTGGGGTTCCGACCGCATCTGCATAAAATAAATGATAGGATGACGGATTGTCTTGGTTAACGCTTTTTTTCACTAAACGCATTCCTAAGATCCGTGTAAAAAAGTCATGATTGGCATCGGCGTTGGCTGTTAAAGCTGAAACATGGTGAATTCCTTCTAATTTCATATCAATTTCCTCCTAATTATCTTGAATTCGAGATATTAATTTCATATTATCACTGTCTTTTCACGCGCGCAAGCTATCACACTTTAAACCAAAAACAGGCAAGCCCCATAAATGGGACTTGCCTGTTCAAATTAATTCAACCAGCCACGGACAGTATCAGCAAGATTTCTGAAGAAAGTTTTTACACTTTCCCAAAAGCCTTCATCATTGACGACTTTGCCGATTTTGTCTTCGATGGTCTTACTCAAATCTTCTAATTGTGTGGACCATTTGGAAAAATCGATATCAAGCTTACGAATGCGATCCATCAAATCCACCAACAATTGGCGGTCTTCTGGGCTCAGTTCAATTTGGAGCTTACTCAATTGCTCCTCCACAATCTGCTCCACTTCTTCACGCGAAGCTGGATTCTGTTCAGCAATCTGTTTTTTGATTTCAGTTAACAATTCGCTGACTTTAGCATCTTCCACGCCGCCGTCTGCAAGTTCCGTTGCAACGGTCAATTCGTCATTTGCGACGTCTGTCCGTTCGGGGTCGAGCTCTTCACCATTTACTTCATAGGCTTTATAGATCCCTACAAGTGCCGAGTGGCCAGTTACCGCTTTAGGTGCTGCCACTTCCACGGTAGCATTTTCAATACCTGCAGTGAGCATGGCATTGCCGTACATTTCAGAGGTTACCTCAGTAATGTTGTCAGGCGTTACAATTTCAATCACCAGTCCAGCACCCTCATCTTTGCGCGTGATTTTTGCAGATGAATACATGTTGGCACGAGAATCGCCATCTTTAATGTACTTGATCAGATCCTGGCCCGTCACTTCAATTTCTTCTACATCCACTTCTCCAGCTACATCCAGGCTTTCAGCAACAGATGCTTTTTCATCTGCTGATAAATTGCCTCCGTAAACCACGATCGGCAGACCGAATTTTTCGTTGATGCCGACATTTGCCGAACTGTATGATGGCAAAACAGCAGATAGCGTAAACAGTAATGCTATGGCAGTGAGTAATTTTTTCATTAGTATATTGCCCCTTTCTCCAAATTAATACGAAATCAATTTGAAAAGGTTCCTTTACTTCGTTGACTTGGTCCAGCCATCTTCCTGGATAATTTGGCGATTTTTATACAATTTGCCGAGTGCACGCTTGAATGCCGCTTTGCTCATGCCGAAAATTTCCTGGATTTCGTCCGGAGAAGATTTATCGGTGAATGGCATCTTGCCGCCCGATTCTTCGAGATAACGCATGATTTCTTCCGCGTCATCTGCCAAACGTTCCTGTTTTCTTGGAAGCAATGAGCCGTTAAGTGTGCCATCGTCTTTTACATCGATGATGCGGACAGTTTTTTCTTCCCCTAGGCGCGGTTCTTCATGGCGTTCTGTTTCGTGAATAAAAATACGGTACATTTCAGGAACCGATAGCATAAAGGTCCCGACTGGCAACAACCGGTAAGCGCGTGCCTGCAGGTTTTGGTTAAAAGCGGTTTCTGGTGCAGGCTGCATCAATTCCAATACTTTTTCTTCCGTTGCCAAGCGTCCGTATAAATCGCCATGGCGATCTGTCCGAAGCGTCATGAAAATATGGTCGCCTTGCTTCGGCCACAATTCCATGATTTGCGGAAGATCAGCCGGCAGCAGATACACTTCACGGGTCGTACCAATATCCACTACTGCACCTTCACGTGGAGAAACTTTCAATACTTTTGCCCAGCCATATTCACTTGGCAGAATATGAGGAATCATCGGTGTTGCCGAAACGCCTCCTTGGCGGTTGCGGTAAAGGAAGACTTCAATTTCTTCTCCGATTTCCTGACCTTCTTCTATTTCTGATGCGTTCATCATTACTTCGTCGCCTGAACCATCCGATAAAATCCACTGAGACGTTGAACGGTCTTTCACTTGCAATGTCGCTTTCAATCCTGGGTGTAAAGCCATAATTAGCTCCTCCTATTTCTCTTAACTTTCTTTTTCTTCTTTATTCAGCTGTTCCAGCTTTTCCGTAAAATCCGGGCTTTCTTCCAACAGTTGGACCAAATCGGCAATCCGATCGATTGAATTCCAGCTTAAATGGTGCTCGATTCCTTCAACATCCCCGTAGATCCGTTCTTCATCTACACCGATCAACCGAAGAAATTGTTCAAGCAGGCTGTGCCGCTCCAATAGGCGTTTGCCCAGCTTCTGGCCCCTTGGCGTCAAAACCAGTCCTCTGTAGCGTTCGTATATCAAGTAGCCGTCTTTATCCAGCTTCTGCACCATTTTAGTGACAGAAGAAGGCAGCACAGATAAGGCCTCCGCGATATCCGAAACACGCGCATAGCCCTTTTGCTCAATTAATGAATAAATGATTTCAATATGGTCTTCCATACTTGGAGTAGGCAAAGTTCTTTCCTCCCTCACGTAGCTATGTTCAGTTTACTATACCGCCATCATTGAAACAACTGGACTTGCCGTCCTTAAAACAGTCCGTTTTTTCAGAAAGGTTTAAGCTAAATACTGTCAGGGTAGTTATTACTATAAGCAAAATAGTTATTATCGAAAGGGCAGGTGAAAAACATGGGACGTATTCTTTGGATTATCTTAGCAGTCATTATTGTAGTATGGCTTATCGGATTCTTAATGGACGTAGCAGGCGGACTTATACACATTCTTTTAATTATTGCAGCAATCGTTTTAGTTATCAATTTAGTAACTGGACGTAAGGGCGTATAGCCACAGTATTAATTAAACAACAGGGTTGTTTCAACAGTCATTGTAAATGGCTGTTGGGACAGCCCTTTCTTTATGTCTGTTATTCAACAACCCAATAGGAAAAGCAGGAAGGAAAAGTTAGTGATTTTCCTTCCTGCTTTTCAGTGTCAGGGAACTCCATATACTTTATTGACGGATTTTGGCGTAAATGCATGTATCCCGAAGTTTATTTCCTACTTTAGAAATCGTATCATTGCGCAAGATGCCTTCCAGCTCGAAATCCAGACGGTTGGCTACTGCGCGGCTGCGGACATTGTCCGGATCGCAACGGATTTCAACCCGATTGGCCTCCAACTCCTCAAAAGCAAATCGAGTAATGCGCTCAACTGCTTCCGTGACGTAGCCTTTGCCTTCATAACGGTTATCGACCCAATAGCCGATTTCAAATTTCCGCACTTCCCAATCAATCCGGTGAAGCCCTGTAGAACCGATAAATTGCCCGGTTTCCTTCAAAAAGAAATGCAGACGCAGATCCTTGCGCAATTTGAAATTCGCTTCAGCTTCAATCAGCGTCGCTTCCGTTTCTGCAAGATCCGGCTCCTGTTGCGCAAATGGCAACCAGGGGCGAAAAGCTTCCAATGAATGCACAACCGCTTCATAGCTTGCCTGTGCATCTTCTCTTCTTGGCGCCCGTATCAGCAGGCGTTCCGATTCGAATTCTTCCGGAAAATCGAGCAATACCGGATTGAAAGGCGGTTCTTTCGCTTCCACCACCGCATCATCCCACAGGACCGGTGTCGTGATGCCGGCCTGCCAGTCTTCGCGCGTCATCCCATAAGTTACGGCATCGTAATAGCGGTTTTCCCGCGGAGAAAACCAGGCTTGCCGCATATGTGCTTCTTTGACAAATCCTGTCCGTTCAAAAGCTTTGCGCATCGCAAAATTGTCATGACGCGTATTGCCTTCCAGACGGATTTTCTTTTCCGGCAATGAAAAGACGAAGTCAGCAACCATTTTCAACGCCTTCGGGCCGTAACCTTTATTGCGGTACGGATCTGCAATCCGCAAATCGAAAAGCGGGATATCATCCTGCAGGTCGAAGATTTTGACTAAGCCCACTTGCAGGCTTTCCTCGTTTTCTATCCAAAAAGTCGTGACTTGATCTGATTTATAGCCGCCTTCTTCGATGGTCTTCTCAATCAAGGCGCGGACCGGATGTTCGTGGCCGTGAAATGGCCACGAATTCGTTGTCATAAAATGAATCAGCTGTTCTTGTTCTTCCATTGTCCACTCTGTTAATTTCAATGGTTACCCTCCAAACCTACCTTACTTCTGGACTTTCACAAGACGCAATGCATTCAAAACCACCAATAAGGTGGCACCCATATCTGCGAAAATCGCAATCCATAAGGTTAACCAACCGGGGATGATCAAAAGTAATGCAAGAATCTTGAGCCCCAATGCAAAGACGATATTTTCTTTTATTATACGCAATGTCTTTCGGCTGAGTCGAATCGTATAAGGCAATTTCTCCAAATCGTCAGCCATCAAGGCGATATCCGCTGTTTCCAGAGCTGCATCTGTCCCTGCTCCACCCATAGCAATGCCGATATTTGATGCAGCAAGAGCCGGTGCATCGTTAATGCCATCGCCGACCATCGCTACACGGCCATATTGTTGCTGCAGACCTTTGATCGCTGACAGTTTATCTTCAGGCATCAACCCAGCCCGAACATCGGTTACACCAATTTCCGCTGCAATAGCCTTGGCTGTTGCAGGATGGTCCCCCGTCAGCATGATGGTCTGATTGATGCCCATCGCTTTCAGTTTCTGAATGATAGAAGGGCTTTCTGTACGGATGGCATCCGCTACTGCGATGATGCCCAGTAAAGTTGTTTCTGAAAATACAGCAGTGACGGATTTTCCGCTCTTCTGCAGTTTACGCGCTTTTTCCGGAATGTGTAAGCCCTTCTCTTCGGCCCACGTCAGGCTGCCGACAGAGATAGTTTCTTCATTGACAACTGCATAAGCGCCTTTGCCTGTTACGGAATTGAAGTTTTCAGAAGCATAAACACCTGCCGCTTCTTTTGTAATGGCTCTCGCCAAAGGATGCTGCGACATGGTTTCCACCGATGCCGCAAGTTTCAACAACTCTTCTTTCGAGACAGTCCCTTGGACTAGAACATCTGTCACTTCCGGATACCCTTTGGTCAATGTTCCCGTTTTATCAAAAGCGACCGCATTGATACGGCCCGTTTCTTCCAAATGAACGCCGCCTTTAATGAGCACACCTTGGCGCGCAGCATTGCCGATGGCCGTCACAATAGCTACCGGAGTGGAGACGACCAGTGCACATGGACATCCAACGACAAGAACTGCCAAGCCTTGGTACACCCACAACTCCCAGTTCCCCGTTATAAAGCCAGGCACCAATGCAACCAAAAAGGCGATGGCGATGATCGCCGGCGTATAATATTTGGCAAACTGATCAATGAATTTCTGTGTCGGTGCTTTTTCAGCCTGCGCTTCTTCAACGAGATGGATGATTTTTGCAATGGTGGTGTCTTCCACACGTTTCGTGACGGTGACTTCAAGCGCCCCTTCATCATTCATCGTACCAGCAAAAACTTCATCTCCCACCGTTTTGACTGCAGGAATCGACTCTCCTGTAATCGCTGCCTGGTTGACGGCGGACTGTCCGCGCAGGACTGTGCCGTCCATGGCGATTTTTTGTCCCGGCTTCACAAGTAGAATGTCTCCAATACGGATGTCTTCCGTATCCATTTCGGCTAATTCCCCGTCGCGCTGAATCAATGCCCGTGCCGGAGCCAGATCCATCAGGCTGCGGATCGACTGGCGCGCTTTGTTCATGGAGAAAGACTCCAATGCTTCGCTGACAGCGAACAGGAACACGACAACCGCTCCTTCACGCCATTCGCCGATGATCACCGCACCGATGATTGCAATCGTCATCAAAGTTTTCATATCAAACTGGAATGTGCTGAGGTTTTTCAGCCCCGTCCAGAACATATGGTAACCGCCGATTGCCATAGATCCGCCAAAGAGCGCAATCGACCAAAGGTGTGTTTCACCCGCTTGGAACGAAACGATGATTCCTGCAATCAGCAACAACAGGGAAAAAGCTGTTTCGATTGTCTGGCGGCGTTGGTAAAATGGCACTTGCTTTACTTTTTCTTTTTCCGGATAGACGCGGATATGATCAAACGCTCCCGCTTTTTCAAGCGCTTCAATGGATACGTCTCCATCAACCGTCAATTTAGAGGCACCAAAATTCAAATTGACATTTCTGATTTCCGGCAATTCGCGGACATTCTTTTCGAATTTGGCTGCACAGCTCGTGCATGACAAGTTTTCAAGACGATAGGTTTTAACCATTTTCCACACCTTCTTTCGTGTGTTCATGAGCGATTGTCACCAATTGACGAACGTGGTCGTCAGACAAGGAATAATAAATCTGTTTTCCTTTGCGCTCGGATTTCGCCAAGGCGCGCTCTCGCAAATAACGCAAATGATGGGAAGCCGTAGCTGTGGAGGAGCCAATGACTGCTGCAATGTCACAGACGCACATTTCTTCTTCTATCGTTAAGGCATACGCAATGTTCAGCCTTGTTTCATCTGCCAATGCTTTGAACAGGTTGGCAACTTCACTCAAATTGGCCATACGCTTCTGCACATGGTCCACCACTTCCGGATTGACTTTGGTCACTTCACACAATTCTTTCATCTTGCCACCTCTTTCATTCAAACGAACATTTGATTGTTAACTTCAGTATATATCTCTCTGCTTTTACAGTCAAACAGCGATTTGAATGAAGCATATTTACACTCTGAAAAAAAGGTGGTACAGTTTTAGCTGTTGCTGTGCCCCGGGACTTCTTTGAGAGTAAGGAGTCATGTTACCCCATTCTCTCTGCTATGCTAAGCAAGCATAGTAAAGAGAATCATCAATTCATTTTATATAGAAGGAAGTGCACTTGTTTGAATACCTTATCTTATAAAGAGCAATGGTTTGGCAATATCCGCGGAGACATTTTGTCGGGAATTGTGGTAGCCCTTGCGCTTATTCCGGAAGCCATCGCTTTCTCCATCATTGCCGGAGTCGACCCAATGGTTGGCTTGTATGCTTCGTTTTCCATCGCTGTCATCATTTCCTTTGTCGGCGGCCGGCCCGCTATGATCTCCGCCGCCACCGGTGCAATGGCATTGGCCATGGTGTTGCTGGTCCGTGACCACGGGCTGGATTACCTGTTGGCTGCCACTATCCTGACGGGTGTGCTGCAGTTGATTTTCGGCTTTTTGAAAATCGCACGCTTTATGAAATTCATCCCCCGTGCTGTCATGATCGGCTTTGTCAATTCACTGGCCATCCTGATTTTCATGGCACAAGTGCCGTTCATTTTCGGCATCAATGCCATCACTTACGCGTTTGTGGGAATCACGTTAGCGATTGTCTATATCCTGCCGCGGTTCTTCACAGCCATCCCGGCTCCTTTGATTGCCATTTTGGCGTTGACAGGTGTCGTCATGTACAGCGGCATCGACATGCAAAATGTCGGCAGTTTGGGCACCATTTCCCAAACCCTGCCAAGTTTCTTCATCCCGAATGTTCCGTTCAACTTCGAAACGCTGCAAATTATTTTCCCGACAGCACTGGCTTTGTCCATCATCGGTTTGCTTGAGTCTTTACTGACGGCATCGATCCTCGATGATGCTACAGAAACCGGATCGGATAAAAACCAAGAAGCCCGCGGACAAGGGATCGCCAACATCATCACTGGATTTTTCGGCGGCATGGCTGGCTGTGCAATGATTGGCCAGTCCGGCATCAACGTCCAATCGGGTGGCCGTGGTCGTTTGTCCACGTTTGTCGCTGGGGTTTTCCTGATGTTCCTGATTATCGTCCTTGGCAATTGGGTTGTTCAAATCCCGATGCCGGTCTTGGCAGGAATCATGGTGATGGTATGCATCGGAACCTTTGATTGGGGATCCTTCAAATACTTGGTGACAGCTCCGAAATCAGATGCCGTCGTGATGTTATTGACTGTCGTTGTTGTCGTTTACACACATGATTTATCTAAAGGCGTATTCGCCGGCGTCATTTTAAGCGCAGTCCTGTTTGCTGCCAAGATTTCCAAAGTGGAAGTCCGCAAAGAAGGATTGGAGTCCGATGCGTCGAATAGATATACCATACACGGACAATTGTTTTTTGCGTCTTCCCAGGACTTTGTTTCTGCATTTGATCAGGTGGAGCCGTCCCAAGGAGTCATTTTGGACTTTTCCGATGCAACCGTCTGGGACGATTCAGGCGTAGGAGCCATCGACCGGGTGATGAATAAACTTCAAGCCCAAGGGCAAACCGTTGAAATCACCGGTTTGAATGCTTCCAGCCAAAAACTTGTAGATAAATTGGCGACATACGGTAACGCAGGCAAGAGTACACATTAAGGGGGATGCTTCATGTACGAGAAAATTTTAGTTGCAGCTGACGGTTCGGACCATTCGAAACGGGCCGCTCATGAAGCGGTCAAGATGGCAAAAGCCAATCCACAAGCTTTTGTCACCTTGCTGTACGTTATTGATTATGAAAAAGCACGAACTGAAATCCTGCATGGCCAAAGCAGCGACGAAGTCCACTTCGAACGCCGCAAGCACTTGGCACCGCTTGAAGAAATCTTTCGTTCAGCCGGTGTTGAGTTTGAAACCAAAACACTTCATGGTGCTCCGGGACCGACCATCGTCAAGCATGCCAATGAAATCGGCTATGATGTCGTATTAATCGGCAGCCGCGGATTGAATGCGCTGCAGGAAATGGTTCTGGGCAGCGTCAGCCATAAAGTGGCCAAACGCGTCCAGTCCCCTGTCATCATCGTCAAATAAATCCAGCCGCTTTTCGGGATTTCTGAAAAGCGGCTGGATTTTTATTTTATTGCTAATTTATGAGCGTTCGATAGAATTTGTGGGCGTTCACAAAAAAACTCCTGCAATCGCCGCAGGAGTTTCAGAGATTTATCAAATTAAAACATAGCCGAGGCTGAACAGCCCAATGCCGCCGGCTAAAGTTGCGCCAACATAACCGACAGCGTGCAGCCATTTGCCGTCTTCCAGATCTTTGACAATATCCAAAGCCATGGTCGAAAAGGTCGTGAAGGCCCCGAGAAAACCAGTAATCCAGAAAGACGATAAATTGCCGCTGCCGATAAACAGGCCAAGCGTAAATGAGCCGATGCTGTTGACCAGCCAAGTTGCAGTTTTTGGCTGCCACATTTTACTCTCGATCAGCAAGTAAAAAAAGTAACGTGTAATCGCCCCCGAAAATCCGCCTATTGCGATGCCGATCATGACGCCACTCCTTTCCTGCCGACCCACAGCCCTGCAGCTGCCGACGCTACGCAAGCCGCCGTCATGCTCCCGGCAAACGCTATGCCCCACCAGACGGACGACTCCAGGTAATGGAACCAATCAGCGGAGAAAGCAGAAAACGTCGTAAATGAACCCAGCAGTCCTGTCGATACCAATAAGCGCAGTTCCGCGGACTGGCGACTCAAACGGACTGCTGCCACACCGATCAGAAAACTGCCAACTAGATTGACAATCCATAGCCCGAGCCCACCCGTGACTGCCATATAAACACCCGCCCGCAAAAGCGAACCCGCCATTCCGCCAAATCCTACTGCCAGTATCCGTTTCATCTCATACGCCTCACATCTGTTTTTCTTCAGTATAACTTATTGAAAAACATCATGTTTATTGGCTGTTTTAATGGAGGGCATCATTGTTGCGCTTCACTTTGCTTTAATTATTACGACTGCATGATACCCTTTTCGACACAGCTAATAGAAAACTCGAATTTATATTTAGTATTTGCCGCTAACTTCCGATAAGCCCTCGTATGTTAATCAAGAAAATGTTCCACAACGTTTTTTATTTTATTCTGTCCGCTTTGTAATGGCTATTCCGCTTTTCTTTAATAGATCCAGCCGTAAAGAAAAGCTGCATCACTTAGAATCCCATCAAATCTAACATATGAAAGTCATTCAAGATAATCCGATTTCCACATCCCCTACAGGTAAAACTCAGTTCAAAATCGATTGTCTCTGAAAACGCATTTTCTGTAATCCCATCTTCCAGAATTCGCCTTCTTTCTTTATTCGATTTTGCCTTGCCTATCTTGTCGATGAACTCGTCTTGAAAATTTTCAATCACTTCGTTCTTCCAACTCACACCTACTCTGAAACTTTGTTCGATTGAGTGAATACCAACTTCTCCATCTTTCTTAGGTGAATCAAACTCTTCAATGTTCTCACAGTCTTCGCAGATGACCTGAATTTTCATTCCCACTCCCCCAGTTAAAAGAATGTTGTTGGAATCTTACAGCCAATTTCGTTTTACGCTTTCAACAGTTTTACGTTAATCGCGAAAATCTTGTAACCAGTGGTCCGCCATCAATTCTGCACCAGTTTCCGGTAGGTCTTTTTCGACAGGCCAATCAATAAAACCCCATTGTCCGGCCCACTGCTTCCTTCGATTTTTCAGCTTGGAAAAACCCACTATTCTTCTGTTGATTATAAAAAGAAACTATCGAGAAATGATGGAGAAAATTCAGTTTCCAAAAACTTTTTTCAATCATATGGAGGAGTGGATGGTGCAACGGCTACGATTGATTCAGCCAAGGACACAATCGTCTATATGATCGATTTCACCCCTACGAGCGGCGGTGAATTGATAACCAATCACAAATGGGTGACCGAAGAGGAATTAACAGCGAAATAAAAGGAGTGAAGTTATAATCTCTTCAAAAAGAAAGACCAAAAGCGAAAAAAATTCGCTTTTGGCCTTCCTTTTTTCTAGAAATAAATTTCCTTCTCCATCGGTCTTCTTCCGATGACTTCATGATATGTATGCCAGGCAGTGAATACATGAATAGTATTTTTAAATGTAACGAAATTAATGAACCGGATTTAACTTTCTTTAAATCCTATTGCATTGAAACCCCTTAAGAAAGTTAATCTTTTCGCAGGCAACTGCTATGCATCTCATTGAACGAAACAGCTTAGTGCAATTATTTTAGTTGTATTGATGAAAATCTGTACCTGTGGGTGTGATCGATTTGATGTATGCTATGTTTTCTTCACTGAGACTCGGAGCAAAAAACTCGGTTCCCCAATGCTCAGAGTGAAAAAGAGGAGTATTGTTTTTAATAAAGAAAATCGAAAACCATTTTAATTTGCCGTTTGTTTTTAGGTTCTTGTATAACAAGTGGTTTGATATATTATCCGTTTTGCTTCCTTTAATAACAGTAACATCTCTACCATTTACTATTTTAAAAGAGTCTTTGAACAACAAGGTCGTTTCCTTAATAACATCTTTTTCGTCATTCCAGCAATGGATTTCGATGATATTTGATTGCTTAATAAAATAGCTTATCAAAGGAACCCAGTAATCATAATTTTCGTTTTCAGGGATTGGAAAGGTATCCAAGTCCTCAGTAAATGTAGGGATAGTAAAATGTAATTTATATTTCATTTTCATAATTCCTTTCTTTTGAAATGAAACAGGGAGATTGTTTTGCGTCTTATCTCATTCAAACTGATCATGCATTTACATTTTTCTTATTTGATGTACACTTCTATTTGGAATCCATATGCTTCCTTCAACTAAACCACTTCGTTAGTTCGTTAATTTATAATTATAAAAA
This sequence comes from Planococcus beijingensis, assembly GCF_016820615.1. Classification (NCBI taxonomy): domain Bacteria; kingdom Bacillati; phylum Bacillota; class Bacilli; order Caryophanales; family Caryophanaceae; genus Planococcus; species Planococcus beijingensis. The sequence continues at coordinate 62,967 of NZ_JADHDZ010000004.1, forward strand.
CGTACTGAATCGCCTTTTCAATGTATCATTTTTTCTAGCAAATTCACTTTTTCTTCTTATTTTTACAACTTCACTAGAATAAGGAGTGCGAATGTAACTTAATTAACAATAAGTTACATTCAAATCAAAGAATTTATAAAACTAAAGTTGAACTGACATTACTTTGCAGCATCGTTTTTGTTGTATAAATCTTTATAGCTAACGACCAGAAGAATGAAAACAAATACCAGGAGCATAAAACTTCTAGCATTGAATCCATCAGTCGCTGAATTCTCATCAAGTATAATGCATCCCGTTATAGCTAATACGCTAATGACACCAAAGAGAATAAATAACGGCTTCTTTGTTGAGAAATACCTGTGCTTTACTTCAATTATTAAATAAACGATTGCGAAGATAAGTGAAGCAATACGAGTGAGAAATAAATATTCATACTGAAGAAAAAACGTTGCAACTAATAAGCCGATCAATGCCAAAATCACGATTATAGAACTTATATTTTTTTTCATTACAAACTCCTTATATTTCATTTTTGTCTAAACAATATTCTTTAATATTTTAACTAAGTTTGAATGTAACTTAACTGCACTTAAGTTACATTCAGTTACTAGTCTTTGCCCCAAAAATTCCATTGGGATTTTTTAGAGGCTTTTTTCATTTTTATATCTTTAAGAATTGAATTGAACCTCTTAGGTTAAATATACTTAGTACTCAAATGAATAGCTAGATAATTTTGGAAATAAAAGCGTTCGTAAAAGTACACATTTACGAACGCTCCGAACTCCCCTATAAACCCACAAAAAGAACGTTCGTAAATGTGTTAAAACACTTTACGAACGTTCGCGACTATCTATAGACTTTTTCGAACGATTTTCAGCTAGAACTTATTCAGCCTTCAAAATTAATGTCGAACCCTTCACATCTTCGACAATTTCCGTCTCATGAAAATCTCCTTCAGCCCAATCGTCCACTTGGTTATGGAAGTAGTCAGATTTCAAATGTCCACTCACCCCCGGTCCGACAATATGGTAGGCACTCGATAGATCAGCAAGATCGGCCACAAATCGCCAAGACGCTCCGTGATTGACATTGCCTTCCGGTGTGGACGCAGCTGCCTGAACCGTGATATTGGAACCGCCGATCGGTACTGGATCCGGGTTCAGGAATGCGGCGAAAATGGACGAAGCGCCCGCAATCGGGTGCGGGAAAGTCAATTGGTGATGCTCACCCCACGTCCAGTCAGCCAAATCACTTCCCTGCTCTTCTTCAATGTCACTCACTGCCGTCTCCAGCGAATCCACCAGCCATTTTTCCAATCCGCCGTATTCGGTCACCCAAGCACCTTCATCTCCTGCAAATGCATTCCGCATCATTTCATCGGTGATGTGGTTTTTGCCTGCCAACATTTCAAATACGTCATCAGGGAATTGTTCGCCCAATAACGTCTCAGGCAATTGCTTCATCCATTTATGGAAAACCAATGGCGCCGCCTGATCTTTGCTGTCCACCTGATCCCACTCTTCAAGCAAAGCCAGCACTTCATTGTATTCATCAGTGCTGTTGCGTACGTTAGCAATCATGTCTGCCAAAAACTCTGCGGCATACAAATTCTTTTGGTCCATCTGCAGGTCCATCATATCCTGCGCCGTCAACTCGTCTGATGCTTCCAGCACTTCCGCAATCCGTTCATATCGATACGGCTGCGCCCAGAAATCGGTGATGTGATAAGGATAGGAGTCGTCAACCACTTCGTTGTTCGCTGTGGCGATAAATCCGTTTTCCGGATTGACCGACTGCGGCAATTCATCAAATGGCACATACCCTTCCCATCCATATTCCGCCGAGTCTCCTGGAACCGGCAACTGGCCGTCCCCGGATTTGCGGATTGGAATGCGGCCATTCGCTTTATAGGCAATGGTGCCATCCGTGGATGCGAAAACAAAGTTCTGTGCAGGAGCCTGAAAATCCTCCAATGCCAATTCGAACTCTTCCCAATTGGATGCTTTATTGAAATTAAGGACCGCTTGCAGTTCTAGCGTCGGTTCAAGAGCTGTCCACTGCATCGAAAAGACTGCGCCCGGGTCTTCGTCTTCATACAGGACATTCGATACGACAGGGCCGTGCCTCGTCACCAGCACTTCAAAAGCCTCTGTTTCCGCATCTTTCACTTTAATCGGTTCGTCTCTTACTTCCGCCTGTTCCCATTTGCCTTCATACTGAAATTGTGTCGGGTCATCGGGGTTCGGTGTTTCAATGTAAAGATCCTGAACATCTGGCCCCACATTGGTCACACCCCATGCAATTTCTTCGTTATGCCCCAGAATAATCCCAGGGATGCCGGCAAAAATGACGCCACTGACGTTTTGTTCGGGCGATTCCAAATGCATTTGGTACCAAATGGATGGTGTGCTGAGCCCCAGATGCGGATCGTCCGCAAGCAACGGTTTGCCGCTTGCTGTTTTATCTCCGGATATCACCCAGTTGTTGCTGCCGTTGAATTCGGGCGGAATGACAGAAGCATCGAATTCACCTGCCACTTTAACTTGCGATTGTTTGTTGGCCGCCAAGATAGCCGGTGCATCTTCAGGGTATTCGATAAACAATTCCCGTGCTTTGTCTTCCGGGAATTCATTTAATGCCCAGTGGCGGACGGCCAGCGTGTTCCAATGTCCCCCAAGGTCATAAGCCATGAACTTACCGATCGTCAAGGAATCGACAGGTGTCCATTCCTCCGGTTCAAAACCGAGCAGCGCAAATTCAAAACTCAAATCCCCACTTTCTTTGGCTTCTTCCATATAAGCGTTAACGCCTTCTGCATACCACTCAAGCACCTGTTTCGCTTCTGCGTCATAGCCGTCCCAGGATTTCTCGGCAGCATCCCGTAAACTGAATGTCCGGAAAAACTTGTCGGTATCGACTGCATCCGCTCCAATCACTTCCGCCAAACGGCCGCTTGCTTGCCTGCGGGATAAATCCATCTGGAACATGCGATCCTGTGCCTGCACATAGCCCTGCGCACGGTAAAGGTCTGCGTCGGTTTCAGCTCGAATATGCGGAACGCCGATATCGTCACGCACAACTGTCACATTACTGTCCAATATTGCTACTGCCGCTTCCCCTTCAATAAGCGGCTTGGATTTCCCTATGTAAACGTTTACAAAAATAAGCGCTGCTACTGCAATTGCGACAAGTACACCCAAAATCCCTAAAAGCCATTTCAGCCATCTCTTATTCTTAACTTTCCCACCCATTGTCGTGCCCCCTTTTTTCGTATTATGTTTTATTCGACTGTCGAAGGATCAATTCCTTTTTCCATTAAAAAAAGATGCCCGGCAAAAGGGCATCTTCCGTCTAATTAAGTTAAATCTTCTCCTACAATCTTCACTTCAAGCTCCAAATCAATGCCAAACTTTTCCTGAACAGCCGCTTTGACCATTTCAATCGTCTGAATATAATCGTTGGCGGAAGCATTGTTTTTATTGACGATAAAGCCAGCGTGTTTAGTGGATACTTCCGCTCCGCCGAATCCTCGTCCCTGCAGACCGCTTTCTTGAATCAATTTCCCCGCAAAATTACCAGGCGGCCGTTTAAAGACACTGCCTGCAGAAGGAAATTCCAGCGGTTGCTTGCTTTCTCTCTGATAAGTCAATTCACTCATTTTGGCATCAATGACCGTTTGTTTACCGACTTCGAGTTCAAATTCGGCCGACAAGACGTAAAAGCCTTTTTTAGTGATGATGCTCTTCCGGTAGCCAAGAGCCAAATCTTCCTTGGACAAAACCAATTTTTCTCCTTCTTTCGAAAGAACTGTCGCCTGTTTAATGATGTCCTTGATTTCCCCGCCGTATGCGCCGGCATTCATCGCCATGGCGCCACCGATGGACCCAGGAATCCCACAAGCAAATTCAAATCCAGTCAGTTGTTTCGCTGCCACGATTTTCGAGACTTTCTTGATGTTCGCTCCACCTTGCGCATAAACATGAGTTCCATCTATACGAATCGCCTCTAGGCTTTTCAGCGTCAGAACGATTCCACGGAACCCTCCGTCCCGGACAACCATATTGGATCCGTTTCCTAGAAGCAATAAAGGTATATTGTTTTTATATGCGTATTTAACTGCAAATGCAGTTTCGTCTTCAGTTGTCGGTGTCACAAAAATATCAGCTGGCCCACCCATTTTAGTTAATGTATGGAGGTGTAGCGGCTCATCCATCTTGACGTGATCATCCGCCAAAAACTCGCGTAAATCCGTCAACCATTGTTCTTTCGTCATTCAAAGCAAATCCCTTCTAAACTTATAGCTTCTACTAGTATCCAATTTTCAGCCCGATTTGACAAGCGATATAACGTTCTTAGGTACGAAAGTCCAATAAAATAATATCTTGAATTCGAGAATTATTAATTAATAACTATTGACATCGAGATTTATACTTGGTATATTGATTTCAGAACATTATATCTAGGAGGAATTTAACATGAAAAAATGGACAGTAGACACAGCACACTCGGAAGTCGGATTCTCAGTAAAACACATGATGATTTCAAAAGTAAAAGGCGCTTTCACATCTTACGAAGCAACCGTTGAAGCAAATGAAGAAGATTTGCAAGGCGCATTGATCGACTTTAAAATTGACGTAGCAAGCATCGATACAAGCAACACAGATCGCGACAACCACTTGCGCTCTGCTGATTTCTTTGATGTTGAACAATTCCCATATATTACATTCAAAGCGAATGACATCATCAAAAAAGGTGATGAATACGAATTGACTGGCGATCTTACAATGAAAGACGTTACTCGCCCTGTTACATTTGAAGTGGAATACGGCGGCAAAGCAACAAACCCATGGGGCGTTGAAGTTGTGGCATTTAACGTAGAAGGCAAAGTAAACCGCAGAGATTTTGGCCTTACATGGAACCAGGCCCTTGAAACTGGCGGGGTACTTGTCGGCGAAGATATCAAAATCACATTAGAATTAGAAGGCAACCCAGCTTAAGGAATAAAGCAAAAGCAGTGCGAGAAAATTTTCTCGCACTGCTTTTTTATTTTATTATTTTATGTCTGCCAGAGGTCCGCAGGAGGCGGATCACGTAAGCGGTGCGACAGGAAGTCGCGCCTTTAGCTTACGTTCCTCTGTACAAGCGCTTACGCTTTTCAGTGTCTAGACTCCAGCGCCCAGCTCTTTGGGTCATAAGCCACTCTGCCTATGCGGCTGAAAACATGCCGCTTCGCCAGAGTGGCTTATGCCCGGCAGAGCTAAACGGGCGCTTACGCTTTTCAGTATTCCTGTTCAATTTTCTTCAACGGTTTTACGGCCGGTCCGTTCAGCACATCCCCCGTATAAGAGAAGCGGGAACCGTGGCATGGGCAATCCCAAGAACGTTCCGCGTCATTCCAATTCACTTCACAGCCCATATGGGTGCAAGTGGTATCGACGAGATGGACTTGGCCATATTCATCACGGTAGCCGCCTGCTTTCTTCTTGCCGACTTTAACAAGTGAACCTTCATCTTTGCCCAAATCATCCACTGTTTTGGAAGCTCTTTTCAGCTTGCCTTTCACCAATTCCTTCGCAACTGAGGCGTTGTCTTTCGCAAAGCTTGCAACATCCACAGCTTTCATTTTCGGGCGGGTCGGACTGAATACCGGTGCGTAGCGATTTTCTTTGCCTAAAATTTGATCAGTCAGCAGGATACCCGCCAGTGCGCCGTTCGACATCCCCCATTTATGGAAACCTGTAGCTACCAAGATGTTGTCATAGCCTGCAGTGATGGTTCCAATATACGGAATTTGGTCGAGTGTTGTCATGTCCTGTGCAGACCAGCGGTACGGAATCTCCTGGATGCCGAAATGCTCTTCTCCGAATTTCTCGAGATTGCGGTAATGTTCCATCGTTTCGCTGGAACTTTTTCCAGTCGCATGGCCATCGCCGCCGATCAACAACAGCTTCTCTCCGTTTTCACCCGGTGCATAGCGCAACGAACGGGAAGGCATATCGCCGCTGATGTACATATCGTTCGGTACATCTCCATTCACTTTGGCTGCGATGATATATGATCGATTGATCGATAAGCGGGAGAAATACATCCCATCAAAATCATTGAATGGGTAATGGGTAGCCACAATGACTTTATTGCACGATAAATGCGATAGATTTTCGGTTTGGATCACGGGATCATTTTTGCTTAAAATTTTTACAGCACGGGTCTGTTCATAAATCTTGCCGCCCAGCCGCTCAATTTCCTTTACCAGCCCAGCAAGGAATTTCACCGGATGGAATTGCGCTTGTCCGCGCATGACCACTGCTTCTTTTACTTGGAATGGCAACTCAACTTCATCTTTCGCTAATTCTCCCTCGATGCCCAGCTGCCGATAAGTTTCGGCTTCTTTCTCTACCAATTTTGCTCCTACTGCCGTATTGGCATAAACAAATGCATTGTGATAGGAAAAATCGCAGTCGATATTGAGCTCTTTCGCTGTTTCTTCAATGAATTTCAACCCGTCCATATTTGCCTCGTAATAGAGCTTCGCCTGTTCTTCTCCCACCAGCTTGACCAGCGGGTAATAAAACAGGCCATGCTGCGCCGTAATTTTTGCCGTCGTATAACCCGTAACTCCGTCCACTAATTTCCCAGCATCAATCAACGTCACTTTTTTGCCGGCTTTCGCCAATAGGTAAGCGCTGATGATCCCAACCATGCCTCCGCCTACAACCGCAATATCTGTCGATTGATTTTCCTGTAAAGCGGGATAGCTCGGTATATCCTTGTATTCTCTCCAATAAGACTTCTGCTCTTCTGGAACCCGACTCATGTTATCACCTTGTACCATGCCGTTCCTCCTCAAGAAAGCTTTTAGTAAATGTCTACCCCCATTGAAAAATCCTAATCAATATAATGGGAGAGCAGTGGAAATTCCCAGTTATTTGGACATACTGTCCGATTAAGACAAAATACTGTCCAGATTTCGGAAATACTGTCCGATTTGACACATTTACTGTCCAACCGCCTTTTAAAGCAAAAAAAGGACCACCCGTTAAGGGCAGTCCTTCATTAAAAACTTATGCGTTTACTTTTACTAATGCATTTGCAGCTTGCTCTACGCGTTTCATGCCGTCCGCAATGATTTCTTCAGCGCGGTCTGGGTACATGTTGTGTCCTTCAATGATCACTTCTTCAATGTCAGTGATGCCGAAGAAGTCCATGATCAAACGGATATAGTTAACGCTCATTTCAGCAGGAGCCATTTCTGGTGTTGAATAAACTCCGCCGCGCGCGTTCAAGATGATGACTTTTTTCTCAGGAACTAGGCCAACCGGGCCTTCAGCTGTATATTTGAACGTAACGCCTGCACGGTAAACATAGTCAATGAACGTTTGCAAAGGCGCAGGAATTGTTTTATTCCATAACGGAAATGCGAAGACAACCACATCAGCATCCATGAATGCGTCCATTGCTTTGTTGGCAGCAGTCAAAATACGTTGCTCCAACTCAGTCATTTCTTCAGCTTGAGCTGATTTTTGCATTGCATCAAAAAAGTCCTGGCCGAAATAGGGCATATCTTCTTTAAATACGTCAAATGTATTGATGTCAAGATCAGAACCTGTTCCGATCGAATCCATGAATACTTCATACATTTTGCTTGAAACTCCTTCAGATGCAGGGCGGTTATTTGCTTTTACTACTAAAACGTTAGTCATCTAATGTAAAACTCCTTTTGTAATTATATTAAAATTATTTATCTCAAATTAAAAGCACTTTCTTATCATAAGAAATGGCAGAGTAAAAGTCAATTACTCTGCCTCAAACTTAAACCCCTTCGCAGGAATCTCCCGTACAATAAGTGGTTTTCGCTTTGCCCATCGGCTTAAGCTTTGGGCGAATGCCTTCTTCTTCAGCAATCTGCTCCAGCGCTTCTACAAAGGCATCCAACGGCTGTGCACCGGAAAGCGCATATTTGCGGTTAACCACAAAAAATGGTACGCCTTGTACACCGATTTGACCGGCTTCGGCAATATCCAATTGGACTTGAGCCATAAATTGATCCGATTCAAGCACTTGCTTTGCTTCCTCTCGCGGCAATCCAATCGATTCCACAATGGCCAATAAAATATCCTGATTGCCAACATTTTTTGCTTCCACAAAATACTGGTGCATAAGCTGTTCAGTCAGTTCTGCATCTTTGTTTTCGGTTTCAGCCCACTTCACCAAACGATGGGCAGCCAGTGTATTGGCTTCCATCATGTTATCAAAATCATATTCCAAACCAACTGAGCGGGCATGTTGTGCCACTCCCTTAGTCATTTCTTTTGCCTGTTCCACTGTCTGTCCCAATTTTTTTGCTAAACTGTCATAAGTTGAAACAGTCGAATCAATGGGTGTACTCGGGTCTAATTGGTAGGCCTTAAACGAAATCTCCGCTTGGCTTTCAAAACCTGATTGAACCAATGCCTTCTCCAAAGTTCGCTTGCCTATATAGCAGAATGGGCACACATAATCCGACCAAACTTCAATTTTCATATTATCCACCTCGCCATTAACTATAGCAACGAAAACAAAAGCGCTCAATTTTTTTGCCTGTGGAAAGAAAAGCGGAAGCAGCCGTTAAGCTCCGACAAGCGCTGGAAGCCTTGCCGGTAATGGCGTTCTTCAGCCATTGCCGGCAAGGGTGAAGCGACTCGAGGAGCTGGCTGCTGGAGTCTGGACAGGAAGGAAAAGCTGAGGTGTCTGTCCTGAATCGACGGGCTTAAGGCAGATCGTCGAAGCGGCGCTTTTTGCCGCACAGACGGAATGACTTAAGACCCCGAGATTCAAGGCGCCGAAGCTAGACAATAAGAAATGCACAAGCACTCATCTTAAACCAAACGAAAATACCAACTCCAAGCAAAAAACTGACTCCCATTGGGAATCAGCTTAATGCTTCTGTAATGACTGGAACGATTTGCTTTTTACGTGAAACAACGCCTGGCAACAACACACGGTTATCAACAACGCTCGATTTAAAGGCGCTTTCGATGATGCCGGATCTTTCGCCAAGGACGATGGCAACCGAATTGTTGTTAAGGATATCGGTAACAGCAAAGACAAAAAGATCAAGATCTTTAGCAGCGATGGTGTTTGCCATCAGCACTTCAAGCTCTTTTTGGCGAATCATGACTTCTTCTACATCAATTGCATTGACTTGAGCGACTTCAAAACGGCGGTCGCCTGCCTCGAATTCTTTTGAATCCAATGAAATCAAGTCTTCCAATGTTTTATTGCTTAGATCAGCTCCTGCTTTCAAAAGATCAAGGCCGTAGCTTTGTGCATCAACGCCCGCAATTTCTGCCAATTCGGCAGCAGCATCAACATCTTGTTTAGTACAAGTCGGTGATTTGAAAAGCAGTGAATCCGAAATAATGGCTGACAGCATTAAGCCCGCAATATTCGGCGGTACTTCAATACCGTTTTCTTTAAATAACTTCAAGATGATGGTCGTCGTGCAGCCAACAGGTTCCGCACGGAAATAAAGCGGGTCAGTGGTTTCGAAGTTAGCGATCCGGTGATGGTCCACTACTTCAATTACTTGTACTTCATTGATGTCTTCAGCACTTTGCTGGCGTTCGTTGTGATCCACCAGAATCACTTGTGATGCTTCTTTGGATACCTGCGTTACCAGTCTTGGTTGATCGAACTTAAACGTTTCCAATGCGAAGATTGTTTCGTTGTTCACTTCTCCTAAACGGATCGGTTCAGCAACCATGCCCATTTCATTTTTTAAATACGCATATGAAATGGCCGAACAAATTGAATCAGTGTCCGGATTTTTGTGGCCCAATACTAAAACATTTGACATGAATAATAGCCTCCTGGAATTCTTAGTTTCTGTATTTATTCTACCATAAGACCGCTATTCAAATAAATCCAACTGGTAAAGAAAGAAAAATAGACCTAAAAGAGTATAAGTTTATAGAATTATCTGTATTTTAAAAATTCATTATGTACTTTAGCATATGCGAATGGTATAATATGACTAACTAATTCAAAGTTAGGTGGAAGGAAGAGATGCCTGTGACCATTTTACTGGAAAAGAAATACATTCCTCTGGCCGATTATTTCTCCGGAGCGACGAATGCCTCAATAAGATTAACCTTTTCTGAGATTGAACAGATTATGGGGCAGAATTTGCCCAATGCTGCCTACCTGAATAAAAGCTGGTGGAAAAAAACAAAACCACCCGCCAAGCATTTTCACGCCTGGGTAGATGCCGGCTATTTTGTCAGCGATGTGGAACCTGATCGTTTCGTTGTATTCGAAAGAGCCGATCTTTCAAATGGAAAAGGTTCCAATAAAGACGATGAGGACCAGGACATTCTTCTTATCCGCACAGCAGAGCATGGAGATGCACGTTCTCTGGCCGCTTTGCAAAAGACAGTGGAATCCGAGTCTGATTATATGCTGTACGCAAAAGATGAGCGGACGCAATCCACACAAAAAGTCCGTAAGCAAATCATCGAGTGGAAACAAAGCGGACACTCCACCATCATCATCGCTATTTTAAATGGCCAGCATGTCGGCTTTTTAATGGTGATGGGGAATGATGCAAAACGTGCTGCGCATCGTGCTTTTATCGACCTCGGCCTGCAGAAAGATGCGCAAGGCAAAGGCATCGCAAAATCGCTTCTTGAAAAAGCAGAAGAATGGTCCAGGGAAAAAGGCATCACCCGACTGGAAGTGACCGTTGTCGAAGAAAATGAACCCGCACGCAAATTGTATGAAAATGCCGGTTTTGAATCTGAAGGCATCCGCCAAAAATCCATGATGATCGATGGAAAACCACATAACGAAATCTATTTAGCAAAATTTCTAGACTAGCAAAAAGGAGCTCGCCTGCGGCAAGCTCCTTTTTCGTTGTTTTAATTTAAAATGTTGAGCCACAAATACAAGCCCGTCAATGTGATGAACAAAGTCGGTATCGTCAGGATGATCCCAATTTTGAAGTAATAGCCCCATGTGATTTCCACACCTTTTGTTTTCAGCACATGCAGCCACAGTAGAGTTGCCAATGAACCGATTGGCGTAATTTTCGGGCCTAGGTCCGACCCGATGACGTTGGCATAAATCAACGCTTCCCTCACGACTCCTGTCGTATCGGTTTCAGCTATGGCAAGTGCATCGATCATGACTGTCGGCATATTGTTCATGACCGACGAAAGAATGGCTGCGATAAAACCCATGCCAATGGTGGCTGCATACAACCCATGGCTCGCTGTCCATTCGATGGCCGTCGCGAGCACCGATGTCAACCCAACATTTCTCAGGCCATAAACGACAACATACATACCGATCGAGAAAAAGACGATGGCCCAAGGCGCTCCTTTTAAAACGGTCATCGTTTCAACCGATTTGCTTCTCCGTGCAATCGCCAGGAAAATGATAGCTACCGCTCCGGCAATCAAGGAAACCGGGATATTCAAAGCTTCACTGCTGAAATAGCCGATCAGCAAAATCACCAGCACCACCCATGACAAACGGAAAATCTTGATATCCTTTATTGCTGAAGCCGGGGTTTTCAAAACACTGTCGTCAAAATGCTTTGGAATGTCTTTTCGGAAATACAGATACAGCACAAGCATACTTGCAGCGATGCTGAACAAGTTCGGCACAGCCATCCGGATGGCGTATTCAGTAAATCCGATGCCAAAGAAGTCTGCAGAGACGATATTGACCAAGTTGCTTACGACAAAAGGCAGAGACGCCGTATCGGCGATAAATCCACAAGCCATGATAAACGGTAAAATCATGGCATCTTTGAATTTCAAAGCCCGAACCATCGCCAGCACAATTGGCGTCAAAATCAAGGCCGCCCCGTCATTGGCGAACAACGCAGCAACAACTGCCCCCAACATGATGACCAGGAAAAACATCCGCAAGCCGCTGCCTTTGGCAAAGCGCGCCATATGTAAAGCTGCCCATTCAAAAAATCCAATTTCATCAAGAATCAATGAAATGATGATCAAGGCGACAAACGTCAATGTCGCGTTCCAGACGATGCCGGTTACGTCCCAAACATCACCGAAATCAACAACGCCAAACAGCAGCGCAACAACCGCGCCGGCAATTGCAGACCAGCCGATCGACAAACCTCTTGGCTGCCAAATAACAAAAATCAATGTCACAATAAAAATAAAACTCGCTAACCAAACATCCACGCGTTATACAACTCCCTGCTTATCATTTTCTTCTATTCCTTCTGCAATCATTTTATTATATAAGTAAGCGCTTATGTATTCAAGCGAAAAATTATGCATACCGGACAGTCTTTCTCGCTTCATCCATTTAATTTTACTTTTTTTCCATAAAAAAACGGACCAGCAATGCTGGTCCGGCTTCCGTTTTCTTATTAAGCCAATTGTTCAAGCAGACGCAGTGATTCGCGGTTGAATGCCGGAATATCATCAGGCTGTCGGCTCGTTACCAGTTGGTCCTGGCACACTGCCACTTCTTCATCGACTACTGTAGCACCTGCATATTCCATATCGACTTGAATCGATTTATACCCTGTTGCTTTGCGGCCTTCCAACGCTTTTGCCGTAATCAACAATTGCGGTCCATGACAAATTGCAAAGACCGGTTTTTTCGCATCCATGAACGCTTTTGTAAATTCAACAAAACGGTCATCCGCACGCAATTGATCCGGTGAAAATCCACCCGGCAGGAACAACGCATCGTAATCGTCCGGGCTGACATCGTCAATTCCTTTATCGATCGTAACGACCGCCTCGCCTTGTTTGCCTGTTACTTCTTTGCCCGCTTCTTTTTCAATGGTGAAAACTTCGTGACCTGCGTCATTGAATGCTTTCGACGGATCTGTATATTCTACATCTTCAAACATATCTGTAATTAACGTTGCAATTTTAGCCACTATCTTCCACTCCTTCTGTTTTAATCATTCTTTCTTAGTATTCCACAAAAGAAGGAAATTAAACACAGAACTAACGAAATTTCGAGACAAACGGATTGTCTTTTTCCCAGAAACGATAAGGATAATGAACAGCTTCGAGTGAATTTCCGATACCGACACGCGGCCCGACTGCGACTGCATGGACCGGATCTCCTTGCGCGATGTAAAGCGGCTTCTCTGTAAAATGATGGCCGTAATAATCCATTGTAATGCCCAACGCTTTGGTCAGCTTTCCAGGTCCGCTGGTCCATTGCTTGATCGGCATGTGTTTTCCGCGCAGTTCTGCCATCAAGTCAATGCCCTCGACCGGTTCGACTGCACGAATCAAAATCGCCCGCGGAGTATTTTCCGGTCCGCTGACGACATTGATCAATGTATGGGTATGCATTTGATAAGTATAAACAAGGCCAGGTTTTCCGAACATGATTTCTGTTCGTTTCGTGCGCCGATTGCCGAAGCTATGGGCAGCGCGATCTTCCGCTCCCATATAGGCTTCCGTCTCGACGATGCGTCCCGCCACGAGGCCTTCCGGCAATTCATGGACCAAAATCTGGCCAAGCAAATTGCGGGACAGTTCCAAAGTGGGAGCATGAAAGAAATCAGCAGCAAGTGGTGTAAACATAAAATCCCCTCCTATCGGTATTATACCGAATGGGTGGCAGTCACTGCATGGATAAGCGGTTCGATTTCTTCAATTCTATTGTCATTGAAAGCTTCGACAATGGCACTTCCCACAATAAAGCCATCCACGTCATCACGCAGCAATTCGACATGGCTGCTTTTCGAAATACCGAAACCGGCATAGACCGGAACCGGGCTTTTCTCCCGGACTTTCCGCATGAACGCTTTGACTTCTTCGGACATTTCATCGCGTGATCCTGTAATGCCTTTGACAGTAACCGCATAAACAAAGCCTTCCGCTTCGCTAAGAATAGCATCCAACCGGACATCGGTCGTCGTCAAAGTCACCAACTGAATCAGCTTGATGCCTTCTTTATCCACGTAAGGCTGTACCAGCTGTTTATGTTCGAAAGGAAGATCCGGAATAATCACGCCTGAGACTCCAGCCTTGCCACATTCAGTAGCGAAACGTTCCACACCGAATCTCAGCACCGGGTTCAAATAGGTCATGACCAATAACGGGATTTCAACCTGGAAAGTCCAGCTTTGCAGTTCTTCCAACACTTTCTGAAGGGTGACCCCTTGTTTCAAGGCACGGTTTCCCGCCGCTTCTATCGTCGGGCCGTCCGCTACCGGATCCGAAAAAGGGATGCCGATTTCAATGGCCGTCACGCCTGCTTTCTGCAAATACTGCACTTGTTCCTTCAAACGGCCGAGACCGCCATCTCCCGCCATGATATAAGCGACAAATGCTTTATTCCCTGAACTTTTCAGCTGTTCCAGTCTATTCATGACAGTCCCTCCAATTTTTCAGCGTACGTAGCCATATCTTTATCGCCGCGCCCTGATACGCAAATGACCATAATCTGGTCGGCAGTCATCGCCTTCGCCTGCTTTTCGGCCTCCGCAATCGCATGAGCCGATTCAAGTGCAGGAATGATCCCTTCAAGGCGGGACATGCTGATGACCGCAGCCAACGCTTCTTCATCGGTAATCGCGCGGTATTCAACACGGCCTATGTCTGCCAAATGAGCATGTTCTGGACCAATTCCCGGATAATCAAGCCCAGCAGAAATTGAATGCGCTTCCTGCACCTGGCCGGCATCGTCCTGCAATAATTTCATCAATGCGCCATGAAGCACGCCTTCGGTTCCTTTGGTCAACGTTGCAGCATGCTTTTCTGTATCCACACCTTCACCTGCAGCCTCAACACCGATCAACTGGACATCTTTGTCTTGAATGAACGGATAAAACATGCCGATGGCGTTGCTGCCCCCGCCGACACATGCCAGGATGGCATCAGGCAGTCGGCCCTCTTTATCAAGAATCTGCCGCTTGGTTTCTTCGCCGATGACACTTTGGAAATCACGGACCATCGTCGGAAATGGGTGTGGCCCAAGAGCCGAACCGATCAAATAATGAGTATCTTCTACATTGGCAACCCAGTAGCGCAAGGCTTCATTGACAGCATCTTTTAAGGTCGCACTGCCTTTCGTGACACTTTCAACACGGGCACCCAATAATTTCATGCGGAAGACGTTCAATTGCTGGCGTTTAATATCTTCTTCACCCATGAAAATAACGCATTCCAGATCAAAAAGCGCACAAATGGTTGCAGTCGCCACACCGTGCTGCCCTGCTCCGGTTTCCGCTACAATTTTGCGTTTGCCCATACGCATCGCAAGCAGCGCCTGGCCAATCGCGTTATTCACTTTGTGGGCACCGGTATGATTCAAGTCTTCGCGCTTCAAATAGATTTTAGGACCGCCTAATGCTTCAGTCATCCGTTTTGCGAATGTCAGCGGCTGTTCACGTCCCACATATTCAGATAGATAGTGATGGTATTCTTTCTGGAATTCAGGATCTTCTTTTACTTCATTATAAGCATCTTCTAATTCCTTAACTGCTTTCATTAAGGTTTCCGGCACAAATTGTCCACCGTACTTGCCGAAAAATCCTGTTTTTTCTATTGTCTGTTCCATCGAATCATCCTTTACTTGTTTAATGAATTCCTGTATTTTCGAAGAATCTTTGCGTCCCTTGGTTTCAACGCCGCTTGAAACGTCCACCATATAAGGAGCTGTTTGGCCGATTGCCGCATGGACATTTTCGGGATTCAAACCTCCTGCTACAATCAGGCGGGAGGAGTCAATATTGGCTCTGTCCAATAAAGTCCAATCAAAGACATTGCCACTGCCTCCACGGTAATCGGTACCGGGTGCATCCACCAGCACATAATCAGCCCGTGATTTTTTCAATTGATCGACGTCTTCTTTTGTGCGGATCGAGAAAGCTTGTATGACGGGTACACGAATCGCCTCGACCAATTCGTCCGGCTCATCTCCGTGCAGCTGTACCATCGTCAATGGAACACCAGCTACTGCATCTTCGATTTCTTGTAAAGAAGCGTTGACGAAAACACCGATCTTATCGGTATCTACTGGAGCATATTTAGCCAATTGCGCGGCTTGTTCAATTGTCACCTGCCGTTTGCTCGGGGCAAAGACGAATCCGATCGCATCAGCCCGCTGCGCTGCTTTGACATGTTGCGCTTCTTTTAAACCACAGATTTTCACTTTGGTCACTTGACTGCCTCCTCACTGGTCGCCTGATGGATCCAGTTGCCCGGGTCTTCAGACCGCATCAGTGCTTCGCCCACTAAAATTCCGGCCGCTCCGTTTGCATAGGCAAATTTCGCATCTTCTCTTGTGTGCATCCCGCTTTCACTGATGAGTACGCGTTCGCCGTCAAAGGGGAACTTCTCCGCCAATCGAGCGGTCCGTTCGATCGATACTTCGAAAGTTTTCAAATCACGGTTATTGATGCCGATCAATTTGGCATCCAGCTCCAATGCCGCCTGCAGCTCTTCTTCATCGTGGACTTCCACTAAAACCTCGAGTCCTTTAGAGAGCGCGTATCGGTAAAGGTGTTGCAGCTGCTGCTTATCCAACGCTGCGACAATCAACAGAATAATGGTGCCTCCTGCTTGTTGAGCCCGGTCAATCTGAATTTCACTGACCATGAAATCTTTGCACAAAACTGGAATGGACACCGCTTGCGCCACTTCGCGCAAGTCATCGATCGATCCCTTAAAATAAGTTTCATCGGTCAGCACTGAAATTGCAGCCGCGCCTGCTTTTTCGTATTTTTTTGCTTGTGCTACGATATTCACTTCGGTCTGGATATCTCCTTTCGAAGGAGAAGCACGTTTGATTTCCGAAATGACGCCATTCTTTTCCTGAAGGCGCTGAAGCAACTTCGTTTTTTCAGGAAAAACAGCAGCACTTTGTCCGATTGGTTGATATGCTTTTATTTCTTCATGTTTAGTCGCAATGATTTTATCCAATATCGTCGTCATACCAACACCCCCGCCGCTAAGCGATGCAAATCAAAGACACGTGCAGTTTCGCCTGCCTGCAGCGAAGCCTTCGCTTGCTGAACGCCTTCCTTCACTGTTTTAGCCTTGCCGCTGACATACAGAACCGTACCTGCATTCAATGCCACTGTATCCAGATAAGGGCTGTCGTTTCCGGACAATACATCCATAAAGATTTCTGCATTGCGTTCCGGATCGCCTCCGCGAATCGCTTCAATTGAAGCAACTTCCAAACCGACTTCATTCGGATGGATGGTCATTTCCCGTTTCCCATGCTCGTCGAAGATGATCAATTCATTGGTTCCTGCAAGCGATAATTCATCCAATCCGCCGGCCCCATGAACCAGTGCGCCTTTCTTTCGGCCTAACCGGATCAAAGCATCCGCCATCGGTTCCAGCATATCGCGGCGGTAGACACCGGTCATTTGAACGGTAATCGGCAGCGGATTCGCCAATGGCCCCACCAAATTGAAAATAGTCGGCGTCCCGATCTCTTTACGGATTTGGCGCATTCCTCCGAGTGCCGGATGGATGGCCGGGGCGAATAAAAGCGCTATCCCTGTCTGATCAAGCATCATTGGGATTGATTCGATGTCCGATTCGGTGGAAATGCCAAGCGCCTCCAATACATCCGAACTGCCGGTTTTGCTCGAAACACTGCGATTGCCATGCTTCGCTACCGTCAACCCACAACCTGCCAGCACAAAAGCGGTCAACGTACTGATATTAAAACTGTATGAGCGGTCACCACCGGTTCCACAAACATCAACCAGTTCTCCTTCTACCATTGGCAGCTCTACTGCTTTTTCGCGCATCGCTTTGACCAAACCCACCAATTCATCTGCTGTTTCGCCTTTTTCATGCAAACCCGATAAAAAAGCTTTTACCCGCTGCTCATCTATAGTGCCGTTCAAAATTTCCAAGGATTTCTCGTACATTGCTTGCTCGCTCATATTCTCTACTCTGCTCATGCTAATCTCTCCTCGTCTCGTTTTTAAATACAAAAATCCCCGCAATCAGATAGCTATCTGATTGCGGGGACGGGTTGAAACCGCGGTACCACCACGCATTAATGCAATAAATTTCTGCACTCACTTAAACAGGCTCTTCGCCTTTCCCTTTAACGCAGGGCTTACGTCTCCCTTACTCGCTTCCGCTTTCAGGCCAGCTCTCCTAAGTCCATTCGCGCAGATCACCCAATCAGCTCCCACCAGCCGCTGACTCTCTAAATGGATTTCCCTGCCTACTCGTCTCAATCCTCGATTTATACACTCTTCTATTCTCATCTTCTCTGGGCTCTTCTCTCAAAAGGACTTGCTTCTCGTACAACAAGTTGACCCTTATGTTAAAAGGTTTTGTATATTCTGTCAAGTAAAAGAAATGCGAAAGCCACCATACCACCTTAATCGGTGCAAGAAAGACCAGCAAAGCAGTGCGCTTTTCCATGAAGAACCGATTAAAAAAGCGCAGGCGCCCAAATTTATCGGGGCACTTGCGCTCAAATCAATAAAAACTATTGATAATAGCCGTTCAATTCTTTTCTTAAAGCCGCTTTGAGGAATTTTCCGACTGATGTTTTCGGCACTTCCTTTAAGAAGACCACATCGTCCGGTACCCACCATTTGGCGAATTGGCTCTCCAGATAGGCCAGCAATTCCGATTTCGTCGCTTCGTCTTCCGCGTAGCCTTCTTTCAGTACCACACAGGCAAGCGGTCGTTCCATCCATTTTTCATGAGGAATGGCGACCACAGCCGCTTCAAAAACTGCATCGTGGGTCATCAAGGAATTTTCCAAATCGACAGAGGAAATCCATTCTCCGCCACTCTTGATCAGGTCTTTCGTGCGGTCTGTCAGCTTGATGTAGCCATCCGGCTCAATCACAGCAATGTCACCCGTATAAAGCCAACCATCCTTGAACGCATCTGTGGTCCGTTCGTCTTTATAGTATTCATCAGCGATCCATGCGCCTTTGACATTCAACTCACCCATCGTTTCACCATCCCATGGAGCCTCGCCGTTTTCGTTGACGATCCGCACTTCCAGGCCCGGCATCGGCAAGCCGGCCATGGAGCGGCGTTCGATGCGCTCGTCCATCGTCATATCAGCCATAGCTGAAGTTGTGACGGCCAGACTGACAAGCGGCGATGTTTCCGTCATGCCGTATCCTGTTACGAACGGCACATGGTATTTCTCTTCAAACGCCCGGATCAACCCTTTTGGTGAAGCGGATCCCCCACAGATGATCATCCGCAGCGTATCAATATTTCGCGGATTGGCTTCCAATTCCTTCAAAACACCCATCCAGATTGTCGGAACGCCGGCAGTCAACGTCACTTTCTCTGATTCAATCAAATCCAGAAGCATCCCTGGAGCAAATCCAGGTCCCGGCAATACTTGCGTCGTCCCGAACAAAACACAAGCAAACGGCAAGCCCCATGCGTTGGCATGGAACATCGGCACAATCGATAAGGCGATGTCACGTTCTGACAAGCCCATAGCATCATTCATACCCAGCGCATAGCTGTGGAGCACCAATCCTCTATGCGTATAGACGACGCCTTTTGGATTGCCGGTCGTTGCCGACGTGTAGCACATGCCAGCGGGTGTATTTTCATCCAGATCTTCCGGGAATTCAAAACTGCCGTCTTCAGCAGCCAACAACTCTTCATAGGAATAGACGTTTTCAAGTGCCGTTTCCGGCAAATCGTTGCCATCTTTCATGACGACAAAATGTTTAACTGTTTTCAACATCGGCGCCAATTTTTCAATCAATGGGAATAAATCATTATCAACCAGCAGAATTTCATCTTCCGCATGGTTGATGACATAGGCGATGTGTTCCGGAGACAAGCGGATATTGATCATGTGCAGGATCGCGCCGGCACCTGGCACGCCAAAATACAATTCCAAGTGACGATGATGATTCCAGGCAAAACTTCCGACTTTCGTGCCCCGCTCCATGCCGATTTTCGTTAGAGCAGCAGCCAATTTTCGAGTCCGCACAGCAAACTCCTTATAAGGAATGCGATGGACCCTATTTTCTCCAGTCCGTGAAATGATCAGTTTTTCCGGAAAGTAACGCTCTGCTCTTTTTACGAAAGATGATAATAGTAACGGCGAATCCATCATGTCACATCCGACTCCTTTTTCGCTCTATTTTTTTCGATGAAAAACGGGTGCTCATGCCGTTCATGCGCTTTTAATACAGGCGCCAGGCAGGCATCTACCTGCAAGGAAATTTGGTACCATTCCTGCCAATCCTTTGATTTGAAAAACTCCGCTATTTCCTGGTATTCCGGGCTATCCAGCGGTTTCTCTGCCCACTCAAGCCACTCCGGCTGTTGGGCAAACTCACAGAACGCCCGCCAGAACTTGTCTTCAAGCGCCCCCAATGTCATATAACGGCAGTCTTTTGTTTCGTAAATAGCATAGCTGACGCGTGTACCGCCGATTTCAGGTACTCCTTTTTCTGAAATGCCCGCTTCATGGTAGACATCATGGTTGCCAAGAAATTCCGCCATTACTTCTACAAGGGCGATATCCAAATACTGTCCCTCGCCGGTCCTGAATTTCTTCAACAATGCCGCAATCAGCTGTTCAGATGCCAATAGGCCTCCAGTAAAATCAGCAAAGGTATTGGTCGGATGGACCGGTTTTCCCGAAGCATCCGCCAATTGATCCAAGGCACCGGATAAAGCCATATAGTTCAGGTCATGGCTGCCAAGGCTTGCCATTTTACCGGTTTGCCCGTACCCCGATAAAGAGCAATAAACCAAATCCGGTTTAATGGCTTTCAAGCTATCGTAATCCAATCCCAACTTTTTCATGACGCCCGGCCGGAATGTTTCAATGAGCGCGTCCGCACTTTTCACCAAATCCAACATCTCCAAACGCCCTTCAGGTGATTTCAAGTCGATATGGACAATTTTCTTCCCCCGGTTATTGGCCCGGTGGACATGGCCGCCGCTCATATAGCGAGCAGGGTCACCGGCAGGCGGCTCCACTTTGATGACTTCCGCTCCCAATTCAGCGAGCCGCATGCCGGCATACGGTCCCGGAACATAATAAGTGACATCCAGTATGCGAACGCCTTTCAACGCATCTTTCATTTACAGCCCCATCCGTTTAGCGATGATGGTTTTCATGATTTCATTGGAACCCGCATAAATTGCGGCTACAGGAATGTCGCGGTAGCGCCGGGCAATTTTGTATTCTTCCATATATCCATATCCGCCATGCAATTGCATGCATTCGCCGGAAATCCTTTTCGCCGTGTCGGTCAGCCAAAATTTTGCCATCGACACTTTGGAGACGATGTCTTTGCCAGCCATATGGTCTTCAATAAGCGATTCCAAAAACGAATGGCCCAATTCGATTTCCGTCGCCATTTCCACCAACTTGAATTGGGAATTTTGGAACGAGCCGATCGGTTTGCCGAAAGCTTTTCTTGATTTCACGTAATCCAAGGTCATTTCCAGCATATCTTCCGAAGCCACTTGAGCTGCCATGGCAACCACCAGGCGTTCTTGCTGCAGTTTTTCCATCAGATAAATAAACCCTTTGTTTTCTTCACCGACCAAATTCGCCGCCGGGACTACACAATCCTCGAAATACAGCTCGGATGTATCCTGTGCATGGAGGCCGACTTTGTCGAGCTTGCGTCCTTTTGTAAAACCAGGCGTCCCTTCTTCCACCATCAATAACGAAATTCCGCGGTGCTTCGGTTCTGCTTTCGGATCGGTTTTCACCACCACCAACACCAAAGTCGAGTTGATGCCATTGGTAATGAACGTTTTCTGGCCATTGACAATGTAATTGTCTCCGTCTCGAACTGCAGTGGTTGCGATATTCGCCAAATCAGACCCTGCACCCGGTTCGGTCATGGCGATGGCCGTAATGTGGTCACCCGTCACACAGCCCGGCAGCCAGCGCCGTTTCTGTTCCTCGTTTCCATATGCTTCAATGTAAGGAACCGTAATGTCATTATGGAGCCCGACACCTGTCAAGCTGGCGCCCACCCGCTCCATTTCTTCTCCGATTACGACCGCATAACGAAAATCAAGGCCAAGCCCGCCGTATTGTTCTTCTACTTGAGGACTCAAAAAGCCCATTTCCCCAAGTTTTTTCCAAAATGACTTTGGAATGAGGCGATCTTTTTCCCACTGTTCATAATTCGGGATTGCTTCTTTCTCTAAAAACTTCCGCAACGACTTGCGGAACATGACATGCTCTTCTTCTTCAAAACGGTATTTCCCCATTTTTCTTCCCCCTTATTTCGGTTGCATGCGGATTGCTCCATCAAGCCGGATCGTCTCGCCATTCAGCATCGGATTTTCTGTAATGCTTTCGACCAATCGTGCATATTCAGCAGGTTTTCCGAGGCGTGCCGGAAATGGCACTGCTGCAGACAAGGAAGCAATCGCAGCATCCGGCAGCCCTTCCACCATCGGCGTCTCCATCAGCCCCGGTGCAATCGCCATGACACGGATGCCGTCTCTCGCCAACTCTCTGGCTATCGGCAATGTCATCGATACGACCCCACCTTTCGAAGCACTATAAGCCGCTTGCCCGATCTGCCCTTCATAGGCTGCAACAGAGGCGGTTGAAATGATGACTCCGCGCTCGCCTTCCTCGTTCGGTTCGTTTTTCTGCATGGCTGCCGCAGCAACTCGGATAACATTAAAGCTGCCGATCAAATTCACTTTGATGACTTTTTCAAATTGATCCAACGCGATCGGTGTTCCTTTGGACAGCACTTTTCCAGGAGTTCCTATTCCTGCACAGTTGACAATCAAATTGATAGCCCCGAATCGCTCAACCGCTGCATTGACGTTACGCTCAACTTGTCCGCCATCTGTCACATCCGTCTCCATGTAAACAACCGATTCTTCGCCCAATTCCCCAATCAACTGATTTGCACGTTCTGCGTTCAAATCAAAAATAGCCGCTTTCCCGCCACTTTCTGCAATGCGGCGCACCGTCGCTTCTCCAAGCCCGGAAGCTCCACCTGTCACCACTGCCTTCACCTGTGAAAAGTCCATCGTCTTCCCCCTTAACATTCAATGTGATTTATAGCTTTTCAATAATCGTCGCGTTGGCCATGCCCATCCCTTCACAAATAGCCAGCAAGCCGTAGCGTCCTTCTGTACGTTCCAATTCATGCAGCAGCGACACCAACAGTTTGGTGCCTGTCGCACCGAGTGGGTGGCCAAGAGCAATTGCTCCCCCGTTGACATTCAACTTGTCTGGGTCGCCCCCGATATCGCGGAGCCAAGCAAGCGGCACCGGCGCAAATGCTTCATTGACTTCATAGCGGTCCATGTCGCCGATTTTCAACCCTGCTTTTTCAAGTACTTTCTTTGTCGCCGCTATCGGCCCTGTCAGCATTAATGTCGGGTCAGAACCCACCACTACACGCGCAACGATTCTCGCTTTCGGCTTCAAGCCCAATTCGTTTGCCTTCTCAGCCGACATCAACAAAACGGCTGAAGCGCCGTCACTCATTTGGCTGGCGTTGCCTGCCGTAATTACTCCTTTTTCGTCAAAGGCCGTTTTTAACCCCGCCAATACTTCCTGGGTTGTTCCTGGACGCGGCCCTTCATCCACCGCCACTGTTTGCGTTTCACCTTCTCGCCCTTGCGTCTCAATCGACACAATTTCACGTTCGAAATGTCCCGCCTGAATGGCTTGCTGTGCCCTTTCATGGCTCTGCACTGCAAAGTCATCCAGCTGTTCGCGTGTAAATCCCCATTTTTCAGCAATCCGTTCCGCCGACAAACCTTGATTAATGATTTCGTATTGATCGGTCAGTTTTTCACTCAGCTTGGCGCCTTGCATATTGGAGAACATCGGCACGCGCGTCATGCTTTCTACACCGCCTGCGATGACAATGTCCATGTCTCCTGCTAAAATCGCCTGTGCCCCGAAATGGACAGCCTGCTGGCTCGATCCGCATTGGCGGTCAATGGTGACGCCTGGCACGTAATCCGGAAACCCAGCGATCAACGCTGCCGTACGGGCGATGTTCCCTCCCTGTTCACCAGCCTGCGATACACACCCTAAAATAACATCTTCTATGTCTTTTTTATCTACTCCTGCACGCGTCACCAGTTCATCGAGTACAATTGCTGCCAGTTCATCCGGACGTGTATTGGCAAACGCACCTTTTCTTCTTCCTACCGGAGAACGTACCCCTTCTATAATCACAACTTCTCTCACATGTCTCACCCCACCATTTTATTGGAATCGCTTTCATTTAGCTGAATTGAATGACTATTCACTCATTAAATTCATTGTACAAGAACCTATTCCCAAATGCTAGAAGAAATAAAGAAGTAATCCCCGTGACGATCACTATCAGGCAGAGGCTGAACTAAAATAAAAAAGATGCGTATTTCAAATAAAAAGATTCTACAGCCGAAGCTGCAGAATCTCTCTCATTCTTCAATCAATCCTTTTTCAATCAGAAACTCACGGGCTACATCACTGGCTTGGTCTTGATCCACATCCACACGCGCGTTCATAGCCAGCATTTCTTCTTCACTGATTTGTCCAGCCAGTCCGCTTAGGACCTCTTCAAGTTCAGGATATTCCTCAAGCGTCTCCATTCTCACAACAGGAACTGCATCGTATTTCGGGAAAAACGACTGATCGTCTTCGGTCGTTTCAAGATCGAAGAGTCCGATGCGGCTATCTGTCGTAAAGGCAGGAATGACGTCTACTTCCCCACTATTGACGGCCTCGTACATAATCGCGGGATCAAAGCTTTCCGTTGCTGAAAATTCGAAAGGATAGGTTGCCACTAAGTCATCAAAGCCGTCTCCCTGGCGTTCGTAGAAAGGATGCGGTGCTCCGAAACGCATATTTTCCGATTTCGAAATCTCAGCCAGATCCGAGTAAGTTTCAGCATCGTAGCCTTTGTCTTTTGAGAACGCTAATGTATAACCATTTTCAAATCCAAGTGGCTCCAGCCAAGTCGCGTCCAGCGTTTCTTCATATCCTTTTCTGACGATTTCCAACACTTCTTCCGAAGATTGTCCAGGCACCGATTCTTCCTTCAGGACGTCCTTCATGCCGGTGCCTGTATACTCTACGTACATGTCGATGTCTCCCTGCTCCAATGCAGGCGTTAAAATCGCCACTTCACCAAGCCCGTCTTCATATTCCACTGTGTACTCGGAATTCGCTTCAATGTACTGCCCAAGGATATGAGGCAAAATGTATTGCTCTGTCCACGGCTTTCCGCCGATCACTAGAGGATCCGATGTCCCTCCACCCGGACCGCAACCCGCAATGATGACAGTTGTTCCAGCCAATAAAATACCTAATGCCGCTTTTTTCATCCTCAATTTCCTCCTATGTCTTTAAGCCTTTTGGTGTTGCTCTTTTTTCAATCCATTTCAAAATCTGATCAAATCCAATGGCCAGCAACGCAACCGGCAGGGCACCCGCCAAGACCAGGGAATTATTATACGATTGCAGGCCGCGGTAGATGATATCTCCCAGACCTCCCGCTCCAACGAAAGTAGCAAGTGTCGCTATTCCGACAGTGAGTACAGTCGCAGTCCGGATTCCAGCCATGATGAACGGCAACGCAAGAGGCAACTCAATCTGCCGCAAGATCTGTGTCCGCGTCATGCCCATTCCCCGCCCGGCTTCAATAGTAGAGCCGTCGACTCCCACAATTCCCGCATACGTATTGCGCAGAATCGGCAGCAAAGCGTAGATGATCAGCGCAATTAAAGCGGTAGGTGAGCCAATCCCTAAAATTGGCACTAAAAAACCGAACAAAGCAAGGCTCGGAATAGTCTGGAAAACGGCAGTTACCCCAATGATCGGTTCAGCATAGCGGCGGTAGCGCGTAATAATGATTCCAAGCGGCAAGGCAATTGCGATACCGATTGCCACCGCTACAAACGAAAGATAGATATGTTCCAGAAAAGCGCTGATGATCATATCTTGGCGGCTGACGAGAGTATCCAAAAAACTCTTCATACCGATACCCCCTGTTCTTTAAACAAAGCCGCTTTCAACAGATCGCGATCGGTGGCATACGCCATAATTTGCTCGCCTTCAACAATCGCCAGGTAATTATGGCGGCTGTCGTCCAATTGAAGAAATGCTTTTTCAATGGTGGCATCCGCAGAAATCTTCTCGGCACCGCCACTCCATTCTGCAGTAAATAAGTCCAAAAACTCAAAAAGTCGTTTTTCACCGAATGCCCGCTTTTGATTGATACGTTCTACGCCAATAAAGTTACGGACAAATTCGTTGGCCGGATCGTCCACCAATTGCTGAGGCGTCCCTATCTGTTCCACTTGGCCATCACGCATAACGATGATGGAATCGGCAATTTTCAACGCTTCGTCCATATCATGGGTAACAAACACAATGGTCTTATTGATGGTCTGTTGAAGATTTCTGAGTTCGTCCTGCAATTGTTCCCGGCTGATGGGATCAAGCGCTGAAAACGGTTCATCCATCAGGACAATATTGGGGTCTCCCGCAAGTGCACGGATTACACCTACACGCTGTTGCTGCCCACCGCTCAATTCGAGCGGAAAGCGGTCCATGTAAGTTTCCGGATCAAGACCGACCAATTGCAGCAATTCCCGAACCCGCGCTTCTTTTTTGTCTTTAGGCCATTCCAGCAATTTCGGCACAAGAGATACGTTATCAGAAATCGTCATATGGGGAAACAAGCCGATTCGTTGAATAACATAGCCGATCGATCGCCGCAGCTGAACTTCATCCATTCCGTTAATTGGATTTTCATCAATATAAATAGTGCCGCCAGTCGGTTTTTCCAGCTTATTGATCATTTTCATCAGCGTAGTTTTGCCGCATCCACTGGGACCGATGATGGCAGTCAACTCATGAGTGGGAAGAACGAGTGAAATGTCTTTCAAGGCTTCCGTTCCATCCGGAAAACGCTTAGTGACGTTTTCAAATCGTATCATAGCCTCCGCTCCCTTCTGTTTCTTTCAGCCTAGGTTTTTTATACCCTCTTCACCTTTATTTTATTCCTTTAGCGGTCGGCATAAATTTATTGCTCTTCAAAAACAAGATGGACCGGATTGGCGATTTGTTCGTAGCCGATTTCCCTATAGATTTTATTGGCTGTTGTATTGGTGAGGTCGGTGTACAGAATTACAAAATCATATTCCATCAGCAATTCATCGGTGACTTCGGCTACCAGCGTCCGGGCATAGCCCTTGCCCCGATATTGCATCGGGGTAAACACAAAAGAGACAGTGATGCCATTTTTGGAAGGCCGTGTTTTCTTCATACAGGAAACAGGCACCCCATCCACTTCCCATATATAAACTTCCTTTCTTTCCAGAAAATCATCAATCTTATGTGCAGCCTCAGCTTTAGTGGATATGCCGATCCCCGTTTCCTCTTCGAATAAACGGTACCATCCCTCCAGGAGTTCCGCATACTCTTTACTCGCTATCCTCCATGTTCCTTCACTTTTCCGCAACCCTTTATTGACCGCGTCGATGCGATACAACCCTTGGTTCATCAGCACCTTTATTTGCTCATCATTCATAGAGGTCCAGGCTTCAGCAAAAAGACGGCTCGTTTCCTGTTCACCTACAATCCCGCTGACTTCCACGCCCAGATTCTGCAGGTGATCGGCAACTTCTCGTTCGATGTCAGGCAGCGGCTGAAAGATCACCAACTGCAAAGCATGCGGGGGAGTCATCAAGCAAGCTGCCACAATCTCTCCCTGCTCTTCTCCAATGGCTAAAAAATAATCTTCATACCGCTCGGCTTCGATTTGCCCGAGTATCCCTAAAAACAAACTATGGATGTCTTCGTCCCGATATAACAAGGGAGCAACCCTTTCTGAAAAAGCAGCTGAATCCGAATAGATAATCAATTCCATTTTCCCACGTCCATTCTGTCGTAATTCCTCTTCTTAATGGTATTAGCTATATTCTGGTAAATTCCTGCTGACATCCATTTTTTCTTTGCCAAAGAAGTCTTCGTTTCTCTTAAGGCAGTAGTTCCTTTGGCCGAAAAAAAAAGCAGTGCTCCCGAAACTAAATCGAGAGCGCTGCCTATCGCTTTTTCATTCCAATTCCAATTGCTTTGTTTCGGTTCCAAGAAACGCAACCGCCAGTGCTCCAATCAAAATAGACACACAGAAAATCGCAAAAATCACATTCACGCCAATACCGGCTGTCAGCATCGAGCCTACTAGAAGTGGTCCAAGAACACCCCCGACACGCCCGAAAGATGCTGCCATCCCCGTTCCAGTCCCGCGGATAACCGTCGGGTATTGCTCCGGCGAATAGGCATACAACGCGCCCCAGGCACCCAGGTTGAAGAAGGACAAAAATGCCCCAGCCACAATCAATAAAGCAATTGTATCCGCATTGCCGAACGCCAGAGCGCTTGCAGCTGTTCCGATCAGGTAACTGACCAACACAAACTTCCGGCCCATGCGTTCGATCAGCCAGGCCGCTGAGAAATAGCCAGGCAACTGCGCCAGTGTCATGATCAATACATACTGAAAGCTTTGGATCAGCGTAAATCCTTTGAGCACCATCACACTCGGAAGCCATAGGAACATTCCATAATACGAAAAGACGACTGTGAACCAGACAATCCACAACATCAAAGTAGGCCGTCTGTATTTTTTGGACCAGACATCTTTAATATTAGTAGAGACGGATCGCAAAACGTTCTTTTTAGCAGAAAACTGCGGTGAATCCGGCAAATTGATACGCAAATAAAGCGCATAGAGCGCCGGCAATGCCGTCAGCAACAGCGCAATCCGCCAGCCGAACGACGGAATGATGAAGTACGAAATAATCGCTGCAACCAGCCAGCCTGCTGCCCAAAAACTCTCGAGCAAGACCACCACGCGTCCGCGCTCTCTCGCTGGTACACTTTCGGAAACCAGAGTGGAGGCCACCGGCAATTCTCCTCCCAATCCCATCCCGACAAAAAACCGTAAAATCATAAACGCCGCTAATGTGGTGGTAAAGGCAGAAAGTCCGCTAGCTATAGAAAACAACAGCAAGGTGATGATGAATATCTTCTTCCTGCCCACCCGGTCTGCGTAAATCCCGAAAACAAAAGCACCTACTGCCATCCCGATGGAGTTGACGCTGCCGATCCAGCCCATCTGACTCGAAGTCAAACCCCAGTCTTCATGCAACGCCGCAATAACAAAGGAAAGGATTCCAACATCCATGGCATCAAAAAGCCAACCCAGTCCTGCGACCCACAATAATTTGTTTCTTGAAATTGTACTTGGTTTTTGCCCAACTAAAACTGACATCTTCATTCTCCTTGTCATGACACGTGTAAACTACTGTCTTTACACCACTATACGCCGTAGGAGAATCAGTGACAACCCTCTACCCAAAAGTCTGTTTTTTCAATTAATTCAATATAAATTCATTTAAGCAAAATAATATTCTTCCAAGTACTTCTTGCCGAATCATATCTGTCAGCTGCCCTTTGCACAAAGCCACTACGGTTCGAACATTGCCCTATGATCACGAACCTGAGGAACTATTGGTCGAAGAGATGACTGCCGCATTGATGCTGACCATCATGGCAGCCTGTTGGGCCTGCATCAAGGTTTCCAGTGACGTAGAGAAGGTCATTGCCGAAATTTCCTGCGCGTCAATCGTATCATTCAGCGCCTGCTGCACAGCAGTTGAAAACGCCACATCTTTATACCAGCGGAAAATTTTATTTCCCTCTAATTCACGAGTATTTTCTACAATCTCCCGGAGCGCTTTCCCATCTGCTCGCATGACCGCCAAAAAACCGAGAACGGGATACTGCGCCGCACGAATTTTGATTTTCTCTTCTTTAAAAAATTGGTGGATCGCCAAAACCCTGCCGACCATTTCCGGATCATAAACGGGCGAATCGAACGTCATGATTTGGGATAGCCACTGAAGATCATTCCCCATATTGAAGCCCTGCTCACGCAAATCACGGTAGTATATATTCATCGTTTCAGCTCTCTCTTCAAGCGACCCTTCCCTGCTCCCCAATAAAACGGCATAAGGAATATCTTCATTGGAGGTCAGGAATTTATGATATTTTTTCATCTCTCCGTATAATTTTCTTGCCCGGTCCGCTTCTTCCGGTTTCTTCATCAGCAAGGCCGCCAAATACGTATAGGATGTTTTCCAGAAACCCGCGTTATTCAACTCTTTCTGATTTTGGTTGATCAACTTCAGCGAACTTTCCACGTCCTCTTCTTTCGCCGCCATGAAAGCTGCGGCTACATGGAGCAGATGAGAGCGCAACGGCGACGTCCACTCTTCATTCTTTTTGATCACTCCAACAACAGCTTCATGAACTTCGGCATCGAAGGCTTTGCCACGTGATAAGTATATATTCGTTACGGCTAAGGCAATCCGTTTATCCACTGCCCATCCCAATGTTTTTGACACCTCTGAAAAAGTTTCTTCAATGTGTTTGATATCCATAGAAAAAGCCTCCTTTTCTCTTTACTACGAGAACAGGAGGCAAAAAGTTTCATTTAAACGATGAGTACCAGGCTGACAGCCATGACTGCCATTCCCGCTACCAACCCATAAATGGACAGGTGTGCTTCGTCGTATCGTTTAGCGGCTGGCAATAATTCATCCAGCGAAATAAAGACCATGATGCCCGCCACACCGGCAAATATTATCCCGAATAACGTGTCACTAAGAAACGGCATCAAGAACAACCAGGCCGCAATCGCTCCTACCGGCTCTGAAATGCCTGAAAGAAAACTGTACTGAAATGCTTTTTTCCGGCTTCCAGTCGCATAATAAATCGGCACCGAAACTGCAATTCCTTCTGGAATGTTGTGGATAGCTACCGCAATGGCAATCGCCACCCCAAGAGCCGGATCTTGTATAGCTGACATAAATGTGGCGATTCCTTCAGGGAAGTTGTGGATTCCGATAGCCAACGCTGTAAAAATACCCATTTTACGCAATCTGGCGTATTCGTCATTGGTCGGCCCGTCATCCATATCCTCCACGGTTTTAACTTCATGCGGATTCCCCAATTGAGGAAGGATGCGATCCAGCCCTGCCATAAAGATCATTCCGCCAAAAAAGCCTGCAAGCGTCAACCAATAACCCATCGTCTCACCGTGGGCACCCGTCAAAGAATCTTTTGCTTTGAAGAAAATTTCAATCATAGAAACGTAAATCATGACTCCGGCTGAAAAACCAAGAGAAATTGATAAAAACTTCGTATTTGTACGGGATGCAAAAAATGCGATTAAACTGCCAATCCCTGTGGCGAGTCCAGCAAAAAGAGTCAATCCTAATGCAAATAAGACTGCACTATCCATAGACATGCCTTCTTTCCAATTCAAGTGAATAACGTTATTGTACGGCAAAAGTTTCCTTTGCGCAACATTTTTCAACTAAGAAAGATTTCCCATTATTCATTTATCTTATCTCTCCAAGAAGATCCTTTAATCTCCGCCAATCATCATCTTTAAGTGCTCTGACAGACGGATTATAAAAGACACTGGCAGGATGGAATGTAGGGAAAATATGATAAACTTCAGCAGTTTCTTTAAAGCTGCCTTCTTCCTCATTCCACCGCAAAATTGGCGTTTCCATGAGGACGCCGTGCAGTTCCGTTACTTTCGCTTGCGGTCCGATCAGGCGCTGCAGCCCAATATTTCCCAGGGTCACGATCAGCGGTGGGCCGACATCCCGAATTTCCGCATCTAATATGGGCGCATGCGCAATAATTTCCTTTTTCGTCGGAGCACGGTTGTATTTTCTTTCGATTATTTCTCCATTGCGCTTCTTTTTTGCCCCCCATTTATACGGCCGGCTGCGGACCGCGCTTGTTATGTAGACGTCTTCCCTCGACAAGCCAACACTTTGCAGGGAAGCCATCAACTCTTTTCCCGCTCTGCCGGTAAACGGGATGCCTGTTTCCAATTCATTTTCTCCTGGCGCCTCGCCTACAAGCATAAGAGCAGGATTTGTGGGTCCGCTTCCCCAAACGAAGCCTTCTACCGGGTATCCTTCAATTCTTCGTTTCCCCAAAGCAGCTATTTCTTCAGATATTCTATACATTCCTTTTCACCTCTGTTTTTAATGTAAGGTTATCTAACATTTAAATAAAAAAACTCTTGCGTTTTCAGAAAATATAAATTATGATGTTAACAAACCTAACATCAAGGAGGAGAAGACATGAAAAAAATCGAGACAATCATTCGGCCATCCGTTTTTGCAGACGTTCGCCAAGCTTTGGCACTTGAAGGAATAGACGGTTTGAGTGTAACGGAAATCGCCGGAATCGGAAAGCAAGAAGGCCGTGTC
This sequence comes from Planococcus beijingensis, assembly GCF_016820615.1. Lineage (NCBI taxonomy): Bacteria > Bacillati > Bacillota > Bacilli > Caryophanales > Caryophanaceae > Planococcus > Planococcus beijingensis. The sequence continues at coordinate 95,228 of NZ_JADHDZ010000004.1, forward strand.
GGGTTATTCCGAGGCAACGCCTACACCATGGAATTTTCCCCGAAATTGAAATTGGAAATGGTAGTGGACGATGACAAAGTCGAGGATATTATTCAGGCGCTGTTGGAATATGCTTCAACCGGCCAAGTCGGGGATGGCAAGATTTTCATACTCCCAGTCGAAGAAGCCATACGCATCAGAACAAAAGAACGCGGCATAGTCGCAATTGGATAAGGAGGAGATTGGATGGAAGCAGTTCAAAGTTCAGTAGATATGTTATGGGTGATGCTCGGGGCTATGTTGGTATTTTTCATGCATGCAGGATTTGCCATGGTGGAATCAGGATTTACACGATCTAAAAACACATTGAACATTCTTATGAAAAATATGATTACTGTCTCACTTGGGTCCATTCTTTATTTTATCGTCGGATATGCTCTTATGTTCGGTCCCTCGTCTTTAGGATTAATCGGCACACAAGGATTCGCCTTATCAGGCGTTGAAGATATCGGATTCTTTGTCTTCCAAGCTGTTTTCGCCGCCACTTGCGCAACAATCATTTCCGGAGCTGTAGCAGAACGAATGAATTTATCTGCATACATCTTGTTGACCATCGCTATGACCGCTGTCATTTACCCGATTGTCGGCCATTGGGTGTGGGGAGGCGGCTGGCTGTCACAGATCGGCTTTATCGATTTCGCGGGATCCACAGTAGTCCACCTGACAGGAGCCGTAGCCGCATTTATCGCCGCTTGGAAAATCGGTCCACGCATCGGCAAATACAGCGGCAAGGCTATCAATACGATTCCTGGCCACAGTTTGCCGCTCGGCGCATTGGGAGTTTTCATCCTTTGGCTTGGCTGGTTCGGATTTAACGGAGGCAGCACCTTGGCAGCCGACCCCGCTCTAGTACCTCCAGTAATTGCCAATACCTTATTGGCAGCTTCTGCCGGAGTTATCGCTACAGCTGGATATACACGATTGCGTTATGGCCGTATCGATGCTTCCTTGACAATGAACGGCGCACTTGCCGGCCTTGTCGGCATCACCGCAGGCGCAGCAAACGTTTCTCTCGTCGGCGCTCTTGCTATCGGGTTGATAGCCGGGGTCGTCATGACCGAAGCGATTCGCTTGCTTGATTCCAAAATTCGTGTCGATGATCCGGTCGGAGCTATTTCCGTTCACGGTATTGCAGGTATCTGGGGGACGCTTGCAATCGGCTTATTTGATACTACCGGCGGTCTGCTTTACGGAGGCGGAGCTGAAATTCTCGGCATCCAGGCAGTCGGCGTGCTTGCTGTAATTGTATGGGCTTCAATTTCAACCACTCTTGTACTGTTTGCAATCGGCACCATTGTGCCGCTCAGAGTCACTGCCGAAGAAGAAGAAGTTGGACTCGATTTTTCAGAGCATGGCTCACAAGCTTATTCAATGCAGGACGTGCTGCAAGGTTCACCAACAGCAAGCAATGATTCATTCGCTCATCGTCTGAATCAACTCGGAGATGCACCAGTTCCACGCAAATCAATTTCTTGATCCAAACAAAAGAAGAGGAATTCCTGCTCAATCCAGGAATTCCTCTTCTTTTTGCGTCTTTGCCTTGTTGCGAAACTGTCGTTCTCGTATTTCATACCAGACCGCAACTCCAACAAACCACGCATAACCTAGAAGTGAACCTGCAGCTACATCAGAGAAATAATGTTCTCCCCCCGCCACACGCGACAACGCAACAGTTACAGCCAATGCAACAGCCAATGCCCAGATAATCACCTTCGATTTTCTGGAAGCACTTGCCTCCGAGAGAAAGTACGCTACTGTAAAAAGATAGAGCAGCCCAACCATCGCATGGTTAGATGGAAAACTAAAAGACTCCAGATCATGCGGCGACTCCGGGCGCGGGCGTTCAAACCATTCTTTCATCAATTGATTCAAGACGTTTCCGAGACCTACAGAAAAAAAGACAAACAACATTCCCCTGTAATTTTTCCGGAATACCCAAAGATAGACAAGCAGCAACAGGCTCACAGTAATGATCATCCATGGGTCACCGATAAAGGACATGCCATCGAGCAACACTCTGCCGCCCAGCAGCTCCGCCGCTGATTGATCGATTCGAATTACGGATTCATTCGAGTAATTTACAAGAATAGCAAAAAAACCGAGTAAGGCGGCTACTGCCAGCGGATAAAATAGACGCTTCATCGCATTCACCTCTTTCATCATTACCCATAGTTTACCATAAGCCATAAGAAAAGCCCGTCTGCCATATCGGCAAACGAACTCGACTGTCACGGCTGCTGCAGTTCCAGCACGCCATCGACCATTTTATAGACCTTGTCGCAATAGTCGATCAGACGGATGTCATGCGTCACTACAATCGTCGTGGTCTTTTTATTTTTCGTTTCTTCTTTCAATAATTCCATTACTTCATAAGCACGGTCAGAGTCAAGAGAGGCTGTCGGTTCATCCGCCAATATGATGGAGGGATTGCTATATAGCGCTTTGGCGATCGCCACCCGTTGGCGCTCTCCCCCCGAAAGGTCTGATGGATATTTGGCACGGAGGTCCCCAATACCCAGATCTTTGTATAGCTGTTCCAACTGTTCTTTGTTCAGATTGTCCTTTTTGACTTTATCCAAAAGCTTCAATTGCTTTTCCACTGTCAGAAAAGGCACCAAATTGGAAGCTTGAAGGATAAAGCCGATTTCCTTTAACCGGATTTTCGACAATTGCTTTTCATTTAATGTCGCGATGTTTGTATCGTTGATCAGTATATCCCCATCTGTCGGAGATAAGAGCCCTCCTGCAATCGTCAAAAATGTACTTTTTCCGGAACCCGAAGGCCCAATAACAGCAATCAATTCTCCCCGTTCCGCATGAAAGTTCGTTTCTTTTAATGCATCTACTTTTTTATGCCCTGTTCCAAATGACTTTTTTACTCGATTCAATTCTAATACTGCCATGATTTAACCTCCAATCGCTTTTAATGGATCAATTTTCACAATGGTTAACACCGAGAACACTGCACCTAGAATGGCTACCACAATCAGTACCAATCCGTATATCAGCATTGTTGGAATATCAAACGCTACAGGAACTGCACTCGGAAGAAAGGCGCCTGTCAAAAGCGTCAATCCAAGGCCAACCACTACACCGACCGCTGCGAGGATAGCTGTCTGCGCAATAACCGAACGAGCCAAGTAACCGCTTGGAATTCCCTGTGCTTTCATGACCCCAAACATACTGATTTTTTGCACCGTCAACACGTAAAGGAAAATCGCCACAATTACTGAGGAGATAGCAAACAGGAAGTAGATCATAAAGTTCAGCGTAAGGCTTTGCGCTGTATATCCAGGGAGACTTTCAATGAATGTCTCTGTCTCAATCACCGCGAGGTCCTCTTCATTTGTAACCCCTGAAATATCATCAGTCCGTACAGCAACTCCGCTGATTTGACTTTCACTTCCCGCCGCTTCACCAAACTTTACTTGTTCGAACGTATCCAAGTCCGTATAAAGAACAGGAGCCGCATTGAAACGTGCTTCGTCTGTGAATCCGACAATTTCCAACTTTTCCTCAGTTGAAGACAAGCTGATGGTATCTCCCAGTTTAAAGCCGTCATCTTTCAGTGCATCACCGGCTACCACCTGATTGGCACCGGTGAATTCCTTCCCTTCAGTTATTTCAGGCATAATGAATTCATCACTGTTGATGCCAAAAATAGAGACATTGGCTTTTTCGTCGCCAGTCTGCGCGATGGCATTCAATTGCCCAAGAACTGCTGTTTCATCTGCATCAATAGTATCGACTGCATCGCTGCCAAAAGAAGATTGAGTCAGACTCTGATCCGATTCTTCAGTCAAGACGATGGCATCAGCATCCCATTTATCCACGGCCTCCCTATTCAAGCTAGCCAGCCCACTTGCCAATCCGGATAAAAAGAATACCAGATAGGCAACGAGCATCAATACGCCAATAATCAATGTAAACCGCAGTTTATTCTTTATAATTTCGTTCCACGCTAAAAACATTTCGTCACTTCCATCTCTATAATGTATCTTACCCTTAATACCAGTCTATATTACTATATTACTTATATAAAACCTATACAAATATTATATACCCAATTTCATTTTTTTCAATCGATTAAGCTTATAAAATAAAAAAATCAGCGAGGGCACAACGCCCTCGCTGACTAAAGTCACTCTTTATTCAAATGCAGATTCAATATCTTTTACCATCTGAGAAACAGATTGCAGTCCGCCACCTGACAGGTACCAGAAATCCGGATCCAAGTAGATGATTTTATCGTTTTTGTAAGCATTTGTTTTTTGTACCAATTCATTTTCAAGAGAATCAGCAGCACTTGCTTCGTTTCCGACAGCAGCATTGCGGTCAACTACGAACATCATGTCTGGATTTGTTTCCAAAATGTATTCAAAAGAAATGCTTTGGCCGTGAGTTGAAGCTTCGATGCCTTCATCCGCTTGTTTTACGCCGAATACATCATGGATGATACCGAAACGTGAAGCCGCGCCGTAAGCACTTACTTTGCCTTCGTTTGCAAGAGTAATTAACGCTTTTTCATCAGACTCACTTACCGTCGCTTTTACTTCTTCGATCTGTGCATCAATTGCTGCTAACTCTTCTGTTACTTGATCTTCTTTACCGAAGATTTCGCCAAGTGTGTTCATGTTTGATTTGAATGACTCCATGTATTTAGTAGTATCTACAGCCATGTGGATTGTCGGTGCAATGTCAGCGAACTCATTGTACATATCAGCCTGACGTCCAGAGATGATGATCAAGTCCGGTTCCATTGCATTAATCGCTTCAAAATCCGCCTCTTTTAACGTACCGACGTTTTCATATTTCTCAACGTCTTCAAATTTTTCAAGGTATGCCGGCAAAGATTCCTGAGGAACTCCTGCAACAGCTTCAATGCCTAATTTGTCCATTGAATCAAGGACACCGTAATCAAATACGACAACTTTTTCTGGGTTCTTGTCAAAAGTTGTTTCCCCAAATTCATGCTTAACTGTCATCTCTTCTGTTTCTTCTGCCTTAGCAGTTGCTGTATCAGATTCTGTCGACTCTTCAGTGGATCCACAAGCTGCAAGGAAAGCCACCATCATAAGGGTAAATGCGACCAATAACCATTTTTTCATATCTTTTCGAGCTCCTCTTTTTTAAGAATTGAAGTATACGCAAATCCGGCAATTGTTCATCTGCTGAATCGGAATATCCATGTCATAGATTTCTTTTAATGCCGCACTTTGAATAATTTCTTCTGTTGTCCCATCTTTCACCACTCGACCATTTTTCAATGCCACGATGCGGTCGGAATAGACAGAAGCGAAGTTGATGTCGTGAAGGACGATGACCACAGTTTTGCCGAGCTCATCAACCAAACGGCGCAAAATTTTCATGATTTGGACAGAGTGTTTCATATCCAAATTATTCAAAGGTTCATCCAATAGAATGTAATCGGTATCCTGTGCAATGACCATCGCGATAAACGCACGCTGGCGTTGCCCGCCCGAAAGTTCATCCAGGTATGAATTTTCCATTTCCTTCAAATCCATATAGTCGATTGACTGGTCCACCATTTTTTCATCTTCATCATTCAGGCGGCCTTTTGAATAAGGAAAGCGCCCAAAAGAAACAAGCTCGCGAATCGTCAAACGGACATTCATGTAGTTAGACTGCTTTAAGATCGATACACGTTTGGAGAACTCATTGGATTTCAACTTTTTGGTATTGGTTGAATCAATGAGTACTTCCCCGGTATCCGCATCCAAAAGACGGCTGACCATGGAAAGCAGCGTGGATTTCCCAGCACCATTGGGTCCGATAAAGGACGTAATCTGACCGCGCTGGATATCAACAGAGACATTTTCCACAACTTGTTTTTTTCCGTATAGCTTTGTCAATTCACGAACTTGGATCATTTAGATCGACTCTCCTTTAATAGTAGGTAGATGAAGTAAATTCCACCGATGAAATTGATGATGACGCTCAATGTCGTATTGAAAGTGAAGATCCGCTCCACTACCCACTGGCCACCGACCAAGGCTACTACACTGATGACAATAGACCCTGTCAATAAAACCGAATGCTTATACGAAGTAAAGAATTGGTAGGAAAGGTTTGCAACAATCAAACCGAAAAACGTAATCGGTCCGACAAGCGCCGTGGCAATTGCGATTAAGACAGCCGACAGCACCAGCATTTGTTTTACCAGCGCGTCGTAATTTACACCGAGATTGATTGCTGTATCGCGTCCCAATGTCAGAACATCCAAAGAGGAATTTTGTTTCCAAGCGAAGGCAACGAGCAAAGTGATGATGACCAGTGAGGTCCACACCAAATCCGAATTGACATTATTGAAGCTGGCAAACATCCGGTCCTGAATGATCGAGAATTCGTTGGGATCGATCAGCACCTGCAGGAAGGTCGTAATACTGCCGAAAAACGTTCCGCAGATGATACCGACCAACAAGAGAAAGTAAACCGGCCGATCATTCTTTTTAAAGAGCAAGCGGTAGAACAACAAGGCGAAGATTACCATTACGGCAATCGACAGCAAGAAGTTCACTTGCTTGTTGACGATTGTAATATGATCTGAACCAAGGAAAAAGATCAGCACAGTCTGAAGCAGCATATAAAGCGAATCCAAGCCCATAATGCTCGGCGTCAGTATCCGGTTATGGGTGATGGTTTGGAAAACCACCGTTGCATAGGCAATGGCAACTCCCGTCAACACCATAGCGAATACTTTTACACCGCGTCTCGGCAATGCATAATCGAAACTTCCGTTCAAATCCTGAAACAGATAAACTCCACAAGCCGCTAGAGCCAAGCCGACGAGTATAAGCATCTTATGTAGGTCACGCATACGCTTTCCTCCTAAACAACAAGAAGAGGAAAATAAAGCTTCCGATAACGCCGACCATCAGGCTGATGGAAATCTCATACGGGTAAATCAGCACTCTTCCCAAGATATCGCACACCAGCAAGAAAATAGCTCCAAGCATCGCAGTATGCGGCAATGTTTTTTGTAGATGATCTCCTTTGAAGATCGAAACGATGTTCGGAATAATCAACCCTAGGAACGGGATAATTCCTACCGTCAACACAACTGTCGCTGTAATCAAAGCCACGAGCACCAATCCGATGTTGACAACGCTCCGGTATTTCATCCCCAAGTTTTTGGAGAAGTCTTCACCCATGCCGGCAACCGTAAATCGGTTTGCGTACAGATAGGCGATGATAAATACAGGAACACTGATGTAGAGAAGTTCATAACTCCCCTTCATAATCATCGAAAAATCACCTTGCAGCCAAGCGGACATGTTTTGGATAACGTCCGCGCGATAAGCGAAAAACGTTGTGATGGAAGACAGGATGTTCCCGAACATCAAACCGACAAGCGGAATGAATATAGCATCTTTAAACTTGATGCGGTTTAGAATTTGCATGAAAAGGAATGTACCGGCAAGCGCAAAAGCGAAAGCCACTGTCATTTTTTCGAGCATCGATGCGTTTGCGAACAAGAGCATCGAAACCAGAATCCCAAGCCGAGTGGCATCCAATGTACCTGCCGTCGTCGGAGACACAAATTTATTGCGGCTTAACTGCTGCATGATGAGTCCTGCCATACTCATTCCTGCACCTGCCAGCAAAATCGCAACCAGCCTTGGCAGACGGCTAATCAAGAATATTTCTGTCTCTTCCGATTGGAAGTCAAGCAAATCACTAACACTGATACTGCTTACTCCGACAAACAAGGAAACAATCGACAGTATGATCAATGTTGGTATTAAATAACGTTTCTTCATTACTGTCCCTCATCTGTCCTCAATAAAACATTATTGATTATTCGATAGTGATAATCATTATCACTGCCGTACAGATTTCAGTATAGCATGTTGAGAATTAGAGTCAATGATTAATTGAGAATTATTTTCATTTAGATGAGAATGATTCTAATTTGTCAAAAGTTCGTCAAACATTCAGAACACGAATAAGGCTTATGTAGGCAAACTCCCAATAAACAGCTAAGCCCACTATTTAAAATGCAAAAATCGCCCTTTCTGAATGATGTGCAAGGGTGCACCACCATTCAGAAAGAACGATTCTCGGCGTATAGGCCGGACTTTTCTTCCATATAGATAAAGCCGGGCAATAATTCCTATTGGGGCTTATTGATCAACCTGTAATTTCCTGTGCTTGCTCGAGCACTTCGGCCGGGATGGTAATCGCTTCGATTTCATTGTATTTACTGTAATCGGCTTGTATATCCGATTTGATGTTCATCGATTCCCCTTCAATATTCATATCCATGTCCATCTTCACATCCAAGCTGTTCGTCAAGAAGGTTTCTTTATCGACATTGATTACATAATTTACAGAATGGATGGTCATGTCTTCAAGTGCCGTCTGGGCTTCAAGTTCCATTTGGCCCAATGTTTTCTCAAGTTGCTGAGCCATCAATTCCTGGATTTTCTCACCCGAGGCATCAAGCGTCAAAATGTATTCATCCGCTGTCTGTTCAAAAGTAAAATCATCCTGGAAATCGGCCAGTTCTTCAAGTTGCTGAGAAGGGTCAGCGGTCTGCTGATCAGCAAGCCCCTTCAAGTCCTCGATGCTGTCATCCGGCATCTTCAGCCAAGTCGCCATTGTTTCTTCGTACATATATAAACCTTGGTCTGTAAAATACATTTCCATGCTCATCGGATTGGTGTTCTCGATGTCTTCTGACACCATGGATGTTTCTGCCGTTTGATGGAATGCCAACGGTTCAGTGGTCATGTCCATTGCAGAGTCCATTTTCATGTTGATCACCATGCCATCCGGCTGCATAGCCATCACTTGGTCAGTTACAATATCGGCATGAAGGCTCGTAATTTCTTCAGATGCCTCCATTGATTTCGTATATACCTCTTCTGCCGTCAACTCGCTGTTTTCGCCTTTCGCCGCCTCATCGCCAGATACCGGTTCTGCTGTCTCTCCGCAAGCAGCAAGCCCTATCGCTAATGTAGCTGTACTCATAAACATGATCCATTTCTTCAAAACAATCACTCTCCTATAAGTTTTTTTAGTGCCGTGTGACTCCACCAAACAAGCGAGAAAAAATCTTCTTTGGCTAGACTTAGCTATTCTACGAAAAATCTTGGAAAAAGTTTCATATTCTTTATTTATCCAAATTCCATTCGTTTATTTCGCCTACATCGATTATACTTTTCATTGTGAGAAAAAAACGAGGTGGATTTTATTGAGATTAAAACAATTTTTCCAGTATTATAAGCCGCACAAACGGCTTTTTGTCATTGATTTTTCCAGCGCGGTCTTTGTCGCTATCCTGGAACTTGCCTTTCCGGTCGCAGTCCAGTGGTTTATCGACGACCTGTTGCCAAGCGGCAATTGGGGAACGATCACTACCGTCAGCTTCCTGTTGTTGATTGTCTTCCTATTGAGTACATTTCTACAGTATATTGTCAGTTACCTGGGGCATAAACTGGGCATCAATATTGAAACGGACATGCGGGAAGAACTGTTCACCCATGTTCAGCGGCAGTCCTTCCGTTTCTTCGACAATACCAAAACCGGACACATCATGAGCCGTGTCACCAACGATCTATTCGATATCGGCGAACTCGCCCACCACGGGCCGGAAGATTTCTTCATCGCCATCATGACCTTTTTCGGCGCATTCGGCATCATGTTCTGGATCAACCCGAAATTGGCGCTCGTTACTCTGATTGTCATTCCGTTCCTCATCTGGCTTATTACGTATTGCAACATCAAGATGAATCAGACCTGGGGCAATATGTACGGCAAAATCGCCGACGTCAACGGCCGAGTCGAAGACAGTGTTTCAGGAGCACGTGTGGTGCAGTCGTTTACGAATGAAGAATTTGAAATCGAACGCTTCAAAACCGATAACGACCGTTTCCGCCTTGCCAAGCTGATTGCTTACAAAGTCATGGCAGCTACACATTCGAGCATCTATATGATGACGCGTCTCTTGACCTTAGTCGTGCTGGTCTATGGAGCATGGCTCAATTTCCAAGGGGAATTGTCTTACGGGGAACTTGTCAGTTTCGTATTGTTCCTGAATGTCTTGATTAAGCCGATCGATAAGATCAGCGCATTGCTTGAGCTCTATCCGAAAGGAATGGCTGGTTTCAGCCGATTCCGGGATTTGATTGATCAGGCACCTGACATCAACGACCGAAAAGACGCTGTAGCTGTTGAGAAACTGAATGGAGATATTTCATTCAACAACGTCCATTTTGGCTACGACAACAACAAACCCGTTTTATCGGGAATCGATTTGAATTTGCGTGCCGGTGAAACCGTTGCGTTTGTCGGCCCTTCAGGCGCCGGGAAAACGACCATCTGTTCATTGATTCCCCGCTTCTATGACATTCAGCAAGGAAGCATCTCCATTGACGGCATGGATATCCGGGACATGACCAAGCATTCCTTGCGTTCACAAATCGGCATTGTCCAACAGGATGTTTTTCTGTTTACCGGAACTATCCGCGAAAACATCGCCTATGGCAAACGCCATGCCAGCGAAGAAGAAATTTTAGCGGCTGCTAAAAAAGCTCATTTGGAAGATTTCGTCCAAAAGCTGCCGCAAGGTTATGATACACAAATCGGGGAACGCGGCTTGAAGTTGTCTGGCGGACAAAAGCAACGTCTGGCAATCGCCCGTATGTTCCTGAAAAATCCACCGATCTTGATTTTGGATGAAGCCACTTCGGCACTCGATACCCAAACAGAACGGGTCATCCAAGAGGCGTTGGCTGAACTTGCAGAAAACCGGACGACGTTGATTATTGCACACCGCCTCGCGACCATCCGCGATGCTGACCGCGTGATCGTGGTGACGGAAGATGGCATTGCCGAACAAGGCGGATACACTGAGTTGCTGGAAACCGACGGCATTTTCGCCAATCTTCACCGCCTCCAGTTCCAGCAATAAGGTCTGAAGAAATCGCACGACAAGTCAAAAAAGAAGCTGTGCGATTCATTTTGAGAGGTGTATTGGGTCCTGAATGACTGGAATTACTGCCGGGAAATGTGGCGCATCGGAATTTGTGGCTATTGTGATCCGGTCGCTTATCTCGATGCATTGCTGCAATACCAGGCATTGGTCAAAATGACGATCAGCAAGCGGGATATTCACTGGGATTCATTCCACTACTACCGCCTCCGAGATGTTGAAATCGGCAAATATGCCATTCGTCAGGAGTTATAAAGATCGAATATATCCTATTCCTGAGCTTTTTGAAGGCATGGAAAGTATTTAGAGCTTATTAGAAAGTATTCAGCTGTTTACGGAAAGTATTTACATCCAAACAGAAAGTATTTCACTCAACTTGGATAGTAAGCTCTTTTAATGGAATAAAACTAATCTTCTTTTCAAAATAAATCCAAAAAAATCGCATACAATGCAAAAACCGCTGGAGAAAAATCAATGATTTTTCTCCAGCGGTTTTATTTTAGGAACTTATGTGAAAGCCCCTTTTTTCAGTTTTTTATTTCCCGATGACAAATTGCTGGTAGCGGTCGTAATCCGCATGGCTTAGTTCCACTTTCAGCAAGGTGCCTTCTTCTTCGTATTCGGTTTCCAGAATGCTGGCGTGTTCGTTCAGATAAGCGACAATGTCGCCGCGATCGAACGGAATGACCATCCGGCAAGTGACATAATCGGCGAAAATCCTTTTTTTGATGACTTCCAGCAATTCATCCAGGCCTTTCCCTTCTTTTGCAGCAATCCACAAGCCGTCGCCATTTACGGCCGGGTATCGGACTCCCGCTAAATCGGATTTATTGTATACATACAGTGTTGGCACATTTTCCACTCCAACGGCCTGCAAGGTTAGGTTCGTGACTTCCATCATATAACGGTGCTCTTCATTAGACACGTCGACAACATGCAGCAACAGGTCTGCATTGCGGGCTTCTTCCAATGTCGAGCGGAACGCTTTCACCAAATGATGCGGAAGTTTGCTGACGAAACCGACTGTGTCTGTAAGCAAGAAGCTTTTATTGTCTTCCAGGCGAATCTGACGGACAGACGTTTCCAATGTAGCAAACAGCATGTCTTTTTCAAATACCTGCTTTTCCTCATTTTGTCCTGTTTTCGTCAGTAATCCATTCATCACCGTTGATTTTCCGGCATTCGTATAACCGACCAACGACACGACGGGCATACCTTTTTTGGTGCGCTGTTTGCGCTGCGTAACGCGCTGGTCTTTAATATGCTCGAGCTCTTTGTGCAGCTTCGAGATTTGGTCTTCGATTTTCCGGCGATCCAGTTCCAATTTGGTTTCACCAGCTCCACGGTTGGCTACGCCACCGCTGCTGCTCCCGCCTTGGCGGCCAAGTGATGCACGCAGGCCGACTAAGCGCGGCAGCATGTACTGAAGCTGAGCCAGTTCCACCTGCACTTGCGCTTCACGCGTTTTTGCACGCCGCGAGAAGATATCCAAAATCAACATCGTCCGGTCAATGACTTTGCATTCCAAGTCTTCTTCTAAATTTCGAATCTGCGATGGCGACAACTCATCGTTGAAAATCACGAGATTAGCATCGGCTTCTTCATAGAAGGCTTTAATTTCTTCCACTTTACCGCTTCCGACGTAATGCGAAGGATTGATGCGATCCAGGTTTTGTGTAACTTCCCCGACCACTTCGACATTACAAGCTTCCGCTAAATTATGCAGTTCTTCCATTCCATATGCGAAATGAAGATCCTTTTGAAGCTGGACACCGACGATGACCGCTCTTTCTTGTAGTTCATCCATTAATCATGTCCTCCTTTTGCAGGAAAGGCAATTTCCCATTCAATCTATCCATTTTACCACAGATTAGCTGCAGCTAAACTATAGACGCGGCAGCCAGTACCGGCCATGTGCATATTCAACCTTATTTTCACCATCCACAAAATGCACTTCTTCCAGACGTTCCTTTGGCTGATCGGTTTTTCTGAATTCAATTCGGCAATTCGGCAATTCCAGGCTGCCGCCGAGAATCTTCCGCCATGCATCTGCCGTTTCCTCCGGATTCCATACTCCAAACACGCAGTGGTCGATCGCAAGCTTTTCGTTCATATCCTGCACGGCGCCATTATCCCGTAACTTCCTGTAGCGTTGCTCGTCCGTTTCCTGCCATTCAATGAAAAATGGGGAAGGCAAGCTCGTCGATACGGGCTCTTCGATAAATAACATCTTCCATTTGATCACTTGTCCCGCTTCAGTCTGCCGCTCGGCATCCAAAATGCCGGAAGTTTTAATCCCTCGGCCTTCTAAGTCTTCGTGGACTGCCTGAATCTCGCTGGTCCGAAGGCATATGGTTCCAAAACCTATTTGGTCGTGCAACAACAGCCTTGTCAAAGGGTGATCTGCACAGGAAGCTATTTCTTCTTTCTCTACTGCCAGCCATTCAATATAGCAATTCTTCAGGTACAGCAACGCATTATGCGTTCCCCAATTTACATGTTGTCCTCCAACAGCGGCATGAAAGTTTTTCTGTTGCCACTGTTCCACAGCTTCTTTGGGCTTTTTTTGAATAAAATGAACTATGTGATCCAATTTCATAAAGCACCTCGCTTATCTTTTTTACCCATGCTATACCGTTCGCCGTTTCCTGCAGGTTTCCTTTAAATGGCGAAAAGTAATATTCTAAAGAATAAGGCAAATACTTAGCGATAATTTAGATTTTTTTGCCAGATAGGGTGGTTTTCTTCTGCTATGTTCGGTAGGCTAAATTATAGAAACACTTTTAGGAGGTACAAATGAATAGAAAATCACTTGGAAATCCCGTATTCATCGTCTCTGCTACGGTCATACTTATCCTTGTCGTCTTAGGAGCGGTTATGCCGGTCCGTTTTGGAGATGTAGCAGGAACTTTATTTAACTTTACGACCTTGAATTTCGGCTGGTTTTATCTCCTTGCCGTCTTTATCATCACCCTCTTCCTCATCATCATCGCTTTATCCAAATACGGCGGCATCCGCCTTGGCGCTGACAGTGATCGCCCCGAGTTCCCATTCTTCACCTGGATTGGCATGTTGTTTTCTGCAGGGTTTGGAGCAGGCCTTGTTTTCTGGGGAGTAGCCGAACCAATGAGCCATTTTTTCACCACACCTTTCGGCGACGAAGCACAGACACCGGAATCGGCTCGAATTGCCATGGGCTATTCATTCTTTCATTGGGGAGTCAGCCAGTGGTCGGTATTCGCACTCGTTGGTCTTGTCATCGGATTTCTGCAATTCCGCAAAAAGAAACCTGGATTGGTTTCCACGGCACTTGAGCCGGTGCTCGGCGGTAAACCTTTAGTCAAACATTCCATCGATTCGCTGGCAGTTATCGCTACCGTGATGGGAATCGCTACATCTCTTGGGCTTGGCGTTCTCCAAATGAATGGCGGGCTGAATGCGGTGTTTGACATCGACAATGCCTTTCCAATCCAACTAGGGATCATCGTTGTCATGTTCGCCGCTTACACTCTGTCTTCTTCTACCGGCCTGAAAAAAGGGATTGCGTACTTAAGCAACCTGAACCTTGGGTTGGCGCTGGTCCTGATGGTCTTTGTCTTTATTGCAGGCCCAACCGTTTTCATCATGGAAACTTTCACTTTGGCATTGGGCGATTACATCACCAGCTTCGTTTCTTACAGTCTTCGCCTTCAGCCATATGCAAACGGCGACTGGGTAGAAGGCTGGACGATATTCTATTGGGCCTGGGCCATTGCCTGGTCTCCATTCGTCGGTGCCTTTGTTGCACGCGTCTCCAGAGGGCGCACAATACGCGAATTCGTTATGGGTGTGCTTGTCATCCCGCCTGCTATCGCCTGTCTATGGATTGCCGTCTTTGGGGGCACTGCCCTTTGGTATGACTTGAATCAGGGCACAGGAATCGCTGAAGCGGTCGATAATGACCTGACTTCGGCATTGTTCCAGACGTTTGATGTTCTGCCGCTGACAACCGTCATGTCCATTCTCGCAATCCTTCTGATTTTCACTTTCCTTGTGACTTCGGCTGACTCTGCTACCTATATTCTGGCTTCTATGACCAGTTACGGAAGCCTGAATCCACCAACAGCCTTCAAGATTGTCTGGGGTGTGCTGATGGCTGCAATTGCAGCAGTCCTGCTGTATGCAGGCGGATTAGAAGCTCTTCAAACCGCATCTTTGATTTCAGCTCTGCCGTTCACGGTGCTGCTGGTACTGATGCTTTGGTCTTTCACAAAAATCATCCGCAGAGAATCACCACCTATTAAGGAATCGGAATTGCAGCGCTTTAAGCGGATGGAACAGGAATCCCGCAAACAACGCAACCGTAATAGTTAATAACTCAGCATGCAAAAGGCGTACAGCCCTTCCATTTGGAAGGAGCTGTACGCCTTTTTGTTGGTAAACTTATTTGTCTTCGTTGATCAATCGAACTGTTTCATCGAATTCTTTCTCAATCTGTGCATCTGGTTTGTATGTGACCAGGCTGACAAGCCATGTAACAAGCAAACACAGGAAGAATCCAGGAATGATTTCATAGACACTGCCGATGAAATTCGTTGTTTCAGTAGCTCCAGGATCCTCGGGAATTGTACCGATCAAATCCCATACGATGACCGTTACAGCACCGACGATCATTCCGGCTAAAGCACCCATTGATGTTAGCTTACGCCAGAATAAAGACAACAGGATAATCGGTCCGAAAGCGGCACCGAATCCGGCCCACGCATACGCAACCAAGCCAAGAATTGTATTGTTCTGTTCCCATGCCAGGTAGGCGGCAATAACAGCAATCAACGCCACAGCGATACGCCCTAAGTTCACATATCCTTTTGGCGATGATTCTTTCTTGAAGGCAATCTTATACAGATCTTCAATCAACGCTGATGAACTCACCAAAAGCTGGGAAGAAATTGTACTCATAATCGCTGCTAAAACAGCAGCCAGTACAAATCCAGCAACCAGTGGATGGAACAGAATCTGGCTCAAGTCCAGAAAGACCGATTCAGGATCCACCAGAGTCGCTGAAGGGTTCTGCTGGAAGTAGGCAATCCCAACAAGTGCTGTTGCTGCTGCTCCAAGAAGACTGAAAATCATCCAGCCCATACCGATACGGCGGGCTACGCGTACTTCCTTCAAGGTTTTAATCGCCATAAAACGGACGATGATATGCGGCTGGCCAAAATAACCAAGTCCCCAGGCTACTGCTGAAATGACACCGATTGTGGAAGCACCGGAAACCAGGCTCAGCATCTTGGGATCCACTTCACGGATACTGGCAGCTGTTTCGCCGAATCCGCCTGTGGCAAAAATGCCTACTGCCGGTACTGCGATCAAAGCCAGCACCATCATGATGCCCTGAACAAAATCCGTATAGCTGACGGCCAGGAATCCGCCGAATAAAGTGTAGGCTACAACAACAATCGAGCCCAAGACTAACCCTAAATGATAGTCCATACCGAATGAACTCTGGAAGAACAAACCAGAAGCGACCATTCCGGATGAAACGTAGAATGTAAAAAAGATTAAAATGATAATACCTGAAACAATTCTCAATAACCGTGATTTATCCTTTAGACGATTCTCCAGAAAACTTGGAATCGTGATCGAGTCACTGGTTACAAATGAATAAATCCGCAACCTCGGTGCAACGAAGAACCAGTTTAAAAAGGCACCGACGGTTAATCCGATCGCAATCCACACTTCAACTAGTCCATTAAGGTAAATCGCTCCCGGCAAGCCAAGCAAGAGCCAACCGGACATATCCGAGGCACCGGCACTAAGTGCAGCAACTGCTGGTCCAAGACCCCTTCCACCAAGCATGTAGTCGGATAAATCTGCTGTTTTCCGATAAGCGTACCAACCAATAAACAACATGGCTGCAAGATAAATAGATAGTGCAATGATTTGATAAGTAGTATCTGTCATTCTATCCCCTCCTTGTTTTACAGTGTAACATCCTTAACTTTTATTAAAAGTCCCTTTTTCGGTTTTATAGCCAATCCAAGTGGGGAAAAGAATCTCAAGGAGGAGATTATTATGCCGTGGAGCAAAAATGATTATCCGGATTCGTTCAAAAATCTAGACAGTGCCGTCCGCAATAAAGCCATTGAAATTGCCAACGCATTGCTTCGTGATGGCTACGAAGAAGGCCGTGCCATTCCAATTGCTTTGGATCAGGCAAAAAAAAGCGTAGAGGGCGACGAAGAACGGCCGATTTATGAAATCAGAAAGCACGACGAAGGTTGGCAATTAAAGAAAAAAGACAGCAAAAAAGCCATCTTGATTGAAGAAACCAAAGAAAGCCTGATGGGAGAAGCCAAGCGTTATGTCAATAAAAATCACGGAGAACTCCATATCTACACGGAAGACGGCTCCTTGTCAGATACACTTTATGAATGATTGAAAAGTAAACGCCGCTGTCGGATGACAGCGGCATTTTATTTGAACCATCCTTTTTCTTTAAAACGGGAAATGGCTTCAATCCGGTTCCCCACTTCCAGCTTATCCAAAATCGTCGAGATGTAATTGCGTACTGTTCCAGTTGTTATGAACAACTCTTTGGCAATTTCTTTCGTACTCCGCCCCTCGGCAATCAACTCCATTACCTGGCTCTCACGCTCGGTTAAGGGATTTTCGTCGCCGTATGCCAAATCCACCAATTCCGGTGCATAAATACGGCGTCCATCCATAATTGTCCGAATGGATGTTGCAAGGTCTTCGCTCGGGCTGTCTTTCAGCAAATAGCCGCTGACTCCTGCCTTTCGAGCACGTTCAAAATAACCTGAGCGCGCAAAGGTCGTTAAAATAATGATTTTACACGGCTTTTCTTTCAAGATTTCAGCTGCGTCCAACCCGCTTTTTAACGGCATCTCGATGTCCATGATACAAATATCAGGCTGCAGCTTTTCGACAAGTTCAATGGCCTCTTCTCCATTCGATGCTTTGCCCACTACTTCCATATCTTCTTCCAAATCCAATAAAGAACCTAAAGCCCCCAACATCATCCGCTGATCTTCAGCCAATACGATTCGGATCATTTAATCGCCTCCTTTGAACTATAAAGAATCACGTTCGGCACCCGAATATTCAATGTGGTGCCTTCCATTACTTTGATATCCACTGATCCGTTGACAAATTCCAGGCGTTCGCGCATCCCTGCCAATCCATTTCCTTGCAAAGATGTGTTTCCTTCCGGAAATCCTTTTCCATCATCCTGTACCTGAACAAGAATTTCTTCAGGATTTTGTTTGATCAGGACACTGCACCGTGTAGCATTACTGTGTTTCACGACGTTTGTCACAGCTTCTTTCAGACACATGCTCAAAACGTTTTCAACAAGCAGCGGTGTATTGGTCAATTGCGGCGAACCATAAAACACAAAATCGATTTCAGCCGCTTTTAAAATTTGCTGAATCCGCAGAAGTTCCTCGTCCAGTTTCGTGCCCCGCATATTGGATACCAGCTCCCGCACTTCCTTTAGAGCTGTACGGGCTGTCTGCCGCACGTCATTGATTTCATTCAAGGCCGACTCCGGATTCCGGTAGATCAACTTGCCTGCCAAGTCACTTTTTAAACCAATCAGTGACAACTTCTGTCCTAAAGTGTCATGCAGGTCACGTGCAATCCGCTCGCGTTCTTCAATAATAACCAATTGGGAGATCCGCTTATTGGCATCTTCAAGTTGGCCTTCCAACTTCTCTCGTTTGTTGCGGTTGTAGGTATTGAAAGGCAGCAGAATAACTCCCAATATGCTGAGCACGATAAACGGCAACTGCGAAACATACAATTCACTGTGTTCAAAAAAGCCGAATACCACAGCAGCAATCGTCGTGCCAATATGGAGGCCATAGATGATGAAAAAGCCGACTTTATTACGCAGATTGCCGATGAAAAACGCCACAAAAATAGCGAGATAAACATAACCGAACAACAGAATCATCGCAATATTGATAGCCATTTCTATACTTACCCAGACATAGACAAAGCCGGTTTTCGAATTGAATGAAAGACGGTACGCAATAAAGAACAGCAGCAGCAGCAAAATGCCGATGACGATCTCAGGCAATGAGGAAGAACGAAAAATAAAGAAAAAAGGCAAAATACAAAAGATGACCCAGGCGTAAAGACTCAACCATGGATTTTTAGGAAATATTTGATACCAGCTTTGCATAAGAGCCTCCTGTTCGTTTCTATATGAGTCAATCATAGCAAAAAATAAGCAAAAGAAAAAACCATTCTGCTAAGAATGGTTTTTTCTGCCAACTATTACTGTTGAACAGTTTTCGAATGGCCTAATAAGTGTTTGATGTCGCCAAATGTAACGAATGTTTTATTTGGTGCATCATACAATTTATAGCGCAATGATTTCAAGCTGGATTTAATGTTGATTGTTGTTGCCTGTTGAAGCGGTGGAGTGGATTCGTGCGCTTTTTCCAAGTTGTAGTTTGGAACACGCGGGCTCAAGTGATGCACATGGTGGAAACCAATGTTGCCCGTTACCCATTGCAATACTTTCGGAAGCTGGTAATAAGAGCTTCCTTCTACAGCCGCTTTTACATAATCCCATTCGTTTTCGTCTTCAAAATACGAATCTTCGAATGTGTGTTGAACATAGAACAACCAAATGCCGAACGCTCCAGCTATAAACATGGTTGTACCTTGAACGATCAGGAATGCCTGCCAGCCAATTGCCCAGATTAAAAGCGAATAGATGACAACAAGCGAGATATTGATCAGGTACGTGTTATTGCGTTCTTTTTTACGTGCATCTTTACGGTTGAAACGGCTTGAGATCAAGACCAGGAATAACGGTCCGAATCCAAACATGACCAGTGGATTGCGGTACATGCGGTATTTGAAACGTTCCCATTTCGATGCTTCCACATATTCTTCAATTGTCATAACCCAGATATCGCCGACTCCGCGCTTATCAAGATTACCACTTGAAGCATGGTGAATCGAGTGCTCACGTTTCCACTTTTCATATGCGAAAAGTGTCATGATGCCAGTAATCGTCCCGACAACTGCGTTAGCTTTCTTGTTTTTGAAAAATGATCCGTGTGTGCAGTCATGGAAGATGATGAATGTGCGGATGACGAATGCCGCAGCCACTGCTGATAATGCAATTGTTAACCAGATAGAGACATCAAGCGCCTGATAGGCTAAGAACCATGCCAAAATGAAAGGGGGAATTGTATTTGCTAATTGTCTTACACTTGCTTTGACGTCAGCCTTTTCGAAAGGTGCGACAAACTTGCGTAATTGCGCTGTTTTTTCTCTGCTCATGTTTTCGGCTTCCTCCTTATACGGACTTTTTCAATCCGAATAACTTATTAACCTAATCATAAAGTGAAAGCAACATGACAATAAGACACAAACGTCTATATTTCTATATGACAGTTGTCATGTATTTCAGAAAATCAAGCTCTTTAAAATTACAAGCAATATGTGTATACTGTAAATAATCAGAAAAATCAGAACGGAGTGGAGCTTATGACCGGTCTCGTCGCCGTCATCATGGTCTTTTCAATTCCATTAGCAGGCATTATCACTTCACATTTTCAAGCCCAAACAAAACTGAAGCACAAGATGCTCCAAACTGAGCTGGAGCTTGAAAAACTGAAGCACGATAACTATGTCATCGAAACACAGAAGATGCGCCTTGAACTGGAACAAATGAAGCTGGAAGATGCCAAAAAAGACGATTATTTGATGTTGAAATAAAAAGTCTCCAAGAACCTAAAAGCCCCTTTATGCATATTCGCATGAAGGGGCTTTCCTTGCTTGCTCTAATGTGCGGAAGAGCTACTGATCGCTTCCGTTTTTCTATGTCCAGCTGTGGTGCCCAGCTTCTCGGGGTCTTAAGTCAGCCCAACCTTATGGCACAAAACGCCACCAGGTCGGGCCGCCTTAAGCCTGTCGAAGCTACACGGGCACCTCCGCTTTTCTATGCAAAAACACTATTCTCGATTTGCTTCAACTGGTAGAAATAAGAGTGCTTCTTCATTAATTCGTTGTAAGAACCTATTTCTACGATCCGGCCATTTTCCATGACGGCAATTTGATCCATCTTCTCCAGACCCACCAAGTCATGACTGATAACAACAAAGGTATCATTATGGCCTTGTCGGAACAATTCTTCGTAAATGGCTCTTCCTGTTACACTGTCGACGGAAGAAACCGGCTCGTCCAGAAACCAGAGCGACTTCCCTTTTAGAAGAGCACGCGCAATCGCCAAACGCTGTTTTTGGCCTCCGGACAAATTCTGTCCTTTTTCTTCGACCTTCATCTCAAGCGGAAACAACTCCAACTGGACTTGGGCCAATGTCCGTTCCATCTCCTCATCGCTTGCCGCTGGATTAGCGATCGATAAATTGCTGCGGATTGTGCCAAAAAAGAAATGGTTTTCCTGGAGGACGATATTCATTTCCTGCCAAATGGCTTCTTGATCGAGTGTTTCCACCGGCTTTCCACCAATGGACAATTGGCCTTGATCGACAGGAAAAACATTCAGCAATAATTGCATCAAAGTCGACTTGCCTGAACCGCTGGGCCCGACAACCGCAGTCTTTGTTCCTGGCTTCAACTGGAGCGATACCCCATCAACCGCAAGCGCTGTTTCTCCTGGATAACTGAAGGACGCTTCTTTCAAGTTGATTTCAAGCGGTCTATCCGGAAGTTTTTCTATTCCTTGTGCGGCCCCAGGAACTGCGACAATTTCCTCCAATCGCACAGCTGCTTTTCTGCTTTCTTCAAAGTAAGCCGGAAATGCCGCCATAGGTGCCACGTTTTCAAAAGCGGCAATGGAAATCATGACGAGCATCGCCAAATATAAGCCTTCCAGTTCACCAGCGGCAACAAAATATGCGCCGACACCCAGAACAAAGAATGAAACCAGCAACGCGACCAATGAATTGATTGACTGTGCCAAATTTTCTTCCAAGCCCTCTTTTCGCTGCCCTTCATTATACTGGTCAGCATCTTTTTTCAGCAGCTGTTCTTTTTTGCCTAACTGCTGGTGGATTTTCAAATCACGGAAACCGTACAGAAATTCGGTGGCTTCTACAGCCAGGCTTCCACGCATCGCTCTGACCTGCCCATCTGTTTTGCGTTTTCGGATAGAGAACAAAGCAGGCACGATTACTACAGTCAACAGCATGCCGATCAGCATAACCAAAGCAATGCCTATGGAAAAGAACGAGCTGAAAAAAATGGTGCTTAAAAAAACGATACTTAATACAACTGGCGGATAAAAAACACGCAATAGAAAATTCTGCAGGCTTTCGACGTCTCCTACAATGCGAGACAACAAGTCACCGCTCCGATATTTGCCGAAAATCCCAGGTGCAAGCGGCGTGAGCCGTTCAAAAAATGAGACCCTTAAATGGCTGAGCATGGTAAATGTGGCGCGGTGTGAATACAAACGCTCACCGTACCGGCTCAATGCCGAAGCAAAACCGAATAACTTCAGACAAGCCGCCATCACAACCAATGTCGTCATTTGAGAAGTTAACGCAGCTTTCGAAATTAAATAACCACTCGACCCCATCAATGCCACACTGGCGATCCCCGCTAAAAACCCGAAGAAGATGGCAATCGAGACATCCTTTTTTTCAATGAGTGTCAATTTTAATACATGCTTTAATTCATTCATCGCACACTGCCTCCTTGCTGTGCCGATAGCATTTCTTTATATGGACTATATGTTTGCAGCAATTCATCATGGCTTCCAACAGCTTCAAGCTTGCCGCCGTCAAGGAAGAAAATCAGATCCGCTTTCCTGATGGTATGCAAACGGTGTGCCACCGTGATAACCGTCGATGTTTTCTGCAGTTCACTTAGTGAATCCTGCAGAATTTGTTCGGTCCGCAAATCCAGGCCGGTTGTTGGCTCATCGAATAAAATCAAAGAAGGCTTCTTCAGAAAAGCCCGCGCCAATGCAATCCGTTGCTTTTCTCCACCCGATAATCCACGACCTGCTTCACCAATAGGCGTTTCAAATCCCTGCTCAAGTGCCAAGACCATTTCAGCAATCCCTGCCTTTTCAGCTGCATCCAAAATTTCAGCATCACTGACTTGCCGATTGGCACCGATCTCCATGTTCTCCCGAATCGTGCCTGCAAAAAGGTAAGGGTTTTGAGAAATATAACTTAATTGGTCAAACCAGGATTGTTCACTCATTTTCTCCCGTTGGACTCCATTGATCATCAGACGCCCTTCACTTTGCGGCAAAAGCCCAGCCAACAACTGCATGAGCGTCGTTTTTCCTGATCCGCTTTTGCCGATGATCGCCACTTGGCTATAAGGAGGAATCTCACCATCCATTGGCGCTAAAGTAAAACCATCATCGCCATATTGAAAAGACAAGCCCTCAAGCGAAAGATGCGGTGGTTCAGGCGCCAATTTCTCACTGCCCCAAACCAGACTTGGATGAGTTTTTTCTAGTTCAGCTGACAATTGATTTGCTGCCGACACGCTTCCTCTTGCTGTATGAAAGGCGCTGCCGAAATCTTTCAGCAGATTAAAGAAATCCGGCACTAAAATCAAAATGAAAAATGCCGTAAAAAAACTGATGCTGTCGAAGACGACAAGGCGCAGACCGATTTCAAGTGCAATGATTCCGATGCTCAGCATTGAGATATACTCCAGCATCAAAGAAGAAAGAAACGCTGATTTCAATACGTCCATTGTGGAGTCACGGAAGCTTAAACTGCTCTTGCGGATGGTATTCCGTTGTTTTTCAGCCTGTCCGAATAACTTGAGTGTCGTTAAACCTTGCAACACATCAAGAAACGTACCCGAAAACTGGCTGAGTTGCTTCATTTTTTCGTCCGCTTTTTTTTTCGTCCCTTTTCCGACCATAGCCATGAAAACCGGAATAAATGGGGCCGTAATCAGGATAATAACTCCGGTTGTCCAGTTTTGAGTAAAAATAACCACCAATAATAACAGTGGAATAATATAAGTTTGAATCATTTGTGGAATGTATTTGCTGAAGAACCCATCTACTTCGTCTACTGCATCCATCAACAAGCTGACTTTCTGGCCGGATTGGCCTTGAGCTGCTGATTGCAGCGGATTTGAAGCAAACGATTTTATTAAAGTACTCCGAAATTCACTTTTTACATCAGCAGCCAAGTTCACGCCTGCCCGGCCAATTGCATACCCGGCACCTGCACGCAGCAGGATCGCCGACAACAAGCCGACAAACAACGGCAGCAAACTTTCGAATGCAGCATTTTGAAGAAAGACCCGATCTGCAATAGCCACGAAAAACAAGGCTTGCCCAATGGTAGCAACCCCTTTTAAAACCGACGCCACTGCCAGGAAAGCCATCTTGTTCTTCCGCTGAAATGCCAGTTGCTTTAAATCGTTCATGCCATTCTCTCCTTCACTTTACCTCCTTCTATTATAAAGCATCCGATGTTGAAACCCTCATCAGGCGCCCATAGCTGCTGTGTTTATAGCGATTTTTGTTACAGTCCTGTTCACAATTCCACTCTTGGCATGTAAACAAAAAAACCTGCTGGCGGTCAGCCAAGCAGGGTGCGAATGATTAATTTTCAATTGTTTGTCCATGCATGCCCGGTGAAAAAATAGCCGTTTTCAGCCAAGTCATGTCTTCCTGTATTTTCAGTTTTAAGGATTGATCAACACATTTTCGATATTCATCCATTAACTTAATCAGTTCATATTCGAAAATGGCCAATTCTTCTTCTGTAAGCACTGTAAACACCCTCTTAGGTAAGCCGTTTTTATACCATGCTTTATTACCTATCTTAGTATGACTATTATACCATTATCTTTCTTTTTTTGCTATAAAAATAAATTTTTATTTTACAAAAGTAACAATAGGACGGAATAAGAAATCAGCCCAGTACAAAAGGCCAATAAACTGCTCTCCCGCTCTTCCGGCAATTCTTCCTTTAAAACATTTAAAATAATGCCGCCTGCCAATAACGCAGTCAGTACTGACATAATCCAATCATGCACTTCCGTAACGGCACCAATTCCCCAGCCGATCAGAATCGCCGCAGCCAACAACCATCTTCCGTACCGGTCGTAATCCTCTGGGTGGGTAGCGCGCAACCCTTTATCGTTGGCCATGAAATGAACAGCCATCGCGGAAAAAAACAAAACCATACTCCCCATATCCTGATAATCTTCCCTAACGAGCAAATAGCCAATGACGCCATTATACAAAGCAAAAGTGATAATGTGAACCCAAAAAACTTCGGTCGCTGCTTTAGGCTCTGCAAGATGTCTATTTTTCTTTTTAGAGGTCTTCACCCAATGCTCCAGTGCATAAAAGATGACCAATCCGGTCATCGCAAGCAAATAGATATGATTTTCCAAAAATCGCAGGCTACCATTCTCCAGTTCACCCTGCAATTCATCTTGGAAAACTCCGAGTTCCGGCAACAAGTGCAAAAAGACATAAGCGACCGATATCCCACCCGCGATGGAAAGGAACCGGCTTCGCGGCAACACTTTCAACAGTTTTAAACGTTTTGAAAACAGATGGATCAAAACAAACCCAATGGCAAAAATGAAGCTCAGCCAAATCATCCGCAAGCTCCTCCTTTTAGACAGATAGATGGCCAGATAAGAAGGGTGCGGCTATTTCTGTGAA
Organism: Planococcus beijingensis; assembly: GCF_016820615.1. Lineage (NCBI taxonomy): Bacteria > Bacillati > Bacillota > Bacilli > Caryophanales > Caryophanaceae > Planococcus > Planococcus beijingensis. The sequence continues at coordinate 120,874 of NZ_JADHDZ010000004.1, forward strand.
ACACCAAATACCCTATATTCGAGACAAACTTCTTTTTACTTATCTCCCCTTTATGAAGAATTGTAAACTAGGATAAGGATTGCTTTATAAGCAAAATAGAAAAGGCACCCAAAAGGATGCCTTACAACTTCTGTTATTTCTTTTCTCACACTTCAGCTTTTCGGCTTTGTTCGACTGATAGCTCGCGCAACTTGAACTTTTGTATTTTCCCTGAAGCCGTCATCGGGTATTCCTTGGTGAACTCAATATAGCGCGGAATTTTGTGCCGGGATATTTTTCCTGTGCAATAAGCTTTCAGCTCTTCTGCATCGAGCTTTTCTCCTTCTTTCAAGATCACCCATGCCATCAGCTCTTCCCCATATTTCGGATCAGGCACACCGACTACTTGAACATCCTGTACAGAAGGATGCTGGTAAAGAAATTCTTCGATTTCACGCGGATAAATGTTCTCGCCTCCACGGATTACCATATCTTTGATGCGTCCGGTGATGGCAATATAGCCGTCTTTGTCTTCTACAGCGATGTCGCCCGTGTGAAGCCAACCTTCCGGATCGATCGCAGCTTTTGTGGCTTCTTCATTTTTATAGTAGCCTTTCATAACATGGTAGCCTCTTGTACAAAGTTCTCCAGGCACTCCGGTCGCTACCTGTTGTCCTGTCACCGGATCGATGATTTTCACTTCCACTCCCGTATGCGGTTTGCCGACTGTCGACACCCGTTTTTCGATGTCATCATCAGCCCGCGTCTGTGTGATGACCGGTGATGATTCCGTCTGGCCATAAGCGATAGTAATTTCCGAAGCCCCCATATCATGGATGACTTTCTTCATCACTTCGATCGGACAAGGAGAGCCCGCCATGATGCCTGTACGCAGCGTCGACGTATCGAAAGACGCAAAATCCGGATGGTTCAACTCGGCGATGAACATCGTCGGCACTCCATGAAGTCCTGTGCACTTTTCATCCTGCACCATTTGCAGTACACGTTTCGGTTCAAACTGTTCTGCAATGACCATCGTCGTCGAATGCGTCACTGCGGCCATTGTTCCAAGCACGCAGCCAAAACAATGGAAAAACGGGACAGGAATACACAAGCGGTCGGTTTCTGTCAGGTTCATCGTATCACCAATCAGTTTGCCGTTATTGACAACGTTCAGGTGCGTCAGCATGACGCCTTTCGGAAATCCGGTTGTGCCGGATGTATACTGAATGTTGATGACGTCGTCGGGATCCATCGAATGAAAACGTTCCTGGTAATCAGCGTCGCTGACCTTTTCAGCAAAAGCCTCAAATTCATTCCATGTGTAGATTCCTGGGTAACTCGTGTTGCTCATGACAATCACCCGTTTGAAATGCGGCAGTTTCTTGCTGGCGATTTTGCCTTTCTCAGCCGTTGCCAACTCCGGGCAAACCGTGTTCACGATTTCTATATAACTCGTACCTTTAAACTCTTCCCCTAATATCAAAGTTGTCGCGTCCGACTGCTCCAATAAATATTCAAGTTCGCTCGATTGGTAGCTTGTATTGACCGTCACTAATACACCACCCATTTTCCCGGTGGCGAATTGGCTGAGCAGCCATTCACGCTTGTTGTCTGACCAAATGGCCACATGCTCCCCTTTTTCAATCCCAATTCCAATAAATGCCTTTGCCAGGCGATCTGTTTCTTCATCAAATTCCTTGTAGGTTTTTCGAATCCCATGTTCCGGATAGACGTAAGCTTCTGTCTTCGGATTCAGCGCAGCCTGTTCTTTCACGACTTGCCCGACTGTTTTCTGCAAAGTCACCATTTTCCATCCCCCTAGTTGAAAACGTTTTCACTCCTCTATATTATCACAAAATTCCAAATTAATGGGACGTGCTTTTATCGGAACGAACCGGACAGCTCGCTCTTTTTATGCACCGCATGATAAACTAAAACTATTACATGCAACGGAAAGGATCGACCATGGAATTACAAACAATGCAGGACCAATTGACAGAACGCCTTTTGCAGCAGCAATTGGTGTCAGCAACCGTCAGCCAGCCGCGACTGAAATCCAATGACATCAAGCGGATCAAACTAAAGCCGGTTGAAATTAAAAACGAATACTTAATCCAATTTGAATATCAGCATGAACATGTGCTGAAACACGAAAACTTGCCTCTTGAAGAAGCATGCCGTAAATTGGAATCTCTTTTCAATGACTTTCGCCAAGCCCTGTTTCAATTCACGGATGAAAAAGTACAGATCCAGCTTTCCAAAAAATTCAAAGTCAGCTGGAAAGCCGAACAGACCGGCGAGAAAAAAGCTGAGCTTTCTCATAACCGCAAAAAGCAATACTTGCTGGAAGACGGCATCCCCTATCCATTCCTGGTTCGCCTCGGCGTTCAAAGCTCGGATGGAAAAGTCAAAAAGCAGAAGTACGATAAATTCCGCCAAATCAATCGTTTCATTGAATTTATTGATGATGCACTTGCCTATTTGCCGCAGGACCGCACCGTCCGGATCCTTGATTTTGGTTCAGGGAAATCGTATTTGACCTTTGCGCTGTACCATTACTTGCGCATTGAAAAAGGCTTGGACCTGCGGGTTACCGGCCTTGATCTGAAAAAAGAAGTGATTGAGGAATGCCAGCAGATTGCAGAAGACCTCCGCTATGAACAGCTTGAGTTCCTGGTCGGAGACATCAATGACTACAATGAAGAATCCGCTGTCGATATGGTTGTCACGTTGCACGCCTGCGACGTAGCGACCGATATGGCTTTATCGCGCGCCGTCAAATGGGATGCAAAAGTAATTTTGAGCGTTCCTTGCTGCCAGCACGAATTGAACAGCCAAATCGCTGCACCGGAACTTGGCATCATGCTGCAGCACGGCTTGATCAAAGAGCGTTTCAGCGCTTTAGCTACGGACTCGATCCGGGCAGAACTGCTGTCTCTCGTTGGCTACGAAACGCAATTGATGGAATTTATCGATATGGAGCATACGCCCAAAAACATCTTGATCCGCGCTTACAAAACCGGCCGAAAACCGGGGGCTGGACAATTTAAGAAGTACAAACAATTTACTTCATTGCTGTCAGCCGACCCATTTCTCGAAAACGAATTAAAGGAGTATCTATGAAACGCAAAAATTTAGTGAATGGCATGATTCTAGCTCTTTCTGTCGTGCTGATCCGTTTTATCGACGTTCGTATTTATGATATGAACCTGGTAGTGACCTTGCTGATATTGGGTGCCCTGATTTATGGGGCGATGCGCATCGTTGAACGCTTTCCGTCTCTTGAGGAACCTGTCAGTAAGCAGACTTCGTTCACTGTCAACACGCTTGTGATCCTTTTTATTTTTCTGGTGTTTTTTATATTCAAACTCTAAGTCTATCAAAAAAGCGATGGCCGGGATTCCGGCCATCGCTTTTTTGTCCATTCAAGGGGAGTTTTCATTGGGCTTTTGCTGCGCCTTTTCCTCGATTGTTTTATAGATATAAGTTTCCACCGGTTCTAGGGTGAATTTCAGGTTGCTGGTTTTTAGGTGATTCTTTAGATAATCAAGTTGATGGTTCTCTATTGATTCTGATTGCAGATTCAATATAGAGTGGACGGCAAGCATTCCTTCATTTGTTGCCATCGGGCTATCTTCTCCAGCTTTTTCACGGGCTTCCACTTGCTCCATGCCAAAAATCAGCCCTTCACTTTCCAGTTCTTTCATCACGGCTGCATATCGGTCTTCACCAATTTGCTGCGCCAGATGCTGATCTAATCGTTTGAGGTCATCATAGCCTCCGCCCATATAGTATTGCGTGTAATAAGCTATCAGAATCTGTTCCTTGTCCTCCAACTCTTTCATCGCCAATCCCTCCATCATTTTGCTGTTGATTCTGTTATTCCCTTTTTTCGCGTCCAATAAGCATTGTTGCCGAAGTTCACTTTAAAAAAATGAAACTTTAGCCTACTTGGTTCGTTACTACTAATGACATATAAGAGAGTAGGTGGCAGAGTATGGCTGAACAAGCGATTGTCCAAATCAAGAATCTATCGAAAACAATCGGCAAGAAAAAAATCATCAAAAATTTAAGCCTCGACCTGCACAAAGGCGAAATCACTGGATTTCTCGGCCCCAATGGAGCCGGAAAAACCACGACTATCCGGATGATGGTCGGTTTGATGCGGCCGACCGAAGGCGACGTATGGATCGACGGCCAATCCGTGCAGGCAGACTTCGAAGGCAGCATCCAAAAAGTCGGGGTCATCGTGGAAAATCCTGAAATGTACAAATACATGTCCGGTTACAAGAACTTGCTTCATTTTTCACGGATGCACAAAGGAATATCCAAAGAACGGATTGATGAAGTCGTCAAACAGGTCGGCATGCAAAATCGCATCAATGAAAAAGTAGCTTCCTATTCACTCGGCATGCGGCAGCGCCTTGGTCTGGCACAAGCCCTTCTGCATGATCCGAAATTCCTTATTCTCGATGAACCCACAAACGGCCTAGATCCGGCCGGCATTCGTGAATTCCGGATTTACCTGCAGAAAATAGCCAAGGAAAACGGAGTGGCTATTTTTGTTTCCAGCCACCTTTTGTCTGAAATTGAATTGTTATGCGACCGGATTGCCATTATTCAAAACGGCGAATTAATCGATATCAAAAACGTCAATGATCTCCAGAGATCCCGCTATTACATTCAAGCAGAACCTCTGGAGTTGGCCGGTGAAGTGCTGACAGGCATTGGATTCCCCACCGTATTGCATGATAAAGGCTATCTGATCGATTCTGGCGCCGAACATATTCCGGGAGTCATCAACTTATTGGTCGGAGCCGGCGTACGAATTTTTGCCGTCCAGCCATATCGTGAAACCTTAGAATCCCAATTCCTTGAAATGACAGGAGGCGGCGAAATTGCTCAAACTCATACAAAATGAATGGATGAAACTATGGAGCCGAAAAATGACTTGGATTATGGCTGCATTGCTGGTCGTGGTCGTATTTGCAGGTATCGGCATCACCAAATGGATGAATTCGACAGCCACTGAAAACGCCAACGAGAACTGGCGGGACATTGCTCAAGCAGAAATCGCCAACAGTATGGTCATGCTGGAAGAGCCCGATCTCAGCGAACCACAGGCGGATTATTATGAAGGGCGGATTGCCATCGCTGAGCACCGGCTGGAAAATGACATTCCTTCATTTGAATACGCCAGTATGCAACAACAAGTGATCGATACCCATATGATGATGTCGCTCGTTACGCTGTTGGCAGTCATTACGGCCGGCGGCATTGTAGCTTCTGAATTTTCACAAGGAACCATTAAAATGTTGTTGACACGGCCGGTGAAACGTTGGAAAATCCTCACTTCCAAATACATAACCGTTCTGCTGTTCGCCGTTGTATTAACCGTGATTTTATTGATTTCCACAGCACTCGCAGGATTGCTCTTTTTCGGAATTAGCGACGGAACCCTCCTCGTGTGGAACGGGTCGGAAGTGGCAGAAACTTCGTTCTGGCTGGAAGCCCTCAAACTCGCAGCACTTAAATTTTCAAGTGTCTGGATGATCAGCACGTTCGCATTCATGCTGAGCACCGTTTTCCGCTCTAGTTCCTTAGCAATCGGCTTATCGATCTTCCTGATGTTTACAGGCATCCAAGCCGTCTTCCTATTACAGAACTATGAAATCGTTAAATATTATTTGTTTACCCATACCGACCTGACACAATTTTTCACCGGTAATTTCATGATTTCTGATATCACTATCCAGATGTCCATCGTCGTATTGGCCGTTTACTTTTTGGTATTCATGGCCATCAGCTACTGGACATTCGGCAGAAGAGACATCACTGCGTAAAAGAAAAGCGAAGGCAGTCGCTTAGCTCCGACAAGCGCTGGAAGCATTGCTGGTAATGGCGCCCTTGGCCATTGCCGGCAAGGCTGAAGCGTCTCGAGGAGCTGGCTGCCGGAGTCTGGACAACAAGAAAAGCGAAAGCGCCCATGTAGATTCGACGGGCATAAGACGCGCTGGCGAAGCGGCATGTTTCCAGCCGCACAGTCAGAGTGGCTTATGACCCTAGAATCTGGGCGCTGAAGCTGGACAAAGAAAAGCGAAAGCGCCCATGTAGATTCGACGGGCATAAGACGCGCTGGCGAAGCGGCATGTTTCCAGCCGCACAGTCAGAGTGGCTTATGACCCTAGAATCTGGGCGCTGAAGCTGGACAAAGAAAAGCGAAAGCGCCCATGTAGATTCGACGGGCATAAGACGCGCTGGCGAAGCGGCATGTTTCCAGCCGCACAGTCAGAGTGGCTTATGACCCTAGAATCTGGGCGCTGAAGCTGGACAAAGAAAAGCGAAAGCGCCCATGTAGATTCGACGGGCATAAGACGCGCTGGCGAAGCGGCATGTTTCCAGCCGCACAGTCAGAGTGGCTTATGACCCTAGAATCTGGGCGCTGAAGCTGGACAAAGAAAAGCGAAAGCGCCCATGTAGATTCGACGGGCATAAGACGCGCTGGCGAAGCGGCATGTTTCCAGCCGCACAGTCAGAGTGGCTTATGACCCTAGAATCTGGGCGCTGAAGCTGGACAAAGAAAAGCGGAAGCGCCCGACTACAGGAACAGAAGCAGCCGAAAATTAACGTCATACATCCTAACTCCATAAAAAAAGAAAACTGGCCCGAAATCTTCGGGTCAGTTTTCTTTTATCCATTGGGTTAATATCTCTACTACCTGATCTTGCTGCTCGATCGGCGTTATTTCAGCTGCGTCGTCACCTTTTTGTTCACCATATAAACCGAATTGCGCATGGTTGCCGCCTTCAATTTCAACTAAGACACTGTCATCCGGGAATAATTTCCGGCTCTCTTCAATGTCTTCCACTGTAGACAAGCCATCCAACTCTCCATAAATCGACAGCATAGGCAAGTCGCTGGCCGAAAAGTCGCCAGCTGGATATGCGCCAAGGAAATAAAGCCCTGTCAGCTTTGACGAAGAATCTTCCGCATAAAATGAAGCGGCTACACCGCCCAAAGAATGGCCGCCAAGAAACCACTCCTCCACTTCAGGATATTCTTCAATCACAGCATCTGCTTTTCTTGAACCCAGAATCCCAAAGTTCAATGGCAATTGGGGGATCGAAACCACAAAGCCTTTCTCGCTTAGGGATTGCCCGAGGTATGCATAAGCTTCTTTTTTCACTTTTGCTCCCTGATACAAGATAATTCCTTTGCCGTTAGGTGATTCCGGCTGAAAAATCAAGCCCTCTTCATCCCGATCAATTGCAGATAGATCTACATTCTCAGTCAAGACAGCACTTGGTCCATTATCAAACTGAGCATAAATAACAAAGCTGATGATTGCAATTGCCAATAAAGCAAAAACGCCCAATCCTATACGCACTAACCATTTTTTCATGGGGCACCTTCTGTCTAAACTTTCTAGTAAGCCAAGCCTGCACGGCTCTGAATGAATTCCAGTGATTCCAGCTGGCGATACGCAAACTCCGCCGTGTCCCCAACCGTTATTTCTTTTCCTTCTTCAGGCAACAGATCTTTTTCTGCACGATAATTGCCGCGGGCTTCGCCATCCGGCAAGTATGTGGGGCAAACAATGGTCCATTGAAGAGAGGTTTTTTCAAACAACCGATAAACCGATTCATGTTCTTCTGCAGCAAACGTCAGCTTGCGCTTGGAATCTCCACCTTCGTAACGGAGCAGGCCTGGGCTCAACCGACTATCCAAAATTCCCGCCGTCCCAATGGTTATCACTCGTTCGATGCCGTGTTTTTCCATCGCGTTTACAATCAGCGGCACCGCTTCAGATAAGGTCGTTGTCCGGTCTGTGCCAATAGCGCTGAAAATCGCTGAGGTCCCAATAATTGTTTTTTCAACGTCTTCTGCATTTCGTACGTCCCCAATAATCATTTCCAGATTCGGGTGTGCGTCTAATTTTTGGGATCGGACCAAAGCTTTTACGTGATGGCCGTCTGCTAAAGCCCGTTTAAGAATTTCGCCGCCCACGCGTCCTGTAGCTCCGAATAGTGCCAGCTTCATTGCTTTTCCTCCTTAGGTTTTATCTGTCAAAAAACTTTGTATGCCTTACTTGAAATGGTAGCCTTTTTTCGCCAATACTTCTTTAATGTCTTCACGGCGCGGCTTTCTTAGGAAATTTGCCATTTGTTGCGTCCAAGTAGCGGTTTTCTGATTCGATCCGCGGCTTGCATAATAGGCTTGGATCGTATTGTCGTATTCCGGCAAGATGGTTTCATACTTCGCCTCATCGTACTCATTTTCATGCAAAATCGCTTCGACCGGCAAACGTGGCTTGACGCCATTCGCTTCGTTCGGAACACCGACGGTCAAGCCGTAAACCGGGAAGACACCTTCAGGCAATCCGACCAGTTCGCTGATAGCTTCCATATTATTGCGGACGCCGCCGATATAGCAGATGCCATAGCCTTTCGATTCAGCTGCAAGAGCAAGATTCTGCGCCAGCAAACCAACATCGGTTACAGCCACAATCAAATTTTCCGCGTAATCGAAGACAATTTCCTGTCCCTGCATCTTGCCTGCATGTTGCAGCCGGTTGTAATCGGCACACATCAGAAAGACTGCTCCCGCGCCTTCCATTTGTTTAGCATTTTGGGACAGTTCGCCCAGTTTTTTGCGTTTTTCAGGATCTGTTACCCAAACGATTGAATAAGCTTGGACAAAGTGGGATGTGGCTGCATGTTGCGCCGCTGCAACCAGTTCGCTGACTTCCTCCCGTGACAATTGCTTTTCTTTATAGTCGCGTACAGAAGCGTGCGCTTTCATCAATTCGATAACCATTGATTGTATCCCCTCTCTCTTCATTTCTTCTATCGTACCAAATTCTTTGCTGCGATACTCTTTTCATGATTTTTGCTACAATAGAAGCTACAGAGGTGAATGAAATTGAAACACGCAAAGACCGCTTTTACGATCTTTTTCTTAGTGATTCTCGGCGGTTTTTTATTTATATGGCTGGAGAAGGAAATGGCGTTTCGGGAAGAATTGGAGAAGCGCCCATTGCCTTCCGGATTGCACCCCATCGTAGAAGAAAAACGCGATCAGCTGGTCGCTCAAGCTGCTGAAATTGGAATCGATATTATTATTACCGATGGTTACCGCTCCCCTGAAGAACAGGCAGACCTCCACAGTCAAGGGCGAAGCACGCCTGGCTCTATTGTGACGCATGCAGAAGCTGGGGAGTCCTATCATAATTATGGGTTGGCCATCGATTACGCTCTGCGCTTTGATGACGGATCGGTTGTTTGGGACATTACAAGAGACGGCAACGGCAACGGAGAAAGTGATTGGTTCGAAGTTGCGGCTATCGGTAAGAAACTTGGATTTGACTGGGGTGGTGACTGGCAGCGTTTCAAGGATTACCCACATCTCGAAATGACTTTCGGCTTGTCGATCCGCGAACTGCAACAAGGATGGCGCCCAGAAGATAAAATGGAATAAACACCGCTGTTTTTTCTATTGTTTGTAACAGATGCTCCTGCTTCTTCGTCTTATAGACAAAGGAGGCATACGAGTGATGAAAACGATCAGGGCCATCCGTATTCTTATTCCTGTTTTGGTGCTGATAGCCTGCGGGGTTGATGAACCACTAAAACAACCGGCAGATGATATAAGTGATTTCACTGTGAATTCTGCTCAATCCGACGCTGTCCAAGGTGACTTCATTTATCGCTTGATAAGCGAAAAAGAACAATACACCGAAGGCGAAGAAATAAAAGTTTATGCGGAACTGGAATATAACGGTGCACAGGAGAACATTGAAATTTCCCATGCCGCTTCCCCTTTCCATTTCCCCCTTTCCGAAGAGACAAGGAAATATGTCGTTGAATATGCCATGAACGAACCATTGTTGACTACCCGATTAACCAAAGGAGAGCCCTTGCATGAGGACTATACTGGCAGCGGCGGCTATAGTGCCGAAGAAGATGAAGCTTATATTGAATTTGTTCAGCGTATTATGGAAAAAGAGTTTCCGCCCGGTTATTATAAAATCGATGGTTTTGCGAACTTCACTGCCACAAGCTCTGCTGGTTCCGCCACCCCTTATGAAATCCATACACAAATCGACTTTAAAGTCGTTCCAGAAAATTAAAACAGCACGTGTCCTATTGGACCGCGCTGTTTTAATTCTTAGGAATAGAGTCAATTAACTGCGATTGCTGTAATCGTGCAGATGCGACAATGGCGTCAGATAATACAGCTCATCAGGACAACGCTGAGAAATTTTATATAGTTCCCAAAACAATGCTTCCGGCACTTCATATTGCTGTATAAAATCTGGCATTTTTCTCGTTTTAAGCGTAGCCTGCTGTTCTTTCACTTGGTCTATATCAACCCATAAGGTTTGATGTCCACTGGTTTCCGCTTCTTTCTCAGGTGAAGGGACGATGACACTTAAACGTGCAAACAAGGTGATGAACTGTTCTCCCGCTTCTTCGTGTGTGCCTTTGGATCTTGAAAAATAAAAGCTTATTTCTTCTTGAAAATCTGTTTGATCTTTCATCACGTTTCTCCCCTTTTTTTTGAACAAAGAAAAAGCCGAAAAGTCTTCCCATGTTTATGGAAAGTTACTTTTCGGCTTTGCTGATAGCACTAATCTCTACAGCACTTGACCAAATTATTTAATTGCGTTTTACGAACCAAGTAGTTACAGCGGATATTTTAGGTGGAAACGCTATCGTTTTCCTGATGCTTCTAGCTTATTCGAATTTTTAAAATTAGTAAAGTGGCTTGATGAATCAATAGGAGGATTTTATTATGTCGATTCGTCTAGAGTCATCTGTTGCCGGCTTCCAACTATTCGCCATGTGCCCACGAAATTCGCGGATCCACTTTCCTTACCATACGGACCATGATGGGCTGAAATCCCATTCTCGGCCAAAAATAGGAAGCTAGTTGATTGGGCGTATGCCAATCTGCGAAAATATACTCATAGCCCTGTTTCTTCATCTCATCGAAACAGTAATTGGCTAACGCCCGCCCTACTCCTGTTCCTCGGAGGTCCGGATTAGTCGATGCTGCAGGAAGCACGGCACAATTTTCGGGAGTCACCAGACTCAGCGGGTCTTCCTTGCGGAAATAGACATGGAATCCGGCAATCTGGTCCCCCTGCTCAGCCATCCATAAATATGCATCCTGGTCTTCACTTAAAGCTTCGTAGCTTTCCTTTACATCCTCTAAAGTTTCACGTGTAATAGGTTGCCAAGAAGGAGCGGCTGCCTGATGAATGCTATTCCACATTCCCATTTTTTTCAGTAATGATGCGTCTTCCCTTTTTCCTTTTCGAAACTCGAGCTTCGGAAGTGTGCCGTTTTCCGATTCAAAATCATCAAGCGACAAAATTCCATATTTCTGTTCAAAACTGAAAGACTGGTCCAGCCATTGGTCAATAACTGCTTCATTGCCCAGCGGCGCCATTAATCTATGATGAAAATAGCCATGTTTGATCCACTCAGCTCCAGCATCTGCATATAACAACCTCAACAAACGCGGATTTTCATGTTCGCTTATAGCGATGGATTCATAGTCCATCCATACATAGCGCCCGTGTTTAGCATCTTCTTTAAACTCATAAAGCAAATAACCGATTACATCAATCCCTCTGACTGCCACAATGCCATTGATGAATGGACGTTCAAGCATATGTCTCAGAACCTCTTCGGTATCATCGATTTCTTCGAACGTTGTCGGCAGAAAGCTGAAGATCTTACGCTCCCTTTCATGGCGCTTTGCCAACAGTACCGCCATTTGCCGAATATGTTTTTCTTCCATCCCCATGATTTGAATCAATCGTGATCACTCCTCTGAATGAAGTTTCACTTCCAATATCCCGTAGTTCCCTGCCTTGATTTTTTCACCGAATATGACTGGCACCGGTTCAACGAAAATTGGGCCATCTACAATCATCGTATGGAACTCCCCTTCTTCACCGCAGACATCCACACCTTCCGCTTCCAATTCATCTATCAATTCATCAGTGAATTCACGTCCCAAAAAACGCTCATCCAAGCGCTTTGTATCGACTACTGTAATGACTGCCCGAAAACCTTCGTCCACCAATTCCTTTACAATCTTTCTTCGCGGCTCTTGCCATAGAGGGTGTCTGACACTCATGTCTGCTTCTGCACTGACTTTTTCCACCCACTTCAAATGGTCTTCCAAATCGATATCGCCGTAAACTCCCATATCAATTCCTTGGGCTTTAAATTTCTTCAGTTGCTTAATAAATTCCTTTTCATAACCAGACCAGCTGGCTTTCCCGATGACTAAAGGCAAACCCATCCGCTCTGCCTGTGCCTCCATGACTTCAATCGGCAAGCCGTGCGACCGTGATTTGGAGCCATCTTCTTCGAACATGGTAAACAAGGCAAGCGGCACATGCCCTTCCAACACGGCGCGGTAATAGGCAAGCGCTGAATCTTTCCCGCCGCTCCAAGACATAACAAATGTTTTTTGCATAATGCACCTCTTTTTTCTGATTCGCTGTTACTGTAACTAATTCGTCACAGCTTGATTGAAACCCTTTTAAACAGTCCTTTTTTAATCTGCCCATACGAAGGAAATCCTTTTGTCTCCATCCGCTGACTCTTTTTAGCATTCTGGTTTCCCTTCTATTGAGACCTTGTCTGTTTAACACAGTAAAGCACAGGGAAAAGCTTATTAAACACAAAGGAGGCAGACTCATGCAACAACATGAATTATATATAAATGGAACGTATACAGACTCCACCGGAACAGAATGGATCGACATCATCAACCCTTCGACAGAAGAAACCATTTCGCAGATTCCTAATGGAACAAAAGAGGATGTCGACCGCGCTGTAAATGCCGCGTTCGAGGCACAAAAATCTTGGGAGCTCCTACCCAATATCGAACGCGGTAAAATTGTCCGTACATTGGGAGATAAAATCGCAGAAAAACGCGATATATTCATTGATTTGCTGCAGGAAGAACAAGGAAAAAGCTATGAATTGGCGAGCGGCGAAATCGATCTTGCCATTGACTATTTCCATTACATGTCCGAATGGGCACGACGGATCGAAGGCGAAATCGTGCCAAGCGACCGGCCGAATGAAAACATCTTCATCTACAAAAAGCCCATCGGCGTCGTAGCAGGAATTGTTCCTTGGAATTTCCCGGTTTTCATATTGGCCAGAAAAGTAGCAACAGCTTTTGTTACCGGTTGTACAATCGTCTTAAAACCAAGCCAGCAAACGCCAAACACCGCCATGGAATTCACAAAAATCATTCATGAAATGGATGAAATTCCGGCAGGTGTCTACAATGTCGTGACTGGAACAGGATCTGAAATCGGCAATGCACTGGCTTCACATGAAAAAGTACAGCTCGTCACCATGACCGGCAGCGTCCCAGCAGGAACCAAAGTAATGGAGGCCGCCGCAAAGAACATCACCAAAGTCAATTTGGAATTGGGTGGCAAGGCTCCTGCTATCGTTACCCAAAATGCAGATCTCGATCTTGCAGCTGAAGCCATCACAACCTCCCGACTGGCGAATAATGGGCAAGCTTGCACAAACGCCGAACGGGTCTATGTCCATGAAAGCATTGCGGAAGAATTCACGAAAAAACTAACGGCCGCTTTCGAATCTAAGACTTTGGCAGACCCGCGGAAGAACAAAGAAGCGGACATGGGACCGCTTGTCAGCCAGGATCGGCTTGATACCGTGCATGATATGGTCAAACAGGCAGTGAGTGAAGGCGCAACGGTCGCTATCGGCGGTGAACGCGACGATAGCCAACCCGGCTTTTTCTATAAACCGACAGTTTTGACAAATGTGGAGCACGATTCGGCGATTATCCGCGATGAAATTTTCGGTCCTGTATTGCCTGTCACCACTTACAGCACATTGGAGGAAGCCATCGAAAAAGCCAATGATACAGAATTCGGCTTATCTTCAGCAGTCTACACAAACGACCTGAACGAAGCCATGAAAGTCGTCAATGAAATGAAGTTCGGCGAAACCTACGTAAATCGCGAAAACTTTGAAGCGATTCAAGGCTATCACGCCGGCATGCGCAAATCCGGACTTGGCGGCGCCGATGGCAAACACGGCATGGAGGATTTCCTGGTCACGCAAGTGGTCTACATGCAGTATAAGAACGGACAGTAAAAACACCATAAAACACTCTTCTTTTTTCAGGAGAGTGTTTTATGGCGTTTAAAAGAGCGCATTAAAAAGCGGCTGGAGAAATTCCAGCCGCTTTGTGTTTTTTTATTTTCCTACCATGTTCTCCGGTTTTACCCATTCGTCAAACTGATCCGCAGTCAAATGGCCGCTGTTCACAGCAGATTCTTTTAATGTTGTGCCATCTTTATGGGCTTGTTTAGCAATCGCCGCAGCTTTTTCGTATCCAATATGCGGATTCAACGCCGTTACCAGCATCAATGAATTGCTCACGTGATTTTGAATAACGTCCAGATTAGCTTCAATGCCCACTGCACAATGATCGTTGAAACTGATCAAGCTGTCTGTCAACAAACGGACAGATTGCAGGAAGTTGTAAGCAATGACTGGTTTAAAGACATTCAATTCGAAGTTTCCTTGGCTTGCGGAAAAACCGATTGTTGCATCGTTGCCCATTACTTGAGCTGCTACCATCGTCAATGCTTCACTTTGTGTCGGATTGACTTTCCCTGGCATGATGGAACTTCCCGGCTCATTCGCAGGAATGGTGATTTCACCGATTCCGCTGCGGGGACCGCTTGCCAACCAGCGTACATCGTTGGCAATTTTCATTGCATCCGCTGCCAATGCTTTAATGGCTCCGTGCGTGTAAACCATTTCGTCGTGACTTGTCAGTGCATGGAATTTGTTTTCTGCTGAAGTGAAAGTAGTTCCAACAGCTTCACTGATGAACTCAGCAACTGATGGGCCGAACGTTGGATCCGCATTGATGCCTGTTCCAACTGCTGTACCGCCGATTGCCAATTCACGCATGTGTTCAACGCTTTCGCGAATCATGCGTTCACTCTTTTCAAGCATGTGTCTCCAGCCACTGATTTCCTGGCCTAATGTTAGAGGTGTCGCATCTTGTAAATGCGTGCGTCCGATTTTGATGACGTCATTGAATTGTTGTGCTTTTTCATCCAATGTTGCTTTCAGCTTTTGAACAGCCGGCACAAGGTTTTCAGTCACTGCCAAAACGCCTGCAACGTGCATTGCAGTCGGATACGTATCGTTTGAACTTTGGGACATGTTCACGTCGTCGTTTGGATGAAGTTTTTCTTCAGAATTTTGTTCTGCCAAAATTTCATTTCCACGGCGTGCCAGAACTTCGTTCATGTTCATATTGGATTGTGTGCCGCTTCCTGTTTGCCAAACGACCAATGGGAAATGATCATTCCATTTGCCTTCGATCACTTCATTCGCTGCAAGTTCAATCGCTTTCATTTTTGCTTCTGATAATTTTCCAAGTTTATGGTTTGCTTTAGCTGTCGCTTTTTTCAATTGAGCAAAAGCCATAACGACTTCATGCGGCATGCGTTCCGTACCGATTT
The DNA here is from genome assembly GCF_016820615.1 of Planococcus beijingensis. Taxonomy (NCBI): domain Bacteria; kingdom Bacillati; phylum Bacillota; class Bacilli; order Caryophanales; family Caryophanaceae; genus Planococcus; species Planococcus beijingensis. Next base: position 136,412 of record NZ_JADHDZ010000004.1, read on the forward strand.
CAAAGTTCTGTACGCTGCGCTGTGTTTGAGCGCCCCACATTTTGTCCGCTTCAACTTGAATTTCACCGATGGTATCTTTTTCTGTACGATACTGCATTCCATTCACTCCAATTCTGATATCTATGTATCCTTCTCTTCTATATAACCACATTCAGCCGCCAAAAAGCGACCTTTGCAGTTAAAATTCACTGTTTTTGCTGCTGAAAAATTCTTCGATAATCGCTTCATCCGAATGCGGAATGTATTCTCCTCTGACAATCTGCGCACCATTGATCGAGCCGCTCGACAGCAAAATAAGATCACCTGGTCCACTTTCCTTTAAAGCTGCCAGAACCGCTTCCCGCCGCGAATTGGCTGTCAGCACTTGTTGTTTATATGGAATGGTGAAGCCTCTCAGTACGGCATCAATCACAAGAGCAGGTTCATTATGCCCAGGATGGTCGACTGTCACCACAAGGATGTCGGCTTTTCCTTCAGCAGCTTTCGCCATCTTGGGCATTTTTGAAAAATCCCGTATGCCGATGCCTGCGATCAACGCAATCAGCCGGTTATGCGATAGTTTTTTCACTTCTTCAAGAACCGCGGCCAACGCAACCGGCGTATGGGCATAATCCAAGACGATCTTCCGATTGCCGGGACCGTGGATCATTTGGAAACGGCCTTCGACTTGAGACATTTTCGGCAGGACTGCCAGAATATCCACAAGCTCAATTCCCGATAAAAGAGCCGTTCCAACAGCGGCTGTCAAATTGGCCGCATTGTATTCACCATAAAGCGGAACATGGACCGGCCATCCCTGGCCCTGGTAGCGAAGTTCAAAATCCAGTCCGGAATCAGATGATTCGCATGCTGTCCAAATCAAATCAGCACCAGAATCCAGCTGGCTGCTGTAAGTTAAATGCGGATAATCGATAGTTTCCAAAATTTCTTTAGACATTCCTTCATCGTCAATATTCACCACAGCGGCATTGGACTGCTTAAATAATAAAAGTTTCGATTGAAGATAATGCTCAAAGGTTTTGTGGTATTCCAGATGCTCTTCCGAAATGTTGGTATGGATGGCCACATCAAAACGGATGCCTTCCACCCGTTTTTGATCCAGTGCAATAGAAGAGACTTCCATAGCAACAGCTCGAATGCCGCCGGTTACGAACTTTCTGAAAATCTGATGGATGTCGGATGAGATCGGGGTGGTAGGTGTACTCTTCTGGAACGGAATCTTTCCTGCTGCCCCTAAAATTCCGGTTGTTCCAATAAATCCACAAGAGACCCCAAGAAGGTTGAACAGATTATAGACATACGTGGCTGTCGTTGTTTTTCCGTTCGTTCCTGTGACGCCTATCTTCAGCAAATTTGTTTGAGGGGACTGATAAAAGAAATCGGCTAGATAAGCGAGTGCTAAACGGACATTTTCAACTACCGCAAAAGAAAGATCAGGATGCTTTTCAGCATAATCAGCAAGCAGTATAGAATTGGAACCAATAATCGTTGAGGCTCCGTTTGAAATGGCTTCATCGATATACAAGTGCCCATCGGTATTTTCTCCGGGCACACAAAAGAAAGCACAGCCTTTGACTACTTGCCTTGAATTATAGGCAATGGAACTGATTTCCGGCTTGTCAGGACCGTACTGCGCAATTATATGAAAAGATGGAATGCTGGTAAGTGGTATCTCCATAAAAAAGCTCCTTACGTAAAATATGTCAAATACCTATAGTTTCACAGGAATATGTATCATTATTCTATCATTTACATAAGACACAGCAAATATTTAAGCTGTTTTTTCTGAAAATAAGTTATTTTCCGTTTTTTCAGCAATATAAAAAGAAACTTCCATTCAAATGTTCTCTGAATGGAAGCTTCTTTTTCTTTACTTTACTTCAAGTTCTTTTGTCGGTTGATCCTTTTCAGCCAACTCATACCGCAATTGCTCAATAGTTTGTGCATAATCCGTCTTCCCAGTTAAGTTCTCCAGCATTTCCCGCACGTCGATGCCTGATGATTCTTTCAACGTCTCTTGTAAAGTCGACATCAGATTGGTTGCATACGAAGTGACTTTATTGGCGCCTCCGCCTTCACCACTTCCTGTATCCACAACGGTGATCTTGTCGATGTTGGCAAGCGGACTGGCGATTTCTCTTGCATATTCCGGCAGCATTTTGACGATCATATCAAGTGTGGCTGCCTGGCCATACATTTCAAATGCTTCAGCAATTTTCCGTTTCGCTTCCGCTTCTGCCAAACCACGCAGCCGGATAATGTCCGCTTCGGACTCCCCTTGTGCACGCTGTGAGTCCGCACGCGCCTGGCCGTCCAAACGAATTTTTTCTGCATCGGCTTTCGCCATCGCTTCAACACGGTATTTCTGCGCATCCGCATCCGCCAACTGTTTCGATTTCTCTGCTTCAGCTGCCTGTTCAACCGAATAACGGTCCGCATCCGCTTTTTTCTTCACTTCAGAATCGTATTGGCGTTCTCGGCGCTGAATTTCTTTTTCTTCCAATTCGATTTGCTTCTGGCGCTCAATGATTTGAATTTGCATCTCCTGCTCAATAACTTCCTGCTTGGCTTTTGCAGTTTCAAGTTCATAAGCCTGATCGGCACGGGCTTTCGCACTATCCTGCTCGCGTCGGTATTCAGCAACCTTCAACAAGTTCTCTTTTTCCGCTTCAGCAATTTCCGTCGCGCGTTCAATTTCAGCACGTTGCGCATCTTTTCCAGCTTCAGCCCGCTTGATGCGCGTCTGCATTTCGGATTCCGCGGTTGAAATATCGGCATCTCTTTTCACTTGAGCGATTCGTGCTTTACCCAACGAATCCAAATACCCGTTTTTATCACGAACATCTTTGATGGTGAACGAAACGATGATCAATCCCATTTTCGCCAAATCGTGTGAAGCGACACGCTGCACTTCTTGTGAAAACTTATCGCGGTTCTTGTAAATCTCTTCAACTGTCATGGAACCCAGTATCGAACGAAGATGGCCTTCAAGTACTTCTTTCGCTTCGTTTTCCCGGTCTTCTTTTGATTTCCCTAAAAATTGCTCGGCAGCCGTGGCAATTTCTGATATGGATCCGCCGATTTTGATGATTGCTGTTCCATCTGCCATAACCGGCACACCTTGCTCGGTATACACTTCGGGTGTCGTCACTTCCAGTTTGCTCGACAATAAGCTCAAAGGAGCCGCCTGCTGGAACACCGGAAGCAAGAAGGTCCCTCCGCCTCGTATAATTTTAATGCGGTTTCCTGAATCATCTGTATGAACATTCTTCGATCCCAAATAACTTCCGGTTACAATCAATGCCTCATCCGGTCCAACCGTCTTGTATTTGGTGATATAAACTCCGACAATCGCCAATATAATAAATGCAGCAATTCCTAATGCGATCCAGCCCATTTCCATCCTAAGTCCCCCTTGTCATTTTCATTTCTTTCGTAAAGTCCAACGGCTCATAAGCCTGGACATACAACGTGCCTTCATTCACTTCGATGATCAACACCTTTTGATCTTGGCCAATGGCTTCATTGTCATAGCCCGCCGCACGCTTTGAAATCATTCCTGCATACGTCTCCAAAACCACTTCTCCATAGCCATCGACAGGGATAGGGATGATGACATTGGCCACTTGTCCAAGAAGCGACTCATCTGAATAGGCAATTGAAGATTCAGCAGAAGACAAGGGCAATAAAATAAATAGATAAAGCAATAAGTCCAACACTATTGCAGCCATAGCCGCCATTCCCAACACTGCCCATTCATTAAACGTTGTAGCCGTCTCCAGTAAAAAACCAATCGCAGCAGTAAATGTGATAAAAGCCAGAATCACTGTCGGGTTGAACACCGGCAGGGCGTCTCCCAAGTCTGCAACGTCTCCGAAAAAGACATACAATACAGTCAATGCGCCGGCTCCCAACAGGATATACATATACAGCTGCTCCATGGACAAGCCAAAAATCAACATTCCAAAACCTCCCATTCCAGTAAACGTATTACCATCTTACTTATTAATACGAATATAATAGGAAGAAGTTTCAGAATTCTTTTGAATTTGTTCTGAAATATAAAAAACCCGTTCTTTTACAGAACGGGTTTAGCGAATTGAAGTTCATGAAAACCATGTACGAGCTGAAAACCGATGCCCACGTAGCCTTCATTAAGCAATTCCTGCTGTTTTTCCAGATGATCCATTTTCACTGTCATATGGTCAGTGTAATGGACGTCCGGAACCTTGAGGTCCTTGACCAGAATGTAGCGTTTTAATCCGGCATACTTCTCTTTCAAGGCAGCAATGTGCATAGCTTGCGTAAACTTATCTTTCAGGCTCGGGATATTCATTGGTGCCACCGTACAGCATACATAACGGAATTCTTCTTCAAGGTTCGGCAGTTCCTTCATTATCACTTCCGCTAATTTCTGCTGGAGGCGATTTCCTCGATACTCCGGCAGAACCACTGATATTTCCTGGTAAATCACTTTGTGCAATTCTTCCGGGGGGAGGCCGATATCCCAGCCCAGGTGTTCTTCATCGATTTCAGGAATCAGCAAAGCCCTAAAGCCGATCAGCTCTTCTTCGACGAAAGCTCCTACCAACAGTCCCCGTTCATTTAGGATAAACAGGAATTCTTCAGTACTTAAAGCTTGAAGTGTAGCTTTTTCAGGAAGCGATTCAATCACTTTTTGTTGAACTTGTTCTATTACAGGCAAATCTTCCAAATACAGCCGCTTCATAGAAAAAGGAAGTTTTTTATGAAGCACTTGGTTCGTAATTGTGCCTTCATGCAGCAACTTCATCAGCCATTCTCCTCCGTATCGTTATGTAACTTCAGAATACCACTTCCCACTATGAACGTCTTTAAGTTTTTTCAATTACCTTATTAATTGAAACCATTGTCCTTGTAAAGAGAGGCAGGCATCTCCGCCATTTTCTCCAGATAGCCATTGATTTGTTTCTGATTCCGGAGAAAAACAACTTTATGATGAGGACTTTCTTCTATAAATTGCACCATCCGTTTTCTCATTTTGACTTTGCGGGCACTGTATGTAGAAATGATGAACGTCAAAAACTCTTTATCCAGCTTTTCCGGACAGCCAAGCGCCATATCAGGGCGGGTTTTCCCTTGATTGGCAATTCGGCGTTTGACCACCCGATACAGGCAAACGGCTAAAGGCAATTCTAAATAGATGAGGGTGTCCGCCTTTTCACTTCGTATTTCATAAGTGCCGGTGTAGTTCCCTTCGATGATCCAACGGTCCTCTTTCACCAACTGCTGCTGTTTTTCACTAAATTCTTTTTCACTGCTTTCAATCCATCCCGCCTTCCAAAAGTAAGAATCCAAATGATGGACCGGAATGTTCTTTTTTTCCGATAACTTCCTCGCAAAGCTTGATTTGCCAACACCCGCCGATACCCCAAGCACCATAATTTTCTTCAAAACCATCCCCTCCTGCTTCTGTTTCTTTTGGTTTTTTCATTATAATCCAACATGGAATTTATCCGTATCAAAAAGAATATTCGTTAATCACTTGCAATATCTGTATACCCATGTTATTCTAAGGAAGAATTATTTTTGTTCGGATAACTTTTTACAAAGTGTCAGATGTCCATCTGCAAGATTTGAGCAAGGATAGTAATACAATGTATGCTTACGCATACGAGGAGGAAACACACATGGAACAAGGTAAAGTGAAATGGTTTAACTCAGAAAAAGGATTCGGCTTCATCGAACGCGAAGGCGGCGACGATGTATTCGTACATTTCTCTGCAATCCAAAGCGAAGGCTTTAAATCACTTGACGAAGGTCAAGAAGTAACGTTTGATATCGAGCAAGGCCAACGCGGTCTTCAAGCTACTAACGTTCAAAAAGCTTAATTTCAACTTATCAATGAGCTCTTCTTCGGAAGAGCTTATTTTTTTGCGTTTTTTACAATGCCGTTCCCTTCATTCTTTCTCCATTAAAAAACGGCAGTTGCGCAAAACAGCAACTACCGCTTTCCATTCCCCTTAATTCAACCAAAAATAAAGTTGGAAAACACCAAAAATCAAAATACATGTTGCCAGCGTCCCGAAAACGATCGCCAACGCCAATTTCTTTCCGGTCATACTTTCACTCCTTTTCAATTCTCAACTCTTGTATAGTTTCCACAATATCATAGGCTCCCGCGCTTTTATTTGATAAAACCGTCAGGATGCTGCCGTCTGCCGGATAATATGCCGAATGGAAACTGGCCCCTGGGTCATAGCCCATCACATGATATTTTAGAACGCCTTCTGCTTTCCTTTGAATCCACATGCCATAGCCGTAATCGCCGTCTTCTCCCGAAGCGCGGATCTCGAGCATCGCCTTCACCATGTCTTTCCCCACTAAATGGCCTTCCATTAATGCATACCAGAAATTCGCCATATCACCTGCTGTGACATAAGCGCCTCCGTCAGCTCCTCCACGGATTGGAATAGCGTAATGGTTAGTCCGCCATGCACCTTCCTCTTCGATATAGCCGAAAGCCGTTTGGCCTGGCAGACGGTCCAGACGGAAATAGCCTGAATTCAGCATGTTGGCAGGACCAAAAATCCGTTCCTGCACCACATCGGTAAACTCACTTCCCGTTAATTGCTCCACAATGAGCCCAAGTGCGATAAACCCGGCATTGTTGTAATGGAACCGCTCGCCAGGCTGGAACATCATCGGCTGATCCTTGAACAAGGGAATAAAATCGGAAGCCATCTGCATTAAATACATAGGCTGCTGTTTCCATAGATCTTCGAAATCATCCATGACCTGTTCATCAAAATAATCCGGTATGCCGGATGTATGCGTCAATAATTGATGGATCGTGACGTTAAAATTCGGAAACGTTTGCGGCAGCAGCTCGGACAACCGGTCACTGAAATTCAGTTTCCCTTCCTCCACCAATTGGCATACCGCAACAGCGGTGAAAAGCTTACTGCCTGACGCAATGCCAAAGCGAGTGTCTATGGCATTCGGCCTTTCGTCTGCACGATTAGCAAATCCTCTTGCAGCTGTCCAAGTCTCTCCTTTTTGGAGGTAGGCGACACCCGAGAAATCGATTTCATCCATCTTATCCATAATCGGATTGACCGGCTTCTGCTGCCCAAATCGCCCTTCTTCAGTAATATCAATCTGGCGTCCATCGGATAACTCTATCGAAAGCGGATGTGTTTCGCTTTTCTGCTTTGAAAAATACCACGTACGTTTAGGTGCCACTAAGATGATATACGTATGTCCACTGCCAAGAAAGTTCAACGATTTCGGGTCGATCCCTTTATTGCCGCGGACCGGAATATCCATACTTTCGATTGCTTCACCGACTTCCTCGACATCCGGTGTGGTGATGCTCACTTCACTGATATCGAGCAGTGAATCGACAGTGAAATTGCCCATACGGTCGACGCTGCGGCGTGCGATAAACTCCACGACATTCCCTGCAGGATCTTGAAAATAAAACGCATCGGCATCGAAATTGGCATAAAAAACTTCATCCATGCCTTCCTGGCGATTTAAAGTTACACGCTCACCGGCCCACCATTTAGCGAGTGTAAACTGATTGCCCGGAATATTCAGGGCAAAGTGATAGACAGCCGCTCGTTCAGATTCACGGAAAACCAATTGAGATTCTCCAATTGACAGGGTAAAACTGGTTTCATCTTCTTCCACAATCCGAAAACCTAATTGATATTCATAGAACCCCTTCATGTCTTCTAACTGGTTTGTGTACAAGGTCACCTTTTTAAACATGTCCTCACTCCTTGCCTTTAGCATACCGAAAAATCGGATTCATTACCTCTTTTAACCACAAAAAAAGAAGAGCAGAGCTCCTCTTTTTTTGTTGGCGTACTATAACCTTTACTTACTGATGGAATACCGAAGCCTGACCATGTCACGGCATTCAATGCCGTTTTCAAAAATCGGTTCCCGATAATTTCTCCTGAAAAAGTCAGGATCGATTGCATGGAGGCGAAAACCGCATTTCTGATAAAGAGCCAGCTGGCCCAGACTTGAATTGCCGGTACCAATTTCCACGAACTCAAAACCTCGCCGTGCCGATTCTGCCAAAGCATGCTGAAGAAGCTGCCGCCCATAGCCCTGGCCTCGCACGCTTTCCGCAACCGCTATATTCTTAATTTCCACTGTAGTCTCTGACAAAGGAAACAAGACGTATACGCCCACTATCTCACTTTTTTCTTCAGCAACCACGCTCCAGCCGGATGCACAATAAGCACGCACCAATTGTTCTAAAGGGTCCGCTTCCAATAATAGATCCATCGGCAACGGTTCAGAAACTTGCAACTGACGAAATTTCATCATTTCTTTTCTTTAAAGCCCTGATCAAGCAAGTAATTTTCAGCATCATCAAACGTTCCGAAGCTTTCTTCGAGGTTTTTCCCTGTATAGACATTCCAGAACGGTTCTTCGTAGACCAAATCCAATTTCACGTTATCGCGGCTGACCCACGTCTTGTCATACGGCGGTTCCGGTTCTAAAGATAAATAATCCAACGAATCGGCTAAAACGCTGCGCAATTCTTTTTCGGAAAAATCACGGATATTGACGAAGCCTTTTTTATCCACTTCATACTGCGGCAAGTTGCCTACATAGACAAAACCATTGCCCGTTGGATGCAAATGATAGACGACGATTTTCTTATCGTACAAACTCTCTTCATAATGGAAGTTCACGCGTTTCATCGATACGTCTTTTCTCGTCAATTCCGGAAAAGATTCAATGATTTCCAGTTTTTGCTCAAATGTTAACAATCTCATTACCTCATTTCGTAGTTTCATTTATTTCATCAAAAACCTTAGTTAAGATCCAAGACATAAATCTGTCAGCTATATACTGAAACTCGCAGAAATATATGGTTACACCCGTTTCGCATTTTCAATTACCATTTAGTATACCACGACCTGCGCCATCCCACATCCATAGAAAAAAGCTGCGCGAACGCAGCTCTTATCAACTATAGTCCTGTTATTTTTTCTTGCCGAACGGCCACCAGACGCCCCGGTCAAAGGATACTGAAATCGCCGGTATCAATAGCGGCAGCACAATCAGTCCGTACAGCAGCAATCCGGTGATGACGATCGTTGCAATCTGCACCAGGCTTAAGACGCCAGATGGCATCATGGCACCGAATGTACCCGCCAGAATAATCGCTGCCGTAATGATGACAGTTCCCATCTTCGCCATCGATGTACGCATCGCATCGCGGACTGTGATTCCGTTAAATGATTCTTCGCGGAACCGGTCAAGCAGGAAGATCGAATAATCGACTCCCAACGCCACCAGCATAACAAAGCCGAAGAACGGCACTGCCCAGCTGATGCCATCATAACCAAGACCATTTACAAAGATCAATTCCGCAATGGAAATCGAAGTATAATACGTCAGCAAAAGCGATCCGATCATATACAATGGCATAATCAATGAACGGAAAAGAATTGCCAGGACAACGAACAAGCTGATCAGCATGATGACCACCGTATTGGTAAAGTCATTGGAGGATACTTCTTCTAAGTCACTGTTGATGCTGGAAATTCCACTGAAGGCAATTTCCGCTTCTTCAAGCGGCGTTCCTGCTGCAGTGCGTTCAACCGTTTCTTTGATTTCAGAAGTGATGCCGATCGCTTCATGAGAATAAGGATCCTCTGATAAAATCACTTCCATCATCATTCCGGTGCCGTCCGCAAATGAATAACGATCGAGAACTTGTTCAAAGTCCTCGCTTTCCAGCGTTCCTTCCGGAATGAATAAACCGGTGTCACGCACAGCTTCACTGTCGCTCATTTCCTGCATCATTTCAACAACTTCTGTTAAGCCGTTTTGTATTTCAGCAAGGCCGTCGTTCGATGCGCCTACGCCTTCTGCCAGCTGAGTTAAGCCGGCACTAAGCTCTGCTGTTTGGCCAGCTGCTCCAGCCAGGCCTTGTTGAATTTCCGACAACCCGCCGCTGATTTGTGTTAATGCACCAACCGTTTGAGGGATGTTGCCAGTTACTTGCAAGCCTTGTGAAACTTGGCCTATTTGTTGGTTGATCTGGCCAAGCCCTGCAGCGGCTTCATTCAATCCCCCTGCATTGCCTGCTTGATCAGCAATAGCACTTAGGTTGGTCTGGACTTCTGTAAGCCCCGCTTGCACTTCGCCTAGTCCATCACGTGCCTCGCCCAAGCCATCTGCCATAAGGCCAAGTTGATCATCCACGTACAATTCATCAATTACGTCGCCTGTCGGACGTGTAATCGATCGAACCGTTTCAACGCCATCAATTTTTTCAATTTCTTTACTTAACATTTCGAAATAAGGGACAGTCGACCGATCCGTCAAGGCATCATCTGATTTGACGATTACTTGAACCGGCAGAGAATCTCCTTTTCCAAAACCTTCTTCAATTGCGCGAAGGCCTTTCACCGATTCGTATTCCGAACCGATTTCATCTACCGTATTAAAAGATAAGTCATTGTCATACGTAAACAACAACGGCACAGTAATCACTGCCACTACCAGCATCGACAATAATGGACGATTGATCGACAGCTTGCTCATGTTGATCCACAATTTGCTGTCGCTGTGGGACGCTGTTTTCTTCGAAGGCCAGAATAATTTTTCTTTCAAAAGAGACATGAAGAACGGCACAATCGTGTAAAGGACCAGCAATAAGACAAAGATACCGACTGCTACAGCCACTGCTGATTTGAAAATCGGGAATTCAGCAAAGCCGATGGCAAAGAATCCGATAAACACGGCTACACCACTGATCAGCAAAGTCCGTCCCGCAGTCTTATACGTATTGATGATCGATTGCTCGACACCATGTCCAGCCGATAATTCTTCTTTATAACGGCTCAACAACAGGATACAATAGTCTGTTCCTATTCCGAACAGAATCGCCACCAAGAATATCTGTGTATAGTTTGACACTGGGAATCCGAACCAATCGATGAAAAACGCTACGATTGATTGGCTCAATAAATACGAAATCCCGACTGCCACAAGTGGAATGAACGGCGTTACGATTGAGCGGAACACTGCCAGCAATAACCCGAAAATCAAAACGACTGTTATGATTTCCGTACGCTTTAACCCTTCCTGAGCACTGATGTTGACGTCGTTGTTGATGATGGCTTCTCCAGTCAGATAGGCTGTCATGTCTTCAGGAATAATCGTTTCCCTGATTGTGTCAGCCACGGCATTCACTTCTTCGTCCGTACCGTCAACCGTAACCGGCATCAATACCGTTTGGCGGTCCTCCGAAATCAGTTGCTCTTCCAATTCTTCGCTTTCTACGGGATTCAATACACTGGTTACAGGATCTCCCAATGCTTCTATGTCCGCAACCATCTGCTCGAGCGTTTCCCGCATCGAATCTGTTAGTTCACTTTCCAAAGGCATGACAAGCGAGATGGTTTGATCTGCAGCATCCGCATCCGTCAAAATTCTTGAAGCAATTTGCGAAGACGCTTCATCCGATAACTGGAATGACCCGGCTTGTTCCGCCTGCTCCGTTAAATTGGGCGCCAGCAGGAATAAGACGACCGTCAACACAATCAAACCGATTGCAATCGGCCATTTAAATTTCAATACACTCTTCATGTATTACACTCCATCCATTTTTATAATTGTTTTCAGCTTCCGGAAAATCGTTAGAAATTGATCTATTTCTTCGTCCGCAATATTTTCGGATATCAATTTCTCAATGTAATCCGTCAACACTTTCTCCAGTTCCATCAAAATTGCCTGCCCTTTATCCGTGAGCTCCAGCATTTTTTCCCGACGGTCCTCAGTCTGGACAACTTGGATCACTTCTTTTTGCAGCAATTTCTTGATACGGCTGGAAATCGCACTTTTATGTACGGCTTGCAGTACGGCTAACCTTGCTGAAGTAACGCGCTTTTCCTTGCTGATCAACTTCAGCATTTGAATCTGCTCAGGTGAATATTCGTTCCATAAAGGATGGTCGACCGATTTGATGACCCGCTCGGTTCCATACATCATCACTTCTTGAAAAAGATCCACCGCTTCTTTTATTCGTCCATCCAAAGTAGTTTACCCCCTCAACCAATATTTATAGTTTAGGGGGTAAATCTTTCAAGGTCAAGCAGGATGTTTTTTCCAAAGAAAAAACCTGTGAATAGAATTCACAGGTTCTCTTTTATTCAATTTCGCGTGTAGCGGTGTCACGAATTTCACTGCGTCTCGCATAGATGTTCTTGGCAATCGTCTTGATAACAGCATATACAGGTACCGCCAAAATGATTCCCCATAATCCAGCGATGTTTCCTGCTGCCAAGATCAAGGTAATGACTGTCAATGGGTGGACGTCGAGTGACTTGCCCATGACGTTAGGGGTGATGAAATTACTTTCAATCTGCTGTGCAACCAGCATGATGATAGCGACGTAGACCGCCATGATTGGGTCTTGTACAAGTGCAATGATGATGGCCGGAATTACCGCAATATAGGGCCCTAAGAACGGGATAACGTTAGTCGCCATACCAATTAAAGCCAATAATAAAGCGTAATCCAGGTCAATGATCAAATAACCGATCAGCAGCATGATCCCCACAAGGAAACTGACGAATAGTTGCCCCTGGATATACGCCTGAAGGGTTTCGTCGATGTCATGCAATGTTTTCCGAATCCATTTTTTTCGTTCTCCTGAAAAGAAACCGGAAACAAATGGAACGAATTTCTTATGGTCAACCAAAAGGTAAACCAGGAAAAACGGAACCAACACCAATGTAACCACACCGGATATAAAGCTGCCAATGAAGGAAAGTACCCATCCGCCAACATCCCCGATCCGGTCACCGATTTGGCCAGTCATGTCATTCAACTGCTCTTCAATTGAACCCGGAAGACGGTCACGCTGATCGAATATGTATTGGCCATATTCTTCCACACTGTCAATTATTTCAGGTGCATTGTCCACCAATGTATTGATTTGGTCGGTGACAATCGGGCCAATCATGATGTAGAACAAGTAGAATACTAAGACAATCGCTAGAAGGACGGTCAAAACCCCTGCCCATTTCGGGAATTTCTTCTTCATTAAGAAATTCAGGACCGGTCTCGTCAAGTAGAATAAGACACCTCCTAACAGCAACGGAACAAATATTGTCCCTGCAATAATAAATAAAGGATCGAAAATTCCTTGTACTTCAATAAATAAACGAATAATGACTAAAGCTAGGATAATTCCTACTCCCACTTGAAACCAAAGCTTGTTCGTCAAACACGTCACTTCCTTTCTTTTCAATAGTATACCCAGTTTACCACGAAAATATGGTATTATATTTTTTATGTTGTTTTGAAGTTATTGGATAAAAAAGCGGCACTGATAGATAAAATAAGTACACAAGCAATGGAGGATTTTATTTAATGGATCAATTATGGCTCACAATCAAATTTTTGCTTCTCGGACTTTTCCAAGGATTAACTGAACCGATTCCCATCTCATCCAGCGGGCATCTGTTGATTGCCCAATACTTTTTGGATGTTCAAATTGAAGGAAGCGTTTCAACCTTTGCTTTACTGGTCAACAGTGCATCCCTTATTGCGGTTTTGATCATTTACCGCGATGACATCAAACGCCTTGTCGTCAACGGATTGAAATACTTCACTGTAAAAAATGCCGAAACAAAACGGGATTTCATGTTTGTGGTCTATCTTGTAGTCGCAACCATTCCTGCCGGGGTCATCGGCCTCTTGTTTCAGGATGCAATCGATGATAACTTGTCGACCATCTTGACAGTCGGTCTGACATTGATCGTAACCGGTCTTGGCCTTTGGTGGATCCGCAATATGCGCGGACAGCGAAAAGATGGCAACCTGACAATGAAAGACGCCATCATCATCGGCGGCGCACAAGCAGTTGCACTAATCCCCGGCATCAGCCGAAGCGGCGCTACGATTGTGGCGGCGATGGCACGGGGCATTAACCAGGAAACCGCATTGCGCTTCTCTTTCTTGCTGTTTATCCCCATTAGCTTGGGAGGTGCTGTTCTCAGCATCACAGATATCATCAGTGACGATAACCTGGGGTCTATGGCCGTTCCATACATCATGGCATTCCTTGGATCCCTGGTCGCTTCTTATTTTTCATTAAAATGGTTTATGAACATCATGGCAAAAGGGCAATTAAAGTATTTTGCCATTTACTGCTTTATCGTCGGCCCGCTTGTCGTCTTAGCATGGCTTGTATTGAATTAAAAAAAGCAGAAAAACTGAAAACTGTACGTATGTAAGCTAAAAAACAGGCTGCCAATTTCCATTGGCAGCCTGTTTTTCTATCGGTTAAAGAAATTTGCCGTGTAATAAGGTTGGTTCTCTGAATTGAAGGCAGTTCCGATGCCTAAATACCCAAACTCCGGTTTGACAATATTTTCACGATGGCCCATGGAATTCATGAGTCCTTCATGAGCAAAGATGCTGCTGTATTGGCCATATGCCAGATTCTCACCCGCTACATAAAATGCAATTCCATCTTCATTCATCCGGTCAAACGGCGACTGCCCCTTCAGGTTGGTGTGACTGAAGTATTGGTTCTCTGCCATGTCCTCACTGTGTTTTCGGGCCGTCACCTTTGTTTGTTCATCCCATTGCAACAGGGGCAAATCACGCTGAATCCGTGCCGAGTTGGTTAACTCGAAAAGCAGGAATTCATAACCTTCCCTTAACTCTTCATTCGGCTCAGCGTATATCTCAGAGCGTGCCTTCTCCAAATCTTCACGGATCACCTGCACCGCTGTCACCGTATCGCCTTCGTGGATATCATAAAAAACCGTAGTATACGTATTATCAGTTTTAAAAACATCGTATTCTTCACGTGTATCGAGTATATATTGAACATTTCCTTTTTGAAGGCTCTTCAGTGGGGCACCAAGCAAAGAACGGACTTCCGTTTTTGTGGAATCCATCGAAATGCCTTCCGTCGAAGAAATCAAATCCTGATTGGTGAACATCCCATTCACTTTGCCTTCTTGGTCATAGGACAGCAGCACATAGTTTTGATAATTTTGGTGATAGCTATGCCAGTCAGTGCCATACTCATTCTGCATCAACCGAAGCGGAAGGCCGACCTTTCCCTGGGCTTCCTCCTTATCCATGCCGAGCGTTACATTGTGAATGGCAATCAAAGAATCCGTTTCCACCAGTTCAGGCTTCGCTACAGCTTCCGGCAATTCAAGTGAGTTGGAAGCAATCAAAGACTGTAATTGGGCGCCGATGCGCGAAGTGAAATTTCCGGCTTCATCAAGAGCTTCAGAAACTTTCGGATCTTCGGTGATGTTCTCAATTGTCCGATCAACAGAATCCAAGAAACTTAAATCGACATATTCACCCACCGGTTCCTCCCAAATCGGGCGCGCAAAAAACACGGCCAGCAACAGAATCATCAACCAAAACAGCTTCCGCACACACATCACCTCTTATCCTACAGTTTAATCGCAAACACACCATCCATAAAGCAAAAAGCCTTTGTGCAAGAAAAGCGAGAGCGCCCGTGTAGATTTGACGGGCATAAGACAGGCTGGCGAAGCGGCGTTCTTTGCCGCATAGCCAGATTGGCTTATGACCCTAGAATCTGGGCGCTCGAGCTGGACAACAAGAAAAGCAGAGGCAGCCGATTGCTGAAGCTAACCTAAGTGCGCGACTTCCACGCTCCATTTTCATCTATACTAAAGAGCGGCCATCAAAATGATGGCCGCTCTTTTTCAAATCATCCATTTATACTTCTTCTGTAATGGCGGTCTTTTTAGGTGAACTAAAAAGCAAAGTGAATACCAAGCCCAGCGCAAATGTAATCAGGCTGGTGATAAGCGTAGTTGAATCTGCCGAGAATCCAGGGAATACCACAAACAGAGAACCTAGGATCAATCCGATAATGGCTGCGTAGGTAACGTAAGTAAAGTGTTCCAATAAATACTGGATCGCCTTACTGCTGACGATAAAGCCAACGATGACGCCTGCTCCGATCGCCATGGCAATCGGGATGTTCAAAGAGGATAGTGCATTAATGGCTGTCGAGTAAACACCCAACAGCAACAGGATAAACGAACCGCTGATGCCCGGCAACAACATTGCCATACTGGCCAACCAGCCGGAGAAAAACAGCAAAAAGAAAACCGGCAAGGTCAGGGATGTAATTGGCGCTAAATTTTCCTCAGTCGGAATAAAAGCAGTAACAGCCAATGCTGCTCCAATCACTACCAGAATAACCAAGTGGCGTGCAGTAAAGTTCTTTTTGACTTCCGCTTGTTTCATGATATAAGGAATAACGCCGATGATCAGTCCCATGAAGAAAAACTGTGTCGCTTCATAATGCTGCTCGAGCAAGTATTCAATGACACGGCTGAACAAAAGCAAGGTGATGGCGATTCCTGTGCCAAGAGGCACTAAAAACCCAAGATACTTTTTCCAGTCACGGCTGAAAAAGCCACTGATGGATTCCAATAGGCGATCATAAATCCCTAAAATAAACGCAATCGTTCCTCCGCTTACTCCCGGAATCAAATCACTGATTCCCATTAGAATACCACGGTATATATTCTTCCATTCCATTCGTCTAATCTCCTCATCTTAAAATCACTTTTATCAGTATATCATGAGGGAAATGGAAACTCGAGCTTCACTTAAATCATTTTTTAAAAGACAAAATTAACTTACGATGGCTTTTGCTTCTTCTATAATTGCTTCTACGATCTCGGCTGCACCGATTTCTTCAATCAGACTGCGTGTCGATTGCCCTGCCCATAAAGACATAAATTCAGGATTATGCGCTTTTGCGGCAGCCGTCCGAATGTCTTTGGTGATGGTATTTTGTGAAGGGAACGGCAGTGGATCAATTTTGCTCTGTTCGAATTCTTTAATAAATCGATTTTTAATGCCTCGTGCCGGACGTCCGGAAAAACTGTTGGTCACCACGGTGCTTTCCTCATTGCTATTAAATATAGCCTGCTTATAGGCAACATGTGCTCCAGATTCTTTGGAACCGACAAAACGGGTACCGATTTGGACTGCATGTGCCCCGAGAACCAACGAAGCGACCAGGCCCCGGCCATCGGTAATGCCTCCTGCGGCAATGACTGGAATTTTAATCGCATCTACTATCTGCGGAACCAATGCCATAGTGCCGATTTGCGCGCCTGCTGGATGATTTTCGAGTGAAAAAGTGCTGCGATGCCCTCCCGCTTCACTTCCTTGTGCTACGACAGCATCTGCTCCTGAAACTTCTGCCTGCAAAGCTTCCTCTACTGTTGTAACCATAACTACGATTTTAATTTGCTGTTCTTTGGCCATTTCCATCTGAACAGCAGACAAACAGCCGAAAGCTGTACTGATGATCGGCACTCCTTTTTCCACACAGATCGCGAACTGCTCCTCGCTCCAATCCGGCGATTGATAAGAAGACTGCATTTCCTTGATCTCCAGCTCCGAACGAAAAGGGCTTAACGCCTTTTGCACCTCTGCCAAACGGCTGAAATCATCGTTGACCGCCGCGGCAAAAATATTGACCCCAAACGGCTTTTGGGTTTTCGATTGGATTTCATCTATCGCTTGCCGCAATGCGTCCGGCGCCATGTAGGCAGCCCCCAACGTTCCAAGGCCGCCTGCATTGCTGACTTCAACAACCAGCTCGACCGTCGTTGGCCCTCCGGCCATTCCAGCCTGGATAATGGGATAATCAATATTCAATAAGCGGCAGATTTCTGTTTCTAAGTTAATCATGGATAGTCCTCCTGTCCTTGATCTCTCTGACTTTTTCTATTGCCTTCAGTATCCCGCAAACGGTAATATACAGCAATAGGGAACTTTTCTGCAGAATGCTTCGTTCTGTATAGTAAGTAAACATGAGAAGGCGGGATTTACTATGAAGGGATTCCTTTCACTTTTAGGCATCACTTTAATTGTTGGGGCATTTGGATTAATCCTTTTATCTTTCTATGGCAACCCTTTGGAAAAAGCGATCAGCCAAGAAAGAATGTACGCATATATTGAAACGAGACAAAACGACTTTCCGGAAGTACCGGAAAGAAATCAAGTAACTGCAGAAATTCCTGCTCAAGCAGCTTTTACGACTACCGCGTTTATGGCGATGGACAACAGTTGCGAAAGAGCGTCCCTGGAATGACAAAATCCGACTCGAAGCTCGAGTCGGATTTTTCTTTATAATTAAACACACAAACGGACAGCATTGCCTGATGGGTCTTTGGCTTCCCAATAGTCATCGTGGTCCACAACTTCAATTCCCATCGTCCGAAGGTTATCAACCACTTGGCTGCGCTTTTCCTCTTCCATGATCAATGTATAGTAATGCAACCCAGCTTCTTTCTCTGGCAACGCCGGAATGCCCACGCCATTCCAGACATTCATGCCGATATGGTGATGGTATTTCTGATCTGCCAGGAATAAAGCCTGCCCTCCCAGTCGAGACACTACTTCAAAACCAAGCCCGTCGACATAGAAGTTTTTGGCTTCGATTAAGTTGGAGACATGCAGATGGATATGGCCCATTACTGTTGCATCCGGCATTCCTTTCCAGGGTTCCGGTGTTTTTTGAGCTTCTTCTACCAGACCTTGAGAATCAATTGGATCTACTGTCATAGAAACTTCATCGTTACTCCAGTTCCATTGTTCCGGTCCACGATCACGGTAAATTTCAATGCCATTGCCTTCTGGATCTGACAAATACAACGCTTCACTGACGAGGTGATCTGAAGACCCTAACTGAATCCCCTGCTGATGAAGGTGAATCAGTATTTTCCCCAAATCTTCTCTTGTCGGCAATAAAATCGCAAAATGGTAAAGGCCTGCATAACGGCCTTGTTTCGGCGTTGCGCCTTCCATTTTTTCAAGCTTAAGCAAGATATTTCCGCCCGCTCCCAGCTCGACTTTCTGTCCATCTTCTGAAATAACATCTAAACCGATTACTTCCTTATAGAAACGTTTCATCTTTTCAATATCCATTACTTTTAACCCTACTTCACCGACATAAGTGACAGGCTTCTGATGAAAATCCATTTATATTCCTCTTTTCTTTTAGTTACTTTATGTAACCAATTATATTTATAAAACCATTGTATGTCAAGTAACTTAATTCCTTTAAAATATCTAGTATCTATGCTATTATAAGAGAAAAGGAGTGAGAAGTATGGATACTTCAGTCATTTGCCCCCGTTTCGAGACCGCTATTTCCCTTCTCAGCCAACGCTGGACCGGATTAATTATTTATCAATTGCTGTCAGGACCTCAACGCTTCAGCCATTTAACAGAAGTAATCGGCATCAGTGGCCGTCTGTTATCGGAACGATTGAAAAACCTGGAAGCCCAAGGACTCGTTATACGAACCGTGTATCCGGAAACACCTGTACGCATAGAATATGCATTGACCGAAAAAGGATTTTCCTTAAAGCCGGTTATGGATGAGATTCAGAATTGGTCACAAGTCTGGATAGATCCAGCAGAAACAACAAAAGTGTAAGTACCTTACAACCACACGGCATAATTTCATTTTAATTCAACAAAATAAGAGCTTATCCATTTCAATTGGATAAGCTCTTATTTTATTTTGTCTGCAGATACATGATGTGTTTCAAACCTTCATGGGCAGAACTGAATATCGGTGTCTTGCGGTCCAATTCGACAATCGACATGGCCAACTTCGGGCTGATGCCTACTAGAATGCACTTAGTTCCAATGAGATTTAAGGTATCCGTCATCATTTGGATCTGATACCGAATCTGGTGTTCAAATTCCTTGATGCCACTTAAATCAATCAAGACGTAGTCAATTTTTTTGTCGGCACATTCCGTTAAAACCGTCGCAATCAATTGATTCGTCCGGGCTCTGTCGAATTCTCCGATCAACGGCAAGGCAATCGTACTGTCCCAAATATTCAAGATGGGAATCGACAGTTCCTTGATCAATTGTGCACTGCGCTTCTGTTCTTCAGCCTGCATGGTAACATCCATCAGCATAACTACATATCCTTCCGGCTGGTTTCCGGAATTCATGATCGGTGTGATGACAATATCGGCCATCACCTGATTTCGAATGGTGATGCGTGTTCTGTGGGTGCTTTTCAGCTCCTGCATCACCTGTTTCTGATGCTGTGGGTGTGTATGGAAAGAATCCATACTCATGCCGATCATTTCTTCACAGTCTGACATGCCGTATAAAGGAGCAATTTCACTCATCAACCGGCAGGCTTCAGTATTCATCCACCTGATGGTATAGGAACTGTCCGCAATCATTATCGTTTCCCCAATGACGTCCAGGGCACTCAGCAAAAATATATTTTCCGGAATCTTTCCTATGGCTGGCATGCGGTTCCACCTTATCCTCTGTTTTCCACTAATTCGTGTTTACCTAGTATGCCACAGCAACATAAAGAATGACCGTCCTTCAAAAAATTATTTTGTCGGCACCATGACTTTTTCACGGGCAGCTGAATAGTTGCCCTCAAAGCGCTCAAGTGTGTTATTTTTCAGCCAGTAAGTCACTGGAAACATTTTATCCAAAAAGTAACGGTCATGAGATACCGCAATGAGTGTCCCAGGAAATTCACTTAAGGCTTCTTCCATCACTTCTTTAGCTTCCAGGTCTAAATGATTCGTAGGTTCATCTAAAATCAGCAGATTGTGGTGCTGATGCATCAACTGCGCCAAACGTAGCCGCATCCGTTCGCCGCCGCTGAGCTGCCGAACCGGTTGGAACACCATATTGCCGAAAAATAGGAACTTAGCCAGTAGGGGACGCGCTTCGTATTCGGAAACTGCAACAACATCGCGAAACTCTTCGATAATGGTTCTGTTATTGTCCATTTCCAACGTATGCTGTGACAGATAGCCAATAGACAAACCGCTGCCCAGCTTGACCTCCCCGGCATCGACTGGTTCTTTCCCCATAATCATGTTAAGCAAGGTCGTTTTCCCACTGCCGTTAGCACCAACAATTGCCGCACGTTCTCCATAACGCACATGCATGGAAATTTCATGAAATAAAATCCGTTCCCCAAATCCCTTCCAAACTTCCTCCAACAAGACAACATCTTTTCCGCTTCGTTTGTCCATACGGAAGTCCAGCGCCATCTGTTTTTTCTCCAGTACAGGCCGATCTAGGATTTCAATGCGCGCTAAAGCTTTCTCCATGCTTTTAGCCTGTCTGTGCATGCCAGCATTCGGCGGATTGGCCCGGTTCGCCCATTCTTTCAAACGCTTGATGGTTTCCTTCATCTTTTGAATTTTCTTTTGCTGATCCTGATACTGCTGAAATTCAACTAACAGCCGGGCTTCCCGCTCTTTGACATAGCTTGAATAATTCCCACTGTATTGGATCAAGTCGCCTTGATCCAATTCCCATATATGCGTCACCGTTTCATCCAGAAAATAACGGTCATGGGATACGAGGACAATCGTGCCTTTATAATGGCTGATGAATGCACCCAACCATTCAATGGCATCCAAATCTAAATGATTCGTCGGCTCATCCAAAAGCAAGAGGTCTGGTTGTTGCAGCAAAAGTTTCGCTAAGCCGATTTTGGTTTTTTCACCGCCGCTTAAATGGCCCCAGCGTTCATATTTCAGCTGTTTGATCTTCAATCCATTCAAGACTTGATCGATTTTCATGTCCAGCTCATATCCGCCGCGCTGAATAAATTCATCCTGCAACGTTCCATAGCGCGCCAATAAACGGTCTATTTCTTCCGGAGAAGCATCCTCCATCAACTTCTCCATTTTCGCCAAGTGCTCTTGCATCGTGGTCAGCTCTGAAAAAACAGCCAGCATCAGCTGCTCCACTGTCAATTCATCCGGTTCGTCGGGTGATTGCTCCAGCAAACCAATCCGGATGCCTTTTTTCCACGTGACACTTCCATCTGTCGGCTGCAAAGTCCCCGCCAATATATTCAATAATGTTGATTTACCTTCCCCGTTTCTGCCGACAAGGCCAATCCGTTGGCCTTCCATCACTTCTCCTTTTATATGGTTGAATAATTTCTGTGTCGCAAAGTGGCACAGTATTTGTTGAAATTGGCTAATGATCATCGTTCTCTTCCTTTCTGATGAAGAGACGCATGCACAACAAAAAAGGCACGCCAAGAGGCATGCCTTTGCTTAAAATCCGTTTGCAGGCAGATGTCTCTTACTGGTAAATTCCACTCCATTCAGTTAGCTGAAAAAGGACAGACTTCTCCCGTCCAGCTACCCCAGTGAAAGTAACGCCATGAAGAATGTATAGATATTCCTGACACTCCGTCATGCGCTTACCAGTTTGATTCATCTTACCCACCTCCTTGTTTTATCTCTTACATCATACAATCGCCTGCAGTTTCAGTCAACATATTGTTAGAATATTCTTTTTGTATTGCAACGAATTAAAATGTAGGTATAAATTCCTTAAAATCGGGGAAACAATACAATAACAGCACTCTAGCAGAAAGGGGAATCAGAAAATGTCCATGTACTCCAAGTTGGCTTTTGATAACGATACCCGAAAGATAGAGAAGGCCTTGAAAAAATACGAAGCCAAGAAAAACGAAGCTTTGCGTTTGCTTGCTGAAATCGATATGCTCGAAAAAATGGAAGATGTCCAGGATGCGGAACTGTGGAGACGCCAGTCGATGAAGGAAAAGCTGGTCACTGTAGAGCGACAGCGGAAAGATTTACAAGAAATGATCACCAATTATGTCGAAAAGTACGGAGATCAGGACCTCCACCGTTACACCGAACTCCTACAGGAACTCGAAAACGACAAAGCGAAATAACAAAAGCAGGAGCCTTAGATAAGGCTCCTGCTTTTTCTAGTCTTTTCCAGAAACATTTTTGCCGATGGACTGCAAGATGTCCCCCATCCATCCTTTTCGCTTTAAATAGAGGTAGAGGAAGAAGGTGGACGCCAAAATTACCAGCAAAGCGCCGACATAACCAAACTGCCATTTCAGTTCTGGCATGTTTTCGAAATTCATGCCCCAAAGAGCTCCCCACGCCATGATTGGTGTAAACAAAGTCGTTAGGACCGTTAAGGTTTTCATTATTTCATTTCCTCGATAATTGGCTACTACATTTTCAATATCGACCATATTATTGACTTCGTCTTCGTATGAATTGACGAGCATGACACAGCGCCCAATACGAACGGCAGTCCTTTGGTATTCCACTTCTTCTGTGACATTTTTCCCGAATGTCTCTTCAATTGCCATTTCAATTTCCTGAAAGCCCATAATCAAATGCTTCCATAAAAGAATTTCATGACGGACATTCTCAATTTTCCCCAAAGTCTTCTTATTGTTCTTTTCCTTGATCGCCCACAGAAGATCATGAAGACGCTCTTCAAAACTGTCGATTTTATGTAGGATGGAAGCCACCATTTCACCGAGAATGATCATCATCACTTCTACCGAAGAATTGGCCTCTTCCATTTGGCGTAGAATTTCTTCTTTCTCCAAATACGCATCTTTTTCAAAGTCAATTGCGCTGGTTACAAAGACATCCCGGGACAAGTAAAAATGGAAGACTTCACGGGAATCTTCAGATTTCGCACTTTGCCTGTAAATCAACGAACCCCATATAGACTCTTTGCCCCGCTCAACCGTATGGGTATGAAGAATATTAACGGATGGATTTTTTGATTTACCAATCCAATTCTGCATTTTTTCATTTTTCGGAAGGAATTTACGGAAGTTGTATTCTTCAGCACTTTCCTCTTCATGCCAAACCGCATGTTTGAATGTATGGTGCGGCATTATCATGACCCCTTTCGATCGCTCTGCTATATAAAAAGCAAGCCAGTACTGGCTTGCTTACTCTTTTTGCTGAGTGTTGTCCCTGTACTTTTCATTCGAATTTTCCTCATATTCCAAATCCCGATCCGGCATCGGATCCATCTCTTTTTCAGGCGGCATATTGCGGCGCGGTTCGACTTCGGGAATCAGCTCTTCGCCTTCCTTGTTTTCACGGTCTTTCTTCATCCAGAATCCCTCCTTGGATTGTTGTTATTACCGTAATTACCCGTTTTACTTTTTTTATAATCCAATAAGCCCTCAACGGCTTACTGAATTGCCAGTGTTCCAATCAGCGTAGCATCGTCAGGATAAGCCAATTCCAGCTCCTCAAGTTCAGAAATCGGTTTCCACGCTACATCAACAATCCATTCGTCGCCTTCTTGCAAAGTGATTTCGCCGCCTGTCACTTCCACTTTGAAGTAGGTGACTTCGAAAGACACAGCCGAATCTTCATATTCTCCTGCTCTCACGTTCAGCTTTTCGATAACTTGAACAGTCAAACCGGTTTCTTCGAAAAATTCACGCACACAGCATTGCTCCAGCGTTTCATTCCCTTCCACTCCTCCCGCCGGCACCGTCCATTTCTTTTCTTCTCCCGGCACACCTTGCAATACCAACAAGACTTCGTTCTTCTCATTGACACAGACGCCTGCTGCGCCTTTCCAGTTCGACATTTCCATCCAATCTCTCCTAGCCTGTTTTCGTTTGTGGCAGCCCTTTTGCATTCTCCCAAAAGATAGGCTGCCGTTTCTATTTACGTTACCATATATCGTGCTGCGCTGGGCGTTTTCCACAAGAATTCAGGACAAGACAAAACGGCTTGCGCAGGCAAGCCGTTTACTTGGGGTGTTACTCTGCCTTTTTCCGATGTTCCCGTTCTAAAACAATGCCGTGGGTGGCTTCCGGCAATCCCAGATCTCCTGAAAATCCGTTTGCCCGGTAGAAGGCATCCGCTGCAGAAGAATCTGTGCGTACAACCAATTCCCTAAAATGGCCTTGCGCATCTTTTAAAATCTGTTGCAGTAACTTTGTCCCGATGCCTTGTCGGCGGGCATTTGCGGAAATGTAGAACCTCCGAAGCCTGCCAACCCCTTCTTTATCGGAGTAAGGATCACGGTTCAAGCCTCCGATTGCGACCAATTGGTCATGATGGTCCCACACCCCATACAACACTTCGCCTGTTTTATTGAAAGTATTGCTGCCATCTTCATACTGATCCACAAGCCGTCTCAGAAAACGGTAGCCTTCTGCTTCGCTTTCTTCTACCAGCTTTGAAACATCCACTTTTTTTAAGTCTTCAATTTCTGTAATTTTCACTGCCATGTCTCATCCTCCTCATTATGGATAACTACTTTCCACTTACGGATTTTCTGACATTCACTTGCTCTTTCAGTGTATAGCAGTTAAGAAAGGATTACCAATAAATATCAGAATTTTCTTTTAATTATAACTAAAAAGGCTACATAGCTGCAGCCTTTTTTGTTTAGAGAACCGTATCTTCAATTGCAGCTTTTTTGTCTTCTGTTTTCTTGATGATAAAGATACTTGCTTCATATAAACCGGCCATCGGAATCAAGACCAACAACTGACTTAAAAAATCCGGTGGTGTAATCAATGCTGAAACAATCGCTAGAACAAGATAGGACCATTTTCTGACATTTTTCATTGAACCCGAAGTCAGTACGCCGATAGAAGATAGAAACAAGGCAATAATCGGCATTTCAAAAAGCAGCCCTAAAGGAACGGTCGTCATAATCAAAAAATGGATATACTCGTTTGCAGAAATCATGACGTCGAAATTGGCCATCCCCATACCGATCAAAAATTGAAAACTCAATGGGTTGACGATGAAATAGCCAAATGCAATTCCTAGCACAAAAAGCAACAGCATGACCGGAGAATACAGGCCAAGAAAGCGCGCCTCTTTTTCTTCAAGGCCAGGTTTTACAAATTGCCAAATGAAATGAATCAGAAATGGCAAGGACAGCCCGAGAGCCAATGTTGCAGAAATAGAAGTATAGAATTTAATAACTTCCAGCGGCCCTAAAATGACCAAATCATAACCTTTAACAATGTAAGGAAACCAGAAGTTTAACGTGGAGAAAACGACCAGCAAAAAAAACAAGAACACAATCGCGCTTTTAATCAATTGTTTCCTCAAATCTCCCAGGTGGTCGACTAAGGTTTCTACTTGCATTCCGGGCTCTTCCACTGGAGGTTCCGGCTTTTTGATGGGAGGCTCCGGCATTTTTCTCTCATTCTTTTCTATAGGCTTTTCCGGCTGCACCTTTTTTTTACGCAACGGACTCGTTAAGTTTCTGTCTCCATACGGATCCATTTAACCACCTTCATAGCTTGTCAGATTTTTTTAACTCCTTGTCTTCAACCGTTTCTTTTCTCACGACTTCCTCGTCATCGTCATCCATCAGCCCTTTGGTCGAACGCTTGAACTCAGAAAAGGTTTTGCCGACTGCCCCACCGATTTCGGGCAACTTTTTGGGCCCAAATATAATTAACACAATGACCAGTATAATAATCAGTCCTGGTACACCAATTGACGCTAATCCACCCATGTTGTTTTTCCTCCTTTATCCCGCTTTAACGGTCAGTATGGTTCAACTAACACTCAGTGGAGGAGAATAACTCTCCTCTGAGCGAAATTCTTTTCTATTACTAAACAAGTGATCCGCCTTCGCGACTATAGCGGATAACACCTTCTGCGCAGCGGTAAGCCAATGCCCCAACGGTTCCCGTCGGGTTGTAGCCTCCATTGTGCGCAAAATTCCCGGCTCCTACGACAAATAAATTTTCCGCATCCCAATGCTGCAGGAAATTATTGACGACACTAGTACCCGGATCGGCACCCATGATGGTTCCTCCAGTATTATGGGTAGTCTGATAAGGAACAATGTCATAATCTGATATTGGATTGCCGCCGACTACTGTTTTCGCACCCATTTCCTGCATGATTTCGCCCGCTCTTTCCGTCAAATAGCTGTGGAGCGCACGATCCTGATCCGTGAAATTATAGGTGAGCTGCAGCAATGGCACTCCGTAGATGTCTTTATAAGTTCCGTCCAGCGCCATATAGTTTTCTTTATGCGGCATGGAAGCCCCCTGGCCGCCGATGCTCAACGATCTGGTATAGTTTTCAATCGATGCACGTTTGAAATCTGCACCCCAAGAAGGCGTATCCGGCGGGATTGGATTGTGCAGAATCGGACGGGAACCGGTTTGCGTGATAGATAAGCTGGCACCATGTATGAAGTCAAGGTCAGAATGATCAAAAGAGTCCCCATTAAAGTCATCTACCGTCATTCCCAGAGCGCCTGCTCCCATAAAGGTATTCATCTGTTCATCAAAGAATCCAGATGCTCCCGGCAAGATCTGATAGGCATAGTTTTTGCCCAGCGTCCCCCGGCCTGTTTCCGGATCGTATTGTTCGCCAATTTGAGACACCATCAGCAACTTCGCATTATTCATCATATAACTTGTCAGAACAACCACATTCGCCGGTTGAATGAATTCCTCAAAAGTCTCTGTATCAAAATAGCGTACCCCTGTAACTCGGTCGCCTTCCTTCATGATTTCGACAACGTTGGCATTAAACTTGATTTCGTAGTTGCCTGTTTCTTTCGCAGCTGGCACAACGGTAATTTCCGGAGAGGTTTTTGCGCCGTACTCGCAACCGAAACGTTCACAGAATCCGCAGTATTGGCATGCGTTGATTTGCTGTCCGTCGGGATTTTCATAAGCTTCTGACAGATTGGCTGATGGCATCATGAAAGGCGACAGCCCCAAGTTGGTAGAAGCTGTTTCAAAACGCTGCAGAATCGGCGTTTTTTTCATCGGCGGTGTCGGATAGGGGCTAGACCGTTTGCCCCAAAACGGATTGTTATCCTCGCCAGAGATGCCCGCGGTCTTTTCAAAACGGTCAAAATACGGTTCCAATTCATCATAAGTGATTCCCCAATCCTGCAGGGTATATTCAGCCGGAAGTTTATTAGCCCCATACTTTTCATCGGTCATCGTTTTGATTTGAAAATCATAAGGAAGAAAACGCCAATTTTGGCCGTTCCAGTGAGTGCCTGATCCCCCTAATCCTTCTCCCAATAAAAAAGAACCCATCTGACGCATCGGCAATGCACGCTGCTGCCGATTATTGCGGAAAGTGACAGTTTCCCGTGATAAATCCTGCATCAATTCATAACGAACTGCGTAGCGGTATTCATCGTGAACAATGCTGAAATCCGCTGTTCCCCGTTCGCGTCCACGTTCCAGCCCTACTACTTTCAGTCCTTCTTTGGCACACTCAGCGGCAATGATTCCCCCTGTCCAACCCACTCCTACCGTAACTACATCCACGCTGTCTAAAGTCGTTACCATGCAAGTTCCCCCTTTTCAATTAATGCTCCATCCCCAGTGATTGAGGTTCGATTTCTACAAAATCTTCACTGTCAATTTCATTGATATAAGCTGCTTGGTGGCCTGGGAATCCTTTCATCTTCCAACCTTCCATATTGTGATTGCCGCCGTATATCGGATCTGCATAAGCTCCTTCTAAAGTAGCCTGCCTCAACAGACGGAAAAAGAACAACGAAGTCGTACCTCTCATTTGAATTTCATCCTCCTGGAAAGCTGTCAGAATTTCATCCATCTGCCCACCTTCCAAGTCTACAAAGTTGGCATTAAAACGGCTTTGAGCTTCCTGTTGCATGATCTGGATTCCTTGTCGGAACATTTCATTTCGCTTTAAACGGCTTTGGTAGCCTTGCGTTGTTTCCCCTTCATAAAAAGGACCTTGCATGTATTCCTTCGAATTTTCACCATAGCTGCCCGCTAACTGCTGATCGATAAAATAAGCGACACCTAAACCAATTGCACCTGGCCCTAAATCGTCTTCCGGAAAAATTCGTTCAGTAGCTTGGTTCAATATTTCAAACTCCGCGTTGTTTTTGAAGAATGTCAGCCCCCTGACCCCACCTGGGGATCCTGTTGATCCTTGCGGAGTTCCGGGTGCAGTGGATGCTGAGTCCTGCTGGTTGGTATTGGCCCCAATCAGACCTCCAATAATGCCGCCGCCAATTAAAGCTCCTGTCGCGATTCCTGAGGTCTTCAAAAAATCACGCCGTGAAAAATTTTTGTCTTTTTTCGCCATTTTTCTGTCCCCCTTTATTTTAAAGAAAATTCGTAATATTAAATACTATACCCTATCAAAAAGTTCTTATTCATTAATCTAAAATAAATTTATTTCAAATATAAGGAAGCAGCTGCATTGAACTTCAAAAAAAAGAAACGATTCCCGGGTAACTTCAGGAATCGTTTCTCTTAAAATTTTGAACATAAAAAAGCCAAGGGATTGGTCACCTCGGCTGTGTAGCAATACGAATATTAGTTAAGAACTTTAATAGTAATATTTTTGCGGCCAAATTCTAAAGCGGCTCCCTGTGAAGGAATAAAGACATCAATTTTATTGCCTTTGATTGCTCCGCCGGTGTCTCCAGCGATAGCTTCTCCGTATCCTTCAACCCAAACTTTAGAGCCTAAAGGAATTACTGAAGGATCAACTGCGATTACTTTTTGGTTTGGATTTGAACGTAAGTCAATTCCAGTTGCTGTAGTTCCTGAGCATCCTGCGCAATAAGCTGTGTAAGCTGTCGCAGAAACAGTCATTGTTTTACCTGATTGAGATGAAGCGGCTGCCGGTGCTTTTTGTGCAGGAGCGCTTGCTGTTTTTGGAGCTGGTGCTGGTGCTTTTTCTTTAGCTGGTGCTGCTGCAGTTTTAGCTGGTGCTTTTTCTGCTGCTGTGCCGCCTTTAACGGTTAACGTTTCGCCTGGATAAATCATGTATCCAGAAATGCCATTCCAACTCATTAAGCTGTCTAATGGAATTCCATGTGCGTTGGCGATCTCTGCCAATGTATCTCCCGATTTAACTGTATATGTTGAGTTGTCGGCTTTCTTTTCTGATGTTGCTTGTCCATCGACTTTTAGTTCCTGGCTTGGCAAGATTAAATCGGATGAAAGGCTGTTTAACCCTTTTAGGTTTTCTACTGATACGTTCTTATCTTGTGAAATACCCCAAAGAGTGTCACCTGGCTGTACTGTATAAGATGATGCACTTGCTGACGTTGCTGCTCCCACACTTAAAGCTGCGATAGCAGTTAGTGTAACGATTTGCTTTTTCATAAATTGAAATTCCTCCTTTTCACTAACTTGAACGATCATAACACCTCCACATTGCAGGAACATGACAGAACGGCAGATGGAAGATAACAATTTCATGACACGGAATGGTGTATTGTTACATTCTGTAATAAAACTAATAATTATCGTATTTTATTTTGTGCTGGGAAGCTAAACAACAAAAACAGTTTAGTAGAGGAATATCAGGGAATATGTAAATGTTAATTAAAGAACAGTTTATAGGGGGAATTCGTTTGAAGAATGTAACATCGGTTTTTTGGATTGCATTATCAGTATGTATGGGCTTGGTTGTTTGGGGATTGTCCTCGCCTGCAGGATTCAAATCACAAACAGGGGAATTGACAGCCGCAATTTCCAGCACATTCGGTTGGTACTATCTTTTGACCGTTTTCCTGATACTTGTTTTCTGTGTGTATTTGATTTTCTCCAGATTTTCCAATTTAAAGTTGGGAAAACCTGATGATAAACCCGAATTCTCCCTGCCCTCCTGGTTTGCGATGCTTTTCAGTGCCGGTATGGGAATGGGCTTGGTTTTCTGGACAACAGCTGAACCGATTTCCCATGCCTTCATAAGCGCTCCACGCTCCGAATTGGGGTCCGATCAAGCAATCCAGGAAGCGATGCAATTCTCTTTTTTCCACTGGGGTCTGCATGCTTGGGCAGTTTACGGAATCGTCGCATTGGTTCTGGCTTACTTTAAATTTCATAACGATGCCCCAGGATTGATCAGCGCCACTCTTATTCCCTTATTCGGGAAAAAGCTGATGGCTGGCCCACTTGGGAAATTGATTGATACGCTGGCTGTCTTCGCAACAGTCATCGGCGTCGCATCCACGCTTGGATTCGGATCTGCCCAAATGAATGAAGGGATTTCCTTCCTGTTTGGAACACCGAATAACTTCGCTTTTCAGATGCTGATCCTTGGAGTTGCCACGGTTCTTTTCATTGCTTCTGCCTCGTCCGGAATCGGCCGCGGCATCAAGTATTTAAGTAACATAAACATGATTTTGGCATTTGTCCTTCTTTTGCTCTTATTGATTGTCGGACCGACGCTCTACATCTTCAATTCGTTTGCAGATGCGATTGGCGGCTATTTAACCAATTTCTTCTCCATGAGCTTTAATCTCGAGCCGATCAATGAAGAACGCCGCGCTTGGGTTGACGGCTGGACGGTATTTTACTGGGCATGGTGGATTTCCTGGGCACCATTCGTCGGCATTTTCATTGCCCGTATTTCCCGGGGACGCACAGTCAAAGAGTTTATGCTCGGGGTACTGCTGGTGCCTTCGCTGGTATGCTTCATCTTTTTCGCGGTGTTCGGCGTTTCCGCATTGAACCTGGAGCAGAACAACATTGCAAAAATTTCCGATTACAGTCTTGAGACGGCCACATTCGGTGTTTTGCAATATTATCCACTTGGCACGTTGCTATCGATCATCACCTTATTCGTCATTGCCATCTTTTTCATCACCTCTGCCGATTCAGCGACATTCGTGCTTGGCATGCAAACAACGGGCGGCATGTTGAACCCGCCGAATTTGGTGAAAATCACATGGGGCCTTATTCAATCAGCCGTAGCAGCCATCGTTATTTATACAGGCGGCACACAAGGCCTGCAAAACTCATTGATCATTGCAGCCCTGCCCTTCTCGGTGGTTATCATTTTAATGGGTGTTTCTTTCCTTAAAGCCGCCTCATTAGATCCATTGGCGAAAAAGAATAGAAGACATTAAAAAAACCCAAAAAGATCCGGCGCATTTTAATGCGCCGGATCTTTTTGGATTTTATTTAAAAACGCTTGTACTGTGTAATGGTTGAACTTTCGATTTCGGATCCAGATAAGACTTCGCATTATTAATGGCTGTCGGTGCTTCGCCGAAGCCTACAGCGATCAGTTTGACTTTGCCTTCGTATGTGGCAATATCGCCTGCAGCGTAGATGCCTGGGATACTGGTTTCCATCTTAGAGTTGACGATGACCGAGTTTTTATCCATCTCGAGTCCCCATTCCTTGATGGCACCTAATGATGTGATGTTGCCGTAGTTGACGATAACGTGGTCTACGTCAAGACGTTCTTCATTGCCTTCTTTATCGACCAGCACAAGCTCGCTGATTTGGCCATTTTCTCCAACCAGTTCTTTCACGCCGTAAGGTTTTTTCACTTCCACTGTCGAGGCCATCAAGACATCGATGTTTGCCTCATGCGCTGTCATTTTGTCTCGGCGATGGCTCAACGTTACATGGGATGCTACATTTTCAAGCATCATCGACCAGTCGACAGCTGAATCGCCGCCGCCTAAAACGACCACTTTTTTATCGCTGAAAACAGTCAGGTCCTTAACTCCATAATGAAGCGTTTTGCCTTCAAAAGCTTCACAGCCTTCTACTGCCAATTTGCGCGGCTGGAATGCCCCAACTCCCGCAGTCAACAAAATAGCTTTTGTGTAATGCAGGCCTTTGTCCGTCTGAATGACAAAATGATCTCCGTGGCGTTCTGCAGCTGTTACGGTTTCTTCCAGACAAATTTCCGGATCGCCATATTTTGCTTGCTGGACTAAATTGTCCACCAAATCTTTTGCCAGCACTTTTGAAAATCCACCTACATCGTAAATGAATTTATCCGGATACAATTCAGTAAGCTGTCCGCCAAGCTGCGGCAAACTATCCAGAATTTTTACTTTCATTTTGCGCATACCGCCGTAAAAGGAAGCAAACAAGCCAGTTGGCCCGCCGCCGATAATCGTTATATCAAAAACTTCGCGTTCTTCCATTTATAACACTCCTAATCTACTCAATAACTATATCCTATCATATTTACCCCAGATTCACGCCATTGGACTTATGGCGGAAATTCAAAAATAAAAGTTTGAATTATCTGTATTTTATTCGTAAACTGAAGGATGGATACATAAGAAAGGATGAGTACAGTGGATTTAGGAATCAGTGAAAAAATTGTGATTGTGATGGCTTCAAGCAAAGGGCTCGGCAAAGCAACGGCGACGGAATTTGCAAAAGAAGGGGCGACAGTCATTATCTCAAGCCGCAATCAGCAATCCCTAGACGAAACAGCTGCTGAAATCAAAGAGGCTTCTGGAAACCAGCAAGTGTTTCCGCACGTTTGCGATATTTCCAAAGAAGAAGACATCCAGAAACTGGTCCAATTCGTCGCTGATCGATTCGGCCGGATTGATGTGTTGATCAATAACACAGGCGGGCCTAAAGCCGGCGGATTTGACGCAGTGGAAGATGCTGATTGGTATAAGGCGTTCGACCAGAATTTATTAAGCTATATCCGTACCTCTCGCGCTGTTCTACCTTATATGAAGGAACAGCAGTTTGGACGCATCATCAACATCTCTTCTTCTTCAACAAAAGAAGTGATTGATGGCTTGATCTTGTCCAATACGCTTCGTGCAGGAATGATCGGTTTTGCAAAAACCCTTGCGCGCGAAGTCGCAGGCGACAACATCCTCGTCAACACAGTTGGACCTGGCCGCTTCGCAACAGACCGTGTAGCGGAATTGGATCAGATCGCTGCAGACAAACAAGGAGTTTCCGCAGAAGAAATCTCTAAGAAAAGTAAAGCGTCCATTCCTGCTGGCCGCTATGGCGAACCGGAAGAATTTGCGAAAATCATTGTTTTTCTTGCCTCAGCAGCCAACTCTTACATGACTGGCCAATCGCTTGTAGTAGAAGGCGGTTCATTAAAAGCTCTATAATGTGCCAAATGATTATACAGCCAACCCAAAAATCGATATACTGGAAAATGAACCAATTATAAAGGAGATGTTTTAGAATGGCTAAAAAAGGACACATCCACATGGAAAACGGTGAAATCATCGAATTCGAACTTTTCCCGAACGAAGCACCTAACACAGTTGCAAACTTTGAAGAGCTTGCAAACTCTGGCTTCTATAACGACGTAACATTCCACCGCGTAATTCCTGGCTTCGTAAGCCAAGGCGGCGACCCGACCGGTACTGGTGCTGGCGGCAGCGGCAAAACAATCAAATGCGAAACTGAAGGCAACCCGCATAAGCACCAAGCAGGAAGCTTATCAATGGCGCATGCCGGTAAAGACACTGGCTCAAGCCAATTCTTTATCGTTCACGCACCACAGCCACACCTTGACGGAGTCCACACTGTTTTCGGGCAAGTGACTTCAGGATTGGAAACGGCTAAAGCAATGAGCAATGGCGACAAAATGACAAAAGTTCACGTCTTTGACGAAGAATAAATCTTAATGAACTGAACCGGTCTGGATTTTCATCCAGACCGGTTTTTGTTTTGGCATTTTCAGGAAATACAGTCTACTTACACTAAAATACGATCCAAAACAAGAGAAATACGGTCCGTTGCACTTAGAATACGATTCCACCAGCTAAAGGATAAAAAAAATACGCCCGCAGGCGCATTTTTCTACAATACTTTGCTTAAGAACGCTTTTGTCCGCTCATGCTGCGGGTTGCCAAACAATTCTTTCGGCACATTTTCTTCCACGATATATCCGCCATCGATAAACAATACACGGTCACCCATTTCAGCTGCAAATCCCATCTCATGCGTCACAACGACCATGGTCATGCCTTCACGCGCCAACTGTTTCATGACATCGAGTACGTCCCCCACCATTTCCGGGTCAAGTGCAGACGTCGGTTCATCAAAAAGCATGATCTTTGGATCCATCGCCAATGCCCGGGCGATTGCCACGCGCTGTTTTTGGCCGCCTGACAGTTCCCCCGGATAAGCTTTTGCTTTTTCCCGCAAACCAACTTTATCAAGCAGCTCATAGGCTTTCGCTTCACTCGCTTTTCTATCGCTTTTCTTCACTTTCATCGGTGCCAAAATGACATTTTCCAATACCGACTTATGAGGGAACAAATTGAATTGTTGAAACACCATTCCGACGTCCTGTCGAATTTTATTGATGTCTATTTTAGAATCCGTGATGTCAACACCTTCTATATAGACATGTCCGCCCGTAATTTCTTCCAACCGGTTCAAGCAGCGCAGAAATGTACTTTTCCCTGAACCGGATGGGCCGATTACACAGATGACTTCTTTTTCTTCTACCACAGTGCTCATGTCTTTTATAACTTCCAGGTTGCCGAATGATTTTTTCAAATTTTCCACTCTGATCATTGTCATCGCAAAACAAACTTCCTTTCTACAAAGCTCGCCAGCATGGAGAGCAGATATATGACCACAAAGTAAATAATCCCTAAGATCAAGTACACATTAAAAGCATCAAATGTAGCACTGGCCTGGATACGGCCTTCTTGCGTCAAATCCGCCACTCCAATAACCGATAACAGCGACGTATCCTTCAATGAAATAATCGCCTGGTTGGTGATGGTCGGCAGCATTCGTCTGAAAGCCTGAGGTAAAATGATATAGCGCATGTTCTGTGTTGAATTCAGTCCCAGTGAACGCGCCGCTTCTGTTTGTCCTTTATCGATCGACTGAATACCCGCACGGATAATTTCAGAGAAGTAAGCGCCTGCGTTGATGGCTACTGTTACAATCCCTGCTGTCGTATTGTCCAACGAGATAAAGTCCAAGGAATTCAGCCCGAAATAGATGAAGAACAACTGGACGATAAACGGCGTGCCCCGAATGGCATCAACAAAGATTTTCGCGATCCAATTCAGGATTTTCAGCGGCGCCAATCTGAATAGCGCAACGATTAAACCAATCAGGAATCCGATCACAATTGCGATAGCAAAAATATAGAGCGTAACTTGCAGCCCTTCCATTAAGTACGGAAAAGCGTTGATAATTGTATCCATATCCACATCCCCTTTGCATCAAAAAATGCAGCGCGCTTCTGCGCGCTGCATCCATTTTTATTCTGCTGCGATATACTTCGCTAGAATTTCATCGTATTCTCCGCTGTCGCGCAATTCCTGGAGACCTGCATTGATCTTCTCAAGAAGCTCTGCATTTTCCCCTTTTAATACAGCGATTCCGTACTGGTCACCAGTTAAGCGCTCACCTACTGTTTTCAGATCAAGTCCGCTTTCAGCAATGGCATAAGCGATAACGGGATAATCTTCAAGCAACACATCAGCATTGCCGTTTGACACTTCCTGGAACATGGATGGACTGTCTTCAAATTGAGCAATTGTGTAACCAAACTCACCTTCATTGTCACGGGCAAATTGGGCACCGGTTGTTCCGCTCTTAACCGCTACTGTCTTGCCTTCCAAATCTTCCAAGGCTGTGATATCCGTGTTGCTTTCAGCTACTACCAGCGATAAACCGGCATCAAAGTACGGGTCAGAAAAATCGACCACTTCTTTGCGTTCATCGGTAATACTCATACCGGCAATTGCTACATCCAATTGGCCGGCTTGCAAGGCAGGAATAATGCCACCGAAATCCATCGGACTGAATTCAATTTCGAATTCTTGATTTTCAGCAATCGCTTTGATCAAATCAATATCGATTCCTGTATATTCGCCATCCACTTCAAATTCGAAAGGCGGATAAGTTGTATCGATTCCCACTGTATAAGTTTCCCCTTCAGTGCCGCCTTCCCCGCCTGTTGAACCTTCTTCACTTTCATCGGATCCGCAGGCAGCAAGTACGAGCAGCATTGCTAATAGTAGTGCTAAAAGACTCCATTTCTTCATCTTAGTTCCCCCTTGTTTTTGCATATCGGTCATTCTAAAGAATAATATATCATAATTTTCTCAATTCTAGTACCTTTGAGAGAAAATAACCACTATTCAATAAAGTTGTGCAGTACTAATTAACCGTTTGTCTGTTGGACTGCTCTCTTTTTGCGCAGCCTGTTAAACAAACGGATATTATGAACCAAGGTTTTTAAAACAGCATAAGTGGGAATCGCAATCAGAATACCAATAAATCCATACAATGCACCGGCAATCATCAGCAGTAAAATAATCGTCAGTGGATGGATGTTCAGGCGATTGCCCATGATATTCGGTGTCACAAGATTGCCTTCAAGCTGCTGGACAACGAGCAGCACAAGGATGACTTTTATTGCCATCCACGCATCTCCACTCATCAAAGCGACAAATAAAGCAGGAATGATGCCGATGAGCGGTCCGAGGAAAGGCACAATAATCAAGAACATTGCGAAGATCGACAGACTCAAAGCGTAATCCAATCCGATAATCAAATAACCGATGTACATCAAGGTTCCCACTACAGCAGCGACAATCGCCTGGCCCACTATAAACGCAGACAATGTCTGATCGACATCCTTCAATACTTTTTCACCTTCAAGCTTGTGTTCTTCCGGTAAATACTTTATTAAATGAGGAATGAATTTTTCATCATCCTTCAATAGAAAGAACAGCACAAACGGGACAACAATGAGGACAATTGCAATATTCATCAACATCGTCAAAATGTTCATCACATTATTCAGCAGTCCTTCTGAAAGGTTCTCCAAGTAATTCAAAGCCCATGCTTTTATCTCCGGACCTGAAACTCCACCCAGCTGAAAACCGGACAGGATGTTGTTTGATTCCTCCGTCACTTCTTCAACGGTTCCCGGCGCCAGGTCTGCGAGACTCTCGACTTGGTTGGTAACCAATGGACCCAAGAAGTAAATCAGAATAGATAAAGTTAAAATAATGACGGTAAAAACGATTCCGATTCCAGCAATTTTAGGTACATAGCGCATCAACCATTTTACAAAAGGCCGCAGTAAATAATAAAGCAGTCCCCCGATCAGGACCGGCGCAAAAATGGTAGCGATGACGATCTGAAGCGGCTCAAAAATATAATCAATCTTGCCAAGAAAAAACAAGGTCACTGAAACCAATAAAATCGCTGTCGTGTATTCAAAAAATGGTTTTCTAATCCACATACTTGCTTCTCCTTTTCCAATGGTTATCGTATTTTCTGCACACAAAAAAGCGAAAGCAAAAAGAAACTTTGCCTTCGCTTGATGTGACGCCCTTATTTATCTTCTTCAAGTTCCCGCATTTCTTTATGGGTTTGCGGAAATGCATTGGCCTGCCATTCATCACGGTAGGCAGAGTCTAACTGGGACAAGCCCTGTTCAGCAGAATCTTCCAGAGCTTCAACACTTTCACGTTGATCCACTTCATTGCTGTTGCGCATATCTATATCTTCTCTTACCTGCACTGAATTTTTCTCCTGGTATGCTTTATAAACAAAAATTCCAGAGGC
Source organism: Planococcus beijingensis (assembly GCF_016820615.1). Lineage (NCBI taxonomy): Bacteria > Bacillati > Bacillota > Bacilli > Caryophanales > Caryophanaceae > Planococcus > Planococcus beijingensis. The sequence continues at coordinate 174,582 of NZ_JADHDZ010000004.1, forward strand.
CGCTGCAAGCGCGCTGCCAATCAGTGTATTCATTGTCGACTTTTTCATCAAAATCCCTCCAAAAATACGTGGTTTTTTTCTCACTTCTTCTTGTATACCCTATATATGATTTTTTAACTAGGTACTTATAATTTTTTTATTTCTTCATAATTTCAATCGGCAGCCTTAAGTATTCCAAAATTACCTTATTAAGCTTTGCAATAAACTTATGGAACGGAACCTTGTATACTGAAGAGGAATAGATAAGGAGGACGCTTATGGCAGTTAATCAGCAGCTACTTGGATGGCGATTAAGCAACTATAAGAGTTTTTATCAAGCTTTACAGGAAAAACTGCACCCCTTGACTCCCGTCGCCCATCGTGGTCTGTGGAATCCCGCGCCAGAGAATTCGCTCCCTTCCATTCAACATTGCATCGACCGCAAAATCTATTTGATTGAATTGGACATGCGATTGACCAAGGACGGACACATTATTCTCATGCACGACGCTACTGTAGACCGGACGACGTACGGTACCGGAGAAATAGATCAGCTGACATTAAAAGAAATAAAAGAATTGTCGTTAAAAGAATTGAACGGCGGCCCCAATGCGAAAATTTCAACTGAAAAAGTGCCTACTCTTCTCGAAGTTCTGCCAATGATTAAAGGAAAAGCCATGATCAACGCCGACAAAGCTTGGGATTTACGGCACGAACTTTATGAACTGGTAGAGAAGCACGACCTCTTAGATCACTTCATGCTGAAAAGCGACAAACCGGTTGAGCAATTGAAGGACTTTTTTGAATCGAAACCACGAAACATGTGCTACATGCATAAACTGAATGACCAAAATCTTCATCAACTCGACCTGTTGCTCAATGAGATTTCGCCAATCGCAATCGAATTGATTTTTTATACAGAGGAGGATGAGGTGATTTCCGAAGCTGTCGTCAGCAAACTTAAAAACCAAACGAATTTATGGGGCAACGCCCTTGATTTTGCTGAAAACGCCCGGCGCTCGGATGCTCTTTCGCTATTAGACCCCGATAAAGGCTGGGGATGGTTCATCGACCGCGGCTTTAGCCTGATTCAGACCAATTATCCGCTGCAGTTCATGGACTATGCGGAAAAAAAATCAAATAAATGAACCCGGCTGTGTTTTAAGCCGGGTTCACTTCTGTCAGGAGTTCTTTTACTTTTTCGCCCACCTGGCTTGCGGAAGCCGGATTTTGCCCCGTCACCAACCGCCCTGATTCAATCACACAGGATGTGAACGGCACTTGAGAGATTTGAAATAAAGTTCCTTGTTCTTTCAAGTTTTGCTCCAGGGAAAAAGGAATATCGCGATACATTCCCATGATTTTTTCTTCAAAATCCGAAAAGCCGGTCACGACATGCCCCGCCAGTAAATTACGGCCATCAGATAAAGGAATGTTCAACAAAGCACTCGGTCCATGGCATACAGCAGCCACTACCCCACCTGCTTCGTAGATCGAGGCAGTCAGTTTCTGCAAGCTTGGGTTATTCGGAAAATCGATCATCGTACCATGGCCGCCGGTAAAATAAATAGCCGCATAATCATGTGCCTTTACCTGCTCTGGCATCAGCGATTTCTTCAGTTTGCCCATCAGCTCATCGTCCAAATAATAATGGCGCGTCTGCTTATGGACGACCGCTTCCATCAAACTGAGCGGGTCAATCGGCACGCGGTTGGAAGCGGTGCTAATGATATCCACGTCAAAATAATCTTTTATTTCATGGTAAAAATCAGTCATTTCCCGAAGCCACAGCCCCGTTTTTTTCCCCTTGATCCCAACATTGGCTTCATTCGTTACAACAATGAGGATTTTTTTCATATTCGTCTCCTTCCCACATTAGTTTAAAGTATTTTATCTTTTATTCCCCTTCTGGTAGAAAAATACTCTTAGAGCTCTTTTGTACTCATTATTTTATTTTTTATAACATTTTATTGTTACTTTATGCTTTTATTCGTGGTAAAATAAGATCAAATAGGGAGGGATAAATATGAAGACTTTATTGTCTTTAATTGCAGCTGCCATCCTGATGTTCAGTTCGTTTTTGTCTCCCGCCAAAGCGATTGTTTTGTTTGATGATGTCTTTGCCACTCACCCGTTCGCTTTTGAAATCGCTTATTTGTACGAAGAAGGAATCATCAATGGCTATCCGGATGGAACCTTCAGACCGAATGATCCTGTTACCCGTGCCCATGCTGTCGCCATGATCGGACGTGCCTTGAATCTGGACGACACCTCCCGTTCAACGGGGTTTAGAGATGTTCCCGCAAACCATCCGTTTTCCGGCTACATCGCTTCCGCTGTTGAAGAGGAAATCATTGTCGGTTTTCCGAATAACTATTTCCGTCCAAATTGGACTGTCACCCGAGCCCAGACTGTGACTATGCTGGACAGAGCTTTTTATTTCCCTGAAGCGCCGGACAATACTTTCCGGGACATGAGGGAAAACCATTTTGCTTTTGATGCCGTATCAAGGCTTGCTTATCAAGGAGTCGCACGCGGCTACCCGGACAATACTTTCCGCCCTGACACTCCGGTAACACGTGCTCAATTTTCTGCATTTCTCGCCCGTGCCATCGAACCTTCTTTCATTCCTGAAAAACAGGAATTATTAATGACAGCCAATGATATTCTGGCTGAACTGCAATCGGAGGATTTCGGTGATGTCGCAGCTTATGTCAGCTCTACAGAGGGATTGACGTTCTGCCCTTACAGTGGTGGTTGCATCGACAATGGCGGAGTGACTTTCACCAAGGCCCAACTTCCTAACTTCATGAATGATGCCAATGATTATTTATGGGGTTATCAGGACGGCAGCGGTTTTGAGATTAATTTGACGCCTGCTGAGTATTACGACGAATACTTGATGGATGCGGAATATACCACTAAAGAACGCTATGGACGCACCATCCAGCCAACTACACATGAATTTATTCACCGAGTGTACCCTGAAGCAACCATTGTCGAGTACTACTTCCCTGGAACTGATCAATATGACCAAATGGACTGGCAGAGCTTGAACATGGTATTCGAGAAGAACAGCAACGGTGACTGGGTATTGGTGGCGATCATTAATGACCGCTGGACCATTTAACCCAAAATAGACAGAGAAAGACCCGGCATTCAACTGCCGGGTCCTTTTTCATTTTCCTTGCTTTGTTTCAACAGGACCATTAAAGCCGCTGCGAATTTTTCATTGTCTTCGGGGCGCCGTTTTTTCGGCCCTTTCATCCGGCCGCCTCCTTGCCGGATTTTTTTGGCGACATGGCGGCCATGGAGCAGTTGCTCGATGTTTTCATCTGAATAGACGCGGCCATTCTGATCGATCGGAATGCCTCTTTTTGCAAGCACCATAGCGGCAAGGCCGTAATCCTGGGTGACGACAATATCGCCTTTTTTGACCCGGTTGACCAGTACAAAGTCGACTGCATCCGCGCCTTTTGATACCGTGATGGTTTCTGCCCCTTCTCTGTACATTTCATGGGAAGTGTCGCAAATCAAGATGACTGGAAGCCGGTAGCCTCTAGCCAAATCGATGGTTTGGGTGACCACCGGACAGCCATCTGCATCAATGAGAACTTTAACCATTCGTGTCCGCTCCTTTCGCCATCTCATCCACCAGTTTCTCCGCTGCTCTCCTGTAAAGGTTGCTGGTATGAACCAATGATGCGATGAGCAGGACGCGCTCCAGTTCCTCCGATTCATGAGCACCTGCCACCTGTTCAGCAGCTTCTTCCGATTGGCGCTTTAAGCCTTCTTCGAAAATCTCTGCATTGCCTTGCTGAAGATCTAAGTAACTGCGGTAAAACTGCTCCAAGTCCAATTCTTTTTGTGCCGCCTTTTCATTGATGCCATGCAGTACCTGTTTGACGTCATTGATCGACAATGCACTTTTCATCTGATAGATCAAGCTGATCAGCATGATGTGGTTGCGGCTGTATTTTTTGTTTTGGACCGGATAGAACAATTTCCCTTTGGCGTAATTATTGATCATCGTCTTCGTCAGGATTTTTTCATCTGGATACCGTTTCGACTCGGCAAAACTGGTTTCGAATAATTGAATGACCTGATCGATATACAGATCGATCTTCGGAATGTCTTCCGGCAGAACCTGATTATGGTAAGCCATCGATTTGATGATTTCATCAGCTTTTCCCATGTACTTCCACGCTCCCTTGCGGTGTTTCATACTAGTTATTTTACCCCATTTTCAAATTTCCTCCAAACTTGACTCTATTTATAAATACGAGTATCGTTATACGTAGTTTCAATAACTACATATAACGAGGAGCTGCTTTACATGACTGCTTATATCCGAGAACCTTTTAATGCTTTGTCCCATTTAGCTGGAGCTGTTTTATCCCTTGCTGCACTTTTAGCGATGGTCATCAAAACCGCTTATGCCAATGCACCCGCTTTGCATGTAACAGCTGTCGCTATTTTCGGCATCAGTTTGATTTTATTGTATACGGCTTCCACCATTTATCATTCAGCCATTTCAGATCCGCACATCATCGCTTTTTTGCGAAAACTTGATCATTCCATGATCTTCGCGTTGATTGCAGGCTCTTATGCCCCGTTTTGTCTGATCGCTTTAGGCGGAACGCTCGGCTGGACCTTGTTTTCTCTTGTTTCCCTCTTGGGAATAAGCGGCATTCTCTTTAAAATGGTCTGGTTCCATTCGCCAAGATGGCTGTCGACCGCAATCTATATCGCCATGGGCTGGATCATCATTTTCGCCGTAGTGCCATTGGCTGACAGCTTGTCGCTGACAGGTCTGCTGCTGCTTGTCGCTGGCGGTATTTCCTACACAGTAGGCGGTATCATTTATGGAATAAAACCTAATTTCCTGTCTTCCAAGCACCTCGGATTTCATGAGATCTTCCACCTCTTCATTCTTTTGGGAAGCCTTTGCCACTTCTTGGCTGTTTATTTTTACGTGTTGTAAAGAGAAAAGCGGAAGCGGCCGTGTAGTCGTGACAAGCGCTGGAAGCTTTACCGGGAATGGCGTTCTTTGCCAGTCTTGGTAAAGCTGAAGCGACTCGAGGGACTGGGCGCTGGAGTCTGGACAATAGAGAAAAGCGGAAGCGCCTGTGTAGCTCTGACAGGGGTAAGACGGTCTGGCAAAGCGGCGTGTTTACAGCCGCAAAGCCAGAGTGGCTTACATCCCGAAGAGCTGGGCGCTGGAGTCTGGACAAAAGAGAAAAGCGGAATCGGCCCAAGAGCAGAAGCCCAATAAAAATCAGCTATACAAAACATTCAAAATAAACTGTCAGAATGATATGATAAGAGGTATACCATCTGAGAGGGGCTTTCTTATGAAAAATCTGGATTCACAGCAAACTGACATGGCAACCGTTTTATATGAAGCCTACATCAACGGGCAAACAATTCCGAAAGAGCAAATTCCAGCCTCTTTGGAAAAGAACCAGGCTTATGCAATCCAGCATGCGGTTACGGATACTAAAACCCGGAATGGGCAAGAGGAATTAAGAGGCTATAAAATCAGCCTGACCAGCAAAGAAACACAGGACCTATTCCATTCGGAAACTCCTTTGTATGGCGCGCTGACTACTTCCTCTTTATCGGATGGCATCATTGAATTGGATTCGATGTCTTCTCCTTTAATTGAGATCGAATTGATTTTTATTGCGAAGGAAGATTTATCGGCAACGGACAATGTTCAGACGCTTCTGGAGAAAACCCAAGTGGCACCTGGCATCGAAGTCCCTGATTCCCGATACGATGACTGGTTCCCAAAAATCAGCCTTGGGCAAGTGGTCGCAGACAGTGCGGTTGCCGGGAAAATCATCGTCGGCCAGCCACTGGATAATATCAGCTACAGCCAGCTTGAGCGGCTGCCTGGCAAACTAAGCTTAAATGGCAAGGAAATTGCGGGAGACACTTCTGCTGAAGTCCTGGATCATCCCATCAATGCACTGCAATGGCTGGTCAAGGAATTGGATGACCACGGGTTGACAGTAAAAAAAGGAATGGCTATTTCATCAGGCACTTTCATTTTGCCGAAGACGCTGGAGAGAGGGCTTTACGAAGCCAGCTACGGCGAGCTCGGCTCAGTCACTTTAACTGTTAAATGACGATAAAAAAAGGGTCCGCAAAATTTTTGCGGATCCTTTTTAGATTGTTTTTTATTGCTGGGCTGAGCTGCGGTCTTTCGACATGATCCAACTGTAATAAAAAACAACGAGGATCACAAAAACCCCCAGCATCAAGTACAGATTGGAATAGCCGGCAAATCCTGCAAGCAAGCCAAGTGAAACCGATCCAATGGCAATTCCGCTGTCATAAAAAGCGAAAAAAGTTCCGGTAGCGTAACCGCTGCGATGTTTATCTGCAGCCTGTATGGCCAGAGTTTGAAAGCTTGGCAGCAAGGTTCCGTAGCCAAGGCCCACTAACGCACCTGACAACAACAGCATCCACGAAGACGCAGTAAAGCTCAGCGAGATAAGCCCTATTCCAAAGATGATGATGGATGGGATAATAACAACGCCTGGGCCCATGGTGTCAAATATTCTTCCGCTGAAAGGCCGGACAAGCAGCATGGCAATGGCATAAACGACAAAGAAAAAACTGGCTGCCTTGATCAGTCCAAGCGATTCCGCATAAACCGAAATGAACGTCAGGATACTGGCATACGCGAACGAGATGAAAAAGCCGACGGTCGCAATCGGCATCGATTTTTTCTCCAGAAAATCGTTGATTGTCAATTTGTGTTTTTGTTCTTTGACAAAAGATCCTTCGTCCACTCGGACAGCTAAAGCACAAAAGAAGCCGATAATCATAATAACTGAAAGAATGACAAAAATGGCCTGTGACGATACATACGGCTGTAAAGATAATGCGAGGAATGGGCCAGCTACGACCGCTAGATTCATGGCGATTCCATAATAGCCCAAACCTTCGCCGCGCCGCTCCGGGGGAATAATATCAGCAGCAATCGCACCGGCTACCGTTGTCAGCAAACTGAACCAGATGCCCTGGAAAAAGCGCAGCAGCAACAGCACCGTAAAACTTCCGATAAATACATACAATATCGTACTGACGGTAAAGAAGAAAAGAGAAAAAATCAGAATGTTCTTCTTTCCAAATTTCTCCAGAATCATGCCGGCAAAAAACCGCATGATAATGGCAGACAGCAAGAAGACGGAAACAGCTAATCCCCCTTCTGTAGCTGTACCTCCCAAATCATTCAGCACATATAAAGGGGTAAATGTCAGCAATGCATAAAATACCACAAAAATAAAAAAGGTACTAACTGATATATTGATAAAACTTTTTGTCCAAATTGGTCTTTTTTCAGCCATTCTTTACATCCTTTTCTTCAGTACTCTCTAACCCTATTTTTTTCAATAGATGAATCAACTGGTTCTGCTCTTCATCGGAAAGCTTTGACAATAAATTTTCTTCCACACGCCGAATCCGTTTTTCTATTTCCGGTACCTTTTTTTCAGCAGAAGAAGAAAGTTGAACAATCTTCTCGCGTTTATCAGTTCCTTCTCTCCGATTTATCCAGCCGCTTTCTTCCAGACGGACAATCGTTCTTGTCACAGTAGGAGCTTCCACATTCAAATATTGCCAAATTTCTTTTTGAGTCATTGAACCGAATTGCTTCAGACAGAACAGAATCGACCATTGTGAGCTGTAAAGATCGAACTCCTTTAGAGCGTCATTCACTTCTTTGATCGATAGCCGTGATTTTTGATGAATTTCGTGGAATAATAATTTATTCAATAATCTCACCCTCGCATTTAGTTACCTAGGTAAGTTTATACTCCTTTTCTTTTTCTGTAAAGAAAAGTATTTAGGTTTCCAAAATAAAAACCATTTCCTGTTGTAGAGGAAATGGTTCTCAGTGCAGTCAAATCAAAATGCCGTGTTTCTTTGCATCGAACAATAATTCTTCACGGAATTTCGGATGTGCGATGGCTGCTAAACGCTTGACGCGTTCTGAAATGGAAACTCCATGCAGACGGGCTACTCCGTATTCGGTAACGATATTGTCCACGTCGTTTTTCCCGGTAGTCACTACAGAACCCGGCGTCAGCTGCAGATTAATCCGTGATATGGCATCATTTTTTGCCGTTGATGCCATACAGATATAACCTTTGCCATTTTCAGCAAAGCGCACACCGCGGGCAAAGTCAATTTGGCCGCCGCTGGAGGAATAGTACTTGCCGCCGACTGTCTCGGATGCACATTGGCCGAACAAATCCACTTCGGTTGTCGCATTGATGGAGACAATGTTCTTTTCTTTAGCAATCTCCCGCGGATCATTGACCACGCTGACCGGCAGGAATTCAACAGCCGGATTGTCATCGATAAAATCATACAGATTTTTGGAACCAAAAGCGAAAGTGGCGACAATCTTACCGGGGTTGGTGTATTTCCGTGAACCATCCACAGCGCCTGCAGCTACGAGCTTCGCTACGCCATCCGGCAGCATTTCCGTATGAATGCCTAAATGGCGATGGTCTTTCAGCATGCTGATGACAGCGTTTGGAACCGCGCCGATGCCAATCTGCAAAGTATCCCCGTCTTGAATGTCCTGAATGATCGTCGAAGCAATCAGCAGGTCCTTATCGCTGACTTCCGGAACTTTCTCTTCTGACAGAGGTGCATGATGCTCGACATATCCGGCGATCTGGCTGATATGAATTTGGTTGCGGCCATATGTCCGGGGCATGTGATTGTTCACTTCTAAAATGAACGGCACTTTTCCAATAAATTCGGCGATGTAATCAGCCTGCGTTCCCAGCGTGAAATACCCATGTTTATCCATCGGCGAAGCCACTGTCAGCACCATCGACATCTTGGTAACTTTTTGAAGCATACGCGGCACTTCATGGAAATTGTTTGGCACCAGTTCCATCTTCGCCTGCTGATAGACTTTCCGTGTAGCACCGCTCAAGAAATAAGACACATGCCGCAATTGCTCTATTTCACCTTGAATGTATGAACGTGACCGCAAAGCCAGCATCTGGTGAATTTTCACCCCATCCAATTGCACTGCATTTTCTTCCAATATATCCAATAACCGAATCGGTTCCCCATTGGCGATCGGAACGATCAGGTCTGCTTTCGAATCAATCAACTCGATGACTTGCTGTGGACTCAACTTCTTCGTCATTCTGTTACCTCCCGTATTGCTTCGTTATTCTACAACTTTACCATATATCACAGAGTCCATAATATTTGCTGAATTTCTGTGCAATTCCGTCTTTTTTAGGCAAAGAAAAACCGTCAGCTTTTCTGACGGTTCCGATTTTTCACGGCAAAAACGATGCCTGCCAAGCCAAATAAAGCCATAAGCGCCCACAGGACCATTAAAATAATGGACCCTATGCCATCGCCGCCTTCCATTACCGCTATCAGTTGCAAAGTAAAAAAAGCCAAACTGATCAGAGCGATTGCACCAAAGTAAATAAGCCGTGCTTTAAAACTGAAATGCTTCATTTTCTGAACCCCTTTGGTTTTCATTGGTTTTTTCTACACGGTTTTTTGTCCAAACTAGCGTAAATAATAAGAACAGCTCAAAAGCGTTGGTGGCTGCTGAACTTTCAACTTCAATCGGCACAGCACTGCCGATCCCCATAGTTACTGCACCTATCAACATCCAGTTCCAGCCGATTTCTTTCCAAAGCACAATTCCTGCAAGAACCAGGACAACTGTCACCAGGAGAACCATTATCGGCGGTCCGGATGCAGTCTCTGCGGATACATAGCGCAATACGCCATACTGCTGCTCCGGAATAATTTCGAGGCCCCAGGTTTCCAGAGCTAGTTCAATGACGATCAACACCGCTGTATACAGCAGAAATCCATAAAAGATAATTTTTTTCTTTGCCCATTGGATACCGGCCTGATTCATGGCCCCCCAACAGAACAAAACCAATAATGGCGTAAGGAAAGCATGGCTCCAAAAACGCAGCAGGCTCAAGTTTTCCAGAAGCGTTCCTTCTCCGATGAACTTGCCGATTGCAATAATGCCATTGTCATAAATCAAACCGAACAGCACTAAGGTTAAAAATGCTGTAAAGTTCCAAGTCCGCTGCTGGTTGAATCCCCATATCACCAAAAGGATATAAGCGGCAGTGAAAAAGAAATAAAGTACCGTGTCCACAGTATCACCATCCGTAATTTGCCGATTACTCTTATCATTCACTTTTCGTTGAGGCTCTAAACGTCAGAGTCCGGAACTTGGATTTATTTAAGTAGAAACTTCGTCCGGCTATACCCTTCTTTTGATTTTTCGACTTCCAATATGGCCGGAATCGCCGCTTTCAATTCCTGCACATGTGAAATGACGCCAATCATCCGTCCTGATTTCTGCAGATCAATTAAGGTTTCGATTGATTTATTCAGTGATTCTTCATCCAGTGATCCGAATCCTTCATCAATGAACATCGTATCAATCGAGACGTTGCCTTGGAAGCTTTGAATGACGTCTGCCATCCCGAGGGCCAGACATAGCGAAGCATTGAATTTTTCCCCACCCGACATGGTTTTTACGTCACGCGTCTGTCCCGTATAGGCGTCATAGACATCCAACCCTAACCCGCTTTGTTTGCCGCGCGCTTCCTGCCGGTCGCTGCGGATCAAATGGAACTGACCATTGGAGAGATTTCTAAGCCGCTCATTGGCTGACAGGATGATCTGCTCCAAATACTCAATCTGCAAGTAGCGTTCAAATGAAATCTTCAAACCATTCTGGCCCCGGATCATGTCATGAAGATCCGCAATCCGGTTTAAAGCCTGCTCGGCTTCTACGGCTTTTTCAATTACCCCGTGGATGTTGGCAATCAGCCCCAATCCGGCTCTTTCGAAATCCTGTGAACGGTTGCGTTCTACAAGCGCCTGTTCATAAGCCCCTTTCAATTCCGACAGCTCTGCTTCAGCTTGGCTCAAGTCTTTCAGGCTTTGGCCTGTTAACAATTCTTCCAGTTCACTGACCTGCTGCATTAGTGTATGGCGAGCCTGGTTAAATTCCACAATCTCTTTTTTCAAAGCGGCAAATGCTTCATCTGTCAACTTCGCCTGCTGGTAAGCTTCTTCAGAGTCAAAGGCAGATTTCACCAAAGCATCCGTAAACTGCTGTTGGGCTTTCTCTCTTTTTTCTACTATTTCTTCTGCCGTTGCTTTGGCATGCTTCACGGAAACCAGGGCGCTTGCCAATTGCTCCTTCGACGTTTGGAATTGCTCCTGGACATGGATCCAGTTCTGCTCCAGCTGCTGTTTTTTTGTAATGGCTTTTTCCAGCTGCTGTTTCAAAACAAGCAACTCCCGCAGATGTTCAGGGACTGCTGCCAATTCGTTTTCAAACACTGCTTTTGCTGCGTGGAAGGAAGATGACTGCTTCTGCACTTCTTCTCCCAGTCCACGTCTGTGCTGCTCCAATTGCTCTATTTTCCGGTTGCAGACAGCCACCTGTTCTTTGCATTTCCGCAACTCCTGTTTTCTTGCCTGCTGTTCTGTGATCAGCTCTGTTAACTGCTCTTTTTCCTGTTCAAGGTGGCGCAGATGCACTTCTGCCTGTTCCGCATCCACTTCTAAGCCCGCTAATTGCTTGCTCTTGTTTTTCAGCTGTTCATCCAAAGCAAAAAGCTTGGCGGTCGCATTCCGATAATCCCTATCCACTTGATCAAAAGTAAATTTTGCCGATTCGACTTGTTCTTTTGAGACCACCTGTCCTGCCTCTAATTCGGTTCCCGGATGGTCCAGACTTCCACAGACTGGACAGGCCTCCCCCTCACGCAATTGGTCTGCAAGAATATGGGCTTGATTGGCAAGCCACTGAGCTTCCAGTTCACGATAAGCCGTATTTGCCTGTTCAAAATCTCTCTTTTTCGCTTCCTGGACAGCTTCCTGTTTTTGGCGTTGCTGTTTCAATAAAACGTATTCTGCAGCCACTCTGTGCTTTTCTGCGACGCTGGCCAGCTCCTGCTGCGTTTCATCAGCTGCTTCCAAAAAAATTTCCAGTTCAGCAATTTGTCCATCCAATTTCTGCTTTTCTTCTTTTAGTACGTTGAATTCTTCTTCTGCCTGTTTAAGGCGAATTTCCGATTGCTGTGCTTCTTTCGCTACACGAGCCAGATTGTCTTTTTTATGGTTTAGCTCTTCAATAGCTGGCAACAGTTTTTCGAAATAAAGGATCTGTTCGCGTAGGTCGTCCCGCTCGCCCTGAAGTTCCTGTTGTTCATCAAATGCCCGTTCAGCGGAGAGCTTTGCCTGTTCTGCCTGCACTTGTTTCCGGAATGCATTGTTCAGCAATTCCTTTTTCTCGTGTTCATTCGCGCGCAAATCATGGAACAGATTCTCAATGCCCGTAATATAACTGGCGCGTTCCGCCAATTGAAGGTCTTTTTCTTTTTCTGTATAATGCGCTTGCCGCTGTTCAAGACGGTCAAACTGAACTTTTTTCACTTTCAGCTCACCAAAACGGTCGTTCCACTTTTTCGACTCATGATAAGCGCTCATTTTGTCGGCATGCAGTTGATAGACGGCCTGATACTTCTGTTCGTCCAGGCTGATCTTCTGTCTGTAATAAGCAGCCTCTTTTTCCAAACCGGCAAGCACTTGATTGATGTTCATATGCTCACGTCCCAGCACTTCGAAAAGCTCCGAATCGCGATGCGGCAATGACGTAGCGATGCGCTGGATGTAAATATTCAACTCCTGCTGTTCACGTTCAAACGTTTTTGCTGCTGCATCTTTCTTTTGCTTGAGGCGTTCGCTGATCAGCTTATACGGTTCCGTTTTAAAGATTTTGCGCAGAATTTCTTCTTTATTATCAGTCTCCGACGTCAGCAATTTGCGGAATTCACCTTGTGGAAGCATAACGATTTGGCTGAATTGATTTTGTGTCAAGCCAATAATCTCTTCAACGCGGCGGTTGATTTCCGAAACGATCTGCCGTTCGACACAAGGTTTTTCACCGTCTTCCGTGCGCTCAAAAAACTCATAGCGTTCCCCGGTTGCGCTTTTATTCCCTTTTTTCACATGGCCCATCTGGCGCAAAATGCGGTAGACTTTGCCGTGTATTTCGAATTCCATTTCAACACAGGTATGGCTGGCATCATCCGCAAAATCGCTTCTCAGTATGCGCGACTCACTGCGGTCGGATCCGCTTGCCGAACCGTACAGGGCAAAGCAGATACCATCAAAGATGGTCGTCTTTCCTGAACCGGTGCTGCCTGAAATGACGAACAGCTGGTTTCCCTGCAAATCGGCAAAATCAATTTCTTCAGTATTTTTATAAGGACCGAATGCGGTCATTTTCAATTTTAAGGGTTTCATGACTTCACCTCTTCTTTGCCGGCCGGTTCTTCATGCAGGAATTCCTGAAGTACATCCTTAAAAATGTCCGTGGTTTCAACATCCGCTTTTTCGCCTTTCACTTCTTCATAAAAAGCATGGAATAAAGACAATGAATCCATTTTCCTGCGCGAAACAGCTTCACTTTGCAGCATGCCTCCTGAAAACTTTTTCCGCTCCACATGCATGGCATTCGGGTAAACAGAGCGGACTTTTTCCATTGGAAACAGCACAGGGGCTTCATCCAATAAAGTCACGAAAACAAAATCATCACTGATTTCATGGCGCAGAATTTCCTCTATCGTTCCTTCGACGGTACGCATATTGCGTCTTGGCGAAAACAGCCGCCTACTTACAGACACTTCTCCTGCCCCATCCAATTCAATAATATGAAAACCCTTTTGATGGTGTTCTTCTGAAATCGAATATTTTAAAGGAGATCCCGAGTACCGGATGGTCTCATTCAACACATAATGGGCTTTATGCAAATGGCCAAGCGCTGTGTAATGAAATCCTTCAAAGTGATGGGCATCAATGTGTTCCGCCCCTCCAATCGACAGCGGACGTTCGGAGTCACTGGTGTTCTCTTCCTGCTCTCCATGCGGCGTCACAAAAGCATGGCCGACAAAAACATGGCGGGCCTGCGGATCGTATGAGGATTTTATGTTCTCAGTAATGGCTTTCATCGCATCATTGTGGCTGCGGATCGCATCATCTTCAAATGCATAGCGAACCATTGAAGGGTCCGTATAAGGCACCAAATGAAAATGGACTTCCCCGAACTCGTCGTTCAAAATAACAGCTTGATGCTCTTTATGGACATGCCCCGCGATATGGATTCCATTCATCTTCATCACTCGGCTGCCGAAATTCAACCTCCCTGGGCTGTCGTGGTTTCCGGCTACTGCCAATACCGGCGTCTTCAACTGCAAGACAATTTCCGCCAGTATCTCGTCCAATAAATTGACCGCATCGGTCGGCGGTACTGCCCGGTCATACAAGTCTCCTGCAATAATGACCGCGTCGGGCTGTTCCTCTTTGATTGCATCTATGAATTGCGCCAGCACAAATCGCTGTTCTTCTGTCATATAGATTCCCTGCACGAGCTTGCCTAAATGCCAGTCGGCGGTATGAAAAAATTTCATCGTAATGCTCCTTTCTTCACGTTAAAAGAATATATGTTCGTTCCATTATACACGATACTGTCTGCTTGTTTTTATCGAATGTATGTTCTATAATAAGAACAAACGTTCTTATTATAGGGAGGGTTACTCATGAAAGCACAAATCCTAAAAGCATTTAAATACCAGCAGCTTGTCGATATGATGTATATGGCCAATGATGGCAGCATCAGCAAACGCCGCATCAAAATTTTAAAAGTCAGTGGAGACTCATTCCAGGCCTATTGCTTTCTTCGCCACAAGAAACGCACGTTTAAAATGGATAATGTGCTTTCACTGATACCCGTTACGCATAAAGAGCGCCAGATCATTTAACCCTTCTATCTTACTATGATACACTGGAGGAAATGGCTTTTGGAGGGTGAAATGATGAGATTAACTGTTTATCTTGCCGGAGAAATCCACAGCACCTGGCGTGAAGAAATCAAGAAAAAATCAGCCGCTTTAGATTTGCCGATCGACTTTGTCGGGCCTATGGAAAATCATGACCGCTCAGATGACATTGGGGAAGACATTCTCGGTCCACAGCATGATGCCGTCGCTAAAGACCATGCCGCTTCAAGCTTCAACAATTTGCGCACCGGCGTGCTGATGCACAAAGCAGATTTGGTCATCGCTCTTTTCGGCGAGCAGTACAAGCAATGGAATACGGCGATGGATGCCAGCACAGCACTTGCTTCAGGCAAGCCGGTCATCATTATCCGTCCAGAGAAACTGCATCACCCATTAAAAGAGTTGTCACGAAAAGCAAACGCCACAGTCGAAACTTGCGACCAGGCGATTAAAGCTCTAGCCTATATCTTCGAATAAAAAGAAACTTCAATCAGTAGGGACTTAATCCCCCACTGACCGTTAAAGCAGCATAAAAACAGCCACTCTCACCTTAAAAACCCAAGGAAAGAGTGGCTGTTTTCTTGCATGTAAGAAGAAACTTCGATCAGCGGGGATTCTTCATCCTTCATTGATCGTTAAAGCTGAATAGACCAATAAAAAAAGCCCCAAAGGGCTTTTTTTATTGGTACCAGCTTCCGACAATCGGATAGTCGAACTGCTCGTTGTTCAGAGCTCTGATGATCCCCATTATCGGGATGATGATGCCCATCAGCCCGAAGACAATCAACATCGGGATGCCGATAAGGAAAACGATCAACAAGCTAGAAATAAAAATCAGTACACCCAAGACCAATTGGAAAAGCAATGCCTGAATAGACAGCTTCTTCACTTCTTTGTCAGCGGAAATCAGAAACACAATTACCGGAACAAGAAACGGAGCAAAAAACGCACTGGCGTGGACGAGTATTTTCAAACCTGTGTTTTCCATCACATAAACCTCCAGTCAAATCTTTCTTATACTTACTATACGGCTGGCTGACTGAAAAGTTTCAAATTTTTATTCACGAATACGTAAAACGACTTTTCCAAATTGGCTGCCGGAAGCCAAATGGTCAAACGCTTCCTGTGCCTGTTCCAAGGGGAATACTTTGTCGATGACAGGCCGGAGCTGATTCGACTCCATATGCGACAGCATGGCCCGCAGTTCTTCACGGCTTCCCATTGTTGAACCGAACAGCTGGTATTGCCCATAGAAGAATTTCCGCAAATTGAAATCGACATTGTCTTCTGTCGTAGCCCCGAATATGACGATTCGGCCACCTTTCTTCAAAACATCGAGTGAACGGTTGAAAGTGGCCGCCCCTACACTGTCGATGACGAGATCTACAGTTTCACCCGCTAATTCTTCCGGCCAGTCGCTGTCTGTCGCAATGGCCAAATCAGCGCCAATGTCTTTGGCGTGCTGGCGTTTTTCTTCGCTACGTGACGTAACAATCACGCGCGCCCCCACATTTTTGGCGAATTGAATCAAAAATGTTGCGACTCCACTGCCGGCACCCGGGATAAACAAGGTATCCCCTTTTTTCAATCGTCCTTTTGTGAACAAGGCACGGTAGCCCGTCAAGGCCGGCAAAGCCAGGCTGCTTGCTTCTTCCCAACTCATATAACGGGGTTTCTTTTCCACCTGCTCTACAGATAGGGCAATTTTCTCGGCAAACGTTCCATGGTCCGGCATGCCCAAAATATCGAATTCCGGAGGCGGTGCATCGCTATTGGCATACCAGCGCAAAGCGGGATTGATAATCACCTCGTCCCCGTAGGCGAAGTCGGTTACGCCTTCACCTACAGATTCGATAATGCCTGCTCCATCTGAGCCGATGATGAGGGCATCAGGCTTATCCCCGTATCGCTTGGGCAAGCCCAAATCCCTTCGGTTAATCCCGGCAGCTCTCAAGGACACCACGACTTCACCGGGTTTCGCTTTAGGTTCTTCCATATCTTTCACTTTCAGTTCACCGGATTCGATTACGAATGCTCTCACTCCAGTCACCCTTCCTTAAAATATTCGCTGAATAGCTCCAGCTGCGTCTTGCTGACAATGTCCTGCGAAAATAACGGGACACGGACCAGCTTTTGTTTCGGAAATGTCTCTGCGATCAACTGCAGGTATTTCTTCTCGTGCTTTTTCCGTTCCAATAAAAATTCACCATCCGCTTCTTCCGGCAAGATTTTATTGATGATCAGCGTTTTGACATGCAGGTGGTAGTTATGCAGCAGGTCCAGCGCTTTTTTAGTTTCCAATATCGGCAGCCGTTCCGGATTCAATACAAAGATAAACCCTGTTACTTGTTTATCCAGCAGAAGATCCCGTGCTTTTGAAAACCGTTCCTGCCGTTCTCTCAGCACATCGTAGATGGGATCTTCCCGCGGTTCGCCGTCATTCAATAGCTGTGTGTAATTTTCATTGGTTTTCCGCCGTTTTTCCAATAGCCCTTCAATCCAAACCCCCATCAGTTCAGGCAGCGTCAACAGCCGGATCGTATGGCCAGTCGGAGCTGTGTCAAATACCAGTTTATCGAAGTTTCGGCGTTCTTCCAAAATGATATGGATCAACTTATCGAACAGGGCTGCTTCGTCTGCACCCGGGGACGCTTTGGCGGTATCCAATTGGCGGTTCACTTCTTCCATCATACTGGAATGGACAGTGCCCTTAATATTAGCTTTCACTGTTTTGATATAATTATCCGTTTCAATTTCCGGATCGATTTCAAGAGCATACAGGTTATCAGCGATTGCTTTTGTTTTGCCGCCGATTTTCTGGTTGAAGATATCCCCCACATTATGTGCTGGGTCGGTCGAAATCAATAAGGTTTTATTGCCATCTTCCGCTGACTTCCAGGCTATGGCCGCAGCTGATGTCGATTTTCCGACGCCGCCTTTTCCTCCTACAAAAATGATGCTTTTTGACAGTACATCCATTCCATTCCCTCATTCCTAATGAAACTAACAGCAACGAATACCGGTTAACGGTGATTTATCCATCCCCATCCGCAGATGCCAGTCATGAAACTCTTCAATCATGTAAGGATACAACTCCAATGTGTAGTAATAAACAGGGTTGGGAATTCCAAGCATCTCCGAGTAGAGCATCAACAGAAACAGGTCGTCCTCATCCCGAAGTTCACGTGCAATTTCAGTACGATGCGGCAATTCAAGGACAGCCTCATAGTAAGCAATCAACTGCTTCAGTTTATCGAACACCAACATAACAGCACCTCTTCCTTAATATAAATGGAAGGGATCACAAATTGCATGATCCCTTGGCCATCGTCCTATTTTGTCCAGTCATCGAGGCAGACTCTCCATTAACTGAAACTGCTCTTTATTCGTCACCTGAAAAGTCAGGGTCTGTTTTCTTAAGCAATGCTTGAATTGCCGTCAAGATAATCCAAAGTGTAAAGACGAAGATGATCGCACCAAATACGAACAGCAGCGTACTTGGCTGGTCCGCATACCAAGCCCATTGCAGAAATACCTGCTGGAACATGGCCCATAGCGTCATAAACATCAAGAAGATCATCGGAATGATCGTCACCATGTAATTCCGACCAAGTTTTCGGAGCCAGATGGAAATCAGCAACAAACTGATGCCGGCAAGCAACTGGTTGGCGGTACCGAATAACGGCCATAACAAGTAGCCGCCTGAACCGAAACCATTCGGGCCTTCCGGAAGCAGGACCAGTGCAGCACTTGCTCCAACTGCGATAGTAGTCGCGACATGCTTTTTCTCAAGAGATGGAATTTTGTATTCGACACCCAGCTCTGAAATGATGTAGCGCATTAAGCGGACTGACGTGTCCAACGTTGTAGCTGCAAATGACACCACGATGATGGAAACAATGGTTGACGCCACTTCCGCAGGAATCAGCAGGCCTTGAGCTAAATTGGTGGCCCCTTCGATAAAAGCACCTAACCCGGCTCCGTTAGAAGCCTGGAAGCTGCTGTAAGTCGCAAAGAACGTCTCTTTGTCCGGGAACAAGGTAATAACGGCAATGATGGAAATCAGCGCTAAGACCCCTTCACCCACAGCGCCTAAATAACCGACAAAACGGGCATCGGTTTCTTTATCGAGCTGTTTAGATGAAGTACCGGAAGACACAAGTCCATGGAAACCGGATATCGCACCACAGGCAATCGTAATGAACAACAATGGGAACCAGGAAATATCAGCATCCGGATTGGTAATTGGTGCAGTTATGTCCGGGTTGGTGAACAGTAACCCCAAATACAGGATGCCTAGTCCGACAATCAATTGATGCGAGTTGATAAAGTCACGCGGCTGCAGCAATTTCCAGACGGGCAAAGTGGAAGCGATGTAGACGTAGACCATCAAGATGATGATCCAGATAAAGAAGGCTGTTGAAATTGAACCTAACCCAAATAATCCTGCTCCATCTTCTCCACCCATATATTGCACCAGGTCGATTTGCAAAAAGCTCACTTGGCTGGCAACTACAGCAGTTATGTACATGACTGCCAAAGCGATAAGCGATGGGACTAGCATTTTCTTGTTCTTTTTATAAACAGCATGACCGATCCAAATTGCTAATGGAATCTGGATGAAAACCGGTATAACACTGGCGGGGTAAGAAATAAACAAGTTAGCGATTACCCAGGCAAATACAGCATTGACCATCAAAACCAGAATCAGAATGATGAACAGAAACAAAACCTTTCCGCGCTGGCCGATCAAACGATGCGCGAGCGTCCCGACTGATTGCCCTTTGTTCCGGACCGACAAAACCAGTGTGCCGAAATCATGGACACCGGCAGCAAAAACCGTTCCGAGAACTACCCATAATACTGCTGGCAACCAGCCCCAATAGACAGCTATAGCTGGCCCTAAAATCGGAGCAGCTCCCGCAACAGAAGTAAAATGATGTCCCCATAATACAAATTTATTGGTAGGCACGAAATCGACTCCATCTTTAAAGCGATGGGCCGGTGTTACATAATTCGGATCAAGCCTGAAAATCTTTTCTGCTACAAATTTAGAATAAAAGCGGTACCCCAGAATAAATATGAAAATTCCAATAGCAGCCAACGCAATGGCATTCACATTTCCAACCCCTTTTCCTATTTTTTTGCAAGCTTTCCAAATTGCTTGTACACCAATCATAGAGGAGTGCGATAATAATGTAAATGTTCTGACAATAATTATTTCGCTTAATCCAACTTGAATGGCAAAGTCATTTTATATAACGCTTCTTGCCTTTAATAGACAAGGAGCCTAAGCATCTTTAATCAACTTTTGCTCATACAACTTTAATTTCGTATAGATGATTTCAAGAACAGGAACCTGCATTTCTAATTCTTTAGCCCGCGCGAGCAAGTGACCCTGCAGATGTTCAGCTTCCGTAGCCTGCATTTTTTCGATATCCCGCTGCATGGAAGATTTCATCTCTGCCGACATGCTGTTGATCCGCTTTAATTGCATATCCGCAATCCCTGCTTGGATTGGAGCCCCTATCTTTTCCATAATAGCGGCAAGCTCTTCCAGCAATGTCTGGATTGTACGCTGTCCCGTTTCAAGATCCCGTATCGGGCCGATAGGCGATTCCATCATGGAAGTGATGCCCGACATAGCTGTGATAAACAAATACTTATGCCACATTTCCTGTTCGATGTTATCGCTCCTGACAAATTCTGCTTTGGTCCCGCTGAAAGCCTGTTCCAATTTCCGGATACGTTCCGTATCGTTACCTGTCCGTTCACCGTAGATCAATTGATGAGTGGGACTTGTCTGGACAATGGTGCCATCTTCCGCTAATGTCGTTTCGACAAAGCATAAGCCTCCGATGACGCGTTCTTCTCCAAAAGCCTCAACTAATGGAATCAAATGAGCAATGCCGTTCAATAAAGGCAAAATCATGGTTTCATTGCCAACAAACGCCTTTACATCTTCAATCGCGTTTTCCAGCTGATAGGATTTGGTGGATATCAATACTACATCAAATGGAGCGCTTTGCTCTTTTTTAGTGACCAGTTTAGGAGAAAGCTGCAAATCTCCATGTTTGCTTTGGATGTTCAATCCAGTTTGCTGCAGCTTCTCTTTTCTGCCTTCCCTCACCAGAAAAGTGACGTCTTCGCCTTTTTCGACTAGACGCCCACCAAAATATCCACCAATCGCGCCCGCACCCACAATCAGGATTTTCATGACTCCACCCCTCTTCTATACTTTTTCATATAGCCAAATGCCATTTGCCATTTCACGTTTACATTCCTTTTTGTGCCTCAAGTGTTCAAGATGTGCCAATGTTTCTCCCACAGCAAAACGCATTTCATGAACATTCAAAGGCCGTTGAAATAACGTTTCACAAGTTTCAAAGATGGTTTTAGGGGCTGCAATCGCCTCCAGCGTTTCGTCCAGTCGTTCATCATGATGCATCAACAATTCATCAATTCGCTGATTGGCATTATAAAATGGTGTTCCATGGGATGGAATGACGAATTCCGCATCCAGCTTTCTAACTTTTTCCAAAGACGTCAAGTATGACGTTAGAGGATCTTTTTCGCCATGGAACCAATAGGAAATATTAGGCGTGATTTTCGGTAAAATATGGTCTGCTGAAAACAATGCCCGGTGCTCTTCATTATAGAAGCAAATCATGCCGTCGGAATGGCCTGGCGTAAAAATCACGCGGTATTCATAAGGGCCGATCTGCACAAGGTCCCCTTCTGCTAAATACTGTTCGATTTTCGGCAAAGGCGATACCAAAGGCTTGAATGCTTCCGTATTCTTTGCCATCTGCACTGCCTGGCTTTCAGGAATTCCCGACGCTCTGTAGTTTTCAGGAATGGTTTCCAAAAAAGGAGCTGCCCACGACGCCATTCCTGCTGCCGCATCCGTCTGTGTCATTCGAACTTTTGCTCCCGTCTTTTCCTGCAATCCACCTGCATAGCCGAAATGGTCCGGATGATAATGGGTCACCAATATATCTGTGACCTGTTTACCTTGCAGCTTGCGTTCCCAAAAAGCTCTTGTATAGTCATTGTTCAATCCAGCATCAATGACTGTCCACCCCTGCCCGGTTTCGGCCAAGAAGCAGTTGACGTGATTTAAACGAAAAGGCAAATCAATCCGGTTCGCTTCAACTCCCAGTTTTTTCAGCATCGCTTCAGTTTCAGTGCCATTATTTGATGCATGCTGCGTCACGGCTTCAATACCAGCTTCCCGATGGTTTTCCGTCCCTGCAATGAATGATGCGCTTTTGCCGCTTCTTCCAGTGGATACGTACCGCCGATCGTCAAAATCAGCTCTCCACTCTTCATATAAGCCAATAATTCACTAAAGCTCCGCTGGAATAATTCCGGATAACGCATAATCTGTGGCAGGAAAAAACCGATGACTGACTGGTTCTTGCGCATTAATTGTCCTGGATTGAATGACGCCTGTTCTCCGCTGGCTGCACCAAATATGACGAGCCTTCCAAATGGAGCCAAGCATTTTACGGTTTTATTGAAAACTTCGCCGCCGACCATCTCCAGAGCCAAGTCCACGCCTTTCCCGTCAGTAATGGCTTTTACTTTTTCTACCCAGCCCTCTTCCGTGTAATTGACCAAATGGGTCGCGCCCATTTTCTGTGCATGAAACAGCTTTTCTTCCGTACTCGCTGTCGCGATGATTTTTCCAGCCCCAAAAATCTTGGCCAATTGGACGGCGATGGCGCCGACACCACCTGCAGCAGCATGAATCAATACCGTCTCCCCTGGTTCCAGACGGCCCATGGTTTTTAAAATATGATAAGCACTTAATCCCTGCAGCGGCAGCGCCACAGCCTGATCAAAGTCGACGCCTTCCGGCACTTCTGTCAGCACACTTTGGTCGACAGCTGCATATTCGGCGTAGCCTGCAGAACCGATGAGCGCAACAACACGATCACCCGTTTTAAACTTTTCCACGTTTTCCCCCACTTCGACAATTACGCCAGCCACTTCCGACCCTGGAATATACGGCAGTTCCGTCGGGACGACATATTTCCCTTCACGCCTCGCTGTGTCTGCATAATTGACGCCGATTGCTTTCACTTCAATAATGACTTCTATAGCAGATGGATCCGGCTTTTCAGCTTCCACGAACTGCAGGACATCAGGTCCACCGTATTCTTCAAATTTAATAACCTTCATCAATAATTCCCCCTAGCAAATATAGTGTTCTGCTTCTAATAAATCCTTAGCAATCTGCCGCTTCACTTTATCCATGCCCCCGTGCTGCAGACGGTTCAGTTCGTTTATCACTGCAGCTGTATTTTGTGCCAATTGATTTTCATCAGAAACTGCCTGCATCATTTTGCGGGCCGCCATTTCCACTTCCATAAGTGTATCGCTCGCCAAAGCCTGGATCATCAGCATTTTCAACGCATGCTGCTGTTCGCTTTCTGTTGCCATGGCTTTCTCCGTTCTCACCACCGCAGATTCGAGAGCGTATAAAGCAATAGCGATATCCGCCAATGCCATCAGCACTTCCTGCTCTTCACCGAGACTGTTTCCATATGTTTCATAGGCCATGCCAGTACAAAACAGGAAGATGCGGCGGATTGCCTGGACGGCTTCTATTTCCCGGGAAATAGGCGAGTTTGTTACGGCTTGTGGAGATTTCATTTCTTCAATAGCAGATGCTGTCAATTGCGGCAATGGCAGCTTGCCTTTAGCCGCCTGCTTCAACAAATTCCCTGGAATCAGCAACCGATTGACTTCATTTGTGCCTTCAAAAATTCGGTTTATCCGTGAATCACGGTACATTTGCTCCACTTTATATTCCTTAATAAACCCATATCCCCCATGCAGTTGCAGTGCTTCATCTGCTACAAAGTCGAGCGTTTCCGAGCCATGCACTTTGCAGACCGCACATTCAACTGCATACTCCATCAGCTGTTTGGCAATCAAGCTGTAATCGTCCGATTCATAAAGCCCACCCAGCGCATCTTCCAGATACCCCGCAGTCCGGTATTGCAGGGATTCGGATGCATAGATGCGAAGAGCCATATCGGCCAACTTTTCTTGAGTAGCCGTAAATTCCGCAATCGCTTTGCCGAATTGACGGCGTTCGCTGGTATATTTTAATGATAGCTCCAATCCATATTTTGCTGCACCCATGCAGGCAGATCCCAGATTGTAGCGGCCCAGATTCAAGACATTCAAAGCAATGACATGTCCTTTGCCGATTTCCCCAAGCAGATTTTCCACCGGCACTTCACAATCTTCGAATATGACCGCCCGGGTGGAAGAGCCTTTAATGCCCATTTTCTGTTCTTCAGGCCCAAGGGACAGGCCTGGGTGATCTTTTTCAACAATGAATGCCGTGAAGGCCGTTCCGTCAACTTTTGCATAAACAATGAACGTATCGGAAAAAGCGGCATTGGTGATGAACATCTTTGTTCCGTTCAATAGATAATGAGTTCCGGCTTCATTAAGTTTGGCCGTAGTTTTGGCAGAAAGCGCGTCGGATCCTGCTCCCGGTTCTGTCAGGCAATAAGCGCCGACAAACTCACCCGAAGCCAGCTTCGGCAGGTATTTCTCTTTTTGCTCTCGCGTGCCAAAATAAGTGATTGGCAACGTCGCAATGCATGTATGATTGGAATGCGCTACGCCGTATCCTCCAGCTGAGCCCAACGACTCGCCGACCAGCCCTTTGCTGATTTTATCCAGTCCAAGGCCACCGTATGCTTTCGGAATGCTATGGCCAAGCAGCCCAAGCTCTCCCGCTTTAGCAAACAGCTCCTTAACCAAATCGAAATCCTGGTTTTCGATGGCTTCATTGTTTGGCCGTACTTCCTTTTCAAGAAAAAGCCTTGCTGTTTTGGCAATCAATTGATGCTCATCCGTGAAATCTTCCGGTGTGAAAAAATCTTGCGACGGTTTATAAAGGAAGGATGCCCCTTTATATCCTGTGGTCTTAGTTTCCATGATGGCTTGCCTCCTTGATTAAATGCTTTTCCAGTTGTTGGCGGTTTGCTTCGGGTAAAGGCTCGCTTTTTTGTGTTTCGAAATTGAAATGGACACCGCTTGCCTGTCCTCTTGCAATCAGTTCCCCACTTTCTGCATCATTGATTTCGTGTACCACCTGAAAACTTGAGTTGCCGATTTTGCTGACTTCTGTCCGGACGACCAACTTTTGGTTGTAATAGCCCTGACTGACAAAGTCACAGGAAGCTGAAGCAAGAATGATCTTCCAATTGTTGATGTCGCGCCCAAAACCCAGTTCAGCGAAAAATTCAGTCCGCGCTTCTTCCAGGTAGATAAAATAGCTGATATTGCTGATATGCCCTAAGGCGTCAGTTTCACTAAACCGCACTTTTACCGGAATTTCATGTGCCATTGCATTTCCTCCTTTATCTTCAAACGATGCCGTTAAGAATCAGATCACTGTATATGTCCGCCAACCGATCCGCTGTAATCCCACCTGAGGGATTGAACCATTGGTAGCTCCAATTAGCGACACCTAAAATGGCAAATGCGATGATATCAGGATCAAGTCCCTGCCGGAATTCTTTTTGAACGATACCGTCCATTATGATTTTTTCCAGGTTTTTACGAAATTTTTCACGTTTGCCCTTCACTTGGAAGGCATTCTCTTCGCCCAGATGGCGCATTTCCCTAAAAAACACTTTCCCGCTTGGTCCATGTTTCGCGATGTCGGTAATCAATAAAGCGATGAGCTGCGTCAGTTTTTCACGATTGCTGATTTGCTTTTGCTGGATTTTCTCCTGGCGGTTCAGCAGATCGTCGATATAGCCTAAATGAATATCCATCAACAGTTGTTCTTTGCTTGAGAAGTAATAATAGAAAGTCCCTTTCGTGACACCTAACGCCTCGACGATATCCTGTATGGAAGTTTCACTGAAACCCTTTTCCTCAAACAGGAGAATGCTTTTCTGTTTGATTTCCGCTTTCATGATCATACCCCGCCATTCGTTTTCCCATAATTTACAGTGCGTGCATGCCCCCATCGACGATAACGACATCACCAGTTATATAATCAGAAGCTTTGGATGCCAGGAATAAAGCGGCTCCTTTCAAATCCTCTTCCGTGCCGAAACGATTCAATGGCGTTTGGGCAAGCAAGCCCTCCTGTCCTTTTTCCATCACCACTTTCGACATTTTGGTCGGAAAGAAACCAGGAGCGATCGCATTGACGTTAATGTTATGCTGCCCCCATTTGGCAGCCAAATCTTTCGTAAAAGTGATGACCGCACCTTTGCTGGTGTTATAGCCTATCGTATCCATCAGCGTCGGATTGATTCCCCCTAATCCGGCAACTGATGAAATATTGATGATCTTTCCGCTCTTTTGTTCAATCATCGCCTTTCCTGCTTCACGGCTCATGAGGAATGTTCCTGTTACATTGACATCCATCACTTTTTGCCAGGCATCCAGCGGCATATCGACAACCGGCGCTCCCCACGTAGCTCCGGAATTATTGACCAGAATATCAATAGAGCCGAACTTTTCAAGCGTTTGCTGAACAACATTCTTCACATCGTCTTCATTCGTGACATCACATGCCAGCGCAAGCGTTCCGGCGCCCATTTTATCCAATTTTTCCGCCGTTTCCTGGCAGGCCTCCACTTTTCGTGAACACACGACGACATTCGCTCCCGCTTCTGCAAACGCTTCAGCCATCATGGCACCAAGGCCACGGCCACCTCCTGTTACAATTGCCGTTTTGCCTTCCAATTTGAATAAATCCATTACGTTCATCTTCCATCCCCCTGTCTATTGATAAAACATACATACTAACTAGTTAGTATGTTCAGAATTCTTAAATTAATGTTACCGCTTTCAACTTCTTTTTGCAAGAAACGATTCAATACAAAAAAGCCGATTATTACTTTAAGTAATAATCAGCTTTTCAATCACTTGTCATCAGATTTTTCGGACTTGCTTTCGTTTTGTTGATTTTCCGCCTTGGCAGCATTGTCTGCTTTCTTAAAATCGTCATTGTAATGCACTTCCTGAGCGGCCTTCAAATCCAGTTCTTTATCCGCCAATTTTTCATGTGGCTCTTTTTCTTTGCTCATGACTCCCACTCCTTTCATCAATTGGTTTTCATCCTGTTGTTGGCACTTTTCCCGCGTGACGTTCATCTAAACCTCAGTTTTCTAGTACATGAGAAATCTTAAGAAGGTCGATGTTCCCTCCTGATAAAACGACAACGGCCTTTTTAATTTCCATTTCATTCTTACCTGCCATGACTGCAGCCAAAGCCGTCGCGCCTGAAGGTTCTACTAGTTGTTTGGTGCGTTCCAACAAGAAACGGAATGCCTCTTTAATTTCAGTTTCAGAAACCAAGACCAAGTCGTCGAGATGCTCTTTCAAAACCGGAAAGGTCAAATCACCAGGCTGTGAAGTGCGCAATCCGTCCGCGATGGTTGAAGTTCCGGAAATGGCTGTGATTTCCCCTTTTTGAAGAGAGAGAAACGTATCATTGGCTGTCTCAGGTTCGACTCCGATAATACGGATGCTGGGCTTACTATTTTTTACTGCCGATAAAATTCCGCTGATCAAGCCGCCCCCTCCAACCGGCACAACGATGGTGTCCGCTTCCGGCACCTGTTCAAGAATCTCCAAGGCAACGGTTCCCTGGCCGGCAATGACCGCGGGATGATCATAAGGTGGGATATAGACCCCATTATTTCTTTCTGCCAATTGCTCGGCTCTCGGTATTCGTTCAGCGGAAGTCAATCCGCAATACTCAACCTTGGCCCCGTATGCTTTAATCGCTTCCACTTTGGCGCGATTGGCATCTTCAGGCACAATAATGATCGCAGGGATGCCCATTCGACCGGCGATATAAGCAATAGCCTGGCCATGATTGCCGGAAGACGCTGCTGTGATGAAACGTGCTCCAGCTGCTGCTGCTTGTTTTACCGCATTCGTGGCTCCCCTTATTTTAAAGGAGCCCGTCTTCTGCAGATGTTCCGCTTTTAAAAAGACTTCCATTCCGCAGCGTTCATCCAGAAGCGAAGACGTCAAGATCGGTGTTTGATGGATTGTCTCTTGGATTTCTTTCTGTGCTTTCTTCACATCTGCAAGGCTTACCATTTAATCCACTCCTTTGGTTCACTAATAAATCCGTTCTATTTTTCCTGTATCTTATCATAAACGTTCTTTTTAAATTGAATAATCAGATTTAAAAATCCATCCGTCATGCGGAGAAATTAATGCGAGTGGACGCTCTGCCGCCTATACTATAGAGTAAGATGGCAAAACCTCAAGAGGAGTGGACAAATTGTTGAAACGATTGGTGGTCACCGGCTATAAGCAACATGAACTGGGCATATTTGACGAAAAAAATCCAGGTGTCTTTTTCATTAAAAAAGCATTGGAAAATCGTTTTCGGGCTTTGCTAGATGAAGGATTGGAATGGATAATTTTGAGCGGACAGCTGGGTGTTGAAACCTGGGCCGCTGAAGTTGTGCTAGAGATGAAGGAAGAATTTCCGGAATTGAAATACGCTGTGCTTACACCTTTTCTCGACCAGGAAGGAAGATGGAATGAAACCAAGCAGGAAAATTATCGCATGATTATCGAACAGGCTGATTTTCACCGCAGCCTGACCAGTAAACCTTATGAAGCACCTTGGCAATTCATCGAAAAGAACAAGTTCTTCCTGCGCAATTCCGATGGCATCCTCATAGTCTATGATGAAGAAACTGATGGTTCCCCCAAATTCATCAAGAAAGAAGCGGAGCGTTATGCGGAAACAACTGATTATCAAGTTTTGACGATTTCCGGTGATGACCTGCGAGTTGTGGCAGAAGAAGAACAAATGAAGGAATGGGACAATTAATATCCTTCCTTTCTTTTATTAGGTTGACTATAAGTAAGCTTTTAGGTAACCTTAACAACTATGTTAAAAAAATTACTTCAGGAGGAACTATGAAGAAAGCTTCGAAAGTCTTTTACATCACATTTGCGTTAGTTATCTTAACTGTCGCTTTCGGCGTTATTGCGCCTGAAATCTTTGAAACTGCCACGGGAAACATCCGTAACTATATCAATACAGCATTTGGCTGGTATTATTTAATGATTATGGCCACTCTGCTAATCCTCGTTGCCATCATTATCGTCAGCCCCTATGGAAAAATCCGGCTTGGCAAAGATTCTGATCGCCCTGAGTTTTCGACTTTCAGTTGGATTTCCATGTTATTCTCTGCAGGGATGGGCATCGGCCTCGTCTTCTATGGCGCTTCAGAGCCGCTATCCCATTTTGCTATTCAACCTGCAACAGCAGAAATCGGATCGGACGCAGCGTTCAAAGAAGCTTTGCAGCGCTCTTATTACCATTGGGGTATCCACATCTGGACGATGTATGGAATGGTCGCCCTGTCTCTAGCCTTTTTCCAATTCAGAAAAGGCGAACCCGCGTTAATTTCATCAACACTGAAGCCGATTTTCGGCGACAAGATGAATGGTCCTTTGGGCACACTTGTTGACGTACTCGCTGTTTTTGCTACGGTTTTTGGCGTGGCCACTTCACTCGGCTTTGGTGCTGCTTCAATTAACGGAGGCATTTCCTATTTGTTCGGAGCACCTCAAGATTACTGGGTGCAGATGCTGATCATCGGCGCCGTGACCATCTTGTTCATCATTTCGGCATGGTCCGGATTGAACAAGGGTATCAAATACCTGTCTAACGTCAATATGATCTTAGCCATCACTTTACTGATATTGGTCCTAATCTTAGGCCCAACTCTACTAATCTTGAATATGTTTACCGAAACTTTCGGAGAGTATCTTCAAAATTTAATCAGCTTGAGTTTCCAATCTGCTCCACTTGACGCAGAAAATCGCAGCTGGCTGGATGGCTGGACCATCTTCTACTGGGCATGGTGGATTTCATGGGCACCATTCGTCAGCATGTTCATCGCCCGCATCTCCAAAGGACGTACCATCCGTGAATTTTTGGTTGGTGTCGTTCTTGCTCCAAGCGCCTTTGCGGGAATCTGGTATGCCACTTTTGGCACCACGGCAATCAATTTCCAAAAAAGCGGCATTGATTTAACTGCTTTCCCTACAGAACAGACTTTGTTTGCGATGTTTAATGAGATGCCAATCGGCTTTATCATGTCGATCATTGCCATTCTGCTCGTCACAACATTCTTCATTACATCCGCTGACTCCGCCACTTTCGTATTAGGGATGCAGTCAACACACGGATCTTTAGTGCCAAGCAATCAAATTAAGATTCTCTGGGGAATTGCCCAGTCACTTGTGGCGGCCATTCTGCTATCCGTTGGAGGCTTGACGGCTGTGCAAAACACCATCATTATCGCTGCATTGCCTTTCTCTTTCGTGATGATCCTAATGGTCTTTGCACTGTTTAAAGCGCTGAATCTGGAATTGCAATTAATCAAAAACAAAAAGTAAACAACCGCCGTCTTCGGGATATTTCCGAAGACGGCTTTTCTTATTGATTAAATAGGGAAGGACTGGGTATAGGGTAAGTAGACATTACACTTGGAGGTGTTCGGGATATGCAGAAAGAAACCAAAAAAATCATCCAGGGATCATTGGATGCCTTGCTTGAGAATAAGTCGTTCTTGCCTGGGTTGACGGACCGGAAACAGGCTTTCGCTTCATTGAGCGCTATTCTTTCCACACCCGATAAAATACATAAAGCGTTCTTGAGGGTTCCTTTGGATGATGGGAGTGTAGTGCGAATTCCGTCTTACCGTGCACAGCATAACGATGCGATGGGCCCTTATAAAGGAGGCATCCGTTTCCATGAAAGCGTTAATGAAGAAGAGGTCATCAATCTCGCATTTTTGATGACGTTGAAAAATGCCCTTCATAAAGTGCCATTTGGCGGAGGCAAAGGCGGCATTGTCATCAACCCACGCGAATACTCGGAAAAAGAGCTGAATCTTATTTCCAGAAAATATGTACGCTATTTTGCCGATGTCATCGGCCCCGACAAAGACATTCCCGCGCCCGACATGGGTTCAGGCGAAAGGGAAATGGACTGGATGATGGCCGAATATAAGAAAGTCCATCACGGTACGCCTTACCTTGGAAGCTTCACGGGTAAAAGTGTTGTAAATGGTGGTTCTCTCGGAAGACGGGAAGCGACCGGAAAAGGCGTTTACTTCACGTTCCGCTACCTTCTCCATGATTACGTGAAAGCCAATGAACAACTGTTGGCCACCAGCGACAACCGCTTTGCCAAGACAACTTTAGAGCTGTATGACCGCCCATTGAAGATGGCCGTCCAAGGCTTCGGGAACGTGGGTGCAGTGGCTGCCCTGGAAGCTTATAGATGTCCGTTGATCGACCACAAAATTGTCGCTGTCAGTGACCGCAACGTCACTCTATATAACGAAGACGGACTGGATATTCCCGCTTTGATCGAATTCACTAAAACAAATCGCGGAGATTTGCCCTCAACGGAAGAACAGTTGCAAAGCGCCAATATCAAAGCAGAAATAAAAGAACGGGATATCCTGGTCACCTTGCCTGTCGATGTCCTGCTATTGGCGGCACTGGAAAACCAAATTCGTGAAGACAATGTGAAAGATGTACAGGCGCGGATCATCATTGAAGGCGCGAACGCACCAACGACAGCCGAAGCCGATGAATACTTGAGTGAACAAGGCGTTGTCGTCATCCCTGACATCTTGGCAAATGCCGGCGGAGTCATTGTTTCCTATTTCGAATGGTTGCAGGGCCGTGAAACGCAGTTCTATACAGAAAAAGAAGTTTACCGGTTATTGATCGAAAAAATGCAGGAAACAATGGACATGATACTGCCGCAATACTATGGCGATCCATTTAACCTCCGCCAAAATTGTTTCATCCATGCTGTTATGAGGCTATCCACTGTGATTTACCGGCAAGGAAAGCTTTATTAAGAAAAGCGCAAGCAGCCGTTTAGCCTCGACAAGCGCTGGAAGCCTTATCGGTAATGGCGGTCTTTGCCATTGCTGGTAAGGCTGAAGCGACTCGAGAGGCTGGCTGCTGGAGTCTGGACAAAGAAAAGCGCAAGCGCCCGTGTAGTTCTGACAGGCAAGAGATGGCTCAAAGGTAGTTTGAGCCATCTCTTTGCGACGAAGCACAGAGTGCTGCAGGAGCAATAAGGTTTTAGGCAGACCAGCGAAGTGGCGCTTTTTGCCACACAGCTGGGTTGACTTATGACCCGAAGAGCTGGGCGCTGGAGTCTGGACAATAAGAAAAGCGCAAGCACCTAAAAGTAGAAAATGACTTAAAACGCACAGCCCTTAAAATTGGGCTGTGCGTTTTTTACTGCTCGGACATTCTTCGTTGGTGGGAAATTCTGTACGCGTCGTGGCGGAAGTTTAGAATACGGTCTTCTGAACATGCAATGCCTTCCGTAACAAGCGTCGGATCAAAAACAATCTCGTCCGCTTCCGGCGCCTCTTCCACGATCGCCAAATAACCGATCGTCAGCTTTTCCCGGTAGTCCGGCCATTCTTTTGTCGGATCGTCTGTAGGATCTTCCGGTTGCCCCAAAATGACATCCAGACGGAAATTCACTGGGCCTTTTGCAATCCGGTCCTCAATATCCGCTTCAAAAGAACCGACTGGCAATTTAACGGCATCGAGCGGCGACAGGGTTTCCACTGCTTCTTCTGGTTCCCACAAGTATTTAACAGGTCGGCGCTGGCCTTTTAGATCAATAAAATAAAAAGCATGGACCGAGTTATACTGGCCGGTCGCAAAACTGGCCGGTGCCTGCATTTTGCGGATGTTGTTGAGCATCGCTCCACTTTCCGGATAATCTTTCAGCAAGCCTGCCAGTTCCGTTATGCTGGGCTTGCCTTTCTTGAACGATTTTGCGACACCCAGCATTTCTGTGAAAATTTCGGGTGTTTTTGCAAAGAAAATGGGAGACGTGACACCCACGATATTGGTCGCCTCTCCGTTCGCCAATTCGAATTGGACGGCCATTCCTTTGACTGGAGACATTGCATCTGCCCATGTCGGGTCTGGAGAGAAATGCGAAAAACGAACAAAAGCTCTGCTTTCCCCTTTTTGCAGATGCGATGCTGTTGTCAACTCACTGGCGGAACCTGTCGCTGTAAAACGGGCTCGGTAACTTTTCCCTCTGGCATGGGCTCTTCGGTACCCTTGATGTCTGCCAAATACCTTTTCAATTCGGTCAATGGCTGTTTCTGCTAACTGTGACTTTTTCATTCCTTATCACCTCTTCATGAGAATCCATACCCTGTTTATACAAGGAGTAAATCTGTATATTTATTTTTCCCGCAATATAATTTCTTCATTGGGATTGAATATTCTATATTATAGAGGGAATACAAAAAAAGAACGCATCATACAAACTAAAGGAGGCAACATCAGTGGATTTCAAACATGAAAACAATAAATTCTCGGCTGTGGAGAATTCCGAAGAACTGGCTTACCTGAGTTATGTAGAAAATGGGGACGTATTGACCGTCGACCATACCGAGGTATCCCCCAAACTGGAGGGCCAAGGAATCGGCAAAAAATTAGTTTCACAGGTCGTTGAGTTCGCACGCAGCGAAAACAAAACAATCGACCCTCAATGTCCATTTGCACACAGTGTCATTGAAAAAACACCTGAATTCCAAGACGTATTGGCTAAATGAGAGAGCATCCGCAAAAGCGGATGCTTTTTCTTTTGCCTTTGTTTGAGAGCTTTAACAAGGGGAACATGAACAATAAAAAGGGGTGGGGACAGGTGAAGACATCGCTTGAGGAAGCCGTACAAATGCATGCACAACCCTTCCGTTCAGTCGAAGAATTGACGCCTCTAGTAGAAGCGATCGGTGATGCGAAATTTGTTCTTCTGGGAGAAGCAACACATGGGACCTCCGAGTTTTATACCTGGCGGGCAGCATTGACCAAAAGATTGATTTTGGAAAAAGGCTTTTCGCTGGTTGCCGTTGAAGGTGATTGGCCTTCTTGCCAACAGGTAAACCGCTACATCAAAGGCTTTGAAGGGAATGAAAAAAAGCCGGATGAAATACTTGCGGCTTTCAACAGATGGCCGACCTGGATGTGGGCCAACAAAGAAATTGCCGACTTTGTCAGTTGGCTGAAAGAATACAATCAAGCAACTTCCCAAAAAGTTGGTTTTTATGGCATTGACGTGTACAGTCTTTGGGAATCCATGGAAGAAGTGATCCGCTACCTAACCGACATCGATCCATCGGGCAGAGATGTTGAATTGGCCAAGAAAGCATTTTCCTGCTTTGAACCATTTAATCGCGAACCGGAAGATTACGCAGTGGCTGCTGCGGGCTTTT
Source organism: Planococcus beijingensis (assembly GCF_016820615.1). NCBI lineage: Bacteria > Bacillati > Bacillota > Bacilli > Caryophanales > Caryophanaceae > Planococcus > Planococcus beijingensis. The sequence goes on from NZ_JADHDZ010000004.1 coordinate 208,753, forward strand.
CCAAGACCTGCGTGGAGGAAGTTACAAAATTGCTGGCCTCCATCCGCTCGAACGAAGACCTGTACAAGGATGAATATGAAGGCGATTTGAATTTAAAGATCAATGCCATGGTGCTAAAAAATGCAGAAGACTATTACCGGGCAATGGTGCAAAGTGGTGAAATTTCTTGGAACATTCGCGATGAACATATGGTGGAGACGATCAACGAAGTTCGGGATTATCATGGCAGAGAGGCAAAAATCATCATTTGGGAACACAATACCCACATCGGCGATGCCAGTGCTACGGATATGAGAAAGGAGGGAATGACCAATGTAGGGCAGATTCTGCGTGAACAAAACCGCTTAGAGGATGTTTATGCAGTCGGCTTCGGGACGCACTCCGGAACGGTCATTGCCGCCCCTTCTTGGGGAGACCCGGCCGAAGAAATGACAATCCCGCCTGCCACCCCCAATACGTGGGAAGATGTTCTGCACCGAACCGGCGCTTTCAATAAATTCCTATTGTTCCATTCGGAGAATTTCGCTCTTTTTGATCGTTGGGTCGGCCACCGTGCAATCGGCGTCGTCTATAACCCGGAACATGAAGCCTACGGCAATTACGTCCCTTCAAAAATGTCGCAGCGCTATGACGCCTTCGTCTTTATTGATTCCACCCAGGCACTCCGCCCTCTTTAACTGGATCGTCTTTTCTGAGCGTTATCTTTCGCCCGCAAATTTTAGAATGTTATGATAAAAACAGACTTATTCAAAGGAGCTGGACTATTCATGACGGAAAAGACGCAACTTGGAAAGACGGGTTTATACATCAATCCGATCGGCCTTGGCATCAATGCGGTGGGCGGACATAATCTCTATCCAGATTTAAACGAAGATACCGGCAAAGAACTGGTTCACGCCGGCATTGATAACGGATTGAATTTCATCGACACAGCTTATGCTTATGGCTATGGCCGATCAGAAGAATTATTGGGTGAAGTGCTGCAGGAATCCGGGGCTCGCCATGAGCTAGTAGTGGCCACTAAAGGAGCTCAGCGTCGCCAAGGTGAGGAACATGTCACTGATAACTCACCGGCATTTTTGAAACAGTCGGTGGAAGATAGCCTGAAACGCCTTCAAACTGATTATATTGACTTGTTCTACATCCATTTTCCCGATGAGCAAACACCAAAAGCTGAGGCAGTCGGCGCATTGCAGCGTTTGAAGGAAGACGGCAAAATCCGTTCGATCGGCGTTTCCAATTTCTCCATGGACCAATTAAAAGATGCCAATAAAGACGGTTACGTAGATGTTTTTCAAGGCGAGTACAATCTGTTGAAGCGTCAGGCTGAAGAAGATTATTTCCCTTATGTAAAAGAACATGGAATTTCCTATGTCCCTTACTTCCCTTTTGCTGCCGGCTTGTTGGCGGGGAAATACGATAAAAATAAAACTTTCGATGATTTGCGGACAAACATGCCCCATCTTCAAGGAGAAGAATTTGAGCGTAACTTGGAGAAGGTACGAAAACTAAAGAACATTGCAGAAGCCAAAGGCACAGAAACAGCACACATCGTCTTGGCCTGGTATTTGGCACGCCCCGAAATTGATGGCGTGATTCCCGGTGCTAAACGTGCCGATCAGGTATTGTCGAACTTAAGTGCACTCGACGTCCAATTGAGCACAGAAGAAATTCTGGAAATCGGTTCTATTTTTAAAGATTAAGCTGAACAAAAGAATAGTTATATCCTTTAAAGAATAATTATTCATTTTATCTTATTTACACCAGATCCTGCGCTCCAGGCGGACGCTTTCCGCGGGCTCGCGCCGAACTAACTCGGACTCGGGTCCGAGTGGATTTCGACACTTCGCTGTCCCGCAGGAAGCGAGTCGGGCTGTGCCTGACTCGTTTGCGACGAAGCTAGCGCAGCGATGCAGGAGCATATCTTTGCCCTTCGCCGCCTTGCGCTACGGATCCTTTGATGGATTTACCAAGTTTGTTTGGACGAAGTCTTCGGGATTCTGACTAGCAAGCCCTTTTCTTTGATTGAAGCTACACGCCTCCGACCGGGCTGGCCACGGAGACTCCTGTGGGACAGCGAAAGCTGAAGACCCCGCAGGAACGCAGTGACGAGGAGGCTGAAGCTGAGCCCACGGAACGCGAAGTGGCCGGACCGGTTGGGGGTATGCACCGCTATTCATTTTGGAAAGACTTTGTCTACAGTCTGAACAAAAGGCGATCCTTGGAGGATCGCCTTTTGTTGATTTTTATCTGAATTCGCCATCGTTGATATTGTATAGATAACTCCAGTTATCTGCTTTATACAATTCATGGAACGTAATGCGTTCCCCGGTTCCAAGTGTCACTTCTTCTCCGGCAATTGCTACTACCATTGCTGTCCCAGTGTTATCGAGGTTCAAATAAACATCCCCGATAGACGGACGGACCGCATTCTTTTCACGCAATACTTCCTCTAGCTGAGCGTCCTGCTCCAGCTGTTCAACTGAAACTTTTGACTTATCCAAGTAGACGATATCGTTGCTGCCCTGTTCTTCTCCAGACACCATAACGAGAAATTCTCTCGATTTCACTGTGTTTTGGCGAGTGGTGATGACATTCTTGCCTTCAACAGATTCCACTTTTTCGAATTCATTCAATGAGTAATGATCCATATAATCAGGATCCGGTTTAGTGATCAGGATATAGCCGCCTTCTTCTGCCGGACGGTCTTCATGCAACGTGTACCTAGCACCAAAAAATAGGAAAGAATCCATATGTTTCGGTTTGTAGAACGTGACTTCTTCTGCCTTGCTGGCGACTTGCTCCATATCCTTGATGCGGAACATCAGCACCGACTTTTTAGCCAACGGTTTTACAGAATACACTTTGTGCAATTCATTTTGGTAATAGACGAATTGTCCTTTTCTTACTTGAAGTAATTTCATAATTTGCCCTCCGATACTGTCATTGCCATGGCTTCATTCTAGAGGAAAAATGGGTAGAAGTCCATGCAAGCACTTGAATTGTTTGGTATGCTACTATCACAAAACGATTAGTGATGGAGGTTCCTGTACATGAACAACGAAAATAGAGACGAATACATCATAAAAAAATACCAGCAGGATGAAGAAGTGATGGTCCAGCTTTTTGTTCAATGGTGCACGAACCATCAATTGGACGCCGCTGAACTATACCAGCGTGCCTATCCTGGACAATTGCAAAGCCCCGTTCTGTCTGCTGCCATCGAGCAAGCAGGTACAGAAGAACTGGAAATCGACCACGAAACGTTGCTCGATGTCCTGCAAATGTTTGGAAATGATGATCTGGCTTTTGTCGTTTCTGAAGAAATTGACAAGCTCCCTAAAAAATAAAAGATCGAAGTGCGCAAGCACTCGATCTTTTATTTTTTGCGTTTCCGCAGTTCTTTGGCTTTGTTTTCAATATAGCTCGTGCGCAAGTTCTCATACCGGTTGGATGCTACATTGCTGTAGATTTTATCGAACTTCGAATCATCTTCGACCGGTTCAGCGTCTTCCGCTTCTTCGGCTTCTACAGGCTCTGGACGTTCTGCCAATTCTTCTTCTTTTCTCTCTTCCACCATCATCAAACACCCCTTTGTGATTTTCCTTAACTGAATTTTTCCCTTGCTCAGCCCTTTGTAAACAAAAGAGGCGGCTTTCTCTAATGAATCGACAGCCGCCATTCTTTGTTAGACAGGCAGTTTCACGTCTTTTAATGCTCGCCCAAGAAATTCAGCAAGCTCGAGCATGCCAAATTTTCCAGCCACTGCTTCTGCATCGGCATTGTAATTCGTATTGGTATTGACATCATACGTAAAGATTTCTCCGTCAGCGTTGCGGATAAATTCAATACCGGCCACATCAATTCCGTTGCTGCTCAGGAACGCTTCGTATTTTTTCAAGATCGGATCATCAAACCCATCAATCACTTGGAACTTCGGTTTTTCTTCGACTTCTTCTCCTACCGGACAGAACAAGTCGTCAATGCGGCAGGCATCCGCTGGGCATAATTCAAATCCTTCTGAAGTATCTACTTGAACCGCGTAGACAAATTTTCCGCCAACAAATTCACAGCGCGTGATAAAAGGTTGCGGTGCCTGAATATACTCCTGGATCAATGTAATTCCATCAATGGACGGTTCAAATTCAGGGCCATCGACATATTCCTTCAACGCTTCAGGTGAATGGAACAAACGCACACCTAAGCCTTTGCCCGCCCGGTTGTGTTTGGTGATGAACGACGGAACAGCCATTTTTTCAGCAGCTTTCAAAATCTGCTCTTTGCCGTTTGCCGCAATCGTTTTCGGCGTCCGGATTTCCGCTGCGTTCAATGCCATGTATTGGTTGACCTTGCTGACTTCAAGTCGCAGGGCACGGCTGCCGTTAAAAACCGTACGGCCATGATGTTCCAGCCAAGCCAGCACAGATTCAGTCATTTCAGGCGCAAAACGATGCCCTCTTGTATGTGAAGAAGCGCTCATGCGGCTGTAAAAAACGCCTTCCGGCGGTGCTTCATTCAAATCAACCAAGGTTTCGTTAATAAACCAGTCTTCATACGGCAACCCCAATTCATCGAGCCGTTTAAAAAGATGGGCAGTCCATTCTTCGTTTTCATGTATAACGTAAATTTTCTCCGACATGCTGTATCCTCCTGGGTGTGCAGCGCTTTAAACGCTTTTCTCTTATAGTGTTGCTCACAAAATTCAATCTTTTCGAATAAAATCAGTATACAATAATCCCAGATATTCTTACCAGTAAACTAAACTTTATCTCCCCTAGTGGATAAAGGGCTCTGCCATCATTTAGCGAAGGATGCGGGCATTACCACTGCCGCGACTTCTCCTGTCGCACATAGCGCTTCATCTGCATATACTTTCACTGCCACTTTAAACTTTTTGGGATGAATTTCTTCCACATTGCCCACTGCCTTCAAGACAACTCCATGAGGCGTCGGTTTCAAGTAATCGACATGCAAACTGGCCGTGACAAAACGCGGAGGTTCTTCCCCGCTCCCTGGCTCATACCCATTTTTCCGGTGAAGCGCCAACGAAGCCGAACCTGTCCCGTGGCAATCCACCAGCGAAGCGATCAATCCACCGTATACGAAACCGGGAATCGCTGTATGCGCTTGCTTTGGTTCGTATAAAGTGACTGTTTCTTCACCGTCCCATGCGGTGCGGAACTGGTGCCCTTCTTTATTGAGGCGACCGCAGCCGTAACACCAGGCAAATTCTTCTGCATATTCATCCTGTATCGCATTTACTAACTGTTTTTCCATGTTTTTTCCTCATTTCATTGAAGTATGTAATCCCGAGACAATAACGCTTTCCATTAGACAAAGGAAAAAGCATGATCCTTTTCATCAGATCATGCTTTTCCTTTTTCCATCCCTCGAAAATCCTGAGGGATTTTTTGCACGCGGAAAATTCTATTAAATTCTTCCTACAAACTGTACATCTCTGACGAATACGAAACTCTCGTCATTGCAGTCTAGTTACGCTGACTGTCATTTGCCGATAGGGCAATAAGGTTCACATATACATCTCAGTGAATTTTTTGGTTCTGCAGTCAGGCTTTCAATTGCACTTCCACAAAAAACTTACGGCTTACTGTTTGAAACACTTTCCGGATAGAAACCCAAATAACGATGGTCCCTGACAAGAGTGAATATCGTCAGTAAAGCAAATTTTCCGCCAAGGCTGTGCAGTTTCTCGTCTGAAGGCGATTCTGGATCGAATCCAGTCGTATTCTTCCGACGGTGATTCCGCCTTGTACTTTTATAGTACCCACCTTCTTCATAAATATAAACCTGTTTTTCTAAAATTTTTATTAAATTCTGAAGAATATTTTTACTTTTTCTTACCCAGCCTCTATACTGATAATTAGTTCGAATTCCGTAATACATAGAGGAGAGATCACATGGTTAAAAGTTTACCTGCACGTTCAGCTGTCCCGGTTGAAGAGACTTGGGATTTATCGAGTTTATTTTCAAGTTCTGAAGAATTTGATCAAGCCTTGGAAAGTTTAGAGCAAGATGCAGCAGCTCTCAGTCAAAAAGCACAAGGCACTATTGTAGATGCCCCTTCTGCCATTCAGGTTTTGACGGATTACATGGCTTTCTTGGAAAAGTTAGTGCCACTGAGCACTTACGCCAGTTTAACGATCAGCACAGACCAAACCAATAATGAGGTTCAGCTGCAGTCCAGCAAATTCGGCGCAGCCGCTGCTAAAATTAGCAGCAAGCTGTCTTTCATCAACAGCGAGCTTCTCGAGCTGCCGAAAGAAACGTTGGAACAGGCGATGCAGGAGTCTGAAGAATTTCACGTATTTTTGAAGAAATTGCTGCGCCGAAAACCCCATCAGCTGCATCCGGAAGTGGAAAAAAGCCTTGCCGCTTATTCCTCTACTTTCAGTGCGCCTTATGGCCTTTACAACACTACTAAAATGGTCGACATGAGCTTTGAGGATTTTGAAGTAAATGGCCAAGCCTATCCGCTCAGCTATGTATCCTTTGAAGGAGACTGGGAAGCGGAACCTAATACAGAGCTTCGCCGCGCCGCATTTGAAGCGTTCTCGAACAAACTGAAGGATTACCAGCACACGACTGCCAAAACCTATGACATGCAACTGCAGATGGAAAAAACAACCGCAGACCTGCGCGGTTATGACAGCATTTTCGATTACCTTCTCTTTAACCAGGAAGTGGACCGTTCCCTATACAATCGGCAAATTGACTTGATCACCGAGGAACTGGCGCCGCATATGCAAAAGTACGCCAAGCTCCTGCAGAAAGCTCATGGACTGGATCGCATGACATTCGCCGATCTGAAGATTTCCCTGGATCCAAGCTACGAACCGGAAATTACAGTGGAAGAGTCCAAACAGTATATCGACGACGCTCTTTCCATTATGGGGACTGATTATATTGAAATGGTCGATCGGTCGTATTCGGAAAGATGGATTGACTTTGCGCAAAACAAAGGCAAATCGACCGGCGCTTTCTGTTCCAGCCCGTATGGCAATCATCCGTATATTTTGATTTCGTGGACCGGCCGTATGAACGAAGTTTTTGTACTGGCTCATGAGCTTGGGCATGCTGGACATTTCTATAATGCAAACCGTGAACAGAACGTTCTTAATGCACGGCCATCCCTTTACTTTATCGAGGCTCCTTCGACGATGAATGAAATGCTGGTAGCCAACCACCTGCTGAAAAGCTCGGAAGATCCGAAATTCAAACGCTGGGTGATTTCTTCGATTGTGGCCAGAACTTATTACCACAACTTCGTTACCCATCTGCTTGAAGCAGCGTATCAACGTAAAGTGTACGAGCGGATTGATGCCGGACAAAGCGTCAATGCCGGAATTTTGAATGACATCAAGCGCAGCGTGCTGGAAGAATTCTGGGGAGATGCCGTCGATATCACAGATGGTGCTGAATTGACGTGGATGCGCCAGCCGCATTATTACATGGGCTTGTATCCATACACATACAGTGCCGGATTGACCATTTCGACTCAAGTGTCCAAACGGATTTTGAATGAAGGCCAACCAGCTGTGGAAGAATGGCTTGAGGTCCTGAAAGCCGGAGGCACTAAAACACCCGTAGAGCTCGCACAAATGGCGGGAGTCGATATCACAACCGAACAGCCATTGCGTCACACCATCGCCTATATCGGCGAACTGGTGGACGAATTGGAGCGTTTGACTGAAGAAATCGAAAAAGAATAAATTTAAAAAGCCGTGCGCCTAATGCGTACGGCCTTTAAAATTGTTGGGACACTTCTGTTAAGCGTCGCTTTTCATTGGAGTACAAAACATCTCACGATTTCTTATTGCGCCACAACAATAGCTGTTCCACTAAGATAGCGATGATGGTACCGGTAATCAAGCCGTTCGACAAAGTGGCAGCCAAAACCGAAGGCAGGTTCGCCATGCTTTCAGGCGGAACAAACATAATGCCGACGCCGCTCATTAACCCAAATGCCGCCACTTTATAAGAATGCTGGCGATTCTTTTCATTTTCCAATTCCGTGAACGCCATTTCCACCATTTTGGTGAATACTGCAAAAATGACTGCATAGGCAACCGATGCCGGCAAAGAAGCTAAAATAGCCATGAGCGCAGGAAAAAAACTGATCAGCACAACGATGATTCCACCGAAGACGAACGGCTTCAGACCTGGTGTCCGGGTGGCGCTGACAAATCCTGCCGCTCCCGAAATCGGCACAGGACCGATGGAGGAAAACAGGCCCGCAATGATGTGATTGATGCCAGAAGCTGTCGAAGCCTGTTTGATGCGGTCTGGTGCTTCAATCGAGAAGGAATTTTTCAAAACGCTTTCCATTACTCGGACAGACGCCATCATATTGGCGATCAGCAGAAGGGTCAAAAACAGAGCCGTAACGAACATTCCGCTGTCCCAGAGCAAAGGTCCAAAGACCAGCATTTCCGGCAATGAAACCAAAGCACTCGCCGCACCTTCCGCTTCCGGCGCTTTGCCAAGAATCCAGAAAATCAGCCAGCCTGCAGCAATCGCGAACAGAATGGAATAGCGGCTGACCCAAGCCCGTTTGTGGCCCATGAAAAAGAATGTCAGCAAAATAACCGCAATTCCCCCCACCAGGATTACACCATCCACCGGATCGCCTTCTGAGACGATGCCCAATAAACCCGTTAAAATCGATTCGCTGATTTGGAGAACCAACAGCAGCAAGTAAACAAATGTGATGGTTGGCGTAAACAGGATCTTCAATTTATCGACCAAACCGGTATAAGCGAACACAATGAACAAGACGCCGCTATACAATAATCCGCTTTGCAATGCCTGCAGGGATTCTTCCACGGTGGCGTACATGATGCCGACCAAGCCGGCATAAACAATGAAGATTCCCCACCATAAGCCAGCAGGTCCTTCATTGATCGGCATCCGGTGGCCGATGGATGCCTGCACCAAACAGGCGATGCCAAGCACGAACATGGTCCGTTGCACAAATAACGCCGTATCTGCCGTATCCATGCCAAAGATGCTGGCAATTGCGATCGGTGCTGCAATGGAAGATGCAATCAGGAAGACCGCCCATTGCAGACCGCCAAAAATATTTTTCATAATCGTTGTCCCCACTTCTTCAGTGCCTCGTTTGCTTACAGTATACACCTATTGAAAAGCTCAAAAAAAGCCCTGACAGTTGTCAGGACTTCGGTTTCTCGCGAGCTGCTTTTTCTTTATTCACTTTGTATACTTTTTCTTGCGGATCGATACGGTCTTCGTTTGGTTTCTCCGCGTCAAAACCGTCCTTGTAGACAACCGGATAACCTTGTTCTTCTAATTGCTTCACTTGCTTGCGCGAAGCTTTAACCAATAACCGCACAATCAGCACGGATAAAATGAATATGATCACGACTGAAATAATTCCAGGGATGTATTCTGATTTGTCTTCAGGAAAATATAAAAAATCCATTGTGTCGATTCCCACCTTTAAACCTCAAGTTTCATTTCATTATACATGATTGAGGGTTCTGTTTTCTCAAGGAACGTGAACATTTCATGGCAAGTTACGCTGATGCAGATCTACTAGAAAAGCCGACTTCCAGTGAAATCGGCTTTTCTCCAAAACGATTAAGGATTTTCAGAAACGACAGTGAATCGTCTGTTTTTATGTTCGCCGCTTTCGATTTCATCGACTAACGCCAGTGCGTAATCTGCATAGCTGATATAGCTTTTCCCTTTGCTGTTGACAATAAAACCATCGTCACCTTTTTGGTAGCGCCCTGTTCGGCGGCCTTCCGGATCAAAGAATGCCGCAGGACTCAAGAATGTCCATTGGATTCCTTCCGAGGCTTCTAAATCGGACAAGTTTTGCGCTTGGCTATTGGCAATCGATTTAAACGCTTCAGGAAACTCGGGAGTTTCGGCCAAACGAGTGGTCCGTGCTTCATCAACAAACAAGCTGCCAGCACCTCCGACTACAATCAGACGAGTATCAGGAGCTTCTTTGAGTGCGTCAATCAGAATTCTGCCGGCTTCGATATGCTGTTCTGCTTTTTCAGGCGGTACGCCAAATGCATTGACGATCACATCAAAAGGCGCCAAATCTTCTGCGGTTAAACTGAAAACATCCTTCTCAAATACCGGAACATCCGGATTCTCGACCTTTTGTGAATTTCGGACGATGGCCGTTACTTCATGTCCCCTTTTTAACGCTTCTTTTAAAATTAAATTACCCGCTTTTCCTGTCGCCCCAATTATCCCTATTTTCATTTACTTCTCCTCCAGTCTCTATGATCTACATACAAACGAACAGCTTCGTTCGTTCTGGTCTGAAACCAGTGAATCATGAAGAGCAACTGCCGTTGAACAGTTCAAGTAAATTTTAGGCAGTCGTCACATTGAAACGATTCGCTGCTTGCTTTAGCACTTCAAATGAACGTTTTCTTTTTTCCTGATCGTAGATATAGGAAACTGCAATCACTTCGTCAACCTGCAATTGAGCTACGAATTTCCCCAGCTGTTCACTGATTGTCTGTTCATCGCCTTTGAAGGTGTATTGTGACATGCCACGCACCATCATTTCTTCACGGTAACTCCATTGGCCGTCCATCGTATCCAAAGGCGGCTGAAGCAAGTTCTTGCTGCCTCTCACAACATTCAAATAGAACTGATCACTGGACGTCGCCAATTTCTCCGCTTCTGCATTGGAGTCGGCAGCAACGACGTTTACACAGACCATTACATATGGTTCCGCCAAGTATTCAGAAGGTTTGAAGCCGTTGCGGTAAATCTGCAGGGCCTGTTCAAGCTGCTGCGGCGCAAAATGTGCAGCAAACACATAAGGCAGGCCAAGACTTGCGGCCAACTGGGCACTTGAGGTGCTTGAGCCGAGGATATAAACCGGCACTGCCGTTCCCACACCAGGATGCGCCTGAACCGGCCCCTGACTTTCAAGCGGCTTCAAGTAATTCTGTAATTCAACCACGTCCTGCGGAAAAGCAAATGCCGTTTCCTGCGTTGTTCTGCGGAGCGCATGCGCTGTCTGCATATCCGTACCCGGAGCGCGTCCAAGGCCCAAGTTCAAGCGGCCTGGATGCATGGTTTCCAAGGTGCCGAACTGTTCCGCGACCACTAGTGGTGTATGGTTTGGCAACATAATGCCGCCCGATCCCACTTGAATGGAATCCGTATGTTCAAGAACTTTGGAAATCAAAATTGCCGTAGCGGAGCTGGCAAGTGTAGCTGTATTATGATGCTCAGACAACCAGAAACGGTTGTAACCTAACTTCTCTGCGTGCTGAGCGATTGCGACCATTTCGTCCAATGCTTCTTTCGTCGTTCCTCCTTCACGGACTGGAACCAAATCCAGAACGGAAATCGGAAATGAATCTATGGGTTGTGGCATTTTTTAACTTCCTTTCATCCTTCGTATGCTTTAAGGATAAAAGGAAAATATCTGGTATACAAACTATCTGCCTGCTTTCAGCTGAATCATGCAGAGATGTCTGGCCGTTTAAATTTCATAGCGTTCGCCTATTGCTGCAAACTCCACTTTGCCTGAATAACTGGACTTTGCCGCATCCAAAATTTCATTGAGTTCTCCATATTGCGGTAAGTGGGTCAACAGCAAGCGTTTGGCACCGGCACGTTCAGCCAATTCTCCTGCTTGGCTGCCGCTGAGATGCCCTTGGATGATGCCCAAGTATTTTTCATAAAGGTTGGATTCGGCAACCAAAAGATCTGCCCCTTCTGAAAACCCGATCAACTCTTCTTTCCAGCTGGTATCTGCCGTAAATACGACACTCTTGCCATTGGAAGTGAATTTCAGGGCTAAACAATACACCGGATGGATCGTTTCACAGAACGATACTTGCCATGGACCCAGCTCCAAGGTTTCCGTTTCTTGTATGGCCCGCCCTTCTGTGACGCCTTTATATGACAGTTTCTCGAATTCCTCCGGGTCTCTGTCATGGGCATAAATCAGCAAAGGCGTTTCCCATTCCTTCAACTGCATCCCCACCATCGCAGCATGTTGCAGTACGCCAATATCCGCCACATGGTCCGGATGGTAATGGCTGATGATCACCGCATCCAAATCACTTAACTTTGTATAGTTTTGAACAGCTGCCAAAACTCCGCTTCCGCAATCCACTAAACAACGGAACCCATCTTGTTCGATTAAAAACGCAGAGGTCGCCTCATTTTTATTGGGGTAGCCACCCCAAATGCCAATCGGTATAATATTCAAAAAAATCACTCCCTGTTTCTGATTTTCTACAGTATACCCGATTGCCAACAGATCCTCTTGTTTAACCTGCTGCTCGTCGTGGTATGCATAGTAATAAGATAGAAATTACTTGGAGGGATTACATTGACTTTAAAAATGACAGTAGAAAACGCATTGCAAGCCAAAAAAGAAATCGAAAAACTAGAAACGCAAGGCTATACACTTGATGACATCTACATTTTCGCACATGATAAGAAACGCACGAAAGACATTACTAAAGCATTGGATACAGAAGAAGTCGGTTTGAAAGAACAAGGCTTCCTGGACAGCATGAAAAACATGACGAGTTCACGCGGCGATGAACTTCGCGCTAAATTGGCAGCTGCCGGATTATCCGATCAGGAAGCAGAACAATACGAAGAAGAACTTGACAAAGGAAAATTGGTTATTGTCGCGAATAAAAGCGTAGAATAAGGCATTTCCCTAAGCATCACCGATTCATTAGGTGATGCTTTTCTGTTGAGATTTTTTAACCAATAAAAAATTCTATTTTTTTATTATTCTACTATGTTATTTTTACCCAAATCCATTTCTAGGTATATAGAGTGAACTATACATATGCACCTTATTTTCCATTGAGTGTAAACGCTTTTTTTGCTATATTTAGATAGGGATTTTTAATTTTTAAAAAACTTACTAGCGCGATAGTTTGCACCAAGGGGGAGCAGCATGAAAAGTTTAAAAATGGGAAGTGCCTTTGTTGGCATCATTGTGGGGGCCGGATTTGCTTCCGGACAGGAAATTCTTCAGTATTTTACAAGCTTCGGCTATATGGGGACTGTTGCCGCCATCCTCTCAACAGCATTATTTGCATATTTGGGTATGAGTTTAACAAGACTCGGCAGCCGAATGAAAACCACATCGCATAAAGAAGCCATTTTTGGCGTCAGCGGAAGAATTATCGGTACGATCATCGATTACATCATCATTCTGACTTTGTTTGGTGTAGGCGTTGTCATGATTGCAGGGGCAGGCTCTATTTTCTCCCAGCAATTTGGATTGCCGGCTCCATTAGGAAGCACTGTTATGGCCGTTCTGGTCGTTTTGACCATTATGCTGAACGTCAAAAAAGTCATTGCCATTATCGGCAGCATCACGCCATTTCTAATTATCGCTGTTGTCGGTTTGTCTGCATACAGTTTGCTGACAATGGATGCCAGCTTTGCATCACTGGATGATATTGCCAAAGAACAAGTTTCAGCATTGCCGAACTGGTTCCGATCCGCCATCAATTATGTTTCATTTAATATTGCCGTTGGCGCTTCAATGGCCATCGTCATGGGTGGAACGGAAAAAGACGAAAAAATCGCAGCACGCGGCGGTTTGATCGGTGGACTGGTTTTGGGAGCTTTGATCATCCTGAGCCATCTGGCGATTTTCTCTAAAGTGGATGTAGTTGGCAGCGCAGAAATGCCATTGCTGCAAATCGCAGACAACATTTCACCGGTTCTCGGTGTCTTCATGTCATTTATTCTCTTCGGCATGATTTACAATACGGCTGTCAGTATGCTTTTTTCATTTTCAGCACGCTTTGTCGTGATGGGTACAGCAAAATTCCGTATTTTCGTTATCGTCGTTGGGATTGTCGCTTACATCTTAAGCTTTGTCGGGTTCACTGAGCTCGTCAGACTGTTTTATCCGATTGTCGGTTATCTTGGACTGGTCCTCGTTGTAGTCTTAATCGTTGCTGACATCCGAAAACCACATAAAAAATTGAACCGCCCATAACACCCAAACCGCCTAAGCATGCAATACAGCTTTGGCGGCTTTTTTATGGTACGGTAAATAAAGGAAATGTGGAGGCGTTCTTTGCCACACAGCTGGGTGGACTTATGATCCCGAGAATCTGGCTTCTGGAGTCTGGACAAAGAAATGCGGAGGCACCCATGTAGCTGAGTGCCGCAACCCGATAACAAAAGAAGAAGGAGTCTTTTTTATGAACCAATTTATCAAAACACCTGAACAGCAAGCATTAGTCGATCAACTCCGTGCCCTTCAGCCCGTTTTCCAGGCGCGTGAGCCGGAACTGGATGCACGCGGCTCCTTCCCTTTTGAAAACATCAAAGACCTGAAGAACATGAATTATCATACATTGACCTTGCCGAAGGAATTCGGCGGCCAGGGATTCGGATTATACGAATACGTACTGGCACAGGAAGCCATAGCGGAAGGTTCAGGAGCGACCGCTCTTTCCATCGGCTGGCATGCCGGAATCGTTCTGGAATATGCAGAAAATCGCCATTGGCACACAGAGTCAGCAGAATGGCTGATGGCTGAAATCGCAAACGGCGCGCTCATCAACACGGCCGCTACAGAAGCGAATGCCGGGAGCCCCGCCCGTGGCGCTTTGCCGCGCACTTCCGCTGTTTCCGACGGAGACCATTATATTATTAACGGAGAAAAAACCTATACTTCCATGGCGCCTGCACTCGATTACATTTTCGTGACAGCTGCTGCAGAAAATGACGAAGTCATTACTGTCATCATTCCTCGCCACTCCGAGGGAGTATGGATTGATGAAACCTGGGACATGCTGGCGATGCGGGGCACAGCAAGCCATACACTGGTCCTCAACGATGTCCGGATTCCCAAAACCTATATCTTGAAACCCACGGGCATTGCCCCTGCTAAGGGTTGGCTGCTGCATATTCCAGCTTGCTATATTGGAATCGCCGCTGCAGCAAGAGCCTACGCAGTTGAATTCGCAGCCAATTACATACCTGCGTCTCTCGGCAAACCCATTGCAGAAACACCTGCCATTCAGCAAACCATCGGTGAAATGGAACTGGAACTAGCGACTGCCCGCCATCTTTTATACGGCACGGCAGAACGTTATGGTCTTGCCCGCAATAAAAGTGAGATGGATGAAGCTTTGAACGTCACAAAAATTGCCGTTACTCAGGCAGCGATGGCCATCGTAGACAAAGCCATGAAAATCGTTGGGTCCCGCGCTCTTTCAGAAGACAATCCAATGCACCGCCATTACCTAAACGTCCGTGCAGGGCTCTACAACCCGCCAATGGAGGATATGGTCAAGGGCCAATTGGCCACACAAGCAATCAAAAGTTTTACGCAACCATCAAAGTCAGAGGTGAAATAAAATATGGATACTACCGTTTGGATCAATGATAGAAAGATCAACGCATACAATTTTAAAGAAGAGACAGCCAACGATGCCAATTCCAGGCAGCAAAAAAGAAAAATCAGCTTTGACTTTAAAGTGACCAGCGAAGAATACCATGACGTCGCCGTACTTCTCTATCAAATGTATTTCCGGATTCGTGTCCCCGAACAAGAATTGGAATTTGATGCTTCCATTTCCAATTATTCAACATCCATCACTGACCTTTACCAACCTGGGCAAGTAGCCGATTACTATTTGGAATTGATTGAACAGGTCTAAACATGAGAAGAAGCCCATAACCTGATACAGGTTACAGGCTTCTTTTTAATTCCGCTTGAAGCGGCTTCTTTTTTTCTTCGTTCGGAGCCTTGTCATCAGTTCTTCAGCTTGTCCAGTCTTGGCGATGGATGCTTCTTCATCCAACGTGACAGCTAATTGTCCATTTTCCGCATCGATGGTAAACCAGGAATTGACTTGGCTTCCTTCAGGAAGGCGATTGGCAGGCAAGACCAGTTCGACCCCTTCTTCTTCAACCAAAATGACCGCATGTCTGCCGTCTTCAATTCGATCCAAAATCCCTTTCATTCCATCACCCTCCTACGCATGCCAAGCCCTGCTCTTGAATAGCACTCAGCGTTCCTTGGCCAATCCCTTTAATGTCCAGCAGTTCTTCGACGCTCTCAAAAGGCCGCTGGTCGATAATCGCCTGCGCATAAGTTTTTCCGATTCCGGAAATTTCCTGTAGTTCTGCGGAAGATGCGACATTCAAATCAATGCAGCGGTTCTCGCCTTCAGTCGGCACGCCTTCCTGTTGGATCTCCACGTTATAGGACTTGCCATCTGTTTTAACAAGAATGGTCCCATTGACGTCTGTTCCATAAACTTTAGCTCCAGCATTTTCCACCGCCGCAATCACCTCTGCGTGCGGATGCCCGTAGGAATTGTCTTCACCAGCACTGTAAATCGCCACTTCAGGCGTTACCGCTTCCAAGAAGGCAGGACTTGTCGATGTATTGGATCCGTGATGTCCCAGGTGCAGGATTTCCGCATCAAGTTCCATGCCGCTATCGATCATTTCCTGCTCTTGCTTGATTCCTGCATCTCCTGTGAAAACAAATCGGACATCGCCGTAAGTCATTTTCAAGGAAACCGATTCTTCATTCGCCGAGCCGGTAATTTCATCTGGATAGAGCACTTCAATTTGCATGGAACCCACATCAAATACATCACCGCTTCTCGGTTCCACATAATCCGATCCGCTAGCTTCAATGGCTTGCAGCACGTTAAGGAATGTATTGGAACTGCTTGTGTTGCCGGACATCCATACTTCCCCGACCTCAAACTCCCCAATCACCTGAGCCAATTGGCCAATATGGTCAGCATCGGGATGCGTTCCGACCACGATATCAATGTCTTTGATTTCCTGTTGCTTCAAGTAATCCACAGCTTCTTTGGAATTCCAATTTCCTGCATCAATCAACATTGAAAACCCATCAAATTCCAACAATGTGGAATCCCCTTGTCCAACATCGATATAATGCACGGTCAACCCCTCCAAAGCCGTTTCTTCTCCCACAGGTTTCTTATTTTCACCTGAATCTTCAATGTCTTTAGACTCTTCCACTTTTGCCGGTTCACTTTCCTGATTCGCTTCTGCAGGGTCGCGTTCGTCTTTTGGTTTTTCAGAAACCTCAACGCAAGCTGCCAACAAGACCAAAACAACAACTGCCAGTAAAGACCATATCATCTTTTTCAAAAACTCACTCCTCTTTCTCCAGTGAATTTTACCATATGCAAGCAGAAATGAGAAAGCAGGCCAAGGGATTCACCCTTGGCCTGCTTTTTTGATTTATGTGGACATATAGTCTCCGCCATTCATATGAAGAAATTGGCCTGTCATATAGGAATTTTGGGGATCAGCCAGAAATACATAGGCTTTCACAAGCTCATAGGGCTGTCCCGGCCGTCCAGCCGGCACGTCCTCACCAAAATCATCACCGACATCGGGGTTTAAGTCACCAAAGGTTTTGGTGATCAATGGCGTCCAAATCGGTCCCGGGGCAATGCCATTCACTGCAATTTCCTCGCGTACCAGCCGGCGAGCCAGTGAGCGTGTCATCGCCACCATCGCACCATTGGCCCCTGCATAATCAATCAAATCCGAATGTCCCCGATAAGCATTGATCGAAGCCGTGTTGATGATGCGTGAACCTTTCTTCAAATGAGGAAGAGCCGCCCGTGTCAGATAAAACATCGCGAACGCCTTGATTTCAAAAGTCTTCAGCATTTGTTCATCTGTAATATCAAGCGGAGATGTCTGAGGATACTGATACCCGGCATTATTGACCAGAATATCCACTTGGCCAAATTCCGCTAATGTGAATTGGACCAACCGGTCACAATTCTCCGACTTCCCTAAATCGCCACTTAGCGCTTTGGCTTTTCCTCCATAGCCCTCAATCAACTCGATTGTTTTTTGAGCGCCTTCGTCGTCACCAAGGTAACCGATGACCACTTTTGCGCCTTCTTTGGCATAAGCAATTGCCACAGCCTGACCGATGCCGCTGCTTGCCCCCGTGACAATCGCCACTTTTCCAGCCAGCGCTCCACTGGCTTTATAATCTTTTAAATCGGTATTATCAAACCCTTTATCAGCCATAGTTCCACCCTTTCATGTTCTAATGCACACTAGGGATCTTCGTTAAATGCCAAACATCATCTGAATACTGCTGGATGGTGCGGTCGCTCGAGAAAATACCCGATGCCGCAATGTTCTTGACGCACATTTCCGCCCATTTTTCCGGTTGGGCATAAACCTCCAATAATTGCTCATGCGCTTTGGAATAGCTGCGGATGTCCTTTAATACGAAATACGGATCCCCGTCTTCCAACAGCTGCTCTACAATAAAGTCAACATTCGTTTTTCCTTCTGTCCATTCCCCTTTAACCAACTCTTCCATCAATTGGGCTATTTCCGGATCGGCTTCTATGATGTCTTTCGGATTGTAGGATTGTTCTTTTTCATATTCCATCACCTGTTCTGCACGCATTCCGAAGACAAAAGCATTTTCTTTGCCGACCTGATCGAATATTTCGACATTCGCGCCATCAAAGGTACCAATGGTCAAGGCACCGTTCATCATGAGCTTCATATTCCCTGTACCCGAAGCTTCTTTAGACGCTGTCGATATTTGTTCGCTGACATCCGCTGCCGGTATCAGGTATTCCGCTTGCGTGACGTTGTAGTTCTCAACAAAAACGATATGGAGGTGTTTCCTCACCAAAGGATCACTGTTTACTTTCGCAGCAACTGTATTGATCATCTTGATGACTTGCTTTGCAAAATGATAACTTGGCGCCGCTTTTCCTCCAAAAAAGAAGGTGCGCGGATAGGGACGATAAGTTGAATCCCGTTTGATCCGGTCATACAGCATCTGGATATGAAGAATATTCATCAATTGGCGTTTATAGCCATGGAATCGTTTGATGTGAATATCAAAAATAGAATCCGGATCCACAATGACATTCTGATCGCGTTGGAGATGATGGATCAAATGGTCTTTTTTCAAGCTTTTGATTGCTTGGAAGTCTTGAAGAAAAGAATGATTTTGAGCAAAATAATGTAATTCTTTCAATCGCTCAGGCTCTTTGATCCATTGCGTCCCAATCGTCTCCGAAATCAATCCGGACAATTCCCGGTTCGCTTTGAGCAACCACCGGCGATGTGTAATGCCATTGGTTTTGTTATGGAACTTGTCGGGGAATTGCTCATTCAGCTCTTTCATTTCACGCTTCTTCAAAATTTCCGTATGCAATTTTGCCACGCCATTCACTTTATAGCTTCCCACTACCGCCATCACTGCCATTTTAATGATTCCGTTTTCGATGATGGAAAGTTTATGGAGGGATTCTTCATCCATTGGCTGCTGTTCTAAGCTTTCTTTGAAGCGCCGGTCAATTTCTTCGATGATGGAGTAAATTCGGGGCAGCAAAGATTGAATCAATCGGCTGTCCCATTTCTCCATGGCTTCTTCCAGAATTGTATGATTGGTATAGGAAATAGTGCGTGTCGTAATACCCCAGGCCTCTTCCCAACTCAAGGCATGCTCGTCAACCAGAAGACGCATCAACTCCGGAATGGCCAGTGCCGGATGGGTATCATTGATTTGGATGGCGACATTGTCCGGAAGTGTCTCTACAGCAAAATTGCGGTTGTTCAAAATGTTTTGGAGCGATGCACTGCAAAGAAAATACTGCTGCTTGAGGCGTAGAATCTTTCCGGCATCCAAAGAATCATCGGGATACAGCCGGTCAGTGATTTTAGCCGTTTCGCTTTGATAGACTGCGTAATCTTTATTCCCAGGAAATGGCCGATCAGACACTTCCGCCTGCCATAGACGAAGTGTATTGACAGTGCCTCCATTTGCCCCGACTACAGGAAGGTCATAAGGCACGGCCTTGACCCATTCCGCATTCTCCACTTTCACTTTTAAGCCATCCAGTCCCATGATTAATTGGGGATCTCCATAATAAGGGATGTCCACTGCCAATTCCTCGCGCCGAACGTCGACGTTGTTTTCTTCCTGTATCCACTGAGTGGGCTGCTCAGTTTGGTAGCCATCAACAAAGTGCTGGGTAAATAAACCGCCTTTATAGCGCAGTCCATACCCATGTCCCGGCAGTTCAAGTGAAGCCAAGGAATCCATGAAGCAGGCAGCCAGCCTTCCCAACCCGCCATTTCCAAGTCCAGGTTCCGTCTCAAGTTCTTCCAATTCGGACAGTTGAAAACCGAGTTCCTCCAACCCTTCTTTGACCAGATTGTAATGATTTGCATTAATGAGGTTTTGCCCTAAGACTCGTCCGATCAGAAATTCAATAGAGAAATAATACAACTGCTTTTCGCCATTCTCTTTGTACAATTGGCTAGTCCGGTTCCACCGTTCCTGTATCCATTCCTGCATCATTTCCCAAAGTGTTTCGTAGGCCAGTTCCGAAGTCTTTTCCAGTCCCTTGTGTTCCATGCGAGTGACAAAGCTTTGTTTAAACTCTTCTTTGGAAGAAAACATAATTGGCACGCCCCTTTAGATTAGCCTTTCGTAAAGTTTAGCGTATTCCGCCGCAGATCGCGACCAGGAATAATCGCCTTCCATCCCGTTTTTTTTGATGGCTTCCCAATGCTCTGGCTGCTGATAAAAAGATAGGCAGCGGTTCAAGGCTACATCATAGGGCTCATCCTGTTGAAAGTCGCTTAAAAACCCATTGCCGCTCTTCAAGCTTTCATCGTATTCAATAACAGTATCTTTCAATCCCCCGGTTTTGTTGGCCACAGGGACAGTTCCATAACGCATCGATATCAACTGGCTCAAGCCACAAGGTTCAAAATGAGAAGGCATCAAAAAGATGTCGGCCCCGGCATACAACAAATGGGCGAACGCTTCATCAAAACCGACATGGACATAAACTTTAGTGGGAAAATCAGCCATCAGTCCTTTGAAAAACTGTTCATACTTCTCTTCACCTGAACCCAGCAATACAAATTGAACTTCTTGTTCCTCTAATAAAGCAGGAAGAACCTCTTGCAGAACATCAATTCCCTTCTGCCCTGCCAACCTGGAGATCATGGTCAACAAAGGTACATCTCCACGTTCCGGAAGGCCCGCCTTCAATTGTACTGCCCGTTTGTTGACTTGCTTCTCTTCCAAGTTCATGACGTCAAACTCCCGTTCAATGGCCAGATCCGTTGCAGGGTTGTAGACCTCGGTATCGATGCCATTCAATATACCGATCAAGTCCTGCTCTTTTTCCTGCAACAAAGTATGGAGCTTCTCGCCGTAAAATTCCGTCAAGATTTCATTTCGGTAAGTAGGGCTGACTGTCGTCACTTTGTCTACATAGGAAATGCCCGTTTTCAAGGCATTAAAATTACCTTTCCAAGACACAATCCCTTCGTCATAATAATGCTCCTCCATCTCAAAGTTCTCCAGGAATGTCTGTTTGGAGAACTTCCCTTGAAATTGCAGATTATGGATTGTCAAAACAGTCTTTGCTGCTTGGACGGACGCGTACCGTGGATCTTCCTTCAGCAAAAATGGAATGACAGCGGTATGCCAGTCATGGACATGAACCACATCCGGCGGCTGCTGTTCGCGCTGAACGATTTCCAGTACGGCCCGGTTGAAAAAAGCATAGCGCTCGGCATCGTCTGGCTGCCCATAAATCTGATCTCTTTTGAAGTAGCTATCATTTTCCACGAACAGAAATTCCACTCCGGCCTGATCATATTGAAAAACGCCAAAAGTCTTTTGCTGCCCCTTGAAACTGAATTCAACCGATTCTTTCAAAACGAATTCCGCGGTGTATTCTTCGGCAATCAAACTGTATTTGGGAACGACGACCATGATTTCATGGCCTAATCTGCTGAGTTCTTTCGGCAATGCCCCCATCACATCCGCTAATCCACCGGCTTTTGCGAAAGGTGCGCATTCTGCTGCTGCCATAATGATTTTCATCGTAAATCCTCCTTGGTGACCGTCTCCCCTTTGCGCAAAACAATTGGCTGCTCAGCGGTTCCATGCAGCACAACCCCTTCACCGATATAGACATCTTTATCCGCAATAACATAAGACAGATTACAATTTTCTTCAATCACGCATTTCTGCATGATGATGCATTTTTCTAAACGTGCGTTTTTCTTGATGTATACGCCACGGCTGATGATGCTGTCCGCCACTTCACCCATAATGGTGCTTCCGTTCGCAATCAGCGCCCGCTTAACTTTGGATCCCGCAATATACCGTGTTGGAGGCTCATCCTTGACCTTGGTATAGATCGGACGGTCTGGAAGAAACAGCTGCTTTCTGTTTTCTTCATCCAGCAATGCCAACGATGCCTGGAAATAACTTTGGACGGAATCAATAATGGCATAATACCCTTCGTATTCATATTGATTGAATGTATAGGGGCTCTTCTTCAAATTCACCACATCTTCCACACTCACGACGCTTTTTTCGCGGTGGGTCTGGATTAATTCAACCAACAGATCTTTGGATAAAATATATTTTTTTAACGAAACCCCATCAATCACAGCTTCCGTAATATCTGCACCCGATTGGATGTGGTTGTCCAGCATATCTTTAACGTCCAGTTGATTGATGACAAAACCATTACTGACGATCACATGGGGCTGAATACTTTTTGTGAAAAACTGCATATGCTCTTCCAGGCCCGCAAAAGCTCCAACAGTGGATAACCCTCCATCCCGCTGAGTAATCGGCAGGAAAAATAGTCCGTTTTTTCTTCTATCCAAATCCCAGCTCTTACCCACACCAATATGATCCAACAAAGAAGCAAACGGATAGGATGGAAAGACGCCAACTGTAGTGACCCCTGAATTGACAAGATTTGATAAAGGAAAGTCAATTAACCGGTAACGTCCGGCAAAAGGAATGGATGAAACGGCCCGGTGTATTGTTAAATCCTGCAGACCCTCTTTTTTTACAGATGTATCAATTACAGCCAATAACTTCATTTTCCGACACGCTCCTTCCATTCATCCAGCTGTTCTTGTGTCAGTAAGACCACTTCTCCTTCTTTTTGCTGGGGAAGTTCGAACCCTTCCGGCACATCTAACTTCGGCGGTACAATGACCCGGCTAAGTTTTGCATCTTTACGAATTGTAGCCCCGCTCATGACCACACTTTCCGATACGGAGGCTCCTTCTTCAATTGTCACATTCTGAAAGATGACGGACTTGAACACTTCCCCGGAAATGACGCACCCTTCATTTACCATGGATTCTTGGACATTGCCTGTTTCATTGATGACTTGTGGAGGCAGCTGCGGATTCGAAGAATAAATACGCCAGCCCGGGTCATGAAGATTCAATCCTGCATTCAAATCGAGCAAGTCCATGTTCGCTTCCCAAAGGCTTTCAACCGTCCCCACATCTTTCCAATAACCTTTAAAAGGATAAGCCACCATCTTTTGCTTTTTATCGAGCATAGCTGGCAAGATATCTTTGCCGAAGTCATGGCTCGATTCTTCATCTGCATTATCCATTTTCAAATATTCCTCCAGGACGTTCCAATTAAAGACGTAGACCCCCATCGAAGCCAAATTGCTTTTCGGATTTTCCGGTTTTTCATCAAATTCCTCAATATTCATTCCATCATCAACGTTGACGACTCCAAAACGGCTGGCTTCTTCCCAAGGGACTTCCAACACGGAAATGGTGACATCCGCCTGATGCTCTTTGTGGTAGTCAATCAAAGCCTCGTAGTCCATTTTGTAAATATGGTCCCCTGACAAAATCAACACATATGCCGGGTCACAGGACTTCAAAAAACTGATGTTCTGGTAAATGGCACTTGCTGTTCCTGCGTACCATTTAATGCCATCGATTTCTGCATAAGGCGGAAGCATGGTTACTCCGCCGCTCCGACGGTCCAAGTCCCAGGGTGTTCCCAAGCCGATATATTGATGCAGCACGTGTGGTTGGTATTGCGTTAACACGCCAACCGTCTCAATTCCCGAATTCGTGCAATTGGATAATGGAAAATCGATGATCCGATATTTTCCGCCAAACGGAAGCGCGGGCTTGGCTATCGTATAAGTTAAGGACTTTAACCGGCTTCCTTGTCCACCGGCCAACAGCATTGCGATTACTTTATCGTTCATCTTGCTCCACTCCCATCTTTTTTTGTTTCCATACAGTCATGGTGAATGCAGGCAAATCCATTTCCACTGAATACGGCAAATCATCATATGGGATATCCGCCGCTTTAATTGCTGTTTTTTGATACTCATATCCGCTTGAGAAAATCTCTTCGTATTGTGCACTTTCCGGAACCCCTAATTTAAATTTTTCGTAATGGCGGTCCGAGAAGTTACAGACAACAATGCACTCATCCTGTGGCAGATATCCTCTGCGAATAAAAGCAGCTACGCTTTGTTCATGATTATCTGCATCTATCCAAGTGAAGCCATCCGGATGATCATCCAATTCAAAAAATGCTTTTTCGGTTTTATAGAAAGCCAGAAGATCTTTCGTAAACTCCGCCATTTTTCTATGCTCTTCGGTTTCAAGTGATGGCCAATCCAATTCAGGCTTAAATTCCCATTCCTCGAAGTGGCCGAATTCCTGGCCCATGAACAGCAATTTCTTTCCCGGATGGGCAATCCAAAAACCGAGCAGCAGCCGCAACTGCAGAAAACGTTCATCCAGCGTCCCGGGAAGTTTGTTCAATAAAGAGCCTTGGCCATTCACCACCTCATCATGGGAAAGTGCCAAAAGATAACGTTCTTCGTATTGATACACCAAGGAAAAATTCATCTTTTGATGGACTTCGGAACGTTTGGAAGGCTGCGTTTCCATGTAATCCAATGTGTCGCGCATCCAGCCGAAATTCCATTTATAATGAAAGCCGACGCCGCCTTCTGAGACATCATGCGTCACTTTTGGGTAATGCCAGGCATCTTCTGCAATCAACAGCGCTTCCGGATAGAATTCCTTTAAACTATTCGTCAGTTTCCGGAGAAAATCAGTCCCTTCGAGATTATGGGGCCGTTCTTCCCTGTTCGGGATAAACAGCAGACAAACCAGTGCATCCATTCGGAATCCATCAAATTTAAATTCATTCATCCAGTAATGGGCGCTTGATAGCAGAAAACTGACGACTTCTCCTTTTTGGACATCGAAATTCAATGTCCCCCAGTCCGGATTGGCGCGCCGTTCCAACCGTTCTTCTTCGTATAAAGGACCTCCGTTGAAAAGAGCAAGTGCATGCTCATCGACACAAAAATGTCCGGGTATCCAATCCAAGATGAGTCCGATTTTATTTTCAGCGCATTTGGCGATAAAGTATTTCAAATCATCTGCAGTTCCATATCGGCTGGTTGGCGCAAAATAACCGGTTGTCTGATACCCCCAGGATTCGTCCAAGGGATGCTCTGTTATCGGCAGAATTTCTATATGGGTGAAGCCCATTTCTAAAATATACGGAATCAGTTCCGAAGCCAATTCCCGGTAATTCAGAAACCCGCCTTGTGAAGTACGCTTCCAGGTTCCGATATGTAATTCATAAATGGCCATTGGTTTTTCACGGTGATCTTTATTTTGGATTTTTTTTTGTTGTAAAACCGTTTTTGACCAGCTGTGCTTGGATACCGGAGCGATTACTGATTTAGTATTGGGTCTCAGTTCGCTGGCCTGAGCATAAGGGTCAGATTTTCGCATCAGCTCTCCATTTGGCATTTCAATAATATATTCATATGAATAACCGATCATTTTATAGGGAATGTGTACTTGCCAAACTGTCGCATCCTGGGGATGCTGTTCCATTTGATAAACTGCTTCCTCCATATTTTCAGGATTTGTACAGGCTACCGCCACATGGGAAACATCCGGGACCCAAAGAACGAACCGTGTCCCCTCTCCATTGGCATTTGCCCCAAAGTACAGGTAGGCATCTTGCATGAGACCAGCATGGAAAGCTTCCAGCTTTTCCTGCGTAAGCAGACTTTGCAGCTCATTCATCTTCACACCTCCAAAATTTTTACAGTTCCGCGTCTCTTTTAATTCTACATAAGCCATGTAAATCCCTTGTTAAGAATGATAATTATTCAAATATTTCGTTAAATTGAAATAGCTTTCGTCCCTTCTGTTCGAAATGTTTACACATTTCTTTTCCCTTATACCCTTGTTTGAAGAAAGAATATCCACTAGGCTTAGGAGGATATCTGTTTATTGAAAGAGAGGCTAAGATTTGTGCCAAAATATAGAGGACTTTTACTCGCTTTGCTGCTTACCCTATTTTTAGCTGCATGCAACCAGGGGATTGAAGACCCCCTTGAATGGGAAATAGAAGATTTTACGTTTACTAATCACAATAACGAAGAATTTGGATTGGCCGACCTGAAAGGCGAAGTCTGGCTTGCTGATTTTGTTTTCACCAACTGCACCACCGTCTGTCTCCCGATGATGGCGAATATGACTGACTTGCAGGGACAATTGGAAGCTGAAGGGTTGGATGTACAGATTGTTTCATTCAGTGTGGATCCAACGTTCGACCAACCGGAAACTTTAAAATCTTATGCTGAGAATTACGGGGCCGACTTATCCAGTTGGAACTTGTTGACAGGCTACAGCCCGCAGGAAATCGATGAATTTGCTATGGATAATTTCCAGACTTTGGCCCGGAAACCTGAAAATGATGACCAAGTCATTCATGGCACATACTTCTACTTGGTGAATCAGGAGGGCGTCATCATGAAATCTTATGATGGATTGAATCCGCCAGTTGAAGAAATTTTGTCGGATGCGGAAATCCTGTTGACGGAGGAATAAAAAATGAAGCGAAGAAAAATCTGGATAGTCGTGCTGCTCCTTGCCGCTGCTGTTTTGCTGTTGCTCTTTTTCATGCCAAGAGAAAACGTTCCGGCACCTGAAACCCGCGTCATCCTGGAGCATTCGTTCCGTACCTACATTGCCCCTTCCTGCTTTGAAGAGGCTGATGCCACCAACTTTCTGGAAGAATCGACGCTCGCAGAAGCTCAGGAGCTGGAGTATCCACCGCATTCTTCCTGCACAGAAGAAGCTTTCGAAGGCAATCGGGACAGTGGATTTATACGCTTGATGAAAGAATTGGGCGTCATGGAAAAAGAATCGAAAGATTGGTAAGAAAAAAACAGACAGAGAATTTTCTCTGTCTGTTCTTCTTTTACTTGATCACTTTGACACACACTGGAGCAGTGGTTTGGACAATTTGTTCAACTGTACACGGTGCGCCTGAATGTCCCATTTTCAAAGCTGCAAGGGTATGGGAGTTTTCATTGGCCACCACCATCCAGTTGTTGCCGGGAATGACAGCGAAGTGCCTCGGTCCTTCACCTCCCGATCCGGTTAACCCCAAGTTCTCCAGAGTTCCGTTGTCTTGAATGGCAAATGAAGCTATGCTGTCGTGGCCTCGATTCGATGCATAGACAAAACGGCCATCACTGGAAACAGCAACTTCTGCGCTGGTATTCGGCTCTTTGTAGCTGTCAGGCAATAACGGCAGCAGTTGCAAAAATTCCAATTGCCCTTCCTGACTGATTCGATAGACCATAAGGGTGGAATTTATTTCATTCAATGAATAGACCAGCGGCTTTGTAGGGTGGAAGCATAAATGGCGGGGACCGGCACCCGGTTCTGTCTGGACCTTGTATTGAAACGTTAACTTCCCATTACTGGAATCCATTTTATAAGTAGAGATGGTGTCCGTCCCTAAATCGGATACCAAAAATAAATTTTTCCCAGGCATCTGTATGACGGAATGCGGATGGGCTGCATCCTGGCGTTCCCTATTCGGGCCAGAACCTTCATGCTTTACCGAATGCGCCAGCTCCCCGATTGCTCCATCGGAGTGGAGCGGATGAACATTTACAGTAGCGCCTGAGTATGTAACGGACAATAGCCATCTTCCGGTTTCATCGATGGTGACATGCGCCGGATGGTCTCCATTGGAAGATTGTCGGTTGATTTCCATTATTTTTCTTGAAACTGAATGGATCCAGTAGCTCACCAACTCGCCATCCCCCACTTCACTTGTTGCAACAAAGCTTGTGCCGTTGGGATGGACAGCGATAAAAGAAGGTCGTTCAATACCCGGTACGCCCACCAATTCTATCATTTCGCCGGTACCGTCTTCGAATTCCCATAGTTTAATGCCGGGTTCTTGTTCTGATGAATACGATCCTGTCAGCAGGTAGCTGGTTGCCATCAAATTCCTCCTCGACTTTCTAAAGTAAATTATACAGCTGCTGAACATCCTGAAGAAAAGCTCCTATAAAAAAAGAAGCTCCTCAACCAAAGTTACATAATTTCAAATTCCCGTGAATTTCCGGTGCAGATGAGGTAAAGTAAGCTATGAAACCTGATCAGTCCATAACATGAGAAAGAGGGTTGCCAATGAGAAATTTCGGTTTATCCATCCGTGAAAAAAGCATTGTGTGCATCGGTTTTATGGGAGTTGGAAAAACAACTGTCGGAAAATTACTTGCCCAAAAGCTTTATCGCAGTTTTGTAGACATCGATGCAGAGATTGAAAAGGAATTCGCTATGCCGATTCCGCAAATATTCGAAGTTTACGGAGAGCAGGCATTTCGCGCCAAAGAAAAAGAATTGATTGTGAAATACAGTCAGCAGCCATTGAATATCATTTCTGTTGGCGGCGGTGCGTTTCTGCAAAAAGAAATTCAGGATATTTGTATGGCCAACTGTATCGTCCTATTTCTCGACATTTCTTGGGAGTCGTGGAAAGACCGTGTCCACATTCTCATTGACAACCGGCCGTTGTTAAAAGAACGTTCTCTTGAAGAGATTGAAACGCTGTTTCTTGAGCGGCAAACCATTTATTCGTTAAACCACTCTAAATTCCAAGTAGACAATTTCAAAGCTGAAGAAGCTGCCGATTATTTAGCAGATGCTTTGAAGTTGTCCTGGGAAATCCATGCACCTCAACCACAGTGAAACTCAAAACCGCCATCCTTGTATGGCGGTTTTTTATTGGACACTCATTCCGTTATCCCTTCTTTCATTTCAATTTTCAGTTATTTCAATTATACGCCATCGATTATGAGCTTTCAATTTCCACTCTGATTAGCTTGTCAAAATCCTTCATAAATGAATGAGCGTCTGGATGAACAATTGGACCATAATATAAAAAGCTATTGCGAACTTCAAATTGAATCGGAGGCCGTTCTGAATTCCGCTCAATCCATTGATGCTGCTCAAAATAATCACCGGCATAACGAAGGGCGATAAGATGATAGAAATGACGCTTCCGGAAGTTACGGCCAACACGACCAGTTCAGGCGGATATGGAAAGGGGATTGCTTCCAAAACTCCCGTCACCAATACAATAACCGGCAAGGGCCCCAACCCGATAAAACCCAGTAAAATGACAATGAATGGGACCAGGAAAAGGATATTCAGTACCGGAACAACGTCTGTCAATAAATTCATGCCGCTGATGACATAATCACCGATATCTGATTGATTTAAGGCATAAATCAGTAAACCGGCCGCGATTAAAATACTGAATTGCTGAGCCTGTTTAGCAATGCCCGCCGAAAAATAGTAACGGGTTTCCACCGCAAGATTAGAGGATTTTTTCTTAAATAGAAAATAAAATAAGGTCCATCCCAGAATCACCAACGGAATAGTCAACAAAAATTCCAATCCGGTTAGTTCATGGACAAGGAAAATGGTGCCAAACAAAGAAACGAAAAGGAAAACGAATTCCGCAACATCCTTGTTCCACTTCCCTTGATTCCGTGAATTCTTCAGTGCCTTATCGATCTCCTGCTTCAGAACCAAAGAAAAGTCCACTCCGTATTTCTTTTCCTGGTAATACGAAAAAATGACTGACAAGAAAGTACCTGCCAAGGCAAAGACGAATCCAAGTGCCATCGACTTCCATAGCGTCGCTTCCAGCGCCTCCACAGCAAAAATGAAGCTCGGAATGCTGATGACCCATAAGGTCGAAAGCCCAAAGCCTCGCAGGATTGCGGTTCCTTTGAAATTTTCCCAGGCTTCGTCTTTGTGTTCCTTCAAAAAGGTATCGATAAAACGATACATCATCGGAACTGAACCAAACAGAAGAAAATGGGAGATGACTTGTGTCATCGCCATGAGCCCAAAATAGAATTTCTGGCTTTTGTTCAGGAAATTATGTGCGAAACTCATAATTTCTTCTATATACGGCTCTTCTTTCAGAACCCAACTGATCATCGGTACAATCAACAGCAATCCGATCAGGCTCCTCATTTGCTGCAATGCCTGAATCAAATCGGCTCCAAAAGAATTGCTCGTCGCATACAATACGAGCAAAGCCATCAACATCAGAAATAATTGCAATTGAATTTTCTTGAAAGGCAATAGCAGCAATGCCGACAATAAGACCAAGACGCCGAAAGCAGAAAGCAGCAGGCTTAAATCCGCATTTTCATAAAAGTATGTAATAAAATGCAATAAAGTGTAGATAGAAACTGTAAATATAAATCCTTTAACGGCAAACTGATTCACTTCAGATCCTCCTCCCGGCTTTTTTTACCCTGTTTTTATTTTAAGGTGGAAGTGCAAAAGGGTGCACCCTACGCCTTCCCAATATTTTTTGTTTTCAGTAAATATGTGATATGCTCTGAGATAACAATGAATTATACAGCAATTCCTTCCGGAAAACCGACTGTATTTCATTGAGCAAAGCGTTTCCCTGTTCTAAGAGTGTGGCCTATCGACATAGTGTTATAACAGTATTGGAGGAATTAGGAGTGGGAGTAACAAGAAGCTTTTTCATTGCGTTATCCAAAAATCAGGCGTTAAACAGCGGTGCTAAAAAATGGGGCTTGAAATTGGGTGCCGGCAAAGTTGTTGCGGGAACTGACATCAACAGTATGATGCAGTCGGTAAAGGAACTAAATGCCAATGGAATCGGTGCCACTATCGATAATCTCGGTGAATTCGTAAGGACCAAAGAGGAAGCGATTCAAGCTAAAGAGGCCATCCTGGAAACGTTGGAAGCCATTCAAGTCTACGGCGTGAACGCTCATATGTCTGTTAAATTAACACAAATCGGCCTCGACGTCGATTTCGCTTTTAGCTTGAAAAATATTCAGGAAATCGTGGCAGCTGCTGCCCGCTATGATATTTTCATCAACTTGGATATGGAAGATTACGCCCATCTCCAGCAAACACTTGATATTCTTGAAGCCTTGCTTAAAGAATATGACAATGTCGGAACCGTCATCCAAGCTTATTTATACCGATCTGAAAAAGACATTGAAAACCTTCAGAATGTCCGTCTCCGCCTCGTAAAAGGGGCTTATAAGGAAAGCGAAGAAGTCTCTTTGCAGGACAAAGAAGAAATTGATGATAACTACTTGAAACTGATTAAAATTCACCTTCAATCTTCTGGATATACATCCATTGCGACGCATGACCATCACATTATCGAAGAAGTTAAAGCTTTTGTAAAAGAAAAGAACATTCCTTTGAACAGCTTTGAATTCCAGATGCTCTATGGCTTTCGGACAGAAATGCAAAAAGATCTGGCAAAAGAAGGCTATTCTTTCACTACCTATGTCCCTTTTGGCCAAGACTGGTACGCTTATTACATGAGACGACTGGCTGAACGCCCTCAAAATATCAACTTGGCATTGAAAAGTTTCGTATCCAAATAACAGAAAGCACCTCCAGGTTTTCTGGAGGTGCTTCTTTGTTATTTCTATATGATGGCCACTTGCTACTTTTCTCTTTGGCCACTTCTATGTTTCTTCAATCCACATTTCTTACTTGAATTGGCGGCAGGTTCCGCTGAAGATTTTTTCTTTGGCTTTCGTATTGCTCTGGCAGCATTAAAGCTTCGCCGAGTGCTTCAGGTGATTCATCAATCGCGAATCCTGGTGGATCGGTGGCGATTTCAAATAGAAGATCTCCGTATTCGCGGAAATAAATGGCATTAAAATAATTTCGGTCCTGGACCGGAGTTACGCCAAGTCCATAGGCTTCCACTTGCTCTTTCCAATCCAATTGGTCTGCATCATCCTGTGCCCGCCATGCAATATGGTGAACTGTCCCAACACCCATCTGCCCTGTACCGACTCGGGACAATTTTACATCAATCAGGTTGCCAAGGTCACTTGCCGCACGGAAGCGCATCAAATCATCTTCTTCACCGATTTTTTCAAGGCCCATGACCGTCTCCAGCAATTCAGCCGTTTTCTCTGTATTGGCTGTATACAGTGTGGCTCCGCCAAAGCCTTTAATGGCCACATCTTTCGTCATTTCGCCGATTTCCCACGTGTTCGATTCTCCATCCTGCCGTTCAACCAGCTCCAGATGCAGGCCATGTGGATCATCAAAACTTATATACTGTTCGCCAAAACGGGTTTCTATTAAAAACGGAACTTTAAATTTTTCCAGTCTCTTTTGCCAAAACACTAAAGCGCCAGATGGAACCGCATAGCTTGTTACGCCTACTTGGCCATCACCGATTTTCCCTTTATAGGCATTTCCCCACGGAAAGAAGGTGATGATGGTGCCGGGTTTCGCTGTTTCGTCTCCAAAGTACAAATGATAGGTGTCTGGATCGTCAAAGTTTACTGTTTTCTTTACCAGCCGCAACCCCAATACTCCTGCATAAAAATCTACGTTTTCCTGTGGATCTCCAACAATTGCTGTAATATGGTGAATTCCCATTGATTGTTTCGACATTCTGCTGCACTCCTTCGTCTTACTTTATATCTACGTACTTATCTTATCACTTCATTATCTCGAACTAAAGATATCTCTTCTGATTTCGTAGAGCGACAAGACACAGCAAAATTACTTCGGCAGATTGTCTTCATGCTTCTCCAGATCTTTTTGCTTATTATCTTTAACTTTCTCCAAATATTCCTGAGTTTCTCTTTTGTCTTCTTCAATTTCTGCTTTGATCTGTTTTTCTTCAGCCGAAGAAATATTCGACTTTTTCTGTTCTTCTTCAATTTGTTCTTTTTGCTGCTCTTTAACTTCTTCTATTTTTTCCATATCCTCTTGGTACTCTTCTTCTACTTCAGAAGTAGACGGTAGGAATGGCTCGTTATTAAAGTCGGTTCTCCTGCCGTATCGGAACATTTCATAAATAATCAGCCCGTTATTCGGCATACCGTTTGCAGTTTTCATCGGCACAATATCAAATACTACATAATAAAAGGCGTAAAAGACAAAGCGGTCCCAAAACGTCGCATACTCTTCAATTATGCCATTTGC
The DNA here is from genome assembly GCF_016820615.1 of Planococcus beijingensis. Classification (NCBI taxonomy): domain Bacteria; kingdom Bacillati; phylum Bacillota; class Bacilli; order Caryophanales; family Caryophanaceae; genus Planococcus; species Planococcus beijingensis. Next base: position 241,942 of record NZ_JADHDZ010000004.1, read on the forward strand.
CAACAGGGCATTTATGATTAAGGCTACAATCATATTCACTAAGATTGGGCCTGCATACAACGATACATAGGCAAACTTTCCTTGTCTTTTCAGTGAGTCGTAAGAAAACCAACTATATAAATGGTAGTATCTCCGGATATCAAACATCCCAATCTTAACGATCCGCGGTCCTGAACCAATCGTCATTCTTGGGTTCTTTACTCCCAATATCAAACTCATCACTAAATAACCCGATTCTCTCAAAAAAACAACAACCGGTAAAATAATAAATGCAGAAATGATCAACGATATTAAATCGGCTAATCCAAACATCCGCTCACTCCTTTCGAAAGCCTAAAAAAGCCTTACCCGATTGAATACCCTTTTTGTATTACATACCCGTCTTTTAACCATTACAAATATATTTCTTTTTAGTGAACTTAATTCTTTGGTCCCTGTCTTTATTCGTGTTAGCATAGCTATTATATAAAGACGCTGGACAATATAGCAGGCAATAGAACACCAAATTTATTCTTAACGGATCGATTATCACCTTAACACCATCAATGAAAATTCACTTTAAAGGATGAATCGTGTGAGAGCTAAAGCCAAAACTTGGACTCAAAAAAATTGGATCGCTTCTGCCTCTCTGGTCGCGCTTATCTTTGCCGTCATCATTTTTGAGGAAATTAATGCTTCTTCCGATGCTTCAGCTTCCCTTCAACTTTCGGGTTCTGCTGTTTTTAGCCCTCCACCTGACATCAATGAAATTACTGAGCGGGTCAAGATCATCAAAAACTTGTCGTACAGTGATTCGGCTAACAGTTTTCTAGATATCTATCGTCCTAAAAATGCCACTGTATCCATGCCGGTCATTTTATGGATTCACGGTGGCGGGTATGTCGGCGGATCCAAAGACAGCCGCCAGGATTATGCGCTGGCATTAGCAGATGCCGGTTATGTAGTGGCGAATATCGATTATGCATTAGCACCAGAAGCCCTTTATCCAGGCCCGGTGCTGCAGGCCAACCAGGCTCTTGCTTATTTGCAGCTTCACGCTGCTGAATATGGCGGCGACATGGAAAGGGTCTTTGTAGGAGGCGATTCTGCAGGGGCGCAGATTGCCAGCCAGGTGGCAGCGCTGGTATCAAATGTTGAGTTAGCTGAAACCATGGCCATCCAACCAGCCATTGCCAATAGCCAACTGCAAGGAGCATTGCTATTGTGTGGCCTATACAATTTAGACACTGTACGAGCCACTGCTTTTCCAAATATCGATTATTTTTTGTCAGCTTATACAGGGGCTGAACCTTTTGAATCTTTCCCAAAAATCGATGAACTTTCCACGGTCCAGCATGTCAGTCCTGAATATCCACCGGTTTTCATAACAGTCGGCGATGCAGACCCATTCGTTTCCCAGTCCATTGAACTGGTGGAGGTTTTGAAAAACAATCAAGTTCAATTCAGCTCAGTTTTTTTTGAAGGAACCGAGAAAAACCTGAAGCACGAATATCAGTACGATTTAAATACAGAAGATGCACAAGACACATTTAAAAAAACCCTTCAATTTCTTTTCGTGCACAGCAAATAAAAAATGAGCAAACCGCAATTAAGCGGTTTGCTCATTTTTATTTTCATCCTTGATTCATTGCGCTTTCTTTTACCGCAGGAGCAGTTGCATGCTGTCGCTTTTTGGAAGGAAGCATATTGAACAGGATGTTCAAAACAATAGCTGTAACACTGCCTGCTACGATACCATTGCTTGTCAAAATCTGAACGCTTGAAGGCAACTGGACAAACAATTCAGGAACTACTGTAACTCCAAGTCCGATTCCGACAGAGCAGGCAATGATCATGGAGTTTTCTTGTGAATCCGTGATAATGGTGCTGAGCATTTTAATGCCTTGCGCGATAACCATGCCGAACATCGCAATCATGGCGCCACCAAGAACAGACGGCGGGATGATTGTCGTGACCGCTGCGATTTTTGGAACAAACCCAAGTGTGATCAGCATGATTCCCGTAATCAGAATGATTTTCCGTGATTTGACGCCCGACATCTGAATCAGCCCCACATTTTGTGAAAATGCTGTGTACGGGAAGGAGTTGAATATCCCTCCAAGCACAATGGCCAACCCTTCTGCACGGTATCCTTTTGCCAAATCCTTTTCTTTGAGTTTCTTTTTCGTAATATCACCAAGTGCAAAGTAAACGCCGGTCGATTCTACCAATGACACCATGGCCACCAGAATCATCGTCAGGATGGCTGGCCATTCAAATGTCGGCATTCCGAAATAAAAGGGCTCAACCATGTGAAAATACGAAGCATCAGCGATAGGAGAAACATCCACTTTTCCAAGAAAAGCAGCAGCCACAGTGCCGACAATTAGCCCCAACAGAATAGAGATTGCTCTGAGGAAACCTGTAGAAAAACGGTACATGATGACAATGAACAATAAGGTTCCGAAAGATAGGCCGATGTTGGCAAGAGAACCAAAGTCACTCGCTCCCTGCCCTCCACCCATATTGTTGATGGCTACTGGGATAAGCGTAATTCCAATGATCGTAACGACGGTTCCTGTAACAACTGGCGGAAAGAAACGCACGAGGCTCCCGAAAAACCCGCTGATCAATACAACAAACACTCCGGAAACGAGAATCGCCCCATAAATGGCAGAAATCCCATATTGGCCACCGATTGCAATCATCGGTCCAACTGCAGTAAATGTACAGCCCAGCACTACAGGAAGCCCGATACCGAAGAACCGGTTGCTGACAATCTGCAAAATTGTCGCCACTCCACAAAGAAGAATATCAATTGCGACGAGGTATGTTAATTGCTCTGGCGTCAGGCCAAGTGCTTCTCCCACAATTAATGGAACCAACACCGCTCCTGCATACATAGCCAATACATGCTGGAATCCTAAAGCTGTTTCTCCTAAAGCTTTCTTCATTGAACTTTCGCCTCCTCATAAAAGGACACGCTGCCATTTTCCAATGATGAAATATTCGCTAAGGTTTCAATACGGATGCCGCGTTCACGCAGCAACTTGCCGCCTGGCTGGAAACCTTTCTCGATGACGATGCCAATACCCGCCAGTTTAGCCCCTGCTTGTTCAACAATGTCCAATAAGCCCAGTGCTGCTTGTCCGTTGGCCAGGAAATCGTCCATGACCAGCACAACATCCTCTTTTTTCAAAAAGTCTTTTGATACGGAAATATCATTGGTTTCATTTTTCGTAAATGAATGGACACTTGCAGTGTACATGTGGTCAACCAATGTCAATGACTTGCGTTTTCTGGCAAATACCGCCGGTACGCCTAAGACCAGTCCAGTCATCATCGCTGGAGCAATCCCTGAAGATTCCAGCGTCAGGATTTTTGTAATGCCGTCTTCTTTAAAGCGTGAAGCGAATTCTTCTCCAATTGCCTGCATCAACGGCGGGTCAATTTGGTGATTTAAAAATGAATCTACTTTTAATACCGATTCCGACAAGACTTTGCCGTCCGATATGATTTTATCCTGTAATTTCTTCATGCTGTCAGCTCCTCTTCTGTCACGGCTGAAGGCAAGAAAAAAAGCCCTCAGAACGTGCATCCATCCATAACCATGAGTGGAGCAATGTCCTTCGAGCTTAAATTCGAAAGGAAACAAAAAGAAATAAACGCCAAAAAGACGCATTTCCTGTGCTTCGTTGCTTCTCATAGTCAGTTCGTTTACGGCAAACCGGTAGAAACTTGCGGGCCATATCCCCGCGATTATATGAGTGAATCGTATTTGAATGGTCTTATTATAGCACGCTGTTTCCACTTTTCAAGAGATGCTTCCGTTAAATAAGTATTCCGTTTATTCAGACAAAAAATTATTTATCTTTTTCTTTCCAAAGGTGTTTAGCCAATTCCTGGCGGATCGCTTCTGGAATCTTCTCAGATTTCTGGCTGTCCAAATCATAATTCACATAAATGGCCGTGTTCCGTGCGCAAAGATTTCCTTCCTGGTAAAGCTCTTCGTATAATTCCAGGCTGCTGTTGCCGATTTTCTTGACCCATACATTCACTGCCACGTCTTTGCCAAAATAGATTTGCCCCGTGAATTCCAAGACTGTCTTCACAATGACCATTTTCCACTTCGCAAAATCGTGGTCGGGTGTGAACAAATCGAATAAGGGATTTCTGGCTGCTTCAAACCATATCGGCAAGGTTGTATTGTTGATATGGCCCACACCATCCGTCTCTGAAACCCTTGGCGTCAATATCGTTTTATACATTGGCTTCCTCCTTCATTGTCAGGCAGCTCTCTAGACTGTCACTCTAATTTCCTGTCCGTATTTTTCAGTTTCATTGTTGCAGGACCATACTAAAAAAAAGATGGCACCCATTCGGCATCCATCTTTTTCATTTCAATTGTTGATGTACTTTTCAAATACATCGCCAAAGTCTTTGACATGGTATTGGTTGCGGACAGATGTCATCCAGGTAAAACCAAAATCGGTCAGCTTCGAATACTGATCGCTTAATGCCACATCACCCGTTCTTGAATTCTGCAGAACCGTCACCGCTTTTTCCAGGCTGTCATTGGCCATATCGATGATGATTGCATTTTCATGCGTATGTTCAGCAATTCTTAAAAGCGATTTATACAGGTCTGTCAAACGCTCCGCCTGCTGTTTTTGGACATCAATCTTAAAAGGAATCGACCCTACAGTAAACGCAAGTTCAACATCTAAATCGATCTTGCCTGCAGTTTCAAGAACAACATTCGAAATGTTGTATTGAGAATATGGATAGCGTCTCAACGTACGTTTTGAAGACATGGCACTTTCTCCATCGACATGGATGATGGCCAAATTGGTGAAGCAATATTCATCCGCTTTTGTTTTGATCAGAAAATAGATTTTTTCTCCATCTTCAGTCATGACATAATCATCAGAATCCGTTTTGTCAAAATCCTGCGGGTCAATTATTTTCCCAATATCCGATAATCCAAGTGCTTCAGAAGCCATTTTTTTAAACATCTTACCAATTCCCCTTTGTCCATAAAATGATGATGCTTAAAATAATTTTATCAAACCCGAGCTAAAACATCACCATTAAAAGGAAATTCATTTTATCAGCTCCCAATAAGAGGATGCTTCTCACTTTTCGTGACTTTGCTTAAGACGCTCATCGGTCCGATCCACTTTATATGTGAATTCCACTTCGGCAGTTTTCCCCGAAGGGATGCGGACTCGGAATTCAAGTTCATTTGACTGCTTTACTTCGTAATCATGTGTAGATGATTCCATCTGCCAAATCCGCTCAGGTATTCGATGGCTGACATCGATCCGAACATTCTCCGCCTTTTGGTTCTTTATTTTATAAACATGCGTGACATAGTCAAAATGTCCACGTCTGTCGCGCTTTTTCTCCCAGTTTTTACTGATGAGATCGAACGCATCTCCAATCACCAAGGATAGTTTCTGTTCGTCTGCCACATGGTTAATCGCATTTTCTCCGATAAACTCCATTTCACCGTCCTGGTCTTGTTCATATACTTTGAGCAATCCCTTAGGCAAGGGCATGCCCAAGTTATTGGCTTCCGTATTATCAAATTCAAGAATGACTTTTACTTGTTTGCTTCCAGTTTCCACTTTGTAAAGCTTGCGAAATGCTGCATTCCCCACTTTCAGGAAACTGATTTGTTTGGTCTGTTCCCTCATGATGGTTATTGCCCGTTCCATGCTGTAAGCATGATAATCGGCAAAGCCATGTTCTTCAAATGCCGAATCAGGTTCCTCTGCTTTGGCAAACAGCCTGATTGACTCATTCAGTGGATAGGCATCTGCAAATCGGTTCACCTTTCCGGAAGCCAATTTTAGCCGGCTATCGAAAAAATCCATCCCGCTATTGTTGGAAAGTTGAATCCAGCCTGAAAAAACCAGCTTAGAATCACGGATTTCCGCCACATAATTTGCTCGCCATTCCAAGCCTTGAGTCAAATAAGAAATCCTCGCTTCTGTGTCTGTTTCAATAGGCGCTATTTTCCAAACCAGAGTCGGTTTTGTCAATAACCCCTCCGGCAGCGCCGGAAGAATCAATTGGCCAACAGGATCAATTACGATTTCCTCTGTATCGACCCGTTTCCCAATAATACTGCCTGCCACACTGAGAAGCCGGATTTGCATCTCTTCCCCTAATTCCGCATTCCTGACAGTCAACACTTCATCAATGTATTTCTCCAGGAGTTTTTCCTTACTGATCAAATCGCAATCATAACTTTGTTCGAGTACGTGAAGCCCATCAACCAAGACGGAATCCGTCTCAATCCGTGAAGCGATGTCCATAAACTGAACTTCCTCCAATTCATGGTTTCCTGGAATCATTCGTGTCTCTTTGACTAAGGCGAATCCATCGTTGTAAACAGTCAAACTTAAAGCTGTCTGTTGCTGGCGCGTTGATTGGAATTTCATACGGACCTCTCCCTTTCAAGAACCTGTTTTGACCATAACTAGATTCACCAAAAGAACTCGCTTGCACAAAAGACGGGGCATGGCTCTGCAAGATCCACAGACGGAATTTGTCAGTTCAATCGGTAGCGCGTCCAAAATACTGTTTTAAATAGGCAATGGTTTCCAAACGGCATTGTTCTGTTAAAGGCGACTTTCTGGGATGAACCAAATCGCCATACAGCAACTCATCCAAAAACCTCAGTTCTTCTTCGTACCATTGGTTTTGTTGATGATCGTAAACTTCAGACTTTATGTAGATCGCTGTTCCTTGTTCAATAAAATCTGTGACCCTGATTTCATTTTTCATATTCGTCCCTCCCGTTCATCCGTTTCTGCTGTTAACGGGACTTTTCCAGATGCGCCATGAGATTTTTCCATTTTTTTCGTTCTTCGCTGTTCGGATCATGGACGAGCACATTCTCCCGATTAAAAATCATGACGGGGCGGTGTTCCAAATTATAAGCTCTCCACTCCGGCAGTTTCGGTGCATTGGGATTGCCGCTTCTGGCAAATCTGATCCAGGAATGGTGTATTTCCTCCGCCAGTTTGTGCCGTTCCTCCGAGTTTCCGGTCAACCGTTCGGTGCCTTCTTTCGATAATGTGTTCCAGACAAACGGAAGCTCCAAGCTATGGCAAGCTTTCAGCTCTCCTCCAAAAACCGGCGTCTCCCAGTCGAAACGATACATCCAAACAGGAGCACCTTGCTTAGCCTGCAGTTCTGCAAGCTCCAGCGCGGGAAATGTAAATAGGCTCATCGTCATCAGCTTATCGTAAATGTTTTGGTTCAATTCTTCTCCATTTAGCAAATACTGTGAAATTCCCAACCAGTTAAGGCCAAATGCATGTTCAAAGATCGAAATGATTTCCTCTTGATCCCCTTGTTTCCAACGAGGGTCAAAAAAGCTGAAGAGCCGGTATTCATCTTTATTTGTGCCAATCAGTACCGGCATATCTTTAGCTATCCCTTTGGCAAGTGCCTGCTCAGGGTGTACTGGAAGCAAATCGCCTTCTATAACTGGAACCAGGCTCATCGCCGGAAGCAAAGCAGCCGTATCCACTAATTGCTGCGCTGGAATCTCCCTGATTTTGTCTACTTCTCCATGCCCGATGTTCAATGCAGCCAAAAGGCGGCTGCTGACTTTTTCCGCAATGGAAGAACTGAGGACATTTGCTGCTGCCCCACTTTGCAGGATCGCCTGTTGGAACAGCCCTTTTGCCTTGGGAATCGCCATCAGGACTCCTATGCTCATCGCACCGGCAGATTCCCCGAAAACCGTTACCCGGTCCGGATCTCCGCCGAACTTTTCAATATTGTCCTGAACCCATTGAAGTGCAGCCAGTTGATCCAAGATGCCACAATTGCAGGAACCCGAAAAGTCAGCACCTCCGATGCCCCCTAAATGTAAAAATCCAAGAGCACCCAGACGGTAGTTGAAAGTGACAACGACAACGTCTCCTTCAGTTGCGAAAGAACTGCCGTCATAGGTTTTGCTGGATCCGGCACCAGTAGTAAAAGCCCCGCCATGGATCCATACCATAACCGGACGGCGATGGCCGTCAGCTGCTGGCGACCAAACATTCAAGTACAAGCAATCTTCACTGGTGTTGTCTGCTTGATTTCCTAAAAACTCCATGATGCCATTGCTGGCTTGTATAGCTGATGGTCCGAATAGAAGGGCTTCGCGCACTTCCGCCCATGGTTCCGGCGGCTGAGGTGCCCGAAAGCGACGGTTGCCGATAGGCGGCTTCGCATAGGGGATGCCTTTCCAAACAATCACATTGCCCTGTTGCTGGCCTCGCAGCTTTCCGTAAATACTTTCAACAATGGTCCCTGGCATAATTTTCTCCCCTTACTGATGATGCTTTGACACCTATATTCTACCATTCATTTCCCATAACGGTGTTATTTTTTCTGATTATTGAGTTAAATTAAAGCGAGTAGGATTTCAATTTTTAAAAAACCAGAAAAAAGGACCCGCATATAAGCTGCGAGTCCTTTTCCTTAAAATAAACCGACAGCCTTGCCGTCAGAAGTAACATCCATGTTCAAAGCAGCAGGTTGTTTTGGCAGACCTGGCATCGTCATAATGTCACCCGTTAGACAGACCAAGAATCCCGCTCCGAGCTTCGGAATGATTTCCCGGATCGTGATGGTGAACCCTTCTGGCCGACCCAGCAGTTTAGGCTGATCCGATAACGAGTACTGGGTTTTCGCCATACAGATCGGCAAAGAATCCCAGCCGTATTTCTTCAATTCAACCAGTTGCTTTTGAGCCAAATCCGATAATTGAATGTCCGCCCCACCGTAAACTTTCTGGACAATCGTCCGAAGTTTTTCTTCGATCGAATCGTCTTCCTGATACAAGTGATGGAAATCTGTCGGACGCTCCAGTTCCTGTTTAACCAGCCTCGCCAAGGCAATGCCTCCAGCTCCGCCTTTTTCCCAGACTTCTGTCATGGAAACTGCCACACCCTCTGCTTCTGCCCAATCGAGCACTGCAGCCAATTCCGCTCCGCTGTCCCCAGAAAAGCGGTTCAATGCTACAACCGGCTCGATACCGAATTGCCGGATCGTATCCACATGCTTTGCTAAATTGACCATGCCTCGTTTGACCGCTTCCGCATCTTCTTCAGCCAATAGAGTTTTCGCAACGCCCCCATGCATTTTAAGCGCACGCACAGTCGCCACAATGACCACCGCATCCGGATGGAAACCGCCTTTTCTTGATTTGATATGCATGAACTTCTCGGCACCTAAATCCGCACCGAATCCCGCTTCTGTGACAACTATATCGGCCACTCTTCTTGCCGTATTCGTGGCAATCAGTGAGTTGCAGCCGTGGGCGATGTTCGCAAACGGACCGCCGTGGATAATAGCAGGCGTACCTTCAATCGTCTGCACCAAGTTCGGCTTAAAAGCCTCTTTCAGCAAGAGCGTCAAAGCCCCTTCCGCTCCAAGGTCTCTTACAGTTATAGGATCTCTGTCATACGTATAGCCGATGACCATTTGTGCCAACCGTTCTTTCAAGTCCGCCAATGAACCCGCCAAACACAGCACCGCCATAATTTCCGATGCTACCGTAATATCAAAACCATCTTGCCTTGGCACTCCTTGTCCAGGCCCACCAAGGCCGATGGTCACTTGCCGTAAAGCTCGGTCATTGATGTCCAGCGCACGCTTCCAGGTGATGCGGCGCGGGTCGATTTTCAAGACATTTCCTTGGTGCAAGTGATTGTCGATCAAGGCTGCCAATGCATTATTCGCTGATGTAATGGCGTGGATATCTCCTGTGAAATGCAGATTGATGTCTTCCATTGGCAGTACTTGCGCAAACCCGCCGCCAGTAGCTCCGCCTTTAACACCCATTACCGGTCCCAAAGAGGGTTCACGCAACGCCACGGCCACTGATTCATTCAATTGCTTGAAGGCATCCGCCAACCCTACAGTCACAGTAGACTTTCCTTCTCCTGCAGGTGTTGGGCTAATTGCTGTCACCAGCACCACTTGTCCCATTTTTTGGACTGGCGGCAATTGGTCCACGTTTATTTTCGCTTTGTAGTTTCCGTATAATTCCAAGGCTTCTTTAGAGATCCCCGCCTGTTCTGCAATTTCCAAAATTGGCTGGATCGTCGCTTCGCTCGCAATTGATAAATCAGTAAACGCCATGTATAGAATCCCAACTTTCAATTTTTTTATTCAGTATAACCTGTTTTCCGCAAAAACAAAAAATAACCGTCTCTCCATCTGACAAAGAGGCGGTTATTTGCATCAATCAGTTTTCGATTTTTCCTGATCATCAGCAATTTCCATAAAGGACTAATCCTTATCAGAAATGCAGGTCACCGACGATCAACAGTTCAGGAAAATCTTCTCCTGCGGTTGCCAATAAATCGTGTTCTTCCAAGTGCTCGTAAAGCTCCTCTTCATCGGCTTTCCGGACCGGTTCTGAACTTTCCGTAAGATCGTGAAACTTCAAAATGTATTTCTTTTCGCCATTTTTAGTCAGCACATAGACGTCCAAAGGATCATACTTTTTTACATTCTGTAATTGTTGATGTTCCAGAATCGACGCCGCATCCAACTTGTTGAAATGGGTATATAAAAAGGCTTCAGAACGCCCTTCTTCCGCTGAAATAAAACTCATTTTCGCTTGGTGGCGGTTGATGAAGCGTTCGGATAGCGATTGATGAAAAGTGATGGTTTCCCATTCGACGTCATTGCTGTACTTCTCGATAAAACGTTCGGATAAAACTTGATGGCGCGTCACCAGTGCCCAGTCCACTTTGCGGGCATGGCGATGGATCAGCGGCATCGGCAAATACTGATGGCGGCACAACTCTGTCCAATCTAATTTGTCTTGGTGCTTTTCAATAAACGCAGGCGACAATCCTTTGGAGTTGGCCAACTGCTGCTTCATCGAGACAAACTTCCAATACTTTGTTGAATCGAATGGCTGTCCTTCTTTTTCGAATGTCTTTTGCTGCTTTTTGCTCAGCTCTTCTTTCGCAATCGGGCGCCATTTCTTTTCATCTGCGAATTTCTCGATAAAGGTTTCGGAAAGCTTTTGAGCTTTAATGATTTCATCCCAAAACAGACGGTTTCTATACTTACGGATGAACCCCTCAGACAATTTCTGATGGCTTGAAATCAGCTTCCAATTCACTTGGTCCACGTTTTCTTTAATGAATCGTTCGGATAATCGCTCTTCTTGGCATATTTGATTCCATGGAATTGAACGCTTGTCTTTCAAATCTTTCGCTTCCATTAACTCAATTAAGGAGTTGAACATATAGACCACTCTCTCTTTATTTTTTGATAATGTCTATAGTAACACGCCTTCCCATGAAAAACCCGCACCCCGGTCGAAACCAGGATACGGGAAATCAAGTCAGCTGCTATTGTTCTTTCTCTTCTGTACGCTCTTCCGTGTCGTCTTCCAAATTGGGGATCCGTCCGCTGTCTGTCATTTCCATCTCATTTTCCTGTTCTCTCTGTTCTTTTTCCAGCTGCTTTTGCTTTAATTCCTCTAAATTTTTATCTCTTGCCATCGTAATCCCTCCCTTTCTTCTAGTTTGTTTATTCCCGCGTCGCGTTTATTAAAACTGCGCTTTTTTCACTATTTCATCCGCTTGCTTTTCCTGTACTAAAACCTTATTTTGAAGAAAGTAAGAAGTAACAGCTCAGATACACAACCACCCTATTCAAGAAAACTCTTCAACTATCAGAAAGGATGAGAAACGCATGCGCACAAATGGTTCCCGCATTTATTGGTCTATTTTTGAACATGGCCAATGGCAATTGCACATCGCCAACACTGAAAACGGTTTGTGTTACATCGGCTCACCCGGTGACAGCTTGAGCGAGTTATCGGTTTATATCCATAAGCATTTTCCAGCGGCAATCCTGGAACAAAACGACAGTTTGCTGTCGGACTCTAAACAAGAATTAACAGCTTACCTGGACGGGTCCCAACAGGAATTTTCTTTGTCTGCCGATGCAGCAGGAACAACTTTTCAGCAACAAGTCTGGGAAGCACTCCACAAGATTCCTTACGGCCAAACCGTTACGTACTCCGAAATTGCTGAACAGATTGGCAAGCCTTCAGCTGTGCGGGCAGTTGCCTCCGCCATCGGTGCAAACCCTTTGCTCATCACTGTGCCATGCCACCGGGTCATCAGCAAAAATGGCACCATCGGCGGTTACAGAGGTGGACTTGATTTCAAGCGGTTTTTGCTGGATCTGGAAATTCAAAACAGCAATAAAGAGAAACTTCAATCAGTGGGGTTTTCTTCACCCCCCACTGATAAAAAGCAGAACATAGGCTAAACGCGCCGCGTCCTGCGGCAACGCCTATGTAACCGACATCCTGTCGGCCCGATCCAATCGGACTTTAACGGTCAGTAAGACTCCCGCTTCTACAAGCGGGAGTCTTACTGACCGTTAAAGCGGGATAAAAAAAAGCAAACCCCCGACTCCAGTGATTGAAGTACGGGTTTGCTTTTAGTTGGACGCATCAGGAGATTGAATGCCATGCAGGATAAAATCCGTATACATCGCAGAAAGTTCTTTTACGGTCAAACTGCCTTCGACATTGAACCATTGGTAGCTCCAATTCGTGATGCCCAAAATGGCAAATGTAATGATTTTAGGCTGCAGCTCTTTTCTGAATTCATTCGCTTCAATGCCTTCTTTCAGCAACACTTCGATATTGTTGCGGAAATCAGCCCGTTTTTCCCGGATGATGGCTGCATTCTCTTCTTTTAAATGGCGAATTTCACGGAAATACACACGGCCTACTGCCCCTTGTTTTTCAATATCGACAATAATGAGTTCAACAATGGCCATCAACTTATCCTTATGGCTTTTCTCAGTATCCAGAATGGCCCTCTGCCTTCTTAACAGATCATCAATATAATGCGAATGGATATCCATCAAAAGTGCTTCCTTGCTTTTGAAATGATAATAGAAAGAACCTTTTGTTACCCCGATTGTATCAACGATATCTTGTATGGAAGTGGCACTGAATCCTTTCTCCACAAAAAGATTGATGCTTTGTTTGATTAGTTCACTTTTCACGCAGCCCACTGCCTTTCTTAGTCTTAAAAGCCTTGTCGTATTATAACATTTCTTTTGCCTCCATCCATAAAGATAAAGCAAAAGAGAGTACAGGCTGTACTCTCCTCTGGTTTCAGCGTTAATCACCGACCACTATTATTTCACCATCTTCAATATAAGAAACGCGGAGCATTGAACCGAAGCCACCGTCTTCTCCGACTCCAGGAACTGTATACACTTGTTTGTTTTCCGGAAGGTTTTTGGCTCCTTCATCCATTGCTGCCATGATGGCTTTTGTATCATCCACCGTTCCAGCAGCTTTCATCGCTTCTGCCAATACATACATTGAAACGTAATGGAAAGCTGACTCTGCGCTCGGATCCCGGTCATTGTTTTCTTTGTATTTCGCAACATATTCCGCAGTGCCTGGGAATTCCGATTTGACCAATGGCGTCGTGGAAATCGCCCCTTCAAGCATACTGTAATCGCCACCCAGAACAGCAGCCATTTCATCCAGTTTCGCTTGGTCCATAATCAGGAATCCGCCTTCAAATCCAAGATCGCGTGCCTGCTTTGCCACTAGCGCTGTCGGTTCAGATGGACCGCCAATGAACATAACATCCGGATCCTGTTCTAGAGCATTCGATACAATGGTCTGGAAATCTGTGTCTTTGCTGAAATCGATGGATTCATTAAAGACCACTTCCCCGCCTTTTTCTTCCCAAACCGGCTGAAGCATTTCAGACCAGTCTTTTCCGTATTGGCTTGCAGTTGGAAGGAATGCGATTTTCTCACCGAAACGTTCCATTTCATACTCTGTAAACGGCTCTAAATATTGGTCATAACGAGGAGGAATCCGGACGTTCAATGTGTTGCCTTGATCTGTGACACCCGGTTCACTTGTGTATCCCATAATGACGAAATCTTCCATTTCATTAAATACTTGCATAGCGTAAATACCGCCGCTGTGCGGGCTGTAGATAAACTTCGCGTCTTCTTCCTGTACAAGGCGTTTAGCGTTGGCTGCCGTTTCATTCGGCAAGTATTTGTCATCCAAAGTAGAAACAGCGAACGTGTAATTTTTCCCGTCCACTTCTATTCCACCTTCTTCATTGATATCTTTTACAGCCATTTCCAATCCTTTTAAAGTTTCTTCTCCGTAAGTTGCTGCAGGTCCGCTTAATGGTCCACTATAGCCGATGGTAATTTCTCCGCCAGACTCCCCTGAACTGCCTGAGCTGCCTTCTGCATCTGGTGACGCCTCTTCATTTCCACAAGCTGATACAATGAAAATCAATAGAAACAGCAATCCGCCAAACAGAACTTTTTTCAATGAGTGCATAAAGTTATCTCCCCTTTTATCTTGAATTTTTAATGCGGCAACCCGAGAAGCGGAGTCTCACCTCCTTAAATTCCAATTGTCATGCATTAGGCGCCGATATAGGCTTTCCGAATCGCATCATTATTAAATAGTTCAGCACTGCTGCCTTTTAAAACAACTGCACCATTTTCAATCACATAGCCACGGTCCGCAATTTTCAAAGCAGCATTGGCATTCTGTTCCGCAAGCAGCACGGTCGTACCGCTCTGATTGATTTTCTGGATGATTGAAAACATCTGTTCCACAATCAGTGGAGCAAGGCCAATGGAAGGCTCATCCAACATGATCAGCTTCGGTTTGGACATCAAGGCCCGGCCGATTGCCAGCATCTGCTGTTGCCCCCCACTCAATGAACCTGCCGAATCATCTTTCTTGTCCCTTAAAATTCCAAACAGCTCATAGACTTCTTCCAACGAATTTTTCAGTTGTGTTTTTTTGCCCCGGTGGACAAAACCGCCCATCATCAAATTCTGCTGGACGGTCATATCCGGAAAAAGTTTTTTTCCTTCAGGGCATTGGACGACGCCGACTTTCACCATTCGGTCAGGTGAATTGCCTTTGACACTCTCCCCCAAAAATCGGATATCGCCTACTGCAGGCTTACTCAGTCCACTGATGGCGTTGAAAATCGTGCTTTTCCCGGCACCATTGGCTCCAAGCAGGACCACCAATTCCCCTTCCTCCACTTCGATGTTGATATTGTTGAGTGCCTGGAACGCACCGAATCTTACAGTTACATCAGTTAACTTCAGCAATCGCTTCACCTCCCAAATAGGCTTCAATGACCACCGGATTATTCTTTATTTCATCAGGGGTACCTTCCGCAATTTTCGCGCCTTGATTCAAGACCATGATTTTGTCGGCCATCCCCATAATCATCTGCATCTTGTGCTCGATGGTGCATACCGTAATGCCGCTGGCTGCTATTTTTTTCATCAGCTGTGCCAGTCCGTCCGTTTCTTCCGGATTGATGCCGGCAGCCGGTTCATCAAGAAACATCACTTTTGGACCTGTCGCAAGAGCCAAGGCAATCGCTACCCTTTTTTTCGCTTCTTGTGTGATGGTGGAAACCGGTGTATCCGCTAAATGCGCCATTCCGACAAATTCCAACGCCCCCATGGCGATTTCGTAAGCTTTCTTTTCTTCCTGCTTTTCCCGCCGCGTTCGGAATACCGCATCGAACAAATTCGATTTCGTCCGCAAACGGTGGCCCACGATGACATTATCGACGACCGTCGATTGTTCGAATAAATGTGTTGTCTGGAACGTTCTTGCAATGCCTAGGTGCGCACCTTTATGCACTGGTATCTTTGTAATGTCTTCTCCTTCAAATAAAATCCGGCCGGATGTCGGCTTATGAAAACCGTTGATCAAATTAAAGAAAGTAGATTTTCCTGCTCCATTCGGACCGATGATTGCAGTGATTTTCCCTTGCTCTATTTCAAAATCCACATTGTCGACAGCAGTCAGGCCACCGAATTTCTTGGTGATTCCCTTCACTTCAATAAATGCCACATTGACATCCCCCTTTATTTTTTCGTCGATTTCACTGGAACCGGATTGAAGTATCTATTGTCCTTCGGCACTTTCTTCTGCTGGAGCTTGGCTTTGATTCGGTAAAATCCTCCAACAATCCCCGTCGGAAAGAAAATGACCATGATGACCAGGATCGGACCAAAAATCAATAAATGATATTCCTGATAGCTTCTCAGGAATTGTTCCAGCCAGATAAACAGCATTGTTCCGACAAGTGGACCGGAAAGGGTTCCGATCCCCCCGACAATCAAATACATGAGAAAGTTGAAGACCATATTCGTACTTGCCACATCCGGACCGATAAAGCGGGTCAAGGAAGCGTATAAAGCACCGGCCAGTCCGGCATAAGCGACTGAAATGACAAACGACACCAGCTTATTCACTTTGGTATTGATGCCGAGTGTCTGTGCCAGATCTTCGCTGTTGCGGATGGCGATATACGTTCTGCCTGTCAGAGAGCGGACAATGCGAACGGCAATGAAAATGGACAGCAGCAGGAAAAACAGCACCAGGTAATACATCGATGTCGCCGACTCGAAGTTCAATGGCCCGATCGGATCCGGAATTGGAATGCCGATCAATCCGCGAACTCCGCCCGTCAGTCCATCCCATTTATCAATCAGCAGGTAAATCAGGTAGCCGACAATCAAGGTATAAATAGCGAAGAAATGCTCTTTCGTTCGAAGCGCAATGGCTCCGAGCACCAATCCGGCAGCACTGGTGATCAACACCGCCAGCAAGAGAGCCAGCCAAAAATTCATTTCTGTCCGCGTCGTCAAAATCCCCAGAGAATAGGCGCCGATAGCGAAAAATCCAGCATGCGCCAGAGACAACTGTCCCGTAAAACCGGCGATGATGTTCATGCCGTAGACGCTGATCGTGAAGATGAACCCGATGGTCATCACGTGCAGCACATAGCGGTTTTCTGCATAGATCAAGGGAAATACCAGTGCAAAGACAACCAATAAAGCAATCAGGGTGCGGTGATTGAAAATCTTATCCACTTAATAGACCCCCTTTGCAAATAACCCTTTAGGACGTACTGTCATGATGACGATCAATAATAAAAACGCAATCATATCTTTATAATCATTCGAAATATACGTAGCTCCCATGCTTTCCGTCAATCCAAGGATGAGCCCTGCGATGATGGCTCCGGGAATACTGCCCATCCCACCGATGATGACGACCACAAAAGCTTTTAAGATGACCAAATGCCCCATTGCCGGAAACACCAGATTAATCGGAGAAGCGAGAGAAGCGGCAATTGCAGCCAAGGCGCCTGAAATTGCAAATGTCATCATGGCCACTTTATTGGCATTGATGCCGACTAGAAACGCCCCTTCGCGGTTTTGTGCCATAGCAAGAATCGAAGCGCCCATCATGGTTTTTTTCAAAAACAGCGTCAATAAGACGACGACCGCGAAAGTCACCGCAATCACTAGAAGCCGCTGGCTGGTCATCGATACGCCTGCCACCGAGATGTTGTTGTCGAACGGCGTCAGCATGCGCAGGTATTCGGTGCCCCATACAAGTTGAACCAATGCCTCAAAAAACAACACCAGACCGATAGCTGCAATTTTGTCATGGATTGGCGGTGAATTCCGAAGCGGATGAAATACCAGCCGTTCCATTAAGACTGCGAGCACCGCTACGACGACAATCGATGCGATGATGGCAATAAAATAATGGACACCCGTAGCGGTCATGACCATCAGCGTGACGTAGCCACCAATTAAATACAGCGCACCATGCGCAAAGTTCGGAATATGCAAAATACCGAAAACCAGCGTCAAACCAATAGCGACAAGCGTGTAAACGCTTCCAAGAGTAAGCCCATTAAAAACCTGCTGCAAAAATAAGTCCATCTTTCCCCCTCCTCTTCCTCATAATCTGACCGGATCAATTGCTAAGAATACTCTTTACTCAAACGCCCCGCGATAATGTTTTTCTGGATTTCAGAAGTCCCTTCGTAAATCCGCGTGATTCTCGCGTCACGGTAATACCGTTCAATCGGATAATCGGCAATATAACCGATCCCTCCGTGAACCTGAAGCGCCTTATCGGCAACCCGGTTATACACTTCGGAACCGAACAATTTCACCATCGCCGCTTCTTTGATCACTTGCTGGCCTTGGTCGACCATCCAAGCTACACGGTACATAAAGGAGCGCAGCGCCTCTACATCCACCGCCATTTCGGAAAGCATATGGGCAACAGCTTGATGCTCAATGATCGGCTTGCCAAACTGCACACGTTCTTTGGCGAAAGTGACAGATAAATCGAGAAGATGCTGGGATGATCCTAGATTTCTGGCTGCCAGGCCAGCCCGGCCGTTCGCCAGTATTTTCAGCGCATTGACATACCCCTGGCCTTCACTGCCCAGCACATTTCCAACAGGCACTTCACAATCTTCCATGATAACTTCTGCTGAATGGGAACCGTGAAGGCCCATCTTTTTCTCTACAACTCCCACTTGGAAGCCCGGAAATTCTTTTTCCACGATGAATGAAGTGATGCCTTTCGCCCCTTTTTCAGGATCGGTTACTGCCATTACTGTAAACACGTCCGCTCTCGTGGCGTTCGTAATATAATGCTTAAGGCCGTTCAATATATACTTATCGCCCTTTTTAACGGCAGTCGTTTTCAAGTTCGTTGCATGAGAACCCGCTTGGGGTTCGGTCAGCGCAAAAGCGCCAAGCCGTTCTCCCGAAGCCATATCCGGCAAATACTTTCTTTTTTGCTGTTCATTGCCCATCTCGACAATTCCCACAGTGCCTATGCTTGTATGGGCTCCGATCAGCGTTGTATAACCGTTGTGCGTTGCTCCAATTTCTTCATAGAGCGCGCATTTCCCGACCATATCGATGCCCAGTCCCCCATATTCTTCTGGAATGCTCAAACCGAACAAACCCATTTCTTTCGATAACTGGATAATCCGATCCGGAATTTCATTTTCTTCTTCAATTTGCATCGCTACTTTTTCTACTTCGTTTTGGATAAAGTCGCGAACATTGCGTTTGAGAAATTGAATATCTTCACTCAAGTTGAAATCCATTGTCATTCCTCTTTTCTTTCAAGCCGCCCGATAGTCTATGCCGTCACCAAAAATTTCTCAAGTATTTCACGGAGTATCGGCGGCACTTTTTCAGTCTGCTGCTTCTGGTAATCAAAACAGACGATTGTCGCCCACCCCGAAGCAATCCGGTTTCCGGTTTTATTATCGGTTACTTCGTGCGCCAGTTTAAAACTTTTGGTGCCGATCCGCTCCACCTTTGTGGCAATGGCCAAGGTTTGTCCCGCGTAAGCCTGGACCAAGAAATCACAGCTCGTAGAAGCGACGATAAAATCGATGTTTCCTCTTTTTTCTTTCCCGGTAAAACCGACAGCCTGGAAGAATTTTGAACGGGCTTCTTCCAGGTAAATGAAATAACTGACGTTGCTGACGTGGCCCCCGGCGTCGGTTTCACAAAATCTTACGTAAACATTCACATCCGGTATTTTTTCCACAGCCGCTATCCCTCCCGCTCGATTATGGTGGCGATCCCTTGGCCGCCGCCGATACAGGCTGTAATGAGTGCATATCTCCCGCCTGAACGCTCCAATTCGTAAACTGCCTTGGTTACCAGAATAGCGCCTGTCGCACCGAGTGGATGGCCGAGTGCGATAGCCCCTCCATTGACATTCACTTTGTCCAGATCCATCTTCAATTCTTTGTCACAGGCGAGCACTTGGACTGCGAAAGCTTCATTGATTTCAATCAAATCCATATCAGCCAAATCAAGGCCGGCTTTTTTCAGGACTTTTTGTGTTGCTGGAACCGGGCCGATGCCCATGATATTCGGATCTACACCGGCAACCGCATGCGCCCGGATTACCGCTAATGCTTTGAGGCCCAGTTCTTCTGCTTTTTCTCTGGACATTATGACTGTCGCTGCAGCTGCATCATTTAAACCTGAACTGCTTCCGGCCGTCACTGTGCCGCCTTCAAGAAAGGCTGGCGGCAGTTTGGCCAAGGCTTGTTCAGTTGTTTGGGGACGGGGATGCTCATCTCTTTTAAATTCAATCGGCTCCCCTTTACGAACCGGAATTTGGATAGATACTATCTGCTCATCAAAACGCCCTTCTTCTATGGCTTGGCCAGCACGCCTTTGGCTCTCCAAGGCAAAACGGTCCTGTTCCTCACGGCTGATGCCGTATTTTTCCGCTAAGTTTTCAGCTGTAATCCCCATTGGCGGATCCCCGATTTTCTGGGACGACAGCGGTGATTTCCTGAATTTCGGCATGCCCGGGCTATAGGGTTTTTCCGGCTTTTCCATCAAGTAAGGCGCCCGGCTCATGCTTTCAACTCCGCCGGCTACAAAAACGTCACCGTCCCCTGCCCATATGGCTTGTGCCGCCAGATTGATCGCGTTGATTCCGGAACCGCATTGCCGGTCGACTGTCATGCCCGGAAGTTCCATTCCAAGCTCCGTCTCCAATGCCGTCAACCTCGCAATATTTCCTCCTGCCCCTAAGACATTGCCCATGATGACATCATCTATCACAGCTGCGTCGATTCCTGCCCGTTCTACTGCTGATTTGATTACTTCCGCTCCAAAAACGTGAGCAGGAAGGGATGACAAAGCACCGCCTTGCCTTCCGATTGCTGTTCGTGCCGCCGATACGATCACTGCATCTCTTTTCACGAATGTCCGCCTCCCTTTTCTCAAATAAACAGGTGCTTAGAATGCAAAAACGAGTTCACCTTTCAGTACATCTTTGTCGCTTTGATTGGCTGCTTGAACTTCAAATGTCACTTGCTTGTCCTGCTTTTCAACAACAGTCGCTTTCAACGTAATGACATCCCCCAGGAAGACCATGCCTTTAAAACGAATGGCGTAATGTTGGATAAATCCTTCTTCCAGATGAGGCGTAAAAATTTTCGCCAGATTCCCCATGGTCCACATGCCATGCGCGATGATGCCTGGTAATCCTGCCGCTTCAGCTTCTGCGTCGATGGTATGGATGGGGTTAAAATCGCCGGATGCTCCCGCGTATTTGATTAAATCCAAACGCGATACTGGATCCAATTGAATAAGTGGCAAACGGTCACCTTGCTGTAAATCCACTATCCGGTTCATACCGCCATCCCCTTTCTGGCGGCTTCGTTGATGATGACGATGCGTTCTTCCGTGAACAGGAGTTCACCGTCTGGGCTTTGCCCTTTTTTTACGACGACCAAAAATCCCATCTCACCGAAATTGCCGCTTTTCTCGTAATAATCTTTTACTTCCATCCAGCAGTAGACATCTTCTCCAACAAGCAACGGCCTTTCATAATGGTAAATTTGCTCCCCATGGATCAATCCTTTAGAAGGAAGATCCAATCCGTCGATTTTCCCAGCATCAAAGGTCACTGGAAATGTAGGAGGTGCAATGTTTTGTTTGTAGCGCGAAGCGGCACCTGCCTGCTCATCGATGAAAATGGGAGCAGGGTCACCGATCGCTTCTGCAAACTTCCGGACCGCCCCTCTTTCAATCGTGTTTTTCACTTTGTCTGAACGTTTCCCAATGCTTTCTTTCAGCATAGCTGCACCTCCCCATTTAGTTTTTCGGTCCACCCGCTACGTATAAAACTTGTCCGCTGACAAATGAAGAACGTTCATCTGCAAAAAAGGCAACGGCGTTTGCAATATCTTCAGGCTTGCCGCTGCGGCCGACCGGAATAGCGGAAACACTCGCTTTGATTAATTCTTCAAAAGGTACGCCGATGCGTTCAGCCGTCGCTTTTGTCATATCCGTCTCAATAAAACCAGGAGCTACTGCATTGGCTGTAATGCCATATTTACCAAGTTCGATTGCCAAGGTTTTTGTAAAGCCCTGAAGTCCTGCTTTAGCTGTAGCGTAATTGGCTTGCCCACGATTGCCTAACGCCGATGTCGACGAAATATTGATGATCCGGCCATATTTGTTTTGGGTCATGTATTGCTGTGCAGCCCGCGTTGCATAAAATGCGCCTTTCAAATGGACATCTGTAACCGTCAGCCAATCCTCGTCCGTCATTTTAAACAGCATATTATCTCGGATGACGCCCGCGTTATTAACAAGTACATCAATCGAACCAAATCGCTCAAACACTTCTTTCATTGCCTGTTCTATCTGCTCTTTATCCGTTACGCTGGCATTTTTTGTATAAATGGAATAACCTTTGCCAGCCATTTCTTCTTGAGCTGCCTGGAGCGCTTCCTCGTTCACATCGATGATCGCTACATTGGCGCCTTCACTTGCAAATCGTTCGGCAATCTGGCGGCCGATCCCTCGGCTCCCCCCTGTAACAAAAGCTGTTTTTCCTTCAAATGAATTTCCCATTGGTATGCCCCCCTTTTCTTCCATTCGTTTAAACCGATTGGCCCACTTTCACGTGGCCCTTCAATAAGTTTCTTGAAATGATCATACGTTGGATTTCGTCTGTTCCATCGTAAATTCTCCATAGCCGCGCCTCACGATACCAACGTTCAATCGGCAATTCACGCGTATAGCCCATGCCACCATGGATTTGAAGAACCCGATCCACGACCCGGTTGCCCATGTTTGCGCCATACAATTTTGCCATCGACGCCAAATGGCGATTATCTTCGCCTTGGTCCAACGTGAAGGCAGCATTTAACACCAGCCATTTTGCCGCTTCGATTTCCACTGCTGAATCAGCAATCGGCCATTGGATCGCCTGGCGTTCCGCAATCGGCTTGCCGAAGGTTTTGCGGTCTTTCGAATAATCGATCGCCATCTGCAGCAACCGTTCACTCATCCCCACTGCCCGCGCTCCAACTACCCAACGCGCAAAACCAATCCATTCAAGCCCCAAATTGTAGCCGCCGTTGATTTCACCCAAGACGTTTTCTTCCGGTACACGGACGTTGTCGAAGACCAATCCGGCAGGTCCCCATTCGCCCATCGTATCGATGTATTCGGATTTCCAGCCCATGTCCCGGTCGACGATAAAGCAAGTCACACCGGAACGTCCAGTTTGCTGGTGCAGCTCTTTATCCGTAATGGCGATCACCATGACGAAATCAGCTTCATTTCCGCCTGTGATAAAGGTTTTCTCCCCGTTCAAGACCCATTCATTGCCGTCTTTGACAGCTGTCATTTTCAAGTTTTGCGTATCAGATCCGGCTTCCGGTTCCGTCATGGCAAAGCAGGATTTCTTTTCTCCATTGATGGTCGGGATCAAGTACTTTTTCTTTTGTTCTTCATTTCCGTAATACAGGATATTGTCAGCCGAACCTCCAAATGTGAACGGCACAAAGGTTTTGGAAACTTCCATCAAAACGATGGCCAGCATCATTTGGCCAAGATTCGACCCACCGTATTCCTCTGGAGTATTGATGCCCCAAAAGCCGAAGTCCTTGGCTTTTTTCTGAAGTTCTTTCATTTTTTCCGGTTCGAGGCTTGGACGCCCTTCCCTTTCATTTTTCAGGACTTCGTTTTCCAGTGGAATCAATTCTTTTTCCACAAATCGGCGTATTGTTTTTTGAATCATTTCCTGTTCTTCTGATAAACGTAAATGCATGTTGATCTCCCCGTTTCCTGATTTTTTATAAATCGGCGTACTGTTTTTGCAAAGCGCGTTTCAGTATTTTCCCGACAGCCGTTTTAGGCAGTTCTTCCACAACGATAATCGCTTCCGGCACTTTATAAGCCGATAACTGGGTGCGGCAATAGGCGATCAACTCTTCTTCTGTCACTTCTTCGTTCAAGACGACAACCGCTCGAACGGTTTCTCCACGATACGCATCCGGAACTCCGAAAACAGCTGCTTCCCGTATGGCAGGATGACGGTAAAGGACGTTTTCCACTTCGATTGGATAGACATTAAACCCACTCGCCAAAATCATTTCTTTTTTCCGTCCGACGATGTAAAAGAATCCGTCTTCATCCATTTTCGCGAGATCCCCGGTGTACAGCCAATCTTCCCGAATCGCCACAGCGGTTTCTTCCGGCCTGTTCCAATAGCCTTTCATCACTTGCGGTCCCCGTACAACCAATTCACCTACTTGGCCGACCGGCAAGGTCTCTTGCCCCGTCGCGATATCGACAATCCGTGAATCGGTATTCGGCAACGGAATGCCGATGCTGCCATTTTTTTGTAAGCTTCGAACCGGGTTCCTGTGGGTTACAGGTGATGCCTCGGATAAACCGTAGCCTTCCGCCACAGTGGTGCCGCTGATTGCATTGAACCGGTCAAGTACTTCCAGCGGCAAAGGAGCTGATCCGCTGCTGCAGGATTCCAAACAACTCAAATCGAATTTTCTCGATCGATGATAATCCAGCAATGCGATGTACATGGTAGGCACTCCTGGAAATGCAGTCGGCTTTTCTTTTTCAATCAGCTCCACTACTTGGCCAACATCAAATTTCGGCACCAGAATCATGTTGCCTCCGTTATAGAAAGTGACGCTCATGCCGCTGGTCATGCCGTAAACATGAAACAAAGGCGATATGGTCAGCACCTTCTCTTTTCCTTTTTTGGTTGTTACTTCAGAAGTTGCAGCACTTTGCAGGGTATTGGCGACGATGTTGCGATGCGTCAGCATGGCACCTTTCGGGAGCCCGGTTGTGCCGCCTGTATACTGGATGACCGCTACATCTTCTTTGGGATTCATCATCAGGCGAGGCATATCGCCAATTGGAGCAGATTCTGCGGCACCACCGTCTAGCCCCACGGCCAGTACATGTTGGACCGAAGTCTGATCTTTGATGCTGTCGAACAAAGGCATTAACCGATTCAGTATGATTAAGGCTTTTGTCTCCGAATCATTGAGAATGTGAAGAAGTTCTGCTGGTTGGAACATTGGATTCAACTGGACGATGGTAGCTCCACAGGATAGTGCGGCATAAAAACTGATGGGATACTGCGGACAATTCGGCAACATGATGGCCACACGGTCATTTTTCCGAATACCTATTCCAGCCAGTTTTTTCGTAAAATGCCTAATCGCCTCCTCCAGTTCCCGATAGCTGTAAGTCTTATCGAAAAAAGTGACCGCTGTATGGTCCGCGTATTCCTCTGCCGACTGCCTGAACAATTCCACCAATGAAATATTCGGTATCTCAATGCTTTTCGGATTGCCTTCTGCTACATGCTTTAACCAAGGTCTATCCATGCTTCTCCTCCTTTTGAACTTGATGCTCTTTCAACTTTCAGCCGGAATTTTTATAATGAACTTCCGCCGTCCACTGCAATCACTTGGCCAGTGATGTAATCACTGGCAGCGCCTGCCAGAAAAAGTGCGGCTCCTTGAAGCGATCTGGTATCCCCCAGCTTTTTCATCGGATTTTTATGGACAATTGTTTCTGCATGCTGTGCAATGACGTGCTTTGTCATTTTTGTTTCAAAAAAACCGGGGGCAATAGCGTTGACATACAATCCGTGGCCTGCCCATTTACGCGCCAAATCTTTGGTGAAATGATGGACAGCCGCTTTGCTCGTACTGTATCCGATGGCATTCAGCACTTCCGGCGGTTCCGCTCTTAAACCGGCGACCGAACCGATATTGATGATTTTTCCGTAGCCACTGCGAATCATGTGTCCGCCCACTTCCTTGGACATAAGGAAAGTCCCAGTAACATTGACATTCATTACTTTTTCCCATGCATCCAATGGCATTTTTTCTGTTTCTTCCCCCCATGTCGCCCCGCTGTTATTGACCAGGATGTCGATGCTGCCGAAATCAGACAACACCGACTGCACTACAGCTTTCACTTGTTCTTCGCTGCCGACATTGCATTCATAAGCGTGTGCTTTAACGCCATAGCGGCTTTCCAGCTGATCAACGGTTTCTTGGCAATTAGCTATTTTTCGGGAGCAAACGGCTATATTCGCTCCATACTCAGCAAAAATTTCTGCTATGTTCCGCCCAAGACCACTTCCCCCTCCTGTGATCAATGCCGTTCTCCCTGTCAAATCAAATAATGAATCCGCCATTTTTTATTCCTCCTCCCCTCATACTATACGGACGGTATGTAAATACTGAACGGACGGTATGTTAACTGTTTTAAAAAAACCTTTTGGAAAAAAGGCAGCTGAAAAATGTAAGCGCTATTATTTTCTTAAAATTCAGTATACAACAACAATTTGTTTTTGTTAACAATAATTTTTATTTTCCATAAAAAATCCACTACGCCAATTAATTGACCGTAGTGGAAACTGTTGGTTACTTTTTCTTTTTGACAATCGCCACAGTGCACCGGGAAACGCAAATAAGCTTTTCCTCTTCATCTACAATCTTGATGTCCCAGACCATGGTTGTTCTGCCTTTATGTAAAGGTGTGCCGATGGCGGTCACAATGCCTTCCTGCTTGCCGCGCAGGTGGTTGGCATTGATTTCCAGACCGACTGCAATTTCATGTTCCTGGTCGATTAAATGCCAGGTCCCGACACTGGCAACCGATTCCGCCAATACAACCGAGGCTCCACCGTGCAACTGTCCAAACGGTTGATGAGTAGCTGCGTGCACAGGCATAGTCGCTGTTACTCTGTCTGGAGTAATATCCCCGAATTCAATCCCCAATACGCCTGCAATCGTTTCTTCCACTGGTTTCATCTGCATAAACAACACTCCCCTTTTTTCATTTAAAAGCCCCTCAGTAATTGGCTGAGAGGCCATTTTCTTATACATTACTTTTCGCGTACAATTCCCGCAATAAAAACTTTTGTATTTTGCCGCTGGCATTGCGGGGCAATTCATCGACAAAGCGGTAAGTTCTCGGCCGCTTAAAGCGCGCAAGCTTATCGTTGTTGAGGCAGAATTCTTCCAAATGCTGTTCCGTCAATGAAGAATCTTTTACGACCACAAACGCCATGACCGCTTCGCCCCATTTTTCATCCGGAATTCCCAGCACCGCTACATCCTGAATCAGCTCATGCTCATGCAGCACATCTTCCACTTCACGCGGGTAAATGTTTTCTCCCCCGCTGATGATCATGTCATCCACACGATCCGCTACGAACAAATAGCCATCTTCATCCAGATATCCTAAATCACTGGTGTGGTACCAGCCTTTATACAATACACGGGATGTCGCCTGCGGCCGATGGAAATAACCCGCCATCATGCTTGGCCCCCGAACGATGATTTCCCCCACTTCGAATGCACCCAATCTTTCATCCGGTTCCGCAGGGCCTTTCTCGTTTGGCCGTACAATTCGAATTTCATGGTTAAAGGCAGGTTTGCCTGCTGATCCTGCTTTGGTCAGCTGCTCATCTTCAGCAAGGAACGTGATGGCCGGCCCCATTTCCGTTTGGCCATACGCCTGGATCAAATCGATTCCAAGCACTTCCTTGACGCGTTTAACCAGGACTGGTGCCATTGGAGCCGCGCCGTACAATCCCCGCTCCAATGTTTTGACTTTCAAATCCGCTTCTTCGATGTCGGACATCATGCTCCACATGGTCGGGACTGCAAACATGACTGTAATTTTCTCTTTTTCGACTGTGTCCACTGCGGCTTGAGGATTGAATTGATGCATGATAATGCTGGATGCACCGGCCTGAACCCGCGGAATGATGCAACAATGCAATTCTGCACAATGGAACATCGGCGCAATAACAAGACCTACGTCATTTTTGGTGTATTTCAGCATCGCAATGCATGTCATGCTTTGTTCAGCCATATCGCGATGGCGATGGATTACACCTTTCGGCCTCCCCGTCGTTCCACTGGTGTACATGATGGCGTACGTATCCATTTCATCCACTTCTACAGTCGGATCTGCCGTTGACGCAGCGTTGACCCGTTCACGGTAGTTGACTGCATAATCCGGCACATCCTCATCTATATACCAGAATTGGATACTTGGAAACTGGGCCGCCACCCCTGCAACTGTTTCTTTTAACGCTCTCTCAAACAAAACAACTTCAGGAGTAGCATCGTTTAAAATATACGCCAGCTCTTCGGCCTTTAAGCGGAAATTAATCGGATTGAAGATCGCCCCGATTTTTGCACAAGCAAACAATGCGGTAGGCAATTCACTGTTGTTGAACAAAAAGCTTGAAACCCGATCGCCTTTGCTGACTCCTGCTGCCGTCAGCGCATTCGCTAACCGATGGACTTCTTCATCCCATTGTGAATAGGTCCATCTTTGCCCTCTTCTTATATCAACCAGTGCTTCTTTATCCGGGTATTGGCTTACCGTCTGATCAAAGATTTTGCCAAGCGTCGCATACATTTCTTCTTCCTCCTCCTTTTATGAAAGCGTTATCTTAACGATTTAATTTTATGATGTCAGAAAAAAAGTAATATTGCAACAATTCAAAGACTCATCTTTTGTATGAGATTAGTCCCTATTTTTATAAAAGGCCCACATCTTAGAGATATTTCGTTTTTGAGCGATTGGAATCTTCAAGGGCGAACAGTCACTTTCCCTTTCACTTCACAAAATAAAAGATAATTTTTTAACATTAGCCATTAACTTTTCATAAAAAATGCCGATAGTTAGTAATAGAAGTCGTTGGTCAATCACCTGTTGGCAAAATCAATTAAAAAAATATTTTCAAATCGGAATCCTGTTACCTTTATCTTTGTAACACAAATGTAATATTAAAACTTATTGCCTATGGAGAACTAATTATATAGAATTAAGTAACTCAGAGATAATAGATTGAATTATCTATAAATAGACAGAGAAAAAGGGGTTAGGGAATGAGAAAGATTATTTTTACATTATTTGCAGCAACTGCACTAACATTTGCAATCGGGACTTCCGATACAGAAGCCAGTACTTACACAGTGAAGCCAGGAGATACGCTATGGAAGATTGCTTCAAGCAATAACATTTCAGTGAACCAATTGTTGACTTGGAATAAGCTATCATCCAATTCAATTTATCCGAAGCAGTCACTCAAAGTCGCAGCAGTTTCAGCTCCGGCAGCCACTCCAACAAAGACCAGTGCTCCTAAAACATCAGCCAGTTCTGCCAGTACATATACAGTAAAAGCAGGAGACACTTTATCACACATAGCACGCATCCACAGCACCAGCGTCAGCTCCATTCAGCAATTGAATAAACTGTCAGGCAGCAACATCCGCCCTGGACAGAAACTGACGGTCAGCGGAAAAGCACAAGCAACTGCACCCGCAACAGTCGTCAAAGAACCAGCCGCTGCTCCTGCTGTCTCTAAAACCAGTACTTACCGCGTAGTGAGCGGCGATACATTAACGAACATCGCGAAACGCCACGGCATGTCAGTTTCTCAATTGATGAGCTCAAATGGTTTGAAAACAAGCACGATCCGTGTTGGCCAAACATTGAAAGTCGATGGCACCTCCGTAAGCAAGCAGCCTGTGACCGTATCTAATCCTGTAGCAGCACCTTCGACTTCCGGAAAAGTTTCATCAGTCGTCTCAATCGCCAACTCTTTCCTAGGCACTCCTTATAAATGGGGCGGTGCCGCTCCAGGCGGATTTGATTGCAGCGGCTTCATCTATTATGTATACAACCAAGCTGGCATTACAGTGCCACGCACCAACACAACCGGACTTGATGCTATCTCTTCCACTGTAAGTTCACCGCAAGTCGGCGATCTTGTATTCTTTAAAAATACGTATCGTGCGGGGATTTCCCATGTCGGCATCTATATCGGCAACAACAGCTTCCTTCATGCCGGAGGCGCTAAAGTGCAAATCACCAGCATGAATGACAGCTACTGGGGCAAACATTTCGACAGCTACCAGCGCTTGAATGTCATGAAGTAACAAGAAAAGTGCAAGCGCAAATAAAGATGGAAAAGAGCAGCATCGGTCAAACCGGTGCTGCTCTTCTTTCATTCTTTTTTGGATTCAAGTCAATAGTTTGACATAAAAAGTATTCCATTAATTATAATCATTATTACTTAGGATTGATTTTCATTTGAAAAATGGTATCATTAAGTTTGTAGTGCTTAACACAAAAAAAGAGAATGAGGTGTTCGATTCATGAGTACAAACAAAACAGGTTTAACAACCAGCTGGGGTGCCCCAGTCGGAGACAACCAAAACTCACAGACAGCCGGACAACGCGGTCCAGTCCTATTGCAAGATGTTCATCTTCTCGAAAAACTTGCACACTTCAACAGAGAACGTGTTCCTGAGCGTGTAGTACACGCTAAAGGCGCAGGTGCTCATGGTTATTTCGAAGTCACTAATGATGTATCTAAATATACGAAAGCTGCTTTCCTATCGGAAGTCGGCAAGAAAACTGAACTATTCGCTCGTTTCTCAACAGTTGCAGGCGAACTTGGATCTGCTGACACTGTCCGCGATCCACGTGGCTTCTCGTTGAAATTCTATACAGAAGAAGGAAACTATGACCTAGTCGGCAACAACACGCCAATCTTCTTCATTCAGGATGCAATTAAATTCCCTGATTTTATCCATACCCAAAAACGTGATCCACGTACGCACTTGAAAAACCCTAACGCAGTGTGGGACTTCTGGTCATTATCACCAGAATCGTTGCACCAAGTCACTTATTTGATGGGCGACCGCGGAATTCCTGCAACACTTCGTCACATGCATGGTTTTGGCAGCCACACATTCAAATGGACAAACGCTGAAGGCGAATCTGTTTGGATCAAATACCACATCTTAACTGAGCAAGGCATCCAAAACATCACGCAGGAAGTAGCTGACAAAATTGCTGGCGAAAATCCCGATTTCCACACAGAAGACCTTTTCAATGCCATTGAAGAAGGCGACTTCCCAGCTTGGAAAATGTATGTACAAGTTATGCCTTTGGAAGATGCGAACACGTATCGCTTCGACCCATTCGATGTAACGAAAACATGGTCTCACAAAGACTATCCGTTGATTGAAGTTGGCCGCATGGTGCTTAACCGCAACCCAGAGAACTATTTTGCTGAAGTCGAGCAAGCCACTTTCTCTCCAGGTACATTGGTTCCTGGTATCGACGTATCACCGGACAAAATGCTTCAAGGCCGTTTGTTCGCATACCACGATGCACACCGTTACCGCGTAGGCGCTAACCACCAAATGCTGCCGATCAACGCAGCGAAAAACCAAGTCAACAACTACCAGCGCGACGGCCAAATGAACTTTGGCAATAACGGCGGCGGTTCTGTTTATTACGAGCCAAACAGCTACGGCGGGCCAACTGAAACTGCAGCTGCTAAACCAGCTCCACTTGAAGTAGCCGGCGTTACGGATTCCGTGCCATATTTCAAAGAAGACTATTACACACAACCAGGCGATCTTTACCGCCTGCAAAGCCCAGAAGAGCAAGAACGTCTTGTGGCAACATTTGTTGGCGGCTTAAGCGCTGTCGATAAAGAAGACATCAAGCTTCGCCAAATCAGCCATTTGTACAAAGCAGATGCTGAATTTGGTACACGCGTAGCTGAAGGCCTCGGTCTTTCAGTTCCCGATCTTACTGAAACAAAGTAATTAATTGATAAAAATCTACCAATATTCTCAATTAGCCGTTTATCCTTTTTAGGGATAAACGGTTTTTTTGATTTTAGAGATAAAAATTCAGCTATTAATTTTTTGTTAGCCATCAAAAAAAAGACCCGCTAAGGTCTCTTTTCCTACTCGTTCTCTACATCAACTAATTGATTGGCGATGATTTTTGCCAAATCAGCACCGTTTTGGATACAAGCGCCAATGCCTACGCCGAAATAAGAAGAACCCGCCAGTTTCACGTTAGGGACTGAGCTCTCCATTTTCAGCTCCAACTCACTGATCGCTGTTTTATGGCCCATATGGTAGTTAGGCATGAGATCTTTCCAACCCGTCACTTCAACAGCCATAGGTATTTCCTTGATTCCCAAGCTTTTTCGGACATCTTCTCTTGCCACTTTGACCAGTTCGTCTTCAGACAAATCCTTCAGCATGCCATAGCTGGGATGCGAGCTCTTGTAGAATAGCCGAACCAGCAATTTATGGCTCTTCGACGTATGGCTCCACTTCCGGCTGGTCCATGTGCAGGCATTGCAATGCAGATCGCTTTCTTGTGAGACGATAAAACCGGTCCCATCTTCCGGCAACTGCTTGTCTGGAATATCAAACCCCATATAGACACTGATCAATGACGAATTCAGGAATTGGTCAAATTCATTATCCAACTCTTTTATTCCTAAAAGCTTCTGGGCCACTTGATGGGGCGTCGCTAAAATCACATAATCCGCCTCTATGGCTTCTCCGTCTTCGAGCTCAACCAAGTAACGTTCTCCGTCTTTCTTAACCGATCGGGTTCCAGTCCCTTTCAGAATACGGACATCTTCCAACTTGTTCTCCAAGCCATCGATCAGAACTTGCATCCCTTGATCAAAAGAAATGAACTTCTTATTCGCCGCCCCTTGGAAAAACTCTTTGTTCGCTTCAAATCCCTTAATGATGCTGCCGTATTTATTTTTGTAATCAACCAGATACGGCAATGTCGAAGCCAAGGTCAATTCGTGGAGATTCCCCGAATAGACCCCTGATAAAACAGGTGCAATTTGGTTTTCGACCAATTCCTTGCCAAGAAACGCTTCAAGAAACGCTCCAATTGAGCTGTCCCGTGTAAAGCTGTTGTTGGCACTGTCCAAGTCCTTCAACGCCTCTTGTTTTCCTTCTTCAGAAACAAGCGTCGAACTAAAGAGCGCTTCTTTACTCATAGGAATGCCAAATACCGTATCTTTTGGAATGGCATGCAGCACATTATTGGCATATAAATAAGAAATTCCTGTGCCGTTGTAGACAACCCGGTCCCAAAGCCCAAGGTCTTCAATCAGCGGCATGACGCTGGCATGGCGTGCAACGATGGAATCCGCTCCAACTTCCATAATAAATTCATCGTCTGCTACGGTCTTAATCTTGCCGCCTAACTGCTGTTCCCGTTCAATCAGCACCAGCTCAAGATCAAGGTTTTCTTGCTGGTTCAGCTTTTGTAAATAATATATGGCGGAAAGGCCGGTGATGCCTCCCCCGATGACTACAGCTTTTTTCAACTTAATCCACTCCTTGCTTATGCTTCTATTCTACCAATATTTCGGGCTGTCAGCCTTGTTCTTTTTGTCTGTTTTGATACGCTTTTCTGGCCTGTACATGGTAGGATGAAGATAGATACCCGCATGTACATTGCGAAAAGGAGAGACTTACAATGATGAACGCTATTGATCAGAATATAATGGAAAGACGCTCAATCAAGAAATTCAAGGTTGATGCTGTCAATGTCGAAGAGATCATCGAGCTTTTGAACGTGGCTAAATGGGCACCGAACCATAAAGTCAATGAACCTTGGCATTTTCTGCTGTATACAGACGGCGGAAAAGAAAAGTTCGTCCAGGCGTTTCTTGAAGCCATGCGCACACCGGATGGAGAAATCCCGCCCAAAGCGCTGAATAAAGCCGATTACTTCCGCAGCATTCCGTTGCACCTGGTTGTCGTCATGCCTGAAGATCCGAGACAAAGAAGATGGGATGAAGACTACGGCGCAGTTTCTTCCATGCTGCAAAACTTCCAGCTGGCTGCATGGGAACGCGGCATCGGCATGATCTGGCGCTCCAACGACTGGATCTACAACCCCGTGTTCCGCGAAGCCATCGGCGTGAAGCCCGGCGAGAAAATCATCGCTACGATGATGATCGGCTACCCTGCCCACGTCCCCGCAAAGCAGGAGCGTACCGATATCCGCGAAAAACTGACCATCATCAGCGAGTAACGAATAGGTTCAGAGATGCCCCAGAAGCGGCATCTCTTTTTTAAATTCCAATCCGCAAGAAACAATTCGTCTTTATCTATTATTTACGTAACATGGGAACCATTCCGTATCGTTGCGGTCTTATCAATAAAGCAATTTGAGCGAAGGGATGGCGGTATGATGAAAACAGTTTGGATGGTCCTTCTCTACCTGTGCATCTTCAGCTTGTCCATCTACCTTTATTCGGCACAATCAAATGGTCCTGCTGCCG
This sequence comes from Planococcus beijingensis, assembly GCF_016820615.1. NCBI lineage: Bacteria > Bacillati > Bacillota > Bacilli > Caryophanales > Caryophanaceae > Planococcus > Planococcus beijingensis. Next base: position 275,816 of record NZ_JADHDZ010000004.1, read on the forward strand.
AACTCCATCAGCGGCTCTTGCCCGTCGAGATTAAAACTGTGAAAGCCGGTATGAGTGAGGAAGAGCTTCAGAAAATCGCAGCAGAAGCCAAGAAAAACGAAGATATCCTTTCCATCGCAGGCATGCAGCACAGCCAAGGCGGACAGACAGTGTACCCGAACGGCATCATGATTGATATGAAGCCATACAATCAAATCTTGGGAGTCGACCCGCAAGCAAAAACAGTGACAGTCCAAAGCGGTGCGACATGGGCGGACATTCAGGAAGCCATAAACCCACATGGTTTATCGCTGAAAGTCAGCCAATCACAGAATATCTTCACAGTTGGCGGTTCGTTGAGCGTCAACGCCCATGGGCTGGACATTCGCAACGGGGGTCTATCGGATACGGTGTCCTCGATGCGTTTCATGAATGCGGATGGGGAAATCCTCCAGTTAAGTCCCACAGAAAACAGGGAGTTGTTTGCTGCTGTCATCGGCGGTTATGGCTTGTTCGGCATCATCTTGGATGTCACGCTGCAGCTTACGGACGATGAGTTGTATGAAATCGAAACAGACAGTATGCCCTACAGCGATTATCCTTCGTATTTCAAACAGCAAGTAGAGGGAAATCCGGATGCCAAAATGCACCTGGCCCGCATTTCCATTGCGCCGGAATCTTTTATGGACGAGATGTACACCATCACCTACAAGTCTTCACAGGACCAGGAACAGCTGGACGACTACCAAAATCTGAAGGATGAAAACCTCGTCGCTGTACCAAAGTTTTTCCTTGGCCTTTCGCGCATTAACGATGCCGGCAAAAACAGCTTTTGGAAGACCCAAAAAATCTACACAGAAAAAATCGATGGCAATCTGGTTTCCCGAAACAATGCCATGCGATCAGATTCAGAATTTATGGAGTACGACAATAGCCGAAAAACCGAAATTCTTCAGGAATACTTTGTTCCGGTCGGGCAATTTGAAGAATATATCCCTGCTTTGAAAGCTGTGCTTGAAGCTCACCCCGATTTCAATTTATTGAATGTCACCATCCGTTATGTTGAACAAAATGACAATGCGGTCCTGTCCTACGCCAAAGAGGACATGTTTTCGCTTGTGCTGTTGATCAATCAGGGAACCGATGCAGAAAGTGTGGAAAAGACGCAGGAAGTTGTCCGCGAAATGATCGACGCTACACTTGCGCATGACGGCAGTTATTACTTGCCTTATTTCGGTTATCCCACAAAAAAACAAATGGAGAAAGCTTATCCGAGAACTGAAGAATTTTTCGAACTGAAGGACCGTTTTGATCCGGACCATCGCTTCATGAATTTATTTTACGAGGAGTATCGCCCATGAACTACAAACGTTTTATCTATTATCAGGGCACAATTGGCATGGCATCCAGCATGATATTCCCGTTTTATATTCTGTTGATCCGGAACGTCGGCGACAGCTATGCCCAGTTTGGCTGGGCATACGGCCTGTTCGCCTTGACTGCCGCTCTATGCTTTCCCTTGATCGGAAAATACGCAGACCGGGTCGGGGATAAAACCCTGCTCTTTATCTACTCCTGGGGAATGGCTATTCTATTGCTGTTCTTTCCGCTGGCCTCAGAGGTTTGGCATGTATACATTCTGCAAGTGCTTATGGGCGTCTTGGGAGCTGTTCAGAAAAACTCTGAAAAAACGGTTTTGGCACGCTATGTGACAAAAGAAATCGCTGGGACGCAAATCGGAAACTACCATGTCTGGACATCGGCCGCCGCGGCCATTGCCGTCATCGCCACAGGCTACCTCGTCGATTTTCTGACGATTGCCAGCATTTTTTATATTGCTTCCCTGGTCTTTGCCTGGAGCGGGCTGCAGCTTTGGAAACTTGAAACTGCAAAAGCGTAATATCAACACTTCTTTCCATTAAAAAAGGCGTCTTCCATCCTGCCATCACAATGGCTGGACAGAAGACGTCTTTTTACAGAGAAGTTATACAGTCTTTTTGTTTAAAACAGACATGGCGCCCATCGCCCCTGAGAACTCTCCATTATCGGGAAACACGGGAACAGAGCCACGCAGAATCGTATAACTTTTCACCACTTCTTTTAATAATGGGTTGTCGATGAAAGAAGAACCGATATACACAATGGTTGAGCTTCTGCATTGCCGTGCTGCTTGAACGCTCACCGTACTGACCGTTTCGCCAACCAACCCGATGACCGTGGCCAACAACTCTTCTTTTGTCAGATCACTTGAAATCGAAAATAAGTCTTGCCCAAAATTACTGGCCGTCAATTCACCCGAAATCGGAGGCTCCTTGCCTTCGTAGATATGCTTGACCTTCAAATCGATACGGTCACGGGATCCCTGGCTCGCCAACGCCACGATCTCATCGTAACGGGTAACACCCGTCAATAGATGGCTCAAGCCAATCAATGTCCCGCCACCGACTCCGGTACCGCCTAAGCGCTCCTGGACATTGTCCTGAATGCAATGGATGGATGTTCCGGTTCCCACATTCGTCACCAGATAAGCGTCCTCCAGAAGGTTCATCTCTTTCAGCAACACTTGTACACCAAGGTGTGTCGCTTCGAATTCCACCATCTCCTGTACCGGCTGATCGAGCAATGAAACGAGAACACCTGATTTCCCTCCTGTTACACAAACCTGACAGTCGCCAAGACCATTCACCCAGTCGGCAACCTGCTCCAATTCAGCAATCGGATATTTTTCAAAATGGACTTTCCCTTTTTCGGTATACGCCACTTTGATCAACGTACCGCCTGCATCTATTCCGACAATCATTTCCGCACCTGCTCTTTCTCGCATCCTTCTATAAAATGCCAGATAATTTATAAACATATGATGAAATTCTACCATACTCGATTATTTTATGGGAGATGTTTGCAAGTTGAATCAGTTAGCTATCTTTTTGGGGTGTTATCTACCGTCTTGCTGCGGTGAGCGCTACGTAAAAAAGAACCCCATCAAAGTCTTGCTCCAAAGAGGGCTGATTATAAGTGTTGTGCTCTACTTCCGATAATCCCTCATATGTAAACTGTTTTTTTATTGATTATAAATACTTCGTAGAGAATTTCATTAGTTGAAGGAAATAAATAAAACCCTTCACGCAGGCTTTCATGCGTGAAGGCGGAGAATAATCTGATCTTTTTCAGTTAGAATACTTCGTCATAAACGAGAGAAACTCGTCCTCTTGCCTAGTATCAATGGCAACTTTATTTTTTTGTACTTTTCCACACCTATTACATTGATGGATAATTTGATATCCTTTTTTACTTAAATAATCCCATCCTATTGGACGCATCAATCCACGGCAATTACTTGCACGGTCTCCAGGTTGATGGTCCAGATGCTTTGAATGCAAGCAAAATGGACAGTGGTTGCGAAAACTTCCATTTGTCACGGGATTAATTTGAGCTTGGCACTGTTCACATTGGAATTCGGTATTTTCTTTTTTTCTGCTCAACGTATCTTCCTCCAAGATGATTTTTTTCATCTTTGGAGAAAGGGTTCCGTTTAGTTTTTCTGACTAGGTCAGGTCCAGGCTTTCAAGGGGAATGTACAGATTCACCGCGCTGCTCTACAGTGCGATTACTTCTAGTTCCTGCTTCACAAAAGCATTTTTCATCTTTTGATCCGGACCACGATTGATTTTGTAGAATTTGTATCAACCACTGTAGGACGGCTTTTACCACCCTCCACTAGTAAGTGTTCCGCCTTAATCACTGGCATTGGCATCCGTCCCCTAGAAGACACGCCGGCAGTTTTTATCGTAGTGCAAAAAATCACTCCAATATTCAAGATAATCAGACTATTCTCTATAACTATTATGCATGAAAATATTTTTCAAAACAAACGCATTCATGTATTCTTTGATTTGTGCCTCTAAACTGGTCAATATTATCTCCCGTATAATGTGCAAAGCTATGTACTACATTTAATTTGGGAACAGAAGTTGATATTATTCCCTCTCCTTCTTTACCGTCAAAGTATACATGATAATAAGATTCTACAGTCTGGAAGTCCATTTTTTCATACCACTTCTGTACCCAATGATTATCGCGTGTCCATGCTTCAAACCGATTTAGCCCCAACGGAATGGCACGATTCACTGCTTCTTGGAGCAATTTCTCTCCGATGCCTTGACGACGATAGTCCGGATGAACGGCTATATGCCAGATCATCCCTCCCAATCCTTCACCTCTGGAGCATACACTTCGTTCCACTTGTTCATACTCTACATCTAAAAGCCCGATAATTTGCCCATCTCTCACTGCCACCAATTCAATACTCGGATTCTCATAACTCTCTTTTCGTTGCAACACATTATCGAAGTAGGCTGTATCCAAAAAAGCGAGCACTCTGCATCTAACCCAACCGATCTCATCTGTTTGACGGTATTCTCTAATTTCCATTTCCTCATCCTTTCTTTCATTTAATACCATATCAATCATCAGCACTTTTTGCACTAATTAATTGATTACTCTATTTATTATTATCTTCAGTTTCTCAAAGTTGGTATTACTTAATTTAGAAGCGTTCGTAAAAGTACACTTTTACGAACGATTTGAAAAGGGCTGAAAATGACCAAAAAGAACGTTCGTAAACATGTCAAATCACTTTACGAACGTTCGCTGATCCTCACCTACTTTTACGAACAATATGATTTTTGAGGTAATGTAAAATAATTCTACTCAGTAAAAAGCCGGATGTCTTAGTAAGACACCCGGCCACGCTGTTCATGTATCCAAAAAATTCTTTCCAACTAACTCTTTTGACGACAGTACAAATGCTTCGACTAAGCGCACGGTATTCTCAAGATCCTCTAAATCGACAATTTCAATCGGCGTGTGGGTATAACGTGAAGGAATCGATACGACGCCTGATGAAACTCCAGTCGAAGTCATGTGAATGGCTCCTGCATCCGTCCCGATCCCCATGAAAATTTCCTGTTGATAAGGAATATCTTGCTCTCCTGCTACTTTTTCCAAAAGTCCGGTGACAAGCGGATGCGAAATCAATGACTTGTCTGCAATTTTGATGCACGGACCTTGCCCAAGAACTCTGGTCCCCGTCATCAATACATCATACGTATCACTGGTCGGTGTCGTATCAATCGCCAGTGCAAAGTCTGGTTTCTTGTTCGGCGATAATACAGAAGCCCCTCTTAATCCCACTTCTTCCTGCACAGTGAAGACGCAATAGATATCGCCATGGCGTTTCTCAGGATTTGCTTGAAGCCGGTCAATCAATTCAATCAACACTGCACATCCTGCCCGGTCGTCCAGCGCTTTTCCAACTACCCGATTACGCTTTTTATCTCCCGCTAACTTCAGGCCGCTGCCATAGCTGATTGGCTGCCCCACTTTAATGCCCATTTCCAGAACTTCCTCAGCAGAAGATGCCCCGACATCGATATACATATCCCGATGAGATGCGATGCGCTTTGGATCATCCCATTTCACGTAATGAACAGCCAAAGTTCCGATCACACCTTCTATATAGCCGTCCGTTCCTTTAATAGCAACTGGCTGAGCAAGCAAGACGCGGTTATCGAATCCACCCAGCAGTTCAAAACGCAATGTTCCGTTCGGCTCGATTTTTTTGACGATAAACCCGATTTCATCCGCATGTGCTGCCAAGAGGATCGACGGCATTTCCGGATCTGTCCCTTTTACTGTGGCAATCAGATTTCCGAGCGCATCGATTTCCAGCACGTCTACTTTGTCTTGAATTTCATTTTTGATGAAACGCTGTACATCCTGTTCAAAGCCGCTTGGCCCGATCAGTTCACATAAATCTTTCAGTAACTCATACAACACCCATCCACTCCAAACTATTGGTTTGATAAATACACATCAGTCATCAAGTCATTGCTCATCGGATGCGGTTTGTAATCTTCCACATAATCGCTTTGTGCAAGCGGCGGAGTCGTATAGGCAAGCATTACCCAAGGTGCATCTTCTTGGAACAATTGCTGCGCTTCCTTGTAAAGTTCTGTGCGTTTGTCCTGATCCAGGGTTTCGCGGGCTTCTGTGATCAAGGACGTGAACTCATCACTCTTATAGAAAGCGATATTCTGCGCCGGCACTTCTGCGTTAGTCTTACTCAAGTTTGGATAAAGGAAGTTATCCGGATCAGCCATAACGCCAGTCCAGCCATACATAGCCATCGTATGCTTTCCACTCTTCGTGTCATCCAAATAAGTTGCCCACTCCGTCGACACAATTTCTGCTGTAATGCCTATTTCGGCCAGGTCTGACTGAATTGCTTCAGCAATTTTCATCGGCTCAGGCAAATAAGGGCGTGGATTGCTCATGGTATACAACTCCGTCTCAAAACCATTTTCATAGCCGGCTTCAGCCAACAGTTTTTTCGCTTCTTCGACATTGTAGTCGTATTTTTCCAAGGTATCATCGTAGCCCCATAACGAAGGAGGCAATGGACTCGTCGCCGGATCTGCCATTCCATTATAGAAAGCATCGACAATTTCCTCTTTATTGATTGCCATATTAATCGCTTTTCGCACCAATGGATCATCAAACGGCTCTTTTTCCATATTGAACGCCATGTAACCGATATTGAAGCTTGGACGTTTCTGTAGTTCGAGCCCCTGTGTCTCTTCTACGACATTGGTGTCTCCGGCATTCATTCCATCAAGCACATCGATTTCGCCGGTCTGCAGCGCGTTCAAGCGCGCCGAATTTTCGGGAATCACTTGGTAGATGAGTTTGTCCAAATAAGGTTTCCCTTCCATCCAGTAATCCGGGTTTTTTGCCAATGTAATGGTGCTGTTTCGGCTCCATTCTTCAAACATAAATGGCCCTGTACCCACTGGGTGCTCATTCAATTCGGCACCGTATTGCTCGATAGCGGCAGGACTCGCAATCCCGAACATGGATATAGCTAAATAACTGAGGAACGGAGCTGTTTTGCGCTTCAATTTGATTTCAAGCTCATGTTCTCCTGTAGCCACCACATGCTCGATCAGGTGATTTTCATCTCCTTTAAATCCGCCATAAAGAAACGGGTAGTAAGGAAAATCTCCTTGATGGTACGGGTTTTCAGTGTCCATCCACCGTTCAAAGTTGAAGACGACTGCATCGGCATTGAAATCAGTTCCATCATGAAATTTAACGCCTTCCCGCAACTGGAATGTCCAAGTCAGTCCGTCTTCACTGGAACTGTACTCGGTTGCAAGCTTCGGCTGCAGCTCCAAATTATGGTCGTATTCCAATAAGGTTTCGAAAACATTGTGGGTGACCCGAATGGATTCCCCGTCCGTCACATTAATTGGATCCAGTCCGACCGAATCCGCTCCACGGCCATAAATCAATGTGCCGCCTTGCTTGTCTTCTTCAGTCATTTCTCCCCCGCTATTTTCCGTCTCCCCTGATTCGGAGTTTCCAGAACAGGCAGCAAGCAGTAAAACCAAAATCAGCAACATATAAAATGGGCCATGCAATTTCTTCTTCATGATGTTTCCCCCTTAGCGGTTTTCTGCCTTTCCTCTACATCCTGGAAATCAAATAATTATAAATATAGACAAAAAGTAGATAAATAAAAGTATAAGGATTTTAATTTGAATTTTCAAATAAATATCCGTCTTTAATTTTAAAAAAATTTAAATCCTCCGGAACCCAGCCTTTAAATCGGCCCCCAGTTAATCAGCACGCCGATTGTCAGCATAGTAACGGCAATGACTGTCCACATCAACAATAAGGGCAACATCCACTTCGCCCATTTAATCCAAGGTACGCCCGCCACGGCAAGGCTGGCCATCAAAGGTCCGGACGTCGGGAATATACTGTTGGTGAACCCATCACCGAATTGATAGGCCTGAACAGCAACTTGCCTGGTAACGCCGATCATATCCGATAACGGCGTCAAAATCGGCATCACAATCATGGCCTGGCCGCTTCCTGAGGGAACAAGGAAGTTCAATGCACCGTTGGCGACGAACATCCCTAATGCCGCAAAGACCGGCGTCAGTCCTTCTAAAGGCACCGAAAGTGCTTGGACAAAAGTATCCAAAATCAGTGCATTTTCCATAACAATCAAGATGGCCCGGGCTACCCCGATGATCAATGCTCCATACACCAAATTTTTGCAGCCTTCCAAGAAGGTCAAAGTTAATTTATTGTAATCCATTCCCGCAATGATGCCTGCTCCAATGCCGATTATGATAAAGAATGCGGCCATATGGTCAATGGTCCATTGAAATTCGATGGTCGCATAAACAAAGAACGCCAGACACAGGCCGACAAATGACAAAATCAGCTTGTGCCGTCCGGTGAAGGGAGCATCCAGCGGAGATTCCCCTTCTGTGCCTTCATTCAGCACACCAATTAGGCTTCTCGATGGATCTGCCAATACTTTCTTTGCATAGCTCCACGTGTATAAAATCGTCACGCCGACAATCACCACAAAAGCAATAACGCGCAGCCCCATACCGGAAAACAATGGCACATCCGCAATGGACTGAGCAATACCCACTGTATAGGGATTCAAAAATCCGACATTGAATCCAGCAAATGTTGCCCCAAACGTAATGGCCACGGCCACAATGGCATCAAGCTTCAAAGCTCTTGCGATGATGACCCCAATTGCCACAAAGGGAATAATCGAGTTTGCCACCGCTCCGACTGCTCCGCCAAGAGCAAATAGGATGGAGACCAAAGCAATCAGCAGGAACTCTTTTCCTTTGGTTTTATTGACTGCCCGCAGGATGCCTCCTTTGATCGCTCCAGACCGCTCCACCACTTCGAATGCCCCACCGGCAAACAGGACCAGGAAAATCAATCCGCCCGATTGAACCATCCCTTCCTGCAAAGCAAGGAAAATGTCCATGAAACCTGTTGGATTGCTGTCAGTTTGTGCATATGTATTCGGTACGACCCGTTCTACTTCATCTACCAGTTCCCGCTCAAAAGATCCCGCCGGCACAATATAAGTAGCTGCCACAGCGATTAATAACACGATAAACAAGATGACATATGTATCAGGCATTTCAAACTTTCTTTTTTTCTTGTTTTTAGCTCCTTGCTGATTTTTAGGAACATCCATAAACAGTTCATTTCCTTTCGACTCGTTTATTTCCTCCCCACTATTTCGCCTACCGAAAAGGATTGGTTACCAGTATATAAGTTCAAAAGAAAATTATCAAATCAGTTTTTTCTAAAATTTAAGAAAAAATACTACTTTGGAGACTGAACTTCAAAGAATAGGCTTTACTTTTTGGTCAAAAAAGTAAAGCCATTCCGTTTGTTGTAGCCGGAATGGCTTTTCGTTTCTACTTTCTTGCTTTTCTTTCAACACCGGTACTATAAGAAGTGTTGACCAGCTTTAATAATTGTTCAAACTTATTTATAATATCCAACGCCAGCAAACCGTTGCCTTCTGCCGTTTTTGGATAGCCGAGCGGCACAGTGCGGCGCACTAATTGGGCGTAAAGCTCAGCTTCTGTCAATTCGCGGGCGAACTCTTTTTCTGCAATATTTTTGACCAGCACCAAAGCGCCCGAGACATGTGGCGTCGCCATGGATGTACCAGACAAGCTGGCGTGTTTTCCTCCCGGAAATGTTGAGTAGATATCAACGCCGGGAGCCACCAAGTCGATTTCGTCATTCGTGTTGCTGAAGTTCGCAATTCGGCGGTCAAAGTCTACTGCCCCAACCTGAATCACTTCACCGTATGCGCCCGGATAAGCGAATTCATCCGTATCGGAACTGTCGTCTCCTTCGTTTCCTGCCGCACAGACCACTGGAATGCCCGCATCCACTGCACGCTTAATCGCTGCATGGAGCTCTTCGACATCCTCTGGGCCGCCTAGAGACATGGAAATGACGCTTACCGTTTCTCCGTCTGGCCCTTTCCAATCTATCGCGAAATGGATACCATCAATAATCCCCTGGTATTCTCCGCCGCCTTCTCCTGACAAAACTTTTAAAATGAGCAGGTGGGCTTCCGGAGCAACACCGGCGATTCCTCCTTCTGGCCTGAAAGAAGCAGCAACTGTCCCCGCGACATGTGTGCCATGGCCGTTGTTATCGTCGAAATTAGCAACATCCCCTCCAAAGTCAGGAGTGAAGTTTCTCCCCCCTACGATGCGATCCTTGAGGTCAGGATGATCCGGCTGGCAACCCGTGTCAAGAATCGCTACGATGTTTCCTTTTCCCCGTTCTGCATCCGCCCATACTTCCGGTGCCTGGATCATCCGGACGCCTTCTGGAATCTGGGGTGCTTGTTCCATTATTTCTTCTACACGATATGGAATTAAGTGAAGCTTCGCCATTGAATTCACTCCTTATAATTTCCAATTATTTTCATACTCCTTCTATTCGTCGAAAGACTGTTAAATCCTTTATTATTTCAATGAAAAAACCGACACCCAAAAGGCATCGGTTTTCCATTTATCCATCTTATAATTGTCTAAATCCACCTGTATTGGCACGGACATTGACTTCAGAATATTTCTTGAGGTCTTTTTCTTTCGATAGCATCGTTCCAACCCATCCGCCGATGAAACCAAGCGGCACAGATAACAGAGCCGGATTCGTCAATGGGAAGATCGGGTCGCCCACTAAAATTGCTGCGCCGACTTCCGGGCTCATTACGCTCGGGCTGAGCGATACCAGCACTAAAGCTGAAATTAAGCCTGTCAGAATCGCCGATATCGCTCCCGTTGTATTGAAGCGTTTCCAGAAGATCGTGTAGACGATAACCGGCAGATTCGCGCTGGCGGCAATACAGAATGCCAGTGATACCAGGAACGCTACGTTCAAGCTTTGGGCAAAGATTGCCAAAAGAATCGAGAACGCCGAAACCCCAAGAGACGCATAGCGTGCCGCCAACATTTGCTGGCGCTCAGTCGCTTGGCCTTTTTTGATGATTTGGCCGTAAATATCATGGGCAAAAGCTGAAGCACCTGTCAAAACCAATCCCGCTACTACAGCGAGAATCGTTGCAAATGCGACTGCCGAAATGAATGACATCAGTATGTCTCCACCCAATGCTTGAGCCAATAACGGTGCCGCCATGTTACCGGCCGGATTTGTGGAAGTAATTAAATCAGATCCAACGAAAGCCGCTGCGCCGAAACCAAGGAAAATCGTCATAACGTAGAAAATTCCGACGATCCATGTAGCCCACATGACCGAGCTGCGTGCAGTTTTTGCATCTTTTACAGTAAAGAAGCGCATAAGGATATGCGGCAGTCCTGCAGTACCCAATACTAGAGCCAGCATCAACGAAATGGTATCCAAAGGAATTTTGTATCTAACTCCCGGACTTAAATAGGCTTCTCCGTGAGGCGTAGCCGTTTTCATTTGCGTAAACATTTCCAGGATATTGAAATTGAAATTCTTTAATACGAGGAAAGATAAAATGACTGTACCGACCATCAACAGAACGGCTTTGATGATTTGCACCCAACTTGTAGCGGTCATCCCACCGAACAAAACATAGATGGTCATCATAACTCCGACAAGCAGAACCGCCCAAATGTAATCTATGCCAAACAGCAGCTGAATCAATGCACCTGCACCTACCAGCTGTGCAATCATGTAAAAAATAACGATGGTGATAGAGCTTAACGCCGCTGCCCCACGAACTTTTTTCGCATTAAAACGGGCATTGATCATGTCAGCAAGAGTGTATTTTCCTAAGTTGCGCAATGGTTCAGCAACGATGAACAGTACTACCAAATAAGCGACAAGGTAGCCGATGGAGAAAAGAAAGCCATCAAATCCGAACAAAGCTATCGCCCCTGCAATCCCAAGAAAAGAAGCGGCTGATAAATAATCTCCCGCAATAGCCAACCCATTCTGCCAGCCGGTTAAACCGCCTCCTGCAGTATAAAAATCACTCGCGGAGTTTGTCCGTTTTGCTGCATAATAAGTAATGACAAGGGTAATCCCAACTATAAAAACAAAAATGGCTATAACCGTAGCATTCATCGAGTTTCCTCCTCGTCATAATCAAATTCCTTCAGTGTATCTTTAGCCATTTCATCGAATTTCTCTGCACGCTTCATGTAAACGGTTACAAGTATCCAAGTCATAGCGAATAGACTGAATGCAAATACCCATGCCCAAGTGATGTCCCCGATAAAAGTGGCGTCTAACCAATTCGTGTAAGAAATCACAATATTAAATAATAGATAAAGTCCTAAAAATAAAATAGTCGTCGGAATCAAAAAACGTTTCTTTCTGCGCATCAAATCCCTGAAACCTGCTGAGTTTTCAATCTGCTGAAAATCCGGTATATGCCCGTCAGGTCTCTCATGCACCTGATTCTCATTTTCACTCTCACGCTGTTTCGCCGTGCTTGTGATGACTTTCTCCACATTCTCCACCCCTTTAATTTTTTATTTTTTCTGAATCTATAAACAATTAAAGCATCTATTGTTTTTAGAGTCAATGATTGATTAGTAAAAATATGTTAATAAGAACGATTGGAAATTACCGGGAAGAAAAGAAGCTCTCATTTAGATAAAGAGGAATACTGCAACTTTCTTGACCGTGTGAATCCAAACAAAGGGTTTCGATCTTTTTTACAGAATACCATTAGAAAGACGTATAACGAGGAGCCAATAGAATGAAAAAATGGATGATATATGGAGCAAATGGTTATACCGGAGAACTGATTGCCCGGGAAGCTGTCAGAAGAGGAATGTCACCGGTGCTTAGTGGCCGCAACGCTGAGAAGATCCGTCCCTTAGCAGAAGAATTATCTTTGGAATTTCAAGCATTTCCCTTAAACGACCAGGCAGCAGGCCATTTGAAGGAAATCGACTTGGTTCTCCATTGTGCCGGCCCTTTTGAAACAACCAGTGCACCTATGATTGAGGCCTGCCTGTCAGCCAAAACGGATTACTTGGATATCACCGGTGAAGTTTCTGTATTCGAACATACCCACTCCCAGCATGAACGGGCCAAAGAAAAAGGGATTGTTCTTTGTTCAGGAGTCGGCTTTGACGTCGTACCGACAGATTGCATCGCCTTAAAGTTGAAAGAAGAAATGCCGGACGCAACGGAATTGTCACTCGGGTTCGATTCGGATTCCGGGATCTCACCTGGTACCTTCAAAACCATGATCCAAGGTTTGGGATCCGGCAGCATACACAGAAAAAATGGTGTACTGGAGGCAGTTCCGATTGGCAAACAGCGCCGGATCATCGATTTCGGACGCGGTTCACGCTCTGCGATGGGAATCCCTTGGGGAGATGTTTCCACAGCTTTTTATACTACTGGCATCCCGAACATTTCCGCTTGGATCCCTATGCCAAAGGCGCAACTATACAGCACCCGTTTGATTGGCGCCGCAGGTCCGTTATTGGCCACGGATTGGGTGAAAGAGAAGCTGGAAAAACAAGTGGATAAACGGGTCAAAGGCCCGGATAGCGATTTACGCGCCAATTCCCCCGCTTATATTTGGGGAGAAGCCAAAAACCGGAAAGGCGTCATCAAAGTCGCTCGGATCCAAACAGCGAATGTTTACGATCTGACTGTTTATGGTTCATTAGAAATCGTCCGCCGCTTACTGGAGAAAAAAATCGAAGGCGGCTCCTACACACCGGCCGGGCTTTTCGGTTCAAACTTAGTTGAAAGCCTCCCGGGTTCCGGAACTTTTGAAATCGATTCTTTTTTTCCTTATTGAAACGAGAATACGACCGGAAGAGCTCCATTTTCCCAACAAAAAAAAGACAAATCCGGTAAACCCGAATTTGTCTTTATCTTAACTAATGTTCTTACTCATTACTTGCATCCGTTGATTGAACAAAGTCGGATAAGACAAGAAGCCCAACATGACACTGGTGACAGCGGCTGTTGTCAACAACAGAAACATGATCAGCAGCTGGAATTGGACCGCTTGGATCGGATCCGCCCCAGCGATGATCTGCCCGCTCATCATTCCCGGCAGCTGTACAAGCCCAACCGTTTTCTGGCTTTCGATGGTTGGGATCATACTGGCTTTTATCGAATTGATCAATTGTGTATGGATGGCTTGTTTGGGTGTCCCTCCAAGCGACAGGATCAGTTCGGTCTCATCTTGATGCGACTCGACTTCAGCTGTAAAACGGTTGAGGAAGAGAATCGACAGCACCATTGAATTCCCGATGACCATTCCGCTGATCGGAATGATGTATTGCGCGGTGGCAGGCGTAATATTGAAGCCCAGCAAAATGCCTTGCGTCAACACTTCTACAAACACCAAGGTGACAGCTACTTTCGAAGTGATCCCTTGAATCGCCGCCCCTTTTTTCTGGGCATTATGGGTAGCCGCCACAATCATCAAAGCGACCATCAGGAAAATATAGATCAGGCTCTCCGAATCAAAAACAAATTTCAATACATAACCGACTGCCAGCAATTGCACGATCGAACGCAGCGTGGCGATGATTGTGTCCCGTTCCAGCCCCAGTTTCAAGGTTTTGGACAATAAGAGCGGAATGACCACAAAAATCAAAGTGATTGATAACGTTAAATAGCTCATCCCGCTTCCCCCCTGACAAACCGTCTGACCTTGTCATTGGACGGGTCATTGAGCAAGTCGCTTTCTCCCGTTTCCACCACTTCGCCGTCCATCATCACCCATGTGAAATCACCGATTTCCAGGGCTTGCTGAAGGTTATGGGTGATCCAAATAATAGTCGTCCCGTATTTCCGGTTGATTTTGACGATCAATTCCTCAATTTCTTTCAAAGAAGTGCGGTCCAGAGAAGAAGTGATTTCGTCGAGCAGCAAAACCTCTGGTTTGTTGACCAGCGTCCGGGCGATAGAGACCTTTTGGCGTTGGCCACCGGATAAGTCTTTGACTTTCCGCTCCAGCAGTTCCTCTTCCAGCCCGACATCATGCAGCAATTCAACCGCTTCGGCTTTGGATAAAGACTTTCCTTGCAGCTCCAGTGGCAGGACTAAATTTTTATAGACGCTGCCGCCAACCATTGGAGCGCTTTGAAGTGCAATGCCGACCATTCGGCGCAGCTCAACCGGCTCATAGTCTTCAATGGGCCGGTCTTTAATGTAGACTTCTCCAGCAGCAGGAGACAATAAACCATTGCATAACTTCAATAATGTTGTCTTTCCCGCTCCCGAAGGGCCTACGAGCGTCGTAATCTTGCCTTCTGGGAACGAGCCGGTAATGCCTTTTAAAATTTGATTTTTCCCAAATGAAAAATCCACGTGATTAAAATGTATAGCCGGTTTGTAGGTTACAGACACGAACCTCACATCCTTTCGAGCAGAAAAACAGCACATATTTTGCTATGTGCTGCTCGCTTTATTAATCTTCCAGTTTTCTCTGGGCAAATTCGTCGTCCATTTTCAGGAAGTACTCTCCGCCTTCTTCAATGGCTCTCACTCTTGCAATGATGTCGCGGAAAGATTTTTCTTCCTCCATTTGCTCTTCGATGAACCAGTCCAGGAAGGAAAGTGTCGCATGTTCCTGCAACTCATCAGCCAATGTAACCAATGCATAAATATTGCTGGTCACCGATTTTTCCTGTGACAATGAACTTTCCAGTACGTCCAATGCGCTGACAAAATGATTTTTCGGTTCAGTCAAAGCTTGCAAAACCGGCTTTTCATCCATTGTCACCAAGTAATGATAGAATTTCATGGCATGGTAATGCTCTTCTCTTGATTGGATCAAATAGAAATTGGCAAATCCGTGATAGCCTTTTTTGGAGAAATAAGCCGCCATTGCAGTATAAGCATGTGCTGCCTGTAATTCATTATTGAATTGATCATTCAATGCATTCGTCAATTTTTCTGATAACATGTTCATTCCTCCTGATTTCTTATTTAGAATTATTATAATGTAGATAATATACCACAGCGCCATCAGATAATCAAATCAAATGAGAATATTATTATTTAGATGAGAATAAATATCAACTATAATAGGAATTATTTATTTTTAAATGATAATAATTATTATTTAGAAACAACAAAGTGCTTTTAACTTACTTTTAGTAACATGATGTAGTAAGATATCATAGAGATAAGGTTCATATAGGGGGAAACAGGATGACAGACATGAAATTAGATCCAAAAGTATTTGCGATATTAAAAGAAAAAATCCAAATGATCAAAACAGAAGAAGGAGCTGTCTACTTAGTTGGACCAATTCGGCTGCCGGTGAACTTATATGATGAAACGTTCGTATTCAACTGGTATTGCTGGTTGAGCCTTGAAGAAGTGACTGAAGATTACGAGAGCATCATCGAAAAGTTGAGCTCAGCAAATCTTGCAGAATATCAGCAATCAAGCGTTCTTGTTTATGGAGATTTTGAAAATGATGCAGAAGCCTTGATCCGCATGCACTCCATCTGCCATACAGGTGACATTTTTGGCAGCAAACGCTGTGATTGCGGCTATCAATTGAAACAATCCATGAAACGAATTACAGACCATGGCACTGGCGCATTATTTTATTTGGCAAACCACGAAGGACGCGGCATCGGTTTGTTCAGCAAAGCGATGGCATACGTATTGCAGGAAAATGGCTACGATACTGTTGAAGCCAATGAACGCTTAGGCTACGTGGATGATTCCAGAAATTACGGAGATGCCATCGCCGTGCTGCAAGCATTGCGTACCAAGCCGGTTACGTTGATGACCAATAATCCGAAAAAAGTGGCGGCCATTGAAAAAGCCGGTCTTCAAATCGCTTCAAGAACCTCTCTGTGGGGAGACGAATCCGAATACAACGCCAACTACCTGCAGACCAAAATCAACCGCTCCGGCCATCTTAAAGACGGGGAGGATATTGTCCATGTCAAGCCATGAATTTTATATGGATCTTGCACTCTACAATGCGAAGAACATGAAAGGCCAGACAGATCCCAATCCTTTGGTCGGCTCTGTCATCGTCAATGACAACCGTGTTGTCGGCATTGGCACTCACCTGAAAGCCGGTGAGCCCCATGCGGAAGTCCATGCCCTTCGCATGGCAGGTGATTTGAGCCGTGGTGCAACGATTTATGTAACGCTTGAGCCATGCTCACATTTCGGACGGACGGGCCCCTGTGCCCAAGCCATCATCGATGCGGGCATCAAAAAAGCCATCGTGGCCACACTCGATCCAAATCCGATTGTATCCGGCAACGGTGTCCGTATGCTGGAAGAAGCCGGTATTGAAGTGATTGTTGGCGTCCGCGAGCAGGAAGCCCGAGAAATGAATGAAGTGTTCAATAAATTTATTGTTGAAAAGACTCCTTTTGTGACCTTGAAAGCCGCTTCAACACTGGATGGCAAAATCGCGACCCATTCCCTCGACAGCAAATGGATCACATCCGAGGAAGCGCGGTTAGATGTCCATCTTCTGCGCAGCCAGCATATGGCGATATTGGTCGGCGTCGGAACCGTAGTCGAAGACGATCCGGAATTGACAGCACGTATTCCAAACGGTCGAAATCCGCTCCGCGTTGTCCTTGATTCGACACTTCGCATTCCACTGGACTCGAAGCTTGTTACGGATGGCATTGCGGATACTTGGATTTTTACAAGCAAACAGTACGATGCCGACAAACGCAAAGCGTTGGAAGCTCTTGGCATTTCCATTTACGAAACCAGCAGCGATACCCAAGTGGATGTGTCGGATGTCGTCCGTGTACTCGGCGAAAAAGGAATTTCTTCACTCTTTATTGAAGGCGGCGGCACCATCAATGCGGCGTTCCTTGAAAATGGGCTGATTGACAAAGTAGTCTTCTACTTTGCCCCTAAACTTGTCGGCGGCAAAATCGCGCCGACTTTCATTGAAGGAACAGGCATTGAATGGATGAAAGATGCCATTGATCTTCGTAATGGGGAATTCACCAAAATCGGCAAGGACTTTAAATTTACGGGCTATCCCGAAAAGCGAGGCAGCAATGTATGAGATTCGGCTTTGATGTAGACGATACTTTGATCAATTTGCGTGAATACGCGTTTCATTATTACCAGGAACAACTGGGCCAAAAAGTGGACATCGATATTTTCCATGCCTTGAACCGAGTGGAAATACATGAGGCGTTCGGTTTAAGTGATGATGAAGGAAAAAAAATGTGGAATCAGTCCCTGGACTTCCTTTATTTCACGGACTGCCCTCTTTACCCCGGCGCGCTTGAACTCTTGAAGCAACTCGAGTCGGAAGGACATGACATTTTCTACATTACGTCACGGCCGCCGGAGCATACAGAAAATACATTCAGCTGGCTGATTAACCAGGGATTCCCTGTCATCCGGGAAAACTTCTTCTGCGGCATGAAGGATTCGGAAAAAGCAGGCATCATCAAAGACCTGAATCTGGATTATTACTTCGATGACAAGCCGGCAGTTTTGGATACCTTGACGAACGATCCGGTAAAGGCGATCGTCAAAGACCAGTCCTATAACCGCCACCTCGATTTGCCGCGTGTGGAAAACTGGGATGAATTGGGCGATTTGATCAATAGCGAAATTAAATGAAGGCCTTGGCAGCCATAATCGCACTTCCTATGAATATTGAATCTGTTTATCAATGAAAAAACCACATTCCTGAGAATGTGGTTTTTTGTTTTATACACCTGAATAAGCCAGGAACCCGCCGTCTACAGGCACGGTAATCCCTGTGACAAAGCCGGAATAGTTTTCATCTAAAAGCCACAGCATCGTTCCGACCAAATCTTCCGGTTTGCCGAAACGTTTCATCGGCGTGCTGGCCATGATTTTCCCGGAACGGGGTGTCAGCGAACCATCTGCATTGGTGAGCAGGTCTTTGTTCTGTGCTGTCAGGAAAAACCCAGGCGCAATAGCGTTGACACGCAAATTCTCTTCTGCAAAATGGACAGCCATCCACATGGTGAAATTATTGATGGCTGCTTTTGCCGCACTATAGGCCGGAACTTTTGTCATCGGCGAGTAAGCACTCATAGAAGAAATGTTCAAAATAACCGGTGCATCTTGCTTCAGCAATTCCTTGCCGAATACTTGGCTGGCTAAGAATGAGCCGGTGAAGTTGCTCGCGAAGACGCGCGAAAAACCGTCTTCTCCCAATTCGAAAAAGGATTTTCCTGTCGCATCTTCTTCATGGATTTCAACATCGGTAATAGCATCGGGGTGATTGCCCCCTGCTCCATTGATCAGAATATCAATCCGTCCGAAGGCTTCCAGAATCTGTGCTTTGGCTTTTTCTAAAGAGTCTCTATCCAATACATCGGCTGCTACTGCGATCGCCTGGCCGCCTGCATCTTTGATTTCATCTGCCACGCCTTGTCCTTTTTCAGCTGTGCGGTTCAGGATGGCTACATTCACTTTTTGAAGGGCAAGTTGTCGCGCCATTTCCGAACAAAGAACGCCACTTCCACCGGTGATGACAGCTGTTCGTCCTGCAATATTTTCATGAGTTGAAAACATAGTATCCTCCCTTATTTTGATTGATGTGCATCCCACAGCCCTAGAAGATACATGATTCCCAGTGCCCGGTCATATAACCCGTATCCAGGCCTGCATTCTTCATTCCAGATATGGCGGCCGTGATCCGGACGGGCATATCCCGAATAATTTTGTTTTGAAAATTCACGGACTACACCGTTCAAGTCGATTGAACCGTCCTGTGTATAATGGGAGGTTTCAATAAAGTCGCCGTTCTCGAAAATCTTCACATTGCGCAGATGGGCAAACGGTGAATGCTTGGCATATTTTGAAGCCAGGTCCACCATATCGTTTTCGGGGTTAGCCCCCATCGAACCTGTGCAGAACGTAATGCCGTTGGATGGCGAATTCGAGATTGAAATTAGACGCTCCCAGCTCTCTTCGCCTGTCATGATGCGCGGCAAACCGAATATGGACCAAGGTGGATCGTCCGGATGGATCGCCATTTGGATACCACTCGCTTCTGCGGTCGGCAAAATTTCCTGAAGGAAATAAGTAAGATTTCCCCATAGCTGTTCTTCATCCATGCCTTCGTATGCCGCAAAAAGTTCCTGAATACGCGCCATCTTCTCCGGTTCCCATCCCGGGAGTGTCAAATCAGAAGCAGACGCTACCGTTTCAATCAGTTCCGCAGGCTCTAGGGATTCAATCTTCTCCTTTTCAAAGAATAAGGCAGTGGAACCATCCGGAAGGGGATGGTACAAAGAAGTACGTGTCCAGTCGAATATCGGCATGAAGTTATAACAGATCACTTTGACGCCGGCTTCCCCTAAATTGCGGATTGTCTCTTTGTAGTTTTCAATATACTGATCGCGCTCTTCATTGCCTAATTTAATGGATTCATGGACATTGACACTTTCTACCACGTCAGCATGGAAACCATAAGATTTAATATACTCAACTTCTGAATCGATTTCTTCCTTTGTCCAAACTTCTCCAGCCGGCTTGTGGTGAAGCGCCCAAACAATTCCTTTGGTTCCTGGAATCTGCTTGATTTGTTCTAATTGCACGCTATCATTGCCGCGGCCATACCAGCGAAATGTGATATTCATAAGAGCCCTCCTTCTTTAAGCCAATTCTTTGAGATAGTCCTTAACCAATTGAGTAACGCCTTGTTCTCCAGATGAACGGTACGCTTTCGTTAAATCAGTACCGATGCCGACTGCTACAGCTCCGGCATCCAGCCATGCGTTCATGTTCTTGATATTAATGCCGCCTGTTGGCATGATGCGCACTTTCGGCAATGGTCCGTTGACCGAACCAATAAAGGAAGGTTCGAACCCGTTGGCAGGGAATAATTTCAGGATGTCACAGCCCCACTCAGTCGCCTCGACCATCTCTTTGATCGTCATGCAACCCGGCAAATACGGCACATTGTAGCGATTGCAGACTTTGGCAATTTCCGAATTAAAGCTTGGACTGACGACAAATTCAGCACCGTGCAGCAACGCATGGCGAGCGGTCTCTGCATCAAGAACCGTTCCTGCGCCAATCAGCGCCTGCGAACCCGCCAGTTTTTCAAAGACCTGTGAAACATTCGGTGTCGTGTAGGTCAATTCGATGGCCGTTAAGCCACCAGCCACTGCAGCTTCAGCCACAGCTATCGCTTCCTCTGCATCCTTGCCGCGTATTACAGCAACGATTTTAGCATCCAGTATTTGTTGATATACTTCCATTTTCGGAATCATCTGCAACTCTCCTCATTCAAAGACAATTAATGCTTTTCTCACTTTGTCCGGATTATTTTCAACAAATGTAAATGCTTCCTGTACCTCGTCCAATGAGAACTTATGCGTAATTAAACCACCGGACGTTAGTTTTCCACTGTTCAAGAGGCTTACCACTTTTCCAAACTGATTCGTTTGCAGTCTTGAACCGACAATGGTGATTTCCTTTTTGGTAATCGGCAATTGCGGAATTGCCGATGGCCGCTCATCAAACCCCAGAATAACGACATTGCCTGCAGGCGAAACAAGGTCGATGCTAAGTTCAACAGTAGCAGGCAGGCATACCGCATCGATGACGACATTGACCCCTTCGTTCGACGTAAGCTCAAGCACGCGCTCTTTGACGGATTCAGTGCCCGCATTGATGACTTCGTCAGCACCGCTTTCCTTCGCAAAAGCCATTCGTTCTTCACTCAGATCTGTCATGTAAACTATGGCTCCTGCGACTTTGGCCAATTTCAAAATACAGATGCCGATGGGCCCGCAGCCTTGAATCAGAACCGTATCCCCTTTTTCAACCCCTCCACGCCATACCGCTTGCGCGCCGATTGTATAGGGCTCTGCCAGGACCGTTTCGTCCCAAGCCAACTCTTTATCGACGGCATGGAGCTGCTTTTCAGGCAACACTATAAATTCGCGCATGCCTCCATCTTCATGAACACCAAAAACCGATAATTTTTCACAAACATTCGGACGGCCTTTTCGGCAAGCGTAACATTCACCGCAGTAATTGATCGGCTCTATGACTACGTGATCTCCAATTTCCAGCGTTTCCACAGAACTTCCCACTTTGACCACTTCGCCGGCCACTTCATGTCCAACGACACGGGGGTAGGTGGCCAAAGGGTTTGTTCCATGGTAAATGTGCATATCAGAGCCGCAAATTCCTACGCGTTTCACTTTAACCAATACCTCATCGCTGTTCTGAATTTTCGGGAGTTCCTGATCGATAATTTGCATGTTATGAGCTTCTGGAACTTGGACTGCTTTCATTTTAACAACCACCTATTCAAATAGACTTGGTAAGAACAACGTAATTTGCGGTACAAAAGCGACCAGCATAAGCACGACTAAACTGACTCCGAGGAAAGGCACCAATTCCCTTGCTGTTTTCCCAATGGATACCTTCCCAATCTGGGAAGCGACGAAGAGACAGACGCCTACAGGTGGCGTCACCAAGCCAATTACCAAGTTCAATACCATCATGACACCAAATTGGATTGGATCCATTCCGACTGTCAGTGCGACCGGCAATAATACAGGGAATAGGATGACCAATGCCGCAATTGTTTCCATAAACGTACCTACAAAAAGTAACAGCAAATTAATCAATAAAATAACGATGATGGCATTCGTTGAAATGCCAAGAATCGATTCCGCGACCAGCTGTGGAATCTGTTCGCGCACCATAATCCAGCCAAACAAGTTAGCAAATCCGACAAGCAACATGATGGATGCTGTCGCCGTCATGGAAGAAAGCATAATTTCCGGTATTTTTTTAACCGGCAATTCTTTATAGACAAAAATACCAATGACAAAGGCATAAAGAACAGCAATAATTGAAGCTTCTGTCGGCGTAAAGAAACCGCCTAAAATTCCGTAAAGAATGATGAATGTCATCAGCAATGCCCAAAAAGCACCAGTGAAGCTTTTCCAAATGGTTTTAATAGATTGACGATCACCTTTCGGATAGTTCCGCTTTACTGAAATAATATACGTCGGAATCATTAACCCCAGTCCCAATAGAATGCCCGGAAGTGCACCAGCTAAAAATAGATCGCCAATGGATAGAGAAGCTAATGTACCTACGATGATCATAGGCAAAGAAGGCGGAATAATAGGGCCCACAGTAGAAGAAGAAGCTGTTACAGCAGCGGAAAATCCTGCTCCGTATCCTTCTTTTTTCATCGCAGGTATTAGAATAGAACCGATACTTGCGGTATCCGCAAGTGCTGTTCCCGAGATCCCTGCAAAGCCCATTGAAGCCCCGACGTTGGCAAGTCCCAAACCGCCACGGATATGCCCAAAAAGGTCGTTGGCGAACTTGATGATCCGATTGGTTATGCCGCCCGCATTCATTAAGTTGCCTGCCAGGATAAATCCTGGAATACAAAGCAGAACAAATGAGTTGAGTCCTCCAAACATCCGTTGAGGAATGATGTTGAGAGGGATCCCTGCCAACATCAGATAGATAAAGGAAGCCAGTCCAAGACTAAAAGCTACTGGAACTCCCAGAAAAATTAATGCGATGAAGGATACAAAAAGTAAAGTAGCCATTAGAAATCATCCTCTCCAAAGTTCTGGCTGTAATCCTGTTTATTTTTGATCAAATCGATAATTTTCAAAACTGCATAAAACACCAGGAATACACTCATGATCAATAGAGAAGCATGCACAACTGACATTTGAAAAGGCATAGTTGCCGATCGTTGATTATCCCCTAACAATGTAAAACTATATCCTTGAACGACCATTACCAGACTTAATAAGATGATGGCCAAATATATGACGATTTCGTAGTATCTCCGAAAGTTATCCGGCATTCTGTTGAGAATCATATCCACATTGATAAATTCATTTCTCATTAAAGCCAAGGGGGCACCGAAAGCAATGCCGTATAAGAAAAGGTAGCGCGTCAGCTCTTCGGTCCAGATGAAGGAAAACGGTGCAAAACGCGAAATAATCTGGATGGTGACAATAATGATAACGCCAGCAAAGCTGAGCACTGTCAAAAAGGAGAGTGTGGCGTCAATTAATTTCCGGAAATTTGTCATCTGAATTCATTCCTTCCCTAATGGAAAGGCATATTTGGCCATTACAGCCAAACATGCCATGCTTATATATTATTCAACTGCAAGGATCTGTTCGTACAATTCCAATTGCTCCGGAGACAATGAAGCTTCGACAGCCGGTGTCATGGCTTCGCGGAAAGCATCCTGATCGACATCAACAAATTCCATACCGGCATCTGTCAATTCCTGCTCAATTGTCGAGATCTCAGTTTCATACAATTCTTCACCTAAAGCCTGAGCTTCTGCAGCAGCATCTTGAACCACTTTTTTCAAGTCATCAGACAATGCATTATACTGCTCGTTGCCTACTAGGATGTAGATCCATGAATAGACATGTTCAGTGCGGTTTACGTAATCCTGTACTTCAGCCAATCCACCACTTTGAATCAAATCAACCGGGTTTTCCTGGCCATCGATTACCCCTTGCTGCAAGCCTGTAAAGACTTCATTGAAATCCATTACTTGCGGAGAAGCGCCAGCAGCCTGCCATACATCCAGGAACAAAGGAACGTTTGGCACACGCATGCTAAAACCACTCAAGTCATCAGGAGAAGTAATTGGCTCGTTTGATGTTAAATTACGTGGAGCGCGTGTATGGTAGTAAAGAGCCGTCAACCCTGCTTCATCACTGATTTCTTGTTTGATTTGTTCACCGATGTCCCCTTCAACCACTGACTTCACATGATCCAGATCACGGAACGCGTAAGGAACTGCCATCAATGCGGCATTAGGAGCCCAGTTTTGCAAAGTTTCCCCTGAAATAACCATGTCAGCTGTTCCAGCTTGAATAGAGTTAATTGTGTCTGTTTCGCCGCCAAGTGAGTTATTGGGATAAATAGTGATTTCCATTTGGCCGTCGGAATTTGCTTCCACCAGTTCTTCAAATTTCAAAGCGGTTTGATGCCAGATGTGATTTTCATCAGCTAAATGGCCGAATCTCCACTCGATTGCATCGCCCGAACCGCCGCCTTCTTCTGCCGCATCATTTGAACCACAAGCTCCCAATACCAATACGGATGCAAATACACCTGTTAGCCACTTCTTTTTCATTTCTATTCTCCCCTTTGTTTTTTATTGGTTTTTCAAATACTCATAAGTAGTTTCTGCAAGTTGAACGCCCTGTTTGCGATTACGCTCTTCATTTTTCTGTTCAATCTCTCCAGGAACTAGCACCTGGCTGAAACCTTCACCTGCTGGAACATCTCGAATCTCTTGGATCATCCTATCCATTTGTTCCAAAAAGTTTTCAGCATCTGTGAAGAAAGATGGGTTGATCACGCAAAAATAATGGCCCAGTTTCCGTTTCTTTTCCAACTCTTCATACATTGGATTGATATGTGGCCCGAATGCCATGCCTGCAAGCAGACCCGAGAATATATCGACAATCATAGATAAACCCGAGCCTTTCGGACCGCCGAATGGCATCAAAGAAACCACATCTGAAGGATTTGTCACCGACGCTCCATTTTTATCCACACCCCAACCTTCCGGAATAGCTTTACCCTCCTCTTTGTGTTGAAGAATTTTCCCCAAAGCAACATTTGATGTGGCCATATCCAAAATGAATGGCTTTTCAGATTTAGCTGGAACACCATAGGCAATTGGGTTCGTTCCGAGGAAGGATTCCCGGCCGCCAAATGGGACGACAATTTTGTCGGTATGGGTCATTGCGATGCCAATCAGTTGCTGTTCAGTCGCTTCTTGGACAAAATAGCTGAGCGCTCCGCAATGGCTGCTGTTCATCGCTGTTACCATGCCTACGCCATTTTCTTTCGCCATCTGGATGGCATGCTTCATCGCGATATCCGCTACAACATGGCCAAAACCATCGTCCCCATCAACCACCCCGGTCACCGGACCGGTTTGATTGAACGAAATATCCGGCGTTGGATTGATTCCTCCGGCCTTGAGCCGCTTCATGTAATGTTCTGTGCGCAATGCCCCGTGTGAATTCACGCCACGCAAATCTGCGTGAATAAGGATGTCGGCAATTTTGCCGGCCTGATCTTCACTGATGCCAGCGCTTACAAGTTTTTCTCTGATTAACTTTTGGACTTCCGTAAAAGCCACAGTTACAGTTGCCATAGCCTTCCTCCTATCGTTCTACAGATTTAATATTGCCGAGAAAGTTTTCAACTTCCTCCAGATAAGGCAACCCTTCATTGTCTCCAGTGACTGTAGTAACGAGAGCTCCAACGCCATTGGCAAAGCGCAATAAGGCTTCTTCGTCGAACTGATGCAGCGTTCCGTAAATATAACCCGCATCAAAGCCGTCTCCTGCTCCAACTGTATCGACAGGCGTTACAGAAAATCCAGCCGCTTTGATCCAGCGCCCTTCTCTGTAGAGCATCGATCCTTTTGCTCCGTCTTTGATGACAAAATCTCGGATCTTAAAGCGTTCTGCATACTCGACTAACTCTTCCAGTGTTTGTTTTTTTGAAATCATCTGGATTTCATCCAGCCCTGTCAGCAGAATATCCACGTCCGAGAAAATGGTTTCGTAAGCTTCACGCGCTTTCTCGATGGTCCATAATTTCAAACGGATATTGGGATCAAAAGAAACGAGGATATCTTTTCGTTTCGCGATAGCCAGAATTTTTTGGGCTATTGCCATATTCTGTTCTCTGAGAGCTAAGTAAACCCCCGTTAAATGAACTACGTGGATGCCTTCGAATAATTCTTCCATGATGTCTTCTTCTGAAAGAAAAGAAATGGGAGAAGGGTCTCTGTAATAAAATGTTTTCCCCGATCCATCAGCATGAATTTCTTTAAAGTTCACTGATGTCGGTATGCCTTCTACAAAATCCACTGACGAAACATCAACGCCTTCGCCGCGAGCAAAATTATAAATCACCCGGCCGAATTCATCTTTACCTAACCTGCTGATCCACTTGCTGTTAAGTCCCAATCGCGCACAGCCAATTGCAAAGTTCATTTCAGCACCGCCGACCTTGCGTTCAAACTGTGTTACGTATTTCAGCGGCCCTGTGCTAGAAGGATTCATGGTAATCATGGCATCCCCAATGGTTAATACGCCAAATTCTTTAGGCAAACTCTCACCTCCCTTAATTTATACAGATTCTCTTTCAACCAAAATTGGAAGATAACGCCGTTCTTCATATTCTTCTTTAAAATCTTTGCTGCCAATCAATTCGAGAAGGGTATGTGCAGCATCTTGCCCAATTTCAAAAGTCGGCTGCCTGATAACAGAAATCGGCGGCGTTGCAATTGCCAGAAACGGTGAATCATCGATAGCAATCACACCGATATCCGCTGGAATAGACAGTCCATTTTTCTTGATGAATTTCAGCAATTCAATCAAAGCCAAATCGTTAGTCGCAAAAAATGCTTCAGGCCGATTAGTGGAATCCCACAAATGCTGGAGCCGATTGCCGATTTCCTGTTTATTTTGTGCGATAATCCAGTCTTCTTCAATTTCGAGTCCGTACTCTGCCATCGCTTTTTTGTACCCGTTGATGCGTTCAATCCGCGGTGTTACATGTTGTGTGATGGAAGTAGAAACCAAACCTACTTTCTTCTTCCCTTTTTTGACCAATTGGTCTACAGCGATTCTTGAAGCGCTTTCATTATCGAGCAACAAGGTCGGAAAAATCGCTTCGTTGATCTTTCTGTCGACGAAGACAATGGGGAACTCTGCATTTTTTAATTGCTTGTAATAATCGTAATTGCCGTTGGTCGGAAAAATAATCAAGCCGTCCACTTGCTTTGCCACCAGCATGTCAATATAAGCCCGTTCCTTTTCCGGCTGATCGTCGGCATTGCAGACGAAAAGATGAAATCCATTCCTTTCGCATTCGTCTTCAATGGCGCGAATAATTTCAGTTGAGAACGTATGCAGAATATTTGCTACAATCACTCCGATAGTTCCGGTTTTTTTCTGTTTCAAACTTTTCGCTACCTGATTTGGAATATAACCTAAGTCTTTGATAGCGGCTTCAACTCGTAGTTTTGTCGACGCCCCCATAAACTCAAAACGATTATTTATATACTGGGAAACAGTGCTTTTAGACACTCCCGCTTTTAAAGCTACGTCTTGCATTGTTATTTTTTTCATGGTATCTCCTCGCACTAAACCGGTTTAGTAAGTGGTTTGAGGAAAGTATAATTCAATTTTTTTGAAAAATCAATGGTTTTTCAGAAAATTTTATTTAATAGTCCGAAAACTTAAAACTCGATTCCGTTGGCTGCCGCCGATTTTTAAGCAGACAGATCATTTCTGACAGCTTGTAAATCAGCATTCCTTATCTGCCAATTAGCCCTATGTACTTTCCTTCGCCACTTTTCTTCATCATTTTATTAGCAAGAATTTTATATTAAAAAAAGGACGGGGAAATTCCCCGTCCTGTCCATTAGTTAATTTTATCTTCTTCATTCAACTGGCATTGCCCTAATGCATCATCAAGAGTGTCGTATCTGCCCAGACGATGCACTTTACCGTTTTTGATTTCCATGAACGTGTAAATTGTAACGTGGCCATTCTGGTTTTCCCAGGTCGCTCTCTGAACGGAGATCACTTCGTTTCCTTTGGCATAATGCCCTTGAGTTTCCAGCTTGATGCCCGACTCCGTAATCCATTGTCGCAAAATGTCATGCCCCTCTGCGATGCCTCTTGGGCCAATCAATTCGATATGGGGATCTGAGACGTCCAGTACGCCTTTAATGTCTCTTTGATTTACTTTATCCGTCCACTGATCCGCAATGTTAATCGTGTCCTGCATTTTCTTTTCTCCCTTCCTCTAGAACTAGCCATACTTTTGTTCAGCATTCTGAGGTTGAAAAAGAAGACAGGAAAAACCTGTCTTCTTTAGTAATTCTCGTTTTTCAGTTTTTTAAACGTCTTCACGAATTTATCCGGGTCTGTATAGACTTTATAAGTCAGGACCCCCCGATGCGTATGCAGATACAGTAAGTTGGTCTCGGCAGAAAATGATTTATAGGAAATGTCCCATACATTCGAAACTTGAAACTTCGTCGCGGAAGTTACCAATATGTCTTCGTACAGATGGATATTACACTCAGTTTCGATGATTTTCATTTCGCCAGCCTCGATGGAGCGCTCCGTGTCGATATAAGTGATGGACGACAATAAATTCGTTTGGTCCAAGCCGGCATTCCTCCTACGGATTCTTTTCTAAAAGTTTATCGTATAGAGAGGGTTTTAAGCAAAACATACGGTTATTTATCCTTAAGAAAATGGACCAGGTGGCCAGCAGCATGCTAAACTAATCACAAAATAACTTCTCTATCCAGGAGGGCTATTATGGAAACTTGGTTTGGCGCGACGTCCGTCTATTCTTTTGTTCCATTTTCTTTGAGCCACCTACTGGCATTAGCGATTGCTGTTATCGGGATAATCACACTTGTTTCTGCCAGAGCTTTGTTAAGAGAAAAAAAGCGGCTGTTCCAATCACTGCGGTGGGTATTGCTGGTTCTTCTTTTTGCATCTGAATTCTCTTACCATTATTGGGCAAGCACCAACGGCGTCTGGAGCTTCAGCGGCCAAATGCCTTTGCATTTGTGCGGGATCGCTTCCATCACAGCCATGATCGGTTTGCTGACAATGCGGCCCTTGTGGATCCAACTTTCATTTTATCTCGGTTTCCTTCCAGCCTTCTTAGCTTTAATCACTCCTGAACTGCCTTATGATTATCAACATTTTCGCTTTTGGAAGTTCTTTGTCCACCATACGGCTATCCCTTGGGCTTGCTTGTTTCTAGCATTATCCAATCCTGCTGCTATTCACTTACGTTCTGTCTTTTCCGTCTATGCTCTGCTTCTTGTTTATGCAGCATTTATCGGCTTCTACATCAATCCGTTAACCGACTCCAATTACCTTTATTTGATGCAGCGTCCAACAACTGCATCACCATTGGATTTCTTTGGGGACGGCCTATGGTATTATATGAACTTGTGCCTGACTGCACTGGCTCTTTTTATGGTGCAGTACTTAGTCTTCAAAAAGTTCATTAAAACCTCGTAAACTTGTTATTCTTTCTCAAAATACTCGTTCACTAAATCTCCATTCACACCAATAGCAGCTGCACTTCCCTCACCCGCTGCAATCACCAGCTGGGAAGGAACGATTAAAGAGGCGTCTCCAGCTGCGTAAACGTTCCAGACATTTGTACGCCCATAGCCATCCGTTAAGATGCCGCCATGTTCACTTAGCTTGCAGCCCAGCTCCTTTGCAAATGGAGTAGCATGGCTCCATAAAGGTGTGACAAATCCCCCCACTCGATCAATCAATGTACCGTCTTCAAGCCTGACGCTGCGTAACTGTCCATTATCGCCTTCCAGTCCATCAATGATGTCTTCCACTACTTTTATTCCTTTCCGAAGCAATTTTTGCTTGTCTTCTTCTTCCAATCGCCCTTCTCCATTTGTAAAGACGATCAGGTCCCGGCTCCAGGTATAAATTTTTTTAGCCAATTCGAATACTTGCTTGTCCGCAATCACGGCAAGCGGCTGATCGCGCAGTTCCCATCCATCGCAGTACGGGCAGCTGAATAAACTGGTGCCATAAAATTTCTCTATATCCGGTATATTCGGCTGCTCTTCTTTCAAACCGGCCGCAATGATGATCTTGATACTGTGAAATATATCTCCATTCTCTGTAACCAATTCATAGTGGGTTTCGGTTATTTGATGAACGCTCACTATGCGCTGCTCTTTGATTTCAACACAATCGTATTTGGCAATGTCTTTTCGGCCAAGGCGCTTGAATTCTTCCGGCTCAATTCCATCCCGTGTAATAAAACCGTGCGACTCCCGAGTCACCAGATTGCGTCCGTTGTCATCATCAAAAAGCAAAGTCTTTCTTCTGGATCTCCCTAGTACCAATGCTGCATTCAGCCCCGCAGGACCCCCTCCTATTATTGCGCAATCATAAAGCATAGCATCCATCCCTTACTGTCATTTTCTCCAAAAATTCCCGTTTATCCTCTTCCTTAAACACGCGTTTCCATCATTTAGAGTTTGCCCACAAGTAGGGGCTATCCCAAAAGACCCGGCTGATGTCCATTGCGGCGGACGCGTTCCGCGGGCACGGCTTCTGCCGCTGGAGTCGCCGCCTCCATTCTCATCAGCCAGCTGCTCTGAGAAAACGTATTCCCCCATCAAAAAAACAGCCGGAGAGAAAGCCTTTCTCTCCGGCTGTTTTATTTTAGAGACTTATGGGACAGCCCCTTTTTAAGCTTGTTTAGCGACTAAGCTTGTTAAGGTATCGATAAAGAATTGGTTTTCTTCCTGCGTTCCAACAGAAACCCTTACGTAATCAGGCAGTCCCCAAATTTTTCCGTGGCGGACAATAACACCTTTCGCCATCAGCTCTTTGTAGAGTTTTTCACCGTTTTCACCGATTTGCACCAATACAAAGTTGGCCATGCTTTCGATATACGGCAATCCTAATTCATTGAAGGCTTTGTACAATTGTTCACGGCCAGCTTTATTGGCATTCTGTGAAGTGGTTACATGTTCCGTGTCTTCGATGGCAGCAGTTGCTGCAATTTGAGCCAATGTGTTGACGTTAAACGGCTCTTTCACTTTTAAAATCGACTGGATGATGGATTCGGAAGCAATCCCAAATCCGACACGCACTCCGGCAATGCCATAAATTTTCGAGAAAGTTTGCAGGGTCAGCACCGGGTAGCCGGCATTTATGTATTCGATGCCGTTCGTGTAATCCACAGCATCTGCAAAATGGCTGTAAGCCGCATCAATGACCACTAATACATCATCAATCGCTTCCACCAATTTATCCAGATCTGCTTTGGACATATACGTGCCTGTCGGGTTATTCGGTGTGCAAACATAGATGATTTTGGTCTTATCCGTCACAGCTGCAATCATTGCATCCACATCGAACTCGAAGCCTTTCGAAAATTCCACCGGCACCACGGTTGCACCCATAATGTGTGCCCCAAAATCGTATTCGCTGAAAGATGGCGAAGGAACGATTACTTCATCGCCTGCTTCAAGAAATGCTTCCGAAATCAAGGTGATCAATTCGTCTGCTCCATTTGTCGGGATGACTTGCTGAGGATTTACTTGGAACTCCTTGGCAATAGCCTTTTTCAAATCGCTGGCATCCGCATCAGGATAGCGATTCAATTCCGCCAATCCATGTTGGATGGCAGCTACTGCTTTTGGAGAAGGGCCGAGCGGATTTTCATTGGAAGCCAATTTAATGACACGATCCAATCCTAATTCTTTCTGAACTTCCCAAATAGGCTTTCCAGGCGAGTACGGCTGGATTTTGTCTAAAGTTTTACGTGCTTTAATAGTAGTTGATTTGGTCATCGGGGATTCCTCCAAAAGATGTAAGTTATGCATCATTATTTATATATTCCCATAATTATACCACCATCCACTTTCATATCAACCGAACAAACTATCCAGATGTCCAAATCTGGCCACTTTTCGGTTCATTTTAAAGTAGCTAGCGGGTTTTAAGTACATGATTTTTCATTGCAGCTATTATAACGCATCGCTGGGATGGCAGCTGCTCTTCTCCATTATACAGAATTGCGGAATTATTTAAACACCGCTAACTAACTATTTGTGCCATATAATGAAATATGGTTTACTGATACACAGAATACGTTGAAAAAGGAGACTTAACATGCTCAAGAAAATGAAATTCGCATTCGCTCCCGTTCTTTTATTGCTGATATTGGGCGCCTGTTCTGATAAAGAAGAAACTGCACCGGAAGAAAACAAAAATCCGGAAACGGCTGATGAGGCTCCAGGAGAATCTCCCATAGAATATCCAGCCAAAGAAGAAGTTGTGGTTGTTATCGACGGAGAAGAAATCCTAGGGAAAGTCTATAACAGTGTGGCGCGCCAACTGGAAACTACATTGGCAACCCAAGGGCACGGGACATCGGGCGAAACAGCCGAGCTTGTAAAAGAGCAGGCACTGGCTGTATTGGTGGGCAATAAAGTGATCTTGCAGGATGCTGCAGAAAAAGGATATAAAGCTGATGAAAAAAAAGTTGAAGAACGCTTGGAAGACCTTAAGGGCCAGTTTGAATCGGAAGAAGCGATGGGTGATGCTTTGAAGCAAACAGGATTCACATTGGACGATATGGAAGACCAGCTTCGCGAACAATTACTTTATGAACAATATATTGCAAAAGAAATAGAAGCAGCTGAAGTTACTGACGAGGAGGTAAGAGAAGCTTATGACGGCTTTGTCGAGACCTCTGAACAAGAAGCTCCTGCTTTTAAAGAAATGGAAGCGACAATCCGCCAGTCCCTGAAAGAGCAAAAAACTCAGGAAGCGGTATTCAGCCGCATTGAAGAATTGAAAGAAACTGCTGAAGTTGAAGTTAAAATCTAATCAAAAACATCCCACTCAAAATTGAGTGGGATGTTTTTTCGTTATGCCAGTTTTTCTGAACAATAAGCGAGGATTTCTTCCTCTTCCTCGTCTTCAAGTCCGAACTCCAATGCACTTCTTGTCTGTTTATCGATAAAATTATAATGTGCTATGCGGGCTCCGGTTTCTTCTGCAGCAATAATGACGCGCAGTTCCAAACCGCCTTCCGTATATAGTTCATCATCTTCATCCACTTCAACATTCAACGAAAATTCGTAGCGGTCACCCACCATAATTCCTGTAGGATCATTAATTTTGTGAAATACGTAATCTGTAATTTGCATTGTAACACCTCCGTTCTTCTATTCTAGCTTGTCTGGTCCCTTTTGGACAGTTCAATGGCGAAAAAACGTTTAATGTACTCCAATAAGGGAACTTTAAAAGAGTCGAGACAATTAAAGGAGTGGATATCGAATGAACGTACTAGTAATCGGAGCAAACGGTCAAGTCGGCCGCAACATTGTCAAAGAATTAGCCGAGTCAAACCACGAAGCGACCGCTATGGTCCGTAAAGAAGAACAAATAGATAAATTGAAGGAACTTGGTGCGTCCAAGGTAGTGCTGGGAGATTTGGAAAAAGACTTCAGCGATGCCTTCGAAGGCGTAGATGCAGTCATTTTCGCGGCAGGATCCGGCCCATCAACAGGAGCTGACAAAACCTTGACCATCGATTTATGGGGTTCCGTCAAAGCAGCTCAATATGCACAGGACAAAGGCGTCAAACGTTTTGTCCAGTTGGGGTCCATGGGTTCGAACGATCCTGACGCCGGCGGTGAAGCGATGAAACCATATCTTGTCGCAAAACGCACAGCGGATGAGCTTCTGCAGACAACCAACTTGGATTATACGATCGTCCGTCCCGGAGCGCTGTCAGATGAAGAAAAGTCCGAGAAGATCGAAGTGTCTCTTGAAGGCTTTTCTTCTATGGAAGGAAGATCGATTCCACGAGCAGATGTCGCCCATGTATTGGTCGATGTCCTAGATCGCCGCAACACCTACAACAAAGTATTTGAAGTGCTGCAAGGCGATCAGTCTGCAAGCGACCAATTAAACACTATTTAAAGAAAGACCCGAATAGCAGATAAAAAAGAGCGGATGGATTTCCGCTCTTTTTTGTGTTAAAATAGGCAATACGATAATAGAGGACGTGATAAGCATGATTAATATCCAACCACCAAAAGCTGATGTGACGATTACACAGCGCAAACAGGAAATTACAGGAGACGAAGCCGTCATCAAACCGCTATACGGCTTTATCGATCTGCACGAGATTCCACGTGATAAAGGCGGCATCATCCAATTTTTCAATCATAGCGGAGAATTGTTGTTTGTCGGAAAAGCCCGCAAACTTCGCCAACGCGTGAAAAAACATTTTGAAGATTCGGTATCACCATTGAAAAATCACCGTGAAGAAGTATACCGCATCACCATTTCGATCGTTGAAGATCCAATGGAACGCGATATCTACGAAACGTATTTGATCAACACTGAAAAAGCCAAATACAATGTAGACAAAGTATTTTATCAAGAACAATAAGGAAAACGGAGGCCCTTGGGCTTCCGTTTTTTTCTTTGCATACTGTTAGGCAGTTGGCTCCACCAGCCATTTTTCGAAAAAATAGTGGCTATGGCCTTCGGGGAAATCGTTGACTGCCCCAAATTCCGTGAAGCCCTGTTTTCTATAAAACTCCGGAGCCTGAAAGCTCAATGTATCAACAATCATCAAGCGATGCCCTTTGCTTCGCGCATAATCCTCCGCTTTAGCCATCAGCTGTGCGGCGATTCGCTGCCCTCTTACTTCCGGGTCCACCCATAGGAAATCGATATGCAGATGGCGCCAAAAGCCGGTAGCCGTCAATCCACCGATGATTTCTTCTGACTCATCGCGAACGATAAAGCTTATTTGTTCGAATGGAGAAGTTTTTTCCTTTGGCAGACTTGCATTATTGTGTTCAATGACTTTTTTTCGGATAAAGTCACGATCTTCGGCCACTTCTTGTTGAATGATTTTCATCACCTGATCCCCTTCCTCTCCTCACCACTTTTATCTTCTCACGATTTTGCCTAACGCTAAAGCAAAAATGTTTTGATTTTCCAGTAAACAGGAATACAGATTAACAACTATGTTTTTTGGAGGAGCCAATATGTCATCATCTATAATCGAAAATTCATCTGCACAATGCCAAAGTGAATACGATCCGCTCCGGCACGTCCTGCTTTGTCCGCCGCGCTATATGGAAATAAAAGACGTCATCAATGATGTCCAAAAACGTTACAAGGACGAAAACATCAACGTGGATAAAGCACTCCATCAGCATAATGCATTTATTCAGGCATTAAAGGATCAAGGCATTCACACGGATTTGATCGAGCCTTCTGAAAAGTATCCTGAACAGGTATTTACACGGGATATCGGATTCACTTTGGGCTCTGCCGTCTTTATCAGTGAAATGGCTTCTGAAATCCGCCAAGGAGAAGAACAGGAACTCCAGAAATGGATGGAAGCACATGAAATCAGCTTCAAGCAATTGGCGGGCCACCGCATTGAAGGCGGCGATGTCATCATCGACCGGGATACTGTGTTTGTGGGCGTCAGCAGCCGGACTTCAAAAAAAGCCATCCGCGACCTGCAGCTAGAGTTGCCGGACTTCGAAGTCATTCCCATCCCTTTCAACGAGAAGTACCTGCACCTTGATTGCGTATTCAATGTTTTGTCGCCGACAGAAGCTCTAATTTTCCCGGAGGCACTCGATATGGCTACGGTCCAGATGCTCGCTGAACGTTATACGTTGATTCGGGTCAACGAACAAGAGCAATTTGCGCTTGGCACCAATGTATTGTCCATCGGTGACCGCAAAGTCTTCAGCCAACCACAGAACCACCAGGTCAACAAACAATTGACGGCACGTGGATTTCATGTGATTGAAGTTGATTTTTCTGAGATCATCAAATCAGGCGGTGCGTTCCGCTGCTGCACAATGCCATTGATCCGCTTATAAATGTGACTCATGAAGACATAACAGAACCCCCAAGCTGCAGCGCTTGGGGGTTTTTGTATGCTATCGGTTACTGGTTGTTTTTTGGCGTACCTGCGCAACAAATTCCTTCATCAATTCCACACCATCCGGGGTGCCGATGGACTCGGGATGGAATTGGATCCCAAATACCGGGTAATCCCGATGCTTGACGGCCATGATTGTGTCGTCATCAAGTGCGCGTGATTGGACCTCCAGGCAATCTGCCAAACTTTCCTTTTCCAATACAAGCGAATGATAGCGCATGACCGGCAAGGGCAACGGCATGGATCTGAACAATCCCTGCTGGTTGTGTGAAACTTGTGAGACTTTGCCATGGCGGATAAAAGGCGCCTGAACAACCTTTCCGCCAAACGCCGCTCCAATCAGCTGCTGGCCCAAACAGATACCCAAAATTGGAAGTGACCGATGCAACTGCTGAATCAATTCGATTGATTTGGGCAATTCCAGCGGATGGCCCGGCCCTGGCGACAAGATGATGGCTTCCGGATTTTTCGCTTTGATTTCATCAAGTGTCAAAACACCATAGCGCACCACTTCGACTTCTATGCCCATGGCAGCCACAGCTTGATAAATATTATAAGTAAATGAATCGTAGTGATCGATGAGAAGAATCATCCGAACACCTCCGTCAGTGAACGTGCTTTATGAAGCGTTTCTTCGTATTCAGCCTGTGGATCCGAGTCAAAGACGATGCCCGCTCCTGCTTGGACATGGACCATGTCATCCTTGACCACGAACGTGCGGATCGCCAATGCGACATCTAAATTTCCGTTAAAGCCAAAGTAGCCGATTGCTCCTCCATAGACCCCTCTGCGCTCTTCCTCGAATTCCTGGATCAACTGCATCGCCCGGACTTTGGGAGCTCCCGAGACCGTCCCAGCTGGCAAACAGGATACCAAGGCATCGAGTGGATGCATTTTTCTGTCAAGTTCCCCTGTCACTTCTGAAACCAGGTGCATAACATGCTGGTATTTCTCGATGACCATGTACTTCGGCACTTCCACAGATCCAATTTGCGCGACCCGGCCCACATCGTTGCGGCTGAGGTCCACCAGCATTTTATGTTCGGCCTGTTCTTTCTCATCACCAGCCAATTCCTCAGCCAAGCGGTCATCTTCAACTGCCGTTTTTCCGCGCTTGCGGGTGCCGGCAATCGGGTTGGTCACCATATGGCTGCCACGGATCGTCAATAGGCTCTCAGGCGAAGCGCCGACGACCGCGTAGCCGTCAAACTCAATGAAGAATTGATAGGGAGATGGATTTTGCTTACGCAATGTACGGTACAGCGTAAAGGCATCTCCTTCATAGCTCGCTGACAATCGCTGTGACAAGACCAGCTGAAAAACATCGCCTTTGCGGATATGGTCTTTTGCCCGTTCCACTTGTCCTCGGAACTGGGCGTCTGTGGTTCCGGAATTGAATTGGAGGGATTGCTGGTCGGTTGATGCCGATTGTTCCGGCACCGACAATTGCTGTTCAATTTCATCCAGCTTGTCTTCAAACGATAAAATGGTCACATCGTTTTTTACATGATCGAATACCACAATGGTTTCATAGACCTGCAAGTGGATATCCGGCATTTGCAGGCTGTCTTCTTTCGGCGCCTGGATCGGTTCGTATACCTGAATGGCATCATAGCCAATATAGCCGAGAGCACCACCGGTAAATGGCAGCCCCTCCACTTCCGCTTCATAGCGGGGCATGAGTCCTTTGATCAGCTCAAGTGGCTTTCCTTGGTGCATGGTTTCGGCACCTGTGTGAAAATCGATTTCCCGCAAGGTTTGGCCGTGGCCGATATAGCCGGTTGAAGGATCTGCTCCAATAAAGGAATAACGTCCTGTAACACTGGTCTTCAATGAACTTTCCAGCAGGCATTTGCGTTCTCCTGCCAAACGGTTAAACACCGCAATCGGCGTCAAAGAATCTCCATTGATCTTTCTCTTCTTCATCTCTTTACTCATCTCGGCTCGTCTCCCTTTCTGAAAAGCGCAGGCAATCTTCTGGACTGCGAGATTGCCCTGCTTACACTTTTAATGCGTTTACCTTAATTGAAAACAAAAAAGCCCTCTGCAGGAACAGAATTGTTCCTTGCAGAGGACGGATTGACCGCGGTACCACCTCATGTTAAAGCTGACACAGCTTTCACTTGAACCCCGATAACGTGGGGAAGACGGATTCTTCTACTGCTTGTTCAAAGAATCACTCATAAGCCCATTCACTCAGATACCCCGCCAGTTTCCACCTGCCACCGGCTCTCTTTGAGAGGTTGATCTGCGCTACTTTTCTTATTCATCGATTTAGCTCTGCTATACTCTGCTCAACTGGAATTCGGCGGAGTCGCTCCCGACGCCTTCAACCGCAATCCGTACAAAAAAGGTTGTGCCTATCTTATGCAATCCAGCCGGTTTTGTCAACTAAAAACAGCCCTTAATTAGATAATTCTGTATTTACAGGATAGATTGGGGTATAAATGAAGTAAGCATTTTAACTTTCACAATAGAGGGAGGAGAACGGACGATGAAAAAGTATGCATTGTTGTCATCAGGAGTTTTATCTTTAAGTTTGTTGCTTGCAGGATGTGCAGGTGAAAGCACCAGCGATACCAGCAATGAAAGTGGCGAAGACAGCACCCAGATCAGCTTTATCCATTGGAGAGGCGAAGATAAAGCAGTATTGGATGATATCATTGCCCAGTTCGAAGACGAAAACCCTAATATTACTGTAGAGATGACGATTTATCCATCCGAGCAATATCAGGCTACGGGACAGCGCCTATTACAGGACGGCTCAACAGGTGACGTCTTCACCTCTTTCCCTGGCGCTCAATTTGAAGCTATTGCCAGTGCAGGGTTATTCGAAGATTTAAGCGATGAGGAGTTCGTCTCCAATTTCGATGAAGAACTGATCAGCGTTGGACAAAAAGACGGCACCCAATTCGCCCTTCCTTATCAGCTGGTTTTCAATATGCCGGTTTACAATAAAGGCATGTTTGAAGAGCTTGGCTTGGAAGTGCCGAAAAGCTGGACTGAATTCCAGGAAATGGCCGACACTCTTTTGGAAAACGACATCACACCTATCGCGTTTCCCGGAGCAGATATTGGCCCCAACCAATTTATGAACAGCATGATGATGAATAATGCACCCGATGAAGATATTTTTGAAAAGCTTCAAAACGGTGAAGAATCCCTGACCAACGAATGGTGGGTCAAGACTTTAGAAGATTTCCAGCTGCTTGAGCAAAAAGGCTATATTCAAGCGGACGCACTTGGTACCAGCCAGGATTCGGCGATGGCCATGGTCGCCAATGAAGAAGCCGCTATGCTCGCTACAGGCTCTTATCACATGTCGGCCTTGCTTGGGTTGAACCCCGACCTTCAGCTCGACTTGATGGCGCCAATCACTGTGGAAGAAAGCGAAGCCGTGTATGAAGGCATCAATACAGCAACTTTCATGTTGGCAGTCAACAGCAAATCGGAGAAAAAAGAACAGGCAAAAGAGTTTATCAATTTTTTAAGCCAGCCTGAAATTGCTTCCCAATATGCCAATGAAACCGGCCAGCATCTGACAGTCAACGATGTTGAATACGAATCTGAAGTATTGAAAAACACTGCATATTGGATTGATGAACGAAAAACCCGATTCCAGCCGCGCTTCTTGATCACCAATGCCCAAATCGAAGCGGCTGTCCTCAGCTCGATCGAAAATGTTCTGGGTGGAGCAGACCCGATGACGGCTGCTGAAGAAGCACAACAGCTCGTAGACGAAAACAGGGAATAACGGGATGAAAATTTCTAAATCCATCTACTTATTCTTTCTGCCCGGGCTTTTCCTATATGCAGTTTTCTTTGTTTATCCGACAGTCAGCGCCTTGTTCTATTCGTTTACGGATTGGGATGGCCTAAGCTCGAGCTTCCAATTTGTCGGAATCGATAATTACGAGCGCGCCTTTACAGGAGATACCATTTTCCGGAAAACCATCGGAAACAACCTGAAATTCATGCTCGTGGTTGTTGTCTTCCAGACGCTCGTTGCACTGGCATTCGCCTTGATTGTCCTAAAAAATAACAAGACTACGGTTTTCTTGCGTGCCCTGTATTTCTTTCCGACCATCCTGTCGTCCGTTTCAGTAGCCTTTATCTGGTCGTTCATCTACGACCCCTCCCTTGGCATCCTGAATCAGACGCTGGAGCTCGTCGGCCTTGATTTCCTAGCACAAAACTGGCTCGGCAACTCAAATATCGCCATCTATTCCTTGGCAGTTACGCAAATTTGGTTCCACGCCGGGCAAATGCTCATCATTTTCGTGGCAGGATTGCAGGCGATTCCGGACGAACTTTACGAAGTGGCAAAAATCGAAGGCGCCACCAAATGGCAGACTTTCCGCAAAGTCACTTGGCCGTTGCTGGCTCCTTCTGCAACGATTGTTGTGGCCTACACCACTATCCAATCGTTCAAAGCATTCGACCTGGTTTTTGCGATGACCGGAGGCGGCCCCAATAACTCAACTGAAATTGTGGCTACTTACATTTTCGATATCGCCTTCAGAAGTTACCAATTCGGCTACGCTAGTGCGATCTCGGTCATCTTCATGATCATCATCGCCATCATTACGTTCCTGCAATTTAAAGCATTGCGTTCTGATAGGATTTCTTACTAGAAAAGCGAAGGCAGCCGTCAGTAGAAGCTAACCTAAGAACGCGACTTCCTGTCGCAACGGTTAGCTGACCCGCATCCTGGGGGCCTCCGACAAGCGCTGGAAGTCTTACCGGTAATGGCGTTCTTTGCCATTGCCGGTAAGACTGAAGCGACTCGAGGGGCTGGCTGCCGGAGTCTGGACATAGAAAAGCGGAAGCGCCCGTGTAGCTCTGACGGGCATAAGACAGACGAGCGAAATGGCATGTTTTCAGCCGCACAAACAGAGTGGCTTATGGCCCGAGAAACTTTTTTCTAAATTCTGCGTAAATGTTTTATCTTCTAAGCTTTAAGAAAGGAGGACAACAGCTTGTTCTTCCGTAGATTTTCTTTACTCATCTATGCGCTGCTAATTCTGGTTCCTTTGCTGATCGTCGTTTTGACTTCTTTGAAGACGATTCAGGAAACTTTTAGAAATCCACTTGGGTTGCCCGAGTCCGGCCTTCAGTTTGAGAATTATGCAGCGATTTTCCAGGAACAGACGATGGCCGGCTATTTTATGAACAGCACAATCGTCACCTTGTTTTCGGTGTCTTTGACGCTGTTCTTTGCTTCGATGATTGCCTATGGCATCACCCGCCTCAATAATTGGCTCGGCAATTTTTTGTTCATTTTGTTCACACTCGGCATGATGGTACCGGCACAAGTGAGTATGATTCCGCTCTATTCGCTGATGCTTGATCTCAGCCTGA
The DNA here is from genome assembly GCF_016820615.1 of Planococcus beijingensis. Classification (NCBI taxonomy): domain Bacteria; kingdom Bacillati; phylum Bacillota; class Bacilli; order Caryophanales; family Caryophanaceae; genus Planococcus; species Planococcus beijingensis. The sequence goes on from NZ_JADHDZ010000004.1 coordinate 317,549, forward strand.
CCAATAGTTTACTGGGGCTCATTCTCGTCAATATCGCTACCACGTTGCCGATTGCGGTCTTTATTTTGACTGGATTCATGAAGACCTTGCCTAGGGAATTATTTGAAGCTTCTACCATAGACGGTGCCGGCAACTGGAAAATCTACACCAAGGTGGTGATTCCGTTGTCGCTGCCTTCCTTATCAGCTACAGCCATTTTCCTGTTTGTGATGCACTGGAACGACTTGCTCTATCCGTTGCTGTTCATCACCGATAACGCCTACAAGACCCTGCCGCTTGCTTTGCTGGAGTTCCAGGGCGAATACTCAACCAACTACCCGATGCTCTTTACAGGCGTCATTATCGCTTCAGCACCGATGGTCATCGCTTATGTTTTCTTGCAGCGTTATTTCGTTGCTGGTATGACAGCAGGCGCTGTCAAAGGCTGACAAAAAGGACGACACTGCTCTTAAATGAGCGGTGTCGTCCTTTTCGTTACCAAAATATCGGCTTGCCGACCATGAACCAGAGCATTAATAATAACAATAAAATATAAATCCACAACGAGCGGTTTAATTTTTTAACCAGCAACGTGTGATCTGCACCTCCGCCGAATTGGCGAAGAATCGGTGTAAAGGCACGGGCTAGGAAAAAGATCGATGCGACCATAACCGCCAGCGTGCACACAACCCATGAAGTCGACCACTGCCACGGCCCTTGCCAAATCAGCAGGATGCCTGTAGCAACGAGCACGTGTCCGGCATGTTTTACAAGCCGTGTAGCTGACTTAAACGTAATAATATGCGCGTCTAATACGTTGCCGCTTGCCGCCTCCATTCGTTTCACTAAAGGAAGCAAAACAAAAAATGGGCCGATCGACAAAACGGCACTTAAAATATGGGCATAGAGAACGAATGTGTACATGGGATACTTACTCTTCTACCAAATGGAACTCATGAACCCAAACTGTCATCTCCGGAAGCCAGGGCATTCCGGGATGGAAAGACAAGATGGATTGCTTGTATTCTTCGACCGTCGCATAGCCTTCCCGGATGATCATTTCGTCTGTCAATTCGCCAAGCGTTTGCTGATATACGTCATCCACCATAATCTTTTTATCATTCAATACCGTAGTCTCACCGATATCGGCATAACGGCCATTTCGGCGAGTAGCAGACTTCGTACCTGACAAGACTTTTTCTACATCCCGTTTGTTCGTTACCAGCTTTTCGATCGTGCAGGTTTTTGGCGGCAATTGCTGTGCATTTTCTTTTGTCATTCTTCTTCCACCTCTCAATGTTCCTTTTCTAAGTATAACGCTTTTTTTCTTTTATACTTACACCATAAAAAAATCGCCCTGTTTTTTCAGGGCGATGCTGGAAATTATTTTGCAAAGACATGTTTTCCGATTTTGGTGATGGTTGTACGCGAGAAAATCCACGTGTCCGTAACACCGCTCGGATTGTAATAATAAGTGGCTCCAAGTGAAGGATCCCAGCCCTTAACAGCCGCTTTTACTGCCTGGTAAGCTGTCGAGTTCGGTTTTAATCCATACTGCCCGTCGTTTACGGCAGTGAATGCATTACGCTGAAAAATCACATTGTATGTACTGTTGGGAAATAACGAAGAATCGATGCGGTTCAATATAACAGCCGCTACCGCAACTTGTCCTGTGTAATTTTCACCGCGCGCTTCTCCGTGTACAACACGCGCCATCATATCAACATCTGAAAGTTTCGCCCGTGTTAATGATCCAGTAAATCCTGTAGCCGGAACATTGAAATCACGCTGAAACTGAGTAACTGCATTTTTAGTTATCGATCCATAATAACCTGTTGGAGTTGTCTGGAAGTAACCTAACTTTTTCAAGGTGGACTGGAGTTCTGTTACGTCCTGTCCGGAAACTCCTTCATGCAGGTCTGGAGAATGTGCTTCTGCCGAGGTTTGAGAAAAACCTAAGAATAAAATCGTGAATAAGGCGAATATTGCTACTTTTAACTTCTTCATGCTTTCTCTCCCTTCTATTCCAAGAATCAACAAATGATTCCTTTTAATAGTATATAATTGGAATAGTAAGAATTCAATCCTTCGTAACTACTTGTTATTTAGTGAAAGAATAGCCAAAAGTAGTAGTTTATTGTTGTTTGATAAAAAAAGAGGCATTATCTTTTCTAAATATTAGGTATTTACACATAAAAAAATGAAACTAAAAAAGGCTGCTCGCTGCAGCCCTTTCAACCATGCTCATGCTCTTTCATAATGCAATTGGGCAAACTGGCCATACATTTTTACTTCTTTTAATAGTAAACGGAGTTCAAAATCGAATGTTTGAAACAAAGGAATACCTTTTCCAATCAATACAGGAGCAATTGAAATAATCCATTCGTCAACCAAATCCTCTTTTATGAATTCATGGAGCAGCTTGCTGCCTCCAATTACCCATATATCTTTTCCAGGTTTTTTTCTAAGGTCCTCCAAAAAGCTTGGGATCTCTTGGTTTGTAAATATCACGTTTGAATTTTCTTGAGGAGTTGAAGAAGTAAAGACATAGCTGGTTAATTCCTGATAAGGATAGTTGCCGTTTTCAGCTTCCATTACCCAATCATAAGTTCGGCGCCCCATAATGACCGTATCGATGTTTTCCATGAACTCAGCGTATCCAGCATCTCCGCCACCCTCCACTTCCGATTTGAACAGCCACTCGAGAGAATCATCTTCTGTCGCGATATAGCCATCAAGGCTTTCAGCGATGTAACAAACGACTTTCCTTTTGTTCTCCATACCCCTCTTCCTCCTTAAGTTTTAGATTTTATAAAGCTCTATCAAAAAATGGCCCCAGCACTTACATTGGGGCCACACGGTTATTTACTTTCCAATTCTGCCAGCTCTTTATGCGTTTGAGGAAATCCATTCGCCTGCCATTCAGAGCGAAAGGCAGAATCCAATTGGGTCAATCCGATTTCTGCATCATCCGTGTCGGCATTGACGCTTTCTTCAGTGTCTACCGTTGCACTGTTTCTCATATCGTTATCTTCGTAAACCCAGATCTTTTTAGATTTGTTCTTTTTGTAGACAGTCATTAAAAGAAAACTACTGGCCATAGCTGCTCCAGTATAAAAAAACTTTTTTGTCGTACTTTTTTTCATGGTTATCCCTCCGTTTGTCTTCAGCATTTCGAATTCGGCTTATTGTATTCACTTCCCTATTTACTGAAATTTTAACCCTGGCTGGCTATCGGTTGGGTTTCGACGCGGGAGAGTTTATTTGGTAAAGTGAAAGAAAGAAATAGACTGGAGGCGTTCAGATGAAGAAAATCGTTATTGTGTCAGATACACATGTTCCATTCCGCGCCAAGAAGTTGCCGCAAAAACTAGTGCATGCTTGTCAGGAAGCTGACTTTATTATCCATGCAGGCGATTGGCAAACGATGGATGTTTATCACGAGCTGGCAGCCTATGCAGACATCGATGGCGTCACCGGCAATGTCGATCCATGGGATATTCTCGACAAGTTCGGCCGCAAAAAGATTTTCACTTTCGGCGATTTAAAAATCGGCGTCGTTCATGGCGACAGTGACCGCAAACCTACAGAGAAGCAGGCATTCGATACCTTCGCTAATGATGACGTCGATATCATCGTTTTCGGGCATTCGCATACACCGATCATGCGTGAAGTTGAAGGCATTACTTTGTTCAACCCAGGTTCTCCAACCGATAAGCGCAGACAAGAACAATATTCCTTTGGCTTGCTCGAAATCGGCGATTCCTGGGAATTGAAACATGTATTTTTTGACAAAGAAAGTTAACTTGCGCAACTTATTTCCAAAAAATCAGACCTCCTCAACGAAGGTCTGATTTTTCTTTACATTCTTTTATCAAAACAAATCCTAACTGCTTTAAGGCCGATTCAAGATTAGCTTCGATCAAAACGCCTTTCAGCGCCGCCGCAAAATGCGGAACTTTTATTGCCATGAACGGCTGAATGCCTGTAATAACTGGCGTCACGCCAATTATTTTAAGAATATTCACGAGCTTCAGCAAGTATTCCCCTACGACAGTGTTGATTTGCAGAACCCCTGACACATCAATGATCAAATAGTCCATCGGTTCGTGGCTGCATTTTTCAAGTACATGCTCGATGATGACTTGCGCACGCGGAGCTGTAATTTCGCCGATTACCGGTACAATCGCCACTCCTTTTGTTACTGGGACGATCGGAGCTGTTAATGTCTGAATTTGGTGGTTCGCTTTTTCCAGTTCCAGTACATAGGTCAATAATGTCGACATCATTTCAAACGTATAGAGCTGCTCTTCAGAGAGCTTGTAATACTGATCGTCCAGTCCACATATTGTTCCGTAGACAGTGCCATCGTTGTAATACACCGGAACACCGACAAACGTTCCTTGTCCGTAATTCGCCGCAATGCCCATAGAACGTGTCAGCTCATTTTCAGAAACATCCTCAATCACTAAAGCCTTCGGGCCGTGATTGATGCTCAAACTGCAGAAGGAATGAGGGAGCGGCATGGAACTGCCTTCTTCAATTAATGCCTTATCGCTGTTGAGTGCTTTAATGATGTGATTGGTGATTCCGTCATTCTTCGCGATAAATAAGGAATTAATTCCGATCTGCTTGCTTAACAACTGAAGTATGTATGCCGCCGCTTCATCGAAGTTACTAAAATTACGCTCTTTTTGAGTGTTTTCCACCTTCATTCCCCCATCCGTTTTATTCAATCTATCTAGTGCAGTGAGCTAAATTCTAAAGCTATTACTATAGGAAAACGAATGCTTTTATTTATTTTTTATATCGATTAGGATTTCAGAAGTTATCCAACAAAAACCAGTTTATCTCAAATATGTATGAATACTACCTTAATTATACAGTTAAACCCCATTTGTATATATTTAATTTGTGTAACAAATATCTTGGCCGCTTTCTCATGGGTTCATCTTTGTTTCAAAACGGGTATATGCATAACAATAGCATGTGGAGGTGGGAATATGGCAAATGAATTGGATATTCTGGTGTTGGAACAATCCGATACCATGATTTATTTCAGATGGACAGCAACAGAGGACGTCTGCCGCGTTAAGAAAGAAGATCAAGTCGTTTATACCGGCACTCAAAATTTGTTCAAGGACGAAGGATTAAAGAAAGGCGAATTGTACACCTACACCATTGAACGACTGGATTCTTCAGGAAAATGGACCGATAAAATCAAGTTGCATACCGGAACGGAAAACCGAAAACAAGACAGCATCAACCGTCTTGAAGAAATTGTCTTGACGGCGATTGTTTCTGAAAACCGGATTTCTTTAGCATGGGGAGAAATTGAAGGCATTACTGAATTCGACATCTATCAGAATGGCACATTGGTCGAAACTGTGGAGAAAAACCAATACACGGACCGGCAAGTGCCAATGGACCAGGAATTCACTTATTGGATCCGTGGCAAACGCCCTGTCGCCGATGCCGAGGAAAGTTTTAGCAAGGAAAAATTTAAAGTAGCAAAAATCTTCGGTGCACTAGACTGGAATTCCTCACGGGATAAAGCGGCAATGGAAGATTTCTGGCTGACCAAAATAATTGCCCCACTGAATGAGTTATTGTCCGACAAAGAAAAGCCGAAAGCTTATCCGGTTTGGCACTTCCGCTATCATACGTTCCTGCCGGACCTGATATTGAAAAACCCGAACCTCTTGTCTCCTTTCCCATATTTCCAAGGAGATGGCCGAGACTTTGATCCTGACTCCCTTCATTACCGGACGCAGGTCAATTTCACGGTGGACTTGAAAGAAGAAGAGTCATCATTTGCCTACGATAAAGACGTCGGTCCGACGATTGGATACAATTGGCGTAAAAAGTTCAGCAAAGCGGATGTCGCCTCTGCTGAAGGAATCGAGTTGGAAAAGATAGAGGAAACGGGCCATAAAGTGTCCATCACTTTAAAACACAGCGTCGGCAATCCCATTACCACGTCACCGAATATCGATTACGAAGTATCCGCTGCCTTTTACCGGGATGGCACATATGACATCATTGGAATCCACGACCAATCACCAAACCACGAAGTGTATTTGAAGGACGGCGACGATGGCGAATGGATCGGAATTCACTTAACTGAAAGTGAAGGTCTTGCCTATATGGCCGGACCGATTGCCAGCCAATATTGGCGGATATCCAACTTCCATTAATATTGTTCCAATTCTTCTTGTATGCCCAAACAGACCCCGAAGCGGAGTTACTTCGCTTCGGGGTCTGTTTATATATGCTCTTCAAAACTTTAAGGGCGCTTGTGCTTTTCTTATTGTCCAGACTCCAGCGCCCAGCTCTTTGGGTCATAAGCCAACCCGTGTCCAGTTGCAGTGCCTAGCTCTTCGGGATGTAAACCACTCTGGCTATGCAGCTGAAAACATGCTGCTTCGCCAGAGCGTCTTACACCTGTCAAAGCTGGATAGGCACTTCCACTTTTCGTGCTGCGCGGCTGAAAACATGCCATTTCGCTGGTCTGTATTGTGCCCGGCAGAGCTACACGGGCGCTTCCGCTTTTCATTGTCCAGACTCCAGCGCCCAGCTCTTTGGGTCATAAGCCAACCCAGCTGTGCGGCTGAAAACATGCCACTTCGCTGGTCTGTCTTATGCCCGGCAGAGCTACACGGGCGCTTCCGCTTTTCTTATTTATCTAAAAATCGCTTGCGGATATGAGGCGGCGGCAACATGCAGCTGTCCAACTTGCCAAATACCTTGTAACGGTTTTTGGCTACTATATCATAAGCCCCGTCACGGATTGCGCGCGGGAATGGCTTCAGGTAATAGGCCAATTTCCAAAGCCCGGTCAAATGATTGGAAATCATTAAAGCACCCTCGGATTTTACGTAAGCCTGTCCGTCTTTTATCAAGACTACGCTATCCACATCATCCGGCACTTTGTATTTCTTGGAAAGTTCCTTTCCAATTTCACTTTGCAATGAAGCAAATTGATAATAGCCGGCAGGGTCATGATTTATAATAAACTGAACGCTTGAATCGCAAAAGTTACAATCTCCATCAAATAACACAATGGCGTGTTCCATATCTGTTTCCTCCTCCACCAAAAATAGTTCTGTTATCTAAATATCCTCTTTTTCCTTTATTGAAACACTTCGTTTGTCGAAACCGTTCCTTGATGGAAAAATAATTTCCAGCCACTTTCTCTTTTTTTCCAAACCGAACTGCGATTGGTCAACTTTCCCGTCTTTTGATTATGGATTTGATACGTAGTCAAAACAGCAGCCGGACCCAGCTCATGTACGGTAAAAGATTTTATTTTCATCGGATCCGGATTTAAGGGATGATCTTCGTTGTAGTGCGACCGTTTTATTAATCCGCCTGAACTGCCAAATTCATAAAATTCATCGTCCAGTATTTCGCCGAGCTTGTCTGTCGAAACCCTTACTTCCGGCTCCAGGTGGCTGGATTCCAATTCATAGAATTGCTCAGTTAATTTGTCCATATCCATTCTCCTCATCGCTCATTTCCCGGGAAATAAACCCCCTGACAATAAAGACAGGGGGCAAATTTTCGTTATTTTATTTGTCGTCTTTAAAGAAATCCTGCGGATCTTCATCAGGCTGATCCTGCGGGGTGTCAGAGGAGCCAAAGTCTTCTACATCTTCAAAGCTGTCCTGGTAATCACGGATGCCATCGTCTTCTTTCTTGACCGGCTGTCCTGTAGAAGCTTGCAGCACATCTTCTTCCGGCGGACGGCTTTCCAAATCGACCTCCTGATCTGCATGATCGATGCAGGTCAATGCGGTCGGCAATGCTTCAAGCCGCTCAAATGGTATTTCTTTGCCGCATACCGAACACTTGCCATACGTGCCGTCTTCAATTGCTGCCAAAGCCGTTTTCGCTTCTTCCAGCTCTTCTTCTTTAAACTGCGTCAACGCCATTCCACGTTCCTGGTCATACAGGTCGGTTGCGTTATCTGCAGGATGATTGTCATAATTCGAAAGTTCCGTTGTCTCAAACTCTTCATCTTGTTCCACGCGCTCTTCCAGCGATGCCACTTGTTCTTCCAATTGTTTTTTTAATTGCTTCAGTTGTTCATCCTTCATCCGATTTCCTCCTCAAAAAACTCACTTATCCTATATATTGCCTTTATCGGAGAAATCAAACCTGGAAGCAAACTGGTCGCTGCCAATCCGCAGCTCAATAATCATCGAAACGGTCGAGCAGACTCATCAAATAATCATCCAGCCGGTGGCGGACCAATTCATCTGATAAGCCTTTCATGCCAAAGGCTCTCCAGCCAGGATATACGACGGGGGAACCGTCCAATATGTCTGTCAGCGAAACAAGGTCCCAATACGGATCATAAGTAAATGCATTCCCGGCATGGCGCTGGTAAGCTGCCAAAAAATCATTGGCGACTGAAATTCCGTAAAGCTGCGCCAAGTTGACACGGCAATGGCCAACATCGATTCCCGCGGGCCCCCGGCAAGCATTTACCCAGTCTACGATAGCGCTGATTTCTTTGTTTTCCCACAGTACATTAGCGGGATGAAAATCCCTATGAATAAAACATTCCTGAGCTTCAGGGCGGCTTCCTGCCACAATATAAAAAACGCGCATCCAATCGTTCTGTCTCTTGGACCAGGTTGGCTTTTCCAATAAAAATGCGTTGTTATAGGAAAAATATTCATAAGGAAATCCCTCTGCCTTGGTTTGATGGAGTTTAGCTAAAGCAGCTGCCAAGCCATCCAGCCATTTTTCATCGTTGGACGGCTGCAATATGACAGCCCCCGACATTTTCGTCATCAAGACTGCCGGCAATCCGCTTTCTTCGCCAGTTTCATCGTAAGCAATTAAATGAGGGACCGGATGGCCAGCTTGTTCAGCGAATTGAAGGCTTTCCGCTTCGTGTTTTGCTAAATCAGGTTCTTTCTCCAACCAATCTATTTTATGGAAAAGCCGCAATACATACGAAAACGAAACGCCGTTTTCTTCGACAGCCAGTTCAAACAACATGGAAGAAGTTCCGCCTGTCAGCGGCTTGACGCCCGTAATTTCTGCAGTGTATCCAAGCTGTGTTTGTATCCATTGCAAAGCTTGCGCCTGCAATTCATTGCCATAACCTGCTGCCATCCTTACCGCTCCTTTCTGCCTACTATTTTAGCTCTAGTGTACCATGAACATCTAAGAGCCTCACTGTGAGATGAGGCAAATTGCCGAGAAAATCACATTTTCTATCACTACAAATACCCGCTATTCAGATCAGCCAGCCGACAAGATTCAAACTTTCAATGAATGATGCATTGACTCCGCCTTTTCAATTTGAATAGTTGCATGTTCGATTCCACAATGATCATGGACCAGCTTCAATGCCTTCTGAAGGACCTGCTGCTCATCAGTATCTTTCGCTACATCGATATGGCAAGTAAATAAATCCATGCCCGACGTAATCGTCCAAACGTGAAGATCATGGACATCCAAAACCCCTTCAATTTCAATAAGCAATGCCTTCACTTCTTGGGCATCGATGGTGTGGGGCGTTCCTTCCATCAAAATATGGAGGCTGTTCCGGATGATGCCCCAAGCACTCCGCAAAATCAGTAAAGCAACAACTACCGAAATGATGGGATCCGCCACCGTCCAGTCAAACAGAAGAATCAATATTCCAGCCACTATCGCACCGATTGAGCCCAATGCGTCTCCAATAACGTGCATATAAGCACTTTTCATGTTCAAGTTGCCATGGACATCTGCGTTGCGGTTCAGCACCCACGCACTCAATAGATTTGCCAGAAGGCCGATGGCAGCAATGATCAGCATCCAGCCGCCCTCTACTTCAGGTGGCTCAACAAAACGTCCAATGGCTTCATAGATGATCAATCCGGCGATGATAAATAGAGTTGCGCCATTGATAAAGGCGGTAATGATTTCAAAGCGGTAATACCCATAGGTTTTTTTAGCAGAAGCCGCTTTTCCGGAAAACCAGATAGCGGACAAGCTGAGCGCCAGCGAAACAGTGTCCGAAAGCATATGTCCACTGTCGGCAATCAACGCCAGGCTATTGGTCAAAAGGCCACCGAAAAATTCCAGCAGCATGATGCCGGCTGTGATGCCGAGCGCCAGAATCAATGCTTTTTTGTTGCCGCTCCTGGCTGTTTCAAAATGGTTATGGCTATGATCGTGTCCCATCTTACATTCGCCTCCGTCGTCTTGCTGCTATTTTACCAAAAACAGCCGTTTGACAACGAATAGCAAGTCTTATACGATAGGTTAGTAAAAGTAAATAACCCGGCGACGGGAGAGGTTCATAGCATTTCACCCTCTATAAAAAACTATGGATTGTCGAAACTCAGCCAAATCCACATGCGATTTGGCTTTTTCTTTTGTCCGTTTTTTATAGCCCTCTTTCAAGCCGGCCATCTAAAAGGAGGCCGTTTTCATGGCAGGAAGAAACGAAGACACACTTGGGCATCTATCATTGCTCGGCAATCAACAAACCAAGTACAAATTTGAGTACGATCCGGATATTCTCGAACCGATCGATAATCTGCATACCCGCGATTATTTTGTGAAGTTTAATTGTCCCGAATTCACGTCGCTTTGCCCCCAAACGGGACAGCCTGATTTCGCCACCATTTACTTGAGCTTCATCCCTGATAAAACATTGGTGGAAAGCAAATCATTGAAACTTTACCTATTTAGCTTCCGGAATCATGGGGATTTCCACGAGGATGTCGTCAACATCATCATGAATGATTTGATCAAATTGATGGCCCCCCGCTATATCGAAGTATGGGGAAAATTCACGCCGCGTGGCGGATTGTCCATCGATCCCTACACCAACTACGGAAAGCCAGGAACAAAATACGAAGAAATGGCATCGTACCGGATGATGAATCATGACATGAATCCTGAAACGATCACCAACCGGTAGGAGGCACCGAACATGTTGCTTTATTTGAACGGCGCCTTTGTTGGCTTATTGATCTTGTCGAATATTTTAGCAGTCAAATTGTTCAGCATCGGTGAATGGGCTGTATTGCCGGCCGCCGTCATCGTCTATGTCTTCACGTTTCCAATCACTGATACTATTGCAGAAGTATATGGCAAAGAAGCAGCACGGCAGACAGTCACCGCCGGTTTCGTCACGCAGCTTTGCGCATTGGCATTTATTTTCTTTGCCATCCATTTGCCTTCTGCTCCATTTTTTGCAGACCAGGCTTCGTTTGAAACCATTTTTTCTGCAGGTTTCCGTGTCACTTTGGCAAGCCTGGTCTCTTATTTCATCAGCCAGAACCTGGACGTCACCATTTTCCATAAATTGAAACAGCGTCATGGCGAGTCTAAACTATGGATACGCAATAACGCCTCAACGATGACCAGCCAATTGGTGGATACGACTATTTTCATCACCATTGCATTTTACGGAACCATGCCGACCAGCGCATTGCTCGGGATGATTGCTACGCAATACGTGTTTAAATGGCTAGTCGCTGCTGCCGATACGCCGCTGGTTTATTTATTGGTCAAATTCTGCAGACGTGAACTTCAGTCCGGCAAACAAATTTATAACCACCAAAAAACGGAAGCTCTCCACTAGAGCTTCCGTTTTTTACATGTCTATATTTATAATGGCGATCGCTTAGACTTTGGTACGTTCTTTCTGGCTACGACCTTTGACGCCCACTTTCACATCTGCCAGAACCATATCTGCGACAATCGGCAAATGATCAGAAACCGCTGTTTCAATAGCTGCTACTTGGACGACTTCTACATCATTGTCCGAAAAAATATAATCGATTCGCGTTGCTGGCCAAAAAACTTCTGTTGTCTCTTTGTCCACGTAAGGAGCAGGATATGTATAAGCATCCCCTCTCTTCATTTTCAGAAAAGCATCTCTAAACTGTTTGTTCAGCTTTTGCATGTGAACATTTGAAGATGGTGCGTTGAAATCTCCAGCGAGTACGCGCGGGAAACGGCTTTTCCCGGTAATCGCCAGAATTTCATCGATACTGACAGCCAATTCATTGTCCTTCAACGCCAAATGCGTATTGAAGACACTTAAGTAAATGCCATCTACTTCAATGACGGTCTCTAAAATTCCCCGCTGTTCGTTATTGCCGAACGGACAATAGACCTGTGTCAGCAGATGGTTCTCGACGTACTTGATCGGATACTTACTTAAAATCACATTGCCGTACTGGCGATTCGGGCGCTCTGAATCTTCAGCAGCAAAATTCATGTTGGCGCCATAGGCTGCATGCATATTCAATCTCTGGCTCAACCAATCTACTTGGTCCACAAACGAACTGCGGTCGGAAAAATAACGGTCAACCTCCTGTAAAGCGATGATTGTAGCACAGGAATCCTCAATGACTTCAGCGGTCTTCTCCAGATCTACTATTCCATCCATCCCTAATCCATGAGCAATGTTAAATGACATGACTTTCACAATCGGCGCTTTCTTTTTCGACCCTTGCATGCAAACCTCTCCTTTTCGTTTAAACCGAATCGTCGGTAGCAGCTTTAATTGGTTTCAGTATACCAAGCTGATAAGGATTAGCTATAACAGGGGTGTAAAGGTTTGTTAATAGTTTGTAAACCAGAAAAGCGGAAGCGCCCATGTAGCTCTGACGGGCATAAGACAGACCAGCGAAGTGGCGTTCTTTTGCCACACAGCTGGGTTGGCTTATGTCCCGAGGAGCTGGCCGACGAAGCTGGACATCAAGAAAAGCGGAGTCGGCCGTCTAGCTTATTACAGGTTTATGCACGGTTGAGAAAATATGCGCACGCTTCATTGGATTAATGCACGCTCGATAGAACTTGTGCATGCTAAAGCAACTTTGTGCACGTTCATTAAATCAAGACGAAAAAACACAGCCAACCCGATTCCGTCGGATTGGCTGTGTTTTGATGTTCACTGATTCTGCGCCGTGTAGGCAGCAATTGCATCCCTAAGGAACTGTGCGGCTCCCGGCTGTACTTTGTCATAGTATGCTGCAAACCGTCCGTCTGCCACATACATCTCCGCAAGCCCCATATGCGCTTCTTTGCTGTAGGATGGCCACGTAAACCCAAGCCATTGACGATGCAATTCAGCCGTTTGCTGCGCCAGCTCGCTCGACGGATCGCCTGTTTTGACTGCCTCTGCCAAACGGTCCAGCACCTGCTGTTCCAAGCCTTTGAATTCCTGGTACTTTTCTTCGCTCATGTTCAGCATTTTGGCATTGGATTGATCGACCACATCGTCGCCATATTTGGCGCGAATTTCGTCGCCGTATTGCTGTTCGTTGTCATCCACCAGCTTTTGTTTAAACCCTTCAAATTTCTCATTATCAGCCATGATGCTTTCTCCTCCTTTTGCGGAAATGGTTTTTTCCACATTGATGATCAAGAGGTCCAATTGCATGCGTTTGGCGAGAAGTTTTTCACGGTGCTCTTCCAAAGCTCGGGAACCGTTGAAACCGGGATCATTGACAATGTTCTTTATCTGTTCCAGCTCCAGCCCAAGTTCGCGGTAGAAAAGGATTTGCTGCAGCTTATCCACTTCCGGCTGGCCATAGATCCGGTACCCCGACGAACTTTTTCTTGCTGGCTTCAAGAGCCCGATTTCATCGTAATAACGCAAGGTTCTTGTGCTGATACCGGCCAAGTTCCCCAGTTTTTGCACGGTATATTCCATTTCTCCACCTCCTGATAAACCCACCATACACCTTGACGTTGCGTCAAGGTCAAGTGGTTCAGTCAAGTTAATTGCTGTTCAGCAAATTCGCGGTAAAGTGTGTGTGAAGCGGTCAGTTCCCGGTGTGTTCCGATTCCTGTCACATGCCCTTTTTCAATAAAAACAATTTTATCAGCATCGACAATCGTCGACAGCCGGTGGGCAATCACCAGCGTCGTCCGCCCTTCCATCAATCGGCTTAATGCCTGCTGCACAATCCCTTCTGATTGGCTGTCCAGGCTGGCTGTTGCTTCATCCATCATGAGGATTTTCGGATCACGCAGAAACGCTCGTGCGATGGCAATCCGTTGGCGTTGTCCGCCCGATAGCTTGACGCCGCGTTCTCCGACTTCCGTATCCAATCCGTCGGCAAAGCTGCGAATAAAATCTTCCGCATAAGCCATGCGAGCCACCCGCCAAAGTTCTTCGGCTGGAATCGTTTCTGAATCCGGCAGGCCATAGGTGAGGTTTTGCCGGATCGTGCCGCCCATCATGGCACTTTCCTGGGATACATAGCCGATCTGATCTCGCCAGGAAGCGATTGATATTTCATTGATGGGGATATTCCCAATAGAAATACGTCCGGATGAAGGTTCGTAAAATCGCTCGACCAAACCAAACACAGTGGTTTTTCCGCCGCCGCTTGGCCCCGCAAAGGCAATCATTTCCCCTGGCTGCGCTTCAAACGATACATCTTCTAGAACCTGTTCCCCTTTTTCATAGGCAAAACTTATTCCTTCCACCTGTAGCGTTTTTCCGGCAATATCCAGCGCGGGCTTCTGTTGCTGTTCTTCCAAAGGCAACTCTAAAATTCCAATGATTCGTTCAGTAGCGCCTTTGGCTTTTTGAAGCTCCGTAAAAAACCGGGCAAAGGTTGCCATCGGAACAATAATCTGAAAGAGATACAATAGAAACGCCACCAACGATCCCGTCGACATTTCGCCATTGGCCACACGGATCCCGCCATAGCCGATAATCGATACAATGACTACCATAACCACCAGGTACATCAAAGGCGCAATCAACGCATAGATTTTCGCTTCTTTCATACCAAGAGCAAATAACTTTTGAATGCCTTGTACCCCTTTGGTTTCTTCAATCTCTTCAGCTGTTGAAGATTTCATTAAACGGATTTCTCCTAAAGTCTGCTGGACATGACCTGTAAACTGAGCGGTTTCATCCTGCAGGTTACGTGAAATCTTGGCCATTTGGCGGCCTAGGGGAATCATCACAGCAATCGTCAGCGGTACCGACAGCATCATGACCAAGGTCATTTTCCAATCTAGAATGATTAAAATAATCACTGCCCCGATAATTGAAATAATTCCTGTGATGAAGGACGGGAAGTGGTCTGTGATTAAATTTCGGACGATCCCTGTATCATTCACCACACGGCTTACCGTTTCGCCGCTCGAGTGCTGATCGAAATAGCTGACACGCAAACGGATCAATTGTGCCCACATCCGTTCCCTCAATCCGGCTACCACACGTTGTCCGACCATGCTCAGCAAGTAAATCGAAACCCCGTTGATGACAGCCTGCACAATAAATGCCGCAGCGATTCCGATAATCAGCGGCACACTCAAAGATTCAAAGGAAAAGCCATCAACCAGGTTTTTTGTCAACAGCGGCACTACAAGGCCCACAAGTGTGGTGATCAAACTCGCAAGCAACCCGATTGTCAGCGCAAGCTTTGGAATCTTCAGTGACAACAGCAACGAAATGAATGGTTTCAGACCGGCGTCTTGATTTTTGTCTTTCTTCTTCATCTTTAAAGCCCCTATTCGTTTTGGGTTAAGTGAATTTAGCGTAAATGCATGTATCCGTTAACCTTTTGCCGTCTACTGATCGTTCATCGTTGTGCAAAACACCTTCCAGAACAAAGCCCAGTTTTTCTGGGATCGCTCGGCTTTTCCGGTTTTCTGCGTCACATTGAATTTCAAGGCGCTTGCATTTAAAAGTTGAGAAAGCCAATTCAGTCAACGCAGAAACCGCTTCTGCCATATAGCCTTTTCCAGTAGCTCTCGAATCCAGCCAATAGCCGATCTCCATTTTTGGCACATCCCATTCAATGGCATGGAAGCCAGTAGAGCCGATAAAGCTTCCTGTTTCTTTATCAAAAACCAGGTAACGCAAAACTTCCTTTTTTATAAAGTTCAAGTGCGCCTCCAGCTGATTGATTTCCGTGTCCTCCGGAGAAGGTTCCGCCTGCGCAAACCCAAGCCATGGCTTTAAGTCATCAAGTGAGGCCTGGATTGCTGCATTCACAACTTTTCCATCTCCAGGCATCGGCATCCGCAAAAGCAAACGCTCCGTTCTTATTGCTGTTGGCACTTCCGGCAAGTTTATCGTCATACAACATTCTCCTTTAGTAAATTTCTCTTTTATGATGCCGCAACTATCTTCCGGTCACGCGGCAGCCATAGGCCAACTATTCCAATAATCGGCAGGAACGAAACGACGATCATGGTTTCGTAGACGCCGATGGCATCCATTAAAATCCCAATGACCACTGCGCCGATTGCGCCCATCCCGAAGGCCAAACCAACCGTTAAACCAGCCATCGTGCCAATTTTGCTCGGCACAAGCTCTTGCGCGTAGACAACCGTAACGGAAAAACTCAGCATAATGAAAAAACCGATCAATGCCAGGAAAACCAGTACAGCGTATAGCGGAACATACGGCAGGAAAGCGGCCAGCGGAATCGGCACCAGAATGGAAAGAAGAATGACATTCTTCCGGCCGATTCTGTCCGCCATCGGACCTCCGAAAAAGGTGCCCGCTGCCCCGACGCCAAGGAACAGGAAGACATACAGTTGGCCCTGCTGGATTGTCAGCCCGTAAGATTCGATCAAATGGAATATGTAAAAGCTCGTCATATTGGTGACATAGAATGAACGGGCGAAAATAATGATCATCAAAAGCGCCAATGCAACACCCACTTGTTTTTTGGTCATCTCAGGCAATGAAGACAATAATACTTTCTTCACTTTCTGCAGTTTTTCCTTCTCCAGCTGCTGTTTATACCAAATGGAGATTTTCGATAGGATAAAAATGCCGAGCGCTGCAACAAAGAGGAACAAAGCTGCTCCTATCTGACCGAGTGGAACCAGGATGAATGCGCTGATCAATGGAGCCAGTGCCTGGCCAGAGTTCCCTCCAACCTGATAAATTGACTGCGACAAGCCGCGTTTGGAGCCAGCTGCCATATAGGAAACACGTGAACCTTCCGGATGGAAAACAGCAGAACCCAACCCCAGGAAAATGACCGAAACAAGAATCATCCAATATTCCGGCGCAAACGCCAAACCCGCAATTCCGAAAAATGAACTCGTCATGCCGAGCGGCAGCGCGTAGGGCATTGGTTTCTTGTCACTGATGAATCCCACAACCGGCTGGAGGACAGAGGCAACCATATTGAGCACAAACGCAATCAAACCCAATTGCGTAAACGTCAAGCCAAGGTCCGCTTCAAGTATCGGGAACATGGCAGGAATCACGGCTTGTAAAGAATCATTCAGCAAATGGCAGCCGCCAATCGCAAACATCACCGGATAAACAGGATTTCCGGCTAAAGAAGAAGAACTTATCGCTTTCGCCATGATGTGACCTCCAATGCAAATCTGTAAATTTCAATAGTTTCATTATAGAGGAGTTGAACGTCTTTCGATAACCCCAAATAAAAACACCTGCAGGAAAAACCTGCAGGTGTTTGGTGCCCGAGTTACATCAGCAATTACACAGTCGCTGTTTTCAACTGCTGCCAATTTTCAAGCCTTTTGTCTAAAATGAAATTGCCGAACGGCAAAAACGCTGAAGCGACGGCACCAACCGAGAAACGGAAAGGCCATCTGTAGATGAAGGTCATATAGACAGTCATCAAGATGTAGATGCTGAACAAAGCTCCATGGATCGGTCCGATGACACTGACGGCTTCCGGAAACTCAAAAAAGTATTTTAACGGCATGGCAATGAAAAGCAGAATCAATAGAGAGCTGCCTTCCAGCACGCCCATGAAACGAAATGTCCCTAACGCATTCTTAAACATTCACTATCCCTCACAATCTGCTTTTATTATAGAATTGCAGCAGATGACTGTACAGGGATTAAGGGAAGAAATGGAGAAGCGTTTCGCATCAACCGCAAATTTTCGTCACAAACACAAATCCCATTCTGGCTTTCTTAGCCCAACTTCACAAAAAGCACTTTCAGGTAATCGCCTTCTTTGAATTCCTTTTGCACACGGAAATCACTTGGCAAAGTGAATTCCTCAACGATGCTGTATTTCTTTCCAAGGTCTTTAAAGGCTTTATCGATAAACCCTTTGAATTTTTTCATTCCAAAAGAGGCACTGTTGGTCGAAGCAACGATGACGCCATTTCTTTCAGTAATGGCAATCGCTTCTTTCATTAAATTCGTATAGTCCTTGGAAGTGCTGAACGTGTATTTTTTTGAACGTGCAAAGCTTGGCGGATCCAAAATGACCACGTCGAACTTCAATTCTTTTCGTTTGGCGTATTTAAAATAATTGAACACGTCCATGACCAGGATGTCCTGTGTCTCAAAATCAATGCCATTGACACTGAATTGCTCGATCGTCTTGCTCGAACTTCTTTTCGCCAAATCGACACTCGTCGTTTTAGCAGCACCGCCAAGTGACGCCGCTACCGAAAAAGCACCGGTATACGAAAACGTATTAAGCACGGTCTTGCCTTTGGCATATTTCTGCCTGATGGTATTTCTGACATCCCGCTGGTCCAGGAATATGCCGGTCATCGCCCCATCGTTCAAGTAAACAGCAAAATTCACACCGTTTTCTTTGACGATCATCGGGAACTCCCCACGCTCGCCTGTCACGAAATCATCTTCTTCGATGTACTGGCCTTTTGTATCAAATCGCTTTTTCTGGTAAATGCCTTTGCATTCCGCGACATTCTGCAGCGCTGCAATGATCTCGTCTTTAAAGGTATAAACCCCTTCGCTATACCAGCTGAGCAAGTAAAAGCCGGCATAATAATCAATGATCAGTCCACCGAACCCATCGCCTTCACCGTTGAACACACGGAAAGCCGTCGTTTCCGGATTGCTGAAAAATGCTTGTCTGCGGCCGATAGCTGCCGCCAGCTTGCGTTCCATGAAATCCTGATCGATGGTTTCACTTTCATCACGCGTCAAGATCCAGCCAAAACCTTTGTTTTGCAGGCCGTAATAGCCTTTCGCCAAAAAGCGCCCTTGCTTATCGGTCAACTTTAAAATGCTTCCCTCGTTCTGCAAGGCTTCCGGATTCTCCAAGGCCTCTTTAGTGATCAAGGGGTAGCCTTTGGCATATTCCGCCTTGTATTTATCCGTTACTTTAATTGAAATTTCCGATTTCATCGTCTCTCATCCTATCTGTAAAACACCGTTTTGCTTTATAATTAGTGTATACGATAGCTGTCCTGATTCCCACCCTGGCCATGTGATTTTTCCAAAACTGCGCATAGGAGGGATTGCCATGAAGCAGAAGTTCCATGTCTACAATATTTTGTTGACAACAGGGGAATACTTGGAGAACATCCGCATTGAAGGGCCTCTTGAAGACCATTTTTCCGGTGTTGCTGTGAGCCTTTTTCCTGTAGAAGATATGGATGGAAAAACAATCGTTTTGAGCATTTTTCATATCGTCAAAGCAGATTTGATTCATGTGGAGGAATAACGTCATGTTTCTCCGCCTAAAAAAGCGTTTTGCACAAAATCTGCAAAACGCTTTTTTCCTATTCCTGAATCCAATCCCAGGCTTCGTTCATTTCATCCAGTTGAAAATGCTTGATTTCAAGTTTCGGAAGCAGGTTTTCCATTTTCGCTACATGGCCCGGCATATGCGCAGAACTGATGACAGCGAATTTATGGAATTGATTCCAGGCATCCATATTCACTTGCACACTTTGCTCAAGCCCTGTGAAAGGAATGCCGTCCGTTTCGTTTATAATGGCATAAATATTGAACTTTCCCTTATCGGCAAACTTTTCCTGAATGATTTTATTGATTTTCAATGCATCTTCCTTTGTAGCCGCCCCTTCAAATTCAATCGCAATGGTCTCAGTGTCTTTACTCGGTACAAATGATAACATAGTTCTCCTCCTCTGATTAATAGTGGAGCTGATCAGCCTTTGATCCAGTTCCAAGCCTGCTCGGCTTCATTCGCTTTAAAATGCTTTGCTTCAATGCCCGGCAACAAATCACCAAGATCGGTGATGGTGCCAAGCCAATTTTTTTCGCTGACAACAGCCAACTTATTGTACTGGCTCCAGCGCTTCATATCGATTTTCGCTTCTTCTATCAATGCGTTGATCGTCGGCACCTTCACTTGCCCAATCACGGCATAAGCATTGAAGGACTGGTCTTTAGAAAACCGTTCACTGATCTCCCGCTCTAGCTCTTCCAGATTTCCCTTGGTTATCGTTCCCTCAATTTTGAAAGCAATAGTCTGTGAATCCTGACTCGGAATGAATGTCAGCATCCTAATTCCTCCTCTTCCATTGGTATATCTGCTATTGCACTCCTTATTCCCTATTTGAAATCTGACAAACGAAAGGATAGAGGTATTTTGATGTCATTTACCGATATATTGCATAAAATATTTCATAGATAATCTGAATTGGTGTATAATGGCATTAAGAGATATTCATTCATTGGGAGGTTCCCAATCCCATTGCGTGTTCCCGTGTCATAAATTTTGCAGTAAAAAAGGAGAGCTTGCAATGCCTATTCCCGTAAATTATACGAAGCCTGTCCGCGTCTCAGCGAAGGAAAGCGCTTATCTTCAATTGCAGCAGTGGATCATCGATGGCACCTTACAACCCGAAGAAAAGTTGGTTGATACAGACTTGGCCCAGGCATTGAGTTTAAGCCGTACCCCTATCCGCGAAGCACTTCAATTATTGGAAGTTCAAGGATTTGTCGAGATGTTTCCCGGAAAAGCGACACGCGTCACGAATGTGAAAAAAGACGATCTCAAAAACTTATTGCCTCCCCTCGCTGTTCTGCAGGCACTTGCAGCAGAATTGGCCATTCCAAATCTTGATGAAGACACTTTCAACTTATTGGAAGAAACCAATGAGCGATTCATTAAAGCCATCGATAGCCAGGATGGATTTTCAGCTTTGAAAATTGATCAGGAGTTTCACCAAATCATCGTTGATACCGCTCAAAATCCATATATCCATACTATGCTTGGCAGCCTTCAATCACATGTCAGAAGACAGTTTTTTCATCACTCGCTGATGCTGACGAAAAGCTCATATGACGAGCATGTCCAGATTATCCAGACCTTAAAAGAGAAAGATCCGGAAAAAGTGACTCAGCTGATGAAATCCAATTGGATCCGGACCATCGAAGAATTGACTACCGAAAAAAGCTTTTAAATCAATTGAAAAAAGCTGTTACAAAAGCCTCTTCGCTTTTGTAACAGCTTTTTATATGGAAGCCGATCCGATTTTTGGAACGGCCTATAGCTATTGATATTAGGCGTTGTGTTGAGCAACTTGAACTTTCACTTCTTTTTTGCTGCGTGCGATTACGGTGGTGATGGCAATGACGATCAACGCTGGCAAGAACCAGCCAAGCCCTTTGTCGTAAAGAGGCAGGACCCCGGCATAGAAGTCAATTACTGATTGAAGCAAAGCGGGATTATCGACTCCCAACGAAGAAGTTAGGGTTTTGAATCCATCAACGATGCTGATAAAGAATGTGACAACGATTGTCGATACGTAAACTAACTGAGCATGTCTGAATAATGGCGACAAGAAAGCCAGGATGATCAAGACAATTGCCAGTGGATAAAGGAACATCAATACTGGGATTGAATAAGTGATGATATTCGAAAGCCCAGCATTAGTAACAACTAACGAAAAGACAGAGAAAATCACAACATACGTTTTATAGCTGATGGAAGGCGTCAACTTATGGAAAAACTCCGAGTTAGCAACAGTTAAGCCGATAGCAGTTGTCAAACATGCCAGAATGATAATGACGGCCAATAGACTGGAACCGAAATTACCGAAATAATGGCCCGAAGCGCCGCTTAAAACAGGTCCCCCTGTTTCCATCAGCCCTAAAGTTGCCGTACTTGTTGAACCGAGCAGAGCAATTCCTGTGTAGACGATGGCCAAAAGAGCAGCAGCTACAACCCCACTTTTTAAAGTCGCGGCTAAGACGCCTTTAGGCGAATTCACACCCAATTTACGGACTGCAGAAATGACAATGATCCCGAAAACCAAGGAAGCGAGTGCGTCCATCGTGTTATAGCCTTCAGTGAAGCCTGTAAAGAAGGCATCGTTTGCATAAGCCGGCTGAGGAGCTTCTTTAGCTCCCATCGGATTAACGAACGATGTAACCAATAAAACACCCAAGGTCACAAGAATCGCAGGCGAAAGGATCTTGCCGATGCTGTCGACCATTTTTGACGGATTCAATGATACGAGCAATGATATTGCAAAGAAGACTAAAGAAAAGACCAATAAAGCAATTGCGGCATTTCCTTCTCCAACAAACGGTGCAATTCCAACTTCATATGAAACAGCGCCTGTTCTTGGCAAAGCGAAGAAGGGTCCGATCGTTAAGTAAAGCATTGCCGTAAAGACCAACCCATAGACAGGGTGAACACGGCTTGAAAGATCTTGTAAGTCATTACTTTTCGAGTAACCGATCGCTAATATACCTAGCAATGGCAGACCGACACCTGTAATCAGAAATCCGAATATCGCGATCCAGACGTTTGTTCCTGCGTATTGTCCAAGCTGCGCGGGAAAGATTAAGTTTCCTGCTCCAAAAAACAGCGCAAACAACATCATCCCTACAACTGCATATGATTTAAACGACAATTTACTATCCATTCCTATTTCCTCCTAAATTCTAAATCCGTTGGCTCGTGTACTTGTATCTATAATTTTAGTATAATACATTCTCTTTTAAAAAAATGTATGCGATATATTGCATAAAGTAATAATACAACAATTAGCTTAAAATGCAAGCATTATAATCAAAGATTTTTTTAAATTCTGTCTATTTCGAATTCCGGAGTTAAATGGTTATTTTTTCAATATAGTATATATACTTAAGCGTGCATAAAAAACCGCACAGATTGAAATGCTCCTGTGCGGCGTGCAATTACTGGTACAACAATTGAGAAAGAGATAATGTCATGCCACATCTACAAATAAGGTAGTTCCGGTGACATAAGCAGTTTTATCAGAAACAAGCCAAGAAACTGCTGCAACGATGTTTTCCGGTTTTTTCATCGGGATTTTCTGAAGCGCCTTCCTTTTTCTTCCACACCCTGTTCTTGTGTAGGTTTCCCCGATTCCGTGATGATTCCAGGCGCGATTCCCTTGGTCTGGATGCTCCGTTCTGCATATTTAAACGGCTATGTTTCTGTCAGCATTTTCAGGCTGCCTTTTGTAACGCCATAGTGAATATTCTCTACTTTGGGAATGACTTGGTGAATACTCGAAAAATTGTTAGTTGATCCAATCGGACCTCTATAGTCGCGTACGGTTTGAATTCATTTTTTAATGCTTGTTTCTGGTCCCATATCCGTTTTTCCACCCTGCTTTTTTATTGTCTCGCACCGTCTCTTCAGCTATTTCCGGAGACATGCCGCCAGTCTGTTTTCTTTTCAATACCGGAGAGCCGCGACAGATTTACTGACAGAAATGGTTTCCAAGTTATAACCCTTGCTCCTTACGTAATGTTCAAAGCCGCTTTTGGCAATGTCGATATTGTTTTTAGGACCAATTGTTATATGGCTAATCGGCAAACTTTCTTCAAATAATACTTCGATGTAAGGAATAATTACTCCGTTGCGAGCTCGGAATTTCACTTTGCCATCAACTTCTCCTCTACTGATGACCGCAATCCGATACTCTTCTTCGCTCTTGAAAGCAGCATCTTTAAAAAAGACTGCGCATGATGCCATCATCGAAAAGAAATGGTCGGCTAATACTGAGGTCACCTGTTCCTCTCGGTATTCGCTGATAAGTTCAAAACTCTCTGTCAGCAGATTCTCTAAAATGGTCTCTTGCTCCTGTTTGCTGTAGACCACAAGACCATGCAGCAAACCGGCATCCATTAAATAATGATTGATTTTTCCAAGGAGCTCCTCCGCAGAAAAACCGATATTGTAGCCATCGCCTTTTGCATAGTTGTACCAAAGAGCCAACGAATCTTCTGTTTGTGACATGGAGAAGACATAGACTTCAAAGCCGCTTTCTTCAATCTCTATCATAAAATGATCCAGAGCCTGCTGCAGCTGTTCAGTAAATACACCCCACAATTCTCCTTTATCGGGAACTTCCATTTTCTCCAGTACTGTTTTTAAAATACCTGAAAAATAAACCAGTTCGCTGGAGTCATTCAGAAAAGTCCCTTTGCTCATCCATAAACGGTTAGTTTCGATCATGCCCATCAAACTGTTCAGGCTCGTGTAATGATATAAACTCTGGCCCGTTTCTTCAATTCTTTTTATTTGCATGTTGAGACTCCTTAATGAATGCCGTTCCAGCTGTTCAGCCAAAATCTTTTTGCCGTCCATAAAGCTGCCCCCCCTTTGAGTACTGGAATCTTTCAGAAACCAGTATTTTTAAATTCCTCTACCCGGCTTTCCCTTCTTATACCCCACTATAAAAATTTGAAAAAGTTTGTTGGAATTCCACTGAAATTTGCTGAAAATTTTAGAAGGACCAGAATCCTTCCTCGCTTTTCAAAAGGAATCCTGTAAAATAACTAATTATGGAAAGAACCGAGTTTTCTCCTTACATTCATCAGGAAGGCGGTGTTCTCTTTGAAAATCATTTCTATTATTCTCCAGCTTGTCGTTATTACTGGCTTTTATTTATTAGGCGAAGCGTTACAGGATTTTTTCAATATTCCGTTGCCGGGCAGCATCATCGGCTTTCTTCTGCTGTTCACCGCACTTATGCTGAAAATTTATCCGCTTGAATGGATCGAATCTGGCGCCCATTTCCTATTGGTTTTTTTATCTCTTTACTTTATTCCGGCTACCGTCGGAGTTGTTGAATATGGGGAACTGTTCTCCGGAAAAGGCATGCTGTTGATTCCAATCGTCATTGCCAGTACCTTTCTGACAATGGCGGTTGCAGGCTGGGTCAGCCAGTACGCTGCCAAGGCAAGCACTGACCGAAAGGAGGAGCCTTGACCATGGAATTCAATCTGACTGCCGCTTTTTTTGCGGTTCTGACGGTCAGTATTTACTTGCTGACCAATTTGTTGTATTTAAAGTACAGAAAGACTTTATTGAATCCGGTTCTTGCTTCTACAGCGATTCTTGTCCTTATTTTAGTGTTGGGCAACATCCCTTACGATACGTATATGATGGGCGGCAGCTGGATCGGTACTTTGCTGGGGCCGGCAGTAGTCGCGCTGGCGATTCCACTTTATAAACAGCGGGATCTCCTTTTCAACAATATGCTGCCGATTCTTTCTGGAATTGCTGCGGGTGTTGTTGTTGGCATGGCAAGCGGCATTTTGTTCACGCAACTCTTCCGTTTTTCAGAAGAACTGATTTTGACTGTCCTGCCGAAGTCACTGACCACGCCGGTTGCCATGCAAGTTGCCAGCAACCTCGGTGGAATCCCTTCGCTCGCTGCAGTTTTCGTCATGGTGGCTGGATTTACCGGCTATATCGTCGGTCCTCTCCTGTTGAAATGGCTGCGTATTGATTCGCCGATCGGCCGCGGCATCGGCCTTGGCACTTCCGCCCATGGCATGGGAACTGCCAAAGCCTTCGAATACGGCCAGCAGGAAGCATCGATGAGTTCTGTTGCGATGACGTTAAGTGCGGTATTCGGTGCTTTACTAGGACCTGTCGCTGCCTGGCTTTTACTTCTATAAAATAAACAGATCCCCTTTTCACAAGAAAAGGGGATCTGTTTATTGTTGTTCAATTAGCTTCTACTTGCCGATATCCCGGCGATTAAATCCGGTGATGCCGATTGCTGTCAAAATAACCGCGACAACTGTCAGCATCACCGCGTTCAGATAATTCATCTCTTCAATCGGTATCTCGGACACATAGCCAAACGGTGTCAACTTTCCTACCCATTCGGGAAATTGGAACAAACCGCCCAGGTAAATGACAAAAAACGAAAAAGCTAAATACAGCCAAACGGCACCGATTAAATTCGGAGCCCATCCGAGCAACAATACCGCCACGCCGATCATGGCAAACATTGCCGGCAAATAAGCCAGCGCCGAGCCATAAAACATCCCCAGTGAAAGTTGCTCCTCCATCATGGCATTGCCGACTAAACCAAGACCCAGTGCTGCTAAAGATAGCATAACAAAGCCGGTCAAAACAGCCATTGCCAAGTAACTGCCCAGCACGTGGTTTCTGGAAACGGAACGGCTCAAAATGTGCTCAAGCCGGCCATTCTTTTCTTCTGTTTTCAATTTCAGCACCGCCATCAATACCGGAATGGTTCCAAGAATTGCCATGACGGCCATCAGCACGGGAATGAATTGTTCTGTCAGTGAAAAGCCTTCCGACTGAACAATCATTTGCTGCATCAGGTCAATGTCTTCAAAAAACGACTCCAAATCGCCCAGAACCGAACCATAGGATGCCCCAATTAGTAGCAACCCTGCTGCCCAGGCGATGAATCCGGTCCGCTGAAGGCGCAATACCAGCCCAAACGGACTCAATAAGGATCGGGCAGCTTTGGCTTTTCCCGCCCGCGAAGGCAAAAAGCCAGAACCAAGGTCACGGATCGAGTTCAAGTACAGAGCCAAAGCCATCAGCAGCAAGGCTCCAGCAATTGTCAGCAAAATTGGCCACCAATAATTATTGACATAGGCCTCAGACCGCAAAATCCAGCCAAGCGGCGACAACCAGGACAAGGTTTCGTTTGCGACGTCACCAATGGCCCGGACCATATAAGCCAGCAACAATATGGCAATCGACAGCCCAAGTGCGTTTCTGGCATTGGGAGATAACTGTGCACAGACAGCCGCAACGCCGGCAAAAACCAGACCGGCAGCGCCTAGTGCAAACCCATAGACAAGCGACCCTTGCAGATCGACACTCTCAATCCCTAAAGCAGCCAGTGAAAAAGCCGTCAGCAAAGCCAGGACAATGTTGGCACCGGTCATTACGAGCAAAGTCGATGACAGATTCGACAACCGGCCTACCGGCAAAGAGCGGACCAGTTCGATGCGGCCATCTTCTTCATCTGTACGTGTATGGCGGATGACCAGCAAAATATTCATCAAGCCGACCACAACCGCTGTCATCAGCAGCATTTCATGCGCAGTCATCGCGCCGACCGTATAATTGTCCAGTCCGTATCCCGGCCCGACCATCGCAGTCATCGCGGGATTGCGCATCGTTTCAGCCATTGCCTGCCTTTCCTCCGCATTTTGATACAGGCCAACGAAAGCCAGGGCGATAATTGCCGAAATGGCCGCAAATGAGACGAGCCAGATGGGCAGACGCAAACGGTCGCGCCGCAAAACAAAACGGATCAAGGTTCCGGTTCCGTCAAACAGATGTCTGGTCATTACGGTTCGCCTCCTGCTCCTGATTCCACCGCTCCAGCGGTTCCCTCGTAATGGCGCAT
Organism: Planococcus beijingensis; assembly: GCF_016820615.1. Lineage (NCBI taxonomy): Bacteria > Bacillati > Bacillota > Bacilli > Caryophanales > Caryophanaceae > Planococcus > Planococcus beijingensis. The sequence continues at coordinate 344,858 of NZ_JADHDZ010000004.1, forward strand.
AAACAGTTCCTCCAGCGTCGGCGGTGAACTTTCAATGCGGCTCACCCCGAAGCGGCTGATGTAACGGATGACATGATCCACTTCCGCTGTGTCGACCTGGAAAGACAAAGCGCTGCCTTTCTGCTGGATGCCACTGACTCCTTTCAGCTCTTCCAATCCTACAATCGGCTCTTTGGTTTCTACCAGCAGAATCGTCCCGGTCAAATGCCGCAGTTCTTTGAGCGTTCCGGTTTCGATAATTTTCCCTTCACGAATGATCGCCACTTTATCACAGAGCTTTTCGACTTCCGACAGGATGTGGCTCGACAGCAGGATGCTCTTGCCCCTTTTTTTCGCTTCCACTACATACTCCTGAAACACACGCTCCATGAGCGGATCGAGGCCCGAAGTCGGTTCGTCTAAAACATACAAATCCACATCCGACGAGAATGCCGCAATCAATGCCACTTTTTGCCGGTTCCCTTTGGAGTAGGTCCGGCATTTTTTCGTCGGGTCCAAGTCGAATTTACGGATCAGTTCCTCCCGTCGCTCTAAATTATTGCCACCGCGCAGTTTAACGAACAGATCGATGACTTCGCCTCCGGTCAAGTTCGGCCATAGGTTGATATCTCCTGGAACATAAGCTACGCGTTTATGAATTTCTACGGCATCTTTCCAGGAATCCTTTCCAAAAATTTCTGCACGCCCGTCCGTCGCTTTTAAAATGCCGAGCAGTACACGCAGAGTAGTCGATTTCCCTGATCCATTCGGACCGATAAAGCCATACACTTCCCCCTCGCCCACTTCAATGTTCACGCCGTCGAGTGCTGCAAAATCCCCGAATTTCTTCGTCAGATCAACCGTTCTCAATACTGCCATGAGTTTCCCTCCTAATTTGTATAGAAGCTTTTTTTCAGAATATCGAGATATTCGTAAAATTCATCCCAGTAAGGCTTCAAATCCAGTTCGGTCATTTTTTTCCCCTGCAGCTTTTGCAGGAGATTTTGCTGGTAGCCATCAACTCCCCAACGGATTAAATTGAATGCCTTGTCAACGTCGACATCTTTTCTGAAAAGCGTTTTGTCGATTCCTTCATACAGCAATGCATAACCCTGCTGCTGCAAATGCTCATAACGCTTCTGCAGATGTGGAGGAAGATCCCGATCTTTCGTTAACATAAACGTTCCCATAAAGTTAAAGATATGCTCGTTTTTCAGTTGTGCCTTCATTTTTATTTGCGCCGCATCCCTCATTCGTTTAATAAAATCCCTTTCATTGATATCCACCAAGCTTAAATATTCGTTAACAATGAAATTCATACTATAGTCAACCAAATATTCGTACAGGTCCTTTTTGTTTGAAAAATAATAGAACAACATTCCTTTTCCAATGCCGGCCTTTTTGACGATGCGGTTGGTTGAAGCTTGCCCAAATCCATTTTCGGCAAATTCCATCAAGGCGGAATCAAGGATTTTTTGTTGCTTTTTGGGGTCGAGGTTTTCAAATTTCTCCATGCTCATACCCTCTTTCATTTCTTTAGACCATTCTGGTCGACTACAGAATACAGCATTCGACCATACCGGTCAACAAATTAGTCTAAATTGTCTGATTTTTTAAATGGTGAATTAAACCGTTGCCTCCGCCCTCTTAGAATGCTATCTTTTAGGTGCAATCATAATAGAGGAGGAAGACCCCGTGAAAATATTCTTTTCCAGAAAAAATGCGTCAATCATAGCCGGCCTAGTGACTTTGTCGCTCTTGGGTGCCTGTGGAAATAGCGAAGATACAGCTTCTGAAGAAACAACGACCGCCTGGGATGAAATCCAGGAAAAAGGCAGCTTGACCGTTGCCACATCCGGGACATTGTTTCCTACTTCCTATCGGGAAGAAGGATCAGATGAATTGACCGGCTTCGAAGTGGAAGTGGCCCGAGAAATCGGTGAACGCCTTGAATTGGAAGTTGAATTCACGGAGCTTGGATTTGATGAAATGTTGACGTCTGTCCAAACGGGACAAGTTGATATTGCTGCAAACGATATTGAAATCACGGAAGACCGCCAGGACAATTTTCTTTTCTCCACACCGTTTAAGTATTCTTATGGCACTGCAATCGTCCGTTCAGACGATTTGTCCGGCATCGAAACCTTAGAAGACCTAAAAGGCAAAAAAGCCGCCGGTGCTTCGACTTCCGTTTACATGGAGACCGCACGCGAATATGGGGCCGAGGAAGTTGTTTATGACAATGCGACGAATGAAACCTACCTGCGCGACGTCGCAATCGGCCGCACGGATGTCATTCTGAACGATTATTATTTGCAGACATTGGCGATTGCAGCCTTTCCGGAACTGGACATCACCATCCACCCGAACCTCAAGTACAGCCCTTCTGAAGTGGGTGTTGTGATGAACGAAGACAATACCGAACTTGCCGAGAATGTAGATCGCGTCATCGAAGAAATGCTGGAGGACGGCACAATCGCCGAAATCTCAGCAGAATTCTTTAATGGTGCCGATGTGACTGAGAAAGTGGAAATTGAAGAATAATTGTTAAAGAAGCTGCTCTTGATTGAGCAGCTTCTTTTTTGGGAGCTTTTTTTATTGCGGGATGGCTGTGATTTTTCCAGTTAAGTGGATATACTTTCTGATTTAGTCGAAATACTTTCCATTTCACTTCAAATACTTTCTGATTCCGCCTGAATACTTTCCACTTCACTTCAAATACTTTCCGATACAGTTAATACGTTATTTAGAGAATCCATATCTCTCCTTTCCAGCGACTTCCAAAAGCCTTATACTAAACTAAAAGTAAGAATAGTCAGTCTAAGGAGGCGAGCAGATGAATACTTCGTTTTCGCCGCTGGGTGATCAGGCGATTGTCATTGAACTGGGCACTGAAATCAATGAAGAAACAGAAAAAAAAATACGAAGATTATCCACTTTGCTGGAAAGCCGGCCACCCGATTGGATGATTGAATTTATCCCTGCATTTATAACGGTAGCTGTCTTCTATGATCCTTGCGCAGCAACATACAGCAAGGTACAAGAAGAGCTGGCGGAACTTCTGGCGCACCTCGGGGAAGAGTTGGCTGTCGAATCCAGAACCGTTGAAATTCCTGTCTGTTATGGCGGTGAATTCGGACCCGACCTGGAATTCGTGGCACAACACAATGGCTTGACTGCGCGCGAGGTCATTGACATTCATACTTCCGGCAGTTATTCGGTCCACATGATCGGCTTTGCGCCCGGCTTTCCTTTTATCGGAGGCATGTCTGAAAAAATTGCGGCCCCAAGGCGCGATTCCCCGCGACTCCGCATCCCGGAACGGACAGTCGGCATCGCCGGCATGCAGACCGGTGTCTATCCAATTGAAACACCGGGTGGTTGGCAGCTGATCGGCAGGACGCCGCTTCGGTTATTCCGGCCGGAAAATGACATTCCGAGCCTGCTGCGGGCAGGAGACAAAGTGGTCTTCCGGGAAATCTCTGAAACAGACTACTACGCATGGAAGGAGGATCCGAATGCTGAAAATCCTTAAGAACGGCTTGCAGACCACCGTACAGGACCTTGGCCGAAATGGCTTCCAGAAATATGGCGTCATCGCCAGCGGCGCGATGGATCCCCTTGCTCATCGCCTGGCCAATCTACTGGTCGGCAATAAAGAACAGGCAGCCACACTTGAAATCACACTCGTCGGGCCTGCAATTGAATTCATAGAAGATACAGTCATCGCGCTATGCGGCGGTGACTTGAGCCCGAAACTGGATGGCCAAGCCCTTCCTATGTGGCGGATGCTGTCCGTTAAAAAAGGCAATACCCTGACCTTTGGTGAGCCTCGCGTAGGCGCCCGCTGTTATTTGGCAATTGCCGGCGGCATCGATGTTCCTGAAGTTATGGGCAGCCGTTCTACGTATATGCGGGCCGGGATTGGAGGGTTTCAAGGGCGCTCTCTGGAAAAAGGCGACGAAGTGCCGGTTGGCCAGATCAGCAGGCAGCGGCTTTCTTCACTAATGCAGGAAGCTGACAATGACTCAGATTGGCTGCTGCCGCCTGTCCGGTATTTTGAAGAACCCGTCATCCGGATGATGGCCGGGAGGCAATTTGATTTATTCGATGGCGCCAGCCAAAAACGGATCTTCCAAGAAGCCTTCGCCGTCTCTTCCAATTCTGACCGCATGGGCTATCGTTTGGAAGGTCCTCATCTGGCTCTTGAAAATCCGGCGGAATTGATTTCAGAAGCAGTGGCTTTCGGTTCTGTCCAAGTACCGGTGGATGGCAACCCGATTGTCCTGCTGGCAGACCGACAAACGACTGGCGGCTATCCGAAGATCGGACAGGTTGCGTCTGTTGACTTGCCGCTCATCAGCCAGCTGAAGCCGGGACAGCAATTGCGCTTTAAAGAAATTTCCCTGGCAGATGCACAACAGCGTTGGATTGAACAAGAACAATCGATTCGGCAAATAAAAGCCGCGATTAAGTTGAAACGGGAGGAATGGACATGAGTTATAAAGTGGATTTGAACTGTGATATGGGCGAAAGCTTTGGCGCATACCGGATGGGCAATGATGAGGAAATCCTTGATTACGTTACCTCTGCGAACATCGCTTGCGGCTTCCACGCCGGCGACCCTTCGACGATGCGCAAAACCGTTCAATTGGCGCTCGAAAAAAATGTTGGTATTGGCGCCCACCCTGGCTTGCAGGACCTGGTCGGCTTCGGCCGCCGCAATATCGCCCTGTCTCCTCAAGAAGCTTACGACTTAACCGTTTATCAAATCGGCGCTTTATCAGGTTTTATCAAAGCCGAAGGCGGACAGTTGCAACATGTCAAAGCGCATGGTGCTTTATATAATATGGCAGTAAAAGATGCGGCATTGTCAGAAGCCATTGCCGAAGCCGTCTACAAAATCGATCCGGAACTGGTGCTGTTCGGGCTTTCCGGCAGTGAAATCATCAAAGCTGGCGAGAAAATCGGGCTTCGTACAGCCAATGAAGTCTTTTCAGATCGTACCTATCAACCGGACGGTTCGCTGACGCCTCGGACCCAGAGCAACGCCTTGATCACCGATCCACGGATTGCCATCGACCAGGTCATTCGCATGGTCAAGGAAAATAAAGTGGCGACGGTTGAAAACAGCGATGCCGAGCTGCAGGCAGAAACCATCTGCATTCACGGAGACGGCGTTAACGCACTCGAGTTCGCCAGACAGATTTCAAAATCTTTGAAAGGAGCCGGTATTGATATTGTTAAAGTGAGTGAGTTCGTTTAATACAAGCCGAGGAGGATTTCAATGAAGAATGCGAAGAAGATGAAAAACACCAATGCCAGCGTCTTGCTGGGTGCCGCTTTCCTGATGGCGACTTCCGCCATCGGACCTGGATTTCTGACACAAACGACGGTTTTTACGGAAACTTTATTGGCTTCTTTCGGATTTGTTATTTTAATTTCTGTCATCATTGATATCGGTGCCCAAACGAATATATGGCGCATCATCGCCGTCTCCGGCAAACGGGCGCAGGATATTGCGAATGACGTTTTGCCTGGCCTGGGTTATTTCCTGGCTTTATTGGTCGTCATGGGCGGGCTTGCTTTTAATATCGGCAACATCGGCGGCGCTGGGCTTGGCACAAATGTGCTGTTCGGAATCGATCCAAAAGTCGGGGCTGTTTTAAGCGGCTTGCTCGCTATCGGGATTTTTGTTGTAAAAGAAGCCGGGCGGGCGATGGACCGTTTTGCTCAAATCCTTGGCTTTGTCATGATCGGACTGACCGTTTACGTTATGATCACTGCACAGCCGCCTGTCGGCGAAGCGATCGCAAAAACTTTCGTGCCCGATACCATCGACATCTTTGCCATTGTCACGCTCGTCGGCGGGACCGTCGGCGGCTATATTACTTTTGCAGGCGGACACCGGCTGATTGATGCAGGCCTGACCGGCAGAGCAGCCTTGCCCGAAGTGACCAGAAGCTCCATTTATGCGATTGGTATCGCTTCATTCATGCGCATTATTTTGTTTCTGGCGGTGCTCGGTGTCGTGTCACAAGGCCTTTCGTTGGACCCTGCCAATCCGCCTGCTTCCGTCTTCCAATTGGCCGCCGGCAACGTTGGCTATAAAATTTTCGGCGTCGTCATGTGGGCGGCTGCAGTCACATCGGTTGTTGGAGCTGCCTACACATCTGTATCCTTTATCCGGTCGTTCAGTCCGGTGCTGGAAAAGTACAATCGTCTATTGATCATCAGTTTTATTGTCATCTCCACCTCTGTTTTTGTCATCATCGGCCAGCCCGTTCTGGTATTGGTGCTTGTGGGATCCTTGAATGGCTTGATTTTACCGATTGCCCTTGGCGTTATGTTGATTGCCGCGCATAAAGCGAAGATTGTCGGCGACTACAGGCATCCCCTATGGATGACTGTTTTCGGTGTCGTCATCGTGGTCGCTATGGCGTGGATGGGAATCTATACCTTGATGAACGGAATTCCAGCATTATTTGAATAAAGGAGTGGAATGAGATGAACATCATCAATCAACAGTCCCCTCGTGAGATTCGGCAGCTGATCCGCAATGGCGAATGGCATAAGCCCACGTCCAGTTTGGCTAATGGCTTTATCCAGGCCAACCTGGCTGTGCTGCCAAAAGAAATGGCTTTTGAGTTCCTGCTTTTCTGTCAGCGCAATCCGAAATCCTGTCCGTTAATCGATGTAACAGAACCGGGTTCATTTATTCCAGAGTTGTCAGCGCCAACCGCTGATTTGCGGACAGATCTTCCGAAATACCGGATTTACAGAGACGGCATACTGACGGAAGAAAGAGACCAGATCACCGACTTGTGGACAGATGACATGGTCGGGTTTTTAATCGGCTGCAGTTTCACTTTTGAAGAAGCCCTGATCAACAATGGCATTCCGATTCGCCATAACGAAGAAAACTGCAATGTACCGATGTACAGGACCTCCATTCCCGCAGTGAAAGCGGGACGCTTTGAAGGGCCGACGGTAGTCAGCATGCGCCCCATGCCGGAAAAAGACGTTATCCGGGCCGTCCAGGTGACGAGCCGTTTTCCGAGCGTCCACGGAGCTCCCGTGCATATCGGCAATCCTGAAGGCATTGGCATCCGTAATTTAAACCAGCCTGATTTTGGGGACCGCGTGACTGTCAAAGAAGGTGAAGTTCCTGTATTTTGGGCTTGCGGTGTGACGCCACAGGCGATTGCCATGCACGTCAAACCCGAAATCATGATCACCCATGCACCCGGACATATGTTCATCACCGATTTGAAAACCGAAGAAATCAGTGTCATTTAAACACTAAAAAAACCAGTAAGCCGATTCGGGCCTTACTGGTTTTTTGATGTGTTTTTATGATGGGCTTCCGGTCTCCACAAGATCACGTGATGCCGCTACCCGATCGTCCTGCAGCCAGCAAGCCACAGAATGGCCCGTTTCCGTCACTGTATCACGCGGTGTATACGTATGGCATACCGCCATCGTATGCGGGCATCTGGCCGCAAATGCGCAGCCTTCTCCAAGCGTCGCCAAGTTAGGCGGTGAACCCGCAATCGGCAAGAGCGGTTGTGAGCGGTCTTCATTCAGTTTGGGCATCGATTGAAGCAGGCCCAAAGTATACGGATGCTGCGGATTGTAGAAGATTTCATCAAGTGTGCCCTGTTCCACAATTTTGCCGCCATACATGACAGCGACACGATCGGCCATATTGGCAACCACACCCAAATCGTGCGTAATCAGAATAATGGCTGTCTCGGTTTTCTTTTGCAGGTCCTTCATCAAATCCAGGATTTGCGCCTGGATGGTAACATCGAGTGCCGTTGTCGGTTCATCCGCAATCAGCACTTTCGGGTTGCAGGCAAGCGCCAGCGCGATGACCACACGCTGCCTCATGCCGCCTGAAAATTGATGCGGGTAATTATCCAGCCGATTTTCCGCTTGCGGAATCCCGACCAGCTTGAGCATTTCCAGCGCCCGGTTGCGTGCTTGCGCTTTTGTCAGCTGTTCATGCCGCTGCACGCCTTCCATGATCTGTTTGCCGACTTTCATCGTCGGATTCAGTGAAGTCATCGGATCCTGGAACACCATTGAGATTTCCGATCCACGCAAATCGGTAACTTGCCGTTTGGACATCTTCAATAAACTTTTGCCGTTATAGACAATGTCGCCTTTAGTCACTTCTGTGGTGGCTGCCGGCAGCAATTGCATGATAGATTTGGCGGTGACTGACTTGCCCGACCCGGATTCGCCGACAATCGCCAATGTCTCCCCTTTTTTTAAATCAAAACTTACACCCCGCACCGCCGTCAATTTGCCGGTTTGGGTTTTAAACGCTACATGCAGGTTGTCGACTGTCAAAATGGTCTCGCTCATGTTGAACCCTCCCCTATTTTCTCATTTTCGGATCTAATGCATCACGTAAACCATCGCCAAGCAAATTGAATGAGATCATGATGATACTGATGACCAAGGCTGGAAAAATCAATTTATACGGGAAATACCGCATTGATTTATAGCCGTCTTCAATCAAAACACCAAGCGACGCAAGAGGCGCCTGCAATCCAAGACCGATAAAGCTCAAGAACGCTTCGAAGAAAATAGCGGTCGGAATCGTAAACATGACTGTGACGATAATCGGTCCCATGACATTCGGCAAAAGATGCTTCGAAATCAGCCGTGGATTTGATGCGCCAAGGGTACGGGAAGCCAAAACAAATTCCTGGCCCTTCAGCTGCAGCACTTGGCCGCGTACCACACGCGCCATGCCGACCCAGCCGGTGATGACCATCGCCAGAATAATCGATGTGATGCCCGGCTCCAGCACAAGGATAAACAAAATGATGACAATCAAGTTCGGAATTCCCATAAGAATTTCGATGATCCGCTGCATGACGTTGTCGATGCGCCCTCCGTAAAATGAGGAGATCCCGCCATAGATGACGCCGATCACCAAATCGAGGAAAGCTGCCACTAAAGCGATGAACAAGGAGATCTGCGTCCCTTTCCAAACACGGGTCCACAGATCGCGGCCGAATTCATCGGTACCGAACCAGTAATTGATCTGAACGTCCCGCTCCGCATATTGATCCACGCCTGCCGAGTTCTGTCCATTGAACCCGAGCCACTCCAATCCTTCGACTTTCGGCGGCATATTGGAATGCGCCAAATTTTGTTCCCGGTAAGAAAATTCATTCAGACTCGGACCGATCAACGCCAAAGCAATCAACAAGACGAGCATGACGAGTGAAATCATAGCGCCTTTGTTTTTGATGAGACGCTGAAATGCTTCTTTCCAGAAAGACACGGACGGCGTACCAATTTCCTCGCTTTTCCGTTGGTCCAGCGGCGCTTTCACAAACAGATCCGATGGGATTTCGTCGTAAGCATATTGGTTTTGCGCCTGCAAATCTTGGTGCGGGGGAAGGTGTGGTATGTTTTTCGTCATGCTGATTCCCCCTTATAGTTGATGCGTGGATCCAGGAAGCTGTAAATGATATCCACGACAAAGACAACGAAAATGAACAAAGCGCTGTAAAAAATGGTAATGCCCATGATGACGCTGTAATCCAATACCAGGATCGATAAAGTGAACTGCTCGCCAAGCCCCGGCACTGCGAAAATCTTTTCGATGACCAAGGTTCCCGTCATAATCGAGACAGCAAGCGGCCCAAGCATGGTGACAACCGGAATCAGCGCATTGCGGATGACGTGCTTGACGATGACCTGGTTTTCTTTCAAGCCCTTGGCTCGAGCTGTGATGATGTAATCCTGGCCGATCACTTCGAGCATTTCACTGCGGATAAACCGCGCGACCGTGGCCGTCACCGTCACCGACAAAGCGATGGACGGCAGCAGCGTACTGGAATACCCTTCCCATAACGCGACGGGCAGCCATTCCAATTTAACGCCTACGTAATACTGCAGCAACGCTGCAAAAACGAAAGACGGAATCGACATTCCCAAAACGGCTAATGTCACCGACCCGTAATCCAAAAGGGAATTGTGCTTTAAAGCCGAAACAATTCCTAAAACCAATCCGATAATCGCTCCGATCACCAATGCCTGCAAGCCGATAAAAGCTGATGGCCCGATGCGGTCACTGATCATGCTGGTGACCGTCCGGCCTTCATGTTGGAATGAATAACCTAGATCGCCCTGTACCAGGTTGCCGATATACTGAATGTATTGGATAGCGACTGGCTGATCCAGTCCATATTTAGCATTCAATATCGCCAATTGGCTATCGGTCAATTTCTCCGGGTTGGTGAACGGTGTACCCGGCAACAGCTGCATCAAGAAAAAGGTAGCTGTCACAATAATGAAAAGCGTAATGAGCATAAAGCCGATCCGCTGCAGTAAATAACGTTTCATGTGAACACCTCGGTTCTATAGGGTGAATTAAACTTCATGATGCGAAAAGCGAAAGCGCCCGGGTAGCTGGGTGCTGGAGTCTGGACAATACGAAAAGTGGAAACGTCCGTGTGATACTGGCAAGTGTTTCAGCGATGAAAAAATACGAGGGCGCCCACGAATCGGCTACACCCTCGTACTCTATAAGCTGTAAACCTGTTTTATTCTTCGATCGTCACCCATTTGTAGGAGAATGAAGCGCCTGTTGGATGCACCAAAAGATTTTTGATTTTGCTTCTCATTAAGACCGCAGCACCTTCCTGGTAAAGCGGTACGATCGCTGCATCTTCTTCCAATAGGATTTTCTCGATATCTAACAGCATCTGGTAACGTTTTTCTAGATCCGTTTCCGTTCTTGCTGAAGCTACCAATTCTTCCAATTCGGCGTTTTTGTAATCCATGCGGTTAGCTGATCCGCCTTCCAACCACATATCCAAGTATGTCATCGGGTCGCTGTAATCCGGTCCCCATGAAGATAGAGACAAATCATACTCGACCGCTTTTTCGATTTCCAGACGTTGTGCGAAAGGAACCGCTTTGATGTCCAATTTGAATCCTGGAAGATTGTCTTCCAATTGTGCCTGAATGTATTCAGCCACTTTCTTATGGTCTTCAGAATCGGCAATGTTGATAGAGACTGTTACATCTGTTGCCCCTGTCTCTTTCAGCCCTGCTTCCCAAAGCTTCTGGGCTTCTTCAACTGTGCCTGTATTGAAGTCTCCGTTCAAGTCACGGAAATCTTCACCTGTTGGCGATTTGAAGAATCCTTTCGGCACGATGCCGTTCAAGGCAGTCGATCCATTTTTCAAAATAACATCCGTTAAGCTTGCTTTGTCGATCGCCATATTAACTGCTTGGCGAATGTTTTTGTTGCCCAGTACCGGATGGTTATGGTTGAAACGAAGGAAGATGACTTCCGGCTCTAAAATTGTATCGAAGTTTTCGTCGTCCTTGTTTTGGTCAACAGCTTCTGAGCTCAATACGATGCGGTCCACTTTATTTGTTTCGTATAAATTGACGCCTGCTGCCGGATCTTTCACAACGTAAGCATTCACAGCATCAAGTTTAACGTTGTCTGCATCCCAGTAATCTTCGTTCTTCTCGTATTTCCATCCTTGCTCATGCGTCCAATCCACCAATGTGAATGGTCCGTTGAACAGGATATTTTCCGCTTCCAATGCGTATTGGTCACCCTGTTCTTCTACAAACTTCTGGTTCTGTGGCAAGAAAGTCGGGAATGTCATCAAGGACTGGAACAATGGGTTCGCTGCTTCCAACGTAACTTCCAGTGTTTTCTCGTCGATTGCTTTAACGCCCAATTCTTCTGCGTCCATTTCTTCGTTCATGATCGCTTCAGCATTTTTGATCCCTGCTGTTACGAACATGAAGTTATAAGGGCTTGCGTCTTTCATAACACGTTTCCAAGCATATTCGAAATCCTGCGCAGTAACCGGTTCCCCATTGCTCCAGTTCGAGTCGCGCAATGTGAACGTGTGAACGCTCTTGTCTTCATTTTCTGTATGGTCCGTTACTAAAGCTTCAATCGGTTCGTGGTTTTCATCTTGGCGGTAAAGTCCTTCATTGACATTATTCAGCACCGTAAACGCAATGCCGTCATGTGCTTTTGTCGAATCTAAAGTAGGAATGTCTGCCGTAGTCGAGATGTTCAATACTTGCCCAGCTTCCCCTTCTGCTGCGCTTTCTTCGTTTGAACTCTCCGAAGAATTGAAGTTACACCCCGATAAGATTAAAACGAATGCAATCAAAATCATGAAAATCTGCGTTTTTCTCTTTCTCTCCATTTTCCCTACCCCCATTTTTTGATAATTCTTTATTTTGATAATTCTTTATAATCATAATTGTTATTGCTGAAATAGGCAACAAGATGTTTTAATTTTCAAAAATATAATTTACATGGTAATCTTTATTTATGTAAAGAGAGGATCGACTTGTATGAATTTTAAAAGAGTCCTGTTTTTGATTTCATTGGGCAGTTCATTGGTTTTGCCTTTCTTCCTATATAGGCAATGGTCAATCGCCAGATGGTTTGATGCTTTGTTTTTAGTAGGCCTGTTGCTGCTGATGGTCTATTTCATCATGGTATTGATCGAAGGCCAATTTTTTACGGCATTTTTAAAAAGCACCCGAAACTTTTTTGCAAAAGTAAATAAAAAAGACCAGCTCATCCGTGAAAGCGAAAAACGTTCGTTTGATCGAGTGGATTACCGGAAAGAATTCCCAAGCCGAAATTCGTTTCTTCAGATCGGCCTTCTTTTTTCCATCAGCAGCCTGGTGATTTCTGTTGCTCTGTATTATTTGAATTAGCCAATAAAAAACGGCAGGCCTGTAAAAGGCGCTGCCGTTTTGCTTGATGAAAATGTTGTTCATTGCCATTCCAAAATACCGGTAAGGTCCCGATAGATGCTGTCGGGTTCCATACCCAGTTTATCTAGTGGCATCCCGTCACGATTGATCCAGGCGGTCTGAAAGCCAAAGCTCTTTGCTCCTGCGATATCCCATTCGTTCGAAGACATGAACAGGACTTCGTGGCGCTTCACTCCAAGGACCTTTAAAGCATAACTGTACGATGCCGGCGTCGGTTTATACTGCTTGATGTCGTCGACGCTGATGATGTCATCGATCAGTTCAGAAAGAACCGAATTTTTGATAAGCGGCTCCAGCATATCCCGTGAGCCATTTGAAAAAACGGCAATTTTCTTGTCGCGCATCTGCTCTAAAATTTCTGCGGCTTCTGGATGTGCTTCGAGATTTCTGTAAGCCTCAAGCAAGGTCTCCACTTTTTCCTCATCATATGGAAGTCCCAATTTCGTCAATGTATAATCCAAAGCATCCTTCGTGATTTGGGAAAACGGTTCATATTGCCCCATCAATTGCCGCAAAAATGAGTACTGCAGCTGTTTCTGGCGCCAGACGATGCTGACTTCCTCTCCTTTGTCACTATATAACTCCCGACATTTCTCTTTGACTGAGTAGACATCAAACAATGTGCCATAAACGTCGAATACCAATGCTTGAATAGATGATTTCATCTGTTCAACTCCTGTCTGATGAGATAAATGATTTTTTCCAAGTAAGAGGAGCTATGCGGAACGATATCCTTTAGGCCAATCCTTTTTTTGAAAAGACTGTGGCCATCCGGCTTTGCGATAAACCCATCAATCTCCACTTCTTCTTCCTTACCCATAAACAAACCCGCCAATGCCTCAAAATCAACTTCCCCCATACCTGACACTTCCTCCAGCTGCAACTCGAACCTAAAGTCATGGTTATTCGGCATAGGGTATAAGAAGCAATGGCAGCGTTCGTTGTCTATAAACCCTGGCATCTCCATTTGATCTTTGACCATACCGAGATGAATGAGTTTATCAAATTCCACTTTTAAGCCAAGTTCTTCTTTGACTTCCCTTACACCCTCTTCTACAGTTTCATCCGCCAGCAAATGGCCGGCTGCAGTGATATCGAACAGACCGGGGAAATCTTTCTTGGCTTCACTGCGCAACTGAAGATAAACCGTATCCCTGCTGTTCCTCCACCCGACCATCCAACAGTGAAATGTTTCATGCCAAAAGCCGTGTTCATGGACAGCTTGCCGAGTCTCTATGCCTTGTGGATGTCCATGTTCGTCGCAAACACGCAGTTTCTCCGTTTCCATTATCATTCCCCTTTTTTCTTTTTAGCATAGCAAAAAAACCGGCCATTTACCTGGCCGGTTCTTCCTCCAGCTATATTAAATTTTTCTGTAATCTTAAAGCACTTCAAACGCATTCATGAGTATTCATTAAAATGTGTATCATCCGGTGCTACATGCTTGATGAACAGCAGGTCTTCCTCGGTGATATCCGGAACGAAAAATTCAGTTCCCCAATGTTCGGAGGAGAAAATATGCTGTTCTCCTTTGCTCAAGAAAATGGAGAACCACTTGAGCTTTTTCTTTTCACTGACATGTTGGCTCATCAAGTATTCGGCAATTTCCAACGTCAGCAACCCCGAGAAAATGGTCATACCCTGCTTGTCATCAATATCGAACAATCCCGGCAAATTGGTTGTAAGCTCTTCAATCACTCCTGCTTCTTCATTGAAACAATGAATTTCGAATGTATCGGATTTAGCCAGAAAATATTCCATCAGCAAAAGCCAGTAATCGTAGTTTCCGATAGCCGGTATTCTTTCGACTCCATCACCGTCCATGAATTCGGTAAGTTCAAATTGTAATTGTGTTTTAAGTTCCATGCTATTCATCACCTGCCCTTTTCTCCCCATACAAGCTTTCTATTCGTGCCCACCTAAATTCAGCCGGCGGTAAAACCCTAAGGCTTCTGCCAGAAATTCTTTGTCGTAATGCGTTTTGCCATGTATTCTTTCTACCCAATCTTCCAGCGTTTCAATCGGTTCATCCGGATAAAGGCCCGTACTGGTGCTCGAAAAGCTTGTCCAGTTGTCGAACTCCCAATGAACGGTTTCGCCTTCTCCCGGCAACCGCACTTCAACGAGCGGCTCTGGATGGATATGGCGCTGGGAATACTCAGCCGCTTCCATAAAGTCTGCACGATCCACCGGTTCGATCGTATAGATCTGCTGAGACTGTTTGCCGTTGGGCCGATAATAAATGATTTTTATTCCTTCTTCCGCTTTCTGTACTTGAACTTCCGCTCCCGGAAAGAATCCCGCTAACCTGTCGCCTCTGAACTCTGGACGATCGACATCCATTAAGATGGGCTGTATCCACTGATCCCCCAAATCACAGAGGAATCTGCGCCCGTTCCGGTCTTCTGCCATAATAGCAGCATGTGCCTGTTCCGTCCCCAGCTCACTCCCCACCGGATAAGCTGTTACACCTGCTTCATCGAAAGCTGCAAGCAGCCAAATGGCCAAATCAAAACAATTGCCGGTGATCCCATATTGCTCCCGCTGCTCTTTCATCAACTCCACGCTGCGCTGCTTCTGTTCGTCTGAGCGCTGAGAATACCAAGCTTTGGTCAAGGTCTCCATTGGAAAATCGTCGAACTCTCGCCACACGGAAAGAATTTCTGCCGGTGCTTCCATTTTTTCCACCTTCTCTTTTTTCGTATGGCTATTACTTCTCTTTTCTCTCTAGAAAGTCCTTCTAAGCTCAGACGAACTTCAGACATTTACAGCAACAAAAAAAGAACAAGCCCGAGGGTCTGCTCTTTGTAAACGCAACTCGTGGCATTACTCTGCCAATAAACCTTTGCGCTGACGAATCTGGTAGTAATTCAGTTGCTTGAACAACTCCGAAGAAGTTCCTTGATTTACGGAGAACTCCATTCCGTATTCTACGGTATCTCCTCTTGTTGATTTTCGAACAATCGACCCTTCCAACAAAAAAACACTGTCCAGTATGTGAAAGCTGCAATTTACACTTTCATGCAAAGGAATATTAAGCGCTGAAGAAAACACCAGTCCCCCTACACTGACATTGTAAATCTCGATCGGCAAGAATCTGCCTCCGTAAACCGATAGTTTCCCATTCACAGCCTGATTAAAAATAACCCTAAAAAATTCGCGACGATTTTCTCCCATTTCGCCCTCTCCACCCCTGGTTACATATACAAATTAACGAGCAAGCCTTTAATTTCCCCAACTAGATCTAAAGTACCGATGCCAGCTTCTTCATTATTCAATAATTCGTCCTGAATTTCAATCAGTTTTTGATCAATCACTTTGATGACCTGATGAGATTTCATTCCTCCGCCTGGTGCGTGGCTTTGTTCATCAGATAAACGCAAACCATGCCGTATGGATTCGCTGACGAATTGCTTGACTGCCTGCTTGTAATTCAATAGGTTTTCGAGTGTCCGCTGGTTGGAAAGCTTCTGGCCTTGCGCATCCACACGCCCCATCAATTGGTTCAGGGAATCATTGTGAAGCTTTGATTGGGATTTTTTCATGGCATTCATAAAAAGCTCTCCGCTCTTATTTCCCGTGCCCTGTACCGAAAGCCGTTCGTTTTGGATATTGCTTTGACTGTCAATGCGCATTTACAGCACCTCGTCTTCTTTCGTATTCTCATGATGCTGATTGTTTCTATTAACGACGAGTTCCACTTTTCCATACTCCGTTTGGAGCACTTTGGCAATTTGTTCGAAAGAAAATCCTTGTCTGGAAAGCTGCATGATCTTTTCAGTTTCTATAGAATCGATTTCCGGCACCTCTTCAAACTCAGAGGCAAGTTTTTCTTCCAAACGTTCAATTCGCTCCACTAAATCCGACTCGCTGCCTTTCAGATGGGAAAGTAATTTATCGTAAAGTTCCTTATTTTCTTTTTCAAGTTGGGCTATGAATTCCGCCATATCTTCATGGATTCCAACTGGCGCTTGTTCCGCCTGCTGCTTTTTAACAGATAGCATCAACTTTATATTCATTGCCAGCAATAAGAAGATTATTGCGACCGATAGCCATTCCATTGTCATCCCCGCACCTTCTGTTCTGATTGCACCTTAATAATTATCATGTACGGATAAAATCGAAGCATGCAAACGCAGCATGGCTTTCGAGTGAAGCTGTGAGACTCTTGAAACGCTGACATTGAGAATTTCCGCAATCTCGGTTAATTTCATTTCTTCAAAATAACATAAAGAAACGGTGATTTTTTCTTTTTCCGGCAATTTATCAATCGCACGGACCAGAGATTCCTTGGTCATTTGCTCTGACAGGTGACGTTCAGGGGAATCGGCATAGTAGCTACCCATTGTCCCTTGCTCTTGGAAATGTTCATCATCCATTGAAATCATTGTCGATAAGGCGGCTTCAGAAACCGTCTTGTTAAGTTCTGCTTTGGTGATGCCCAAGTAGGCGCTGACTTGGTCATCAGAGACCGATTCGTTATTCTCCTGTTCCAGCAATAGATAGGCCTTTTCAATTTTTTTCACTTTATCCCGGACAGAACGCGGAAGCCAATCACTGTTCCGCAGCCCATCAATAATAGCCCCTTTAATGCGCCAGGAAGCATAGGTTTCAAACTTCAGATCCCGCTCGATGTTGAATTTGCTCAACGCATCAAGCAATCCTTCATAGGCATAGCTTCGGACATCGTCTTTTTCCACAGTTTTAGGCAAACTGATCATAAAGCGTTGTATGACGTAATCCACTAAGGGAAGATACTGCTCAACCAGGTAATCGCCAGCCTGCGGATCCCGGTGCTGTTGCCAGTCACCCCAATAATTAAGTTCTTCTTTTGATAGTTTCTGGTTCAGCATGATTTTCACCACCATTTCCAAGCGAAAAAACCGCCCTTATTTAAACAAGATTTTCATGATAAAGCCTTTAAGGCCGAGCTTATACGGCAACGGCAGCTGCAGAAATCCACTTGCCATTTGGCGTATGGCTGTTGCCGATTCGCTGTTCGGATAGGCCAGGAGAAGCGGTTGCTGCCTTTTCACAGCTTCCGGTACGCGCGCGTCGCTCGGGATGCACCCCAATGAGCCAATTTCTTTACCCAAAAATTGCTCAGTAGCCTGTTTGAAATTGTCTGCCGTTTGTTGCCCCTCTTTTTCGCTGATGCATTGGTTGACCACCAATTTCAAGTGGACATTCGGATCGATGCCCTGGACCATTTTTACAACTGAGTAGGCATCCGTAATCGACGTCGGCTCCGGAGTCGTCACCAGAATGACATCATCTGCCGCCAAGATAAACCGGAGATTTTCATAAGATAAGCCAGCTCCAGTATCCAAGATGATGTAATCCACCTTGCCTTGCAGAGTGCCCAATTCCTTAAAGAATTTTTCCAATTTCAGATCATTCATCTGAAATAATTCATTAAAACCGTTGCCTCCTGAAATGAACAGCAAGCCATTCGGTCCTTCTTCGATTATGTCCTGTACAGCCAGATCTTTTTCGATCATCGTTGCGATGGTTTCCCGCGGCATAAGGCCAAGAAGCACCTCAATATTGGCAAAGCCAAGATCAACATCAAAAATCAATACTTTCTTGTTTTGCTCGATCAAGCTTAATGCAAAGTTCAAAGCGAAGTTTGACTTTCCCACCCCTCCTTTGCCGCTGGTGACTGCCAGGACACGGGTCTTTTTACCAGCTTTCCTGCCAGGATTTTCGGGTTGCTGATTCTTCATCTTTTCTCTTAGACCATTTGCCTGATCAAGCATGATTGTCTTCCTCCAATATAAAATCCGCCACTACACTTGGAGTGACTTTCAGTATGTCGTTGGGAACATTTTGCCCATTGGCGATCTGGCGAATGGGGATATCATAATGATGAATTAAGTTGAGGATCGCTCCCACAGAACTGGTTTCATCTTTTTTGGTTAACAACAATTCATCCACGGAAAGCGATTGAAAATTATCTATGATTTTTTTCATATCCTCGTACTTTGCGGTCAAGCTCAACACCAAATGAATTTGAATCTTGCTGGCAAGCGGCAATAATCGTTTCAACTCTTCGATATACTGGGCCTGTTGATAATTGCGTCCTGCCGTATCCATTAAAATGATGTCACAGTCCTGAAAATCCTCCAGTACAACCAACACATCTCCTGCCGTTTCAACCACTCTGACCGGAATATTCAAGATGCTGCCATAGGTCTTCAATTGCTCTACTGCGGCAATGCGATACTTATCTGCAGTAACTAATCCCACTTTTTTATCTTTGTTCAGCATATAATCAGCAGCAATTTTAGCGATGGACGTTGTTTTTCCGACACCCGTCGGACCCATAAAACAAATGATTTCCGGTTCTGTAACAATCCTTCGGCTTTGATTGTTTTCAACCATCTCCATCAATTCTTCGCGAGCCATCTGATGCACAATCTCTAACGTATAGTCAGTTTTGTCCTTTAGTCTTGAAAGCAGTTTTAAAAGCAATTCCCCTTGGACATCCACTGCCACTTCCTGTGCCGCCAATAGTCTTTTTATTCCCTGAAGCAGTTCAGCAGTGGATTCGATTTCCAGTGTTACACTGGTCGCAGCTTTTGGAAATTCAACTTGCTGGACCTGCATCTCCTGCTTCACTTCGGGGTCAACAGCAGCAGTGACTTCCAGTTTGTCTTTCTGGAAAAACCCAAGAAATCCGCCGGTTTTGATTTTTTTGGTATTCAAGATCAAAGCATCAGCACCTAAATCCTGCTTGATCAGCGGGATCGCTTCGGTCATTGTGCCGACGATATAGGTTTTCAGCATCATGAGATGTTAACCACTCCAACACTTTGAATTTCAATTTCGGGTTCCAGTTCGTTATAGGACAGTACCGGCAGATCTGGGGCAAAACGCTCCACGAACTGCCTCATGTAAATCCGGATGGCCGGAGACGTCAGCAGAATCGGCTGGACGCCGGTTTGCTGAAGCTGTGCGGCTTGTTCCGTAATCTTCTGGAAAATTGTCTGGGAAGACTCCGGATCGATGGACAAGTAATTGCCTTGTTCCGTCCGGTGAACCGAATCCGCGAACTTCTTCTCAAGGCTTGCTCCAGCTGTAATCACTTGCAACGGCTCTTTCTGAGTCGCGTATTGCAATGTAATTTGGCGCGATAAGGACTGGCGAACGTATTCTGTCAATAGGTCTGTATCTTTTGTCTGCGAAGCATAATCGGCCAGCGTTTCCAAGATGACCAATAAATTGCGGATCGATACTTTTTCTTTCAACAACTTCATCAGCACTTTCTGCACTTCGCCGATTGTCATCAGCTGCGGCACCAATTCTTCCACTACTGCCGGGGCAGTTTCCCGCACATTTTCAATCAATGATTTCACTTCCTGCCTGCCGATCAGTTCATGGGCATGGCGCTTGATGACTTCCGTCAGGTGAGTTGAAACGACAGAAGGCGGGTCGACGATGGCATAGCCTGCCATTTCGGCTTCTTCTTTCATGTCTTCATTGACCCATAGAGCCGGCATGCCGAAGGCGGGTTCAACGGTTTCAATGCCTTCTACCGCTTCGTCGTCAATGCCCGGACTCATCGCCAAGTAATGGTCGAGCATGATTTCACCCGACGCTACCCGGTTCCCTTTGATCTTGATGACATATTCATTGGGCTGAAGCTGAATATTATCACGGATCCGAATAACTGGAACCACAATGCCCAGTTCCATTGCACATTGCCGGCGAATCATGATGACACGGTCCAGCAAATCACCGCCTTGGTTTTTATCGGCAATCGGAATCAGGCCATAGCCGAATTCAAATTCGATGGCGTCGACATGCAATAAGTCGATGACGCTTTCCGGGCTTTTCATCCCTTCGATTTCTTTTTCATCTTTGCTTAAGTCGACGTCCTGTTTTTCTTCAGATTTCAAGGTCTTTTGCATACTGAACGCGCCATAAGCGATGACACCTGCAATCGGCACCACCAACAACGGGCTGATCGGTGTAAACACTGCAAACATGACCAAGGTTCCAGCTACGATGTACAGCATTTTCGGATAAGCAAAAAGCTGCTTGGTGATATCCGAACCCAGATTGCCATCCGATACTGCGCGAGTTACGACAATACCCATTGCAGTAGAGATCAGTAGGGCTGGAATTTGAGAAACCAAACCGTCTCCGATCGACAGCAGGGTGAACAGCTGGGCCGCTTCACCGAATGGCAGCTTGTGGACCATCACACCAATCAGCAAACCGCCGATAATGTTAATGAGCGTAATGATGATGCCGGCAATTGCATCTCCTTTGACGAATTTGCTGGCACCGTCCATGGCACCATAGAAATCCGCTTCTGAGCTGACTTTCTCGCGGCGGTTCTTGGCTTCTTGATCCGAAATCATGCCAGCGCCAAGATCAGCGTCGATGCTCATCTGTTTGCCGGGCATGGAATCGAGTGTGAAACGTGCAGCCACTTCCGCTACGCGTTCCGATCCTTTTGTGATGACCAGGAACTGGATGATGACGAGGATCAGGAATACCAGAATCCCGATGATGGCACTGCCACCGACCACAAATGAGCCGAATGTTTCAATGACTTGTCCACCGGTTTGGTTAGTGAGGATCGAACGCGTCGTCGAGACGTTCAAGCCTAAACGAAATAAAGTCGTTAATAATAATAAAGTAGGAAAAATAGAAAATTGCAGCGGTTCTTTTGTATTCATTGCCACTAACAAGATCGTTAAGGCAAGACTGATATTGATCATGATTAAGACATCTAATAAGAGCGGCGGAAGAGGGATGACCATCATCACCACAATCATGATGACGGCTACCATGATGGCATAATCTCTAAATTTCACGCGTATCCCTCCTCTTTCTTGTTCATCGGATTTTTCCTTTTAATCGGTAAATATATGCTAAAACCTCTGCCACAGCCAGGAACAACTCTTCCGGAACGGTATCTCCGACTTCAGCCTGGGCATACAGTGCGCGCGCAAGAGGTTTATTTTCCATCGTCACAATTCCAAATTCTTTTGCTTTTGCTTTAATCTTTAACGCCAGATGATCTTTGCCCATTGCGATGATGACCGGAGCCGCCATCGTTTCGGCATCGTATTTGATGGCGATTGCGTAATGCGTTGGATTGGTGATCAATACATCCGCGCCAGGCAAATCCTGAATCATGCGATTCATGCTCATTTGCCGTTGCTTGTCTTTTATTTTTCCTTTGATCAGCGGATCGCCTTCCGCTTTTTTGTATTCATCTTTGATGTCCTGTTTCGACATCCGTATGCCTTTTTCAAATTCGTATTTTTGGTACATATAATCCATGATCGATAAACACAGCAGGATGATGCCAGCAGTCAGACCCATTTTAAAGACCAATGAGCCGATAAAGGATAAAGAAAAGCTGATGCTTTTTTGGGACAGTGTAAACAGTTCTGCTTTACTGGTCCACAGCACACCAAAAGCGGCACCGCCGATAATGGCGATTTTCAGCAGAGATTTGCCTAATTCCACCAGGGCACGAAGAGAGAAAATCCGCTTCGCCCCTTTGACCGGATCCAGGCGTTCGAGCTTCGCCATGATGGGATCAGTCGTAAAGATGGCCCCTACTTGAATAAAGTTTCCCAGAAAACCGAAGATTACCCCAACCAGCATGATGGGCAGCATTAATAAAAATGCATTCATCGCCATTTGTTCAAATAATGTACGGATCGTCGCCGGCGTTATTTCCCAGGAAATATATTCAGTGAAATGAATGCGGTAAATAGCCAATATCCGGTCCAACATCCAGCCGCCCATCGAATTCAGCAGCATGATGCCCCCTAATATAATCATGGCAGCCGCGACTTCCGGACTTTTGGCGACTTGGCCTTTCCGCTTGGACTCCTGACGTTTTTGCGGTGTCGCTTTTTCAGTTTTTTCACCGGCAAAAAATTGCAGGTCCAAGGGATACCTTTTCACCACTTATGTTCCTCCTAATAAACTGATCAGCTGAGCCATGCTCACCAACAGTTTCTCGAAAAGAATCTGCAGGATGTAGAAGAACACGGGCATGGTCAGAAACAGCATGATAAAGCCGACAAAAATCTTCAACGGCAGACCAACCGCAAATATATTCAGCTGCGGCACCGTCTTAGCCAAAATACCGAGGGCGATGTCCACTAAAAACAAAGCACCCACAATCGGCAAAGCGATCTGCAACGCAATCAGGAACATTTCCGTAAACAAGCCGGTCATAAAGTGGGCGATGTCTTCAGCCTTCACTGAAATCGCCAAACGCTCCACCGGAAACACGCGGAGGCTCTGCATGACGCCATCCAGCATCAAGTGATGGCCGTTGACTGTCAGTAAGAATAAGAGCGCCAGCATGTACTTGAAATGGCCGATGATCGGCACCTGGGCACCTGTTTGCGGATCCAATACGTTGGCCATGGAAAAACCCATTTGGAAATCGATGAACGCTCCAGCAATCTGCACTACATATAGCACCAACGCCGCTGTGAAGCCGAGTGCCAAACCGGTTCCGAGTTCTTTGAGGATCAATAAAATATAAGAAGAGTCCAGTAAAATCGATTCGTTCATCGGAAGAGTCGAAACAGCTACATATGCCAGAAAAGCGGCGATGCCGATTTTGAACTGAGTGGGTACACCCCGCATCGAGAACAGCGGAGCGATTAGAAAGAAGCTGGTCAAGCGGACAAGCATCAATAGAAAGTAAGGCAGTATGTCAAAAATCATTTCCATATCCCTTTACCCGATGATTCTTGGCAGTTGCTGAAACAGGTCTCTCGTGTAATCCAATAACAGCGTCAGCATCCAAGGCCCAAAAACTACAAGCGAGATGAAGACCGCCAATATTTTGGGGATGAACGACAATGTCTGTTCCTGAATTTGCGTCATCGCCTGGAAAACACTAACCAATAATCCGACCGCCAACGCAATCAACAGCATCGGAGCGGATATAAGGATAATGGTAAATATCGATTGTTCGGCTAGTTTGATCACCATATCTGGAGTCATCGTTTTCTTCCCTTCGTCAAAAGCTGACAAGCAGCGATTCGATTATTAAGTACCAGCCATCCACCAAGACGAACAGCAAAATTTTAAACGGCAATGAAATCATGACCGGAGGCAGCATCATCATCCCCATTGCCATTAACGTGCTGGCTACGACCATATCGATGATCAAAAAAGGAATGAAAATAACAAAGCCAATTTGGAATGCCGTTTTCAGCTCACTGATGGCAAATGCCGGAATCAATGATGTCAACGGAATTTCTTCAATGCTGTCAGGCTTTTCCAACTCGGCGTATTTGAAAAACAAAGCTAAATCTTTTTCCCGAGTGTTCTGTGCCATGAATTGCTTTAATGGAACAATGGCTGTGTCAAGCGCTTCCTGCTGCTCCAACTCCCCGTCCAGATAAGGCTGCAGGGCTGTTTCATTCATCTCCACCGCAATCGGCGACATGATGAAGAACGTCAGGAATAAGGCCAATCCGACCAATACCTGGTTCGGCGGCATGGACTGCGTACCAAGACCCGTGCGGACAAACGACAGGACGATGATGATCCGCGTGAAACTGGTCATCAAAATGAGGATGCCTGGAGCCAGAGACAAAACAGTCAGCAAGAAGAACAACTGGAGCGTCGTCGAGACATCTTCAGGTGACTCTCCGCCAAAATCGATGCCCGGAATATTGATGGATGATAAAATTTCCGGAATCATAGCGGACGTCCTTCCTTATCTTTCTGTTCTTGCACAAGTTTTTCCTCAAGTTCCTGTTGCTGGGCTTTTTGCTTGTTCAAGCTTTGCTTGAACAGCTGATCAAAACCACTTTTCTGTGGACTTTTTGAAAAACTGCCGATTTTCTTTTTTGTAAAGTCGAACAGATTTTTAGAAAGCGCGGGCTGCTGCTGTTCAAAGTCTTTTTCGATGCCGCTGATTTCCGCTGCATCCGAGAACTCTTTAATCAACGTCACTTCATCGCCGACACCAATCAAATACATCTGTCCGCCAACTTTCACCAGCTGCAGCGACTTGTTGTTGCCAAGCGGCGTACCGCCCATGAGCTTGACCGCCTGGTTCGGCTGAAAGTTTTTCTGGCGTGCTGCCAAAAACTTGATCAGGCCGTAAATCATCGCCACAATCAACAGCGTGTAGAGCACCAATTGAACAATGATGCCCGCCAGACTTTTTTCTTCTATTGGCGCCGCTTCTGCTTCATCTACCGGGACTTCTTCTGCGGGTTCTTCGTTATTCAGCCATTCCACCACATTCGGGTTGGCTTGGGCAGACAATGGCACGGACAGTACAGACAGCATTAGTATCGCCATAATTAGCGGTATGACTAAAAACAATGATTTGTTCAATCTGGATAAACTCCTTCTATCAGGCATTAACGCAGTTTCGAGATGCGTTCAGCTGTGCTCAGCACATCCGTCACGCGGACGCCGAAGTTCTCATCGATGACCACTACTTCTCCCACTGCAATCAGCTTGTTATTGATCAGGATATCAACCGGTTCTCCAGCTAATTTATCCAGTTCAATGATGGACCCTTGGGAGATTTCCAGTATGTCTTTAACCATGCGCTTTGTGCGCCCCAGTTCCACCGTCACTTGAAGCGGTATATCCAACAGCATATTCAGGTTATTTGGCTCGGTTTGTGCTGTTTCCGTATTGTCGAAACTTGAAAACTGGACATTTTGCACAGTCGGTGTTTCTTGGATTGTTTCGTTCGGCTGCTTATCTGATTGCATTGGCATTTCGCGTATCTCCTCTATTTCTTCATCATTAAACGGTTCGGTCAGTATCGCTGCCAGTTGTGTTGCCAACGCCACTGAAATACATAAATGGAAACGAACATTCTGTTTGCCGCCAATATTGAGTTCAAATTTAGCTTCCACAAACCATTGCTCTTTAGTGAAATTAGCTAACGGAAAATCTTCCAATTGTTCTACAGTATCCATACCGGACAAAGAATGGGAAATTTCCGCTTCCAGCAGCGCCGACATCGATTTTGCCACCGATTCAAACATGGTTCCGATTATTTTCTGTACACGCTGAAATTGCTTTTCTTCTTCCACATCAGCTAAGCCAGTTATTCCAGCCGCAGCATCAACATCTTTTTTCGATATGGACAGAATTTGCATTCCATTGGCTGCTCCACTGTATTCCCCCAAAACCACATAAAATGGTGCAGCGGCTGATGCCAACACTTCATCTCTATGGGTCACGCTCAAAACGGGCGCAGTCACAAAAACCTGTTCAGAAAGCAGAGAAGACAACACGGCAGCCGATCCGCTCAATGATGCATTCAGCAATTCGCTGACTGCTTCTGTTTCAGTTTTGGACAATGAACTTTCAGGCATCGCCTTTTCCCCCTGTCTTTTTATGCTTTAACATTCGTGATAATTCTTCAGAAAATAGCTGATTAATCCTCATCAGACAAGTCTCCCGCAACGGTCACTTCCGTTATCTGTACTGCCATTCTGCCTTTCGAGACTCCAGGCTGTGCATGGAACTTCGTTTTGTTGTCTACTAGAAGTGTGACAGGTGCATCGTAGGATTCATTCAAACGAATCACATCGCCATTCTTCAAGTTCAGAAAATCTCCAAGTTCAATCGTTGATTTTCCTAAAACAGCTTTTATTTCCATTTTGGTGCCTTGGAGCTTTTCTTCCAGTGCTTCCAGCTCATGTGACTCAACTGCTTTTTTCTGATTTGCCAGCCAGTGTTTCGCCGATAACTTCGGCAGAATATGCTCTAGCACCACATGGGGCAAACAGATATTGACGAAGCCTTCGACTTCCCCTATTCTCGCGCTAAGCTTGACCAGAATGACCGTTTCGTTTGGTGGGGACATTGTTAAAAATTGAGGATTCACTTCAATCTCTTTCAGTTCTGGAGTTAGCTTCAACACTGAAGACCAAGCTTCTTGGAAACTTTCCAATGACTTCGAGAATACCCGCTCAATAACGCTGATTTCAATTTCAGTCAACTCATTGTCCTTTTCCAGAACAGTGCCTTGGCCTCCCAGAAGCCGGTCGAACATGACATATGCCACATTCGGGGAAAAATCCATGACCATGCTGCCCTGCAGCGGCATTGCTTCAAACACACCTAAAATCGATTTTTTCCGGACATTCCGGATATATTCGTGATAAGAAAGCTGCTCAACTGCATCTACGTGGATCTGAACATAAGTCCGCAGCTGGGCAGAAAAATAAGAAGTCAACAAACGTGCAAAATTTTCATGGATTCGGGACAAGGTCCGGATTTGATCCTGCGAAAAACGCAGCGCTTTTTTAAAATCGTAAACTTGGACATTTCTTTTCTTCTCGACAGCTTTCGGTTCTTGTTGCCCCATTGCCGAAAGAATGGTTTCGATATTCTCTTCTGATAAAACATCTGTCAAATTGATTGCCCCCTCATTCGTCCAGGTTCGGCTCATGCAAACGAGGCAAAATGTTCAGTTTCCGGTAATACACCGTCACTTTATCCATAACTTCCTCAACGGTTTCCAACACATGGACTTTCTTGCCGGTCGTCAATGTCACCACCGTATCCGGTGTCGATTCCAGCCGTTCAATATAGATTGCATTCAATACGATCGCTGATCGGTTTAACCTGGTTAATTGAATCATATCGATTGCTGAGCAAAGCAAATCTTTGCTCAGCCTAAGCCTCCTCTATTAACGTTTCAAGTTGACGACTTCCTGCAGAATTTCATCTGAAGTAGTGATTGTCCGTGAGTTTGCTTGGAACCCTCGCTGTGCGATGATCATTTCCGTGAACTCTTCCGTTAAGTCAACGTTGGACATTTCAAGTTGTCCGGAACCGACGGATACTTCCGCAAGTGCAGCAGTGGTAGGCGTAGAATTGGCTGGTGCTCCATACATAGACCCTCCCACTTTACGAAGACTACTTGGGTTATCGACTGTAATAATTCCTAATGTAGCAATAGGATTTACTGATCCCGGCACTACAATTTGTCCCGCACTGTTGATTCCAAAAGAATCGCGATTGTTTTCTGGGATAGTAATTGTTCGCCCTTGAGAATCCAATACATCTTGACCTTGTGCTGTCTTTAAAACCCCAGCATTATTTACTGTAAAACTTCCGGAACGTGTTAAATTAAAGTCTCCTGGAGTCCCTACTACAAAAAAACCATTTCCACTAACAGTTAAATCAGTCGCTACCCCAGTTGACATCGAAGAACCTGGTGTATGAACCACATTGATGGAAGAAGTTGATGATCCCAATCCAACTTGCATCGGGTTGCTTCCGCTATTGGACATGTTCTGGCTCATCAAGTCCTGAAAGTTAATCGTGCTTTTCTTATAGCCGATTGTATTGACGTTGGAAATATTGTTCCCGATAACATCCAGTTTCGTTTGGAAATTTTTCATACCTGATACACCTGAGTACATTGAACGTAACATTTAATTTTCCCCTTTCAAGAACTGCATTTGATCCAAAATGGATTACACAGTTTCTTGTTCATTTGTGCTTGCTGATTGTTTCTCGATTCGTTGAATGGACTCGATTGGCACTTTTATATCGGATCCTTCAAGTTCAGCAATCAATTCGCCATTCTTGCTGGACAAGGCTTTGACGATTCCTTCGCCTGAATCCGTTTCTGTTTCCCATTTAACTGAAGTCCCAATTAAGTGTGCGTAATCCGCCAGGGAAGAAGCTCCCTGGTTGCTGACAAATTGCGTCATTGTTTTATTTAAATTCGTCAGTTGCTCTAAACTGGTGAACTGCGCCATTTGCCCAATAAATTCTGTATCCTTCAATGGCTCCATTGGGTCTTGATGCTGCATTTGCGTCACCAGGATTTTAAGAAAGGCATCTTGCCCCAACGAATTT
The DNA here is from genome assembly GCF_016820615.1 of Planococcus beijingensis. Lineage (NCBI taxonomy): Bacteria > Bacillati > Bacillota > Bacilli > Caryophanales > Caryophanaceae > Planococcus > Planococcus beijingensis. The sequence continues at coordinate 373,481 of NZ_JADHDZ010000004.1, forward strand.
TTAGGGTCTGTTTTGCTTGCTGTATCAGCAGCCGGAGTGTTAGTCGTTCCTGCCGTTGCATTTGTAACGTTCATCTAAACACCCTTTCTTCTATACGGTGTAATCCACTTTCATCAAACCCTCACCTAACGATTGCCTGCGTTCAGCAACGACATTGTCGTCTTCTTTCAAATAACCATTTTTGCTGTTTCCAGAAGAACCTTGGCCTTGCTGAGGCTGTGTAAACCGTTGGTTGTTTTGGGAGTGCTGTTGGTTGAATGGCTGCTGCGAACTTTGCTGCAGCACTTCAATTTTCTCCACCGCCACCCCTTGCTGAACCAGCGAAGCCCGCAATTGATTCAGCTGAAGTTCAATGGCTTCTTTCGCCATTGGAGTGCTCGCCAGTATTTGTGCGGCCAGCTTGCCATTTGTTGACGTCAGTAAGATTTCCAGATGGCCTAGATGCTCAGGGAAAATATTAACGCGCATCTTCATGCCTTCCTGGCTTTCCACCAAACGCATGGAGCTTTTCAACATGCCGCCCAAGTCTTCCAAAAGGTTGGCTAACCGGACAAAAGGAGTCGGGGGATTGGTTTCCGTCCGGACCACAGCACCTGCAGTCTTTCCAGATTCAACAGCCGCAGTCGGTTGAACAGCCGGCTCTTGAGGCGCTTTGTTTTCGGCCGGCACTTTCGTTTGAAGTTCGTCAGTGGGTTGTTGCTTGATGGCCGGCTGTACTTCCTTCGCTTCGTTTTTCTGCGGAATCTGCTGGATGTCAACAGGCTTTGTTGACACATCCTCTACCGGTTTGGTGATTTCATTTGAATACTTCAAAGCCTCTCTGACAGGTTTCATTCCTTCAATCGGTGGCAACACTGCTAATTCTTGTCCATCTATCTTAGATTGCTGAACCGACATTAGCTGCTGTTGCTTTTCGAGAATCGAAATCACATTATCGAGTTGGGTTGAAATTTTTTCTAAGGTATTGGCATTTATCGCATTCTTTTTTCCATCTGCCCCCGTAAAGACAACCGAGCCTGCGAATTCTGTAGTAAATTCGGCGGAGAGAATCTGCAGGTTCTGCTGGATTTTTTCAAGCAACCCAATCAGCTTTCCCGTGCCATCAGTTATAGGTTCACTAGTTTCACCCGACTTGCTGGTTGAAGGGATGCGAATCTCTCCATTTTCAATTTGAAGATTCGCCAACTGATAGACAGCGTATTGAAAATCCGGCGCTTCGGGCAGTTGTTTGCCAGTCGGCAGTTCCTGTAAAAATGCCAGCAGGCTTTCCAGACTTTCCAACAACTCTTTTTCAGGTGCCTGTTCTTCTGCCGGAAGTTCCGCTTCTCCACTTAACGATTCCAGCAGAGAAGCAAACATTGCTTGATCTTGAGCCGTTGCAACGATTGGTTTTGCAGGTAGAGTAACCGTTTGGGGAACCGCTATTTTTATGGCTTCCATCTGATTAACTTCCTTCCGCTAAGCTATTCGCTTTGGATAAGCGATAAAAGCGCGTACTGGCCATTTCATCAAAAAAGCTTTGCTCAGCCGCTTTGCTTTCTTCCTGAAAATGATTCAGTTTCTGCTGTTTCAGGTTTTCCCAGGTTTTTTCTTCCTGCGCTTTCTTTTGCAATAAACCTTGAGACGCCGAAACGTTTTTTTGTAAATATTCAAGCTCTCTTTTGGAGGAAAGCGATTGGTCTTGAAGCTGATGGATGTATTCTTCCAGCATTCTCAGTTCCGATATATTGACGCCGCTTTGTTGCTTGGCATTTTTCAATTGTTCTATATCATTGATTTTATTTTCAATGGCTCTGTTGCGTTGATGTCCCACTTCATGCTGTTTAATGGCTTCAGCCATTTGGAGCTGCGCAACGCCTTTTTCATTTTCTTTTAAGTCCAATATCTTTTGAAATCGAAAGTTGAATCCTGTCAGTTTAAACGCCTCCAAATTGTGCTGTTAACCGTTCTACACTTTGTTCCAGCTTGGCTTTTTCGTAAATGTCCTGCTGCAGATACTCTTTAATCAGCGGATGCGACCGGATGGCATCATCGATCTCTTTATTGGCGCCGCTCTTGTAAGCACCGATGTTGATGAGGTCTTCCGATGTTTCATAAGCCGCCAAAAGCCGCTTGAATTCCCGCGCGGCCAGCTGATGTTCCGCCGATACGACTTCATGCATAACCCGGCTGACGCTGGCCATGACATTGATCGCTGGGAATTGGCCTTTTTGGGCAATTTTTCGGTCCAACACAATATGGCCATCCAAAATTCCGCGCACCGCATCGGCAATCGGTTCATTCATATCGTCGCCATCCACCAAAACCGTATAGAAAGCGGTGATGGACCCTTTGCTTGAAGTGCCTGAGCGCTCCAGCAATTTAGGCAACAAGGCGAAGACGCTCGGCGTATAGCCTTTACTGGTCGGAGGTTCCCCCACCGCCAACCCGACTTCACGCTGGGCCATGGCGAAACGGGTAACCGAATCCATCATCAGCATGACGTTCTTTCCTTGGTCACGGAAATATTCCGCAATGGCAGTTGCAGTCAACGCAGCTTTAATGCGCTGCATCGGAGTCTGATCGGAAGTCGCTGCGACGACCACCGATTTCTTCAATCCTTCTGGTCCAAGGTCCCGTTCAATGAAATCACGGACTTCCCGGCCACGTTCCCCAACCAACGCAATCACGTTAATATCGGCTTCTGTATTGCGGGCGATCATGCCCATCAACGTACTTTTTCCGACGCCGCTTCCTGCAAACACCCCAACCCGCTGGCCTTGCCCGACTGTCAGCAAGCCGTCGATTGCACGGACGCCGACTTCCAGCGATTTGTCGATCCGCGGACGTTTCAACGGATTCGGCGGAGCGTTGTTGGTCGAATACTTTTTCAGGCCGCGCGGCAACAAACTCTCATCTAACGGCATACCTGTTCCATCGAGGACTTTCCCTAGAATAGATGGACCCACTTTGATTTGAAGCGGTCCTCCGGTCGCAACCACCAGGCATCCCGGACCGACCTGCGAAAGATCCTGCAAAGGCATCAACATGATCCGGTTTTCTTTAAAGCCGACAACTTCCGCCTCAATGGGCGGTTCATTGCGATTCGGGTATAGGAGACAAAGCTCACCGATTTTTGCATTCGGCCCTCTTGATTCAATCGTCAAACCAATGACCTGGATCACTTTCCCATGCTTTTTGATCGGTTCAATGTCATTCATCAATTCTAAATATTCATCTGCCCACAGATTCATCGTTTGTTTTCTCCTCACAGTAAGAAAGCAATTGGTTCTTGATTTCTTCCAGCTGATTATCGACCATCGCGTCATAAGAACCGCTTGCTGTATGGATTCTGCAGCCCCCTGGCGTCAGGCTGGCAACCGGAATCAGCTTCAATTCCGAATCTGCTTTAACATAGGTCTTGAGCTCTTCCAAAAATGGAATGATCAACGGGTAATCTTCAGGAGAAACCTGCATTGTCACATCTTCCGATTCTTCCACCTGCTTTAATGCCTGTTGAATAATGTGCAGCACTTGTTGTTCATCTTGATTTAATTCGTTGTGAATCACTTTTTCTGCAATCTTGACACTTAACGACAATAAAAACGGTTCTGCCTGTTGAATGATGTTCACTTTTTCTTCATAAGCAATTTCCAATAAACGGTTCATCTCCGAGCGCTTTTCAACACTGTCCTGCTCTGCTTGTTGGAGACCTTGCGTAAATCCAGCTTGAAACCCTTGTTGTTCAGCTTCCTGCTCCAGCTTTTCAGCTTGTTGTCGGGCTTCCTGCTGTTTAACTTGCCACCATTCATTGATTTCCTGCTGAGCATTTTGCTGTTCTTCTGAAATTTGGATCCGCAATTGCTCACGGCGTGTTTCCAAATCCATGATTTCCTGCAATAATTGTTGCCGCTGTTCCCTCGGATCCGTTTCGGAATCATTGAACACAGTTTTTTTCATTTCAATCTTTCGGGTATGGATGATTTTCTTTTCACTTGATGATGTCTGAGAAAGGCGAATGATATTAGACAATCATTTCATCCCCTTCTCCACGGGAAACGCTAATTTCTCCTTTTTCTTCAAGGTTTCGAATCAACCCGACAATATTTGTTTGTGCGTTTTCTACATCTTTCAGTTTCACAGGGCCCATCACGTCAATTTCCTCACGGATGGCTTCCGCTCTGCGAGTCGACATATTGCTGTAAATGCTGTCTTTGACTTCTTCACTCGCTACTTTCAGAGCGAACATCAAATCAGCATCGCTCACTTCACGGACAATCCGTTGCACCGAACGAATTTCAAGATTGACAATATCTTCAAAGACAAACATCCGCTTCTTAATTTCGGCTACTAATTCTGGACTGCCGTTTTCAAGGTTCGTCAAAATGGATTTTTCTGTTCCTCGGTCAACATTGCTCAATACACGGACAATGGTTTCGACTCCGCCGGTAGCAGTATAATCATGTGTTCCTGTGGCAGTCAGCTTACGTTCCAAAATCTGTTCCACTTGATGGATGACATCAGGTGATGTGCTTTCCATCAACGCAACTCTTCTTGCCACTTCCGCTTGTTTTTCAGCAGGAAGCTGAGACAAAATCTGTGAAGATTGCTTGGGATCCAAATACGACAGCACCAACGCAATTGTTTGAGCCTGCTCGTGCTGCAAAACATTTAAAATCTGGTTGGGATCGGCTTTTCGAGCGAAACTGAATGGCTTTACTTGCAGCCTGTTCGAGAGGCGGTTGATGGTATCTATCGCTTTTTCTTTCCCCAATGCCTGTTCCAAAATGTTGCGGGCATAGCTTAATCCGCCTTCATTCATATAGTCCTGAGCTAAAATCATTTCATAGAATTCATTGATGACGTCTTCCGTCTGGCTTTTTTTCAATTGGCGAACGTTGGAAATCTCCATAGTCAATTGATCGATTTCCGGTTCTGTCAACTGCTTGAATATTTCAATGGAGACATCCGGCCCTAAGCCGACCAACAAAATGGCTACTTTTTGTACCCCTGTGAACTCTCTCATGCGTCTAACCATTTGCCACTCTCCTAGTCATCTGCCATCCATGACCGCAACAATTTAGCAAAGTCTTCAGGTCGTCCTTTGGCAAGCTTTTCAATAGTTTTTCGTTTTGGATTTGCTTTGGCACTGAACTCGGACAAGTCCATTTCTTCTTCTTCTGCTTCCAGATTTACTTGATTGGACTTGGCTAATGCCTGTTCAAATCCTCCAAAATCATAGTCTTCTTCAAATAGTTCTTCTTTTTTCTTTCTGCGAAGCAAGATGACCGCAATAATGATGATGATCAGCAACACCACGGCTGCACCAATAACGAGCAGCAGATTATTCGGTATGCCTGACAGGAACGTGGTTTCCGGTTCTTCTTCTTCAACTGCCGGACGGCCCTGGAATTCTGTTGCAAACACCGAAATCTTGTCTTCCAGTTCCGCTTCCGTTACTGGGAATTCATTCATGCTCAATGAAGTACTCACTGCATTTTTCAGCAAGTTGCTGATGTCGGTGATGTTTTCCTGCGATAAACTCGCTGGATTTTCTGGCACTGGCGGTTCCACACCGACGTTGATTGTAATGTCATCGATGACGTACGGGCTCATTTCAATTTGGCGATTGATGCGGTTGACTTCACTGTTGATGCGTTCTTCTGTCCGTTCGGATTCGCTGTTTCCAGCTGCATCTCCAGCCGGATAATTCGCGACTTCGGTGTCTCCAGTTCCCGCTGCGTCTTCCGCTACAGTACCTTCACTCGAGTAGGTTTCCACAATCCGTTCCACACTGATATCCAAACCTTCGTTGTTTTCAATATCGACGGGTTCAACCAATTGTTCTTCCCGCTTTTCTTTCGTAAAATCAATATTCGTCATAACAGAAACGACGACTTTATCCTGCCCTAAAAGCAAGCCGAGCATTTGCTGCAGCTCACGCTGAATGTCCTGCTCGATCCCTTTTTGGATTTCGCGGTGCTGCTGATAAGCTGTCAAATTTGTATCCGCTTGGCTCGCATCCTGCACTTCAAACACTTGCCCATTCTGATCCATGATGACAATCTGCTCAGGCGGTAAACTTGGAACCGATTTGCTGATCAAGTGATACAACCCATTAACTTGTTTCTGATCTAATTGAAATGTCGGATCGCCTTTGACGACGATGGACGCTGTAGATGTCTGTTCTTCATCGGTAATCCAGACGTTTTCTTTCGGCAGCGTGATCATGACATTCGCTTCCGTCACACCATCAATCTGTTGGATCAAATACGCCAACTCGTTCTGCATCGCGTCACGCTCGACCACATCAAAATGGCGGTCGGTCATGCCGAGGCCCATGTTTTCGCTGAATATGCCGTAATTGACATTGCCGTTTTTCGGAATGCCTTCTGCCGCCAAACTGACTTTCAAGTTCGCTAAATGTTCTTTAGGCACACTGATGGTCGTGCCATCGGCTGATACTTCCACCGGAATGGTCTGTGCCTCAATTGCTGCTTTGATTTCTCCTGCTTCTGCCGCTGTTAAATTCGAGTACAATACCGAAAAATCGGAGCGGTTGCTGAGAAAAACGAAGACAATCAAAATTAACAAAGTGATTAAAAATGAGCCAATGACAGACCATTTTGTTACAGGAGAAAAACTGGCCCATGATTCACTCAACTTCGATTTATATGCCGAAAACTTTTCTTTCATCTAGTCATCATCCCGCCAGTTCGTATCATACTTGCATTCTCATAACTTCTTGGTAAGCTTCGACAACCTTGTTTCTCACTTGCATGGTCATCTGCAGCGATAAGCTGGCTTTTTGCGAAGCGATCATGACTTCGTGTACATCCTGTACTTCTCCTGTCACCAATTGATTGGTCAATTTATCTGATTCATTTTGTGCTTTGCTAACTTCTTTCAACGCGTCTTTAAATATTTCCCCAAACCCTTCAACTTTGTTTTCAGGTTTTACTTTATCGAGCAATTGATTTTGAATGAAAGGCGTCTGAACTTGGCTAATTTTTTCCATGGTGCCTCCTTAATGTTCTCTATATTTTAAGATGAAGAATTTACCTTTTTTACACCGCTCCGGCCGCTTTGGGCATAGCTCCCGCAAGAAGCCAGGCAAAGAACGCCTGTCTTCTCGCTTCGCTTAGCCCCTGGACGCGTCGGCGCTAAGAAACTTATTAACTTAGAAGCGACATTAAATTTTTCACTGTTTCTATATAAGATATGGAGCAAAACAGCGGAGACTCCCGCGGGATAGTGAGACAGCCGAGACCCTGCAGGAGCGCAGCGACGAAGCGGCTTGGCGCTCGCCCGCAGGAAAGCGGAGTTGTTTTGCGGAATATCAAAAGTGAAAGTAACTGATTTACTTACCAATCTCCAATGCTTTCATGAACATGCTTTTGGAAGCGTTCATGGCGGTGACGTTTGCTTCATATGAACGGGTTGCAGACATCAGGTCGACCATTTCTTTCAATGGATCGACATTGGATGACCGCACATAACCGTCTTCTCCCGCATCCGGATGTTCCGGATCATAGTTCATGGTGAAAGGTGTCTGGTCTTCTCTGATTTCCGATGCTTTCACACCTGATACCGCGGTATTCCCTCTATTGATCACTGACTGGAGTTGGTTGGCAAAAGGCGATGTTCCACTTTGCGACAACTCAACCGTTTTCCGGCGGTAAGGCATCCATTCCCCATCGACCAGCTCAGCACGATTGGTGTTCGCGTTGGCGATATTGGCAGAGACAACGTCCATGCGCAACCGGTTCGCCGTCAGCCCTGAAGCACTGATGTTAAATCCATTAAATAAACTCATCTTTTTTATCTCCCTCCATTAATGACGGAGCTGAGACTGTTAAGCTTGCCGTTGACCCGTTCAGTGACCGCGTTATACCATAATTGGTTTTTGGCCAGCTCGGCCATTTCGGCATCCATGTCGACATTGTTGCCATTGTTGTTGTATTGAGTGGAATGATTAGTAGTAATTTCTGTCGTCGTTTTGGAAACTTCATTGCTGAACGATAGATGTTGATCATTTGTTTTATAACTCGTTAAGCTTTGTTTATTCATTGCTGTATCCAAGGCCGCTTGAAAATCGACTTTTTTGCTTTTGTAGTTGGCCGTATCCACATTGGCGATGTTTGCCGAGTGAACCCGTTGACGTAAAGTGGAAGCCGATAAAGCTTGTTCCATCGTTTCCAGAGATTTAGGGAATATATTCATCAATAAACTCCTTTTTTTTACAGTTATTTGGTATATAAAAATCCACCCTTAAAAAAGGTGGATTTATTTTAAATCTACCATTTTTGGTAACCCGGCTGCCCTGTACATTGCGTATTTAGGCCCGTGGCTTTGCGTCTTTATCTTTCGAATAAGTTTGCCATTATCACAATGATTTCAAGTATTTGATTTTCAAACTCGTTATTTCGTACTATTTTCAAAAAATAATAGCAAAGTGATAGTATCATGTTTCTACATTTTTGTATATTTTTATTTAATAAAATTTTTTATCATATTTTTTCCATTTTAATAGAATAGTCTCTATTTTTTTCGTTTTTTTAATGGTATGCTACGCGAGAAATACTAACCGTTGTTCAAAAAGGAGAAAAGACCATGTTTCGTGGATTATATACTGCTACATCAGGGATGATGGCCAATAATAGGCAACAACAAATATTGACAAATAACCTATCTAATGCCAATACTCCTGGATTTAAAGAAGATCAAACGGTCCTTCGCGCTTTTCCTGATCAGTTGATTAAAGCGATGGAAACCGGTAAAAAAGGTACAATAGCCTCACAAAATATCGGGACTTTAACTACAGGAGTATATGCTCAAGAAGGAATTCCTTCTTTTTTGCAAGGTCCTTTAAAAGAAACCGGAAATTCGACAGATATGGCTTTATTGGATGAGCTGCTTCCCGTAAATCCAGATACTCAACAAAAAGGCACTATGGTTTTCGCAGTCACTGCTGAAAATGGAGATACACGTTACACAAAAAATGGAACCTTCGCTGTAAATCCTGAAGGCACATTAACGACTAGCGAAGGATTCCCGGTATTAGGCGAAAACCTGCAGCCGATTCAAGTCGGGTCCACTGACTTTACTGTAGCCGATAACGGCCAAGTCGTTTTGGCTGACGGTACACAAGTGGGGCGTCTATGGATTGGCCATACTGAAAATCCCGATCAACTTGTAAAAGAAGGCCAGAATTTATTGCGCTGGCAAGGAGATGCAGATCAAGCTCCTCAAAATGTTGGGGATGTTGCTCTTCTTAATAATACAGAGTCCTTTGTCAAACAAGGATTTATTGAACAGTCGAATGTCGACCTGACTCGGACGATGACCGATATGATGACGACATACCGGGGCTTCGAATCCAACCAGAAAGTGATTCAAGCATATGATCGAAGCATGGAAAAAGCCGTCAATGAAATAGGACGCGTGTAAGGAGGAAGTTATAAAGTTGAATATCCAAATGAATACAGCCAGTAATACAATGAGTGAACTGCAAAAGAAAATCGATTTGATCGGCAATAATATTGCCAATGTCAACACCAATGGCTATAAGCGCCAGGAAGCCAGTTTTTCAGACGCACTGGTGCAATCCATCGAAAAACAAGTCGGCCAGCAACATGAAGTCGGACGAAATACACCTTATGGTTTGCGCATTGGAGCGGGCGCTATTCTTTCACAAACAGCCGTACGCAACGAACAAGGTTCTGTCCGTCAAACCGACCGGCCGCTTGATTTCATGATCCAAGGAGAAAACGCTTATTTCCGGGTTTCTTCCGAAGACGGAGTATCTTATACAAAAGACGGTTCTTTCCAAGTTCAACCGATTTTAAATTCCAATCAAGTAAGTTTGGTCACTGCCAACGGAGAAGCTGTTCTTGGGGCCAACAACCAGCCAATTGTTTTTGATGCCGATTACAAAACCCTTCAGTTGAATGGAAATGGTGCTTTGGAAATTTCCTATAACGATCCCAAACAACCGGTAGAAATCCAAATGGGCATCGCCCAAGTAAACCGGACGAATTCACTTGAAAAAGCAGGCGGCAATCTTTACCGCCTGGCCGGCACCGAAGCTGAGCAAATCGCCAACGGCAATTTGCAGCTGATCAACTTGTCCCAACAAAATGACGGTTCCGTCAGCATTAAGCAAGGTGCGCTTGAAGCATCCAATGTGGAACTTAGCGATGAAATGACCGAATTGATTGCAACGCAGCGATTGTTTCAATCACAAGGAAGAGCCATTTCCTACGCAGATGATATGATGGGCTTGGTCAATTCGATTAAAGGATAATGCAAAAAGAGCAGGCACCCCGCGGGGTGCCTGCTCTTTTTATCGTTTTTAAATTATCTTAAAAAGTCCATCAAGCTCGGTTGAATTATTTTTGAAGTAGCAGCAAGGCTGGCCTGGTAGACGCTTTCTTCGCTGGTCAACTTAATGATCGCTTCCGCGTAGTCGATGTCTTCAACATTTGACAGCATCGTTTTCAATTGCAGGTTGCTGTCGAGCATCCGATTTTCTACGGCTTCCACACGGTTTTGGCGAGCGCCGTTTTCAGCAGCGGCTGTCAACAACCGCTCTATTCCTTTATCGATCTTCTCCAAATCAATGGAAGTTCCAGCCTGCAGAGAAGCATGCATGCTTTCTAATGTTTTGAAGAGATTGTTGTCGTCTGTCGCTGATCCAAACAAGTCATCCGGTAAGACACTGGATTGGATACTGATGCCTTCTCCGACGTTAACCACTTTTGCGCTCAGTCCGTTGCTGTCAAAAGCATAGTTTCCTTTTTCAGGGAAAGGAATTTCGCTGGTTTTTTGGCCATTGAACAACGACTTTCCATTAATCTTGGCATTCGCCAATTGGCGCATCTGCTCCGTCAATTCTTCCACTTCTTTGGAAATCACTGTACGGTCATGTTCGGATAAAGTGCCGTTATTGCCCTGTACGGCGAGCTCGCGAACCCGCTGCACGACATCCACCATGGAACCGATATTTTGGTCGGTTTCATCCATCCATAACTTCGCTTCGCTGGTATTGCGTTCAGCTTGTGCATTGGCAGCAAGTGAACTTTTCAAGTTCATTGCTTGGCTGACTCCATTTGGATCATCCGATGGCCGGTGAAGCAATTTTCCTGTCGACACCTGATTATTGATTTTTTCAAAACGGCTCAAGTTCTGATTCATGTTGCGGATCGAATTTTGGTTGAGCATCTGCTGTGTCACTCTCATCTTGCTTCCCCCTCTACTTAACGGGCGGCCATACGGTTGATGATGGTATCCAGCATCTGATCTGTCATTGATACTAACCGTGCTGCCGCATTGTATGAATGCTGATATTTGATCAAATTGGCCATTTCCTCATCAAGGGAAACACCGGTTACGGACTGCCTGCGGTTTTCCGTCGCTTGAAGAGCTGCACCGTGATTGCTTACAGAGTTGACCGCTGCCTGGCTTTGCGCACCAAGCTGGCTGACCAGTTTACGGAAATCGCTTTGCGCCGCTTCGGATGTTTTTCCTGTTCCAGCTGGCTGCTTTAAAGGGTCAGCTGCGTAATTGACTTTCAACTCCGAAAGCTTGAATTCTGCCGCATTGCCGATGAATAAAGCCTGATCCTTCCCACCGGTTGCGGACATGCTGTTGGCTGACGCAAAATCAGCAACCACTTTGTTCAGGTTCGCTTGATAATCTTTTGCAATGTCCATTGACTCGCTCAGTCCGGCTAATTTACCACCATATACTTTATTTCCCTCAGCACCGGCTTTGTCATCGATTTCAGAAACTTCTTCACCGCTGACCAATGGCTGGTTGTTGGAAGCAAGGCTGATGGAATAGCTGCCATTCGATTTTTCATCGACTTTGATGGACATCAAAGTCGATAGTTCTTCCACCAACGCATCCCGTTTGTCCTTTAAATCATTTGACTGGTTGCCGTCGCGGACGATGCTTTTATTTAAGTCTGCTATCTGTTTTAAATAGGCATTTGCTTCTTCAACGGTCTGCTGCGACTGCTGCAACAGTTCACTGTTCAAATTGTCCATCGACTTGTTCATCGACTGGGCCACTTCGATAAAGCCTTGCGCACGTTCTTTCACTACTGCCTGTGCAGACAGGCTGTCCGGCTCATTGGCCAAATCCTGCCACGCATTTTTCAGTCCGTCCATCGCAGTATTCAAGCCGCTGTCGCTCGGTTCGTTGACGATGGTTTCCAAACGGTCCAATGTCGTCTGCTTTGCCTGCCACTGGCCAAGAGTTTCTGAATGATCCCGGAATTGCTGATCCAAAAAAAAGTCTCTTACACGGGTGATCGAATCAAGGTTAACGCCGGTTCCAAGTTGGCCAGTATTCGCACCTTGGCTGGTCCAAACGTCCAAAGATGGCGAAGCGCTTGAATTCACCTGCTGGCGTGAGTAGCCTTTCGTATTGACGTTGGCAATGTTTTGGCCAGTTGTTGAAATGCTTGCCTGCCCAACGGACAATCCGCGCTTCCCTAATTCCAAACCGTGAAATGATGAGACCATTGTTTTCCCTGCTTTCCTGCAACCTTCAGGCTCTTGTATCGAAAAAGCCTTGATTGGTTGTTTGTGGTTTCTGCTGCCCTGCCGGCGATTGGTAGTTAAATTGCTGTTGTTTTGATTTTGTTACTTGGGTGATCATATGTTGAACAAAGCTCATTGAGTCTTCCAGGATTTTTTCATTGCTTTTGTTTTTCGCCTGAAGCTCTGTTAAAAGCATTTGTAAGGTTTTCAATTGTAAATGCAGCTCTTGTCTCACTTGTTCATCTGGAATCTGTTCCGCAAACTGGCTGAATGTCAGACCCGGATGCTCTTCCAATACGTCGGCCACAAGCAGTTGCCGTTCGTCTTCCAATTGGCTAAGCTGTTTGACCAGCTTTGCTTCTTCTTTCACAAGCTCCGTCAGTTCATCGACTTTTCGTTCGATCAACACAGTCTGCTTGCGTTCGGCATAACGGATAAGCTGTTTTTGTATACTGATCAATTCATCCAGCGTATTGACTACTAAATTCAGCATCCGATACCCTCCTTTTTCATGTTTTCCACTTACTTATCAAACCAGAATTTAAAAACTTGTTCGGCTACTTTGTCGCTGTTGACTTCGTATTCACCGGATTGGACTTGCGCTTTTAGCATCTTGATCTTTTCCTGTCTTTCAATATCGACGCTGGCGTTTTTTTCAAACATAGCCTTAGCCTGGTTTGAAATCTGCAATTCGTCCTCTTTTTGCAGCGGCTTCGTCTTAGCTGCCGGAGTCACCTGCATTTTTTGATAAGATTGAATAAAGGAAGAAGCATTCGTTTTATCAATATTCATTCCTTCACCGCCCTTTAGTTTAAGTTTTTTATTTTCGTGCTTGCCAGTATTGCGCATTGATCTTCGGCCTTTCCCGTTTTCTGCCGATAGCTTGCAAAAACTCATCGTTTTTCAATGTCGCATCGATTTCCGCCGCAAACTCAGTGTAACAGTCATCGCATAGGATTTGTTTCTTAATCTCTGTACCACAATGTTTGCACGGATAACCCAAATTCGGGAAGTCATCCGCGTAGATGCGTCCATCGCGAATAAAATCGGTAATCCGCTTAACAGATACAGTTGTGGATTGGCTGGTTTCTCGAATATTCGCAAAGCGATTGCTTTCAATTTTTAAAAATTCGTTCACTGTCTTGAATTCCTGCTCGATATCCTTGTAGCAGTCCAAACAGTAATCCGTGTGGTCTTTAAGGTATAATGTACCGCAAATCCGGCAATTATCCAGCTGATTTGCTCCCATATCATTCACCTGATCTTCTCTATAGATTTATTATCGGTAGTTTCCACGAAAAGTTTAGTGGTAATTTCAATTTATTTCTCTTTTATTTAAAGAAATCTTCTTATTGCACTTTAAATTCTGTCACCAGCACCCGGTCGACAGTACCTTTTTGAAAAACTTCAGCTAAACGGGCGGCAAGCTCGGTTTCGAGCGTTTCAATCCCATTTTCACCGATCAGTTCGTCTTTCTCGAAGCTTGCAACTGTTGCGATAACCGCAGCACGCACTTCAGCGGTCCGTTTTTCCGCTTCTTTTTTTGTGTCTTTATCACTTAACAAAATATTGAATTGGACAATGCCATAACTTCCGGGAGATGCCAAGTTGGTTGTAATGATATCGGTGGCAACGCTCAATTTTTCCACTTCTTCAGCGCTGAGCGGCTTGTCCACTTCCGCTTCAGCATCTTTTTGCCCCACATAAAATGCGGCGCCTCCGCCGACAATAGTCGCGATAATGACAATGGCGATTATTTTCTCTAATTTCCCCAATTTCCCCATGGTGCACCTCTTATTCTTCGGTTTCTTTTTCGTAAGGTGAGATCAACACTTCGACACGGCGGTTTTCTGTCCGTCCTTCAGGCGTATCGTTTGTGGCAATCGGATGGTATTCACTGTAGCCGGTCGCACTGAATTTTTCCGGATCTAACTTGTCGTTCTCCAACAGGATTTTCATGAAATTAATGGCGCGTGCAGAACTCAATTCCCAATTCGTCGGATATTCTTTTGTTCCTGCCGGAATATTGTCGGTATGCCCTTCAATGAAAATCATCCGTGGCGGATCGGAAACCAGCAGATTCGAAATCTCATCCGCAATGGTCTGTGAACCGCCAATAATATCAGCACTGCCCGATTCGAATAAAACCCCTTCTTTAATGGTAATCATCAATCCTTTTACAGTCATCTCGGTTTGCAGGCGAGGCGATAGCCCTTTTTCATCGATATACGCTTCAATCTTTGTCTGAAAATCCTCTAATTCCTGCTGGTCTTTAGCAGCCAGGATTTCTTCTTCGCTTTCACCCGATGGCAGATCCTCGTTCAACTTAGCGGTCGTCGATGGATCTAAGCTTTCGACCGGCGCTTCCTGATCCAGGATTCCGGTGCCGCCCTGCAATTCGCTATTGAACGAACTGGAAATCGCCTGGAATTTCTTTGAATCCACTTCGCTCGCTGCAAAGAGGACGATAAATAACGCCAACAATAACGTTAAGATATCTGCATAAGGCAATAGCCAGGCTTCATCAACGTGTTCTTCATGCTTCTTTTTGCGCTTCAAGTGGAACACCGCTTCCTTCTTCAGAGTCGAGCACACGGTCTTTCGCCGGCAAATAAGTCAATAATTTCTCTTCTACTGTCCGGACAGGCAAACCTTCCTGAACAGCTAGCAAGCCTTCGAGCATAATCATTTTCATTTTGGCTTCCTGTTCGGATTTCCGCTTCAGCTTGTTGGCAAATGGATGCCATAATACATAGCCTGAGAAAATCCCGAACAAGGTAGCGATAAAGGCTGCGGAAATCGATTTTCCGAGCAGCGCCACGTCGTCCAAATGGCCAAGTGCGGCAACGAGTCCAATCACGGCACCCAATACACCGAGTGTCGGTGCATAGGTTCCAGCTTGCGCAAAGATTTTCGCACCCAATTCATGGCGATCTTCCATGGCGGCGATTTCTTCTTCCATCAAATCACGAATATGTTCCTGTGATTGGCCATCGACGACCATTTTCAATCCACGCTGCAAAAACGGATCTTCCACTTCTTCCGCTTTTTCTTCCAGTGCCAGCAAACCTTGTTTTCTCGCCAACATCGCCCATCCAGTGAACATGGGAATCATTTCTTTGATGGAGACCGTTTTCTCGTTTCTGAAAATCACTTTGAACAAACTAGGGATTTTCTTTACTTCATCCATTGGGAAGGCAACGAGGATACAGGCGATGGTTCCAGCAAAAATGATTACCAACGCCGCAGGATTGTATAATGCGATCGGGCTTGATCCCTTCAGGATCATTCCGCCAACCAGCACCGCAAATCCCATGATGACCCCTATCCATGATGTCTTATCCACGTTCATACCTCATTTCATTTATATACATACTAAAAAATTACCTGTTGCACATCGCTTCGGACGCTTTGGGCATGGCTCCCGCAAGAAGCCGGGCAAAATACGCCCGTCTTCTTGCTTCGCCTAGCCCGTGGACGCGCCGGCGCTAAAAAAATTGTTGAGCTATAAGTAACTCCAAGTCTTCCACAATTTTTATATCTACTGGTGAGATCGTTTGATCAGTAAATTTGGTTAAATTAATTATTTTTTTGCTAAAACCATCGCCTGTTTCCAGGTGTTGCGCATGTCAGCCATGAGTGTTTCCACTTCTTCCAGGGCTGTTATGTCGTTTTTCATGTTGGCATCCATCAGGCGGGTGTACATGTATTCGTACATCTGGGCAAGAGCGGCTGACATTTCGATCTCCAAATCCAAAGTGATGCGAAGTTCTTGAACGATGTTTTGGGCTTTGATGATATTGGTGTTTTTTTCTTCGAATTTCTTTTCGGCCATCGCACGCTTTGCCATTTTCATGAATTTCAGGCTGCCGTTGTAAAGCATTAACGTCAGCTCCTGCGGTGATGCGGTCAGTACTGAGTTTTGCTGGTAAGTCTGGTAAGGATTAATCGTTGCCATGTAAATAATTCCCCCTTGCTTTTAGTTGCGCTTGTCTATAAATGAACCGCCGGTGGCCATCGTTTGATAAGCACCGTTGTATTTTTTCGATACTTCTTTTGTTTGGGCAATGCGTTTGATCTGCGTCAGGAAGGCAAAATGAAGGTTATTAAGCAATTGTTGGAGCTGCTGGTCACTTTCTTTTACTTGCTCGATGATGAAGTGTTCTTCTGTAGTCCATTGAAAGTTTTTTTGCCTCATAAACGTTTCCAATTGCTTAATCGATTCCTGCCGCCGGAAGAATAAGGTTTCAAGAGCTTCGACTGTTCCTTCTTCATTGGCTTCCATGCGGGAATGGATAGTTTGCGCTCTTTCATAAAGTTCCTGTGTCTGTTTCAGAAATGCATGCATGATCGATTTCGCGCTGTTCATTACGCACCTCCAAACAGGTTCTGCTGCATCCAGGCGCTTTGTGAGTTCATTTGGCTTAACGCCTTCTCCATTGCAGTGAACTGCTTCCAGTAGCGGTCCTCAACACGTGTCAGACGGTCCTGCCAGCGGCTGATTTCATCGTTCATCTGTTTGATCTTTTTGGACAATGTACTGTTATCGACCGAGCTTGAAGAACTGCCAGCTTTTTCGCTGAGATTTTTGACGATGTTGTTCAATGTGTCATAGACTCTTGCACCGACACCATTCCCCGCTGCATCACGTGTGGTGAAAAGCGCCATTACTTCATCGGGTTTATTGGTAAGCGCTTCGCTCAATTTCTTTTCATCAATGAATAATTTACCACCTTCTGTATACGATCCGGTGTTGATGCCAATTTGCGATAAATGATTGATATTGCCTTCCGCAAGACCGGTTACACTGTCCATAAAAGCTCTCCGCAAGTCCTGCATGGCGGATTTCAATACGGGGTCATTGCGCAATAAACCACTCCGTGCTTTGTCTTCCCATAATTCGATTTCCTTTTCCGTCATGTCTTTTTTCTGTTCGTCAGACAAAGGCTGGAAATCCGGGTAGCGCTTTTCGACCAGCTGCTTCTGCAGGTTTTCGATGGTTTCGTTGTATTTGTCGACAAAGTCTTTGATCATCGCCAGTGGTTTTTCCGGGTTGGATTGGACGTTGATGGTGGATGCTGTCTCAGAAGTCTGTAATAGATTAATCGTTAATCCATTGACGGTCGTTTGATTAGTTTTCAATCCTGTAATGTCAATGCCATCGAACTTGATTGATCCATCGGCGGCTCCATCGGCCGTTGCTGTAGCACTGCCATTATTGACAATTTTTGCAGCTAAGTCTGTATTTTCTGCTGTTCCATCTGCATTCTTAAACTCCATTGTAAAAGCTTGTTCACTGCCCATCCCTTTTGTCGCGATGAAAAATCGGGAAGTCGTGTTGTCAAAGCTGGCCCGTAACGCTGGAACTGAAGCTGCTGTTTTGTCCTGTAGATTTTTGGCTACGTCCGCAAAGGTATCGGTGCTCGCCACATCGATACTTATGTCGCCTATGGTGATTCTTCCGGCTACACCGATTTGGTCTGTTGATTTTGCCGCAGTACCTGCTGAATTTGTAACTGAGTTAGCTGAATTCAACTTCGCTGCACTCGCCACACTTATTACCTGTACTTGATACGATCCGCTCATCGCATTCGCTGTTGTCGCAACCGTGAAGCTGTTTGGAGTCGGCGACGTGGCGCTATAAGAGTTGAATGACGATTGCAGACGTAAGTTACTGGCGCTTGTGCGCAGGTTCGTCATGGACAGGTTCGTATCGCGAGTTGCTTCTTGCTGCCATTCGGTAAACGTTTTTTGCTGCATTAATTTATCTAAAGGCATCTTTTGGATCTTCATCATGTCTTTGACGATTGAGTCGGTATCCATGCCCGATGCTAATCCGCCAACGCGCATTGGGTTTTCACTCCCTTCTTATCGTTTCTCGTCCATCATCAAGCCTGCTAAATCATCCAGCGAAGCATACATATCCAGAAACTTCCTGTTAGGAATCTCCCTTAAAACTTCGTCAGTTTTGGAATCAATGACTTGCACATAATAAACTTCCAGCTCTTCATGCAGCTGAAATTTCACGTTTGTCGATGTTGGCTCTAAAAATTTGTTCATGCTGTCCACTTTATCTATGATTGCTTCCTTAGTAATAGGTTTTTCTAAGTTTTCGCTGTTGGTTTTTCCAGCACCAGCTGTCTCCTTTGAGACTACTGGATCCACCTCATTGACTTTCGGAAAATGCGGTATTGATGTATTGGTTACTTCCATAATGGACACTCTCCTAATTGGTTAAACTCGCTAAATGGTTCTCTATATTAGTTATCGGCAGAAAAGCAGATTTTTTTAGCATTAAATCAAAAAAAATAAGACAAGCCCGTAAAGAGCCTGCCTTATCTTATGTGAGTTTGGAATAATGATTGCTGACGCCTTTTGTCCAGTGGTTATTTAACCCGGTTGGATCGTTAGCGGCTCCAACCGGCGCGTATTTCGCCCCGATCTTCGCGATGGTGTCTTTGCCTTCATTCAAATAATTTTGGCGCAGGTTGCGGGCCATGTCGAAAATGCTGTCTTCTACAGAAGCATAGCTCCGCAGGCCGTTCTTGCCCATCATGCCGGCGACATTATTCTTATCATTGACCGCACGTGATGAACCATTGCCGGTTTCATGGATGGCGATGGCTGATAATAAATTCGGATCCAGGTCGTATTTCTTTCCAGCGTTGATAAAGTGAGCAGCTGTTCCGCCCAACTTGCCTTCCAGTGTATTGTCCAGCTTGATAAATTGCGTCGGCTTGAACTTCAAATCACTCGTATCCGTCGCAGCAGTCGGTACTTCTTTCTTATCGATCGGCGGAATCGTAATCGCCGGATTGTAAGAATTCGCGAGTGGCGCCGTTAACGGTGTAGTCAAAGATGGCGCAGCAGCCTGAACGCCTGTTTGCGGAGCCGTCCCGGTCCCGGTATTCGTTTGTTCCATACTTTCCATCATTGCGTTCATCAACATTGCAAAAAACGTACTCGGACTCGTCGAACTGCCGACGGAATTAGCGCCATTGTCGGCCTTGCCTAAAGCGGGCATCGACTTCGCCATCGAAGCGATTGTATTATATAAAAGAAAATTATTAGAAATCGGACTGGTCATGCGGTTCTCACACCCCTTGCTTGAGTTAATCTTGTTTAGTTTACAAGATAACGAAGGAAAAAAGAATAGGATAATTGTGGGAGAGAAAGTTTATTTTTAAACTTGAATTAAATTAATGCGACAGTAATTAGACAATTACAACTACTTCATAGTATATTAAAAAAGAACATATGCTCTTAATTAAAGGAGGGTCACTATGGACTTACATGTTCTAACATCAGACGAACAAAATGTCTTAATCGCTAGTATATTAGGAGATGGAGAAATCACTAAGAGGTATCCAGGATCTCGTCGAAAAAATAATAGCTATAGGGAGCATTTCAGTATCCAACAATTAGATTACCGTATTTGGAAATTGAATCTACTACCGCCCACTTTTTATTTTAATAAATCTTGTTCTTTCCTAGTCTCTCCCTCCTTGCCTCTTTTAACACAAATGTTTAATCATTTTTATAATTCAAACGGCGATAAAATTGTTTCTCTAGAAATGCTGAAACTGTGCAAGTCCCCATTGTTTCTGACAACTTTATTTTTAGATGACGGTTCGCTGTCTATATCGGTTAGTAAGAATCACTTGAAAAAAACTATTTATTTAACGCCGCATATCTATCTTTACTTGCAATGTCTTTCTTT
This sequence comes from Planococcus beijingensis, assembly GCF_016820615.1. Classification (NCBI taxonomy): domain Bacteria; kingdom Bacillati; phylum Bacillota; class Bacilli; order Caryophanales; family Caryophanaceae; genus Planococcus; species Planococcus beijingensis. Next base: position 393,728 of record NZ_JADHDZ010000004.1, read on the forward strand.
AGAAGACCTATGCAAACTAAAATTGCATATCCACACTCAATTTTCAGTAGAAGTTAACACCAGTAAGAGATCAGATGGGTTTGGTTATATATTAAAAACAACAAAAGTCTGTGAAACAATGAAGTTCCTGAAAATAGTTGGCGAAGTATCTAGAGATTGCCCTTCTATGTATCACAAAACAGATTGGGAATTCCGTTTTTCGCAGGAAGTTAAGAGATATCAAGAATCTTATCCAGGATACGAAGTAATTGTCAGTTCGTCTGATCGAAAGAAAAATTATACCGAGGAAGAATGCGAGGTATTATGCAAAATGAAAAGAGAAGGCCGAACCGATAAAGAAATTGCAGCTCACTTGAACCGGCCGTACTGGTCCGTTGTCTATAAATGGGCTGAGCTGCGAAAGAATAACAGTGAGTATATATTGCCGGATTAAAAAAAGATCTCAAAGTATGAGATCTTTTTCCTTTTTAGATTTTTATATCAAGAGAACTTCCAATATGAGGCTGAACAGACTGCTCCAGCATCTTCACAACATCTCGACCGTTTGTTTCTGCCTGATCTATTGTCTTCTTCATAATCGATACGTTCGCTTCAGTCCGGACGTTCATCTGGCTTAAGGCCATTGATAATGCGGCGATATCCATTAGATTGCCTCCTTATGAAAAAAGGAGCCTAAAATTAGGCTCCTTCTCATTTTTAAGATTAACGCAGCAATTGTAGTACTTGCTGTGGTGCTTGGTTGGCCTGCTTTGCCGCTATGTCTTTCGATCATAGAATAGACTATATCTTCACCCTCTATTTAGAGGGGCTGGGCACTTCGAATGTCGCTTGCCACCCTACGGATTTCATCGCCATAGCTTTCGCCTTAGACGGTCTATCCTAGTCGTTGAACCTTCCCCAGAGTTTCCTCACAGGAGCTTGGCTGCTGATTATCCATTGGTCCATCCTCATCATTTTCAAACCGTCACGCCGACCGTTTCCAGTTACGTTGTGGTTGATGGGGCTTTAGGAAGTTCCAGCAATTCACCCAGTTATACTCTAACCCGTTACCCGGTTAGACGCCCTAGAATCAATTATCTCAACAGTTGTAAAACTGATTGAGTCATTTGATTGGATTGAGCTAGCATTGCTTGTGATGCTTGTGCAAGAATCGAGTTCTTTGTTTGTTCCATCATTTCTTTCGCCATATCAACGTCACGGATTCTTGATTCCGCAGCTGTTAGGTTTTCAGAAGATGTGTTCAGGTTGTTGATTGTGTGATCTAAACGGTTTTGGCTTGCACCAAGTTTAGAACGCTCAGAAGAAACTGATTCGATTGCATTGTTGATTGTTGTGATTGCTTTATCAGCATTTGTTTGTGAAGAAACGTCAATTCCTGCTACACCAGTAGCATTTGCTGCAAATTGAGCATCTGCTGCTACTACAAGATCAGTACCATTGTAATAACCAGCTGCTGAAGCCTCTACTGCATCTACTGCTGCTACTGCTGCTATATCATCTGCATTTCCTGCTATACCATCTGGTCCATCGCTTGCTGCTACTGCTGCTACTGCCGGTGCTGCTTTTACAGCATCTTGCCAAGTAGCTGTAGCGTCAGCTCCTTCAGCATCTTTATACGCAATTTCAGTTCCAGTTGCATTTGCAGTGTAGTTAGTACCAACTCCAAGAGCTTCTGAACGCATATCACCGATTGAGATAGAAAGATTTTGACCCGAGTTTGCACCAATTTGGAAAGTAGCTTTAAATTCGCCGTTTAACAAATCTTTAGTATTGAATGCAGTATCATTACCGATTCTTGTGATTTCAGAAGCTAATTCAGTTACTTCTTTTTGGATTTCGTTACGATCTGTATCTGTGTTTGTATCGTTGGCAGATTGAACTGCTAGTTCACGCATACGCTGAAGAATATCCTGAGTTTCATTCAATGTACCCTCAGCAGTTTGAATCAACGAAATTCCATCTTGTGCGTTCGTCGAAGCTTGCTCTAACCCGCGAATTTGTCCGCGCATCTTTTCAGAAATTGTAAGACCTGCTGCATCATCTTTTGCACTGTTAATGCGAAGACCAGAAGACAATTTCTCCATGCTGTCCATTTGTGCGCTTTGAGCTGAGCCCATTTGTCTGTGTGTGTTAAGTGCTGCGATATTGTGGTTGATGATCATTGTGTATTACCTCCGTGTAATGTTTTTTGTTTTTTTTGCAAGCGCCCAAATCCTTTTGAACTGCCTTACAGTAGTTATATCGGAGGGGTTTCATAAATGTTTAGCGTTTTTTGAAAGTTTTTCTTTTTTCTTTTCAAACCAATTAAAAAGCCTGCAAATTCTGCAGGCTCTCGCTCTATTTCTTCTTCATGCTCAAAAAATCACTCAAGTTGATGATATTCGAAGTTGCTTGCCTATTCTCTTCCTGAATCTCGAGGTACACTTCTTTCCGGTGGATGATCACTTGCTTCGGCGCGTTGATGCCGAGGCGCACCATGTCCCCTTCTATAGAGGTCACCGTGATTTCAATGTCGTCGTTGATGATGATCGTTTCGCCTTTTTTTCGTCCCAGTACTAACATTCTTTACACCTGCCTTGCAGCGGTGTCACCGCTCTGGAATAAAGCCTGCTTGATCTGGTAGTCTTTGTTGTTCAGTACAATCTGCATACCGCTTTGCTTCTTATTGTTGATGACCAACGGCGCTTTCAAATTGGTTGTCGCTCCGCTGATGTCGTCTTTAACTGTCACCGTCGTTAATACAATAGCATCTGACGGATCTTCCAGCTGCAGCCGCTCCACCATCTGCTCTTCCAATTTGATGTCGTAATCCTGGAAAAACGTAAACGGATCGACCAGAAAGAAGCTGACTTCCATCGTATCTACTGACTGCAGGAAAAAGAATGGCGATTCCTCTTCTGCATCTGCCGGCAGCAACACATACTTTTTATATTCATCAAATCCTGGAATTCCTCTATCAAACGTGATGACACGTTCTTCTGCCAGTTCCACTTCACCGAATTGTTCTGTTTGAACTTTCATGCCCAACTCCCTTTCCATAACAAAAAAATGCCTCTTAAGATAAAGATATCTCAACAGGCATTTATTAACAAACTATTTTTAATTAGCTCCAGCTATTGGAAACCGTTCAACCCGTCTGCTCTTCAATCAACAACTCTTCCCTTAACCGGACTCTTACCAACTCCACCGCTCCATCAATGCCTTTCAAGGCAGCCGAAAACTCCTCCAGCTCCACACCAGCAGTCGACAATAATTCCGCCGACATCGGCTGCGCCAATACCTCACGGCTGATGACGATGTCATTGCCTTCGCCCTGTCCCTGGATACGAGCAGCAAGGTTGACGGTCCGTCCGAAGTAATCAAGGCGGTCATTGGAATTGACGGCGATGGCCGCTCCGCTGTACAAACCGAGGCGCAGCACCAGGTCTTCATTCGCTGTGTCATTGAACGCTGCCAGGTTTTTCTGAATGGCCAACGCCGCCTTCAATCCGTCTTCCGGTTTATTGAATATCGCCATGACGGCGTCGCCGATCGTTTTTACGACGCTGCCTGAATTTCGCGCGATGTGTCCGGTCAGGAAATCAAAATGATTGCGCACCTGGCCATAAGCGTTCGAATCCCCCACCGTTTCATACAGTAAAGTCGAGCCTTTTAAATCCGTAAAGAGGATCGTCACATGATCGATGCCGATTTTCTGGCCGGGCGACAGCACTTCTGAAGAAAACAGGTCCCTGAACTCCTGCATCGCCGTCACTTTGGCAGCTGTCACCGCCTGTTTGTTCCAATCAGCATGCTCCAAGGCGACGACAATATCCATTGAACTTGAGTTTGTGATGGAGACTTCACAAGAGCCTGATACCGAATCCTGTGACCAGCCCGCATCGGAATAATCCAGCGAACCCACTTCGGTATGACTATCTACAATGACTCTGTCATTCGCTTGCAACACCCGAAAACGCAGCGCATCTTCGCCTTCCGGAATCACAAACCAAGCAGTTTTGCCTTGTTGGATCACCTGTTGCGCTTTGACATGCGGCGTGATCATCGGCCCTCCGATGCAATACACTTCGGCATAGGCTTGGCGTATGCTTGGATGCACCGAGAAGTTCAGCTCGACAAATTGATCGAAATTGGCATCGTAATTGACGCCGCACAGGTTGCAATGAAATTCCTGCTCCAGCTGCGCCAATGAACTGTGCTCGACTTTCGACACCCGGCAATTCGGACAGATGACGTTCCAGCTCAAGTTCAGCAAGCCCGCTTTTGTGGCATAAAGCAACACGCGCAAGGTATCATCCAAATCGGCGTTCCACAGCTTCGCCAGTTGAATCGGTTCGATCTGCGCGACGTCATGGTCGCCTTTCCCGGCTAAATACTGGTGCAGCCGTTCGACATAGCTGCCATCGACAGGTGACTTGGCAAGCAAGGCCGACAACCGGTCCAGTTCCAGCAGGTTGATTTTGACGGTTGCCGGTTTTTGCGGCGCTTCCAAAACGTTTTTTGCATCCGACGCCAAATAATCGTCCAAATAACGCATGATCTTTTTGATAGCCGGCAGGCCGGTCGCCCAAATAGCAGCATATCCTAAAGGATTAAGCGGCGTAAAATCAGCCGTCAGCTTGACCCGCGTCCCTTTATTTCCATTGTCGAACAGCTCCACTTTCAAGGTGTAATGCTTGAGCGGACCTGTCAGGTAGCGGCGTTCAACGGTATAGCTGTCGTTTTCCTGCCACTGGAACGGAAACTCCTGCCACGAAATCGGCACAAGCCCCAGCACTTTGGCATGGGCTTCCCGGTAAAACACTTCCGCGCCGTCTTGTTTTGCCGGACTGAAGCTTACCGGAAACAAACCGATGTAGAGGTTCATGCGGTTATTGTCTGCGAGCAGCTGCCAAGCGGTTTTCCGGTCTACTGCATATTCTTTTTCAAGCACATAGGTTTTGGGCTTCATGGTCTTCACTCCTAAGAAATCGCTACGGCAACAGCCAGCAAAATAATATGGAAAATCTGGTCAGCCATGATCGACAGCCAAACCTTCTCCGGCCCTTTAGCCGTCTGGACCCGCTCCACCCAAAATAAAACAAAGGTTTTCCGGTCCAGAATAATATGGCCGATAAAAACGATGGCCACTGCCGCAAAGGACAAGCCTCCTGAGAAATGGCCGAACAGCGCAATGACCGCCGTGTAAATAGAGACATGTGTTAATAGAGGCAGCCATTTGCTGGCTTTGTGTTTCGCCATCCAGCCGGTCTGCAGCAGAAAATCGCCGATCAAGTGGGCAATCAATAAGTAATCAAACTGGCTCATAGCCGACAGCCTCTTTCCTATTTCTCATAACGTTCCAATTCATAATCACAGTCGGCAAGAATTGCCGTAAAAGCATCTACGGCTTCGCTGTCGAACAGCGTGCCTCTGCAGCGGATCAATTCTTCTGCACCCAAGCGGAAAGACAAGCCTTCGCTGTAGGAACGCGCCGTGGTCATGGCATCAAAAGCATCTGCCACACCGACAATCCGTGCAAATAAGGGAATGTCATCTCCTGGCAGTCCATGCGGGTAGCCAGTGCCGTCCAGCCGTTCATGATGGGACAGCGCGGTTTCCATGGCATGCGCCACCGCGTCTTTCGGCTCCATATTGGACAGGATGTCCGCTCCGATTACCGTGTGCTGTTTAATCGCTTCATACTCTTCATTTGTTAGCCGGTCAGGTTTCCGGAGGATATCGTCTGCGATACCAATCTTTCCGATGTCGTGAAGCAACGCTGCTTTATACAATTCTTCGCAAGTATGCGCATCGAACTCGAGCTTCTGGGCGATCCACAGCGAGTATTTCGCTACGCGCTCCGAATGTCCGGCGGTATAAGGGTCGCGCGCGTCCAGCACTTTTGCCAGCGTCCGGATCATGCTCAGCAGCATGCGCTGCAGTTCGTCGTACATCTGGCTGTTATGGAGCGCCAATGCGGATTGATTGGCGAGCGCCACGGCCAGGCGGATGTCCTGTTCGGAGAAAAAGGCGATGTCTTTTTTGTTCAGCAGCTGCAAAGCGCCAAGCACATTTCCTTTGACCGTTAATGGAACGGTGATCATTGACTTGGTCACGAATCCGCTTGAATGATCCACACGGTCTGTCCAGTCGGGATTGGATGCTACATGTTCGATCAGCTGGGCTTCACCCGTCCGGATTACTTTTCCCACAATGCCTTCATCCAGTTCCAGTTCGATGTTGAGGATGTCCGACGCAGACGGGCCGTAAGCTGCAGACGCCTTGATCTGTTGCCGTTCCTTGTCCAATACCCACAAGGTCCCTGCTTCTGCTCCTACAATCTGCACCATCTGCAACAGGATGTTTTCGAGCACTTCTTCCATTTCGATATTCGAGTTCAATTGCTTGGATGCTTCCAACAACGTTACCAGCTCTTGAACTTTAAATTCCAAATCCGTTATTTGGGTCATGGACTTCCTCCGATATGCTAAAGTAGGTTCGCCTTTTCAGCGGTTCAACTTACTAATGAACTTAGGTAGACTGTAGACAAAGTCTATTCAAAATGAATAACAGTGTATCCCTCCAACCGGGCTGGCCAGTCACATAAAAACAGCTCGGATGAAACGAATCATCACGTGACTGAAAGATCCGAAGCGCAAGGCGGCGACTCCTGCGGGATAGCGAAGTGTCGAAATCCACTCGGACCCGAGCCCGAGTTAGTTCGGCGCGAGCCCGCGGAAAGCGTCCGCCTGGAGCGTAGGATCTGGTGTAAATAAGATAAAATGAATAATTATTCTTTAAAAGATATAACTATTCCTTTGTCTACAAGCTGAAACTTAGGGTCATTGTCATTCTTGCGTTATTTTTTAACATTTTTTTATTTCTTGTCGATCATATCCTTTTAAATGCCATTATGCAATATTACCCATATTTTTTGGTTGCACTGTTTCAAATAAAAAAACCGCAATCTCTCCGGTTTGGGGAGATTGCGGTTTTCCTATTCAGGTGTTTCCACCAACTGCCTCAAATTCTCAAACATCAAACTCCAGCCTTCTTGGCTTTGGCTGCTGTAGTCTTCGCCGGCTTTTTTGATGTCTTCTTCCGTCCAGCCTTCTTCATGCGGCACAGTGATTTCCTGGACAAACGCCATTTCACAGGCGTTCTGCACCATGGAAATCCATACCGTGATGCGGTCTTCCAGGTCGTTGAACTGCGGCATCTTGAAAGAGAACATCAGCTTATGCGGCGGCTTCAGTTCGAGGTATTCGCCTACTGCCCGGTAATCGGTGCCTTCCCGGCGGTCGGTGATTTCCCAGCTTCCGCCCGCGCGCAAGGAGTTCTTGGTTACCTGGTTGGTGTCTTCTGTCGTAAACAGCCATTTCTTCATCAGTTGCGGATCCGTCCAAGCTTCGTATACGGCTTTGTCGCTGGCATTGAATCGGCGCGCCATAGATAACACGACCGTAGAAGTCGTCAACTCGATCATCCTTTCTGAATAGGAATAGACAACTATACGTTTTATTGCCACCAGTGTAACGCAGAATTTTTACTCAGGCAATATAATCTTCTTTTGGAATATCGTGCGCTTCCCGTTTCACGTAATAGCGCCCTTTTGTAGCTACTGCCAAAACGACCGTCAAAATCGATGCCAGGATCAACGCGAAAAACGCGGCTGTGCTTTGCAGGAAAGTGCCCATGTAGCCAAGGGCTGCGATGGTGCCAAGTGCAGTCGGCACCAGCAATGACACAACGCCGACCGGATTCCATTTATACAAGTTTCGCTGTCTGGATTCGTAATAGCCCGGACCGATCTTCAGCCACTTCTTGACGACCAAAGCGTCCGTCACAAGAATCGATGCCCAACTCATCAGCGCTACCCCTTGGAACGTCATCGCGACATCCAGGTGGTCCACGATGCCGCCAAGCATCAAGACAATGGCGATCACGCCTGCCACGACAACCCAGAAACGGCGACCCGGTGTAAAGCCGCACATGTTCTCAAAAAAGCTCGACAGGGACAGCGAGCTGCTGTAGATATTGGTGATGTTGATGCGGATTTGCGTCAGCATCGTAAACAGCACACCGCCAAGCCCAAGCAGGACGACGATATAGACACCCGGGTTGGATTCGCCAAGTGTCACACCGAACCAGATGCCGAGTCCGCCCATAACGCCAAAACAGAAAATCTGCGGAATAAAGCCGATGGCGACCGATCCGATTTTCAAATCTTTCGGTTTCAGGAAACGTGCGTAATCGGAAGCGATCAACGCAGTGAGTCCCATGATGCCGTGCTGCATCCCGATGCACAACAGCAACGCGGTTCCACCGATTTGCACGCCTTCAGGCATATAGGTCCAGAAATTTCCGTCAAATTTTGATGTGGTGTTGAAAGCTACATAAATTGCCGCAACCAGGAAAATCGCAAATACCGGCAAAGACCATTTTTGTAATTTGTCCAATTGTTTAATGCCGAACCAGTTTAATGGGATTACCACTGAACCGAATCCGATAATCAGAAGCCACATGGGGACGGCGGGGAAATAAGCATGGACTGCAGCGACCAGGATCATGCCTTCAAAAGCGCAATACATGATAAAGTTCGATGCGTAGATTAAGGAGGTTATTGAGGCTCCGATGTAACCGAACCCTCCGCGGGATAATAAATTGACGTTCATACCGGACTTGGCCGATAGGTAAACGATGATGGTACCGAGGATGCCTGCGACGAGAATCGCGTAGATGGCAGAAATGATGGCGTTGGCGGCTCCGAATTGCAGTGCCATGACGCTTCCCATCTGGAAGTAGAAAATAGCAGTGGCAATGCCGAATGTGATGTTGGTGATGCTCAACCAACCCATTTTACGTTCTTCCCGGGGAACACGGTCAAACGTATAGTCGCCTGTTGATTCGTCTCCATGGCTTTGTTTCTTTTTGACTAACTCTTGATCTGCAGTAATCTCAGATCTCATCCAATCAATTCCTTTCTTATTCAATTTTCATTGTCCTTTGGGAATGCGTGTAGGCTTGGCCTATTCCCGTTCGCGTACGTGAGTGGATATCAAGGAGTCGTTCTGAGGCTGGAAGAGGGGAACAGCTTAAACTTCATTCACAAAAGACAAAAAAATAGCGGAATTTTTTCCGTCCAAACTAAACTGCCGGGACGGCTAAAATTACGTACTTCTTATTTTAACATAACATTTGCAAAGTTATCTGCTTTCGGTCCCCAACTCATTCCAAAGGCTTAATTTAATTACATTTATCGGAATTGTATTTTTATGATATGATATGTACACAATACAGATAGACATTTCCATTTATGCGCAATCCATTTGCGGGCCGTTTGTTTTCACCTTAATCCATCTTAAGAAAAGGAAGCGTTGTATACTCTATGGACATTCTATCAATTACCGATAAGCTTACTCCTGTTGTCCTAGCGGTTATTTTTTCGGTTCCCCTCTTGTTGGCGGCCTTGCTTTTTTCCTGTTTGCGGAAGCGTCAGAAACTCCAGCTGAAAGAGAATTCAGCTGAATCGGAAAAGAAATTCGAATCGATCTTCGAATCCACTACTGACGCCATTATCGTAGCGGACCATCAAGGCATTATTCTGCAGTGGAACTCAGGGGCTGAAGCGATATTTCATTACAGCAAAGACGAAGCGTTGGGTTCTAATTTAGAAATCATCATTCCCAAGCCGTTACGGGAGGCACACCGGAAAGGGTTAAAGCGTTACCTGGACACGGCTGTCCCACATGTAATCGGCACGCGGGTTGAATTGATTGGCCGCCGCAAAGACGGCATTGAGTTCCCGATTGAAATGTCTCTCGGAACCTGGAAAACAGATAAGTGTATATTTTTCAGCAGCATCATCCGCGATATCACCGAACGGAAAGATTCGGAAGCCAAGATCAATACGCTCGTTTACCGGGATTCCTTGACCGGCTTGGCAAATCGCCGTCTTTTCATCGACCAAATACAAGCTGCTTTAGACCAGGCGGATGGAAATAAGCAAAGTTTCTCCCTCCTGTATATTGATTTGGACCATTTCAAAATAGTCAACGACACCTATGGCCATTCTGCTGGAGATCAATTATTGATTAAAACAGCTGAGCGTTTCCAAAGCATCGCACGAAAAAATGACACCATTTCCCGTTTGGGTGGAGATGAATTTATCCTATTATTGCCGAATACCGATGATGCAGAAGCAGCTGCTCATGCACAAGCGATCTTGGAGTTATTTGAAGAACCTTTCCATTTCCAGCAGGAAGAATTATTTATCACTCCATCCATCGGCATCAGCAGATTCCCTTCTGACGGCAACGACGTAGAGACGTTAATAAAAAATGCAGATATTGCATTATACTCAGCAAAAGATCATGGCAAAAACAATTTTCAATTTTTCTCAGAAGAAACCAATCAATTGGTTTCCAGAAAATCCAAACTGGCCATGGATTTGAAAAAAGGCTTGGAACGCGGTGAATTCTCTCTTCATTATCAGCCACAAATCGATTTAAAAACCGAAAAGACCGTGGGGCTGGAGGCTTTGCTTCGCTGGACACATCCCAAATGGGGGAACGTCTCGCCTGCTGAATTTATTCCCATTGCAGAAGAAACCGGCAGCATCATCCTGATTGGTGAATTTGTTCTGCGGCAGGCTTGCCTGCAAAACATGGCCTGGCAGAAGGCTGGATTGCCGCAGTTCCGGGTTGCCGTCAATATCTCTTCCCGCCAGTTCTCACAAAGCAACTTGACCGAAACCGTTCAGGCCGCACTGTCGGAATCGGGACTCGCTCCACGTTACCTGGAACTGGAGCTGACTGAAAGCATTATCCAAGACTCCCCCAGCGCTATCTCAACAATGGGGAAACTCAAGGCGATGGGCATTCATCTGTCCATTGATGATTTCGGCACCGGCTATTCATCGCTCCGCTATTTGAAGCTGTTTCCGATTGATACCCTTAAAATCGACCAGTGTTTCACCCGCAACCTCACTACGGATCCAAAAGACGCGGCACTTGTCGATACCATCATCCAAATGGCGCACAACCTGCAGCTGAATGTCATAGCTGAAGGTGTCGAATCTGCAGAACAACTGCAATTCCTAAAACAACAAGGCTGCAATCAGGCACAAGGATATTACTTTAACCCGCCGTTGCCGCCTGAAAAAATCAAAGAGTTTTATCAGCCCGCTGCAAAATCCATCCAATGAAAACAAAGGCGCATCCCACCGGATAAACGGGGGATGCGCCTTTGTCCAATTCAGTTATTTAACACTTTCCAGCGCCTGCTTGACTGTTGCATAGGCGTCCGTATCCAGCATATCGATTCCGCTGTGGACGATGGTCTGGACAAGGTCCGGACGCAATCCCGCAATGATGACATGGATCCCCATCAACTGCAGCGTACTGCCGATTTGCTGAAGTGATTGTGCAATTTGGTCATCGATGGTCAAGACGCCCGAAAAGTCCGTAATAACGTGTTGGACATTCTTCTCCGCGATTCTTGGAATGACATTGTCCATGATATGAGCAATCCGGTAGCTGTCAATCACACCGATCAGCGGCAACACCACTACATCTTCAAGAACCGGAACGATGGGCGCAGACAAATTAAGCAGTTCCATCTGGGTTTCCGCCTGATAGCGTTCAGAAAGTCGCTCAAAAGCATAGAAGGTTTCATTTAAACTAACATCCAAGATAGCATTGATGTCTCTGGTTGCCTTGGCATTTTCCACGACCGTCAATCCGAACTTCAGGCTAAGCCGCGTGAAGAGCTCTGAAAAGACCTGCCGTGTCGCCGGATAACGAACGACGATTTCCGAGATCTTGCCTCCCGAAGCCACCTGCATTTCGGCATTCTTTTTGCTCCACTCGATCAACGATTCTGGAACTTCAAAACGGTCTTCTCGAAGGAATTTACCAAAGAATCCAAGCAGCTCCACGTACATCTGGGTAGCCTGTTCTTTTTCCCACTCAGGAATGTCCAGCTTCATCTCCTGGACAACTGATTCAACCACTTCCGCTGATAAAGTTTCAGCGTTTTCACTTATGTATTGGGAAAAGTCATTTAACGACGACATCTATTTCACACCTTTTTCTTTATGTTGAACTAATTATACCATTTGGCAGGGTTTGGGTTAGAAAATACAAGGCTATTCTTTGTAAATTCTTTGTCCATTTATAAAAAGCAGTATATTGAAATCATGTTCCCAACTCCAAAGAAAAAGGAGCTTCAGGCAAATAGCAAAACACCCCTTCAATTTTGAAGGGGTGCTTTCATAGGTAATCTAAAACTTTATTTATTCAACTGTAACTGATTTCGCCAGGTTACGTGGCTTATCCACGTCGCAATCGCGGTGAAGCGCTGCGTAATAGCTGATCAATTGCATCGGGATAACCGATACAAGCGGTGACAACAATTCGTTGACTTTCGGAAGAACCAGGCTGTCGCCTTCCTCCTGCAAGCCTTCCATTGAAATGATGCAAGTATGTGCGCCGCGTGCCGCTACTTCTTTGACGTTTCCGCGGATGTTCAAGTTAACCGCTTCTTGCGTTGCAAGTGCGATAACCGGTGTGCCTTCTTCGATCAAAGCGATCGTGCCGTGCTTCAACTCGCCTCCGGCAAAGCCTTCAGCCTGGATGTATGAAATCTCTTTCAATTTCAATGAACCTTCAAGTCCAACGAAATAATCCATAACGCGGCCGATAAAGAAGCAATTGCGTGTTGTAGACAAGTAGTCTGCAGCAATCTGTTCCATTTCTTCTTTCGAATCCACTTGTGCCTGGATGGCATTCGCAACGATTCCCAATTCCTGAACCAGGTCAAAGCCGATGTCGATGCCGCGTGCTTCTGCTGTTACTGCACCCAAAATAGACAATACTGCCAATTGTGCAGTGTAAGCTTTCGTTGAAGCTACTGCAATTTCAGGGCCTGCATACAACAATAAGGTATGGTTAGACTCACGTGACAATGTAGATCCTGCAACATTCGTGATGGTCAATGAAGCATGGCCCATCTCTTTGATTTTCACCAATACTTGGCGGCTGTCCGCTGTTTCCCCTGATTGGGAGATGAAGATGAACAATGGGTTTTCCGACAGCAATGGCATGTTATAGCCAAATTCACTTGAAACATGCACTTCAACCGGAATTCCCGCTAGTTTTTCGATGTATTCTTTGCCGATCAATCCTGCATGATAGCTTGTTCCAGCCGCAATGATGTGGATGCGGTCTGCAGCTTGCATCGCTTCCAGAATTTCCGGTTGGATAGTCAATTTGCCGTTTTCGTCCTGGTAAGCTTGAACAATTTTACGGACAACCGCTGGCTGCTCGTCGATTTCTTTCAGCATGTAATGCGGGTATGTCCCTTTTTCGATATCGCTCATGTCGATTTCAGCAGTGAAAGGCAGACGGCTTACAGTTTCGCCTTCCAACGTCAAAATTTCCACGCTGTCTTTGCGGACGATGACGATTTCCTTATCCATCAATTCAACAAACTGGTCAGTCAATTGAAGCATAGCCATTGCATCTGATGCGATGACGTTGAAATCTTCGCCAAGTCCAACTAGCAACGGGCTTTTGTTTTTCGCAACAAAAATCGTTTGCTCTTCTTCTGCATCCAATAACGCGATTGCATATGAACCCTTCAGTAAGGTAAGAGCTTTGCTGAAAGCTTCCTGTGTTGTTTGGCCTTCTTCCACAAATTTACCGATCAGCTGAACGATGATTTCTGTATCCGTATCAGACTCCATTTCCACTCCTGCCAAGTAATCGCGTTGGATGTGGTGGTAGTTTTCAATTACGCCGTTATGGACGATCGTGAAACGGTCCGATGTATTCTGATGCGGGTGAGCATTGGCGCGGTTCGGCTTGCCGTGTGTTGCCCAGCGTGTATGGCCGATTCCTGTCGTGCCCATTACTTCTTCTTCCACAACGCCGCGCAAATCTGCAATGCGTCCTTTTTCTTTAAAGACCGTTACGCCGTTGCCGTTGCGGACAGCAATTCCTGCTGAATCGTAACCGCGGTATTCCAAGCGCTCCAAGCCTTTCAATAAAATTTCCTTTGAATCATTTTCTCCGATATATCCAACAATTCCACACATAGTCTAATTCCTCCGTTTTTCTAAAATCCAAATAGAGTGTTTGCTAAGTTTTCAAACACTTCTGCTTGAGCCCATCCACCTTGTTGTCCAATCGATCACTCGACTGTTTTAAGAATGGACATAACGACCGGGCTTCACGGCCGGAAGGTATCCGCCGAAATCTCGATACTCCTTCTCCTCGTCTACTGAAGATGACTGGTCCGTCCGATTTCTTCAGTACAGGCGCTATAATTGTTTTCCTCGCACTACTCTCTTTCCCCCTTTTGGTGCGGTCGTAAACCGACTCTACCATCATACAGGCTCCACACAATCCCGTCAATAAAAGCAGATAGTTATTTAGGTCTAATTCAGTATTTTTTTCCGTTAACTGGTTCTTCTTCCTTTTACTATTTTAATTTTGGGCTTTAAACAAAAGAAAGGCCGCAAGCAAAAATGCTTACGGCCTCTCTATTATTTCATTCGATTAGTTCAAGCCCATTTCGCTGCGCACAACTTCTGCGATGCGTTCTACGTAGTTTTCGCAGTCTTCTGCAGAAGCAGCTTCCACCATGACACGCACCAGTGGTTCTGTACCGGATGGACGCACCAGCACACGGCCGTTTCCGGCCATTTCTGTTTCAACTTCTGCAATGACAGCTGCCACTTTGGCATTGTCTGTAACCGCATGTTTATCCGTCACTCGAATATTAACAAGTTTTTGCGGATAGATGGTCATTTCAGAAGCCAACTCAGACAATTTCTTGCCGGTAATTTTCATGATGTTGACAAGCTGAAGACCCGTCAACAAGCCATCGCCTGTGGTGTTGTAATCAAGGAAAATGATGTGGCCTGATTGTTCGCCGCCCAGGTTGTAATCATTGTTCTTCATTTCTTCCACTACGTAACGGTCACCGACAGCAGTCTTGTTGCTCTTCATGCCATGAGTTTCCAAGGCTTTGTAGAAGCCCATGTTGCTCATGACCGTCGAAACCACGGTGCCTTTTTTCAAGCGGCCTTCTGAGTGAAGATGTTTGGCACAAATATACATGATCTGATCGCCATCGACAATATTCCCTTTTTCATCCACTGCAATCAAACGGTCACCATCGCCATCAAAAGCAAGTCCGATGTCTGCGCCTTTCGCAAGAACCAATTCTGCCAATTTCTCGGGATGTGTAGAACCGACGCCTGCGTTGATGTTCAAACCATTCGGTGAAGCTCCCATTGATGTAATGTCTGCATCCAGGTCCGCGAATACATGCGTTGCCAGTGTAGAAGTCGCTCCATGCGCACAATCAAGCGCCACGTGGATGCCGTCGAATTCTTCATCGACTGTCTGTTTCAAATACTGAAGGTACTTCTGGCCGCCTTCGAAATAATCCGTAATGCTGCCAAGGTCGCCTCCAGTCGGACGCGGCAATGTGTCGTCTTCGCTATCGAGCAACGCTTCAATTTCGGCTTCCTGTGCATCGGACAATTTAAAGCCGTCTGAGCCGAAGAATTTGATGCCGTTGTCTTCCACCGGGTTGTGTGAAGCGGAAATCATGACACCCGCTTCAGCACTCATGACACGCGTCAAATACGAGACGCCTGGTGTACTGATGACGCCGAGTCGCATCACTTCAGCTCCTACAGAAAGAAGTCCCGCAGCCAATGCACCTTCCAGCATTTCACCTGAAATCCGTGTATCGCGGCCAATCAGCACTTTCGGCTTGTCTTTCGCGCTTTTCGTTAAAATGTATCCGCCAATTCGTCCTAATTTAAAAGCCAATTCAGGTGTCAGCTCGCTATTGGCAACTCCCCGTACTCCATCTGTCCCAAAATATTTTCCCATTCTGCTTTTCGCTCCTTCAATCATGTAACTCTGATTTTTTTAGTTAAGCTTTCGCTTTTTTTCATTTTTATACTTTATACCTTCAGTTGCCGGAAGCTCCGGAACCTTCCGGAAGCAATGCATCTTCATCGATCACCGTTTCCGCTTCCACCGAGACTTGTCCTGGCGAAACACCGGAAGTTCCAGATGGAATTGCCAGCTCTACTTCTAAGGTGTCATCTTCAGCCGTCACGTCTGCCGCATCGACTTCAATGACATATTCAGTGATTTCATCCACCACCGTTTTCGGACCAAAAATCCGGACTTCTTCGGTGGCTGTATTCCAATCGTTGATGGTGATGCCTGGACGGGCTTCTCCAGTAGGCTCGAGCCTCACAGGCACAAGTTTGCTGTATTCGACCACATCGACGTCCACTTCAACTTCCTGCGGTTCGATCTCGGCACTTTCGAGCTTCGTCAAATCCTCTGCCAAAACACGGACACGCGCTGCAGTCGTAAAGGACTCCTTCACTCCCTGTTCACCGGAAACCGTCGCTTTCACAAAGCTGATGGCGTCGATCATGCTTTTCGGACCTGTGACTGTGACCGTTTCCGGTTTAACAGTTACGTTTTCCAGGATAAAACCTTCCGCCAGCATCCGCTCATTCACTTCCGGATCGATGCGGAATTCCTGCGATACCCGCTCTTCGATGACGACATTGACGAACGCCGGATCAACCCGGATATTTAATTGTTCAGACAGGTTTTCCGTTTGGATAGGGACCTGATGCTCTCCCACGGGCAAATTGCGCAGATCCACAAACAAAGTGAAGTCCTCCAATTGCCGCGCTGTCTGAACAATACTGACAGGTCCACTCAAATGCAGATCTGCTGTTTTCGGTACACCGCTGACCATCAGACTGTTATCATGGTATACCTCAAGTTCCACATCTTCAATCACTTCCGAAACGCGGCTGGTATCCGTCGTCCCGGTGTTACTGTCTTCCGCCTGTACCGAGAAGAATAATAGAAAGGCTAACAGCAGCGCCGTAATCCGTAAAAACCAGCGATTGTCCATCATCTTATCCATTCTTTTTCCCCCTCAAATTCCACCAGGCCGGAGCGACTTCCTGCTGTTCTGCACCAAACCAGATCCGGCGCAGCTTTACTTCGAAGTCTTCAAGTGACAAATTGCGGTGCAAATCGCCATTCGCTGTTAAACTGATGGCGCCTGTTTCTTCCGATACGACAATGGTGATCGCGTCGGTCACTTCACTGATGCCAAGAGCCGCACGGTGGCGAGTTCCCAACTCTTTTGAAATGAACGGACTTTCAGACAACGGCAAGTAACAAGCCGCTGCAGCAATCCGGTTTTTTTGGACAATTACCGCTCCATCGTGCAGCGGTGTATTGGGAATGAACAAATTGATCATCAGTTCAGACGTGATATCCGAGTTCATCGGAATGCCCGTCTCAATGTATTCGCTCAAACCGGTCTCGCGCTCGATCGATATCAACGCCCCAATTCGCCGTTTCGCCATATAGCTGACGGATTTGGACATCGCTTCGATCAACCGGTTGCGTTCGGACTCCTCATTCAAGGTACTGCTGGAGAATAGCTTGCCGCGGCCGAGCTGTTCAAGTGCACGGCGCAGTTCCGGTTGGAAAATGATGATGATGGCCAGGAACCCCCATTCGAGAACCTGCTGCATAATCCAGCCGAGCGTTTCCAGGTTGAGTGCTTGTGTTACGAGGCGCGCAATGATAATGACAAAGATCCCTTTCAGCAATTGAACGGCTTTCGTTCCTTTGATGACAGTGATCAATTTATAGATAACGAACCAAACTAATAAAATATCTATGATATTCCCTAGAAGTTCGAGTGGTGTTTGGTCTGTTAAATTTTCCAAAAAAGGCATCTGCAACCCTCGCTTTTCTACATCTGCATATGCATTCAGTATATCATAAGTGAATTGGGCTTGCCTTCATAGAAAAAACCCATCCTTTAGGAGGATGGGTTCTACTCTTCTGTTTGGCTGCCGTCTGCATCAAAAATAGCAGCTGCTTCCTTAAAGCCATTTTTGATGGTGTACCACAGCCATTCGAAAGCTTGATCGATTTCCTCAATCTCACCGGTAATGACACCGCTTGAAGCCATGTACTGGCCGTTCACGATGGTGACGTCCCCTTCAAGCTCGCCTTCCACACGCAAATCGCCATTGCGCACAGTCAGGTCGCCGACTACTTTCTCGCCTTCAGGGACAATGACGGTCTGCCCGTCGACCACCAGATTCGGCTGCTTGGTAAAAGCAAACTGCTGGTCGTCGTTGAAGTTCGTGAACAGCGCGGCACTCATGAGCACACAGAACAATGCGGCAGCTGCCAGCATCGGATGTCTTCTGAACCAACGCTGGACACCCGCCCGCTGTTTTTCTTTCGGCAGCCGCGCCATTGTCTTTTGGACAAAGTCGGCTGGTGCTTGTATATGTGATGCACTTTGGACAAATGCAATGGTTTTGCTTAATTCCTGGTACAGCTTTCTGCAGTCGCTGCAACTCTCCAGGTGTTCTCTCAGTTGTCGTTCATCGTTTTGACTGATGTCCCCATCCAGGTAATCGTCCATTAGATGAAGCACATTTTCCGGACACGCATTCATCGTGCTCGCCTCCTACAAATTGCTCAATTGCTTGCGAAGAGCTTCTCTTCCTCGGTGTATACGCGTCTTTACCGTACCCAACGGCAAATCAAGGATTTCACTGATTTCCGCCAGCGGCAATTCTTCAATATACTTTAATACAATAGCGGCACGGTACTTATCTGGCAAGCGACTTATCTCGTACTGTACCCGCTCCTGTACTTCCATCCGCATTAATTCTTCTTCCGGAAGCTCGTCATCATTGGCAATTTTCGAATACATGTTCAAGCCTTCCGTCCCGCGCACTTCAGCATCCAAATGGTAATCCGGCTTTTTCTTGCGGATCCGGTCGATGCACAGATTGGTGGCGATGCGGTACAGCCATGTCGAAAATTTCCGATTCTGGTCAAACGTGTGGATATTTACATAAGCCCGCATAAAAGCTTCCTGCGCAATATCTTCCGCTTCCTGCTTGTTGCCAAGCATCCGGTAGCAGATCTGATACAGCTGGTTTTGGTAAAGCTCCACGATTTCGGCGAATGCGTTCTGATCGCCTTTTAATACTTTAGCTATTCGTTTATTGACTAACGCATCCATGATCTCATTTCCCTCCGCCTATGCGGCTGTACTTTATATACGTCCGTTGTCTCTAAAGGTTTCAATTATTTTTTCCTTATTCTATCGTATCAGACAATACCCAAATAAATCCAACCAATTTTGTGACGTTTTTGATAAGTGAAAAGTTTCCTGTTTAACGGCATAAAAAAAACAGGCTTTCGCCTGTCTTGGATTACAATAATTTTTCACCGAATAAAGAGCCGATCAATGCGACAGCTACATCAGCTGTGCGGTTTTTCTCATCCAGAATCGGATTGACTTCCACAAATTCAGCAGAAGTGATGATATCTGCATCAAACAGCATTTCCATCGCCAAATGGCTTTCACGGTAACTGATGCCCCCCGGAACCGGTGTCCCGACGCCTGGTGTGTACATCGGGTCGATGCCATCCAGATCCAGCGACAAATGGACTGCGTCCGTTTTGCGCTCTTCCTTCAAATAACGGATGGAATCTTCGATAACCGCATTCATGCCCATTTTATCGATTTCGTGCATGCTGTAAACACGGATGCCATGCTCTTTAATCAATTGGCGCTCACCGGGATCCACTGAACGGGCTCCGATGATGACAATGTTTTCAGGTTTCACTTTTGGTGAATAGCCACGGATGTTCGTCAGCTTTTCGTGGCCATGCCCAAAGCTTGCAGCAAGCGGCATGCCGTGGATGTTGCCGGATGGCGACGTGTCGCTGGTGTTCATGTCTGCGTGTGCATCATACCAGATGACGCCCAGGTTTTCGTGGCGCTCCGAAATTCCGGAAAGCGTGCCGATGGCAATGCTGTGGTCGCCGCCCAGCACCAACGGGAAATTGCCCGCTTCTGCCACTTCAAATACTTTATCTCCAAGCGCTTCAGTCGCTTCAGTGATCACTGTCAAGTTGCGTAAATTTGTTGATGTATCAACGCTGCCGTCTGCCTGGCCGATTTGGATGTCCCCTTCATCCGTTACGCGATGGCCCAATTCTTCAATGCGTTCTACGACACCCGCATAACGGATAGCGCTTGGTCCCATGTCGACACCACGGCGATTTTGACCGTGGTCCATTGGAACGCCGATAATAGCTATATTTAATTTATTCATTATTTTATACCCCCTTAGCAAGATAGATTCATTGTAACCGCTAAGGTCTCCATGGCTCAACTGTACAAAATCAGGTATATTTATTCACTTTTTTTGCTAAGTCTTTTTTTACTTTCGGCCATTCTTTATCGATAATTGAATAAACCACGGCATTTCTTGGCTTGCCGGTTGAACGGATGCGTTCATTGCGCATGACACCTTCTTTTACAGCGCCGATGCGTTCAATCGCTTTCTGCGACCGGATATTTTCGGCATCTGTTTTGAATTGCACACGGATCATGCCGCGTTCTTCAAAGCAATAACTGAGCAATGCCCGTTTGACTGCTGTATTGACATGCGTCCGCTGCGCCGATTGTGCATAAAAAGTGGCACCGATTTCGCAGCTTTTATGGGTTTCATCAATTGCATATATGCGTGTGGTGCCGATGATTTCATCCGTCAGTGGATTTTCCACCGCAAATATCAGCACATTTGACTGGTTCAATCCGGCTTCCAGCCACGTCACCATGTCTTCAAAAACCTCGACTTTATTGAGCATATATTCGAAGATCTTCGGCGTATACAAAGCCCATAGTGCTTCAAAATCCTCTCTTTTCAACAACCGCAAACGAATGCCATCCGATTCTATAATCATGCCGATTTCCCCCTATTAAATAAAATACACTGATTGGATCCGCTGCAGAAAATCCTGCTCAAGCTCTCCCATTTTTTTTGTTAAAAAGTAAGTCGATGCTACCGGCAATGGGAACAAGTCAAAATGGGCTTCCATTAGTCGTCCTTCCACCAGTTCCCGCCGGACCATCGATTTCGGCAAAAAGGAAACACCCAACCCTTCCTGAATAAAACGTTTGGCAATGTGAGCCTGTGTCACTTTCATTGTCCGGAGGCCCGGGACATGAAGCCTCAGCTGCCCCAATAGCTCTTCCCAAAACAACGGATGATGGTGAGAAAACAGCACCGTGGTCCGAAGCGCCTTCTCGACGGAAATTGCCGGCCCTGTCTCATCGTCATAAGCGTCCCGCGGCAGGATGAACAACAACGGATCGTCATAAACCACATGCTGAGCGATACTGCGCCCGTGAGGCGGCAAAGCAGAGATGCCTGCGGATACTTCTCCCTCTTCCACCAAAGCTTCAATCTGTTCGGATTCCTCCACGCGGATCACCAATTCCACTTGGGGATGCTCAGCTGTGAATGACTTCAGCACATAAGGCAAAATCGTTTCCGCCATCAAAGGGGAAATGGCCAAAATCCACTTTTTTCGATAGCCCTGCGCAAATGAATGAAGTTCTTCGACACTGTCGTCCAGCTGTTCCAGCACTTTGCTGGCCCGTTCTTTAAAATGCCGGCCTTCTTCGGTCAATGACACCCGGTTATTGCTGCGTATAAAGAGAAGCAGCCCTAAGCTTTCCTCTAATAAACGGATATGGACAGTAACACTGGGCTGTGACATCATCAGCCGCTCCGATGTCATTCTGAAATTCAATGTTTCCGCTGCGTCCACGAAGGTTCTCAACCACTGGACTTCCATGACATCCCCCATTCCAATTAATAATTTTAATTATTCTAATTATATATCTTTAATTTTTTTTATCAATCCACGGGGGTAAACTAAAAGAAAAGGAGGAATTTCTTATGTTCCAAAAAGGGTTGAAAGGAATTGTAGCGGTTCAGACAGCTATTGCTTCTGTAGATGGAGACAAAGGAGAGTTGCGGTATCGCGGCCAACTGGTGGAAGAAGTGATTAAAAATCGCTCGTTTGAAGAAACCGCCTATTATCTATGGTACGGGGAATGGCCGGATGCCGAATCGCTGAAACAGTTGCAGCAGCAAATGATTGGCTACCGGAAGCTCCCTGCACATATCATCGCGATTGCCCAGGCTTTGCCAAAAGAAACACCTCTGATGGACGCCATGCGCACCTTGGCGTCGGCCTATACGCATGCGGATTTCACCGCTTTGCCTTCCCGGGAACAAGCCGTGGCGCTTACTGCTGCCTTGCCGGTCATGACTGCTTGTTTTTACCGATTTCAAAATGGACAGGACCCTGCAGCACCGCGTGACGACTTGGGGCATACCGCCAATTACTTGTGGATGATCAACGGCCAAGAGCCGACCAGTGCCCAAACCGAAGCCCTGGAAACGTACCTGAAGCTGACCATGGAGCACGGCATGAATGCCTCGACATTTGCAGCACGCGTCACCATCTCCACCGAATCCGATCTTGTCTCTGCAGTCACTTCGGCACTCGGTGCTATGAAAGGCCCGCTTCACGGCGGTGCACCATCCGGCGTAATCGATCTGCTGGATGAAATAGAAACCGAAGAGCGCATCGATGCAGTCATCGCAGACAAACTCGACCGCGGCGAGAAAATCATGGGCTTTGGCCACCGGGTTTACCGGACCGAAGACCCCCGTTCCGTGATCCTCCGGAAAAAATGCCAGGAACTGCAAGGCGAAGACGCCTGGCTGGATTTAGCCGTTGCGGCTGAAACCCGCATCATTGAACAATTGAACCAACGCAAACCAGGACGCGCCCTCTACACCAATGTCGAATTTTACGCAGCCGCCATCATGCGGTCGATTGCCATGCCGACGCAGCTGTTCACTCCGACATTCAGCGTTGCCCGCATTGTCGGCTGGACCGCACATGCCTTGGAACAGCAACAGGACAACGTCATTTTCCGCCCACAATCCGAATACGTCGGAAACTAAAAAAAACCCGTATCCAAGTTAATGGATACGGGTTTTTTACACATGGATAGTACAAATACACATGGAACAATGGAGCCTAGGGGGCTCGAACCCCTGACCTCGTCACTGCCAGCGACGCGCTCTCCCAGCTGAGCTAAGGCCCCGCGCTGAACAGGCGCAAGGAAGTTAAAAAATGAGCCATGAAGGATTCGAACCTTCGACCCTCTGATTAAAAGTCAGATGCTCTACCAGCTGAGCTAATGGCTCATAGTAAAAATGGCTGGGGTACCTGGATTCGAACCAGGGCATGACGGGATCAAAACCCGTTGCCTTACCGCTTGGCTATACCCCAATAACTAAAAGAAAACTGGTGGTGGGGGGCAGATTCGAACTGCCGAACCCGAAGGAGCGGATTTACAGTCCGCCGCGTTTAGCCACTTCGCTACCCCACCGTATGCTGTTTCGAAAAAAATGGTGGAGGATGACGGGATCGAACCGCCGACCCTCTGCTTGTAAGGCAGATGCTCTCCCAGCTGAGCTAATCCTCCAAAATGGTGACCCCTACGGGATTCGAACCCGTGTTACCGCCGTGAAAGGGCGGTGTCTTAACCGCTTGACCAAGGGGCCTTGATTAAAAACTGTTTAACTTTCTGCAAAGAAACTCTTAAAAAGAACAAAAGCTTCCAACCGGATTCGAACCGGTGACCTCTTNTTGATTAAAAACTGTTTAACTTTCTGCAAAGAAACTCTTAAAAAGAACAAAAGCTTCCAACCGGATTCGAACCGGTGACCTCTTCCTTACCATGGAAGCACTCTACCTGCTGAGCTATGGAAGCAAGGCAAAAGAATCATTCAGGTACAAAAAGTAAACATAGAATAGCCCAGCGACGTCCTACTCTCACAGGGGGAGACCCCCAACTACCATCGGCGCAAAAGAGCTTA
>NZ_JADHDZ010000005.1:0-229724 GCF_016820615.1 Planococcus beijingensis
TTGCGCGGGCCGCGTTCAACGGCCGTTGCTGTATGTTGACGTTTTGCTGTTCAGTTTTCAAGGTTCAGTTTGTCGCGCTCACTTGCGACTCAATTAATATACCATGCTTGCATTTAAGAGTCAACACTATAAAATAGATTTTTGCACAACTTTATTATAACAGAAAATTCTTAATAAAAAGATTACAAAAACGTTACAAATTTGAAAGGAAATCCACTCTTTACATTCAATCTTCCCCCTAACTTTCAATAGCTTCCCACAGCTGGTCCGCAATTGAAATTCCTTCTATAGAAAGCCCTCTAAAATCTTCAGCTTCTAAGTCTTCAAACCTATTTTCCAATAAACTTTCCTCAATTAAAACCTCAATAGATTTAAAGCTCCTTCTATATAGTAGAAAGCTCAGAAATTCAGTCAACTTAAAAAGAAAAAGCCTGCCGTTAAAACCGGCAGACTTTTTTTGCTTACGCTATGAAAATGAAATAGAGAATGAAAATCACAAACAACCCATACATAATAGGATGAACTTGCTTCCCTTTCCCAGCTACAATCATCGTAATCGGGTAGAAGATAAAACCGATTGCGATCCCTGTGGCAATACTATAACCAAGAGGCATAGCAATCATCGTCAGAAACGCTGGAACGGCAATTTCAAATCTCGTCCAATCTATTTTCCCTAAAGCCGAAACCATCAATACACCTACAATGATTAATGCTGGTGCTGTGACTGCACTTGTGATCACTTCAAGCAGTGGGTAAAAGAAAATCGAAACCAGGAAAAGCAGGCCAGTAACAACAGCGGCGAATCCTGAACGGGCACCAGCCGCAACTCCTGAAGTGGATTCAATATAGGAAGTTGTTGTTGACGTTCCGAAAATTGCTCCACTTACTGTAGCAATTGAATCAGCCATCAGCGCTTTGCCCGCTCTCGGCAGTTTATTGTCTTTCATTAACCCTGCCTGATTGGCTACAGCTACTAATGTGCCAGCTGTATCAAAGAAATCGACGAAGAGGAAAGTCAATACTACTACAAGGAACTGAATGTTCATCAATGAACCGAAGTCGTTGAAAATCGGCTCAAGCGCTACACCAAAAGTCGGCGCCATGCTCGGTACGTTGAAATCTACAATAGCGCTCGGCAAATTGACGACTCCGAAAATCATTCCAACTATTGCTGCAATCAGTATTCCAAAAAAGATTCCGCCTTGAACGCCGCGGACCATAAAAATGACTGTGACCACCAAACCAAAGATCGCCAGCAACGCTGAGCCAGCCGAAAGATCTCCGAGCCCGACCAAGGTATCGGGATTGCCCACAATAATTCCCGCATTCTGAAACCCGATAAATGTAATGTAAAGCCCAATGCCGGCACCTACCGCATATTTCAATTCAGCAGGGATAGCATTGATGATCAATTCGCGAAGACCGGTTAACGTAATGAGAATAAATATAAGACCGGAAAACAGTACGCCTGTCAAAGCTGTTTGCCATGGAATCCCATAAGTCAGAATAACCGTATAAGCAAAGAATGCATTTAAACCCATTCCTGGAGCAAGCGCAATTGGATACTTTGCCAGGATCCCCATAACCAGACAACCAATCGCTGCAGCCAAAGCTGTCGCCATAAAGACAGCGCCGTAATCCATCCGTAAAGCATCATCAAGATCCGGAACTGATTCCAGCGTTAACGTCAACGGGTTGACGACAAGTATATAAGCCATCGCTAAAAATGTTGTTAAACCTCCGATAATTTCGCGGCGGTAATTCGTCCCCAGTTCTTCAAACTGAAAATACTTTTTCATTCTGATTCCTCCGAATGCCTGCGTATAAATTCTACAAAAGAAAAACGCATACAGCAGATTGCCGTATGCGTTCGATTTATCCTTTCACTTGAAAACTGAAAGGCACCCTACTCTTCACTTGAGCGGATTAAAATCGTAGTCGAGTCATTTACGGTAACTCGGTAGAAACTTTCGGGCCATATCCCCGACATTATACGACAAGCTTATTTAATTTCATTAGTAATATATCATGTATAAAATGAATTAACAAGATTAAACACGAACATTTATATAAAATAAGCAAATAAAGTTCGTAAAAAAGGATGCCAGCTTAGTTAGCTGACATCCTTTGTAGTTTATTCCCATTCAATAGTTGCAGGTGGCTTGCTCGTAATGTCATACAGTACACGGTTGATGTGGTCGACTTCGTTGACCAATCGGACACTGATTTTCTCAAGCACTTCCCAAGGGATGCGTGCCCAGTCAGAAGTCATTCCGTCAATTGATGTGACTGCACGGATACCGATAGCATAATCGTACGTACGGGCATCGCCCATAACACCTACACTGCGCAGATCCGGCAACACAGTAAAGTATTGCCAAATATCACGATCGAGACCAGCTTTGCTGATTTCATCGCGTAAAATCCAATCGGATTCACGGACAATCTCCAATTTTTCTTCAGTGACAGCCCCCATGATGCGGATGCCTAGGCCAGGACCTGGGAATGGCTGGCGCCAAACAATTTCGTCCGGCATGCCGAGCTCTGTCCCTAGAACACGTACTTCATCTTTGAATAATGTATTCAATGGCTCGATCAATTTAAACTGCATGTCCTCAGGCAATCCGCCTACGTTGTGGTGAGATTTGATGGTTTGTGCAGTTGTTGTTCCACTTTCGATGATATCGGTGTACAAAGTTCCTTGTGCAAGGAAATCCATGCCTTCCAACTTCGAAGCTTCGTCATCAAAGACATAGATAAATTCATTGCCGATAATTTTGCGTTTTTTCTCTGGATCCGTAACGCCTTCAAGTTTTTTCATGAAGCGGTCGCGTGCATCGATTTTGATGACGTTCATGTTGAATCCGTCAGCAAAAGTTTTCATAACGCTCTCGGCTTCTCCTTTGCGAAGTAAACCGTGATCCACGAACATGCACGTCAATTGATCACCAATCGCTTTATGAATCAACACAGCCACTACGGATGAATCTACTCCACCACTAAGTGCGCAAAGAACTTTTTTGTCGCCGACTTCTTCACGAATCTTTTCAATTTCCAAATCGATGTAATTTTCCATCGACCAGTCATCAGTCATGCCACAAACGTCGTAGACGAACTTGCGCAGAAGATCGTTTCCATAAATCGAGTGACGCACTTCCGGGTGAAATTGAACACCGTAGAATCCGCGGCTTTCGTCAGCCATTGAAGCGATCGGACAGCCAGCACTTGTTCCAATCACATCAAATCCCGGAGGTGCAGCAGTGACCAAGTCACCGTGGCTCATCCAGACAATCTGCTCTTCCGGAAGGTCTTTGAAAATCTTGCTCTCTTTCGTCAACTTAAGCTCTGCTTTACCGTACTCGCGGTTTTGGGATTTCTCCACATTTCCTTTCAAGTGCAACGCCATCAGCTGCATGCCATAGCAAATCCCCAAAATCGGCAAGCCCATTTCAAAAATTGCTTCATCGATAGAAAAAGCGTTTTTATCGTAAACAGAATTCGGGCCGCCAGAGAAAATGATCCCCGTAGCGTTCATATCTTTGATTTCTTCAGCTGTGACAGTATGTGGATGCAGCTCACTATAAACACCAATTTCACGGATGCGGCGAGTGATCAACTGATTGTATTGACTTCCGAAATCCAAAACGACGATTTTTTTCTGTTCTTTCAACATTGGACTAACTGGCAAAACCTTCACCTCTTCTATTCAATTCAGGTCTCAAAATAGCAAAAGAACGCGAAAATTGGACCTCGCGTTCTTCTGCTCTACATCAAAAAGGCGAATGCACATGTCAAAAAGCATGCGTCATCCACCTTCATAGTCAAGTCATTTCCGGGGACTTGGTAGAGACATCCGATCCATATTACCGGACATATATGAGGGCACCTGTAATCTTTAATTTTCTCAATTGTACAAGCTACATGCTGTAAAATCAACCGCTTGTCCGATTGATTAAATTTTCCCAACTTTCCCTTAACTCAAGCCAGTCAACAGATTCAGCATTGTCTCCATAAACTGCACGTTCATATGCTTCGGTCAGCTCAGTCATTTCCCGTGTCCCAAAAAACGAATCAATGTATGCGGCATAGGATTTCAAGGTTTGGCCCGGATTTCTATGGATGCCATACAAATCCAATTGCTTCAAAAGCCGCAAATACGCTTTTTCAAATTGCCCACTCCCACCGCCGCTTTTCCGGTAATAGGAAACCAGTAGCTTGGGCATCCATTTACGACGAATTTTAAAGAGAATGGATGCAGCAACACTCACTCCAAGCAATCCCCAAATCAATTTCCAGCGATTTTTTGAAATGAAATCTGCAACGCGATCTCCAAATGAAGGACCGGCTGCAACAGCCGTTTCTTCTTCCTCAGCTGTTTGAGGATTATCTTCAAGGGGAAGTTCTTCTGGTTCAGGCTGTACCGGATCTTCCGCATCCAGCTCTAAATCGAAATCGATGGAAGCAGCGCCAGTAAAGCCGATAGTTGGTTCGAACAGCATCCACCCGACCCCAGGCATATAGGCCTCTACCCAAGAATGGGCATTATTGTTCGTCACTTGATACGTATCAATCTCGCCAGTGGTACCGATCAGTTCTCCTTCATTGAAGCCTTTGACCCAACGGGCAGGAATATTCAAAGAACGCAGCATCACTACCATGGAACTGGAAAAATTATCGCAATACCCTCTTTTGGTTTCAAATAGGAACTGATCTACATAATCCTGATCAGCTTCAGGTACAGGAATATCGGATTGACTGTATTCAAATCCGGAGATACTGAAATAACGTTCTACAGCACGTGTTTTATCATAGACAGTTTCTGCCCCTGCCGTAATTTCAGCAGCCAGATCTCTGACGCGTTCCGGCAGTTCATCGGGCAATTGCAGGAAACGGTCGAAATCGCCCGACAG
Organism: Planococcus beijingensis; assembly: GCF_016820615.1. Taxonomy (NCBI): domain Bacteria; kingdom Bacillati; phylum Bacillota; class Bacilli; order Caryophanales; family Caryophanaceae; genus Planococcus; species Planococcus beijingensis. Next base: position 4,911 of record NZ_JADHDZ010000005.1, read on the forward strand.
CTCCGCTAAATCTTCATCGCTCGTTTCCCGTAATGCAGTTAAGCTATAACTGGGCTCATTGAAAGCTATTTCATAAACTTCAGGCTCGAATTCCCGTCCATTTTGATAGGTTTCAAATCGTTGATCTGCCGGGCTGTATTGATAATCCGGTGATTCTTCCATGAAAAAAGAAGCAGTCCCATAAGGATAAAGAACAAACGGAAAATCTTGCTCCATCGACAAGATAGCCAAATCCATTTCTTCTTCAGCCGGATCAAAGCCGGTATCAACCGTTTCGTCATTGCCATAGAAGATGGACTCATCTACGTTTTCGGTTAATTCCCATCCTTTTGTCGTGTACACATCTTTCGACTCGACTTTCCAGTACTGCCCTTCTGATACCTCTGCATGAAAAGCCACAGTATCGTCACCAATAAAGGATCCACCGAGACGCGAATCATCGACTCCGTATCCGATACGGCCGACATTGCCACCCATCCCCGCACCTCCTTGTCCGGAGAATGAAGTGAAAAACGGCACAGGATCAGGCCAAATCGGTCCGGCTTTAGGCAGGTACAAGGCTAAAGCCGTCGATACTGCCACCAATAAAACCAAGGGCACGGCAAAGGCGGCCAATTTATCTGTCCGCTCCAGAATGCGGTGCCCTTCCATCCAACGGGCCAAATGCAATAATCCGGCTAAAAGCAGGCCAATCACCATGATGCGGACAATTGCCGCGTCTCCGGAATAAGGGCTGAACGTATCCAGGACTGCTATGAAAATGACCGTCAGCAAGTAAAATAAAAAGATGCTTAATCTGAAACTTACCCAGTAATGAATCAAATAAATAGCCATCCATAATAAAGTGAAAAATAATACCGTACGGAAAACATCCGTTGTCTGTGCCCAATTTTGAGACATCAGAGCAGTAAAATTAACACTGAAATCCGTTCGGAGAAATGAAATGGCTTCGCCGGTAAAGAACAAATCCCCTGTATAGACGTAGACAATGAACCAGAGAATATAGAGAATCTTGATGGGTCCTGAAAACCACCAAGGTGCTCTCAAGAAAGCCATTAATAAACCGGCAGCGATGAAAAACAGAAACAATGCTTTATGGCCCGTTTCAGTCAGCACAATGACGGGCGTCAGCCATTCGGCAAGCATTAGAAAAACCAGCACATACAAAACAGCCATGAACAGTTTGTTTTTTCTTATGGAAGTCATTGTCTGCTCACCTCCGTAAACACCGCTGCAAAGTTCTCTGGACTCACACGCCTGACAATAAATCCTTTCGAGCGGGCAAACTGGTGCACGTCTTCATCTTTTTTACTTAAAGGTTCACCTTTATTGGCGATGACCAGACAGGTACAATTGCTGAGGCTTTTCGCATTTTTTCGGATGGCCTGAACCATATCTACCGACAATTCGCTGGTCACGTAGAGCAAACTTGATGTATTCATCCGCTGAAGCTCGCGGCCAATGGCCTGTTCTGCCGACTTGTCCAAGTCATCTTGTACTTTGGCTAAATGATACATGACCCGCTGCAAATGCTCTTCGGTTTGGATAATCGGGAAATAATTTCGAGTGTGTCCGACCGATAGATACGCGACGCTCGAATTGGCGCGGACGATTGACTGCAGGATTGATGCCACAAGCTCCACCTGCGACTCGAATTTTTCTGAATTTCTGCGGTCATCCAGCAAAAATAAGTCCTGCGATTGGCGGTCTTCGAATTCTTTCGTCCGCAAAGTTTGGGTACGCGCGTATGATTTCCAATGAATCCAGGACACTCGGTCCCCTGGCTGATAATCACGGATTCCGCTTGCCATGGTGGTATCTTTTACCAGCGTAAAAGGAGCAGCCGTCGATCCTTGATCATAACGGGATTCCATGGGACGATAAGCGATTTCTACAGTATTTGGATACACTAGCACCGTTTGTTGAATCGGCAAAAGGCGGCTTTTTTTCACCCACCCAAAAAAATCAGCAATTTCCAGATGAACACCCTCCAACACATGCTCACCTCTCGGCATCTGCTCCACAGCATATGTCCAGGAAACCTTTTTCCGAAATCCAGGGACAATCATTTTTTGCTGTTGGCCAGCCAACCTCTTATTCAAGGAAGGCGAATTGGTTTGTTCGCTTACCACTGTATAAAGCAAAGGGAAAGGGTACTTTCGGTAAATCGTGGTAGTGGCGGAAAAATCCCCCCCTTGTCTAACCTGGGCAGTATGTATTTCCCGATTGGCTTCAACGTCCTGCAAAGGATAGAAAGTAAGCAAAATTGAATACACAATAAATGGCAGCGCCATATAAAAAATGAACCAGCTGACAAATCCTCCTTGAAACATGGCAAAAGAAAAAGTAAGGAAAAGAAAGAACACCACAAGAATCAGCCGGCCTGAAAGACCCGTAATTTTTTTCAACCGATTCATTGGCCAACAAGCCTTTGGACAGGCACACGGGTTTTCGCTAAAATACGTTCAGTAATTTCTTCGGCGGTTATTCCATCATAACGAGCTTCCGACCGCAGCATGATGCGATGGCCGAAAACAAACTTCGCCAAATATTGCACATCATCAGGCGTTACGTAATTTCGTCCTTTCAATAAAGCATAGGCTTGGGAAGCTTTCATGAGTGCGATGGATCCACGCGGGCTTACCCCCAAATAAACATAGGAATCTTGACGGGTCTGTCTGGACAAATCAACAATGTAGCTGCGGATGGTTTCGTCCACTTTGATCGTCTTCACCTGTTCCTGCAGTTCCAGCAATTCATTGAGCGAAATGACGGAAGTCAGTTCTTCAATCGGAGCAGCAGACTGCGCGCGGTTCAACACTTCCATTTCTTCTTTAGGCGTAGGATACCCCATCTTGATTTTCAGCAAAAAGCGGTCGAGCTGCGCTTCCGGCAACGGATAGGTCCCTTCATATTCGATAGGGTTTTGTGTGGCCATGACAAAGAATGGTTTAGGAATCTGCATTGTGACACCATCAATGGTCACAGAAGCTTCTTCCATCGCTTCGAGTAGGGAAGATTGTGTTTTCGGGGAGGTTCTGTTGATTTCATCGGCTAAAATGATGTTGCCCATAATTGGACCGGGCCTAAAATGGAATTCCATGTCTTTCGGGTTATAAATGGAGACACCGATTACGTCCGATGGAAGAAGATCGGGTGTGAATTGTATGCGCTTAAAATCTGCTCCTACAGATTTTGCCAATGCACGGACCAACATCGTTTTTCCAACACCGGGAACATCCTCAAGCAGGACATGGCCATGCGACAGCATCGCGACAATGCTGAGTTCAGCAATATTGCGTTTGCCGATGATGACTTTTTCGATATTATCAATTACCTGTTCCAATCGCTCTTTTGCGTTCATCTATGGTTCCCCCAATATAAATCAGAAAATGTTTGAATTGTCACAATCTTATCGTAATCATAACGAATAATGGACAAGAACTCAACTACACGGATTGTTTCATCGGACCTTTTTCCCAAAGAAAAAGCAGGGACTCCCAAAGGATCCCTGCTGTTCTTCACTTTTTCCAAAAATCATCAAATATTGTAATCGGCAAATGGCGTTTATGCTGCGTTCTCAAATAATAACCTTCCAATTTTTCCTGAGCATCTGTTGGGATCTTTTTGCCTTCCAAGTAATCATCGATCATGTCGTAGGTTAACCCAAGAGCCACTTCATCTGGAATTGCGGGTTTGTCTTCCTCCAGATCCGCAGTCGGGATTTTCGTGTACAGATGTTCCGGAGAACCAAGTTCCTTCAGCATTGCCCGCCCTTGGCGTTTGTTTAGACGGACTAACGGCGTCACGTCAGCAGCGCCATCTCCGAATTTCGTGTAAAATCCAGTGATGGCTTCCGCAGCATGATCCGTTCCCAATACAACTGCATTATGCATCGCCGCTACTGAATATTGGGCTTTCATCCGTTCACGCGCTTTTTCGTTGCCTTTAATAAAATCGGTCAATTCAATACCGGCCGCTTCCAACGCGCGGTCACTGGCATCAACAGCTTCTTTGATATTAATGGTGTACACTTTCGTCGGCTGAATAAATTCCAGCGCATCTTTTGCATCGTGTTCATCGAATTGGACGCCGTACGGCAATCGCACTGCGTAAAATCCGTACGTATTATCCCCTGTTTCTTCATTCAACTGATCGACAGCCATCTGAGCCATCTTTCCAACTAATGTAGAATCTTGTCCACCAGAAATCCCCAATACGTATCCTTTTAAAAACGAATGGTGCTTCAGGTATTCTTTCAAAAATGAAACGGTACGCTCGATTTCTTCTTTTGCTTGAATGGAAGGCTGAACTTTCAGCTCTTCAATGATTTGCTGCTGTAAAGTAGACATTTGACTCCTCCTCAGTCTCCGATATAGTCATGAACCGCCTGCCGAACCTCTTGAATGTTCTTCATCTTATTGTCCCAACATTTCTGGCTGAGATCTACTGGATATTCCTCAGGGTTCAATGAGCGCTTGTATTCATCCCATAACAGTTCCATGTTTTGAATCCCGTAGAGCTGCATTTCCTTAAGGCTTGGATTGTCATAGATAACTTCACCATTTTCAATGACTTTCTGATGAATGTTGACTGCATCGAAATTCGTTACAAATTTCGAGACAAATGTATGGACTGGATGGAACATTTTCAAGCGCTCCTCAGAAGCAGGATCTTCATCTTGCATGGCAATGTAATCACCTTCTGATTTCCCATTTTCCCTATCTATGATTCGGTAAACGTTTTTCAATCCGGGTGTAGTAACTTTTTCTGCAGTTCCCGAAATTTTAATGGTATCTTCCATTTCGCCGTTTTCATTTTCAATAGCCACAAGTTTATAAACAGCGCCCAGAGCCGGCTGGTCATAAGCAGTGATCAGCTTTGTCCCAATTCCCCATGCATCAACACGTGCGCCTTGCGCTTTCAAGTTCAGTATTGTGTATTCATCCAAATCATTGGATACCACGACTTCAGCGTCAGGGAAACCGGCCGCATCCAACATTTTTCTTGCCTCTTTAGATAAGAAAGCAATATCTCCACTGTCCAGGCGAATTCCCTGGAAGTTGATCTGGTCGCCAAGTTCCTGTGCCACTTTTATGGCAATGGGCAGGCCTGATTTCAAGGTATCGTATGTATCGACTAAAAAGACGCAGTTTTTATGTCGCTTTGCGTATGCATGGAATGCTTCGTATTCATCTTTGTAAGCCTGCACCATTGAATGGGCATGCGTTCCTGCTACCGGAATTCCGAATTTTTTCCCTGCACGTACATTACTGGTCGCTTCAAGACCGCCAATGTAAGCTGCACGCGTTCCCCAAATAGCCGCGTCCATTTCCTGTGCGCGTCTTGTTCCAAATTCCATAACCTTTTCTTTTTTCACAATTTGCTTGATGCGACTCGCTTTCGTCGCAATCAGTGTTTGGTAATTGACGATGTTTAATAAGGCCGTTTCGATCAACTGCGCTTCCACAAGCGGAGCTTCCACACGAATCAACGCTTCGTTTTGGAAAACCAATTCACCTTCAACAACCGAATAAACAGTACCCGTAAATCGAATGGTACGTAAATACGCAATAAAATCTTCTTTATAGCCCAGCTCTTCGTGTAAATATTCCAAATCACTTTCTGTAAACTTGAAGTTCTTCAAATAATCCAACACACGTTCCAACCCAGCAAAAAGTGCATAGCCATTGCCAAACGGCAATTTGCGGAAAAACAATTCAAATACCGCTTTCCGATTGTGCATGCCATCTGCCCAATAAGCTTCCGACATATTGATTTGATATAAATCTGTATGTAGCGCCAAACTGTCATCCGTATAATGCTTATCCATAAGAATCTCCTTCTTCCGCATCCGTAATGCCTACAATTATACACCAATACTGGTGTGACAATAAATAAAAGCTATTTGCCTGCTTTTTAATTGGTTTGAGGGCATATGACCAGACATCAATCGATTTTGTGTTACACAGTTTTGTAAGCATCATATAGACTAACTCTTTGACAAACATGGATATATGTGAGATACTCAATTAGTTAACACAAAGGTAACTTGTAAATTTTGATAATCTGGCATTCTACTATAGAAGTTTTTGAGAATACTTATTCACACTGGCGCGATTTAAGGATCGCAAGGACGTAAAAGAAGGTAGGGTTTACGTTGCTTAAGTTAGAAAGCAACCAGTGGAACAATGACCGCGGTACTGGAAGTAACACTTTCAATGGAAATGATTCCCCGATAACACGGGTTGAAAAATTGAGTCAAAATAAATTATAGTTACCTTAAACAAACAAAGGGATGTCCTCTACACAGAGGGCATCCCTTTTCCAATTCCATGCGTTAGTACTTCAGCGCTACATTTTTCAAGATGGTGTAATTGCGCAAAGCTTCGAGCCCTTTTTCACGGCCAAACCCACTTTTCTTATAACCGCCAAACGGCATTTGAACCCCGCCGCCAGCGCCGTAATTATTGATGAACACCTGGCCTGCCCGAATTTTGCTGGCTACACGATGGGCCCGTGCTCCGTCTTTTGTCCAGATTCCCGTTACAAGCCCATATTCCGTGCCATTAGCCAGTTCAATCGCTTGCTGTTCCGTATCAAATGAAAAGGCTGCAACCACCGGTGCAAAAATCTCTTCTTGTGCAACATAACTTTTTGGAGCCAGTCCATCAATGACGGTCGGCTGGAAAAAGTAGCCGTTTTCAAGACCGGGGGTTTCCTGCCGCTGTCCTCCTGTTAAGAAAGTTGCACCTTCTTTATTGGCAACATCCATGAACTCCAGAATCCGGGTGAATTGTTTTTCGTTTAAAATCGGGCCCAAGTCAGGGTCATCTACTCCTTTGCCGATTTGGATCGCCTGCATTTTCGCTACAACTTTTTTCAGGAATTCATCCTTAATCGATTGCTGGACCAGAAGACGTGAGCCCGCTGAACAGGTTTGGCCCGCATTTTGAATGATGGACCGCACAACCCAATCCACTGCTTCTTCCTGATCGCAATCTTCGAAGATGATGTTCGGTGATTTTCCGCCCAGCTCCAACGTCACCGGCTTCACATTTTTAGCCGCACCCATCATAACTGCCGATCCTGTTTGGACAGAACCCGTAAAGGTAATGTGGTCGACATCCGGATGTTCGGAAATTGCCGCTCCTGCTTCAAAACCATAACCTGTCACCAAATTGAATACGCCTTTCGGCAAGGCCGTTTTATCAAAAATTTCCGCCAGTTTGATGGCGGTCAACGGTGTATCTTCCGCGGGCTTTGCGACCACGGTATTGCCGGTCGCAATTGCTGCTGCCGTTGAACGGGAAATGATTTGCAAAGGATAATTCCAAGGGATGATATGGGCAGTGACACCAATCGGCTCCCGCAAGGTATAATCCAGAATCCCCGGTTGAACCGGTATGGTTTCTCCGAAAATTTTATCCGCCATTCCAGCATAATACTCAAAATACAGCGCGGACGCTTCCACATCTTTACGTGCCTGCGTCAGCGGTTTTCCGGTATCCAAGGTCTCCAACAAAGCGATTTCTTCCGCATCTTCCCTCAGTGCATCGGCCACTTTATGCAGAATCCTCCCTCTTTCAATCGGGGGAAAGGATTGCCATTCCTCTGATTCAAACCGGTTGCGTGCCGCTTGGACCGCTGCGTCCACGTCCTGTTTTTTGCCTCTTGGAATTTGCGCCAGCACTTCGCCGGTACCCGGATTTATTGTTTCAAGTTGTTCTTTTTCGACACTGTCCATCCACTGGCCATTGATGTACATCTGTTGTTTTTTCACGTTTTTCACCTCTTTCCAATTAAATTCCGCGTCCTCCATCAACGTTCACTACGCTGCCGGTCATCATTTTCGCTAAATCCGAACTTAAGTATAAAACACAATTGGCAATAGCCTCAGGTGTGATCAATTCCCCAAGTGGCACACTTTTACGGAAGATGTTCTCTTTCGCTTCGCCTTCATCGCTGCCAGCTGCGGTGAATTCTCCCAGCATTTTAGTATCGGCTGGCCCTGGATTGATGGCATTGACCCGTATGTTATACGGAGCCAATTCAATCGCCAGCGCTTTCGTCAAAGAAATCGTTGCTCCCTTAGAAGCTACATATGCATTCAATCCTGGTCTTGGCCGATCCACGGACACCGATGCGATGTTGATGATGGATCCGTTTTTTTGCTGTTTCATATAAGGTACAACCGCTCGGGAAGTTAAAAAGACCGCTGTCGAATTGATGGACATGATACGCTCCCAGTCTTTCAATGAAACTTTTTCGATATCTGTTGCCGCTTGGGCAATGCCGGCGACATTGGCCAATACGTCAATCTGACCGAAAGTTTCCGCTGTTTTTTTTATAGCCGATTCGACACTTTCCTCGTCTGCCAAATTTCCTTGTATAACCAGCAATTGTTCAGGATATCGAGATTCCAGTTCGGCTAGGCCGGCAGTTTGAATATCGATTCCCGCCACTTTTGCGCCTTGTTCAAGAAATTGTCCGACAACCACTTTTCCCATTCCGCCTCCTGCACCTGTTACAATCGCCACTTTCTCATTTACATTCATTTGAGTTCCTCCGCTTCTATTTAACAATCAGCTGTTGAACCTTTTCCGCAATCGCCGTGCCAAGCTCCTGCGTCGTTGAAGTTCCGCCTAAGTCCGGCGTCAGTACCCGGCCTTCTTGCAATACTTGTTCAATGGCATCGACAATTGCCGTTGATAGATCCGGCCGTCCCAGATGATCCAGCATTAGAGCAGCTGACCAAATTTGTGCAATCGGATTAGCGATTCCTTTTCCAGCAATATCCGGTGCTGATCCATGAATCGCTTCAAACATGGAAGGAAATGTCCGGTCCGGATTGATATTGCCTGACGGCGAAACACCTAAGCCCCCTACTAAAGCAGCTCCAAGATCCGTCAATATGTCTCCGAATAGATTCGATGCCACCACTACTTCAAACGATTCCGGACGCATCACGAAATAAGCGGCCAGCGCATCGATAAAATTGCTTTCGAGTTCAATCTCGCCATAGTCTTCCGCTACTTCCTTTACGACTTCATCCCATAACTTCATCGAATGGATGATGGCATTGGATTTCGTGGCGCTTGTCACCTTTGATTTATTGTTTTTTCTGGCATATTCAAAGGCATATTTAGCGATGCGTTCTACACCTTGCTTCGTAATGACAGTGTTTTGAATGGCCATTTCTTGGGACTGCTGTTGGTAAAGCCGTCCCCCGATATTTGAATACTCTCCTTCCGCATTTTCACGGAATACCATAAAATCAATGGGCTGTTCATTTTTCAAAGGGGATTCAATGCCCGCCAAGCGTCTGATGGGACGCATATTGACATATTGCTCAAAGTTTTTCCGAATGGGCATAATCAATTCCCAAATGGTGATTTCATCCGGCACCCGCTTATCTCCCACTGCTCCAAATAAAATGGCATCAAAACTTTTCAATTGATCCAACCCATCTTCCGGCATTATCCGACCGTGTTCCAAATAATACTCACTGCCCCATTCGAATGGCCGAAATTCGATTTTAAAATCAGGATCCTGCTGTTTCAGCGCTTCCAGCACTTTGATAGCTTCGGCAGTTACATCCGGTCCGATCCCATCCCCCGGAAGAACCGCTATTTTATACGTTGTCATAAACTCTCCCCCAATTAGTTAATCTCCAAGAAGGAATAAGCTGATCCCTGGAATAAACGAAATTATAATGACATCTACAATCATGATCAGAATAAACGGAACAATCGCTTTCAAGAGACTTTCAAATTTCGTTCCTGCGATATTGGCTGCAACAAATAAATTGACGCCTACTGGCGGTGTAATGAATCCAATTCCAAGGTTGACGATCATAATGATTCCGAAATGGACCAAGTCAATGCCCAGGGCACTGGCGATCGGCACGAGAATCGGCGTTAAAATGATGATGGCAGCTGAAGTTTCAAGGAAAACGCCGCAGATCAGCAATAACAAGTTAATGATCAATAAAGCGATGATCCAATTCTCGGTAACCCCGAGCATCAGCTCGGTCAATTCAGCTGGAATCCGTTGCCGCGTCAAGTAATAGCCGAATACGGAAGCTCCCGCAATGATGAACATGATGACCGCTGTCACCACGACGGATGAAGAAAATATATGGATAAGGTCTTTAAATTTGATTTCCCGGTAGATAAAGATCCCGACAATCAATCCGTAGACAACTGCCACAACGGCTGCTTCCGTCGGAGTAAAGATCCCCCCATAAATCCCGCCTAATATGATGACCGGCATCATCAAGGCCAAGAAAGCATCGAAAAATGCTTTAAAGAAATCTTTGAAGCCGAATTTTTCTCCTCCGCCATACCCTTCTTTCAAAGAGATCAAATAAACCAACAGAATGAGCGACACCATAACGAACAATCCAGGAACAATTCCAGCGATGAATAAGTCACTCACCGAAACACCGGCTGCTACTCCATAAAGAACGAGCGGTACACTCGGCGGAATCATAATGCCGATAGTTCCCCCTGCAGCTTGGATTGCTGTTGCAAAACTTTTGTCGTAGCCTTTATTGACCATTGCCGGAATCATCAACGCTCCGACTGCTGCTGTAGTGGCAGCAGCCGAACCTGAAATAGCCGCAAAAAACGCACAAGCGACAATTGAGACAATGCCTAGTCCACCTTTGACACGGCCGAAAATAACATTGGCCAAATGAATCAGACGCTGGGAGATCCCTCCGCTTTCCATCAATTTCCCTGCCAAAATAAAGAAGGGAATAGCCATCAAAGGGAATGAATCTACAGAGTTGAACATCCGTTGGATGATCACAATCAACGATACATTGCCATCGAGAAAGAAGACAAGAGTAGAGGCAAGCCCAAGAGCTACTGCAATTGGAACATTTATTAAAAATAACACCATCAATAAGATAAACAGTACCAATGCCATCTTCAGACACCCCCGCTTTTAAAGTCTTTTGAAAACTGCGAGGCCATATTGATAATTAAAATCGCACCACTCACTGGAATGACCATATAAATCATGCCCATAGGAATTCGTAACACCGGCGATAATTGTGACATCCCTTGCATCGCCAAGTCATAGCCTTCTATCACCATCAACAGGAAAAAAAGCAGACTGGCAAATGTCGCGATGATGTAGAGTGCTTTGCGGATAGAGAGGTTAAATAAATTCACAAAAAATTCCATCCCGATGTGCGCCTTTGAAGACATTGCATAAGCTGCTCCTAAAAAAGTCAGCCAAATCAAGCTGTAACGTGCCAATTCTTCAGTCCAGGCAAGCGGTGAATCAAGTGCAAAGCGGAAAATCACCTGCAGAAAAACCACAACGACCAACAAAGCCATCAAAAGGTTCAATACGTGCTTGATGCCCCAGTTCATGTAATCGACTAATTTATTCATCGCCTTTCCCCCGATAGAAAAAAGAGAGAATAGATTCTCTCTTTTTCAGATTTCCTTATATCTCCATGCTTTAACGAACAATAAAGATAAAGAAAACTTCTGTTAAAAGTTTTCCTCGTTCAATTATTGGGCGTCCAGAATTTCATTGAGCAGATCCTGGTGCTCGATGGTTTCATAAACCGGTTGAACCGCTTCCTGGAAAGGTGCAGTGTCGATGTCTTCGATGATTTCCACGCCGTTGTCTTTCAAGTTCTGAATGGATTCCTTTTCCATCTCAACAATCAAATCACGTTCTTTCGCTCCTGCTTTTTGTCCTTCTTCAACAACGATGTCACGCAAATCTTCAGGCAGTTCGTCGTATGTTTGCTGGCTCATCATATAGATGGCAACAGAATAGACATGGCCAGTCAAACTCATGTATTTCTGATTCGCATCGTAAAGGCTGAATTGATCTGCGACAATTGCCGGATTTTCCTGTGCATCAACAACCCCTTGTTGCAAAGCTGTAATCGCTTCAGTCCAAGCCATCGGTGTCGGCTGCGCACCTAATGCTTCAAAAGCAGCTAGATGGATCTCATTTTCTTGTGTTCTAATCTTCAGGCCTTTCAAATCTTCAGGAGTTTCGACTGGACGTACTGCATTGGTGATGTGGCGATAGCCATTTTCTCCCCATGATAAGCCGATAATGCCGTTTTCCTCCATTTTGGCGAATAACTCGTCTCCAATGTCGCCTTCGAGAACCTCTACTGCGGATTCACGATCTTGAAAAAGGAATGGCACATCCAATACGCCCAACTCCGGCACAAAGTTAGTGACTGGTGCGGTTGAAGAGACCACCAAATCGACTGTCCCCAGTCCCATTCCTTCAGTCAACTCACGTTCCGCACCAATCTCACTGTTCGCAAACACTTCAATTGTCACTTGGCCATCTGTACGTTCTTCTACCGCTTCAGCCATCTCTAAAAAGCCGATATGGTAAGGGTGGTCATCTGGCAGCGAATGTCCAGCTTGAAGGACATAGGTTTCTCCTGAGCTTCCTTCTTCTGAAGATGAACTGCTATCGGAACCTCCACATGCCGTTAATGCTAAAACACTGGCCATCATCACCGAAATAAATCCGAACTTCTTCTTTGCCATACTTTTGCTTCCCCCTTTTTTATCGCGCTTTACCGATGAATTGAATGCTCTTATGGAAGTTGGGCATCCATTCCTCGTGAAAGTCCATATGGTGCGTTACATTTCTGCGGAATATAAACCCCTGCAGAATAGAGCTTTTTAATTTAACTGATAATCAGCAATTTCATAATCCTGCTGACTTCTTCAGTTTCCAGCAGAAATATCATTAGATTAAGCAAGATAGGCCTATGATAAGAGCACAGCTCCAAAACAATATTTTATTCAATATTTCGTCTATTTAGATCAGAATAACTCAGCGGGAATGTGAACTCCCACCGAGTAAACTTATCGATTCAAATAATCTGTAACTGCTCCTTTTGAAGAACATGACACGTTATGTGCATATTTTCCAAGAACGCCTTTTTTATGAAGCGGTGGCGCTACCCATTGTTTACGTCGCTCTTCCAGTTCTGCTTCGGAAACATCCATGGAAATTTCCTGCAACTCCGAATCGATTGTCACCAGATCGCCTTCCTGTAAAAAGGCGATCGGCCCGCCAACTTGTGCCTCAGGTGCAATATGTCCAACGACAAGGCCATGGGTTCCCCCTGAAAAACGCCCATCAGTCAGCAAAGCGACGGATGCGCCCATGCCTTTACCAACCAGAATTGCAGATACCGATAGCATTTCCGGCATTCCCGGACCACCTTTTGGTCCTACATAGCGGATGACCAATACGTCTCCATCGTTGATTTCATTGGCCATAACGGCTGCCGTTGCTTCTTTTTCGTTATTATAAACGCGAGCAGGACCTGTGTGGCGTTTCACTTTTACGCCGGACACTTTCGCTACTGCGCCGTTCGGCGAAAGATTTCCTTTCAGGACGATCAGTGGACCATCTTTACGTTTCGGATTATCGAAAGGCATGATGACTTTTTGCCCTTCCTGCAATCCAGGCGACTCCTGAAGATTTTCAGCCACTGTTTTGCCTGTGACCGTCATGCAATCTCCATGAATATAGCCTGCTTCAAGCAGCATTTTCATGACTGCCTGTACTCCGCCAACCTCGTGCAAGTCCTGCATGACGTATTTGCCGCTCGGCTTCAAATCGGCCAAATGCGGAACCGTCTTCTGCAGGCGGTTGAAATCGTCGATTGTCAAATCAACTTCCGCTGCATGCGCAATAGCCAGTAAGTGCAAGATAGCATTTGTTGAACCGCCAAGCGCCATAACAACGGTGATGGCGTTCTCGAACGCTTCTTTCGTCATAATGTCTTTCGGATAAACTCCCAGTTCAAGCAAGTTATGTACTGCTGCTCCAGCTTTTTCACAATCCGCTAGCTTTTCAGGAGATACTGCCGGGTTCGAAGCGCTCCCCGGCAAACTCATGCCCATCGCTTCAGCCGCAGATGCCATTGTATTTGCAGTATACATGCCGCCGCATGATCCTGCTCCTGGACAAGCACCGCATTCGATATTGCGAAGCGTGTCATCGTTGATGTCTCCATTATTATGCTGGCCGACACCCTCAAATACCGAAACAATGTCGATATCCTGCCCATTGTGGCGTCCAGGCGCAATCGTACCACCGTACACAAAAACAGCTGGAACCTCTGAATTGGCAATGGCGATCAAGCAACCCGGAATGTTCTTATCACATCCGCCGATGGCCACTAAACCATCCAAACTTTCCGCCCCTACTACAGTTTCAATCGAATCGGCAATCACATCGCGGCTTGAAAGAGAATATTTCATGCCTTCGGTTCCCATGGAAATTCCGTCAGACACTGTAATCGTATTAAATATGAATGGGACACCCCCAGCTTCTCTAGCACCTTTTTTTGCACTGATCGCCAAGTCGTCAATATGTATATTACACGGTGTCACTTCGCTCCATGTGCTCGCGACACCAATCATCGGTTTCTTGAAATCTTCATCTGTTACACCCACTGAACGAAGCATGGCACGGTTCGGTGCTTTCATTGCCCCTTCACTAAAAACCTTACTGTTGATGCGCAAATCTTTTTTCATAATTATCCTATCCTTTCTTTTCTATTTATTATAGAGCACATTTGTCAGAATTCAACGAATTAAAAAATAATATTTCATTATTTTTATAATCGTCAAATAACTTACACATGTATACGGTTTCATCTTATTAATTGGTCTCGTTCTCTTGATGTATACAATATATTTCTTTATAATTACCATGTCTACAATAACTTTTATGTCAGGAGTTCAATAGATCCTTCTATTCTCATCCATTTTTAAGCAGTGTTTTCAAGTGAACTATCCCTCGATTCTAATTTTTGTGAAAGGCCGTGAGAATACTCAGGGACCGTGAGTAAAAGGAGATGGGCATATGTTGATCCGTGAAGCTAAGAAAAATGAGTTTTATATATTGAAAGAACAACGTCTTATATCTTATCACCCATACGAAGAAGAGCTCTCGCCAGAGCATTGGGCAATGCTGAAAGCCAACTTGGCATCCACGAACGATCAGCAGGCCGGGGCTGAAGTATTCGTTGCAGAAATAAATGGGCATATTGCGGGCAGTGTTGTGTTGTTCCCGGCTGAGTCCAAAGCTTATGAATGGGATTCGAAGACGATAGAATATCCGGAAATCCGGTTATTGGCAGTCAGTCCCGATTTCCGTTCCCAAGGAGTCGGTAAAGCGCTGGTCGAACATTGCATTGATATTTGTAAAATACGCAAGCAAAAATTTGTCGGCCTCCATACCGGAAGCTTTATGAAAAACGCGATTGCCCTTTATGAGAAAATGGGCTTTGAACGGATTGCATCACTCGACATCATGCCTTTAGATGATGGAATCGTTGTAAAAGCCTTTCGCCTGGATATTTAAATAAGAAAAGCGCAAGCGCCCAAAAGCAGAAAAGTTATACTTTCTTAAGCTGAAATAAAAATGGTTCCGTCAAAATTTGACGGAACCATTTTTGTTGTCAGGCTTTCTTCTTCAGCGGTCCTTCTTCAGCTGAAGCTTTGTCTGTTGTTACCAGAACTGGTTTCAATTCCAGTTCATTTTTCTGAGCCGCTGTTTCGAACTTCTCTTGAGACAGAGATTTTATCAAAGACACGCTGATCAGCAGCATAATGACGGTAAATGGCAAAGCGGCTATCAATGCTACTGATTGAAGGCCCTGCAATCCGCTGCTGACAATCAATACACCCGTAATGACAGCGATTAATACAGCCCAAATGCCTTTAACAGCATTTGATGGATTTTCATTGCCATCAGAAGTCATGATGCCAAGTACGTAAACCGTCGAATCGGCTGAAGTAACTAGAAAAATCATGATTAATGCTAACATCAGCACCGACAGCAAACCGTATAGCGGGAACTGCTCCAAAAAAACAAAAATGGCTGTAGCGACGTTTTCTGAGACAGCTGTGGACAGTGCCGTGTTTTGGAACAGATCCATGTAGATGCCTGTCCCTCCGAAAATAGCCATCCACATAAAAGCAATTACAGGTGGGACAATCAAAACACCGGAAACAAATTGGCGAATTGTTCTCCCTCTTGAGATGCGGGCAACAAACGATCCGACAAATGGCGACCATGTGATGACCCAAGCCCAGTAAAAGACTGTCCAATCTTTTACCCACGGATCTCCCGTATAGGGTGACATTTGAAAGCTCATTCCGATAAAGTTTGTTATGTAATCACCGATTCCAAGCACGAAAGTTTCAAGGATAAAAACAGTGGGTCCATTAAACAGGAAGAACAACATAAATCCGACAACTAAGAACATATTGAGATTGCTTAAAATTTTAATCCCTTTATTGACTCCGGTAAGAGCGGATAAGGTAAATAAGACGAACATGATGCTGACAATCCCAATCTGCATCCCGGCATTATCGGGCAATGAAAAGACATGGCTGAGACCTGCGTTTATTTGTAGCACTCCCATGCCTAGGGAAGTAGCAACACCTGTTACCGTCGCGACAACTGCCAGAATATTGATGGATTTCTTCAATTTGCTGCTCATTTTCTTCTTGGAAACTCCATCAAGTGTCTCACTTATGAGCAATTTGCTTTTTTTACGGAATTGGAAATAAGCAAGAGCTAATCCCACAAGTGTAAAAACGGACCATTGATGCAATCCCCAATTAAAGAAAGAGTAATTCATGGCAACTCGAGCCGCTTCTGCGGATTGAGGTTCAATGCTGCTATTGGGGGGATTAGCGAAATGAGTCAACGGTTCAGCGACGCCCCAAAAGACAATCCCTGCGCCAAAACCGGCTGCGAACAACATGCTGATCCAGGCAAAAAATGAAAATTCCGGTTTTTCGTCTTCTGTTCCAAGCTTAATATTGCCGTATTTGCTAAAAGCAAGAAATAGACAGAATGCAACAAAAAATGCAACTGAAACTAAATAGAACCAGCCGAATGAACTGCCGATATAGTTGGCGACAGCAGCTGCATTTTTTGTCATACTTTCTGGTGAAAGCACACCCCATAAGGCAAATAATGCGACGATGACAGCTGATATTTTAAAGACCGAATTATTGAATGATGCACGTTCCGGATTTTTCTTCGTCATAAGGTTTCCCCCTTCACCTTCTCCGATGATCTTCTTTTTTATTGACCGGATAGTTTAAAGCAGACTACTTTTGGTTCTGTCATTTCCTGGATTGAAAATTTGATGCCTTCACGGCCTAAACCAGAGTTTTTAACCCCTCCGAATGGCATCGCATCAATACGATAATCACTGCTGTCATTGACCATAATTCCGCCTACATCCAATTTAGCAATCGCTTTATGCGCCAAATCAATATTTTTCGTAAAGATTCCTGCCTGCAATCCATAATTGACGCTATTGGATAATGCAATGGCTTCATCAAGATCTGCTACTGGATAAAGCAAGACGACAGGCCCGAAAATTTCTTCTTTGGCGATCGTGCAATCTTCCGGAACATCCGTTAACACAGTCGGTGAGTAAAAAGCACCGTTGCGTTCTCCTCCTGTCAGGACCACAGCTCCTTTTCCAACCGCTTCTTCGACCAGTTTCTCAACCCGGATCGCTTCTTTTTCAGTAATCAGTGGTCCCATATCCGTAAGTTCAGATTGCTTATCGCCAACGATATAACCATTTGTACGTTCTACAAATTGTGTCTTGAATGATCCGAAGACGCTTTCCTGCACATAAATCCGTTGAACGCCCAAACAGTTTTGTCCCGCCGCCCAGAAGGCTCCCGAAACGCTGGAATCCACCGCATCTTCTAAGTCAGCATCTTCCAGTACGATGACCGGCGAATTTGAACCAAGTTCCATGCTGATTTTTTTCAATCCCGCTTTGCGTGAAATTTCTCCACCCGCTTCCAGTCCACCTGTGAAAGTGATCATTCTGACTGCAGTATGCGTGACAAGTGCATCTCCGATTTCTCTGCCGTGGCCGGTAATTACGGACAGGACTTTAGCTGGCAAGCCAGCAACGGAAAAGGCTTCCGCCAAAAGCAAGGCACTAAGAGGCGTGACAGTTGCCGGCTTAACGATGATGGCATTTCCTGAAGCAATGGCTGGACCAATTTTATGCGCAACCAAATTGAGTGGATCGTTGAATGGTGTGATCGCCCCGATAATGCCGATTGGAAAACGGTAGAAATAGCCGATGCGGTTTTCGCTTCCTGGCGATTGATCGAAAGGAATTGTTTCCCCGTTGATCCGCCTTGCTTCTTCTGCACTGATGCGCAAGGTTTGAATAGCACGCCCTACTTCTTTTTTCGCTTCACGAATCGTTTTGCTGCTTTCCGATGCAATCGTCCGTGCATATTTACTGCTGTGCTGTTCGATATAATCAGCAGCGTCATTGATCACTTTTATGCGCTGGTGGACAGGCATTGCAGCTGCAATTGCTGCGCCTTCTTTTGCCTCTTGCACGCAGTTCAGCATATCTTCCGTTGTAGCAGCAGGAACTAAATCAATGATGCTGTTATCCTGGGGATCACGGACTTCAATAACCTGGTCGCTGTTCACCCATTCCCCTGCAAGAAACATTTTTTGGCCCTTAAGATGAGTAGTCATATGATTACCGCCTTTATCTCATTATAGTTTTACCGTTTGCTTTTCGCGGGCGATCGTTATCAGGTCAATCAATAACGAGAAGCCTGTCTCCAATTTTCCGGCTCCTGCTCCGCTTAATGTCACAGGCCCTAAAAGGTCAGTCTCGTAGGTGATGGCATTGATGGCGCCATTGACAGATGCCAATGGATCAGTCAAGTCCACTTTTTCTGGAGCAATCGAAGCGATGACTCCAGTCTCTTCTTTACGTGCTTTCGCTAAGAGCTTCCAGCGCTTTCCTTCTTTTTTTGCTTCTTCAATATCTTTTAATGTAATGCTTGAAATTCCTTTGCATGAAACTTCATCAACGGTCAACGGGGCTTTCATCACATAGTTTGAAAGAATGACAATTTTATATCGGGCATCATAACCTTCTACATCACTGGTTGGGTCCGCTTCGGCATAACCTAAAGCTTGCGCTTCTACCAAAGCTTCCTCATAACTGACGCCTTCCGTCTCCATTTTCGTTAAAATGTAGTTTGTAGTGCCGTTTAAAATCCCGCGTATTTCTGTAATTTCATTTCCGGCAAGTGTAGCGGCCGGCATCCGAAGGGCCGGAGTTCCGCTCATCACTGTACCTTCAAATCCCCAGGATACTCCATTTTGTTCAGCAATTTCCGAAAGCTCCTTATACGCCAAAGCAACGGGTCCTTTGTTTGTCATCACCACGTTTTTCCCGTTTTCAAATGCTGATTTACAATGATTGATTGCCGGTTGCCCCGTTTTCACATCCGTATAGGACACTTCGATAATGGTATCGGCATTGGATTCACGAATGGTGGTCAAGCTGTCCCACCCTTTAATCAGCCCGGTTGTTTGAGGGTAATCTTCCAGGTTGCCGGTTTCTTTCAGCGTTTTTAAAACTAAATCGATATCAAGACCATTTGGTTGATAAATAGAGCCTTTCATCAAATCAGAAATTGCCACAATTTGTGCTTCAAAATCTTCATCCCGTTTTAATGCTTCTTTTTTATCGTGAAGAATTTCAGCCAAGCCTTGTCCGACTACGCCAAATCCTATAAATGCTAATTTATGGACCATGTTTTTACACCTCTATCTTTTTATTTTCAGCAACGATCGTCTTCTGCTGATGAAGATCTGAAGAAATCACTTCAGGCAGAAAGAACGGCTGTTTTTCGGAATATCAACAGCAGCTTATAACAGCGTTTATTTGTCGATAAATGATTTTTCATCCTTTAAAAAATTGAGCGCTGTTTGCGCAAGAATTGCCGCTCCTATCGGAAGGCAGCTTTCATCAATATCGAAAGTCGGCGTGTGAAGATCTCGATGGATACCTTCTGTAAGGGCGCTTCCTAAGAAAAACATGGAACCGGGCAGCTTTTGTGTGACATAACCAAAATCCTCTCCGCCCATGCCAAACGGCTTTTTAGTGATCTTTAAATCAGGATAGGTTTCGTGCATCGCTTTCAGAAACCTGTCATTAACTGACGGATTATTGACCAATGCCGGCTCTCCTCTTTGAATTTCCAAAGAATATTCACCTTCCAAGTTTTCCACGATTGAAAACGCTTTCTTTATTTCGGTTGACAGTAAATCACGGATTTCGGGAGAATAACTGCGGATCGTCCCTTCGATTTCCACTTCCGTCGGTATGATATTGCTGGCAGTTCCAGCATGGATTTGACCGATGCTGACTACTGCTGCTTCTAAAGCCGGCACTTTGCGTGAAACAATCCCATGCAATGCCTGTAAAACAGGCCCCAGCATCCATGTAGGATCTGTTCCAAGTTCGGGGTAAGCACCATGTCCGCCAGTGCCCATGATTTTCGCCTGAAAAACATCGACACTCGCCATGCTGCAACCATCATTGATTTGTGCTTCTCCGACAGGCAGCCACGGACACATATGAAGCGCAATGGCCGCATCCACTCCGTCGTATGCGCCAGCCTCCACCAGATAAGGGGATCCTGACATACCCTCTTCGTCTATGCATTCTTCCGCCGGCTGGAAGATGAATTTAACCGTCCCTTTGATGTCCATTTTTTTAAACTGCTCAGCCAAAATCACAGCCGCTCCCAATAAAATCGCGGAATGTGCATCGTGGCCGCAAGCGTGCATGATACCGGGATTTTGTGAGCGATAATCGGTTTCATTTTCTTCTTCGATGGGAAGTGCATCGATATCCGCTCTAATGGCGATCGTCGGCCCTTCTCCGGAAGTCAATGTCCCAATGACACTCGTCTTTACTCCGATTCCATTTTCTACTTTGATGCCATCAATTTTCTGTAAAGTTTCTGCAATATAATGAGAGGTCCCGAACTCCTGAAAACTGAGTTCGGGATATTGATGAAACGTGCGCCGCCATTCGATCAATTTGTCTGTTATGGAGTTGGCTTGTTCAACAATAAGATGATGTTCCGGCATTCACTCTGCACCTCAAATCTTCAAAATTAAACTTTCAAAGCGCTTTCGACATGTTTGAACGCTTGTTCAAAATCAGCGATGATATCTTCGATGTTTTCGATGCCGCAGGATACTCGGATTAAGCCTTCAGGAATCCCCATTGCTGCACGTTCTTCCGGTGTACACTCCACATGGCTTGTCGTCCGCGCTGGTCCGACGGTCGTCTCCACTGCTCCCAGATTGGCTGCACGGTGGGCATATTGTAATTTTGGAAGAAGGTCCCGTACGGTATCAACGCCGCCTTTTACCGCAAAGCTGAGCATGCCTCCGAAATCTTTCATTTGTTTTTTCGCGATGTCATGATTAGGATGCGTTTCGAGCCCTGGATAGAAGACATCTTCAACCAATTCTTTTGTTTGAAGGTATTTGGCAAGTTCCATCGCATTTTTGCATTGCTCACGGACACGGAGGTGAAGTGTTTTCATGCCGCGCAAAGTCAAGTAAGCTGCCATCGGATCCATTGTCGCGCCGTTGATTTCACGGTAATGGTAAACTTGTTCAACAAGTTCATGGGAACCGACTAATACTCCGCCCAACGCATCTGCATGACCGCCGAGGAATTTTGTTGCGCTGTGAATGACCAGATCCACGCCAAGTTCAAGAGGGTTTTGGTTAATCGGTGTTCCAAATGTATTATCGATAATAACAAGAGCTCCTACTGCATGCCCTGCTTTTGCCATTCGTTCAATGTCAGTGATTTTAACCGTCGGGTTTGTCGGTGTTTCCAGGTAAAGAATTTTACAGCCTTTTGCGACTTCCGCCTCTATTGACTCATGATTGCCGGTCTCGGCCAAAGAGACTTCAATATTTTGCCGCGGAAGAAATTCTGTGAAGATTTTATTGGTGCCGCCGTAAGTGTCTTTTACTGAAACAATGCGATCGCCTGGCAGTAAGAATGTCGCTAAGGTGTTGCTGATTGCAGCCATCCCGGTAGAAAAGCTGGTGGCCGCTTCGGCACCTTCGAGAATTTTTACTTTATCTTCAAATGCTTGTACCGTCGGGTTTGTGTTGCGTCCGTAAATATGGCCCTTTTTCTTTCCGGTCGCCACATCGTACCACTCATCCATATCGTCATACGTATAAGCCACGCTTAATACTACGGGCACTTGAGTTGCTCCGTGAACCAAATATTCTTTTTCCCCTGCCCATACCGCTTTTGTTCCTACTTGAATGTCTTTGTGTGTCATATGACCACTCCTCTTAGTTTTTTTGTAATTCATGATTATTGTCAATTTCCATCCCTGCATGCTGCTTCATCAATTCGTGATAAGCAAACAAGGCAATGGCCGTATCCTGTACTCCGGTACCGGTTAAATCGCAAACCGTAATTTGGCCATCGTTATCACGCCCCTTCAACTCTTTGGAAGTTAATTGGCCAAGTTCTATTACTCCGGAAGCATCCTTTAAAGTCCCGCTGTCCAAAGCATGGTGCAATTCTCCAAGTTTGGCGCATTGCTCTTTCGTATCACAGACCACTTTATCCGCAGCTGCCAGGACTCCAGCTTCCAGTTCCTGTTTATGTTCAGCGTCAGAACCCATTGCTGTGATATGAAGACCGGGATGCAGCCATTCCGCTTTTACTATTGGTTCATTTGCCGGAGTCGTTGTTACCACCAAATCGCTGTTTCTGACCACTTGCTCGGCACTTTCTGCTGCTTGAACTTCTATGCCAAGTACTTTACCCATTTCTTCGGCGTATTGGCGGGCTCGCTCGGCAGACCTGGCATACACAAGAACTTTCTTGAAATCCCTGACCAATGCCAATGCTTTCACCTGGAATCTCGCCTGGCTTCCCGCTCCGATAACTCCGACAGTTTGGATGTCTTTTCGCGATAAGCAGTCTGCGGCAATAGCCCCAGCCGCCGCAGTCCGGACTTCAGTCAAATAACCATTATCCAGGAGAAGCGCTTGCGGAATACCGGTTTGCGTACTCATCAGCATCATGAAGCCATTACCGCTCGGCAAACCAAGTTTAGGATTATCAAAAAATCCGGAAGACACTTTGATGGCAAACATCTCTTTGCCTTTTACATAAGCAGTCTTCACATCCACTTCACCGTTTTGATCATAAATGTCTATCCTCATGATGGGCGGCATCTCCACCTGGCCCTGCACCAGTTTGGTAAAGCCATCTTCAATCACTTTTATAGCTTCCCGATTCAAAGTGATATATTGCTTCAGCTCCTGCTCCGTAAAGATTAACAATTTTGCAGCACCTCCTTGAATGGAGCTCACTATCTGATTAAGGTTTTATCTTTGACATACAGTCCTCTGGGCAGATTGGCAAAGGTTTCGCAGCCATTTTCTGTTACCCGGAAAGATTCGCTTATCTCAAAACCGGATTTGTCGCACCACATTCCTGGAATCATATGAAAAGTCATATTCGGCTGGAGAATCGTCCGGTCGCCTTTACGGATACTTGCTGTATGTTCGCCCCAATCCGGCGGATAGTTTAAGCCCATTGAATAACCGATTCGAGCTTCTTTCTCGTAGCCGTGTCTGGCAATTGACTTGGTCCAGGTTTCGCAAATTTCTTCCAAGGCAATTCCGGGTTTGATCATTGCAAGACATTTTTCAAGGCCTTCTAATGTCACATGGGCAAGTTTTTTCAATTCATCGCTCGGAGTTCCAATATGGACAGTCCGTGCCAATGGCGAATGATACCGTTTATAACAGCCGGCCAATTCTAAAATGACTGCTTCATCGTTCTTATAGCGGGCATCCGTCCATGTTAAATGAGGTGTCGATGTTTTTTCACCTGATGGCAACAGCGGCATGATAGCTGGATAATCCCCGCCGAATTCCTCTGTGCCGGTCACTTGCGCATGCAGGATCTGTGCGGCAACATCACATTCACGCACACCTTCATTGATCATCTCAATGCCCACATTCATCGCCTTTTCAGCAAATACAGCAGCTTGTTTCATGTAGTTGATTTCTTGATCCGATTTCACGATCCGTACCCAGTTCACCAATAAAGTCGCATCCTGGAAGCTTGCTTCCGGTAATCCTTTTTTCAACTGTTCATAACATTTTGCAGTGAAGTAATAATTTTCCATTTCAACTCCTACGCTGCGTTTCTCCTGTCCGATTTGCTTTAAAATATCGGATATGAAATCCATTGGATGCTTCGTATCCGACTGAACATACGTATCAGGGTAAGGAATGATGTTGTCATGGTACAGCCATGTAGTGATTTTTGCCGCATTTGCATCCATTGTCCGTCCCACCCAAATTGGCTGGTCTTCGTCATTAATGACAATCAGCATCTGATGTACATAAAATGACCAGCCATCGTAACCGGAGAGGTAGTTCATATTTGCCGGATCTGTGATAAGCAGAACTTCTATTCCTTTCGATGCCATTCGCTCTTTCGTCTTTCTAATTCTTTCTTGATACTCTGCTGTTCCAAATGACATGGAAACTTTCCCCTCCTCAATGAAGTTGAATTTGCTTTTCGAATTTTCGGAACACTATATCCGTAAATTCAGTATAGAGGTCCAGCCGCGAAACTATCATCTGCAATATTGTATGAAAATATAAATTTATTGTAGTCAAATTTTCTAATTATTCCATCATTTATTCAGGCAACAAAAACCGCCATCCGGACTCTGTATTAAAAGCCCGGATGGCGGTTTATCCATTTATATTTTCTGCCACTCCGATTTCCCAAGTCTTTAGGCTTAAATCCAACAAGAATAAATCATCGGGATCAATAAGAGAATGCCCTGTCAGTGATTCGATTTTTCTGAGGCGGTACAATAAAGATTGGCGATGTAAACTCAAAGCCCTTGCTGCCTGGCTGACATTTCCATGGTTCTGGTTGTAGGATTTCAAAGTTCCGATCAAATCCATATTTCGCTGTTTGTCATAATCAACAAGTGGTTTGATAGTTGCCATGATCACTTTTTTCATTTCCTCATTTTGAGCGAGGGTCAAAAGGACACGGTCTATACGGGTATCACTATAGAACATGCACTGGCCTCTCCCTTTTTTCCGTCGGCCTATCTCCAATGCAATCTTGGCATGATGGTAACTTTCGGACAATCCTTGAAAACTTTCGCTGTAATCTCCAACTCCCCAAGAAATGGTGACTTCCGGCAAGAGGTTCCTTAGACGGCGATTCACCAAATCCAGGAAATTGATGACATTCTCATAATCTGTTTCAGCCGGCTTTTCCAGATAAATCAGCAATTGGTTTCCTTGATAAGTCATCATCACTTCTCTTTTCAACGACTGGGCCGCAAAATAGATTTCTTCTTCAATATAGCGGATCATGCTTTCTGTCCACTGGGTATAAGAATCGTAATCCTGTTTACGCTTCTCAAACAGCTCTTTGAAATTTTCAGGATATCCGATCAGGCTGATGTAAGGCAAATCGAGATTATATCCCAGCAGTTTGGCCCTTGAAAGTGCCTGGTCCGCAGAAACAAATTCCCCTTTGGCCACTTCCTGTACAAAATCGCTGCGCAGGTTTATTTTTGTTTCTTCAATGGCATTTTTCCGGGAAAGCCACAACGATATGGTCGTCGCCGCATGTTCAAGCACCGCAATCCTGTAATGCGTCAAATAAGAAACTACTGGTAGTTCCTTCGGTAATACCACAAAAATATAGCCTTGTGGATCTTCTGAAACTTGCAGAACCGGAATTTGTAAGATCAATCGATCATCCAAATCTGCCGTCCGGAATTTTTGGAGCATGGGATCGTTGTTCACCAAATCCGCTTCTTTCCGAATCGGAAAATCGCCGTTAATTACTGCATTTTTCCATTTTTCCATAAAGGCTTGTGTGTATCCGCTTTTAACCTGTGCGGATCCATTTCGGTCAGTTATCAGAAGTTGGCAGTCAATCTGCCTTTGAATGTATTTTGAAATATGATCCAAATCTGTATCACCGAGAATAAGTTTCAGCAATTCCCGCTGTACTTTCTCCGATCTCTCACGGTCTTTGTATTGTGTATCATTGATGTCCCTCATTACTTCTTCGATAATAGTGGAAAATCTCACTTCCCAAGGAAGTTCAATAAGGACGAAGTTCTGCTGTTCAGCCAGTTCAACGACTTCTGTAGGAATATCAAAAACATGGCGGCCAATGGCTATCATCAGCGCCGAAGCATTTGAATCGATGATGTCTTGGACAAAACTTTTAAAGTTCTCTACATCGTTATGGCATCCGATAGCAGTCGTCAGGACAACTTCATTCTGACGGACAAAGTTCTCAACTGGCATCTCCATTACAGATATCCACTGAACGTTACAATCAGCCACAGAATCTTTTGCCGTTAAAACGCGGGCATTTTTTAAAATCTCATAGTTTAATACGCTCTCTACCGTCAATTGCATGGAATCCCCCTTTGCGCTTAAACAGATTTCTTTTCGCTGCAAACAAATAAAGCTTCAGCCAAATTGATAACTCTGATTATAGCACTGCAGAAAATGCGGGGAAACATTAATCTGTATTATCAAATTTCATTTTCTGTCGAAAAGAGCCATACCGGAAACGCCTGGTTCTGTCATTTCATAGGGACTCAGAATAAGATCAAGATCTTCTTCCGTCAACACTTTGTAGATTAAACACAATTCACGGACAGATTTCCCCGTCAAAATAGCTTCTCTGGCAATCCCGGTCGCTGCTTCATAACCGATATGAGGATTTACTGCTGTAATGGTACCTACACTTTTTTCAACGTATTGCTTTAAACGGTCTTCATTTGCCTCAATATCTTTTAAGCAATAATGTGTGAAAGCATAAAATGCATTATTCATGATGCTGATGGACTGCAGTAAGTTAAAAACCATTACCGGTTCCATGACATTCAATTCCAGCTGGCCGGCTTCAGAAGCCAAACAAATCGTGTGGTCGTTGCCGATTACTTGAAAAGCGACTTGGTTAATCATCTCCGGCAATACTGGATTGACTTTTCCAGGCATAATGGAAGATCCGGGCTGTCTGACCGGCAAAAAGATTTCACTTAAGCCTGCTCTTGGTCCAGAAGCCATCAATCTGAGATCGTTTGCGATTTTCGACATATTCATCATACAGACTTTCAGCACGCCAGATACTTCAGTATAGGCATCGGTATTTTGTGTCGCGTCCACCAGATGTTCTGCTGGTGTCAGCGGCAGTCTGCTGATATCCGCCAAATGTTTTATGACTTTCCTGATGTAGCGGGGATCGGCATTCAGCCCTGTGCCGACAGCGGTGGCACCCATATTGACTTCGTATAAATGCTGTCTCGATTGCTGAATCCGTTTAATATCCCGGCCGAGCACACGGCTATAGGCTTCGAATTCCTGCCCAAGTCGGATTGGGACGGCATCTTGGAGATGTGTTCTTCCCATTTTTATGACATGGTCGAATTGCTTCGCTTTTTCTTTAAAGGCGGAATGCATTCCTGCCATTGTCTGCAATAGCTTGTCTACTGAATTCAATGTCGCGATATGGATGGCCGTCGGGAAAACATCGTTTGTGGATTGGGACATATTGACATGGCTATTGGGACTGAGTTCCGAATACGTTCCTTTCTCTTTCCCCATCAATTCCAAAGCACGATTAGCCACTATTTCGTTCATATTCATATTCATTGATGTTCCGGCTCCACCTTGTATGGGATCCACGATAAAATGGTCATGCCAATTACCTTTGATAATTTCATCTGATGCCTGGACGACGGAATTGCCCAAGTTTTCGGGCAAACGTTTTATATCCATATTTGCCAAAGCAGCCGCTTTTTTTACAATAGCCAACGCTACAATCAACTCTTCATGAACACGATAACCAGTGATTGGAAAGTTCTCAACAGCACGCATAGTCTGAATGCCATAGTATGCCTCTCGCGGCACTTTTTTCGAACCCAAAAAATCGCTTTCTATTCTTGTTGCTGCATCCTCAGCTCTACTTGTCATAAGGTCACTCTTCCTTTTCGAAAGTATATTTTTGAATTAATTCGAGTAAAATTGCAATATCCACGTTTTGCCCGGTGATGATCACTACAAGAGCTCCATTTTGGTGAGGGATTTGATTGCCCAATACGGCAGCAATACCTGTAGCCGCTGCACCTTCCATGATAATACGCTGCTTGTCCATCATATAAGCCATGGCATAGCCAATTTCGTCTTCAGGAATCAACACTATTTGATCCATGAATTCTCCAACCATATCAAAAGTATAGTGGTTATCGAGACCGATTCCGCCAAGCAGACTGTCCGCGAGCGTTTCACTTTCTTCCATTTCCAGCGGTTTACCTGCTTTTAAGCTTTCATGCATGACAGCGGATCGTTCCATTGAAACTCCGGTTATACGGGTTTCTGGATTGTTCGTTTTTATAGCCAAGCCGATACCCGAAAGCAGGCCTCCTCCTGATAATGGAACCAGCACATCTGCCAAATTTGGTACATCCTCTAAAAGTTCCAAGCCGATGGTTCCTTGTCCGGCAATAACGTAAAGATCGTCAAATGGTTCGATCACTGTGTAGCCTCGTTCCTTTTCCAGTTCAAAACAGCGCACACTGGCAGCATCCTGGCTTTTTCCCACCACTTCTATTCGAGCGCCCAGTCTTTTCAATGAATCCACTTTCGCTTTTGGGACACGATTTGAAATGCAGACCACTGCCTCAATCCCCAGTTTTTGTGCTACATATGCGACCGCCATGCCGTGGTTTCCGGTCGAATATGTCGTGACTCCCCGCCTTTTTTCTTCTTCACTTAAGCTTAAGATTTTATTGGCCGCTCCTCTTATTTTAAAAGCACCAATATCATGAGTATTCTCCAGTTTCAAATAAACCGGCCGACCCAATCTTTCCGATAAGACCGAAGACTCGATTAAAGGTGTTTTCTTTACAAGAGAAGCGATTCGCTTTCGTGCTTCCCATACTTCTTTTATTCCCATTTTTCTGCTCAAGCAAAAAACTCCTTTCTGTGCATCTATCCACTAACTAAATCTTAGTCTTCCTTATTGAATATATCTATTGCTCATAATGGCTAGTTTATCAATTAATTTTTCATACAACTTAATTGATAAGATGAAGAAAACAAGCCACGAAAATTCCTGCGGCTTGTTTTCTTATTTCCATATTAAGTTTTAATTTTCCAAGTTCTTCAGCTACTGTCTTCTCCTGGCATTATTGATGAAACGGATTTTTCCATTCCATCAGCAATGCATAATTCTCAGACTCTTCATCTTCCACATAATTGGCTGCCACGGTTACCGGTGTTCTCCCACAACGCAGCAGAAAAGAAATCACGGGGTCTTTCAGTTTTCCGGCGATGACCTGCTCCGCATACTGTTCTGCCGTGAGCTTGTCTGAAAAATTATGGTATCCCGGCATTCTGCCACCGCCGAGCAAGCGCTCCAGTCCATTGTGCACCACTTGTTCATACATCGCCTGCATCAGAAGCTGCCCCAACTTCAATGACCGGTATTTCGGCCGGACACAGATATCAACGATATACAATGTTGTGCCACCAGGCTTGTGGTTTCGGATGGAGCCATTGTCTGTCGCTTCCTGCCATGTATGCTCCGGATGAGCAGGATCAAAGTCCGTCAGCAATGCTGTCATCGAACCCGCCATTTCTCCTTCCACTTCAATGCACAAGGCTCCTTGCGGATACAAAGCTACATGGTTCGCCAATTGCTGTTCATTCCACCAGAGGTCCGAAGAGAATGGGGGCGGAAAACTTTCCTTTTGAATGGCAATCAGTTCCGGAAAATCAGACTTTCCGTAATTACGGATCTCTGCCTTCACCGGCTTTTCATTGTCAAAGACATATTGCTTCTTGTTATACACATGCCTCTCCCCTTTCTTATCTTTATCATACGACACCGCTGGTTACTGAAACCACAAAGCGTTCTGACCGTTGGAACTTTCATATAAAACGGCTACAGGCAAACTCAGATAGATTGAGTTTGCCTGTAGCCAGAAAAGTGCTCAACGTGGAGCAGCCTTTTATTGAACTGATTAAATTGGCGGCAGGATATTCGGACCGCCTATGACCATGACACCAAGTAGGCCGGTGCATACAACTGACAGCAGAAACAGTTTTGTTTTCATCATTTCAATTCACCGCCATTCTCTTCCCGACAAGATTGGTAAAAATAAGCTTTTTCCCAATCTTCTTGTTTTTGGTAATAAGCTGCTAATTCAGCTGCAATAGTTTTCGTTTCCTTTATATAACCATGTTTTCTGAAAAATGGAAACATTTTTTCTTCAGAATAGGTCAAAAGATCTGGTTGGGAAAAATTTCTTTTATCGAAGTAATTGGCATAAATATGAAAGTATTTATCCTTTAATGGATTGCTGATTGCTTTCAGTTCCTCAATCAGCAGCGTGGCATTTTGGCCTGTTTCAACCATTGCTTCCAATAAACTTAATAGTACAGCTTTGTAGAAATAACTGTCGGGAGTTATTTTGTCTTTTAATGCATGCAGTATTTCTAAGGCTTCCCCATGCTCGCCTTTGATTTTCAGCAACTCGGTGTAGTTGTAGAGTGTTTGGTTATGCAATTCCATTTGTTTCGTCAAGTGCGTGTTGCGAATCAGCACTTCGTAAATGCTTTCTGCCTGGACCAGCAGGTTTCTTCGCGTATAATTGATGGCCAATAGCATTTGCGCATGCAGGAGCCGGATGTAATTATGGTGAAGCTGGAAAGATCGTACCGCCAGTTCTGCGTAATGCGCAGACAACTCATAGCGGTCAGCCAGCACCAGCATGCGTGCCTTCTGATAATAAAATTCTCCTTCAAACTTTTGAGGAATGCTTTGGATCCCCGAATCCAGGTTGTTTAGGAATTCGAGCGAACGGCTGTTGTCTCCCAACATCGAGAAGTACAGCGATTGAAAAAACTGATGTACCCAAAGCTCTGCTGCCAAGAAAGAGGCTTTCATGCGCTCCAGCAGCTTTTTTTGCCGCTCTGCCTTGACTCTGTCATTGTCATAAATATAAAAACGGAATTTATACAATTCGTACTGGTTCACCAACCCGGTGGATTGTATATAATCATTTTCCACTTCAAGCTGCTGGTACAAATTGCGCATGGTTTCAAGATCGTAATGAAGAGAGCAGTCAACAAATCTCCCGAGCAGTTTTTCCAGCCGCTTATGCTTTTCCAGTTCTTTGTTCAATTGGACGCCCATTTTCAACAACAATGCCTTGATAGTGGATTCGTGCGGCAAATAAGCATTGGATTCGATTTTGCTCAAATGAGAAATCGAACAGATGCCATCTGCCAATTGAGATTGCGTTAAATTGTTTTTCGAGCGGTAATATTTGATAATCGAGCCGACGTTCATAATTTCACCCTTTTTTACAGATTAAAAGAAATATACCATAAAAAAACAATCCCTACATTTTTGAAGGGATTGTTTGGCATTTAAAGTTGTAACTGCTTATTGTACACGTGAGAAACCAAAGCCTGATGCATAATCATCGCCAACGCCAGCACCTGATCCAGAAAGGATGTCATATGCTTTTGCACGATTTTGCAGGTTTGTACGAATTTGGACGTTTGAAGAATTTGGAGTTGTTGCCCAAATTTTTGCTGCAAGGCCTGCTGCATGCGGCGAAGCCATTGAAGTTCCGCTGATTGTTGCATAGCCGCCTGTATACCAAGCAGAGTATACCGCTGCTCCAGGAGCTGAGACTTCAACATCGTATTTGCCGATGGAGTAATCGCCATCTGTAGAGCTATAGCCGCGTGAAGAGAAATCCGCTACACGGTATGTGCCGTTCTGGATAACGTTCTCAAGTGCCGCAACTGCTACGGCATTCGGCAATGCGCCCGGGAAGCCGATTGACCCTTGTGCAGGACCTGAGTTACCGGCTGCTGCAATGATCAATACCCCTTTGTTATATGCATAGTTGACTGCGTTTGTAATCAAGCTGCTTTCCGCAGAAGATCCTAAAGACATATTGATGACTACTTTTGTTTTTAAAGCAGTGGCCTGGTCTGCAACGTGGCGAATCGCTGCAGCGATATCATCGGAAGAACCTGACCCATCGTCGCCTAATACCTTATAAGCCCAAAGATCGGATTGAGGAGCCACTCCATATAATCCTCCATTACCATTCGCAAGAGCTGAACCGGCTACGTGCGTGCCATGCCCTTGGCGATCTGTACACGTGCCGTTTGTGATGCTTGCGCCGAGAGTAAAGTCTTTACATTGTTCAATATTGCCCGATAGATCAGGATGATTCACATTAACCCCAGTATCCAGAACGGCGATATTGATGCCTGCACCACCTGATGTCTTGGCCAGGCTGGAGTTATTATAGATTGCTTTAATGCCCCATGGCGTTGCTTGAGAAGCAGCCATTGTTGAATACTTAGCAAGCGGTTCAGAAGATGTTGCTTCAATGCTGTATTCAGGAACTTTTTCTACTTTTATATTTTTGTTTTTCTGGAGAGCCTCATATTGCTTTGTGTTCATATTGGTGGTGAATCCTTCACCTTTAAAATCCCATTGGACCCCGTATTGGTTTTTCGCATTTTTCAGGTCCTGTTGATTTGCCGAATCGACGAGTACACGGAATTTCTCATTGCCATTCGCTTTTTCAGTAGAGTCCCCGTTAGCGCTGACACCCATTGCCGGTATTAGCAAAGTAGCTGCCAACATTGCCGTCGTAATGAATTTTGCTGATTTCTTCATCGTTCAATCCCCTTTTCCAATATGGTATATGGCTGTTAGGATCCAGGAGCGGCGTCCCGCACCTTAACGTAATCCCGGTTGGTGAACCTGCCATACACTTACGTTAGCAGAACATCCGTTTTTCCGTAATTGGGAAATTCTCAAGAAAATTTCGGCCATAAAACGATTATGAGCTTATATACTCATACATTTGTACCTATTTATTTTCCACATCAAAAACCTCCTCATTGTTAAGTAAAACAATGAGGAGGCTTAATTTACCTGCTATGCTATCCATAAATTTCTTTTTTCATAAAATAGATGCATGCTTCATAAGGTTGAAGCACCCCTTTAACCCGTTTTTCGTAATTGGTCAGAAGAAGTTCAGCATCATACGGCGTATTCCATGTGCAAGGGCGTTCGCTTAAATTGGAAGCAATCAGCATTTTGGTATAGCGGTCTTCCCGTACATAAGCATAGACATCGGGGCAACCGGAATCCGTCAAATTGGTCGTTCCGTAGACCAGCACATCCCAGTTTTGCCGCAGGTGAATCATCTTTTTATAATAAGACCAAATGGATTTCGGGTCGTCTTTCTGAGCTTCTACATTCAGCCATTTATAATTTGGGTTTACTGCCAGCCATGGTTCGGCAGTTGAGAAGCCACCGTATTTCCTGCTGTTCCATTGCATCGGCGTACGGGCATGGTCCCGGCTGATTGTTTTGATGATTTTCATCAAATCTTCATGGGGAACGCCTTCTTTGCGGTTGTACCGGTACATATTTTTGGTTTCAATGTCATTGTACATATCAATATCATCAAACGGCGCATTGGTCATCCCGATTTCCTGCCCTTGATAGATGAATGGCGTGCCCTGCATGAAAAAGTACATGCATCCCAATGCCGTTGCGCTTTCAAACCAATAATCCCGATCATTCCCCCAAATGGAAACCGTTCTTGGGCGGTCATGGTTTTCAAGGTACAGGGAGTTCCACGCGACACCGTGGGCTGCTTTTTGCCAGCGGTCCAGAACTTCTCTTAAATCTTCTACGTCCAATCCGCCATTAACTTCATCACTGGCTGCTTCCAAGGCTTCTCGATGGAAAATCATATTGAATTTTCCCTCATGCTCACTGATCCATTGTTCCATGTCATGTGATTTAACGCTGTTTGCTTCGCCAACTGTGACAATATCATAACCCGAAAAAGCTTTCTCTTTCAATTCTGCCAGCATTTCCTGCAGACCTTCCACTTCCGTGAATTTTTCCCAAGCTGGAACATACGGAAGGTTTTTAGGATTTGGCATATCGCTGTATTCTTTCTTTATATGGTTGATAGCATCTACACGGAAACCATCAACTCCTTTATCCAGCCACCAGCGGATCATTTCATAGACGGCTTTGCGCATATCTTCATTTTCCCAATTCAAATCCACTTGGTTTTTGGTGAAGATATGGAGATAGTATTGATTGGATTTCGGGTCAAAAGTCCATGCTGGTCCCCCGAAAATACATTCCCAATTGGTTTGCTGATCCCGCCAGACATACCAATCGCGTTTTGTGCTGTCTTTAGAAGAGCGCGATTCCACAAACCACGGGTGCTGGTCACTTGTATGATTAATGACCAGATCAATGATAAGCCGCATTCCTCTTTTATGGACTTCCTCGAGCAGGCGTTCAAAATCCTCCATTGTTCCCATTTCTTCCATGATGGCCTGATAATCGCTGATATCATAGCCATTATCCACGTTGGGAGATTTATACATCGGACATATCCAAATAATATTAATGCCCAGCTCATCCAAATAATCCAGTTTTTCAGTCACGCCATTTAAATCCCCGATTCCATCACCATTTGAATCATTAAAGCTCCGTGGATAAATTTGATAGACTACGGCTTCTTTCCACCAGGTTTTTTTCACATTCCTCTCCCTCTTCCTACCATTGGAAATCGCTACTATCGTTTCATTTTCCTTGAGCAGCTTCAAATTCTATCAATTAATAGTTGCCACTTGTGCTTTCAAATTTTCCGGCCATTTCCAACCACTGATGTCCGCCGCCTCTGAGACATGATGCGGCTTGCTCGCACCCACGATTGCAGAAGTAACTGCCGGCTGGTTCAACGTCCATGCCAATGCAAACTGAGATAATTGGCAATCCTGCTCAGCTGCCAATTCTTTATAGGCAGCGACCCGTTCAAAATTAGCTTCCGTAAAATAACGCTGAATGAGGCCTTCTCCTTTTGCTGCACGGCTGCCTTCGGGCATATCGCCTTTTGCTTTATATTTTCCGGACAGCACGCCTCGCGCCATAGGGCTGTAGACAAACAGCCCCGTTTTTTCAGCAGCGCAATAAGGGACTACTTCTCTTTCCAATTCACGCGATAATAGATTATATTCGGATTGGCTTGAGATGAAATGCTCGAGACCATGAAAATCACTGATTCCTTTTGCTTTCGCCATTTGCCAGGCAGCAAAATTCGAACAGCCGATATAGCGGACCTTCCCCTGCCTCACCAAATCCGTCAGCGCAGACAAAGTTTCTTCCAATGGAGTCGTTTCATCAAAGCGGTGCACTTGGTACAAATCAATCCACTCGGTCTGAAGACGCCTCAACGACTCTTCTGCCTGCTGCATGATATGAAGCTTTGAAAGCCCTTGTTGGTTCGGGCTTTGGCCCATCGGCAATCCGACTTTTGTGGCTAGGATTGTCTGATTTCGCTTTCCTTTCAAGTACTTGCCGACAATTTCTTCACATTCTCCTGTCCCATATTTAAACGGTTCATCCTGTCCCTTGCCATAAAAATTGGCGGTATCGATCACATTGATTCCTCGATCCATCGCTACATCCATTATTTCAAATGAAGCCCGTTCATCTATCCAACGCCCAAAAGCCATGGTTCCCAAACTTATCGCTGAAATCTTCATTCCTATTTTTCCTAAGTGTCTGTATTCCACCCAATCCCCCCTAACGCTTATGGTCCGTAATTCCGCAGCAATTCCTTTACCTTTTCTATTCAATATTCATATGGGAATTCCTGCAATTAACCCTTTTATTTATCGGATAATTCCAAATACTTTGCTTCGTAAAATAAAAACAGCTACCTGAAGAAAGGGTAGCTGCTGCGGTTATTGATTCTGCTTATACTCTTCAAAGACTTTCGCTGCAAATCCGGCGACATAATCACTTCCGCCATTGTCTTCAATAGATTCAATCATCATTGCGAGAATAAAGTCCGGCTGATCGGAATCATACGCAACGAAAAAGCCGTTTTCCTGACCTTCTTCTCCGATTGCACCTTTCAATTCAGCAGTACCGGTTTTACCGGCAATTTTAACAGAAGAACTATTGGCTGACTGGGCGTAGCCGTCCACTACAACATTACGCATCCCTTTGCGCAGTATCGCAGCATTTTCTGCACTCAGCACTCCCTCTTTCCATACCTGCCCTTTCTCCTCTTCCATATACAGCAGCGGCTTATACATGATGCCGTCTGTCAGGAAGGGCTGATACATCGTAGCCAGATGAAGAATATTCGTCAGCATCTGTCCTTGGCCGAAAGAAGTATCGGCCAGTTGGCCTTCAGATCCTAAAGTGCCTTCATTGGAAATCTGTGAAGGCTGCAATTCCAGGGCAAAGGGAATTTCCTCACCAAACCCGAAGTTCTTCAAACCTGCTACAAATGTTTCATTGCCCATTTCGAGCGCTTGGCGGGCAAAATAGATATTGTCCGAATACACCAATGCTTTATTCAAATCGATGGGATTCGGTGCTTCCGGATGCAGTCGGGATACCCGGTAATCTCCCCAAGAACCATCTTTTTGCCAGGTTGCTCCGTCAATCTGCAGACCTTGCGCCGGATCAAGCGCCCCCGCTTCCATGCCGATAGCGGCTGTCACGGGTTTGATGGTCGAACCTGGGGCATATGCTGCTCCAAAACGGTTGAAAAGCGGATTCAAGGGATCTTCGCTCAATTCCTTGAAGCGGCTTTCACTGATGCCCAACATGTATTCGTTCGGATCATAAGCCGGTGAGCTGACCAATACAAGCGTTTCTCCCGTTTCCGGATTGACCGCTGCACTGGTGCCTGCTTCCCCTTTCATCGACTCATAGGTCGATTTCTGGAGTTCGGCATCAATCGTCAAGATGATTGTTTCCCCGTTTTCAGCCGGCGTTTCAGCGACCGTCACCTCTTCCCCGTTCTCCCCTTGCTTGGCAATGACGATTTTTACGCCGTTGGCCCCATGAAGACGCTCTTCCAAGATTTGCTCGAGGCCTCTTCTGCCGATCGAGTCAGTATCTGTATACCCTTGCTCTTTCAATTCCTCTAACTTCTCAGCAGTGATAGGTCCAATGTAGCCACTTAAATGGCCAAGAGCTTCCCCGTATGGGTATTCACGCATCGCGGTTTCCTGATAAGTGGCGCCTGGAATCGCTGTGGCTTTTTCCAATAACTCCGTATCGTTTTTAGCTGCTTTCGAAATCGGAACAAACTGATTGTCCTGAACCCAGCTTTGCCCCAGTTTCTCATCGATAGAAGCCACCGAAACCCCTAGTACATTTGCCAGGTCTTCTTTGGCAGAGGCTTCCGTAAAGTTCTCAGGAACCACCCCGATATTAAAGCCGGTTCCGTTGATGGCAATCGGCTGCTTGTTGCGGTCCAGTATTTCTCCGCGCACCGATTTTGTTGTAGATACTTGAACCTCGTCTCCTTTTTCCAACTGCTCAAAGATAAAGGACGGATCCCATTCAACAAACCAATCTTCAGTTTCTTCTTTCGTTTCAAATAACAACGTCATCGACTTCTCAAATTCAACTGGCCCTGCCAGTGTATCCATCTTCACTTGCACAGGAAAGTCTGCTGGTTTTTCCGTATCCCATTTTGCATCCTCATCCGGTTTTGTATAAGTCACTTCAACATTCTCAATTGCCAGATCTTCATAAAGCTTTTGCTGCCGTTCGACAAAATCTTCTGAAGCATAGGCTTCTTTCGTACCGCTATTTAAATAAGCAGTGTACATCTCCGAAAACTCTCCATTGTTCCAATGCTCTATGTATTCCTTCAGCCTGTCTTCAGGTGTCGCCTGTTGCTGGCAACCAGCCAAAAAAATCAGGACAGCTAACGCCAGGATAATTGAAAATTTCTTTGCCATACAATAACCCCCAATTGTTTTCTTTATTTTACCAATAAACAACATCAAGGTGAAAGAATAAAAGCTTTAATTCAAAAGAGGAAGAAGAAAAAGCAGATTATTTGCCCATCCATCTGAGTACTGGGCAGTCGATTTTTCTTAAAGAGATCTTTGAACGCGCTTTTCATAGCATAAAACTTCCGCTATTTCTGGTTTTAATATGGTAAACTGATTAACAAAAGACAGGAGGGTGAATATGGTTAAAGTTACATTTTCAGAGTCTATCGGCTCTGTACTGACAATTGAAAAAAGAGCGCAATTAAAACAGATTCATGAAAACCTTTATAAGAAAGAAGGAAAAGGTTCAGATTTCCTTGGCTGGCTGGATTGGCCAAGTACACTCGATGAGGAATTCTTGGCAAAGGTCGAGAAAACAGCTGCCCAAATTCGTGACAACGCGGATGTATTGGTCGTTATCGGCATCGGCGGTTCGTATCTCGGTGCTAAAGCTGTATTATCAGCATTGGATCCTTATTTCAGTAAGGAATCGGGGCTGGAAGTTTTATTTGCAGGACATCAGGTCAGCGGTGAATACTTAAAACAATTGCTTGCACATCTTGATGGCAAACGCGTCATGGTGAATGTCATTTCCAAATCAGGAAAAACGACAGAGCCCGCTATTGCGTTCCGTTTCCTGAAGGATTATATGGAAAAACGTTACGGCCAGGAAGCAGCTGAACGGATCATCGTCACAACTGATGCTGAAAAAGGCGCATTGCTGACACTTGCTGAAGAAAATGGCTATGAACGCTTTGTGGTGCCTGCAGATGTAGGCGGCCGCTATTCTGTTTTCACTGCTGTCGGATTAGTGCCGATTGCAGCGGCGGGCTATTCCATCCGCGAGTTAATCGCAGGAGCTGCCAATGCTGAAGAACTGTACAATAACACTGATGCGGATGAAAATCCTGCACTGCAATACGCAGCCGTCCGCCACCAGCTTTATGTGGAAGGCTATACCACTGAAGTGATGGCAACTTTCGAACCAAAACTTTCTTTCGTCCAGGAATGGTGGAAGCAATTGTTCGGCGAAAGTGAAGGCAAAGAAGGCAAAGGGATTTTCCCTGCCTCCGTCTCCTTTACAACAGATCTTCATTCTATGGGACAGTACATCCAGGATGGCAAACGCAATTTGTTTGAAACTTTCCTGCTGGTCCAGGAAGCAAATGAAGACCTCACAATTTTTGAAGCAGAAAACGATGACGACGAATTGAATTATATGGCTGGACTTTCCTTGCAGGAATTCAATCATGTGGCCTACAAAGGCACATCAAGCGCACATTTGGATGGCGGCGTCCCTCAACTCAGCCTAACGATTCCTAAAATTAACGAATACCACCTAGGCCACTTGCTGTATTTCTATATGCTGGCATGTGCCTACAGTGCCTATCTGCTCGATATCAACCCGTTCGATCAGCCAGGAGTAGAAGATTACAAGAACAACATCTTCAAACTATTGAACAAACCTGGATTTTAATGTAATAAATAAAAGCTGACCTCAAGGGGTCAGCTTTTTTGGTGTTTGATTTGTGTTAACTAAAACAAAAAATAGGTTGACTTAAATATTTTATCTGATTATACTCAATTTATAATAAATAGCAGGAGGCATATTGATGACGACCACAACAGCCCGATCGGCCAATCATTCCCGCACTTTGCAATTGGTACATATCGCCATGTTCGCAGCCTTGATGGCTATTGGCGCAAATATCGCTTCTTTTTTAATTATCGGCGGCGTTCCGATTACCCTCCAGACTTTCTTTGCCATTTTGGCAGGTATTTTGCTCGGCAGCCGGATTGGGGCCATCTCCATGATTGTATACGCATTTATCGGCCTTGCCGGCGTACCCGTCTTCGCAAAATTCTCAGGTGGCATGGATACCTTGATCAGCCCGACATTCGGCTTTATTCTTTCTTATATTTTCGTTGCTTATATTGTCGGATTGATTGTGGAGAAGTGGCCTTCCAAAAAAGGCTTCATCATTGCGGCACTGACCGGGACAGCCATCAATTATTTATTCGGCACCAATTGGATGTACGCAGCCTATAAGCTCTGGTTTGCTGCTCCTGAAGGTTTCACCTACCAGCTGGCTTGGGCCTGGATGGCCGTGCCGCTTCCAAAAGATTTGATACTCGCAGTACTCGCTGGATTATTTGGCTACCGTTTACGGCCGATCATCCAAAAATACCGCTAGAAAAAACCGGAAGCCTCAAAGGCCTCCGGTTTTTTTATTGTTTATTTAGTTGGTGCAGATTTCCACTGGTCTTCCAACCATTCTTCGAAATCCTCGCCTTTATCGCCTTTATACGTGTCGTAGATATCCACACGCATTTTTTGAAGCTTCACTTTGAAGTCTTCATAGCTGTGGTCTGCAGACAAGCTTTTTTTGATGCGCACAAGCACTTTGGAAGTATCTTTGATCAAATCAAATTTCTTCCGTTCCGGCATATGGACATTTTCTCCAAAACCTTTTAATTTCGCATAAGCTGCTTCTTGTACCTGATAGACAGGGTCATGGTTCATACGATGTGTCAAAAGGTCGATCGTTGGATCGCTTTTCCAGTTGCCAAGCTCTTCAACCGCAGCCAAACGCTCTTTCCAGTTGGCTGTCCGGTTCGCCGCTTTTTTCAATTCGTCGTAATTCGGTGGTAAATTCGGTGTGTTTTTGTTCGGTTGTTTCAAAAATTTCATTCTCCTTTGTTCATCTCCCTTTGCGGGAAATGGTGTAATGCTCTCCGTTGACGGAACAAGTTCCCACCAGTATACCACCAATTGAGGCAAAAAGAAAAAGGTCGACTATTCATACTACAGTTTGACTAGTTCTTCAACTCCAGTAATCAGCCGCTCAACTTCCTCTTCTGTGCTGTAAGGTGCAAGTCCAGCCCGTACCCAACCGCCGCTGTCATTGACGCCCAGTACATCCCCCAAAGTCGATGCATAAAAATGGCCGGATGCAACAAAAATACTGTACTCTTCAGCTAACTTCCTGCAAACTTCTCCAGGTTCAATGCCGGTTACCTGGAAAGCGACTGTCGGTGTTTTTGGCACATCGGCTCCCGCTTGCGTGACCGTCACCCCTTGAATCGCTGCCAATCCGTGCCGCAACTGATTCGCCAACCGATTTTCATAAGCTTCAATATGCTCCATTCCACTTAAGATTCGTTCTCTACGGGTTTCACCTTCACCGAATCCCGCAAAAAATTCAATGGCCGGACGAATACCAGCGATGCCTTCGTGGTTTTGCGTACCGGTCTCCAATTTGTCCGGATAATAGCTCGGCGAAGTAGTCAGTTTATAAGGTTCGAGGTCCTCGAAAACTTCTTTTTTGATGGCTGCAATGCCGATATGCGGACCGAAGAATTTATAGGCGGAGCACAATAAGATATCAATCGCCTGCTGGTCCCGGTCAATCGGCAGATGCGGAGCTGCATGTACAGCATCCGCTACCATCAAGGCACCGACTTTTTTCGCCCGTTCAGCGAAAGGCTGGAGATCGACGACCGTGCCAATGGCGTTAGAAGCCATTCCGACCGCAATAATTTTCGTTTTTTCATTAATCAAATTATCCAAGTCCGTCAGGTCCAAGGTTTTTCTTTCGGTATCAACTTTGACCCAACGAACGGTTAATCCGCGGTCTTCTGCCATCATAATCCACGGATCTACATTGGCACGGTGATCCATTTCGGTGACGACGATTTCGTCACCCGCTTTGAATTTTTTGCCGAGTGCATTGGCAATGGCAATCGTCAAAGTCGTCATGTTGGCACCGAATGCCACTTCCTTTGCTTGGACATTGAGGAAATCAGCAACGGCCGACCTTGCCTCTGAAATGATTCCCTCGGTTTCCCAGCTGGATGGGAATGTACCATGAAGATTGCCGCCCCCTCTTTCCATATAGCCGGCAATTGCCTCGATTGCTGACTTGACGACCTGTGATCCTCCTGGGCCATCAAAATAAGCTACGGGTCTCCCTTTATACGTTCTGGACAAAGCCGGGAATTGTTCCCGAACTTTGGTGATTGGAAAAGTCGTTTTGGTGGATTTCATTGTTTGCAGCTCCTTTTTGATTAAGTTACTGTTAACGTATTCAATTTTCCATTTGAATCTCCTTTATTTTTGGATGATTTACAGAATACGATCCATTCAGGATGAAATACAATCGATTCGATACCAAATACGATCCATCGGGCCTGAAATACAGTCCGTTTAAGCTTAAATACAGTCCAATACATATAACAGCTGATTCCATCACCATTCAGTCAACAAAAAAACGCCGCAAATCGCGGCGTTGCCTTCATTCCGTTAAACTGCTTTCTGGCAGACCAGAATTTCACGCAGGAACATCCCTTTTTTTGCGATGCAGCGGTCTGTGACCACAAATCCAGCCGCTTCCACCATATGGTCCATCGTCTCAATCGTGACGACCAGCAGTTTCTCCGTAAACGGATGGGCATCTTTCAAGATTGCCAATTGGTCTGCAGGGGTTGCATGTGTGTATAAATTATAGGGCATGTCGATGATGGCTACATCGTACCGCTCTTCGACTTCCGCGATTGGACCAAGATTGACGTCGCCCGATAAACCGAAATGAGCGATATTTTCACGCGATCCTTCAACCACCAGCGGGTTGATGTCACGCCCAACAATGTCAATGCCCATCGATAATGCCTCGACTAAAACCGTGCCGATGCCGCAGCATGGATCGATTGCCTTAACGCCTTCCGGTTCCGGCACTGCAATATTTGCCACTGCCCGTGCGACTCGTGTACTGAGTGCCGTTGAATATTCCCTTGGCTTTTTCATATGCTTAAACCAAATCGGTTCACTTTGAAGATAACGCCCGAAATACCAACGCCCTTCAAAAGGAATCAAACCGAATGTCACATCCGGATTGTGAACATCCGCCTCTCCTGTAATAGCCGAACCGATCTGCCGTTCAACATCCCGTTTCCCTGAATAATCGACTTGGTCCTGTTCAGACAATCCATTGATCTTTAGAAAAATCACTTTGAACGTCGTTTCGCTCATGTCTATTTCCGTGGATTTTTCAATGATCGCCTGAAGACTATCGGCTTCAAAAAACAATTCGATGCGTTCTTTAATGAACGGGCTTCGGCTGGGATTGATGGCCACTCCGCTTTTGATGATTTTTTCAGTCGTGTCTTTTCCGAAGAAAGACCGCATTTCCAATTGGCATAAAGCTTCTTCATCATTTGTGTAGGCATACGTATAAAGATAATCACCTGTTGCAGTTAATCGATTCAATTCATCCCGTCCTTATCTGCCCTTTTGTGCAGGACAATATCCCTTAAGTATAGCAGAATCTGTTGGCAGTTAGTCGACTTGAAGATCATAATTCGCTTCAATGACTTTTATGATTCCTGTTATCAAATCATTGTAAGGCGTTTCAACGCCATGCCGCTTTCCTAGTTTTGCTACAGCTCCGTTGATGGCATCGATTTCCGTTTTCCGCTTATGCAGGACGTCCATCAGCATGGAAGATTTGTTGGCCGCGATATCTTCTCTTCCCATCCGCAGGCAATTGGCGATAGTTTGTTCTGCATCCACCGTAACGCCTATCCTTTCCGCTACTTGTGCCGCTTCTCTCACGACATTCCGCAACAAGTCCTGTCCTTCATCGGTATTGAGGATGTCACCGTTTCGCAACCGGGTCAATGCGGTCAGCGAATTATAAGCAAGGTTTACGAATAATTTATTCCAGATGACAGTTTGGACATCATCAGCCAAATCCGTCTGCAGCCCTGAACGATTCAGCAAGGCAATAAAGTCCAACAGTTTTTCCTGTGCAGCTGCCTCTTCAACCGGGCCGATGTAGTTTTTCCCCCAGCCCCGATGAAGGATTCGTCCGTCACTTTCAACACTGGCACCACAGCCCATCGTCCCTGCCGCCGATGGATTGTTCGGGAAAAATTCTTTGATCGTTTCCAGGTTTCCAAGGCCGTTTTGCATCGTAATAAGCAAGGCATCCGGAGAAAAGGAATCTCTCATAGGTTCTAATACGGCTTTATTGGCATGTG
Organism: Planococcus beijingensis; assembly: GCF_016820615.1. Taxonomy (NCBI): domain Bacteria; kingdom Bacillati; phylum Bacillota; class Bacilli; order Caryophanales; family Caryophanaceae; genus Planococcus; species Planococcus beijingensis. Next base: position 48,789 of record NZ_JADHDZ010000005.1, read on the forward strand.
CTTTCACCAGCACCAAGACAACATCATAGCCATCCTCTTTGGAAACAGCTTGTACAACTTTTAAGGGTATGGTTGTTTCCTTGTCGTCGCGCTCGACAATCACCAATCCGCTTTGATTGATCTGCTCTATATGCGGGTTGTATCTATTATATAGAAGAACGTCAGCTTGTTGTGCTTTCAAGCGGCCAGCAAACAAACAACCCATGGCCCCTGCACCAATCACCAGTATTTTCATAGAACCCCTCTTTTCAAGCAGTTTCACTACTGCCGGTTAGCTTGAATATACCATACTAGCAGCGGATTTTTCATCATCTCTTCTGGTGGCGAGCACAATAAAAACCAGCTGCCTCCATAGCCGAGCAGCTGGTTTAGAAACTTACTTCTTTCCGACTTCGCGGATATTTGCGACTATCAGGGCTCCCACTAATAATAAGCCCAAGTAGCCGACAACCGGATAGAACCAGTTGACAAGTGCGGTAAATCCGAGAAAGCTCAACAAAAATGCGACAGCTCCTGTAATGATGACAAATACCCGGAAACGGCCTGTGCCCATCTTCATGAAACGGGCTGAAAATGACAGCAATAAACTGACGGCCGTATTGTAGATCATTGCGAATATGACAATTGCCATAACGATCCCTAATATCGGTGAAATATTGTCTGCCAGCGCCAGCATCGGCAAGTCCGAACTGCCGATCATATCGACTTTTGAGAAAATCGCGTAATAACTCAGCAACAGCAAAGCTCCAAAGCCAAGTCCGCCGAGCAAGCCGCCGCGTGCCGCTACTTTTTCGTCTTTCTCTGCCCCGCCCATTACCAAGGCCATGGGAGCGCCAAGCGCGATGGCTAATGCAACGTAGTTGATGGCAGATAGCAGCCAATGAGGTGTTGAAGACAATTGTTCTCTGGCAACCGGTTCAAGCTCGGCAAAACTTGAATTCATAGTAAACAAACTGTAGATGGTAATTCCAACGACCAATAAGACCAAAAATGGGGTGATGCTGCTGATGATCGTAATAACTTTTTTAACATTCAGCATGATGGTGAGAACAACGAGGATAATCATAATGCTTCGGCCAAATGCTGGTGCGAGACCAAATTGCTGGGAGAAAATCGAACCTGCTCCGGCTATCATCACAACCAGGATTCCGAATAAGGTAAGAATCAAAGTATAATCAATCACTTTTCCAAGTGTTTTTCCGCTTATGGCATAGATTACATCTTCATGGGATTTTGTATTCATCCGGCTGCCAAGGCGCGTCAAAATCATTCCTATATAACCGAACAGGGCTCCGGCAACCAAAACTGCGGCCAATCCCCAATAACCAAAGCTTGTGAAGTACTGAAGGATTTCCTGCCCGGAAGCAAAACCTGCTCCTACTACAATACCGATAAAAGCACTTGCAATCTTTAAACTTCTATTCATCATCTCTTCCTTTCATTTTTAATAGCGCGTTTCTAATCGCTCTCATTCAAGCTATTTCCTTATTTTCAAATAAAGCCACTTCTTCTCTTTCCCCGTCTGTTTAAAGTATAAACCCAAAATTCAAGAGATGTCTGTCATACTCCTTGCTTTTAAAGTCTTTTTGGCTTATCCTTCCTTATTAGTAATCACATTTAGAGAGGTCGGAACCGTATGGAGCAATTCGATCAATCCCTCGAAGTATTTATGGACAATGTCGGCTGGCTGGCACCGTTTCTCTTTATTCTCTTGCATTTATTGCGTCCCTTGTTGTTTTTGCCGGTTATTGCTGTGTGTATTGCAGGCGGCTACCTTTTCGGTTTTCTCGAAGGCGCTTTTTTATCCTTTATCGGATTGACATTAATGAGCTGGATCTCTTACCTGCTGGTCAATAAATTCCCGAAATTCCGCGGGAAAATGTCACGGCTGAAAGAGAAGATTTTTCCTGACCGCACTTTGTCGGTCGCGCAAGTCATGATTTTGCGCATCATGCCGTTTGTTCACTTTCACTTGCTGTCCTTGTATTTGATTGAAATGACCAAATCTCGAAAAGAATATATGGCAATCTCTGCTTTAGGGCTGATCGCCCCAGCCATACTTTACACGGCTTTCGGCCAAGCCATCTCGGAATTCCCCTGGTACACGACTGTCAGCATGTTCCTATTGCTTGCCGCCATCTTCAGCTTTATCGAGAAATGGCAAAATTCCAGGACACAGTCCAATTGAATAAAAAGCGTTCATGTCAACGAACTGTTACTGAACCCCCGAAAATTTTTAGCACAACTCTTTGTTGTGCTTTTTATTTTTCCCTAAAGTTAATTTCTTTCAGTACAGGGTATAACGTTACAAGAGAAGTTCAAACTGTTTGAGGAAAAGAGGATTATTTATGCCTACATTCACACGTAAGGGGATTGAATTATATTATGAAGATATTGGTGAAGGACGGCCGCTTTTGCTGCTGCATGGATTGACCAGCAACTCTGCGATGTTTTACCGTGAAATTGAATTTTTCAAAGATAAGCAACGCATCATAGCAATGGATTCGCGTGGCCATGGAAATTCGAGCCGCCAAGACTCTTATACATTACAAGATCATATAGAAGATGCCTACGCCCTCATGTCTTATTTAAAACTGGAGACTGTTGACGTTTTAGGGGTTTCGATGGGCAGCTATATCGCACAGGGGTTAGCTATCAAATATGCAGAAAAAGTAAGTAAACTGATACTGGTCGCCACAAAATCCCACGGAAGGCAATCATCCATGGCTGAGCTTTTTGAACGCCACAAGGAGATTTTCGAAGGATTGAGCATGTTGGAGAAATTCGCTGCTTCCTCCAGTTACATTTACCATAACCAACCGCTGATTGATGAGTGGCTCAGCAAAACAGCTGAACAAAGCCGCCAACTGACGATGCAGGAGCAGATCTCCGCTTCTGAAGCGTTGAAGGAATTCGACTTCCGCAATCAGCTTTCTCAAATTACTGCTGAAACCTTAGTCATCAGCGGGAAATTTGACGGCTTGAATCCGCCTGAAAAAGGTCGTGAAACAGCGGTCGCCATACCTGATGCCACTTTTATGGAATTTAAGCGATCCGGGCATGGCCCAAATGTAGAACAAGCCCAGTTGTTTCTTGCAGTTGTAGACAACTTTCTCGAATAGATCATGTCAAAAGCTCCGGTTTCACAAGACGGCTTCTGATGATTTAAAAATGAGTAAACGGGTAAAGGGTAATTAGCATTTACCATTATCCATTTATGGAGGAGGAAAAACATGGCGAAGCAATTGGCAATGCACGAAAAACTGGAAGTCCATGAAGTATTGACCTTTAAAACAGCCTGTGTGGCTAAAAATAAAGTATTCAGTGGACTTGTAAAAGATCCGGAATTAAAAGCGATTCTGGAAGAAGATTTGGAACTATCCAAAAAAGCCATTAAAGATTTCCGCAAACTATTGGCCGATTCAGAGAAATAACAGACAGCATTCAATGTGGAAGGATGGATCTCATGGCAAAGAAAAATGACACCAAAACAAAGAAAGCAACGGATAAGAATAGCGCGATAAAGAAAAAAGCCAAAAAGGATAATTTAGCGATTCCCGGATCGATGCTTGATGATATGGCCATTGCCACAGATTTCCTGGTAACAGCAAAAGCAGCTGTGCGAAATCTTGCCGTTGCCATCACGGAAACCGCAACTCCCGAAGTGAAAAAATTATTGCGCCGCGAATTGGATACCGCCATCGATACACATGATAAAATTGCCCAATACATGATCAAAAATGAAATGTACCATGCCTATAATGTCGATGAGCAAATTGAACATGATCTGAAAAAAGCGGATATCGCACTTGAACTCATTAAAAACAATAAATTCGTGTAATGCAAAAGGAGCCTCCAATGGAAGCTCCTTTTACTGATTATAGGAAAACAATAATTGCCAGCACAGCTGCCAATACTAGTCTGTATATGGCAAACGGCATCAGCTTGATGCGTGAGATCAGTTTCAGGAAGAATCGGATGGAGATCAATGCAAACACAAAGGCGGATACAAATCCCACAATGTAGAAAGATAGATAGTCCATTGACAAGGTATCCCAGTTCTTCAATACCGAGACGAGACTCGCTCCGAACATGATCGGAACCGCCATAATAAAGGTAAAATCAGCTGCAACCCGGTGGTTCAAGCCGAAGAGCACCCCACCTGAAATGGTTGCACCTGAGCGTGAAAATCCAGGCCATAGGGAAAGGCATTGCACGAGGCCGATCTTCAACGCCTGAAAATATGTAATTTCATCCAACGAGTTGACGGTCGGTTTTTTAGGTCCGAACTTATCTGCAACGATCATTAAGATTGCTCCGGCCACCAATGCATAGATAACGGTCTCTACACCAAACAAATGGTCATCTATCAAGTCCTTGAAAGCAAATCCAAAAACTACTGCCGGCAGCATCCCAATGATGACATGCAGAAGATTGAAGCTTGAGCTTGCCTGCTGCCCTTCAATTTTATAAAGTCCGACTAAACTAAACAATCGTTTCCAAAATACTACGACAACCGCCAGAATCGACCCCAGCTGGATGACAATCTTAAATGTATTAGCAGGGTATTTCCCTAGAAATTCCTGCGATTTTAACCACATATCATCAACGATGATCAAGTGACCCGTAGAAGAAACCGGTGCAAATTCTGTCATGCCTTCTACAAATCCTAAAATTAATGCCTTAAGCAAATCAAACCAATCCATGTCCATTAATCCTGCTTTCTATAATAAAATAAGTCCTGAATCTACTAGAACGCTCTGATAGCCAAAAGGTTGCAGCCATTTCGCTTAGACCGGCTGCCCCCCTACTATTTATTTGCCTGCTTTTATTTTCACAGCAGATGCAATCGGCTCGTGACCTTGCACCACTTCCAGAATCTGCCCAGCTGTTTCCGGGTACTGGAGCAATTCCGCCAATACTGCGGCCACATCCTCACGGGCAATCGTGTCATACATCAATGTATAGCCTAGATTCACTTTTCCGTTCCCAGCATCATCTGTTAAAGTGCCCGGCCGCAAAATCGTCCAATCCAAAGCTGTTTTCACTAAATCGACTTCCGACTGGCGTTTGATTTTCATATAATGTTCAAAACTAGCCGGCATGTCTTTTCCCCGTCCTGCGTCTGGAAATGCCGATACGAGTATGAACCGGCGGACATCTGCCATTTCAGCAGCCTTGGCGACTTTCACTAAGCCTTCCCCATCAATAGCAGTCGTCAGCTCGTCTCCTGCCCCACCGGCACCTGCAGTGAACACTACAGCGTCGCATGCTTTCAGCAGACGAGTAAACTCCTCAATATCCGTCTCGATCAAATCAGCTATTACCGTTTGAATCCCTTGTGCTTCCAATTGCTTCGCCTGCTCTGCCTTACGGATGAACCCGATAGGCTCATCGCCGTTTTCTGCCAAAATCCTCCCTAACTTGCTGCCCACTTTTCCGTTTGCTCCAATAATTGCCACTTTCATCAAACGCACGCCCTTTCAGTGAATTGGTGGTTCCAGCCGTTCTTTCTTGTTTCACTTCCACCTCATTATAGCCTAAACGCCCCCACCTTAAACACATATTGCACAACAGCCATCATGCATGCAATAAAAATACCCGCTGCATTTTCATGCAGCGGGCTGAGTGGTTTCTATTGATTAGTAAGCCGTCCATCCGGCATCAGCCGTAATTACTGTACCATTGACGAAACTTGAATCATCAGAAGCCAAGAACAAAGCTACTTTTGCGATTTCTTCGGATTTTCCGTTGCGTGGGTTTAAAGCCAATCCATTTCTTATGCGTCCCATTCCCATTTCGCTGATGGAAGTCATCGATGAGCTGATGTTGGTTTCTACGCCGCCTGGTGCGATGGCGTTGCAACGGATTCCTTCATTTGCATACATGAAACCAGTGTTTTTCGTAAAGCCGACAACAGCATGCTTAGAAGCTGTGTAAGCAGCGCCTGCACGCGCCCCATATAATCCACCTGCTGAAGCGACATTAATGATGATGCCTTTATTTTTCTCAAGGAAAATTGGCAATGCTTTACGTGTTGCACGCATGACACTCGTTGTATTGATAGAAAAAATCCGTTCCCATTTTTCATCTTCAATTTCTCCAGCAGGCTCAAAATTATCCATGATGCCTGCATTGTTTACGAGAATATCCAAAGTTCCATATTCGCTTACTGCCAAGTCGATCATCGCTTCGATTTCATGAAGATCTCCTACATTGGTTTTCACCGATACTGCAGTACCACCATTTTCTTTGATGCCGGCAACTACTGTTTTTGCACCTTCTTCGTTAATATCGGAAACGATTACTTTTGCGCCTTCTTTCGCGTAAAGTTCTGCAACTGCTTTACCCATACCGGATGCTGCTCCTGTTACGATAGCTACTTTTCCTTCAAGTTTCATTTTTCAGTTCCTCTTTTCATCGATTATTTTCTGGCATGAACAGATGTCCCCACCTATACAGTCACAGTATATTGTCCTATAATTTAGTTAGCAATCAGCAAATCAACCTCTAAATGTTGATTAACGAACATCCGCGTTTGATTTTGTGCAGTATTGCAAAACAAATGACGAAAGTGAGGTCATGCTCGATGAAAAAAGACCGAAGAATCGACAAGTCAAAATCTGCTTTGAAAGAAGCATTGATTTTCTTAATGGATGAAAAAGAATTCAAAAGCATCACCATTACAGAAATTGTCCAGTCCGCTAATCTGAATCGCGGAACTTTCTATAAGCATTACCAGACACAGGAAGAACTTCTGAATGAATTGATTGACGATGTCTTAATCGACCTGATCCATTCCTACCGCGAACCGTACGCAAAAATAAAAGACTTCAAAGTTGGCAAACTTTCCTCCTCTTCGATCAAAATTTTTGATCATGTCGAACGCTATTCCCGTTTCTATACCATCATCATCAACTCCAATGTTCTTCCCGGATTTCAAAACCGGATATGCCAGGTATTGAAGGAACTAGTCCAGAAAGACCTGCTCACCCCCCTGCCGAATCCTGATATTGATCCGAGCTTGCTGAGCAGCTATAATGCCTACGCCCTTTTCGGCTTAATCATTGAATGGGTGAATGGCGATTTCAAGTTCACTCCTCAAGAGATGGCAGACCAGCTGATTCACATCCTGTTTTACCAGACATCAAGAGCAGAAACGGATTCCATCTTTAAACTGGAAAACCCATTTTAATGTAAAGATGCTCCGCTTTCCCTAACCAGGAAAGCGGAGCATCTTTTCTATTCATTTTCTATAAGGCTGGCGTAAACGATCAAACGTTCTTCCCGTGTCCCCCGGTCAAAATCGTAGGTGCCTGAACAAGTGATCAGAACCAGTTCCGGAGATGATGTATAACCGAAGACTGCCGAAACATCCGCCAAGTCCAACGGTACGGATTCCATTGTGTGAACCTTAAAAGTCAAGGTTCGGTCTTCATCCTGCACCAATACCTCGTCCCCTAATTGGAGCTCGGAAAGGTCCCAGAAAATTGCGGGCCCTTCGACACCATCCACATGTCCGGCAATAACAGCGCGGCCGTTTTGGCCTGGCTGGTAGCCTGGAGAAAACCAACTGACGTCTTCGATATTGTCCGGAACTGCCATTTCACCTGTTTTTGTCATTCCAAGATGCTGGACTTGTGCTTCCACATCAATTGCAGGAATTTTCAGAGTGTCGGGTTGAATACCTGTACGTTTTAATCCGTTGATGGGATTGCTGAGAGGAGCCGGCTGTTGAATAGTGACGGCAGCCGGTTCATCCAGTGTAAAGCCCACATTTTCTGAACGGATACTCACTTCATCAACAGGCTGTTGGCACCCCGCCAATAAGAAAAGAAGCAGGAGTGCCATCAGCTGCTTATTGAAACCGTCTTTTCCAAACAAGGGTACTTGTTCCAAAAAGAACGAGTGCTCCACCGATTAACAACCACATGGATTGTGACTGGTCAGGTGTTCCAAGTCCAGTAGTTGGCATCCCATCAGGAGATCCCGCAGCTTCATAATCAACCAACGCGATGACTTCCAACGAATCCACTGTGTTTACTGCAAAAACACTGTAGACAGTATCTGCGGCTAATTCAGTGCCTTCCAACGGCAATACTTGTGTTCCGTCCGGCAAACGGATTTCCAAATCATAAGTACCGGCATCCAATTCTGCATAATCCGTAATTCCAGGGAATTCTGCTCCGCTGAATAAAGCGTCTCCACCGATCAAGCCGACATCAACTGCCGGTGCATCCGGTGACAAATGGCCAACACGGACTTTTGTTTTTCCTTCAGTGACTTCCATCGAGTCTTCTGCAACAACAAATTCAATCGATTCCAATAAGTTTGCTGCAGCAACGGTATACGCTTTGCCGGCTTCTACTGCAAGATCCGCCTGCAACACCCCTTCGCCTGCTGCATATTCTGTTCCACTAGCAAAAACTTCTACATCATGTGTACCGGCTGGTACTTCCAAATAACCTGAATCTGTTTTAAACGGTACCTCTTCAAGCGTTAAATCTCCGTTGACGTAAACATCGACAGCAGGAGCATCCGGTGAAGCATGGAGCACCCGTACTTTAGCAGTATGACTATCTGCAATAACTCCAGCAGCGAGAAGCGAAAATACGAGGGCCATTGCGACTGAGAATGAAACCAGAATCTTCTTCATTTCTTCCTCTCCTTCATGTGTATAGTTTTTGCACAATTATTGTACAACTCATTTATAACCTATACACAATCATTCCGCAAGCAATAAACTGACTATTTAGATATTTAATTAAATAGGCGCAGTAAACTATACAAACCTGGAGCACTTACCCTAATTTATTGAAGAAGAATTTAAAAAGAACCAGAGCTATATGCTCTGGTTCTGCAGACCGTATGAGATGCCTTACCGGATAACTTCACTGGTTGCCGCAATCATTACGCCATGTAAAGCCTGTGTGGCTAATTTGTCAGCCTCTGCATTTTCTTTACGCGGAATTAACTCGTATTCGGCTTGTATACCCAACTTCGTTATTTTTTCTTCAATTCGATTGGCCCAAGGAATCAGCTGTTCTTCAATTGTAGGCCATTCATTTGTCAGTCCATTGATGACGATGCGTGAATCTCCCATAAAACGGACGGGCAAATGATGGACTTCCAGGTATTCGAGCTCCTGCAAACAGAAATGGAGGGCAGCGTATTCCGATTCATTATTCGATGTCAGCCCAGCCAGTTTGGCATTGGTCCGCAAGCGATACGCTTTGCTGTTCTGCTCGTAATAAATCGCACAGCCAAGACCTGCAGTCCGGGTTGTCCGCTCATATCCTCCATCAAAATAGACAGTGATATTATGCGGTTCGGTTTCAATCCCCTTCAAATAAGCCTTGAGTTCCTTAACGGTCCAGCTGTTGTCGAACTGATCGGAAAAATGAAGATTTTTGACACGTCCGGTACGCTCCAAATCCTCTGCTATCACCAATGCTTCAGCTGCCGCCATTTCTTCAGAAACAAAAACCGCTTCCCGGCTTTTAGGAACCTTATAGGTCCACTCAATTCGGATTTTCAATCTCAGTCCCCATTTCCCGCCTATTCTGCTTAAGCATTCTTAAGCTTTGTCTTCCAGGCGTTTCAAATCGTCTTTATGCCCCATGACAATCAAAACATCACTTTGTTCAATCACTTCATCAATCGCCGGTGCGATATTGACTTCTTCCTGTTTTTTGATTGCCAATACAATGCAATTGAATTCTTTGCGGATGTTCAAGTCCACTAAGTTTTTATTGGCCATTTTTTTAGAGGCGACCAGCTCGATGATGCTGTAATCATGTGAAAGATCGATATAATCCACAATGCTTTCCGAGTCTACATGATGGGCGACACGTATTCCCATTTCCTTTTCTGGTTGAATAACACGGTCAGCCCCGACTTTGTGAAGGATTTTTTCATGCTGGAGATCGCGAGCTTTCACCCAGACCTTGGGCAATCCGAGTTCCTTCAACATCAATGTGCACAAAACACTGGCCTGGAGGTTGTCTCCAATTGCAACAATGGCATGCTCAAAGTTGCGGACTCCCAAAGAGTTCAGCTGATTTTTGTCCGTTGCATCTGCAATGACGGTAAAAGACGCATAATCTCTTAAAGTATCGACTTTCTCTGGATCTGTATCGATGGCCATGATTTCATGTCCCATGCTGTGCAATTCTTTACAAACACTGCTGCCGAAACGGCCTAGCCCAATAACCACAATCTGTTTTTTCACACGTTTTCCTCTTTTCTTTTCCAGTTCATTACATTCACTGTATTCTCAAATTGAAAAGATTGCAATAAAAGGTGTTGGACTTTTAAATGGCGAATTGATACAAAGAAACTCTAAAGTCTCACTATTCTAACAAAGGAGGGTATCTATGCAAACCTTGAAGTATACTTTAGTCGACGTCTTCACTGCAAAGGCTTTTGGTGGAAATCCATTAGCGGTTTTCCATGATGGATCAGGATTGGAATCAAAGACCATGCAAAAAATAGCCAATGAACTGAATTTATCGGAGACAGCCTTTATCTGTCCGCCCCAAAAACCGCAAAATCAGGTCAGTCTCCGAATTTTCACGCCCCAGGTTGAATTGCCGATAGCGGGCCACCCCACCATTGGAACAGCTTATGTACTGGCGTATTTGAAAATGCTGCCTACACAGGATGGAATCAATGAATGGACCATCGAAGAGAATTTCGGAGATATCAACGTCACTGTGCAAAAAGAAGCTGAGAAAATCATCAAAATTGAAATGATTCAGCCTCTCCCTGTTTTTGGCGAGACCTTGACGCGGCATGCTCTCGTCGCGGATCTGCTGTCACTGCCAAAGAGCGAGCTGGACTTCCGTTATCCGATTCAGACCGTTTCTTCTGGGTTGCCTTTCCTGTTTGTCCCTATCCGTTCACTTGCTGCTATGCGGGAAATCAACTTCCGCACCGATGTATGGGAACGCCATTTTAGCGGAGATCCCGATCGCCAGCATATCTTCGCCTTTACTAATGAAACGGAAGAAGACAATTCCACTGTGCACTGCCGGATGTTCGCTCCTGCCATGGGCATTTCTGAAGATCCGGCAACAGGTGCCGCCTCAGGACCTCTCGGCGCATTTCTAGTCGAGCATGGTGCTGTTAGCCACATGGAAGAAGGGCTCTACAAAATCCGCAGCGAGCAAGGCATCGAAATGGGGAGGCCGAGTTTTATCGACATTACGGTAGTGAAGAAAAAACAGAAATACAGAGAAGTGAAAATTGGCGGTTCCGCTATTGTGGTAGGGCAAGGGGAACTTTATGTTCCGTAAACCTGGCTGGACAGTGACTTTTAAAAAGCTCTGCGCCTGAACTCAATCAGAACGGACAAAACCTTCTTTTAGTAGAAGGTTTCTTCCGTTTCTTCAATATGGACTTTTTCTCCAGTTTCCAACGAACGGTAGCAGGCATTAATGGTCCGCATGTTCTTTAATGTCGAATCCGCAGTGATGGCCGGATCCGTATCCGTTAAAATCGCATTTGAAAACTGTTCAATTTCCAGCCTGTAACTATCGCCTAAAATTCGTTCTTCGCGTGTAACGCCACTTTTATGAACCAGTACGGTGCCGATATGGCCATTGAGATCCGGACGGAAAGCAAATGGCACTTTAAGGCTGCCTTCAGTACCAATCAGTTCATAGTCATTTCTGCTGACCATATCAAAACTGCAATCGAACAAGGCATGGACGCCGTTGCTCATTTTCATGCGCACAATTCCAGTCAAATCGATTCCAGTTGACGGATCAATATCGCCTTCTGCCTGTACTTCCACTGGTTCAGCATCTGTCAAATGGCGGATCGCCTGTATGGCATAACATCCGACGTCATAGATGCTGCCCCCTCCCATTGCGGCATCCATCCGGATATCCGTTGAACGATTCTCTAAATAAAACGAGTGGCTGGATTTCATCAATTTGATTTCGCCGATTTCTCCTGAAGCAATGATTTCTTTGGCACGGGCATGCTGCGGGTGCAATTGGTACATGAAGGCTTCCATCAATTTGACGCCAGCTTCCTTGCAAGCGGCAAACATTTCATCTGCTTCCAATTCAGACAATGCGATCGGTTTTTCACAAAGAATGTGCTTGCCTTTTTGTGCCGAGCGGATCACCCATTCTTTATGCAGATGGTTGGGAAGCGGAATATAAACCGCATCAATTTCAGGGTCATCCAACAGTTCTTCATAACTTTCGTAAGCTTTGGGTATTTGCAGTTCCTCAGCTATCGCATGCACTTTGCTGGTTCGGCTCGCTATGGCGATGATTTCAGCATTGTCAGCGCGGCAAATCGCTGGAATGACTTGCGTTCTTCCAATGTGGGCTGTACTAAGGACTCCCCACCGAATTTTCTTCATATCCTTCTCTCCTTTTAAACGTATAGGTATTCAAACAAACCGCTAAAGGGACTTTTGCCCTTTAGCGGTAAGATTCTTCTATTAATATACGCCTCTGATTTCCGGATGGACGCGTTCTTTATAGAATTGCGCCAATCGATCGATTTCTTCAGGGGTATACTCCCGGACATCCAACGCTTTCAGGTTGTCTTCTGCCTGCGCAACACTTCGGAATCCCGGGATGACGGAAGTGACCGCTTCCTGCTGCAAGATCCATTTCAATGCAGCTTGCGTCCGGTTTCCACGGCCTTCTGCAATCCATGCAAGCTCGTCGCTCAATTCCACGCCTTTAGCAAACTCCAGTCCCGCAAACGTTTCTCCGACGTTGAACGCCTCACCGTCGCGGTTGAAGTTTCGATGATCATCAGCTTCAAATTGTGAATCCACTTTGAATTTCCCCGTTAATAATCCACTGGCAAGAGGAACACGCGCCAGTATGCCGACATTCTTTTCAAGTGCTTTTGGAAAGAGTTCTTCCAGCGGTTTTTGGCGGAATAAATTGAAAATCACCTGCAGACTGCTGACATTCGGATTTTCCAGGCATAGAAGCCCTTCTTCCACGGTTTCAACGCTGACTCCGTAAGCACGGATTTTCCCTTGTTCCTTCAGTTTGTCCAACACTTCAAATACACTGCCATCCTGTAAAATTTCCATTGGCGGGCAATGAATTTGAAGCAGGTCAAGTTGCTCACGCCCTAGACGCTTCAAGCTCGCTTCAGTGTATTTTGAAACTTGTTCCATCGAGTAAGTCTTAGGATCATGAATATCTCCAGCCCGGCAAAACTTAGTGGCGATATGGATTTCTTCGTGTTTTCCTTTGGTCGCTTTTCCCAATAACTCTTCACTATGTCCGTCACCATAGACATCTGCTGTATCAAAGAAATTCACACCCTGTTCCATAGCGTATTCCAATGCTTTTAAAGATTCCTGATCATTGGTATTTCCCCAAGATCCTCCAATTGCCCATGTCCCGAAACTCAATTCACTGATTTTCATACCTGTTTTGCCCAGTTCGCGATAGTTCATTCCAGTCACCTCTTCTTAAGATTGGGGTTTTGTTACCAAAAAAACCTCAACTGAATAGTTGAGGTTCTATTTTGGCAGTTATTTGCGAAATTCCAAAAGTTTGCTATTCAAATCTTTCGTGTTTTCATAAACTTGCTGATAAATAGGAAACAACTTTTTATAAGCCAAAACATTTTCTTCTATCGGGAGATATTGCTTATCTTCCTGCAAAAATGCATCCGCGCATTCCTGCAATGTCCGGAACCAGGAACAACCATAAGCTGCGAGCATTGCTGCCCCCATCCCTGGGCCTTGTTCACTGGTTAGGCGAACGATTTTCGCATCGAAAATGTCGGCTTGCATTTGGAGCCAGTCTGCATTTTGTGCTCCGCCTCCGATGGATACAATGGTATCAATCGTTTTGCCGTTTTCTCTGAAGATTGAAATGGACTCTTGCAGCGAAAACGTGATTCCTTCCAGAACCGCACGCGCAAAATCTTTCCGGCGATGTGAGCCGTCCATTCCGATAAAACTGCCGCGAATCACAGCATCTGCATGCGGAGTCCTTTCCCCAACAAGATACGGTGTAAACACCAATCCATTAGATCCGGCCGGCACCTGGTCGATGTCAGACAACAATTCATCAAAAGACACTTCCGGTGCGAATGTTTCTTTGAACCAGCTTAAGCTATAGCCTGCTGCTAGAGTCACACCCATTGTATAGAATACATTTGGTGCTGCATGATTGAAATAATGGACCTTGCCGCCAAAATCCTTATCTCCTTGTGCTTCGTACGATAAAACAACACCCGAAGTCCCGATGCTGCACAATGTTTTGCCTTCTTCTAAAATTCCCGCTCCGATCGCTCCGCAGGCATTATCGGCACCACCAGCAAAAACGCGGGTAGACTGGGACAATCCAGAAGCAGAAGCAAATTCGGTTATGACAGTGCCAATTTCTTCATGCGATTCCACTAACGGAGGGCACATCGAAAAATCCAGTTCCAACAAATCACAGATTTCCTGGCTCCACTGTTTGTGCGTAACATCCAGCAAAAGCGTCCCTGCTGCATCTGACAATTCCATTTGGAGTTTGCCCGTTAACTTATAACGCAAATAATCTTTCGGCAGTACAAAAGATTTCACTTTTTTGAAAATTTCCGGTTCATGTTTCTGAACCCATAGGATTTTCGGTAAAGTAAAACCTTCCAATGCCGGATTTTTTGTGATTTTCAACAGTTTTTCCTGTCCAACTACATCATAAATTTGCCGGCATTCGGCTGTTGTCCGCGTATCATTCCACAAAATGGCTGGACGCAGCACTTCATTGTTCTCATCCAGCAAAACCAATCCGTGCATTTGGCCGGAAAAACTAATGCCTTCGATATCTTCCGCATTCCCGCCGAAGATGCCCAGCAATTCTTTTAGCCCTGCAGCTGTCTGATCCACCCAATGCTGCGGATCCTGTTCGCTGTAGCCGTTCTTTTCATGGATCAGCGGGTACGGTTTTGAAACCGTTTCAATGACCGTTCCTTGCTGGTCCACCAATAAAATCTTTACAGCGCTTGTTCCCAAATCGACGCCAATTACATATTTCATAAAGTCAGCTCTCCCACTCTGGAAACTTTCTTATTTCGCGAAAGCCTGCAGCAAGTATTGGTTGATTGTCGCTTTGATCTGTTCAAGGCGTCCAGAAGTTTGCTTGATATCTGTAATGCCGAATGCATAGTCTTCAAGTTGGTGGAAGTCCGTGTTGCCATTGACGATATCCAGTCCAATTCCAGATGTATACGTTTCGTAGCGGTTGCTGACTACATTTTCAAGCACTTTATCGTCAATCAGCTGCTGCGCGACTTTCAAGCCGACAGCGAAAGCGTCCATTCCTGCAATGTGCGCATGGAACAAATCGTCCTGTTCAAATGATCCTCTTCTTACTTTGGCATCAAAGTTCAAACCGCCGCGCCCAAGTCCGCCATTTTGAAGGATTTCATACATCGCCAAAGTGGTTGACCACAGATCAGTCGGAAACTCATCCGTATCCCAGCCCAATAACGGATCGCCCTGGTTGGCATCGACAGATCCCAGCATATTGTTGATGCGTGCATAATGAAGTTCATGTTCAAATGTATGGCCAGCAAGCGTCGCGTGATTGGCCTCGATGTTGAATTTGAATTTATCGTCCAGGTTATAGCTCTGCAAGAAAGCATGTGCTGTCGCTACATCATAATCATATTGATGTGTGGAAGGCTCTTTCGGTTTTGGTTCGATCAGGAATTGGGCATCAAAACCGATTTCCTTCGCGTAGTCCGCAGCCATGTGATAGAAGCGGCCCAAGTTGTCCAGCTCCAGTTTCATATCGGTATTCAACAGCGTTTCGTAGCCTTCACGGCCGCCCCAGAATACGTAGTTTTCAGCGCCAAGCTCCTTACCGACTTCAAGTCCTTTTTTCACTTTTGCCGCAGAATAGGCAAAGACATCTGCATGGCTTGAAGTTGCTGCTCCGTGAACAAAGCGTGGATGCGTAAAGTTGTTAGCTGTATTCCACAGCAATTTCGCTTTGCTGTCTTTCATGTATTCTTTGATCATCCCAACGATTTCGTCCAAGTTTTTATTGGACTCTCTCAAATTGCTGCCTTCCGGTGCAATGTCAACATCATGGAAGCAGAAAAATGGTACATCCATTTTTTCATAAAATTCAAAAGAAGCTTCAACTCTCGCTTTTGCTAAGTCCATCCCTTGTAAACGATCCCATGAACGGACCATACTTCCGGCACCGAATGGATCAGAACCGTCCATTGTAAATGTATGCCAATAAGACACTGCATAGCGAAGAGTTTCCTCCATTGTTTTTCCACCGATTTTTTCTTCCGGGTTGTAGAATTTGAAAGCGAATGGATTTTTTGAAGTTGCTCCTTCAAATTTTATCTTTTCAATTCCTGTGAAATGTGCCATGTTCCATACCTCCAATATAATTTTAGTTCTACGAATATGTACTAATATTTAGACTTGTTAGTGAAAAGGCTTTCATTAAGGATTATAGCAAGTTATAATTAGTTTGTCTATTGATTAAACAAAGTTTCTATAAGCTTTTAAATGAGTTTTTTTGCCACGTGAGGTATGCTTTTATAAATCATTGAAATTTAGGATAGAGGCGGTTGTTAATGAATACTGTAAGCAGTTATATCTATGTGGCATTGGAATGGATCACCCGTTTCGCTTATTTGAATTTACTATGGGTTGTCTTTACGCTATTGGGCGGGGTCTTGTTCGGATTTTATCCTGCCACTACCTCCATGTTTGCCATTTGCCGTGAATGGCTGAAAGGCAATGCGGATCTTCCGCTTTTCAACTCTTTCTGGGAATTCTATAAGAAAGAGTTTCTGAAAAGCAATCTTCTTGGCGTCTTTATCAATGTACTGCTTTTGTTTATTGCGTTGGATATCTTCTATATCCAAACAAGCCCGAATGAACAATTGGATTGGACGTATGTTCCGCTTTTTGCATTCATCTTGCTATTCACTTTTTTTCTGTTTTATCTGTTCCCGTCCTTTGTACACTTTGATGTCAAGGTGCCCCAGGTCATCAAAAATGCTTTTCTTCTTATGCTCGTCAGTCCAGTAGCCACTGCAGTCATCGTGCTCTGCTTCGTTCCATTATTCTTTATCATGAGGTTGTTTCCAGCTTTGGCCTTTCTTTTCGGCGGCAGCTTATATGCTTTTCTTACCACGTGGATGGCGATGTATGCCTTCGGAAAAACCCATAAAAAAGCTTCACACCAAAAGGAATCTCTTCCTTAAGGTGTGAAGCTTTTTTTCATTTATCCCACTTTAACCTTTTACTGCACTCGAGGAAATCCCCTCAACCACTTTATTACTGAAGAAGATAAAGGCCACAATGATCGGCAGTACGCTGATGACCAACGTCGCTCCAATCGCCCCCCAATCGGTCATGTACTGTCCGATGAAGTTTTGGATACCTACTGTCAACGTCTTATACTTTTCTGAACTGATGAACGTGTTGACAAATACAAACTCATTCCAGTTATAGATCATGTTAATGACCACAGTTGTCGCCAAAATCGGTGATGTCATCGGCAAGATGATTTGGAAAAACATCCGGTGAATGGAGCAACCGTCGATTATGGCAGCTTCTTCTATTTCGTGAGGCAAAGTGTAGTAGAAGCCTAACAGGATCATTAAAGTGATGGGCAAATTATATGCCGTATACGTAATGACAATCGATATCGGATTGTCGATCAAATCCACACTCAAGAACATGCTGTAAAGCGGAATCAGGGCTGAATGAATCGGAATCATCAAGCCAACCATGAAAAGGCCGAGCACGAGTCCGCTCAATTTCCACTTTAACCGCGTAATTGCAAAAGCCGCCATGCTGGCAAAAAGGACCGTCAAAATGATGGCAAGCACAGTAATCCAAACACTGTTGAAGAAATAGGTTCCAATGCCGCCGTTCCAGACTTTCTCGTAATTTTCCCATCTGAATTCTGATGGCAGAGCGAATGGAGAACCTGCAAAAATTTCATTATTGTCTTTTAATGAGAATAGGAACAGCCAAATCAATGGCAGGATTTGAAACAATCCAACGATGATCAAAGCCAGGTAAAGAAAGAAATAACCAATGCGGCGCATTTTCATGCCTCCTTTAGTATTCGAGCTTGTCTTTGGTTTCGGTCAGTTTGCGGATGATCAGTGTAACGATCAACGTAATGATCAATAACAGGAAGCCGATGGCACTGCCGTATCCAAAGTTATAATTGGAGAAAGCGAGTTTGTACATATAAGATGCCATAACTTCACTGGCTCCGTTCGGTCCGCCTGCAGTCATTACATAAATCAAATCGAAGTATTTCAGTGATCCCACAATGGCTAACACAATTGTCACACTGACCACTTCTTTGATCAGCGGCAACTTAATGCGTGTCGCAATCTGGAAAGCAGAAGCCCCATCGATTCGGGCAGCCTCTATCAACGACTCGGGAATATTCTTTAATGCCGCATAATAGATCAAGATATAAAAGCCGGCATATTGCCATAGGATCGGAACGAATATGGCAAACAATACAATAGAAGGATTCGCTAACCACAATGGCGGATTCTCCACCCCGATGCTCATCAGGAAGACGTTTAGAATACCATTGGAAGGATTGTAGATTTTTACCCATAGTTGTGCAATGGCAACCGAAGACAACAGCATGGGAATCAAATAGATTTTACGCAGCAAATCTGCTCCTTTAATTTTGGAAGCCAATATAAAGGAGACCGTCAAATAAATGACCAAACTTAACGTAGAAAAGATTGCCAGTAAAAACGAATGGAAGGCACTATTCCAGAAAAGTTTGTCTTGAATTCCTTGGATGTAATTCTCTAACCCGATAAAGGTTTTTTCTCCTATGCCATCCCAATCCATCAAGCCATAATACCCTGACAAACCCAAGGGGATGAAAACGAGGATTAGAAGCAGGAGAAGAGCCGGTGCAATATAGAAAGCGATATAGAATTTATTGGACATTACTTTGTTCATACCATTCAACCCCACATCTTAGAAAATAGAAGGGGACATTCCACAAGTTAGGATATGTCCCCTCTTTTTAATTAGATTTTTTTAAGAAGCTTTATTACTCTTTCGACAGAGCTTCTTCATGATTTTTAGCGAACTCTTCCGGCGTTATTTCATTGCCGAAAAGGGCTTGAATGGAATCCAGGTGCACTTGAGCAACATCCGGGCTCATCTGAACATCTGCGAACAATGTAATGTTCGTTGCGCCATTCAATTCATCAAGGATATCTACATACATTTCTGGAAGATCTAAAGATCCAGCATCCACTTTAGTAGCAGGAATAACGCCTGCTTTGGTTACTGCTTCTTCTCCCCAGGCTTTAACAAAGTATGAAGCGAAATCTTTTGCTTCTTCTTTTACTTCTGATTCCTCAGCGACAAATAATCCAACTCCAGGTCCACCGACAAAGCTGCTTGTATCGCCTTCTCCATCAACAGTCGGGAAGTTCAGATAGCCGATGGAATCTCTGAATTCCTGTGGCACACTTTCATTGGTTGTGAAGTTAGGAAGATCCCAAGTGGCGATCAAATACATCGGTGTTTGCCCACTCATGAACATAGATTTAGCTTCTTCATCTGCGAGGCCGTTAAAGCCATTGACGAAAGCATCCATATCGACTAGTTCCTGTGTTTTTGCAGCTGCTTCAACCAATGCAGGATCTTCAAAAGACCCGGAACGGTCAATTGCTTTATTCAAAACATCAGCGCCGCCAATTCGGTCAGCCAGGTACATATACCACATCGACCCTGTCCATGAATCACGGTTCCCTAGAGCAATCGGCTGGATTCCAGCATCGTTGAACTCTTTCACTGCCGTCTCAAGTTCTTCGTAGGTTTCAGGAGGCGTAATGCCTTGTTCTTCAAACATTGCTTTGTTGTAATACAGAGAAACGATGTTCAATTCAAGCGGCAAACCATAAGTTGCGCCATCCATTGCATACGCTTCCGTGGTTCCCGGTACAAAAGCGTCACTCAATTCTTCTTCGATTACGTCATCCAGCGGTGCAAACATATTCCCGCCGACATAAGGCTCCAAGAATCCTGCTGCCCAAGTCAAACCGACATCTGGAAGGTCTCCTGATGTCGAGAGAACTCTCAATTTATCTTTATATTGTTCATTGCTCAATACTTCCAGGTCAATAGAAACCCCTTCATTTTCCCCTTCGTATTCAGCGATAATTTCGTTTACCACATCAAAATGCTTTTTCGAACTTCCTTCAGGCCACAAATGCATGAACTTTATCTCTTTTTCAGCAGATCCTGATGATCCCCCTGCTTCTTCAGAATCTGAACAACCAGCCAATAACATTGATAAAGCCAAAGCGGACGATAGAAGCGTAAGCGTTTTCTTTTTCCCCATATTTCTCTCCCCCTTACAATTTTGTTATTACAACAATTTTCAGATTGTTGTATGCGGTTTCATTGTAGCAAAATTATTTTTGTTAGTCTAGTGGCTAAACAAAGTTTTATTTTCATGATAAACTACAGGCGAGAGTAAGCTTTTTCACATTAATTAAAGAAATCACGTTACAATGTTAGTAGAAATAGTTAAAACTTATAATTCCATTCCCGTGTTCAATTGTTGATTTTTATTGTGCCGCTCTGAAGAAGTAGCCGTCAACGCGATTGGGGAATATCGTCATGTAAAAAAAATTGCGCAGAAGGAGTTGATGACCATGAATCCTAGAGTAAATAAAACCTGGAATCATCATGTAGTCAAAGAAGGCAACAAATCCCTTGTACTGAAAAAAATTATCAACCACTCACCTATTTCCAGAGCAGCAGTGGCCCAGGAAGTCGGGTTGAATAAAGGGACAGTGTCTTCCTTAGTAAATGATCTTCTGGAAGACCATTTGATTTGTGAATCCGGTCCAGGCAAATCCAGTGGCGGAAGGCGTCCTGTCATGTTGCTTTTCAATGAAAAAGCTGGCTACTCTATCGGGATTGATATCGGAGTCAATTACCTGCTGGGCGTTTTGACAGATTTGAGCGGCACGATTTGCCATGAAAAAGAAGTCACTTTTAAAAATCTTTCATATGAAGAAATTGAAAACCAACTTTTCAATACGATCGATTACTTGATGGCTTCCGCTCCTGAGAGCCCTCACGGAATTGTCGGAATTGGTGTCGGGGTGCCGGGAATCGTCGATAATCATGGCGAAATTCTGCTTGCTCCAAACCTTAAGTGGAAGAACCTGAATTTGAAGCTGATCCTGGAAAACAAGTATCAACTGCCGGTCATTATCGAAAATGAAGCAAATGCCGGCGCTTACGGGGAAAAGAAATACGGTGCAGGAAAAGATTCCGAGCATATCATTTATGTCAGTGCGGGAATCGGCATAGGTGTCGGGCTTATATTGAACGGATCATTGTATAAAGGTTCGAAAGGTTTTTCAGGCGAACTTGGGCATATGACGATTCAAGTAAATGGCCCTACCTGCCGCTGCGGAAATAAAGGATGCTGGGAATTGTATGCTTCTGAACAGGCGTTGTTGACAGCTGCAGAAAAAATGCAGTTGACTCTTCCAACAAAGAAAGAATTAGAGCTGAGTGACCTATTGAGCCTTGCCGAACAAGGCGATCCAAAAGTAATTGCTTTGTTCGAACAAGCAGGAGATTTTCTTGGAGTCGGCATCAATAATATCATCAACAGCTTTAACCCCCAGCAAGTGATTATCGGCAACCGAATGGCTTCTTCTTACAAATGGCTCAACAAAACCTTGACTGAGCGAGTGTCCAATCAGGCTCTGTGGTTCCAACAGAATGATTTGACTATCTGCTTTTCTGAATTGAGTACGTTTTCCAGCGCATTAGGGGCCTCCGCGTTTTCTATCGAGAACTTCCTCAGTGTCAGTATTCAGCAGAAAATTAGCATGAACGTTTAAGAATGCACACCCGAGTTGTTGGTTATGGGGGCTGTCCCAAAAGGTTATGAAAAATGACTTTTGGTGACAGCCCTTTTGTCGTTCCCGAAAGACCCGGCAGATGTCCATTGCGGCGGACGCGTTCCGCGGGCACGGCTTCTGCAGCTTCCCTCGCTGCGCTCAGTCCAGTGGCTCCAGCCCGTGCTGTTCCCGCTGGAGTCGCCGCCTCCATTCCCATCAGCCGGCTGTTCTCAGAAAACGTATTCCCCCATCAAATAACAGCGGGAGAAAAAGGCTTTCTTTCTCTCCCGCTGTTTTATTTTTAAAGACTTATAGGGCAGCGCCTTTTATCTTTTTAAGTCAACTTTTCAAATACTTAGTTTACTCAATAGACTAAGTAAGGTATGATCGGATATAAGTTAAATTTAAAAATTTGTAAGCACTTACATATTTGAATGGAGGATGAAGAAGAATGAGCGTAATCCAAAATCCGATTTTGACCGGTTTCAACCCTGATCCATCAATTTGCCGTGTGGGGGAAGATTATTACATTGCTGTCTCTACATTCGAGTGGTTTCCTGGAGTCGGCATCTATCACTCAAAAGACTTAAAAAACTGGCGTTTGATTTCCCGTCCACTAAATCGCCTAAGCCAATTGAACATGTCCGGAAATCCAAACTCAGGAGGCGTTTGGGCACCTGCTTTATCCTATAGCGACGGCCAGTTTTGGCTAATCTATACGGATGTGAAGGTGACTGAAGGGCAATGGAAAGACTGCCATAATTACTTGGTGACCTGTGAAACCATCGATGGCGAATGGTCTGAGCCTTCTTATCTGAACAGTTCTGGATTCGATCCTTCCCTTTTCCATGATGAATCCGGAAAAAAATATTTCGTCAATATGTACTGGGACCATCGCGTTGGACACCATGCTTTTTACGGCATTGTCCTGCAGGAATTCGATCCTGCAACGCGCAAGCTCGTTGGCGATTCCAAAATCATCTTTAAAGGTACGGATATCAAGCTGACCGAAGCGCCTCACCTTTATAAGATCGGTGACTATTATTATTTGCTGACTGCAGAAGGCGGAACAAAATACGATCATCAGGCAACCATTGCCCGCTCGCGTCAAATCGACGGCCCTTATGAGGTACATCCGGAAAATCCATTGATTACTTCTTGGCCATATCCAAGAAATCCTCTTCAAAAAGCCGGGCACGCCTCCATGGTCCAAACACATACAGATGAATGGTTTCTCGTCCACTTAACTGGACGGCCATTACCGCAGGACGGCCAGGCTTTATTGGATCCGCGAGGCTTTTGTCCGCTTGGCAGAGAAACGGCCATCCAGCGTCTGGAATGGAAAAATGATTGGCCCTACGTTGTCGGCGGCAACCAACCCGCTGCTCAAATTGAAGGCCCGGCTATCGAAGAAGTCCCATGGCCTGCAGACTTTCCTGAAAAGGACGACTTCGATTCTGCAGAATTGAACAGCCATTTTCAAACCTTGCGCATTCCGCTTGGTGAAGAAATCGTCTCTTTAACGGACAACCCTGGACACCTTCGCCTGTACGGGCGTGAATCACTGACCTCCAAATTCACGCAGTCCTTTGTAGCAAGACGCTGGCAGCATTTCAATTTCATTGCTGAAACAAAAGTCGCTTTCCAGCCAACTACTTTCCAGCAAGGTGCTGGGCTTGTGAACTATTACAATACGGAAAACTGGACGGCATTGCAGATTTCCTGGCACGAAGAAAAAGGACGGATCCTGGATCTTACGGTATGTGATAATTTTTCTTTCGCGCAGCCGCTGCAAGGTGAAGAAATCAACATCCCTGAACATGTCGAATCAGTCTACATGCGTGTAGAAGTGAAAACCAAAACCTATACGTACTCCTATTCTTTTGATGGCGAGAACTGGACGACATTGCCGATCAAGTTCGAGTCCGCCAAGCTGTCCGATGATTATATTCAAGGCGGAGGATTTTTCACCGGTGCATTTGTCGGCATGCAATGCCAGGATCTATCCGGTCAGCAACTACCGGCCGATTTCGATTATTTCATTTATAAAGAAACAAACGAATAACCCTATAAAAGGCAGCTCCGGACTCATATGTCCAGGGCTGCCTTTTTGTATCATCCGATATTCTCTTCCGCTACTCTTGCCTGTTTCTTGTTTCGAGCCGCAACTATTTTAACAAACGGCACAATCAATATGGATAAGAACAAAATGCGAAACAGCTGAAACGCCGTCACGATGGTTACGTCTGCATGGACCGATGCTGCAATGATCCCCATCTGGTCAAGGCCGCCCGGTACCACACTTAAGAAGCTGGTTGAAAAACTGAGGCCATAAAGGTCTTGCAAAAGAAAACTGAGGCCATAAGCAAAAGCGATCAGTACAGCGCTTGAGAAAAACGAATAGAAAATCATGCGCTTCGTCAATTTCAAGTCCTCTTTTTTCAACAAAAGCCCAATATAAATGCCGATAAACAGCTGCGCGATATGGAGCAACGAGCTTGGCATGATCGGCACCGCTATACCTGCCAGATTGAAAAGCATGATTAGAAAAACAGGACCCAGCAAAAAAGCTGTCGGCACTTTGACTTTCTGCGCCAAGATTCCTACGCCGTAACACAGTATAAGCAACCCAAGCAACAGCAGGGAATAATTGCCTTGCCCCGACTGTTCCACATACGCCGGTTCACCGCTAGCCACAATAAACGGTACGATGGCAACTATCATCAAGACGCGAAGAATATGATAGAACGTGACAGCCGTCAAATCGATGTCTTTCTGCTCTTCAGCAAAAGTGATGATCTGCGATAAACCACCGGGTACACAGCAAGTCATTGCTGTTGCCTGATCAACTTTTGTCCGCGAAGCCATCAATGCACTGATGAATAGAAACAGCAGAAAAAAGGCGATATTGATTAATACCATAGCTCCAAAATAGTCTTTCATTCCCTGTAAGGCTTCTAAAGTGAAAGCAAAACCGATTACATAACCGGCCACTACCAATCCGCCGTTGCGGAAACGGGAATGCCATTCCAGTTTCACCGGCGTCAATAATTGCATCAACAAAACGGCAAACAAAGGGCCCAGTAACCAAGGCATTGGAGCTCCTGCCAGAACAAACACCCCGGCACCGGCTAAACCGATTACAAACGATTTTGCCATTGGGGAAATCATCATCTTGTCATCTTCTTTCTAAAACTTAGCTAATTTCTTTATTATAACTTTTTCAGGCTCCAAGTAAAACCGCTGTACCTTTTCCAGCTAAAAAGCCCTCTTTATGCGAGCTCACTTTTCCCTTCCGCGCTTTGGATGCCTGAGCATATTCTTCCCGCTTTTCGCTAGAGCTTATCCCCCATCTCGTGTAAAATGAGGCAATGTTCAACTCTTCATTTATGGGATTCGGCTTGTCCAGTTGATTGCTTGCGCATTATTCAAAACCACTTTAAAGGAGCTTGAATCATAGTGAATAAAAAATTATTGAAAAGTCGGATTGATGCCGCCAATAAACTAAAGAAAGCTGATTTGGTCATTCGCAATGCTACTATCGTCAACGTATTCACAAAAAGCTTCACTACCGGCGATGTCGCGATCACTGGGGATACTATTGTCGGCATCGGCGGCTATGAAGGCTTTCAGGAAATCGATGCAGCAGGCAAATTCATTGCACCTGGTTTGATTGATGCACATGTTCACATTGAATCTTCGATGGTGACACCACAGGAGTTTTCGAAAGTTGTTTTGCCTCACGGCGTCACTACCGTTATCACCGATCCGCACGAAATCGCTAATGTCAGCGGGACAGCGGGACTGGATTTCATGCTGAAAGATGCGCAATCGCTATTGCTCGATATCAAATTGATGCTCCCCTCCTGTGTGCCATCCACCTCTTTTGAAAATGCAGGGGCCAAACTTTCCGCTGAAGACCTGGAACCTTTCTTGAATCATAAGGCGGTATTGGGATTGGCAGAGGTGATGGATTTTCCCGCTGTCCTTCGTGGAGATGATGCGATGCTGGACAAACTGCTGCTGAGCCGACAAATCGATGGACATGCTGCCGGACTCAGCGAAAATGACATCAATGTCTACGGAACTGCAGGAATTCTCACAGATCATGAATGTGTCACAAAAGAGGAAATGATCATCCGCCTAGAGCGTGGGATGTATGTCATGCTCCGTGAAGGGTCCGTCGCTAAAAACCTTCACGCTTTGCTTGAAGGTGTAACAGAAAAAAATGCCCACCGCTGCTTGTTTTGCACCGACGACAAACATTTGGATGATTTGATTGAAGAAGGCAGTGTCGATTACAATGTCCGGGTTGCCATCAAACAGGGAATCGATCCGATCACTGCCATTTCGATGGCCACCATCAATGCCGCGCAATGTTTCGGACTGCGCGGTAAAGGCGCCATCGCTCCCGGTTACGATGCCGATTTTCTATTGCTTGACAGCCTAGAGAATTTGGAGATTGCCTCGGTCTATAAAGGCGGCCAATTAGTAGCGCAGAAAGGCCAGTACGTGGGGCCGGTTCAAGAAAAGACCGATGTATCAGCGGTAAAGGATACCGTTCGCATAGCAGAATTATCCAATGACAGTTTCCAGATTCCAATGGGCAGCAGCTCCAAGGCCCATGTTATCGGCATCAATCCCAACAACCTGATCACCGAGCACTTAATAATTGCAACACCTGTAATAGATGGCTATTTCGTTTCAAATACGGAAAAAAGATCTGTTGAAAGTCGCCGTGATAGAACGCCATAAAGCGACCGGCAATATCGGCCTCGGCATTGTCAGCGGGCTGGGCCTAAAAAACGGCGCCATTGCGACTACCGTTGCACACGATTCTCATAACATCATTGCAGTCGGGACAACTGACCAAGACATCAAAGCTGCAGCTGAAGCCCTGCAAAACTTAACAGGCGGGTTGGTGGTCGTGCAGGATGGAAAAGTGTTGGCAAGCCTGCCTCTTGCCATTGCCGGCTTGATGTCTGAAGAGCCTTATGAAATCGTGTATGAACAACTCAAAGCCATCGGCGACAGTCTCTTGAAGATTGGCGCTAGTACAGAATTTAATGCCTTTTTAACCTTGTCGTTCCTGTCTTTACCGGTCATTCCACATCTGAAACTGACGGATTGCGGCTTGTTCGACGTCAACAGCTTCCAGCATATCCGAGTTGCTGTGGCCGAAGGATGAAGTGATTGGCATTTTGTGAAATGAAAAAAACCCGTGCTGCCTTCAAAGCCAGCGCGGGTTTTCATTCAGTTTCCAGTTACTAGTGGACAAGATGGATCGCTCGCCCATTCATTCATCGAACCGTCATAGACAGCCACATTTTTCTGCCCAAGCTTATTGAGCAATAAAGCATTCCAAGTTGCCGCAATTCCGCCGCCGCAATACGTAATGACTTTTTTACCTGGATCCAAGGCGCCCACTTTTTCGAATGGCTCCCGCAAAATCGAATCCGCATACACTTGTTTCGTTTGCTGGTCGCCATGGATGCCGAAGAAGATATTGACGCTGTTGGGTATATGCCCTTTTCTTGGGTAAGTATCTGTTTCACCTCTGAAATCTTCAGGAGACAAGCTGTTGATCAAGACGACATTGTCATCCTCCATCGCTTGCCGTACATCTTCTTTTGTCGCAATCAATTCCGGACGACGCTGTCCGGTAAAAACTGCAGGCGAATAATTTCCGGGAACAGCTGTCAACGGACGGCCTTCTTCTTTCCATTTCGGCAACCCGCCATCCAGAATCGCAATATTGTCATATCCTTCATACTGCATTTGCCAAGCCAGTCTAGACGCCCAATAAGCCGCCACCACTGGATTTTCCACCAATGCTCCCTGGTCGTAGATGACAGTATATGTCCCGTCCCCTACCCCCAGTTCCGTCATCTTTTTGACAAAATGCTCATGTGGAGGCGCCATAAATGGCAGCGATGATTCAGGGTCCGACAATTCATTCAACAAGTCCGCATACACCGCTCCTGGAATGTGTCCTACATCATAAGAAGCTCTTCCGGATTCCACTGACGGCGGTCCACCATTTTCAGGAATATCCATGAACGTCGTCGCATCCACAATGCGCAGTTTCGGATCACTCAATCGTTTTTCCAACCAGTCTGTACTGACGATTAACGGTATTTTTTCCATTTAGCATTCTCCTCACTTTTAAACCGACCAATCCAATATGATTAACAAAAATGCGTTATACTAGTACAATAAAGTTTGAGTTTAACTTCGTCAACTGAAAAACTTCAGCGTGTGCATTCCTTCTTATCCTATAATGGATCGAATGAAAGAGCTGTTGATTCCATCACTTAGAAAGGTTGTTTTCTCTATGAAACCATACAATAACATCATTGAACTGATCGGCGACACGCCGGTTGTAAAATTAAACCGCATTGTGCCTGAAGGTGCGGCCGATGTATACGTGAAACTCGAAATGTTCAATCCATCAAAAAGCGTTAAAGACCGGGCTGCCTTCAACATGATTGAAATGGCTGAAAAAGAAGGCTTGATTGAAAAAGGAGCTACCATCATCGAACCGACCAGCGGCAATACAGGCATCGGCTTGGCAATGGTCGCTGCTGCAAAAGGCTACCGCTCTATTCTGGTCTTGCCGGATAATGCCACAAAAGAACGCATCAATCTATTGAAGGCATTTGGTTCTGAGGTGGTGTTGACCCCTAGCGATGCCAAAATGCCTGGAGCAATCAGCAAAGCACTGGAGCTGCAAAAAGAGATTCCAAACAGCTTTATCCCGCAGCAATTCGAAAATAAAGCCAATCCTGATATCCACCGCACAACAACAGCGATGGAAATCCTCGAGCAGATGGATGGCAAACTGGATGCGTTTGTGGCATCCGCTGGAACTGGCGGCACCATCACAGGCACTGGAGAAACCTTGAAAGAGCATCTTCCTGAGCTGTATATTGCTGTCGTGGAACCGAAAGGATCACCTGTGTTGTCAGGCGGAAAACCCGGCAAACACCTCCTGGTGGGGACAAGCCCCGGTTTTATCCCTGATATTTTAAATACGGATGTATACGATGAGATCATGGCCATCAATGATGAAGATGCCATTGATATCTTTAAAAGAGTGGCTCGTGAAGAAGGAATTTTCGTTGGCCCTTCTGCCGGTGCTACCATCTACGCTGCCATTGAATTGGCCAAACGCCTCGGCACAGGCAAAAAAGTATTGTGCATCGCTCCTGATACAGGCGAACGGTATTTGAGCATGAATCTGTTCGGCGAATAAAAACACAGACTCTTTTCTTATTTAAACAGGCAGACCTGCAAGTTGGGTCTGCCTGTTTTTTTTGCTCTCAATTTTAGCATGAATCTACGTTATCGAAGAAATGGATGCAACTACTTATCCTTATCCCTATCGCTATATTATTTGAAAAAGTAAAGAAACTGTTTTTTCAGCGTTTTCATCTTGACAATTCCTATCATTCTACTATACTTTAATAATATTATCCGATAGGAAAGGTAGGTTTTATTACCGGTGATCTATTTTGTTTATTGAAGCCAAGCAAATCAATAAAGTTTATTACGATAAAAACAATAAACCGAATACGGTTTTGAAAGATATCGACTTATCGATCCAAAAAGGAGAATTTGTCTCTATCCTCGGACCTTCCGGCTGTGGCAAGTCCACTTTGTTGTCGATGATTGCCGGGCTTGTCAGCTCGACTTCCGGCGATATTATCGTGGATGGCAAAAAAGTCGTCAAGCCAGGAAAAGACCGGGGCATGGTATTTCAGCAAGCCGCCCTTTTCCCATGGATGAATGTAACTGAAAACGTCATGTTTCCTTTGCGCAAGGAAATGTCCAAAAAAGAAGGCTTGGAACGCGCACAGCATTTCTTAAAAATGGTACAGCTCAGCAATTACCCTTCCCACTATCCACACGAGCTTTCCGGAGGGATGCAGCAGCGGGTATCCATTGCCCGTTCGTTAGCCATGGACCCAGCTGTCCTGTTGATGGACGAACCTTTTGGCGCTTTGGATGAACAAACAAGAAGCCGCCTTCATGGTCAGCTCGAAGAAATTTGGATTGATACGAAAAAGACCATCGTCTTTGTCACCCATAGCATTTCCGAATCGATCAAACTGTCGGACCGCATCATCGTCATGGGCACACGGCCCGGCACCATCCTGACTGACATTCGGGTTGATATTCCCCGCCCCCGCGAACAGCATCGGCAGGAAATCGCTGCTTTGGAAGAACAGATTATGGGTCTTTTGAAAACAGAAATCGATAAAGTCATAGATGAGGAGCAAGCATATGAAGCCGGCAGTTAAACGAATCATTTTCTTCGCCGCGCTCATTGTCTTCTGGGAACTGGGTTCCCGCTTTGAACTGTGGCACGAAACCATCCTTCCTTCCCCCGTCAGTGTTTACGATTCGCTGGTAGCCGGATTTGCCGATATGACATTGGTCTACGACCTGATTGCGAGTTTCCGCAGATTGTTGATCGGTTTGGCTGCAGCTGTCGTTATCGGAACCGGTATCGGTATCCTGCTGGCCCGCTCGAAAACAGCAGATGAAACACTTGGAACATTGGTGCTGGCTCTGCAAAGTGTACCAAGTATCGTTTGGCTGCCTCTGGCAATGATGTGGTTCGGCCTTGGCGAAGGTTCCATCATTTTCGTCGTCATCTTGGGCGGAACGTTCGTGATGATTCTGAATGTCCGAACCGGCATCAAGAACGTCGATCCCCTTTTCATCAAAGCCGCACGGACAATGGGGTCGAACGGACTGGACCTTTTTATTAAAGTGATCATTCCCGCTTCCGTCCCTTATTTCGTGACAGGCGCACGCCTTGCCTGGGCTTTCGCCTGGCGGGCATTGATGGCCGGAGAACTTCTCAGTTCCGGTCCCGGACTCGGATATACGCTCCGCTATGCATCCGATTTCGGCAATATGTCACTGGTCATCGGCGTGATGATCATCATTGGTGTCGTCGGCGCGATTGTCGATCTGATGATATTCCAGCGAATCGAGAAAAACGTCCTCAAGCGTTGGGGATTGGAAACATAAACTTTTTTAACAGATGTTCACCAGGAAAAGCACTTTCAGCTATTGACCTTACGAATATTCGCCACGAATACTTTATTAAATAAAAAATTATTTTATACAGGAGGAACTCATCTTATGAAACGTATCTTTTCACTTATTGCACCTGTCGCTATGGTCGGCGTGCTGGCAGCTTGTGGTTCACCTGAAGCTGGCGACGACTCATCTTCTGTCACTATCGGCTATTTCCCTAACCTGGACCACGTTCCTGCAATGGTTGCAAAAGACCAGGAAATGTATGAAAAGAACCTGGAAGACGGCACAGCTGTCGAATATGTAACTTTCGCTGATGGAGCCGACTTTATGACAGCACTGAAAACCGGAGATATTGATGCCGGCCTTGTTGGACCTGGCCCCGCGATGAACAACTACACGAACGGTGCAGACGTTACCATGATTGCTGGCGGCGCTTCAGGCGGTACCGTAGTCATGGCCAGAAATGGCAGCGGCGTTGAGTCTGTTGAAGATTTCGCAGGCAAGACGTTCATTACGCCACGCGTCGGCTGCACACACGATGTGCAATTTGAAACTTTCATGAAAGAGCATGGCATCACTTCTAACCGGATCGGCGGAGAAATGCTACACCAAACTGGCAACCCGGCTCAGTATGAAGCGATGTTCGCTACTGAAAAAGTCGATGTTGCCGTTGCTCCTGAACCTTGGGCTTCTGTACTGAAGCAAAAAACTGGCGCTAAAGTGATTATTGAGCCGGATGAAATTTCATTCGGAACGACCTTGCCGGCTTCCGTTTTGGTGACTTCAAGCAAACTGATTGAGGAAAATCCTGAAATGGTGCAAGGCATTGTTGATGCACATAAAGAAGCGACAGAATTTATCGCACAAAATCCGGATCAGGCAAAAGAGATCACGATCAACACAATCGATGACATCACCGGCCAAAAGCTCGAAGCCTCTATCATTGACGGTGCATGGGAAAACATGATTTTTGATACTGCTCTTGCACCTGAAGAAATTCAAGCATTCGGCGATTCATCGTTCGACTTGAAGTTCCTGAAAGAGCAACCGGATTTCGCTTTATTGACGGATACACAATTCCTTGATTAAAACTTCAATTAGCAGCAGAAATTTTTTCTGCTGCTTTTTTGTATCCTTTTAACAAAAAACTCCTTTTTGAGCTCTTCCTGAAGGTTTTCTAAGTTGGTTTTGCTACACTAGAAGATGGAAATGATTTGTGAAAAAAGGAGCTGTCTATATGCAAAACTTAACAGGAAAAAATGCGTTGATTACAGGAGCTGGGAGAGGGATTGGAAGAGCAACCGCGATTGCTTTTGCTGCAGAAGGAATCAACGTCGGACTTGTGGGACGCACTGCAAGCAATTTGGAGAAAGTTGCAGCAGAGCTGGAGCAGTACGGTGTGAAAACTGTATTTGCTGTTGCTGATGTAGCTGACCCTGAAGCGGTCAATGCAGCAGTCGAGCATATTGCAAGCGAGCTGGGATCAATTGACATTCTAATCAACAATGCCGGGATCGGCAAATTCGGCAAATTCCTGGAACTGTCGGCTGAAGAATTCAAAGGGATTATCGATACCAACTTGATGGGTGTCTACTATGTGACACGTGCCGTCCTGCCGCAAATGATCGAGCGCCAATCAGGGGATATCATCAATATTTCATCAACAGCCGGACAAAAAGGAGCGCCGGTGACAAGTGCTTATAGTGCATCGAAATTCGGTGTCATGGGATTGACGGAATCATTGATGCTGGAAGTCAGAAAACACAATATCCGTGTCAGTGCTTTAACCCCGAGTACCGTTGCCACTGACTTGGCAGTTGAAGCAAATCTGACCGATGGCAACCCCGACAAAGTTATTCAGCCGGAAGATCTCGCTGAAATGATGGTTGCTCAATTGAAGCTGCATCCCCGTGTTTTATTGAAATCGGCTGGACTTTGGTCGACCAACCCTTAAAACCTAAATCCTATAAAAGAGACTGTCCCAAATGTCATTTATAATTGACAAAAGGACAGCCTCTTTTTTTGTATAATATCCATGCCGTTTCATTCGCTTCAGCAGACTCGCGATAAACCGGCTGGGACTGCCGCCTGAATTTTTTTCATTTCAAGTATCCACCTGTGCCGTCTTTTTCATAGACCAAACAACAACCGGAATCAAGAGAAGCGCAAGAAACCCGCCGCCCAAAGACATCACTGCGTAGCTTGACTGGGCCATGACCATTCCCGAAAACCCGCCGCCTGCAGCGCCTGCTAAAGCAACCAGCACATCAACGGTTCCTTGTGTTTTGGCGCGCGTAGATGGATGGGTTGAATCGACAATAAGCGTAGTGCCGCTGATCAATCCGAAATTCCAACCCAGTCCCAACAACGCAAGCGCAACAATCAGAACGGCTAAAGAATCAGCCGGCGCCAATGCGGCTACAACTCCAGCTGCCATAAATGTCACACCAGCTGCTGTTGCCATGACTACCCTTCCTAATTTGTCGACAAGGATTCCCGTGACGATGGATGGCAGATACATCGCAGCAATATGGATGCTGATGACCAGCCCAACGGCTCCCAAATCGTGGCCATGATGCCCCATATGGATCGGCGTCATAGTCATAATGGCAAACATGATCAATTGCGTCAGCACCATAACTGTAGCTCCCAGATACACGCCTTTCTTATTGATGGTTGAATCTACAGGTTCCATATCCGCTTTACTCTCTTGGCGAACTTGCCGATGCTCCTGGATTGCCAGTGACACCAGCAACGGATCCGGCCGCAAGAAAATCAGCAGAACAATCCCAGCCAGAAGATAGGCAATCGCCGCCAAAATAAAAGGTCCGGCTAGAGCCGGAATGCCGATGGATTCGGCAAAACGACCCATCACTCCCACCAAATTAGGGCC
The DNA here is from genome assembly GCF_016820615.1 of Planococcus beijingensis. Lineage (NCBI taxonomy): Bacteria > Bacillati > Bacillota > Bacilli > Caryophanales > Caryophanaceae > Planococcus > Planococcus beijingensis. The sequence continues at coordinate 82,621 of NZ_JADHDZ010000005.1, forward strand.
GGCAAATGCACCAAACGTTGTCGACACTAAGGCAATGCTGATAGCTGTACCGCGCTGTTTGGCACTCGCCAAATCTGTCCCTGCATAGCGCGCCTGCAAATTAGCGGCTGTTCCGGCACCATAAATCAGCAAAGCGGCAAACAGCAACCAGACATTAGTTGAGAGGGCTGCCAAAATTACTCCAATTGCACCGATTCCGCCAGCTAAAAATCCGGAAGCCAAACCGGTTCTTCGGCTGAAACGTTGGGATACTCTGCCGATCATGAGCGCCGCTGCAGCCGATCCCAGCGTAAACAGTGCCACCGGCAACCCTGCAAAGCGATCCGTCCCCAGCATATCCTGCGCAAGAAGTGCGCCCACTGTCACCCCAGCTGCCAGGCCGGCTCCTCCAAAAATCTGCGACAGCACAACAATCCATAAAGTTCGCCGATACAGCTCCTTGATTTTTTCCGGAGATTCGATATAGCCCTGCAGCATCTGTTGATTGGTTTTCCTGTTCATGTTTCCCCTCGTTTCTATGCCGATTTTCTTGAAGGATTTTGTCATTAAAGCCTTGCATCTAAAAAAATCCGTTTCTCTTCTCAGTATAACGGTTTCCTTAATGTCCATCATTGCCTTTCCAAAATAAAAAAAGGACCTTTGCAGGTCCCTCTTGACTTTCCATTCTATTGCGCTTGTCTTTTAAGCTAGCGGCTGTTCTTCTATATCTATCGGGCGCAGCCATTTCCTCATCTTTTGGCGTTGCCGCTTTTCTCTCGGCATCGCTTTTTTAGCACGCTTTAATAACGATTCCATCTCTGCTTCCGCATGCAGATTTTCTGGCCAGCAATACTCGGTTAAGAAATAATACAGAAACTGGATAGCTTCGATATGCTCTTCTTGATTGTACGGTGCCAGCATATTCAAATTACCGATCATCCGTGCTGCTTCCTCTTGGTCTTTGAGCTGTTCCAAATCTGGTCTGTATTTATAATAAAATTTCTTCATATCTCCATAAAGACTATTCAACTCTTCAAGTTTCACTGGCGACATTTCATCTGCATACAAGTCATCCATCTGTTCTTCCTCCTTTTCAGCTGCGCGAGAGTTTTTGTTGATTCTTTTTATTCTGTATTTATTAAAAAATACCCTTCTTTTGTCCTAATAAACAAAGATCCTTAGAAATTTTCTATATAATATAAAATGAATAGACTGAAATGGAGTTGTAAGCTAATGGCGACTATACAAAAAAAGAAGTCTCGCCTCTTCTTTGCCTGGCTATGGTTCTTGGCGCCGGTCATCATTCTTCTTGTTGTCGGTGGCTGGATGTTAAAGCCTGAATCCGAAGAAGCAAAAAACTTAACAGCTAGACTGCAGACAACCGTTATTGAAGAGCTTGGAGAAAAGAGCAATATGGATAAAGAACGCATTGCAAAGATTACAGTTTCTCGGGTGTCAGCGGGTTGGAATGCAGAGATCACCTTAAATGCGGATAAAGGATTCACCATGGTTTCAACCAAACAGTCTATGTGGCAACAGGCGATCGCCATCCTGAAGCCTTTATCGGAACTTCAAGAACTGAATGATATCTCCATTTCCTGGGTTTACCCAGTTGTCGGCCCAAACGACAGAGTAACTGACCAAAGCGTCATGTCCTTCAGACTGGACAGGACCACACGCAATCAATTGATTTGGGAGAATGTCGAGCCCTCTCTCCTGCCTGATATAGCATTTGACTACAAGGAAAATTCCGTTTTGAATGAATGACAGCAATCAAAAAGGTGAACCGGATTATTCCCGGTTCACCTTTTCCATCCTGCACGATTATTCACAAGCTACAAATCCCGCGACCAGAGCCATCATCTCTGTATTTTCGATGGTCCGAAAATCCAGACATACCCGATCATCTTGAATACGGGTTATGATGGCCGGCTTGGCCCGCCTTAAGCGAGCCGCTAATTGTTCGGAACTTAAAGAGTGATGTTTCACTGCTGCCACATAGGTGGGGATTTCCACTCCTGGCATTGTGCCGCCGCCTATTTGGGAAGTGCTTGCCTTGAGCTCACTATGATACTTCGAAGACTGTGACTGCAACATATCCACAAATGACTGTGCCTGCACTTGAATAGCTGCCGCCGGGCGGATTATGTCCCGGACCGTGGGCAGTTCATTGATTTTTTCAGGATCGCCCAAATACTGTTTCAAGGTTTCTTCCAATGCCGCCAACGTCATTTTATCGACACGCAGGACACGTGCTAATTGATGCTTTTTCAATCGGTCGATCCATTCCTTTTTACCGGCAATCAACCCTGCCTGTGGACCGCCCAACAGCTTGTCGCCACTGAAGGAAACCAGGTCTGCACCGCTTTCGATCACTTCACGGACAACCGGTTCATCTCCGATTCCGTGCTTTTTAAAGTCATATAGCGCGCCACTGCCTAAGTCTTCATAGAAAATGACGTCATGATGATCTTTCGCCAATGCGGCTAATTGAGACGTTTCCACAGTTTCTGTGAAACCGATCATCTTGAAATTGCTGGTATGGACTTTCATGATCATGGCGGTTTCTTCATTTACCGCCTGCTCGTAATCATAGAGATGGGTCTTGTTGGTCGTTCCGACTTCAACAAGCCGGGCGCCGCTTTCTTCCATAATAGAAGAGACACGGAAAGAACCGCCGATCTCCACCAATTGGCCGCGTGAGACAATAACTTCCTGCCCTTTAGCCAACGCGCTTAAAATCAGAAACACAGCTGCTGCATTGTTATTTACGACCATTGCGGCTTCGGCACCGGTCGCTTCCACTAATAAATCTTCAATGATGTCATGGCGCGATCCGCGCTTTCCTTCCATTAAACGATATTCCAGGTTCGAATAATTTTCCGCTGTTTTTACAACATGGGCAATAGACGCAGCACTTAAACGGGAACGCCCCAAATTAGTGTGCAGAACCGTACCCGTCGCATTGATCACCCGTGCCAAACGGTCTTTCTGCCAATCACCGATACGTTCTTCAACCGATTTGAAAAGCTGTCCGGCAAAATCATGAACTTCTTCTTTAACCAACGCATCTTCCGCCAGCAAACTCTGCCGCAGTTTGCCTATTTCTTTTTGCAGGAATTCAGTCAGCTGCACATCGCTCAGCTGGAACAGCATTTTCAATTCTTTAAAGCGAGGATCTTTCTGTAATTCATGGATCGCCGGAAGCTGCCGCAAATACTGTTTCATCACTTCTCCTCCATCCAGTAACGCTGGTCATCTGCCCGTCTCGTATAGTTTTGCTCATCCAGCAATTCCAAAAACGGGATCATGTATTTTCTAGATAAATTAAGGATATCCTTTGCCTGCTTCAAATCAAATGAAGATCCCGTGTTTTCTTTCAACAGCTGAAACGCTTCTTGAAATGCAGTCCGGTGAATCAACGTATCTTCCTTTAATCGATAAGCTTGAGAAGTTTCAAGAACATAAGCTGTCAACTCAGAGATTTCCTTTTTCGGCAACGGTGATCCAAGGAAATACTCTTCCCATTTCTTTGCTTGGAAACCGTCCTTCTCTAACGCCTCAATTATTTGCTCCATCCGTGCACGCCATTTTTTCGGAAGATGCGGACCGAAATATGCAATTGCTACAAACTGACCAGTTCGCTTGATTTCCTGTTGTTCAACCAATAAGTTCAAACTGTATTCAAGAAGCGGCTTTGGGAAGGCTGCACTCGCTGACTGTATCATCTCAGCTTTGCCCATGCCGGTGCGCATCGGGAATTCTTCATGAAATTCCCGCAGACTTTCCAGGAATTCATCTTTTATTTTAATGAAGGTTTTGCTTAAGCCATAGCCTTGTCGCGGAATTTCCATCCACAACCCTGAAGCCACTCCTTCTGCTAAGATAGCTTTCAAAACGCCGGCATCCAGTGAAGTCTGTTGCATCAGTTGCTGTTCATCAAGCAGCTGATAGTTGTTGAGTGCATCCGCCACCAAATCCTGCGGGGTCCCTTGTTGATGTTGGCGAAGCATTTCAGTGGTTTCTGTACCAAAACGGTACCTGCCGCCATTTGGCTGGATTACCCAGCCGCCTCCAATCGTTTCCATTGGACTTGGCCGGCGCAAAATAAACCGGTCGCCCCGGCGGACCACGATTTTTTCATCCAAGCGAATTTGGCACAGCACTTCATCCGGTGTCTGTTCCAGTTGCTTGCGATCGAAAAAGATAACCTTTCCCATCACTTCGGATGTGCCGATATGAAGCCGAACAGCCGTCCGTTGCTTTAAGGGTGCAAACTTTCGGCCAATCACCCGCAATGCAACATCGAGAGTGTCCGTCACCAGGAAATGCTCGGAATCCACCAATACATCCCCCCGCTTTACAGCTGTCCGATCGATGCCGCCAAGATTGATGGCTGTCCGCTGCCCTGCCCGTGCCTGTTCGCGTTCTTCATGATGGACTTGAATTTGCCTCGCTTTCACAGGGATTTCCCCCGGCAAAATCAGCAGTTGCGCCGCTTTCCGGACCACTCCTTCATACACGGTCCCTCTGACTACTGTCCCTTGTCCTTGAACCGAAAACACCTGATCAATCGGCAATCGGAAAGAACCATAAGCATCACGATATTCGGTTGTATTCAATTCTACCAGTATCGTTTGCTTTAATTCCTCGATTCCTGTACCTGAAAGGCTATCAAGCGCGACATATGGCGCTCCGTGAAACACAGTCCCCGCCAACCGCTCTTTAATATCATCCATCACCAATTCGAGCATCACTTCATCAACCCGATCGATTTTTGAAATGGCCACAATGCAGCGTTTCACTCCCAGAAACTGCAGAATTTCCAGATGTTCTTCAGTCTGCGGCATGATGCCTTCGTCCGCAGCCACCACCAAAATCACCAAATCAATTCCAGCAACGCCCGCAATCATCTGGCGGATAAACCGCTCATGACCCGGCACATCCACAATCGACGCGAAGACACCGTTTTCCAATTGCAAAGGCGCATAGCCCAATTCAATGGAAATGCCCCGTTCTTTCTCTTCTTTTAATCGGTCAGTATCGACATTCGTCAAAGCTTTCGTCAAACTTGTTTTGCCATGATCGATATGTCCAGCCATGCCGATGGTAAAATACCGTTCTTCCATTCTCTTCACACGCCTTCTCTTATTGCTTCTCCCTTTACTTTAGTCTTCACTAAAGGCGGTTTCAAGCCTGAGCCTCCTATCCATATGCATATTCAAGCACCTATCTTGCACAGAACTTTTTTTCAGTATAAACTTGTACAAGTCCGTCACTACTATATGGGGTTGGATGGGTGACTGGTGTCTTCCTGGGTCTTCAAAACCCTGAGGGGCCTGCGTGCCAGGCTCGGTGGGTTCGATTCCCACACAATCCCGCCAAATACATACTGAAATGCTGAAGCGCCCGTGTAGATTCGACGGGCATAAGACGCACTGGCGAAGCGGTGTTTTTTCAGCCGCNGCCCGTGTAGATTCGACGGGCATAAGACGCACTGGCGAAGCGGTGTTTTTTCAGCCGCCCAGCCAGAGTGGCTTATAACCCTAGAATCTGGGCGACGAAGCTGGACATACTGAAATGCTGAAGCGCCCGTGTAGATTCGACGGGCATAAGACGCACTGGCGAAGCGGCGTTTTTTCAGCCGCATAGCCACCAAAAGATTGCCTCTTAGGCAGTCTTTTTTTCTTGATGAAAGACAAGTTAAGTGACAAGCCACAAAGGCTTACGGATAATCTAATAGACCAGAAGTGTTTATAACTTCTAATCACGGAATAAAAGGATGAAGAAAATGAAAATTGTTTTAGCTTCACCGAATTACCCGCAGCTGCGCGGCAACACAATAACAGTACAACGAATCGCAGATAATCTAAAAAAACTGGGTGTAGATACGGAAATTGTCTCGACAACAGACGACAATACCATTCATTCGTTTCCGCCAGCTGATATCGTTCATGGATTTCATGCTTATAATTTCTATAAATTTCTGCAAAAGCTGGAGCGAATGCCCGACCATTACATCGTCACAATTACAGGCACTGATTTGAACCATGACCTTTTTGATCCCGAAAGACGGCAGGATGTCTTCGCCTCTTTAAGCGGAGCGGAAGCCATTCATGTATTCGATGAAAAAGCCAAAAATCTGCTATTGAAAGAAGTTCCGGGATTGGCTGATAAAGTGTTTATTATGCCCCAAGGCAATCTCCCTGCTCCCGGAGGAACTTCTCCTGTTAAAAAAGAACCGGACAGTTTTTTGTTTTTCTTGCCTGCAGGCATTCGGAAAGTCAAAAACATACCTGCTGCAATTTCAATGCTCCATGATTTGCATTTGCGTTACCCACAGCTTCGGCTCTGGCTTGTCGGACCCGTTTTGGAAGAAGAAGAAGGACAACGGGTATTGAATCTTGTTAACCGCCATCAAGACTGGATTTGCTATTTGGGTCAAGTGCCGCACAAAGACATGGCAGCTATTTACCAACAAGCAGACGTGGTCTTGAACACTTCGCTGTCTGAAGGGCAACCTGCAACGATACTTGAAGCGATGGGATATGCTCTACCTGTGCTTGCTTCGGACATTCCCGGCAACAGGAGCATCATTTCTGATGGGAAAACAGGGCTTATATATAAAACTCGAAACGAATTCCTTGATTATGCAGAAAAGCTCATGAATAATAACAAAATAAGGGAAAGTGTTGGCCATGCTGCGGAAGCTTATGTGAGAAAACATCATTCAAGTGAACGCGAAGCTGAAACTTTGCTGGAAATTTACAAGCGCATTGTAAAATAATTTTTTTTACACTGTATAATAGAATAGGAAATTGAAAAGGAGAGATTGACATGGTTGAAAAAGATACTGTAAAACTGACTTCTTTATCTACAAAAGGCGGTTGAGGCTGCAAAATTGGTCCTGAGGACCTGGCGCAGGTTCTGCGTCACTTACCGAAAAATGTAGATGATCCCAACCTTTTGGTCGGCCTGGAAACAGCTGACGATGCAGGCGTTTATAAAATCAATGATGAAACAGCATTAGTACAGACTTTGGATTTCTTTACCCCGATTGTGGACGATGCCTATATGTTCGGCCAAATTGGTGCAGCCAATGCCTTAAGCGATGTTTATGCGATGGGTGGCAAGCCGCTGACTGTCATGAATATTGTCGCTTTCCCAATCAACACATTGGATAAAAGCATTTTAGCTGATATCCTGGCTGGTGCTTCTGACAAGGTCAAGGAATCAGGCGCCACTTTGGTCGGCGGCCATTCAATCGATGATCAGGAACCGAAATTCGGACTTTCCGTAACCGGCACAATCCACCCCGACCGGATCCGTTCCAACGCCGGTGCAAAACCGGGAGACCGGCTGATTTTGACCAAACCGATTGGTGTTGGCATCTTAACGACTGCCATCAAACAGGGTATTTTGGAAAAAGAGGATTTGGATGAAGTCATGAATGTCATGGCCACATTGAATAAAACCGCAGCAGAAGTGATGGAAAAATACACCGTCAATGCCTGTACGGACGTGACCGGATTTGGCTTGCTTGGCCATACGATGGAAATCGCCAAAGGCGGCAATGTCGGCGTAACCGTGACAAACCAGGATGTCCCTGTCCTGAAGCGTGCAAAAGAGCTCGCCGAACAAAATGTCATTCCAGGCGGCACGAGAAAAAACCGTCAATGGCTTGCAGATGACATCGATTATGCCGATAACATCAGTGAAATCGATCAATTGATCTTATGTGATGCTGTCACTTCTGGAGGACTGCTGATATCAGTCCCTGAATCAGAAGCCGAGGCTTTGCAGCAGGAGCTGTTGGAAAACCACGTCCAATCAGCCATTATCGGCAATGTAAGCAGTGACAATGCCGGACGGATCCAAGTAGTTTAAGATCACCGGCTGTTCAAAAGAATGAAAAGCTTAAAATTAAGCTTTGTGCAAGGACTCTGCAGGAGTCCTTGTTTTGATATATGCTCTATACCCAAAACGATAAAGAGGTGCTTGTATTGAAAAAATGGATTTTAACCGTTTCTATACTTTTGCTGGCCTTGTTCCTGTCAGCCTGCGGAAACGATTCAGCTGAAGAAGAAAGTTCAACAACAGGCGACACCCAGGAACCCTTCACTATCGGTGTAATTCCAGCCCAAACAGAAGGTGAAATGCAGACGGCAATGGATAAACTGCAAACTATCCTTGCTGAAGAATTGGATCGCGAAGTCGAAATTGAAGTATATCCCGACTACAATGGCGTCGTTGAATCCATGAATTACGATCAAATTGATATGGCTTACCTTGGTCCGTTAACCTATGTAATCGCTGAAGCAAACAGCAACGCCAAAGCCATCATTACCCAATTGGTTGATGGCGAACCTTTCTACAATGCCTATATCATCACTCATACAGACAATCCAGTTGCTTCTTTAGACGAGTTATTGGAAAATCCCGGTGAAGTGCAGTTCGCTTTCGGCGATCCAAATTCAACTTCCGGTTCCTTGATTCCATCTATTGAACTGCAGGACCGCGGTGTCTATGAGTCTGAGCAGGAAAATGAATTTGAAACTGTCCGTTTTACCGGATCACACGATGCAACGGCATTGGCTGTTCAAAACAAACAAGTTGATGCAGGTGCTATCGACAGCGCCATCTACAATCAATTATTGGAATCAGGTAAAATCGATGAAGACCAATTAAAAATCATCTGGGAGTCTGAGCCTTTGTTCCAATACCCATGGGCTGTGCTTGAAAGCACTGATGATGAAACTGTCGCAAAACTGCGGGAAGCATTTTTGGCGATAGAAGATCCCGAAATCCTTGATGCATTCGGCGCAACCGGTTTTACGGAAGCTGACAATGCAGATTACGAAAGCATCAAACAAGCCGCGATAAAGCAAGGAATCATTGAAGAATAGAGTTGATTAGCTTGTGGTTTAAGAAAAGCAATTTTATTACAGTATTAATCGTTCTGGTGCTGATTTATTTCAGCATGAGGATTACGGAGTTCGACCTCACTAAGTTCAAGGATTTCCGCAACATGATCGACTTCCTGGCCCAATGGTGGCCGATGGATTTTTCCAAGTTGCCGGGTATGCTGGAAGATACATTCGAAACTTTGGCAATGGCCTTTCTGGGAAGTGTCTTCGGTTTATTGATCGCTTTGCCGATCAGCTTCCTTGCGGCACGCAATACCGCGCCTTCAAAGGCCCTTTTCCAATTTACACGTGTCACACTCAGCTTTGTACGTTCCATCCCTGAAATTGTATTCGGCTTGATTTTGCTGACAACACTCGGTCTCGGACCATTTCCCGCTGTCATCGCCATTATGTTCCATAATATCGGCGTTTTTGGGAAGCTTGTTTCCGAGTTGATCGAAGCCGCCGATCCGGGTCCACAGGAAGCGATGCGTGCAGTCGGCGCCAAAAACTGGCTGGCCAACCTGTTCAGCATCCTTCCACAAATTTGGCCGAATGTGCTGTCCCAGTTTTTCTATCGTTTTGAAGTCGCCATCCGCACCTCGCTTATTTTAGGGTTTATCGGCGGCGGCGGTATTGGCCAGCGCTTGTTCAATGACTTTAAAACGTTTCAATACTCTTCCGTATCGCTGGATGTCTTGATCATTATGATCATGGTTATTGCCATCGACTTTTTGGCCAGCACCATTCGAAATCGCGTCATTTAAAGGAGTGGCTATATGATTCAAGTGAAAAATTTAACTGTACGTTACCCAAATATGAAAACCGAAGCACTTGCTGATGTCAGCCTGTCTCTCGAAAAAGGCGATTTTGTCTGTGTACTAGGCAAAAGTGGTGCAGGAAAGTCAACATTCATCCGTTGCTTGAACGGCCTCCAAAAGCCCACTGGCGGGGAAATCCATTTTGATGGGCAAGACATTTCTTTTCATAACGAAGAACAGCTGCGCAAAGTACGCCGCCAGACCGGGATGATCTTTCAACATTTCAGCCTGATTCCCCGCTTAAGCGTCATGCAAAATGTCCTGACCGGCATGTTCGGCTACCGTTCTTCTTTCAAAAACCTGATTGGTTGGTTCACAGCTGAGGAGTTGGCTTTAGCTAAAAAAGTCATTGAAGATGTCGGCTTGTCGGAAATGGCATATCGGAAAGTCGAGCAGCTGAGCGGCGGACAAAAGCAGCGCGTGGGCATTGCCCGCGCTCTGGCACAACAGCCCAAAGTTCTGCTTGGAGATGAACCGGTCGCAAGCTTGGACCCCGGCACTTCCAATCATATCTTCACGCTGCTGACGGAAATGCATGAGCGTTTGAACCTGCTGACCATCATCAATGTTCATGACATTGAATTGGCGAAACGCTATGCTACCCGCATCCTGGCGTTAAAAGACGGCAAGTTGATCTTCGACGGGCCACCTGAAAAATTCTCTGATTCCCAATACCGGGAAACTTATACATCCGAACCGCAAACGGCTTATTTCGATGCTGGAATTTGACAGCAAAAGGAGATGATCTTCGTGATTAAAAGTCCATGAGCAGTTGACCAATCCAGGGTCGTGTACGACTCTACTCACCCGCAAATCGTAACGCTCAATCAAGACGGCAGCAACAAGTCTGTGGTCCTCAGTTTTGACGATGGCCCAAGCAAAGTGCTGCCGCAGATTTTAGACATCCTGAAACAGGAAGCCGTGCCTGCCCTGTTCTTTTGGCAGTCTCGCCTGTTATATCCGGCAAGGCCATGGCAACGGCTGCTGGACGAGGGACATGTTGTCGGCACACATTCCATGAAACACCGCAATTTGGTGCAGCTGTCCTACGAGGAACAATACCTGGATCTCAAGAACAGCGTAACCCATATTGAAAGCATCACCGGCACACCGGTTAATTATTTCCGTCCGCCCTATGGACGTTTTGATTCCAATACCTTAAAAGCAGCAAAGGCATTAGGCTTAACAACCGTCTTGTGGCGAATTGCCTCGATGGATTGGGAACTGAAAGACAATCCCGATCAAATCATTCGCTATGTGGCAGAAAACCTGGAGGATGGCGCCATCATTCTCTTGCATGAATTAGAGCAAACCGTAGCTATCCTGCCTCAACTGATCCAAGCCATCAAAAAACAGGGCTACAGCTTCTCTTTGCTTCATGAATAGTAAAAAACAGCGCCGATTTCCGGCGCTGTTTTTTTATTGACACTCGTTTTAATTGTCGTCTTGAGTAGAAGGCGGTGGCCAGGCACCGATCAAACGGCGGGCAAAGACCACCTGTCCACCATGGTAGCTATTGTGATTGATGAGAACCATCAACAAATCTGCAGGCGTTCTTTTTCTTCCCCCGATTCCTTCTTCCAATGAATCTTTGGAAGCTTGCTGCGTCGCTCTTCCCAAGCTTTTCAAAAATCGGGTTACCGCGTCTGTATATTCTTTTTCGTTTGAAGGAGACGGAGAACTGGGCCATGATTTTAAATCTTCAGGACTTTCCGTTTTTTCTTCATTCAACTCCACCAATATAAAATCCTGCCAGTAATTCATATGAAACAACAGTTCCCAGACAGAATGGGGACTGCCTTCCGGTTTTTCGCCAGCCTGTTCCCAACTCAAACTATCAAACAGCATGTCCGTCTGATAATGTGCATACTTTCCTTGCAGCCCGTTCTGTAAATAACGATTGATCATCCAACATTCCTCCTTCGCATATTATTAATAAAGATTCAACGAAAAAGTCTAAATCCCTTTCAAAAGCGTTGAACCCTATTCAGTTAGGCCGAGAACTGTTTTTTTGCTAAATGTGATAAACAAGCCAGCGGGAGAACTATGGATAGACCAGATAGCTCTACTAACAAAATTTCTTAGACAGATACCAATCATTCTCCGTGCTCGTGCAACGTGACACTTTCAATGTAATTGATGAAGCGTCTCAATTCTTTGGATTGCTCTCTTGTGATGTCGCCTGCAGCATACATCTGATAAATCTCTGAGCGGCCCATGTCCATGACAATGACCCGCAATTCTTCTTTCTGCAACTCGTATTTCTCATCATACAAAGCTTCCGGCTTTTTCAAACGGCTGATCATCTGCTTGTAATCAGAGATGACTGCATCCATAATTTTTTTAGGTTTGTATTTTCCTGCTGTTTTTTCAAGCCCTTGCAACGCTGCCTGCAATGCGTGCAACTGAATTTCGCGCCCTTCCTGGAATTCAACCAAACGCGTCTCTTCTTCTTTGAGATTCTGTCCTCTAAAGCGTCGCCATGCCCGAATCAGCTTACCTTGCAAATACAAGAACGTTGAACGCGTAGTATCAGCAATCACTTCTTCCCGGCGGTCCAAAGAACTTTCAAAGGCTTCGTACACTTCACCAGTCAGCTCTTTTTTGCGATGGAGCTCCTGAATGTATTTTCGTTCAAGCTTCAATGCCTGTAGGCGGACTTCCCGCATTTTCCGTTGATACTTTTTATTCGCTTGCTCTGCGGCATCTTCTTCGGGCTGAATCTGCTGGAACCGCAATTTGTATTCATCCATCAATTCGTAAGCGGCGGCTTCATTTTCTTCTGTTATTTCAGATTTGATTTTTTTGATCGAATCAAGCAAAATGCGGCGCCGTGCTTCCTCCAAATCCATTTTCAATTCTTCTTTCCCGTCGGACAGCTGCCCCTTGCTCAGCAGCGGCAGCAGAATCGTCGCAACGATCAACGTGAATAAAATCGTCCCTGCAGCTAAAAAGAGAATGAGTGAACGATTGGGGAAGGCCTCTCCGGTATCCAATAGAAAAGGCAATGACAAGACCCCGACCATCGTTACTGTTCCGCGTACTCCCGTTAAACTGACGTATAACGTTAATTTCAAACTGGGTTTAGCGGCTTCTTCCATTTTACCGAAGCGGTATTCATAAACGGAAAACAGATAAGCCCAAATAAAACGGATTCCAAGAATCATCAAACCGATAGCAACCACATATGAAAAAATCAGCCATAAGCTGGAATTCGGATTTTCCAGAACACCACTCATTGAGGTGGGGATATTCAAGCCAAGCAACAGGAACACAATACCGTTCAAAACAAAGAGAATGATTGTCCAAATATTCTCAGTCGCCACTTGTTCTTCGGCTATAAAGGTTTCAGTCTGCTCCCTAACCAAGGAATGCACGATTCCCGCAACCACCACGGCGATGACACCGGAAGCATGGAGAATATCTTCTGTGACAATGAAAATCAAAAACGGAGTCATGATCTGCAAGAGGGTATGAAACGTCACATCATTGATGCCTTGCTTGCGCAGAACCAAACGGATTCCGATAATCAGCAATCCGAGTAGGAGACCCAACAACCCGCCAGCAAAAAATTTATAAGAAAAGTCCAAGACAGCTTCCGACAACGAAAAATACCCTGTGACAACAGCCGTCACCGCATAGTTAAATGCCACAAGACCTGAGGCGTCATTAATCAGTGACTCGCCTCTCACCAGACTCAGCACTTTCTGCGGAATCCGAATTCGCTGTGCAATGCCGTTCACTGCCACCGGATCTGTAGGCGACAGGATAGCCGCTAAGGCAAATGCAGCAGCAAGCGGAATCTCATCAATCAGCCAGTGAATAAAATAACCGCCGACGATAGTTGTCAGCAACACCAAAATAATGGCATTGCCTAAGATAGGGCCTTTCATTTGCCAGAGTTCTTCCCGCGGAAAATGGCGGCCGTCATTAAATAACAACGGTGCGATAAACAGCAGCAAAAACCATTCCGTTTCGATTTCAAAGGAAATGTCCTGATAAACCAAAACCAAAATAATTCCAAGAGCCACTTGGATTAATGCCGTAGGGATAAAAGGAATATAATGGCTCACGACATTTGAAATAAGCAGACAAATCAGCAAAAGAAAGATGGTAAGCAATAAGTCCATAACTGTTCTCCATTCTGCTCTAATTTTGAGCCTTCTCAATATGAGTAGTTTATGTATACCCAAAATCTGTTGCTGCATACGCAGATTCGGAGTATTTCGTTCAGAGTTTTGATCTTGTAGCCCTTTGTTTCCGTTAAACTATTTTCTTCAAATCAAAGATCTTGTTATGTGAATTCGGGTATAGGTAGTTAAAATACTCAGGAGGTGCTTCGATGTTCTATCTGAGCCTGGCGTTTATTATCGGTTTCATGATAATTCATATCTTTACGAATTACATTAAGTTCCTGGATCGCAAACCGAAAAACAGGTTAATGTCTTTTGTATCCGGCGGCTCGATTGCTTACGTCTTCCTGCACCTGGTCCCTGAGTTGACCCATTATCAAGAAGTAGCCGAAGAGGCTCATTTGCCGACTTGGTTGGAAAACCTTGATTATGTGACTTACCTTGCGACTCTTGCCGGCATCGCTTTTTTCTACGGGATCAGTCAATTGAATGACAAATCCCAAGAAAAAAACAAAAGACAAAAAGACCTCACACGACCGAGCAAACCGGTTTTCGCATTGGATATTCTTTCGTTCTCCCTTTATACGTGCTGATCGGCTATCTGCTTATTGATTTGAGCGGCGATAAGCTCATCGATTACTTCATTTACTTTATTGTTTTTTCCTTTCATTTTATCGCCAATAATCGGGTCCTGCATTTGACCCATGAAGAACTTTATACCCGAATTGGCCGCTGGACCCTTGCTTTGTCCGTATTAGCTGGATGGGTACTTTATAATTTCACGGAAACTACCGAGTTGAATATTGCGTTTTTCTCTGCCTTCCTTACTGGAGGCGTCATTTTGAATATCTTAAACGATGAACTTCCAGTCGAGAAAAACAGCAGCTATCCTTCATTCGTCGCTGGCCTAGTTATTATCACTGTATTATTGCAAGTCATCCTGTAAGGGATGGCTTTTCGGTTTGAATGTTTACTTTTCACCTTAAAGTGGTACAAAAGATATATGTATTAATCTGAAAAATCTGATATTAATAAAAGAGTAACATCAGGACCGTCAGACAAATTGTCGGAATGGGGGAATTTCAGATGAAGATTATTGTAGCAGGCGGAGACGGATTTTGCGGATGGCCCACTGCTTTGTATTTATCTCAAAAAGGACACGACATATCAATTGTGGATAGTAAGGTGAGAAGGCATATTGATGAAGAATTAGGATCCAATTCACTCACACCGATTGCCGCCCTCGAAGAACGGGTAGCTAAATGGAAGGATTTAACCGGAAAAGAAATACGTACATATGAAGGCGATCTGCAGGATTTTGATTTCTTGAAGATGGTCCTTGAAAAAGAGCAGCCCGAAGCATTTGTCCATTATGCGGAGCAGCGGTCTGCACCGTACTCGATGATTGACAGGAAACACGCGATTTATACCCAGGTCAACAATGTGGTCGGAACACTCAATGTGCTTTACGGGATAAAAGACATTGTACCGAATTGCCATTTGATCAAGCTGGGGACCATGGGTGAATACGGGACACCGAATATTCCGATTGAAGAAGGTTATTTGGATATCGAGCACAAAGGCCGAAAAGACCGGTTGCCTTTCCCAAAGCAACCAGGTTCCTACTATCACTTGTCCAAAGTCCATGACAGCCACAATATCATGTTCGCCTGTCGTATTTGGGGAATTCGTGCAACTGATTTGAACCAAGGGGTCGTATACGGGCTATCTACAAACGAAACCAGTTTGGACCCGATTCTTGCCAACCGCCTCGATTACGATTCTGTATTCGGTACTGCGCTGAACCGCTTTATCATTCAGGCTGCCATTGGCCATGACCTGACTGTCTACGGAAAAGGCGGACAGACACGCGGCTTTTTGAATATCGAAGACACCGTGCGCTGCATTGAAATTGCAGCCGAAAACCCAGCTGACGTCGGGGAGTTCCGTGTTTTCAATCAGTTTACAGAAGAATTCTCGGTTATGGAACTGGCTCAGATGGTCAAAAAAGCAGCCGAAAAAGTAGGATTGTCCGTGAACATTTCTCACCTGGAAAATCCTCGGGTTGAAAAGGAAGAGCATTTCTATGAAGCTGCTAATACGAGCTTGCTAGATCTGGGATTAAAACCGCATCTATTGACTGAGGATGTTATTGGAAGTATTTTAAAGACCGCTATTGATCATAAAGATCGTGTCATCAAAGAAAACGTCCTGCCGACTGTTACCTGGAAGTAAGTAGTCGTCGCCGAACCGAATATTTCCGGAGGGAGCTGTTTCTATGAAGATCATGATCGTCACCGAAACTTTTCTGCCTTCTACGGACGGAATCGTTACGCGATTGACAGCCTGTATCCGTTGGCTTCACCGTGATGGCCACGAAGTCCAAATCGTTGCACCAGATTTGGGTGTTCGTGAATTTGACGGGGCTTTCATAAAAGGAGTCCCTGCTTTTGCATTCCCATTTTATCGTTCCAAAAAATTCGCTTTTCCCAATCCTGTAGTCAAAAAATATATGGCAGCGTTTAATCCGGATATCGTTCACGTCGTCAATCCTGCAGTTGTCGGTTATTCCGGAGTCACTTACGCGAAAAAACTGGACATTCCATTGATTGCTTCCTACCATACCCATATCCCTCAGTATATGTCCTATTACAAATTGGGCAAATTAGATTGGCTGATGTGGTGGTTTATGAAAAAGATGCACAATCAGGCTGACCTCAATTTATGTACTTCTCACACTGTTTTGGAGGAGTTGAATCAAAAGGGCTTTGAACGGATGCAGGTCTGGAAGCGCGGCGTTGATACCCAACAATTCCATCCAAAGCATTCCAGTACAGCTATGCGTAACAGGTTATCGGGGGGACAACCAGATAAAATCCTCCTTCTCTACGTTGGCCGCCTGGCAGCTGAAAAAGAAATCGAAAAAATCCGGGATGTCTTAACTGCATCAAGCCAGTTTTGTATGGCACTTGTCGGAGATGGCCCGCACCGAAAGCAACTCGAAAAACATTTTGCTGGTACAGCCACCGTATTTACCGGCTTTATTCATGGACAGGAACTGGCTTCAGCCTTTGCTTCATCTGATGCGTTCATCTTCCCTTCCACTACCGAAACCTTGGGGCTGGTCATCATGGAAGCAATGGCTTCGGGTCTTCCGGTAGTGGCAGCTGAAAGTGGACCTACAAAAGAACAAGTTACCCATCGGAGAAACGGACTGCTCTACAATTCAAAAGATCCCGACAGTTTCAAGAAAACCGTTCGCCTATTGGAAAATAGCTCCTTTCGAAAACAGCTGGCACAACAAGCTGTGGCTGATGTGTCAGAGTTAGGCTGGGCTGCCGCTGCAGAACAAATTCGGGATTTGTACAGACAGGTAGCCGATGCGAAGACCGCAAACTCCTTGGAAGCAACAGAATAGGAAACCCGGAATTCCGGCAGAACTGAGGGGCCTTATGGAAAAAAACGAAAAACCCCGAACTCCTATCCAAACTATGCAGTTTACGATTATCGGCTTATCGAATGCAGCTGTGGATATCGGTTCGCTCAATTTGTTATTGCTGTTGCACCCGACGAATCAAAATCTCACTTTGACGACTTTCAATACCATCGCCTATTGCTTAGCAGTAAGTAATAGTTACCTCTGGAACTCCATGATCACCTTTCGCCATACCGCTCGAGGAAACTCTAAGCAACGGTTTGGCTTTTTCCTGCAAGCCCTGTTCAGCCTGTTGATTAATAACGGCGTTTTCCTGTTGTTCAATTTCCTTTTCCAATTCATTGGCATGCCAGCATGGATTCGCCATAATTCAGCAAAAGCTGTGGCAATGTTCGCTTCCTTTACAGCCAGTTTCTTTATGATGAAGTACTTTGTTTTTAAAGAACAGCCAAAGCGAAACAGCCGTTTCTAAGTATATATACGCCAAACGCCTGTCGATACCAGATAGGCGTTTTATGAAATTTCCAAAGATCTTTTCATATCCCCCACATTATGGATCACAAAAAAATAAAGGCAAAAAATATTCCATTCGATGCCTATGGTTAAAACGCCAATTCCGTAGTATTCTAAATTAAAGACTATTTGATTAAATATTATTATTGGAAAAGATATACAGATGGAATTTATTTGACTTTTACTCAGGGACATTCCGCTCGCCATCTTACTAACTTCAAGGAGTGAAACCAGTGAATGCCCGCAAAAAATCCATTTTCTCATCCGTTATTACTGCCCTGTTTCTTTTAACTGGATGTACCACAGAGCAGACTTCCGTTGCTGATGAAAACCAGGAGCTTGTTTTTGAAACACGCAAGCTTCCGATTGCCACTTCCCCTTCGGAAGTGGGCTTGACTGCGTCTGCCACATTGTCAGCAGTCGGAGATATACTCATACACGAACGCGTCTATAAAGATGCCTTAACTGAAGAAGGCTATGATTTCAATCCTATGCTCGAAACAGTGAAACCTTTCATGGAACAAGCGGATATTACCGTCGCCAATTCGGAAAGCATAATTGGAGGAAGCGAAATCGGCCTCTCCACCTATCCTGCTTTCAACAGCCCTTACGAAGTGGGAGATGCTTTAAAGCAGGCAGGCGTTGATGTCGTGACTCTCGCCAATAACCATACACTCGATCGTGGAGTTCCAGCCATTGAAAATGCTGTACGTTATTGGGACCAAATCGGAATGGTCCATGCTGGCTCTTATTTATCCGCTGATGACCGCTCGGAAATCGCTTTGATGACACGAAATGATATCACGTTTTCTTTCTTATCCTATACCTATGGAACGAATGGAATCGAGACACCCGCTGGCAGGGACTATTTAGTTAACCGGATTGATCCGGCTATCATTCAGCAGGATTTGAAGCGTGCACGAGAGAAATCAGATGTGGTCGTTTTAAATCTTCACTTTGGAGTAGAATATCAAAAAATGCCTAATGCCGAACAGATTGAACTGGCACAGTTTGCCGCTGAAAATGGAGCCGATATTATACTCGGGCATCATCCTCACGTGCTGCAGCCCCCTGAATGGATTGACACTGCAGATGGACGCAAAGTGTTCGTGATTTATTCTCTTGGGAATTTCCTGTCTGGCCAAGATGAACCGGACCGTCAAATCGGCGCGATTCTCCATCTTGATATTGAAAAAAAAGTGACGGCTGATTCGACTGCCATCACCATTCAGAATCCAGCTTTTACACCAACATTTGTCCGAAGCTCAAACGAAAAAGGCTATCACGTGGATTTATTGAAAAACGTTGATCCCGCTTTAAACACAGCTACCAAAAATCATCTCTCCACTTGGATCAACGATCTTCGGTTCATTGAGTAAACGCATCGAGCTGCTGGCTCGATGCGTTTTTTATAAATAGGAATAGGGTTTGAACGCCTCGATAGTTCGGGTATCTGATATTATCTTCAAAAAGGTGGGATGGTTATGCGAATATCCTGTATGGGAAGTCTGCTCATTTCGATTATTCTTTCGATTATCCTGACGATTCTATTGAATCTGTTGTTTTTCTAGATAAAGTCAGTATGCCCGCTATCAAAAGATGATGGCGGGCATTTTTTGTTTACCCTCTCCGAATTTCGTCCACCAGCTCCTGAAGCCCTTCTTGAAAAATATGATCATTTCCGGAGATTTTTTTGATGGTCGCGCTTGGCAGGTTTTCCATATATTTTTCCAAGTGTTTAAAAGGGACGGTTTCATCTCCGATGCTGTGGAAAAGAACAACATCCGGCAACAGTGAATTTCGGGAAACAAAATCTTCTGCTAAAGTAAACTCTTCTAGTTTCCATTCTTCGTCAATCCCCCAAAATGGCGCAGCAACGGAAATGAGCTTTGCAAATGACTTGCCCAACTCTTCTTCCGATAAAAACTTCAATAAAGCCGACCCACCGATGGAATGCCCCACCAAAACGGCTCCATCATCCAAAGAAGCAATCTCTTCTTTTAATCTCTTCTTCCAATTTTCATACTTTGGGTCTTCCGGGTTTGGCATGGCTGGAGCATGGACTTCATAAGCTGCTCCTAATTCGTTTCGCAAATACTGCACTAAGCCCCAACTCCCCTCCTGCTCACCTTGAGGGCCGGCACTATGGATGAACAAAACCTGCTGCACCATCGCAGCCACCTCCTTATCATTTCTCCTGTCAGTACATCAAACTGCTCACCAAAAAGATAATTTCATTACTTGTTTCTCCGTTATCCGTTTTTTCAAACATACCTTTCTTGAACCATTCCTGATAAAATAGCGATAACAAATGGTACTGGAAATACAGAGTTATAGAAGAAGGATTCGACGAAGCCGCTATAGAATTCATCTCTGAACTGATCGATCATAAGGAAGGAAAGATTTAGACATTGACTTCCTCAACGCTTGTCTCGAGTACCAGATCACTTTGTGCAAAGCTATTAGTGAATAGGAGGTGCGATTAAGATGGCAGAAAACCCCTCTAATACAGAACACGATTTCCCAAGCACCATCGGCAAGCCGGCACAGCGAGCTTTGCTGGCAGCGGGCTATCAGCGCCTGCAGGATTTGACTTCAGCGACTGAACAGGACTTGCTGAAACTGCATGGCTTCGGGCCAAAGGCGTTGCGGATTTTGCGTGAGGCCCTTGCTGCTCAAGGAAAGAGCTTCAAATCGTGACAATCGCTCACTAGATTTGAATAAAGGAGAGGTCATTTATGAGGAAATCTGGAAGAATCATTTTATTGATTGTCTTCTTTTTACTCTTGGCCATCGGATTAATCATCTTCTTATTCAACACCTTTACTGCAAGCGGCAGTTCACAGGAAGCTTTTTTCGATGAAGAAATCCGTAACATCACCGTCAAGGTTGAAAATGCGAACGTCATCATGCTCTCTTCTGAAAACGAAAGCACCACGATCGAATTGTCCGACAGCAAGAATGACTCCAAATTATTGACCCAACTTAAGGGAACGCAGTTTACTGTTGAAGCCAGAAGCAACTCAAGTTTTTTTGATTTTGGCTCTTCCAATCCCCCCGTCTTAACGGTCCATATTCCTTTAGCCAACACCACGATTCTCAAAGTCAATAGCGGCGACGGCAATTTGAATATGGCTGATATCGGTCCCTATGAATTCGAAGCATACACAGCCAATGGAGATATTGACATACAAAATGTCTATGCCAAATATTTCTCAGCAGAAACAGCGAATGGCTCGATTTTCATGAAAGACAGTGCAGCGCAAGGGATTTGGGCAAACTCTTCAAATGGCGATATCCAACTGGAGAATATAACTTCAGACGTAAATTTAATCGCCCACTCCTCCAATGGCAGCATCGAAATGAAAACTGAAATGCTGAATTCTTCTATCGAGTTTACAACAGATAATGGAGATGTCACTATTTACACAGAAAACAAACCCACGCAAGGCTATGTTGAAGCAAAAGCTTCAAATGGCATGATCGACATTTTCGGGGATGATTCTGGAAACGTGTCATTTGGCGGGGAGTTCCCCCATTTAAAAGCAGAGACTGTAAACGGCGATATTGTAATGGAATAAGGAAAGTTGAAAACTATAAAAGGCACTGCCCTAATTGGAGCGGTGCCTTTCTCTATTCAATTTTTGAACATTTAAGATCCATTATTCGAAATTTCTTTTTATTCCTCGTTCCTTTATACTTAAAAGATCATCAGTTTTTCCGATTTCGGATTGCCGAATTTCTGAAACCACTTATTTTCGGAAGGAGAAATGAAATGTCGCGTCAATCATATCGAAAAGAAAAAAACCAGCTGATCTATACCCAACAGCACCTTGCCAATGAACGCACTTATCTGGCATGGATCCGGACTGTTATTTCAATTGTCGGCGTCGGGTTTCTGGCTACAAGCCTGCATTTCACGATGGGCGTCACGCGCAACCAATTTGTCGATGTCTTTACCATCGCTCTCGGCATTTTTGCCTGTATTTTCGGGCTCACTGTTATTTTTTCGGCAACACAAAATTATAAAAAGAAACGCCAGCAAATCATCAATGAGACCTTTACACCATCAAATATGCACATCACATTGATTTCATCAATGTTGGCAGTCATGATCATCATGGTCATCATTTATTTCTTTATGATCATGTAGGCTGTCCATTGATGCTTTACAGATTGGCAGCAAAGGAGAACAAATTATGGACCCATTAGATATACTCGAGAACTTAGATAAAGTAAAACCTGCTTTCCAACCAATTGTCAGTGCAGTTAAGCATACTGTTATTGGCTATGAAGTTTTGGGACGGTTCCAAGTTGAGAACGACTGGAGCAGCTTGGGTGATTTTTTTCAAGACAATGACGTTCCGGATGAATACAAAGTAGAAGTCGATCAACATTTATTGAAGTTGGCGATTAGCCAAATGCTCGATTCCGGCAATGAAGGACTGCTATTCATCAACCGCAACGCCCGGCAATTAATG
The DNA here is from genome assembly GCF_016820615.1 of Planococcus beijingensis. Taxonomy (NCBI): domain Bacteria; kingdom Bacillati; phylum Bacillota; class Bacilli; order Caryophanales; family Caryophanaceae; genus Planococcus; species Planococcus beijingensis. The sequence goes on from NZ_JADHDZ010000005.1 coordinate 104,890, forward strand.
ATTAACGACGGGGAAGATTTTTTGAAAACACTGCAAGCGTTTGTGGAGAAGGGTTTTGCCATGGACCGGATTGTTCTTGAAATCACTGAACATGACTTTGATGAAGACTTTGATCAACTGGCGCATTTATTGATTTACTATAAAACCTACGGCATACAAATTGCTGTCGATCATGTAGGAGCAAAAAGCTCCAATATTGACCGGATCCGCCAACTCAGACCCCACATCCTGAAAATTGATACTAGTTTAGTCCGAAATGTTAATTCAGATGTGTTTCAAGACGTCGTTCAGACATTGTCAGTACTGGCACGGCGCATCGGAGCTAAACTGTCTTATGAAAATATTGAAGACGACCACCAATTGTATTTTGCCTGGAAGCACGGCGGCCATTATTACCAGGGGTTCTATTTGGCTAAACCTGATTTTGACTTGCCGATAAACGATGCCATGTCACTTGATGTGGGAGATAAAATTAAGGCTTTTGTCCAACGGGAAAAATCGATGGTGGAAGGGCGCTATGCTTTTGTAGTGAGCCGTGAAGAAAAAGTAAAAAAATTGCTTTCCAACTGGCACGGACCTGAAAAAGCTGATGATTTTATTGAATTGGTCTCCGAGGCTTTCGATGAAGAAAGTTTCCGTTTGTATATCTGCAACAGCGATGGGCAACAAGTGTCATCCAACTTCAGAAAACACAATAAGCAGTGGGGATTTGAACGGGATCAAATTGGGTCTCATTGGGCATTCCGCCCTTTCTTCCTGGAGAACACCATGCAAATGAAAACCTGGCATAAAGGGATTTTGTCGGACATCTATTCGGATATTGAAACAGGTGAAATAATTCGCACATTCAGTTATCCTTTATCAGAGGACTGTTATTTATTCGTTGATATCAGCCATGATTTTTTGTCTGAATCAGACTATCTGCTGTTTCAATAATCGTGCTGAAATCACTCAAGAAAATTTCATGCAATTTGTTATATTAGGAAGAAAGAAGGAGAATGGAAATGGCACAGTCGCTGCAGAATTCTTTGGAACTGCAAATTTTTTTTGATACCCATAATCAAGAATTTGAAGATAGCCTCTTAATGGAGGCTGTGAACGTCAAAGATAAAATTGAGGAAATTTTATCGATTGGCAACATTGATTTGGTGACGAACGCCCATAAACTGGTTATTTATATTATTGATGGACAGGAAGTAGAACTGGAATTATTCGCAAAACAAGAAGGAATTGCATGGGCAACTCATTCGATTGAACTTTCATTCAAGCTCGAATGGGTGCAAGCCATTCGCCGTACTTTATGGAAATTCATTGAAAAGTTCAATCAGGATGTTCCAGCAGGAAAAGACATGAATTTTTTCCGCATGGAAAAAGATGTTAACACGCGAATCGACTCATTTTTGAATTCTTTTTTCCTGAACTATTCTACATACAAAGACACTTTGTTGAAGGCACATCGCCAATTGGTTGAAAACCTTTCAGTTCCCATCATCCCGATTAACAGTACGGTCTGTATCCTGCCGGTTATCGGTGCAGTCGATGCTCAACGGGCCTCGATTATCGAAGAAAAAGTGTTGACTGAAATAGGAAAACTGCAGATCCAGACATTGATCATCGATTTGTCCGGGATTGCTGAAATGGAAGCGCAGGTCATCCACCACTTGATGAAACTTATCGATGGGACAAGCTTAATGGGGTGCAGCACAATCATCACAGGATTGCGTGCAGAAGTAGTCCGCCAAATGATTCATTCAGGGATGAAATTCGACGAAAAAACGAAAACTGCTGGTACCCTGCAGCAAGCACTGAAAGAATACTTGATTTTCTAGCACTGGTTAAGCTCGGTTTCATTAAAATAAAAACCACCTTTTCTGTAAGCTCGGCTTACAGAAAAGGTGGTTTTTCGTTACATCGGAAGTTTCATGAAGTTATCGTCTTTTCTGAAGTTCCCCATGACTTCCATCGTTTCGCTGATGCTGACAAATGCTTTCGGATCAATGTTTTTAATCAATGGCCGTACAAAAGCCAATTCATGGCGGCTGATTACGCTATAAAGCACTTTTACTTTTGCCGATGAATAAGCCCCCTCACCATCAACTACGGTGATGCCGCGGTAAAGGTTATCAAGCAACTCTTTTTTGACTGCTTCGCCTTGATTGGTCACTACCATCAAGCTCAGCTTAATGTGGCGGGTATGGACTCGGTCGATCACCAAACCGGTGATGTAGATGGAAGCCATCGTATACATCGCCAATTCCCATGAAAAGATAAATCCAGATACAAAAACCACAGCACTGTTCAAGATAAATACCAAGGTTCCAAGCGGAATATCGCGCTTCATCGACAACAACAATCCAATCACATCAAAACCGCCGGTCGAGCTGTAGAAACGGATGATAAGCCCAATGGCCACTCCCGCCACTACTCCTCCAAAAACGGATGACAGCAATGCATCTTCCGTCAACTTGACTACTGGAATGTACAGCATTGAAATGGATGTCACGACTACAGAAAACAGGCTATTGGCGATGAACGTCTTGCCCAGTTTCATCCAGCCCACAATCAGAATCGGGATATTCAAAATAATCATCCAAATCCCGGCATTCAAAGGCGTCACTAACCCCAGCATCATCGCAATTCCCGTTACTCCGCCCGCCAGTATTTCGTGGGGCAGCAAAAACATATTAAACGCAAATCCAAGCACTATTGAAGAAATAAAAATAATCATTAATCTCGTCCATTTATTCATGTCCATACTCCATTCTTAAGGATATTCTTAATCATTCTATTTTGTTCAAGCCACAAAAAAAGGCCGTGCAGAGGCACGTCACCTTAAGAGCATTTATTTTTATGTAATCTTACTTTGCAATAAAAACTACGTGAAAAAGATAAATTGTTCTTTTTATAGTGAACCAACGTTTCATATTATAGTAGCTTTATGGATACAAATGCAAGCCTTTCTTCTTTTGGACACGTTCTTTTCACATATTAAAAAAGGACTCGGAATGACAATTCCGAACCCTCTTAGTTAATCCTCTTCTTCCAGCTTGCGTATCGCTTTTTCCAGTTCTTCTTTTTCCTCGCCCGTAATTTCGGGGTACTGAGGATCGATTTGCTCCAAGGTTTTGACCATCACTTCTGATATGATATAGCGCGAAAACCATTCATCGTCGGCAGGAAGGGCATACCACGGCGCATACTCAGTCGACGTATGGTTCAATAGATCTTCGAATATTTCTTGATAGCCGTCCCAATGCTCACGTTCTTTTACATCATTGAACGAAAACTCCCAGTTTTTTTCCGGGTTTTTCATGCGTTCAAGCAAGCGGTTCCGCTGTTCTTCAAAAGACATATTAAAAAAGAACTTCACTACGGGGAAACCGTTTTCTCCCATATAGCGTTCAAAATCCGTAATTTGGCGATAACGGACTGCCCAAATATTCTCGTCAATCAGTTCGTCCGGCAGTGGTGTCTCTCCGAGCAGGTCATGGACCCTTGGTGCAATCACTTCTTCGTAATAGGATCGGTTCAAAACACCGATTTGCCCTCTAGATGGCATGCCTTCCTTGAAACGCCATAAGTAGTCATGGGCAAGTTCAGTGTCTGACGGTTTTTTAAATGACGTCACTTTCAGACCCTGTGCCGTCAAGTTCGAAAAGATGTATGTAATGGCTTCATCTTTCCCAGCAGCATCCATCGCCTGTAGCACCACAACAATTCCTTTCTCTTCTTGAGCATGCAGTTTCATATGCAATTCCTTGAGCTTTTCAAGACTTTCCGGAATTAGTTTTTCTTTCAGTTCTTCTTCACTGTATATATCTTTTTCTGTCGTGGGATAATCAGAGAGTTTGATTTTCTTGTCTTTTTTGACTAAGTATTTATCGGTATCCATGGTCATCCTCCTTTGTGTTTTTTGTAGCTTTAGCTTGATTGGCTGTCCCTTTCTTCCATACCCTCATGTGTGAAGACTCTAACACACTGATACAGAGGATCCTTAAAACAGAAAAAAGTTTCTTCACCTCCTGCTATCCAAAAAAACTGACAAAAAACCGCAACCCTTGAAAGGAGTGCGGTTTACAAAAATCTATTCCATCTCCCCTTCCACGGAAATCTGCCAGTCGATTCCGAAACGATCTGTCAAATTCCCGTACAATGGACTCCAAAACGTTTCCTGCAATTCCATGATGACAGTGCCGCCCTCAGCCAACTTGCCGAATACGGTTCTTGCTTCCTCTATGTCGTCATAAAGGATAGTAATTGATACATTGTTTCCTTTTTTGAATGGCATGCCCATTCCGGGAGGCACATCTGAAATCATTAAGGTATTGCCGTCATTAAAGTTGATCTGCGCATTCATGACCATGTCTTTTGCTTCTTCCGGCACCTCACCGCCACCCATATCAGGGGCTTCGCCGTATGTGGATATTCCAGCCAATTCTCCACCAAGGACCTCCGCATAAAAATGAGTAGCTTCCTGTCCCTCGCCTTCAAAGTTCAGATAGGGAAAAACTTTTGTAATCATTAGAGCTCCACTCTCCAAAAATCAGATTTTATTCGGATGGCTGCAGCTTAGCCAGATATGCTTCAAGTCGGTCATAAGTTTGGGACATGCCCTCTACAGCCTGCATATCGATTACCTTTTGCAATTCTTCTTTTGAATCGAACTTCGTGCTGGAACTAACAATACATCCAGGTCCATCAGAAGAAAAAACCATCGTAATCAGCATTTTCGGCATACCATCAACTTCATTTCCCTGCTCATCGGAAAAAGCATCGGTATAAACCAATTTGTTCGGCGGGTCGACTTCTTGGTAAATGGATTTCCCCCAGGCTTCCTGTCCATCCGGCGAGCGCATACAATAATGCCAGATACCGCCTGGTTTGACATCCATTTTATAAACTGCTGTTTCCCAGTCAAATGGTCCCCACCAACGAACAAGATGGTCAGGTTCTGTAAACATTGAAAACACCAGATCTTTTGGCGCGTCAAAAGATCTTTCCATCACAAGTTCCAGTCCCTCAACTCTTGAAGAAACCTTATTTGCAGACATGGTAAATCCTCCTTGTTTGTACTTGCTCCCTTGGCTCTGCGGCAACAGAAACTCGGGCTGCCTCCTTTCTTATTTTCTATCCCCGTTGCGAATTTCATTTGAACAGGCGAAAAATGCTGCCGGTAATCGAATCAGTTAAAACTTAATGATGATCCGTGAAGATTCGCCTTTTGCCAAAATATCGAATCCTTTATTCACTTCATCCAATGTGATAAAGTCCGTGATTAATTTATCGACAGGCAGCCGGTCTTCCTGAAACAGATTCATATAACGCGGAATATCCCGGCTTGGCACACAGCTTCCCAGATAGGATCCCTTCAATGTGCGCTCTTCAGCGGTCAGCGACACATATGGAAATGAAAATTGGTGTTCCGGATGAGGCAAACCGGTTGTTACAGTAGTTCCCCCTCGTTTGGTTATCCCATATGCGACTTCCATTGCCGGTACGGCACCCGCTGTTTCAAAAGCATAATCCAAGCCCCCGCCTGTCGCTTGCCGTATCTGTTCAATGACATTTGGGTCTTTGGAATTGAAGACATCGGTAGCCCCTAATTCTTTTGCTTGCTTCAACTTGGTTTCGTTGATATCCACGGCGACAATCCGGCTCGCCCCAGCAGCGATGGCCCCCAGCAGTGCGCTCAGCCCTACCCCACCAAGTCCGACCACTGCGACTGTGCTGCCCAATTTAATACTTGCAGTATTCACTACTGCACCAACTCCTGTTATGACAGCACAACCAAACAATGCCGCTTTTTCAAAAGGGATGTCTTTGCTTATTTTAATGATGGAATTTCTTGAAACCACCGCGTATTCCGAAAATGCAGAGACGCCTAGATGGTGGTTGATGGTTTCGGATTCCTTATGAAGACGCTGCCCGCCACCCAGCAATGTCCCAGCTGTATTGGCAGCGGCCCCTCGCTCACATAAAGCTGGGCGTCCTTCCCGGCATGGTCCGCATTGTCCGCAGCTTGGAACAAAGACGCAGACAACATGATCTCCCGGCTCCAAATCCGTAACTTCTTGCCCTATGTCAATGACCACTCCTGCCGCTTCATGGCCCAGCGCCATCGGTACCGGCCGTGGCCGGCTGCCATTCATCACCGATAAATCGGAATGGCACAAGCTGGCCGCCTTTATTTGAATCAATACTTCGTCTTTTTCCGGTGAATCCAATTCCAATGTTTCAATCTTTATTGGCTGGCTCTCCTCATAAGGGACAGATGCCCCAATTTCACGCAGTACCGCTGATTTCACTTGCATATTGCCACCCTCTCCTCCGCCAATTTTTCCAAACTCATTGCTGTTTCAATTGCATACTGACTAATTTTAATTCTGTCATGTCTTCAATAGCACGATACGTCTCTTTTCGTCTCATGCCTCTATTGTTTACACCACCATATGGCATTTGATCATAACGGTTAACTGCCACTTCGTTGATCCAGACTGCCTCCCTCCCCAGAACATCAGCCACACGCACCGCCTTTCTGATGTCTGCTGTGAATACGGCTGCATATCTGTCTAAGTTCAACTCCGTGATACCAGTCAGGGCTTGTTCTTCTTTATCGAAAGGCATGACACTGACAACCGGCGCCAGCATCTGTTTACTGACGACTTTCATACGGATTGTCGCATGACTGATAAGGGTCGGTTCCATCAAAGCTTCACGCCGGTTCCCTCCGGTTAAAAGAGTCGCACCTTGTTCAATAGCTTCCCTCACCTAAGACATCGCTTTTTCAGCGGATTCTTTGGTGATCATCGGGCCTATATCAGTTAATTCATCCAGTGGATCACCAATTTTAAGCGTTTTCATTTTGGAAGACAGCTTATCCAAAAATTCCATATAGACAATCTCCTGTACGTAAACCCGTTGAGTGGATATAAAGGATTGTCCGGCAAACCTAAATCCGCCAATGACGACTGCATTGACCGCCGTATCCAAATCAGCATCATCAAAGATGACATTCACGACTTTCGATTCCGTCTCCAGTTTCAACTTTTTCCGCTTCACCATTTCCTTCACTTTCCAACCCGTCTCATCTTTCCCGGTAAAAACCACTTTTTTTACTTTCGGATGAGTCACCAATGCTTGAGTTAGGTCCTCTCCCACCCCCAGAACGATGGTGAAAGCTCCCTTCGGCAATCCGGCCTTTTCGAATAACCGGTACAGATATACGGAAGAACGTGCCGTTTTTAATGAAGGCCTAAAGACTACTGTATTTCCTGCTGCTATTGCCGGTGCTATATGATAAAGCACAAGGTTAATTGGAAGGTTAAAAGGTGTGGAAATGACCACTGTTCCGATAGAAACCCGCTTCGACATGCTGAGTTGGCTTTCTGTACCTCCCGAACTCCCCAAAGGAATCAATTCTTTGTAGATTGATTGTGCTCCTGTTGAAGAAAACAGCAGCACTTGAATGGCGCGTTCCACTTCCTGACGGGTTTCATTAACGGTTTTGCCAGACTCGTTTGACAGCAGATATATGAATTCACCACTTTCAGCCTGCAGATATTCGGCTGTTTTCTGCAATATTTCGGCCCGCAGATGAGCAGGCATTTTCTTTATACTTATACTGTATGCCCGATGAGCTCCTGCCACTGCATTCCTTGCATCCTCAGGTGTGGCACAGATAATCTTGGAGATGGTTTCATGGGTAAACGGATTAACACCCATCAATTTGCTGCGGCCATCTTCAGGCAATTCCACACCATTTATGATTGAAGACAGATAGTCGTTTCCGGAATCAGCCATGCCGGCTCCTCCTTTCTTCAATCTGCCGAACTCTGCTCTTATTTCAAAAAAAACATTCATTTTTTAAGGTCTTGTTACTTAATATAGTATGCCCTTTTGTATAATTGTCAATATTCCGTCAATATTTTTCTACAAAAAAAACTTTCGCTGTAACTTCACAGAGAAAGAATTTTTATCCTATTTAATTTCTCAACCGGAAATCGGTGATAGGCTGTCATCTGTCATCAAAAAGCCATGACAGTTTAACAACACTCTCTTAAGCGAATCTGAAACCCGAGCCGCATCGTAAGCACAAACGGAAATTGCTTTGATTCCCGGGATTAGCTGATCGATGCCGCATTCATATTCTTGAATGTCTTTCGTGATTTCCATCTCATCCCGCCACTCGATATGTCCCCATGTCCGGAAGCTCTGTTCCCCTTTCACAAAAGGACTGATTGCATCAAAAAAGTAGGCAATGATGGTCGGCGGATGGAAGTTGCCGTTGCGCCAATAGAAGGTAAAATTATTTACATAATGTATGTTCTGCAGTTGTTCTTTAGAAACCAACTCTTCCACACGCTTTAAGATTTTCGGGTATAGACGTTCGTTCTCAACTAAGAGAACTTGATCTCCCTGTTCAATGCCAGCCAGGATATATGAAACTGCATTGTCAATATAACGTTCTGCATTGTCCACATAATAAAAAACATGGGCAGCTTCAGCAGTTTTAAAAATATTTTGGATGTCTGTAATTTCTTTTTCCAAATCATTAATCTCCTTTAAACAAAAGAATTACTGACTTCTCAACATAATTAATTCACTCTATCTACTATACACAACAATAGCGCCAAAAGACAACGCAACACCGGACTTCGCTTTCAGCAAAGTTTTAGCTGTTTCACCTCATGACACTTCCGCCCGAAATCTTAACCGACTCACCCACAATATTTCCAGCGGCATCCGTCAATAAAAAGGCGATGGTATTCGCCACTTCCAAAGCTGTCGACAGGCGCCCAGATGGAATCGACTTTTCAGCGAGTTCCAATTCTTCCGTAAAGCTGGTTTGGTTGCGCTCTGCTTTTCTGCGCAGGCTGCTTCTTGCCATTTCAGTATCCACGTAGCCCGGACAAACCGCATTGATACGAATACCGTATTCAATGGCTTCTACCGCCATTGACTGAGTCCATCCGACAACTGCAAACTTGCTGGCTGAATAAGCCGTGTTTGCATAGGTTCCCCGCAGCCCCGATAAAGATGCCAAGTTGACGATAGCCCCTTCTTTATGTTCCATCATCTTCCGGTATACCCCTTGCGTCAGAAGGAACGTCGATACAAAGTTCAAATTCATCATATCGGTAAGAAATGCCTCGTCAATGTCTTCCACGACCTTGCCTCCCGAAACGCCGGCTGAATTCACCAGCCCATTGATGAAACCCAGTTCGCTTTCTGCGCGTTCAATCAGGCGCAGCCGGTCTTCAGGTTTGGTCAAATCCGCTTCCACCATGCAGATCCTGTCTGCAGGAACGTGATCCAGGAGCTCTCCCTCTAACTCTCTCAGCTTGCCTTTGTTGCGGCCCGTAATAGTGATGCGTGCACCCATTTTCACCAATGTCCGAGCTGTTTCCATGCCGATGCCTCCAGTTGCCCCGGTGATCAATACGTGTTTGTGCGCTAATGCTTCAGTTGAAAAAACAGTCATGCCGACAGCCTCCTTTAGAATATGCCCTTACATTTCCCGTTTGCTCTCATTTCTCAAACATACGGTCAACCTGATGTTGCCACTCCTTACTTGCGACAGTTTCAGGCATGCATTCCAATGTTTTTTCCGTATATAATACAAGTAGTCTTTTCAACACGAGCAAGGGGTGCCCATATATGGAAAAATTAATTCGCCAGCTGAACCTGGACGACCTGCATTACCTGAAGCAAATGAAGACCGGAATTGAAGATGATTACATTCTCCGGGTATACGACCGCATAGCGGGGGGATCCAGCCGCTTATTCGGTTTGTTCCAAGATGGCCAGCTTGCCAGCATCGGAGGCTACACAATTTTCGCCGGTCAATACGCTATGCTTGGGCGAATGCGCAGTGATCTGCGCTACCGTGGCAATAATCTTTCCACGCAATTGATGGCCCATATCATGGAAGAGGTTTTTTCACTGCCCAGTGTGCAATGGGTAGGTGCGAATACGCAAGTGGAAAACAGCTCTGCCCGGCGCGTCATGGACAAACTGGGGCTTATAGAGATTTCTACTCTCTACAGCGCCATTTCTTCTGATGTTGCCGCGCTTATCACCGGTGGTGCTGTTTGGCAGGAGCTATCCGATCTCTCGCAAAAGCAAGAGTGGATCAATCAGCTGTACATTAAAACCGGAGCGGTTTTCCCTTATGAATGCTATTATACGTTTCCGTCTTCTCAAGCCTTGTTTGCTGATGCCGATTTGTCTCAATGGGCATTTTTTGAAAATCGGGATAAGAGCCGTGTGTTGATTGCCAAAAAGGATTATAAACGGAATTATTACCTGCATGCCGTCTATCCATGGGATGACCTCATGGAACAGCCTGGGCTTTGGGAAACCATTTCAACAGCGCAGCATCGCTTAAGCGAAAAAGTGAAATCCGAAACATTGATCTGGATGGATTTAACCCCCGATCAAGCCAGCAGTTTGCCGGCATGCCACCCCTTTGACCTCCCATCTCCCTGGCTGTTGTATGGAACCAACCGCAGCAATCGGCTGTAGGCTTGGAGCCTGCTCGAGGATAGAATAAAATAAAAGCGAGCCACATCCTCTTCAATGTCAAAAGAGGGTGGCTCGCTTTATTTGCATAAGAGCAGGAAAGAAAAAACTAAACGCCTTCTGTCAATTCGTTTTCGCGATCGATTCGTTGCTGTTTTATTTTCAACTGGTGCATTTCATCTTCTGTTAAAAATTGAACTTTATAACCGATCATAGCCATGACGATGCCGATGATCGGTACTGCATAATTCAGTACCGCATACGGAGCATACGCAAATGGACTGACCGATAAAGTGGCAAGTATGAAGACCCCGCACGTATTCCAGGGGATAAATGGTGAAGTCAATGTTCCTCCATCTTCAAGGGCCCGTGAAAGGTTTTTCGAATGCAGGCCTTTGTCCTGGAAAGCTGTCGCATACATTCTTCCCGGCAAGAGAATCGAAATGTACTGCTCGGAAGCAGTAGCATTTGTGAAGAATGCGGAAACGATTGTCGCTGCAATCAGACTGCCGGCTGACTTGGCCACTTTCAGAATTTGTTTAACGATGGCTTTCAGCATGCCGGTATGTTCCAGCACACCGCCAAAGACCATGGCAAAAATCGTCAGCGAAACCGTGAACATCATAGAAGCGATGCCGCCACGGTTAAACAACTCGTCAACCATTTCATTGCCCGAAGCAATGGCAAAACCGTCGTGAAGTGTATTGACAGCCTCTCCGATATTTCCGCCTTGCACAAAAATCTGGCAAATGAAACCTAGGAATACCCCGACCACCAATGCTGGCAAAGCCGGTACTTTCAACGCCACCAATACAACAATCGATGCAGGCACCAGCAAGAGCCAAGGAGATATCACAAAGTTACTGTTCAATGCTGACAAGATGTTCTGTATATTCCCTTCGTCAATAGCTGCTCCTGCAAATTGGCGGCCAAGGAAAAAGTACACCACCAATGCAATAACCAATCCTGGAATTGTCGTATACATCATATGTTTGATGTGTTCGAATAAATTGGTGTCGGTAATGCCCGCCGCCAGATTTGTGGTATCCGATAAAGGTGACATTTTGTCTCCAAAGTAAGAACCGGATATCACGGCTCCTGCCACCATAGCAACCGGAATCCCCATACTTGCGCCAATCCCCATGCCGGCAACACCGATAGTTCCCATTGTAGACCATGAACTCCCGATTGCGAGTGCCACGATAGCGCAAATGATGCAAATCGTCAGCAAGAATAAAGAAGGTGTGATGATCTGCAGACCATAATAAATCATGGTAGCGATAATCCCACCGCCTATCCAAGAGGCAATGATCATTCCGACCACAATGATGATGAGAACTGCAGGCAAAGCAAGGCGGATCCCTTTATACGCGCCCTCTTCAATAGTTTCCCATTTATAGCCTAGACGCCAGGCGATGACTCCCGCAATCACCGTGCCGACAGCCAACGGAATATGCGGACTGCCTTCGAATACGATAATAGTGATGGCCATCAATGCAATCATGGACACCAATGGAATAAGTGCCAATAAAAAAGGTGTTTCGATCTCTTGGTGTTTTTTCTTCATTTTATGTATTCCCCTTACTGTTTGATGTATGATTTTATATTACAGCAAAATTTGAAATAATCTATCTATATTTTGAAGAGTTCCTTCAGCCCTTGATGTAAATCCCTGCAGCTGTCGGAAATCAAACCTCACAAAAAACCGTCCACTGGTTACAGGACGGTTTCATCGGTCTGTTCTTCTTCCTCATTCTTCCTTTTCCAATGCCAGATAAATTTCCCTTTCGAAAAATTTGCGTCGATGGTCTGCTGATTTCCGCCTTGACAATGTACCATTTTCAAAAACACGCTGGCACAAGTAAAAGGGCGCTTCGTCGTTAACCACGATTTGCCATTTGCCATGAAGCGCTTTTTGTCTGCCAAAGTCCACTACAAAGTTCTGTCCGACAGGCAACACGGGATACTGGCATTCTGCGCGGGCTGGCGGCGGGTGATTTTGCATCTTCTTATATAAATCCATATTCAACACTCCTTCATCATATCCGTTGTAATTCAACTATTGATAGTTGATAAACCCCATTGGCTGAACATCCCTTTATATCCGAGATTATCCTTTCTTATCGAATACCCGAAACCACTGGACATTCAAACTCGAAAAGAATTCGTTTTAGTTGACACAATACAGACATCTCTACAGGTTTCTGCTTGCCCGCTAAGTGGTAATGAAAAAGAACAGACTCGTTTTGCAGGAAGAAAAATGGTTCACTGGCAAGTGCTTCATTTACATAGGCAAAGCGGCTTAACTTGTTCGGAGGTGCCCCATGAAATTCCTTGAATACTGGATTTACCTGGTATTGTCCATATCAAAAATTTTCCTCTTTAGTGTTTATTCCGGAACCGAGTTCCAATTCAGTTTCTTTATCCTCAACCTTGCTTCCATCGTCGTTTTATCCAGCTGGACGCTTTTATTAAGCTATCGGAAACGTCGATGGATTTTAATGCTTTTACTGTTTTTACACAGTACACTGCTTGTTTCCGACCTTTGGTACTACCGTTATTTTGATGATTTGTTGTCCATCAGCCTGCTTTCTGATGTTACACAGATGAGTGATGTCGGCGGCGGCTTTATGACCTTGATCCAAGCAAAGGATTTATTCTTTTTTGCTGATTTGCTCCTCTTTTCACTGGTCCTTTTTGCTGGCCGTAAAAATCAGGAAACCGCAACCCGGAAGACAAAAAGACTGTTTGCGGGAGCCGGCTTTGCCATTGGTTTTCTCTTGTTTGCCATTCCGTTGGCTAATAGCTACATCAATGAAGAAAAGTGGCTGGTCGATGAACCGATTTCAAATATGCGTGAGTATTACCAGCTTGGATTTTGGGGTTACCATGGATTGGATTTTGCAAAAGGTGTCAGTGGGCTGTTCACTAATGACAGCATCACAGCACAGGAAGCCTCACGGATCAAAGACCTGGATCCCGAGACGCCTTCAGCTGTATCCGACTCTGAAAAACCCAACATCATCCTTGTGCAACTGGAATCTTTCCAGACTTCAGTGATTGGACAACAAGTGAATGGGCAGGAACTGACTCCCCATTTAAATGCCTTAAAAGAAGAAACTTTGTTCTTCCCATCGTTTTATCATCAGACGCACGAAGGCCGAACGTCGGATGCTGAATTCATTACACTGGCTTCGTTGCAGCCTTTGAAATCAGGATCCGTTTACACACAATACGCCGAAAATGAATTTGATGGATTGCCGGAGCTGTTGAGAAACGCCGGGTATGATACGGCAGCCATGCATGCCTTCGAGAAGGATTTCTGGAATCGTGATGATTTCTATCAAAACATTGGCTTTAATCAATTCTTCAGCCAACCGGATTTCCCGGACACCCAGAAGATCGGCATGGCTGTGAATGACGAGGACTTCTTCACAACTTCCATCGACCATGCAGCACAGTTGAAAGAACCTTATTTCGCTTTCTTAGTTGCATTGTCGAGCCATACCCCTTATGAGATTCCAGAGGATTTGAAACAATTGGATTTGACCGGTTATGAAGATCCGTTGCTGAGAGGTTATTACGAAACCATCCATTACGTGGATGGAGCTGTTGGAGTGATGATTGAAGAGCTGAAAGAAAAGGATATGTGGGATGATTCTCTTATCTTGTTTTATGGTGACCATGACAGTGGATTAACACAAGCCGATAGTGAAATGGCCCAAGAACTGGGGGCTGAAACCGAAGTCGAGTTATTCGAACTGGATCAACAGGTCCCTCTCTTCATTAAAGAACCTCGCATGGAAGAAGGTCGCGTCATTGAAAACAGCGGCGGCCAAATTGATATTGCCCCAACCATTTTGGATATCGTAAACATCGACCCTCCTTATATGCTTGGACAATCTCTGCTCGACGAAGACAATAATTTGACCGTTTTCCGTGATGGTTCGTTCCGCGTCGAGGAATTTTATTTCAAGCCTGACCTGACTTCTCCAAGCGGAAGCGGCACATGTTACGACACGTCATCCGGCGAGAAAGTTGAATTTGCAGAATGTGAACCTCATGTCAAAACAGCAGCAGAACAGCTTCGGATTTCGGATTTAATTATCCAGAAAAATGCCCTTGACCAATTGAATACCGATGGAGACTGACCACCCCCCTCTTCGCATAAAGAAGAAGAGGGGTTTTCTAAACTTCCTGAGGCGCTCTAATTTCTTTTATCGGAGTTCCACTATATGATGGGGGTATAAAGAGATGAGCCGCAATTCCACAGTAAAGGATGATTGCAATGAACGCATCGATAAAATCCATCTTGCTGCTCGTTCTTCTTGTCGTATTGAGCGCCTGCAGCAGTTCCCAAGGTGCTGGAGCATTGAACGATGGCAATCCTGCCCCTTCCTTTGAACTGATCGATTTGGATGGCAACCAGCATAACCTTGCCGATTATGCCGGCCAAAAAGTCTACGTGAAATTTTGGGCATCCTGGTGTTCAATTTGTCTGGGAGGCATGGAAGAACTGAATACCTTAGCTGCTGAAGAAAATGATTTTGCTGTGTTGACGATTGTGTCCCCCAGCTCCAATGCAGAAAAAAGCGCCGAGTCCTTCGCCAAATGGTTTGAAGGGCTCCCGAATGCTGAAAATGTTACCGTGTTATTGGACGAAGGCGGAACCTTTTTCGATGAATACGGCGTCATCGGCTACCCGACATCTGTCTATATCGGCTCAGACGGTACACTCGTCAAAAGCTTGACCGGCCATGTCGGCAATGCTGAAATTAAAGAAAGCTTCCAATCGATCCAGTAATACAAAACAAGCGGTACACGATGAATTTCTTTCGTGTACCGCTTGTTTTTTTCTGGAAACCTATTCCGGCTGGTTATCGTTCTAGCTTAACAGAAGTCAGTTTTAGTAAGGAGGTTCCCATCATGTATACCTACAGCTCATTTGAAAGCTTTGGCACATTCACATTGCTCAGGCCTATCCTCTTTCTATTGTTAGGCGTGGCCCTGATTTTGTGTATTGCGCAGCTCATTCCAAAAATCCGCACCCACCTGCTCAACGGATTTGCAGTGATTAGCTTATCACTTGTGACCATCGCTGTGGCTGTGCAAGTCGTTTATTACCACGCGATTATTGTAGACGAAATTGGTTTAGGCGGAGACGCTATTTCTCTTTACCTGTTTATTGCTATCGCTTTTATGGGGGTGATGAATGTCCTGCTGTATCTGTTTACCCGTCCCAGAAAAAAACAGGATTCCGCTTTCTTACAATAAATAAAACCCGATGCCCATGATGAGATAAGCAGCTAGTAATGTCAGGCCTTCAAACCAATTCGACTCCCCGTCGTTCATAACATTGATGGCAAGAAATACCGCTGTGATCATGGCGACCAGCTCTGAAATTGTAAACACCAACGGCATCTGCTGCGGCATGAAAAGTGAAATCAGCACCAAGATTGGTGCAACGAACATGGCAATCTGCAAAGTGGAACCAATCGCTATTTCCACTGCAACATCCATTTTATTTTTCATTGCCATAATGAGGGCGGAAGCATGTTCAGCGGCATTTCCGACAATGGCCACGATGATGACGCCGATAAACAACTCAGACCAGCCGAATTGCTCGCCCACTTCTTCAAAAGTGTGGACCAGGTTCTCCGATACATAGGCAACAATCAAAGTGGCGACAAGCAGGATGATAAGTGCTTTCTTCTTCGGCCATTCGGGCTCCTCATGTTCGGTATCCTGTGCGGCGTCTGCATGGCTGTATACGCCGCGATGCGTAACCAGCTTGAAAAAGAGCCCTGCCAAATACAATAAGATCATGATAATCGAAATGCCGACACTCAATTGAATGGTTTCGGTTTCATTCATGGTCATCGAAAAGATTTCCGGAATGACGAATGCCACGACCACAGCAAAGATCAGCAATCCGGAATTATGGGTGGCGTCGTGGACATTGAACATCTGCCGCTTGAATTTGATGCCGCCAAGAAAAAATGACAATCCCCCAACCAACAGAAGATTCCCTAATACGGAACCTGTCAGGGAAGCCAATACTACGCCGATCAGCCCTGCCTGCAATGCAAAAATAGAGATGATCAATTCCACGGCATTTCCGAACGTCGCATTCAGCAAACCACCGATACGCGGCCCGCTGACAATCGCCAGACTTTCTGTTGCTCTCCCCATGAAGCTGGAGAGTGCCACGACACTGACCGAACAAATGAAAAACATGGCAATGCTCGGCCAATCCAGAAATGAGCCGATTACCGTTAAAGGCACTCCTACTGCCACCAAAATTCCGAATATCCGATTCATAAAATCCCTTCTTTTCATTTTGATAATAATGGATACCCAGTTTTCTGAATTTCCTAACCTAAAAAACCACGTTTGGCCGCAGCTGGCCAAACGTGGTCATTCGTCAGTTTTTCAAGAAATCTGCTTTCATGAAAGCCGGATTCGGATAGCTGTAAAACCCTTCACCAGTTTCTCTTCCAAGTTTGCCTTTATCGAGGTATTCGGTCTTCAGCATATCGGCTAGTTTTACGAATTCCTCTTTGCCGGTAGCGGCAGCTTTCGCCTGAACAATATTATGGGCTGTATTGATGCCCACCACATCCAATATGGCAAATGGCCCAAGCGGCGCACCCGTTGCGATCATCCAGGTTTTATCTACCGTCTCAATATCTGCAACTTCTTTGACCAGCAGCAGTTCCGCTGCTTCCAGGAACGGAACCAATAGGGAATTCAAAATATAGCCCGGCTGTTCTTTATGTAAAGGCAGTGGCACCATGCCAATCGCTTCAGCAAATTTGATCATATCGTTAAACACATCGTCAGCTGTTCCGGGGTGCTTCATGATTTCAGCAGTGTTGTTGATGCGGATCGTATTGGCGAAATGCAAAGCCAGGAACTTTTCCGGCCGTCCTGTCGCGTTTGCGAATTGGCTGGGCAGTAAGGTCGAAGAATTGGTGGCAAACACGGTCTTTTCAGGAGCCACTTTGCCAAGCTCCTTATAGAAAGCCGTCTTAATGTCTGTCACTTCAGGAATTGCCTCGATCACCAAATCCGCATCGGATACTGCTTCAGCCAAATTGGTTTTGAAAGACAATCGGCCATATGCAGCCTCCACTTCCGCTTCACTTGAGCCAAAATCTTTGCGGTAGTTTTTCATCAGCTTGGCCAATCGTTGTTTCGACTTCTCGATCGCTTCTTCATTGATGTCATAGATCACCACATCGAATCCTTTAAACGCTGTTTGATAGGCGATTTGGCTTCCCAACACGCCGCTTCCTGCCACTGTAATCTTTTTGTAATCCATTCTCTTTTCCTCCTTATCGATTCACCCAACTACTTCTTCTTTACCTGAAAAAAGGTATTTTTGTCCGCACTGTTCTGTAGAGAGGACCTAATAATTTTCGCAATGCCTGAACTGGCGGTACTGGACTTCTGCTATGCCATTGAATCCACTCTAAAGCGATCAAGCTTAAAATCAACCAGATAAGACCTGCTGCATAGCCGGCGAGTACGTCACTGGGAAAATGGGCACCGAGGTAGATTCTACTGCTGCCGATCAACAAGACGAGCATCCCCAACAAAGTGACAGTCAGCCATTGGATCCACCGCCGTTGGTGCGTCCGGACAACCAGGTAAATCACAAAACCATAAAAAATCAGTGAACCCATCGAATGTCCGCTTGGAAAGCTGTATCCGACAGCATCAATTTCAGCATTGATGCTCGGACGCTGTCTGTCATATACATTTTTCAGCAACAGCGTTAAGAGCGAACCGCCTCCTACTGCAATAGCAAAAAACAACATGCCCCATTTGTCTTTCATTTTAACTCCTAGTACGATCAGGACAAGTATGGACAACATAGTCAAAAACCAAGCCGATCCCGTTTCTGTGATTATGAACATCACATTATCCATTGTTCCGCCCGCTATGGCCCCAAAGCTGTCAATGATCGAACTGTCAAATTGGCCAAGTTCCTTTTCCATCACTTCTTCAGCAAGTTCTGCAAACAACACAATAAACAAGGCAGCCAGACCAAGTCCGCCCAGCAGCAACAAAAAAGCCAAGCCCGCCAACTTCTCATTTTTCTCCATCTTATCGCTCCCATTTCTTGCAGATACTTTCTCTTTACCCTTCTCTTCAGCCGAATATGTAAAAAAATCAATTTTATGGATCCAATAATTTGTTGTGGGAAGGACTCCATGGTATTTTTATCAGCAGAATAAGTAAATTACTCAGGAGCTGATTGTTTGGAACAGTTAACCGGAAAGACCGCCATCATCACTGGTGCGAACAGTGGAATTGGATTGGAAGCCGCTAAAATATTGGCAGAACGCGGTGCAACCATCGTCATGGCCGTGCGCGATACGGAGAAAGGTGAAGCTGCGCGCCAGTTAATCCTTAACGACAATAAAGAAGCATCGATATCTGTAATGAAATTGGATTTATCGGACCTGGCGAGCGTCAATGGGTTTGCGGACAGTTTTAAGCGCCAACATAATTCACTCGACCTGCTGATCAATAACGCCGGCGTCATGACTCCTCCTTACTCCAAAACGAAAGATGGATTTGAATTGCAGTTCGGCAGCAACCACCTTGGCCATTTCGCATTAACCGGACTGCTGCTGCCCTTGCTAAAGAATACGCCTGGTTCACGCGTCGTCTCTCTTAGCAGCCTGGCCCACAAAGGAGCGAGTATCGATTTCGAAAATCTCGACGGCACAAAAGGCTATAAGCCAATGAAGTTCTACAGCCAAAGCAAATTGGCCAATCTGTTGTTTGCACAGGAACTGGATAAGCGCTTTAAGCAGTATGGGCTGCAATCGATGAGTCTGGCCTGCCATCCCGGCATTTCCGCAACCAACCTATTTAAGTTCGGCAAGCGGGATGCGCCCAAATTCTTGAAAACCTTAATGCATAACTTTCTGCAGCCGCCTGACATGGGGGCTTTGCCGACCATTTATGCGGCTACAGATCCGAATTTGAAAGGCGGCGAATATATCGGCCCTGACGGCAAAGGCCAGCGCAAAGGTTATCCTGCGCTGGATACGCCCCATACATCCGCCGGCGATGAAGCCGTTTCCCTGAAACTTTGGGAAGTCTCAGAAAAACTGACCGGCGTAACGTTTGATTTCAGTAATGCCTCTGCACAGTCTTTCCAAAAAGAATAGCGGTGCATACCCCAACCGGTCCGGCCACTTCGCGTTCCGTGGACTCAGCTTCAGCCTCCTCGTCACTGGAAAAACCCGTGCTCCTGCATCGCTGCGCTAGCTTCGTCGCAAAGGAGTCTCCGTGGCCGACCCGATCGGGGGCGTGTAGCTTCAATCAAAGGAAATGGCCTGCTAGTCAGGATCCGGAAACCATCGTCCCAATAAACTTGGTAACTCCTTCATACACAGATCCGAAGCGCAAGGCGGCGACTCCAGCGGGATAGCGAAGTGCCGAAATCCACTCGGGCGCTAGTCCGAGTTAGTTCGGCGCAAGCCCGCAGGAAAGCGTCCGCCTGGAGTGCAGGATCCAATAGAAAGACAATAAATTGCATATTCAACTTTTGAACGACATAAATATTCTTTTGTCTACAAGCTGAAGCCACTTTCATGTTCATTCATGAAAGTGGCTTTTTCTGTTCACTATTGTCTTGTCACTCTGCAAATACAGATGAATAATGCTTGTAGAGAAATTCCTTAATCACAACGCGGTGGCTGCCGACCATCTTATCCGGAAGCTCAGTTGGCGAAAAGAATTTGAAACTCAAGGATTCTTTTTGGTCAACAATTAATTCACCCTTGTATTTATTCGAATAATAGGCAAGCGTTACGACGTAGAACTCGTCTCCGTTTTCAGCTACCACAAAATGCTGTGGCCCTGAATAGACATTGATCAAATTCAGCTCATCGACCGTCAAGCCGGTTTCTTCCATGACTTCCCGCTTTGCGGTGTCTTCCGTCGACTCTCCCAGTTCCATCAATCCGCCTGGCAGCCCCCATAAATCTTTCGGAAATTTCCGCTCCTCCAAAAGCAAGCGCCCTTCCTCATCCACAATCACCACGACTGCGCCCACGAAGATGAGCGGCCGGTGACCGACGACTGCACGAAGTTCTTCTACATAACCCATTTTCAAAACTCCTTGTCTTTTACTTTAAATAGTTCCATCCAAAAACCGAGTTATCCGCGCATCCTTTTCCTGAATCCCCATACCGCAACGCCGAAGATCACCACCGTATACGCAATAACCCACAGCATCGGTATGAAGACCTCGCTGTAATTGCCAGCAAACGCAGCCCTCACAGCATCTACCGCATGGGCGAATGGCAGCAGGTAAGCAACCGTCTCGAAAGTACCGCCGATCATATCGAGCCCAAACCAGGTTCCGCTAAACCAAGTCGTGACATTGACGAAGATTGCAAAAATCGCCCCGACTTGCCGATCCGTGAAAAAAGTTCCGAAGAACAGGCCGAATGCGATATAAAGAAATGAAATGATGACCAGCAGTCCAAACGCTGGAATGGCGTCATATGTAAACGGCATCCCCAGCAGCAGCGCTGCTCCGTAACAAGCAGACATCTGGATAAGCGCTACCGGCAATAACGGCAATGCATAGCCGATCAGGTAATGGGTTGCAGCCATCGGCGACGCGAAAATCCTCATTAAAAAAGAGCTGCTTTTGTCGCGCCCAATGAGCATGCCGGTAAATAAGGTGATGAACGAAAAACTGAAGACGATGATGGCAGGAGCCAGCTTTTCCAGCGTAAAGAGATCAAAAGGCATATTTTCAGCCATCATCGAAAACAGCCATAACATCAAGACCGGCAAAACCATTCCAAAAAGCAGCGTCATGGGATCACGCAAAATTTCCTTTCGATTGCGCTGTGCGAATGTCAGAGCCTTCATGGATTTTCCTCCTCAGCTGTCAGCTGGAGAAATACATCCTGCAGCTTGGTTTGCCCGGTCTGGTTTTTCAATTCCTCCAATGTCCCCAGCGCCTGCAGCCTGCCTTTATGCATAATGCCAATGCGATCCGCCAGCGCTTCCACTTCTTCTAAATAATGCGTCGTCAAAATAATAGTGATCTGCCCTTTCAGATCCAGCAGAATCTTCCACAGATCCAAACGCGCCCGGACATCCAGCCCAACGGTCGGCTCATCCAAAAAAATGATTTCCGGTTCTGAAATCATCGCCATTGCGATGCTCAAGCGGCGCTCCATTCCTCCTGACAGATTTCTTCCTTTGCTTTTGGCCCGGTCCGCCAAGCCGAACATCTCCATCAGCCGAATCGCTTTTTGCTCTGCATCCTGTTTCGTGCTGCCATAAATCCTGGCAATGAACTCCAGGTTTTCCTGTACAGACAAGTTTCGCGCCACTGCCGTTTCCTGAGGTGAAATGTTCAGCTTTTTCTTAACCGCTTGCGGATTCCCCACAATGCTGTCGCCCAGCATGATGACGTCCCCACTTGTCGGTTCCATGAGGCAACTCAGCATTTTGATGGTGGTGGTCTTCCCCGCTCCATTTTCACCTAACAGGGCAAAAAACTCCCCTTTCCCAATTGTCAGGGAAAGCTGGTCAACGGCAACTCGATCTTTGAACGTTTTGGTCAATTCCTTAATTTTAATCTCCATAAACCGGCTACCGCCTCCTTTTCTCCATTCTACCGCTAAGTCTCCTGAATAAATAATAAAGTGATACTCACATCTTTCCCCTGGGATTTCCAAAAAATCCGCACAACCGATAAAATAACCTTTAAAGACTAAACCCAATTGAATGGGCTGAAAAAAGGAAGTGATCGTTTGCTTACAGGAAAAATAGCCATCATCACCGGCGGCAACAGCGGCATCGGTTTGGAAACGGCAAAAGGGCTGCTGGCGATGGGCGCAAGAATCATTTTGGCTGTGCGCAATACGGAAAAAGGAAATGCCGCAAGAGAACGATTGGCTGAACACCACCCTATGGCTCAAATCGACGTGATGCACCTCGATTTAGCGGACCTGCAAAGTGTCAGAACCTTTGCCGACAAGTTCCAAAGTTCTTTTGACCAGCTCGACATGTTGATTAATAACGCCGGCATCATGGCACCGCCTTATGCCAAAACAAAAGACGGCTTTGAAATGCAGTTCGGCAGCAACCACCTGGGGCACTTTGCATTAACCGGGCTGCTTTTGCCGCTGTTGGCCAACACCCCTGGCTCCCGCATTGTCACTATCAGCAGCCAAGCACACAGCCGGGGTTCAATCGACTTTGACAACCTCGACGGAGCAAAAGGATACCATGCAAAGAAATTCTATAACCGGAGCAAGCTGGCCAATTTGTACTTCGCTTTGGAACTGGATAAACGCTTGAAAGAGCATGGCTTCCAAACCATCAGCATTGCGTGCCATCCGGGCGTCTCTGCCACCAATATCCTGAAGCTTGGCACGCGGGAAATCCCACCGGCTTTTAAACGCATCGCCAATCTGTTCCTCCAGCCTCCCGGCATGGGCGCTTTATCGACAATCTACGCGGCGACAGAACCGAACCTGACAGGCGGCGAATACATCGGCCCTCTCGGTCAGTTCCAACGGAAAGGCTACCCTGCTCTTGGCACTCCCCATGCCAATGCAACCGATCAGGAAATCTCCCGAAGGCTGTGGGACGTATCGGAAAAATTGACGGCTGTCACCTATCCTTTCAACTCTTCCTATTAAAGGAGAAAGTGCGGCTTACCGTTTTCCATAGAAAAGTACTCAGTTAGACTAAAGAATTTTCATGTCCAGACATATTGTTTATGACTAGGGGAATACAGAAAAGACAAGTTTGGATTTTACTCTACACTAACTTTTTATTACATGGAGGAATATAGAGCATGAGCAAAAAAAGCATCACGGTAGGCGGCATCGAATTGGAATGGGATTTGGAAACTGGCGAAGTTCTGTTTGAAGGAGGAGATGTCGTCCTCTTTTGGACCACAGCAATGGAAACTTTCTTCGACACGATTAAAGACATTTCAGGGATCGAAGCCACACAATTGGTATTGGAAACCACGGGATTCCGCCAAGGCGTCATTGTCGGTGAAGGGTTCAAAGACATGAAGCAAATTGATACTTCAAATGTTGTCGAATGGATCTCCAATACATACGCTCCTGCCGGTTGGGGCAAAGTTGAAATCGTTGAAATGGATAGCAAAGAAAATACATTTACTATGCATATCCAGAACGATTGGGAATATAAGATGAACCTGCTGAAAAATAAAAATGCAGAAGGCATTTTTGTCCCTTCTCA
The DNA here is from genome assembly GCF_016820615.1 of Planococcus beijingensis. NCBI lineage: Bacteria > Bacillati > Bacillota > Bacilli > Caryophanales > Caryophanaceae > Planococcus > Planococcus beijingensis. Next base: position 128,680 of record NZ_JADHDZ010000005.1, read on the forward strand.
TTACGCTGGTGTCCTGACCGGTTTATTCGGCATCAATTTCTGGTATAAGACCATTCAGCATCAAAGTGATAGTAAACCATACAGTATTGTTGAGTATTTCCCTTCCACGGTGACGGTCCAGCAAAACATTCATGAGCTGTCCCGCAAACAGGAAGCGGACCAAATCCGAAAGCTGGAAGCCAAAGTCAATGAGCATACACAGTCCCTTCAGAACCTGGTGAAGGAACTATCCTCCCCCATCATCCCTGTACTTGAAGGCATCATTGTGGTACCGATGATCGGCAGCTACGATGAACAGCGGACAGAAGATTTGATTTTTAAAACGTTGAGCGAGCTGCCGAAGCATAAAGCCAATTACTTGTTGGTGGATTTGACCGGACTGAACCAGCACATTACAGAACATACTGCATCGTTGATTGATAAACTTGGCGCTTCCGCGAGGCTGTTGGGAACCGAAGTCATTCTGGTCGGCATCTCTCCGGAACTCGCCCTGATCATTGCACAATCCAAAAACAGCCTGAAGACTTTTGAATCCCTGCAAAGCCTCCAACATGGCATCTACTATGCGCTTGGCCGAAGCGGACGGAAAATCGTCTGAAAGATTCGGGTTCCAAGACGGCCATTGCTTCTTGAAGACATTTCCTCCCGAAAAGAATATAATAATCCTTGTCTGTTTTATTTCTGCAGACAGGATAGCCATTGGATCGCTCAATGGTTCATGGAGGAGATCACTTGAACGCAAAAGCTTTTTCATTGGCCTTATTTTCTGTTTTAATATGGGGCTCTTCCTTCGCAGCCATCCGTGTCGGACTGCAGGGCGGCTATGACGCAGGACAGAATGTACTGGTCCGTTTCCTGATTGCTTCGGCATTGTTTCTGATTTATGCGTTGTGGCCAGGAACAAAATTCCGGCTGCCCGAAAAAGGAGATAGCGTTCGGATCCTTATTCTCGGTTGGATTGGCATCAGCGTCTACCATATCTTCGTCACATTCGGCATGGAAACGATTTCTGCCGGCACCGCGGGCATGCTGGTCGGTTCCGGACCGATCTTTACAGCACTGATTGCGGCTTTTGTCCTAAAGGAAAGACTGACTGGCTTGGGCTGGATGGGTCTTGGCATCGGCTTTATCGGCATTCTGTTTATCGCTTTCGGATCTGCAGGTGCATCCCTCACCTTGACCAATGGGGCATTGCTGGTGTTGGTCGCTGCGTTTGCATCAGCGATTTTCTTCGTGTTCCAGAAGCCGCTTCTGACACGCTACTCGGCGATTGAATTGACTGCTTACTTTACATGGGCCGGCACTTTGCCATTTCTCATTTTTTCGCCCGGGCTCTTCGCTGCCATGCAGGGTGCCACACTGGAAGCCCATTTAGCGATTCTTTATGTGGGCATATTCCCTGCGGCAATCGCCTATGTCACCTGGGCAACCGCTTTGTCACTGGCTAATGCCAGCTCTGTTTCAAGCCTGATTTACCTGGAACCGGCAGTGGCAATTGTTGTTGCCTGGATGTGGCTCCACGAACTGCCGACTGCTTTGTCGCTTATCGGTGGCGTCATCGCAATCGGCGGTGTCATGATCGTCAATCTAATGGGCAGAAAACGCCACGTTCTTTCCGGTAAAACTGCGGAAAACTCGTTATAGAAACTCAAAAAAACGCTGCTTGGAATCAATCCAGACAGCGTTTTTTATTAGATCAGCCCTAAAGTGCGGAGTTTCCCGGCTTCCTTTAGTCCCTTGTTTTCTTACTCTTCAATCCGGAACCAGCCCGGTGCCTTGGTCACCATATTCCACAGATTCTCTGGAATATCCAGCTGTTCTTTTTTGCTCAAGTGGATTGCCTGGAAAATCTCTTCGTCCCGGCTCTTTTTCACTTTCGCCAACCAGTCCGGGTCCATGATCAATGCATGGCCAAGCGACACCAACGGCGTGACTTCCAATGCTTCTTTCACTTGCTTGAGGGTCTGTAAGCCTCCTACCCCGATCACCGGTACACGGTCGCCGATATGCTGTTGGATCATTTCCACACGCGATCGGTTGTCCTCCTCACGGATCGATCCGCCGAAAAATCTGCCGACTGACGCATGGATGTAGTCGATGCCTTCGTCCGCAATGGCCTCCAAGAACTTCAATGTATCATCCATTGTGATGCCCGGTTCTTCACGTTCTTCCGGACTGATCCGGTAACCCACGACAAAAGGCTTTTCTGCATATTCAGCAACAGCTTGCTGGATCGATCTGATGACGGCTATCGGAAACGCCATGCGCGCAGTCACATCGCCTCCCCATTTGTCGGTGCGGACATTGGAATGCGGAGAAAAGAATTGCTGGATCAAATACGTATTGGCGCCGTGTATTTCGACTCCATCAAAACCTGCTTGGATGGCCCGTCTGGCGGCTTCTCCGAATGCCGCAATTGTTGCTTCAATTTCTTCTTCGGTCATTTCACGCGGAACCGCCGCATTGGGGCGCGGCGCTGGCACAGCGCTTGGTCCAACCGGCTGTTCACCTTTCAGCAAGTCTTCATTCGACATGCGTCCGGCATGATAAAGCTGCAGGATTGCTTTAGCGCCGCCGTCTTGAATGGAACTAGCCAAACTTGTCAGACTGGCAATCCGCTCATCGCTGTCTGCTCCTAATGGATCGGGAAATCCGACACCGAGCGGCTCGACATGTGCACAAGCCGTAATGACAGCTCCCAGTCCGCTTTCAGCACGCCGTTTGTAATACGTTAGTTCGTCTTCTGTCACATCGCCATTCGGATCTGAAGAGGATGTGGTCATCGGTGCCATCAGAATGCGGTTTTTGACAGACAGACCGGATGTAAACGTAAACGGTTCAAATATATTTTGTGTGGTAATGGCCATTTAAATTCCTCCTTGACTATCTCTTTACCCTTACACTGGTGCCAACAAGCCTGGCACCTTTATTTACATCGTACCCGATAAGCAGCCAGATGAAAGCGCATCTGCTCGGCAACAGAAAAGTTCAGCCTTTTGGCTGACATGCAAAAGCCGCCCGGCAACTGAATATCTGCCCGGACGCCTGATTCTATCAATCCACCACAAAAAATAGGCCACCTTCGATTGTGTGCAGATTCACAATCGAAGGTGGCCATTCAGCTGGCATTATTGTTTGGTTTTCATGTATTCGTGATAGCCTTGTTTAAAAAAGTCGTACCACTCATCGATTTCTTCCTGTGGAGCCGATTGAAGGGCTTCCATCACTTCTTTGCCAAACTCCAAAAATGCCGAGCCGTTTGCAGTGATGACGTTTCCGCTCCGAACCGCCTGCTGCTGAAGGTAGCCTGCTTCATTCGTATAGCTGTCCGCTGCTGTTTCCTTTAAGTCTTCCAGGTAATTGCTGGTATGCGGAATCTTATTAAACAAGCCATTTCTGCCTAAGAACACCGTCGCGTCGCAAATTGCACCAAGTACCGCTTTTTTTTCAACGGCTTTGTCGACCAGCTCCATGACCCGCTCACTGCCTTCTTTTCGCCAAGAATTGCCGCCGATCAGAATCAGTCCCGCAAACTCTTCCGGGGCATCATCCAGTCCGTAATCCGGGAGCACCGTAAAGCCGCCGATTGAGCGGATCGGTTCCTTTGTCAGCGACACCGTCTTGACATCGAATTTTTGCCCTTGCCCTTCCGGCTCTTCGTTAAGCGCCGCAGCCAATGAAGCTGCTTCCCAGTCGGCATACTCGTCCAGCAGCACAAACAAAACTTTTTGATCGCTCATTTTCTTGCCTCCTTTTCGATTGAATATTCGATTTATTATTAAAGAGATTATAGCACAGGCAAAGAATCCCTCAAACAGCAAAGACATGATCGGCGGACAGAGCGGGTATAATGTAAGTAACACTTCAACAAAATAAGGAGGTCCATTATGAATAAAAAGGAACTAACCCATACCGGCTGGCAGCTGGAAAATAGCTACTCGCGGTTGCCTGAAGTTTTTTATAGAAAAATCACGGTCCATCCGGTGAAGTCGCCCAAATTGGTCATCTTTAATGAGGCATTGGCAGAAAAACTGGGTCTGGATTCCGCAGAGTTAACAGCTGAAGACGGCGTAGCCATCCTGGCCGGAAACCAGATTCCCGAAGGCAGCACACCGATTGCCCAGGCTTATGCGGGACATCAATTCGGCAATTTCACAATGCTTGGCGATGGCCGGGCTTTATTGATTGGCGAACAGCTCACACCATCCGGCAAACGATTGGATATCCAGTTGAAAGGCTCCGGAAGAACGCCTTATTCCCGCGGCGGCGACGGTCGTGCTGCGTTAAGGCCTATGCTTCGCGAGTACCTCATCAGTGAAGCGATGCACGGGCTGGGCATTCCGACGACCCGCAGCTTGTCCGTTGTCGAAACCGGCGAAATGGTCCGCCGGGAAACAGCATTGCCTGGAGCGGTCATGACACGGATCGCCGACAGCCATCTGCGTGTCGGCACATTCCAATACGCCGCGCGATTTGGAACGAAGGAAGACTTGAAAGTACTGGCTGACTATGCGCTGGAGCGTCACTTTCCACATGTCCAAGACGCTTCGCACCCGTATCTTGCCTTATTCCAGGAAGTCATCAAACAGCAAGCAGCTTTGCTTGCCAAGTGGCAGCTCGTCGGTTTTATTCACGGAGTCATGAATACTGACAACATGGCGATTAGTGGAGAAACCATCGATTATGGACCTTGCGCATTCATGGATGGCTATGATCCGAAGACGGTTTTCAGCTCCATCGATGTTCAAGGCCGCTATGCTTACGGCAATCAGCCGATGATTGCCGGATGGAACTTGGCACGTTTTGCGGAGAGCCTGTTGCCTTTGCTGCATGATACTCCGGAGGAAGCGGTCAATATGGCACAGGAAGAACTCACCAGCTATGTTGAACAGTTCCAGAACCACTGGCTTTCGGGCATGCGCAAAAAACTCGGGATATTCAATGAAGAAGCTGAAGATTCCACATTGGTGGAAGCATTGCTGAATCTGATGCACCAACACGATGCCGATTACACCAATCTGTTCCGTGCGCTGACTTTCACGAAACTCCAGGGAAGTGAATTGTTTGAAACGCCAGAGTTCAAGGAATGGCACAGTTCTTGGCAGGCACGTCTGGAGCGCCAGGAGGAGTCGCAGGAAGAGAGCCAGCAATTGATGCGCAACAACAATCCGGCCATCATCCCCCGCAATCACCGGGTGGAAGAAGCCCTGGCCGCAGCAGAATTCCAGGGAGATTACAGCGTCCTTCACCGGCTGCTTACAGTCCTGGCTGACCCTTATGCCCATTCTGCCGAACAGGAAGCCTATACGGAACCGCCGGAGCCGACAAACGGGCCGTATCAGACTTTCTGCGGAACGTAATGATGATTCAACAAGCTCTCTATTCTCTAGGGTTTAAGGGGCAGCAGATCCATAATTTCTTCTCTTTCATCTGACCGGCTAACGTTTGTAGAACTTCAATAAGGGAACATCCTAAGTACAGCTTAATCAGTAAAAAATTTCTTTTTGTAGTTTCCTCTTTATATTGTTACAATATTCAGTGAAAGAGGTTCTTTGCAGTAAATTTTTTCTGACGAAGCGGTTAACTTTTTTTAAAATTTATCTAAGGAGCTGGGACGATGAATCAAGAACAATTGGAATTCGTGAAAAATGGGAAAGGTTTTATTGCTGCGCTTGACCAAAGTGGTGGTAGCACACCAAAAGCACTCGCACTTTACGGGGTGTCAGAAGACCAATATTCAACAGAAGAGGAGATGTACGACCTGATCCACGAAATGCGGACACGCGTCATGACGGCTCCTTCCTTCAATTCCGATTCGATTATCGGCGCAATCCTTTTTGAACAGACAATGGACCGTAAAGTCGAGGGCCAATACACAGCTGATTATTTATGGCAGCAAAAAGGTGTTGTGCCTTTTCTGAAAGTCGACAAAGGGCTGGCAGAAGAAGAAAACGGCGTCCAGGTCATGAAGCTGATCCCCGATTTGGATGATGTGCTGAAACGCGCCAACGAACGAAACGTCTTCGGCACCAAAATGCGTTCGGTCATCAAGGAAGCCAATCCAGAGGGCATCAAGAAAGTGGTCGAGCAGCAATTCGAAGTCGGAAAGCAGATTCTGGCAGCCGGGTTAGTGCCGATCCTTGAACCGGAAGTCGATATCAACAGCACGGACAAAGAACAAATCGAACAAATCCTGAAAGAGGAAATGTTGAAGCACTTAGACCAATTGAGTGAAGATCAGAACGTCATGATCAAAATCACCATTCCAACAGTCGATAACTTCTTCAAGGAATTGATTGACCACCCGCGTGTACTCCGCGTAGTGGCTTTGTCCGGCGGCTATAAACGAGATGATGCCAATCAGAAATTGGCTGCCAACGAAGGGCTGATCGCCAGCTTCTCTCGCGCCTTGTCCGAAGGCGTCAGCGCCAGCCAATCCGATGAAGAGTTCAATGCCATGCTGGAAAACTCCATCAAAGGCATTTACGAAGCTTCCATTACATGAATCCACGAAAATGCCCTGCGGCGATTAACGCTGCAGGGCATTTTTGTTTTGAGAATCAGTAACGGCTGGCCGGAGTTTTCCGGAACCATTCGAATTCACTGATGTGAAGTTCACGCAATTGGTATTTCATGATTTTCCCCGAGGAGTTCCGCGGCAAGGAATCGGTGACCAAGTACTTGCGCGGAATCTTGTAGCCTGGAAGTTTTTCCAGGAGATAGTCCATCAATTGGTCTTCGTCGATGGTCTCACTTTCTTTCGGAACAATGATCACACCGACAATTTCTCCCCATTCCTCTTCCGGCAAGCCGACTGTCGCAGCTTCTTCCACTTGAGGATGGCTGTTGATGACCTGTTCCACTTCAATGGAATAGATATTTTCTCCGGCTGAAATGATGCGATCCGCTTTTCGGTCTACGAGAGAGATATACCCATCCTCATCAATTGTGGCCAAATCGCCCGTCAACAGCCAGCCGTTTCGGAAAGCCTCTGCGGTTTCTTCAGGTTTATTGAAGTATTCCTTCATGACCGTATCGCCTTTGATGACAAATTCACCGATGGTTCCCGTCTGGACATCCAAAAATTCATCGTTCACTACCCGCACTTCTGTGAAGTACATCGGTTTTCCGCCTGATCCCACCTTGTGTTCATGCTGCTCGGGCAATAAGAAAACACCTCCCGGCCCGCCTTCCGTCAACAGGCATAGGTTATAGAACTGCTGATGGCCGAAAACCTCCATTGCCCGCTTGACAAGTTCCGGATCAATTGGATCTGCCCCGTACATGCATTTTTTAACCGAAGACAGATCTGCCTCTTCGATATTCGGCAACTGCAACAACCTGGTGTACGTTTCCGGCAAGCCGAAGAATATGGAAATCTGGAATTCGGTGATGGCCTCAGCCACTTTTTCCGGATTGAAATCACGCAGAATGATGTTGGATGTACCCAACATGATGCCGGTTACCAAAAACAGATTCAATTGAACCGAATGAAATAAAGGCACTGCATGAAGAATGCGGTCCTTTGCCCCAAGTTCCACGCCAAACACGAATGACGAACTGGCAGCGGTCAGCCGCTGATGATCAAATAATGCCCCTTTTGGTTTTCCGGTTGTACCGGAAGTATAAAGGATTTCCGCATCATCACTGCTCAATACTTCAACAGAAGGCTCCAGCGCATTATCACTCAATACACTTTCCCAACTCAGATAATCATTATTATCAGGTGCCGGGTGGACGATAACTTGTCGAAGCTGAGCTGCCTGCTTTTTCGCTTCAGTTACGGTCTTTTCAAATTCGTGGTCGCATATGACGAATACGCTTTCAGATTGTCCGAAAATATAGCCGCTTTCATCTGCACTTAGCTGGTAATTGACCGGCACTGCCACACCCCCAGCCTTTAGCACAGCAAAAAAAGCCAGTACATAATGATCGGAATTTTTCAGGAACAGCGAAACCTTATCCCCTTTTTGCATCCCTGTTTCGAGTAAACCATTTGCCAGCCGATTTGCTTCTTCGTTCAGCTCCTGGTAGGAATAACGTTGTCCTTCGAAAGCGATGGCCATTTTATCTGGAAAACGCTTCGCATTCTGTGCAAGTGTTGTCGTAATGTTCATTTGGATTCCCCCTCTTTTTAGTAATCGACTGTCCCGATAATCAACCCTCCTGCCTTTGAAATCTCTAATGCTTTGAAAGACGTTAGAAATTTCCATATTTCCTTAATTAGTATATTTAACTGTACCGTATTCAGAAAATATAGTCAATTAAAGATTTATAATATGGTTTTCTCGAAAAGCTGAGAAGATTAATAAACGCGCCCGGCTGCAGATGCAATCGAACGCGTTTAAAATAGATATTCTCTTTACTGCCGGTCCGTCTCTTGTTCCGGCTGCGGAATACTTATGCCGATGACTTGTGCCAGTAATTCCACGCCTTTGACAATTTCTTCTTCGCTGGCATAGCTGAACGACAAACGCAGATATGGCAGCCCCTCCTGCTGGTTCAGGAAAAAGTATTTGCCCGGCACGAAAGAAACGCCTGCAGCCAATGCCTTCGGAAGCAGTTCTGAGGTATCGACGCCCGGAATTTTAACCCACACGAAATATCCTCCTTTTGGCGTGAACCATGAAACCGCAGGAGGCAGAAATTCTTCCAACGCCGACAACATCGTGGCACATTTGGCTCCATAGACGGACGCCAATCCATTCAGATGTTCATCAAAGTTGATGGCTTCAAGGAATGACGCCATCGTTGCCTGATCAAATGGATGGTTCAGGTCTTTCTTGAACCAATTCAACGGGTCGATGATGCGTTGGTCCGCTGCCACCCAGCCAATCCGCATGCCGGGAGCCACGACTTTTGATAAAGAACCGACATACAGGACACGGTTGTTGGTATCCATTGCTTTTAGAAGTTGTGGGCGATCCTGAAAGCCCAGTTCTCCGTATGCATCATCCTCCAGTATCAGGAAGTCGTATTGTTCGGCCAGTTCAAGCAAATGCTTCCGGCGTTCAGGAGACAGCGTAGTGCCTGTCGGATTTTGATAGGTCGGAATCGTATAAAGCAATCGCGGCAGCGGCTGTCCGTGTACTTTCCGGTCCGCCAACAAATCCGCCAACAATTCTGTCTGCAGCCCTTTTTCATCTATCGGGATCGTCAGATAGTGCTCAGTGTAGTTCTGGAAAATCTCCAAAGCCTCCATATAGGTCGGTGCTTCAACAGCCACTAGAGCTTCGTCGTCTAAAAGGACACGGGCAATCAGATCAATAGCCTGGCAGGCTCCTGAAGTCACCAGCAATTCGTCCTCTGCAGCTTCTACACCGCACGTCGCCATTCGTTTGCGAAGAAATTCCTTCAGCTGCGGAATCCTTGGGCTGCCCAAATAATGAAGCGGTAAATCACGTTCCTCATCCAGCAAACGTGCCACTGCCAGTTTGATTTCTTCAGAAGGAACCAATGCCGGTTCAGGATAACCTGAGCTGAGACGAAGACAGCCTGGCGGCAAGGTGGAAAGCCATTGCCCGGGTGGATCGTTTTTAAAAGCCATTTCAATATCTTTTGAAAAATGGAATGTTGTTTTCAAGTAGGTTGTGCCCCTTTCATCTAGCTGATGGAATTATGTGAAATCTCTTATTCTTCATTCTACAGGGTAGTTCTCTTAATGTGTAGGCTGTCAGTGAAATCCACCCGATATTTAGACTGTCCTAATGGACATTGTAACTTTTCAGGCGCTTTAACGTTCTTATGTGTAAGTGATTCACTTATCTCTCTATCCACGAGGAGGAATATCCATGAAAAATAAATTTTGGCTGGGAGCCTTTTTGATCTTGATGGCCGCTTTGATTCTCGCAGCGTGCGGCACCGGGCAAGGAGACGAAACAGAAACCTCTCCTGAAGATCCGAACACTGAAGAATCCGGAACGAACGATGAAACCACAGGAGGCAGTACAGATGGGGAAATGAAACCTGAAATCGAACACGTCGATGGCGATGTTTATCGCTATACTGTGATTAACGAAAGCGGCGAACCGCATACCTTTGAATTTACCAGCAGCCAACGCTATGATTTTTCCCTAGCTAATGAAAGCGGCGAAGAAGTTTTCCTCTTTTCATCCGTCAGCACTTATCTGCAGGCTTTAGGTGAAGAATCTGTCGACCAGGGCGACAAGTTGAGTTACGAATTCGAAATTCCGCAGCTCGACCTTGAACCCGGAACCTATGAACTGACGGCCTGGCTGACACCCCGACAAGGCGAAACGTATGAAGTCACCACCGAACATGTCGTGGAATAAAATAGGCAATCAAAAAGACCACCCTGGGTGGTCTTTTTGATTGCCTGTTATTTCATTCTTCTGGCCGGTACCCCAGCGCGTCCCCCGGTTGGCAGTCCAACGCCTTGCAGACAGCTTCCAAAGTGGACAAGCGAATGGCTTTTGCTCTGCCGTTCTTCAGGATCGAAAGGTTAGCCATAGTGATGCCGACTCTTTCCGAAAGTTCTGTAACGCTCATTTTCCGCTTAGCCAACATCACATCGATAGGGATGATTATTGCCATGGAACTCACCTCAGCTCAGACGATTAAATCGTTTTCTTCTTTTATATCGATGGCGTCCTGCAGGAGCCGTTGAAGCACAGCCGCAAATACAGCAATGACAAGCGAAGCAAATATGATTACTAGGCCAATCAAAATGCCTGGAGCATCGTCAGCTTTTGTCAATAGATAGAAAAATGGCATTTCCAGCGCAAACACAATGATGATGGCGACTGCACAATACTTGATGGTCTTCAACGCTTTGACTGACAGCTTTGAAAATGCCTCGTTCCTGTCAATATAGCTGAGAAGCTTCAATGTCTGATACAAGGCAACGAAAAATGGAATCATCGCCAAGTACATGCCGATCAATAATGGATATTGCAGTTTTTCCAGTTCAGGAGAAGCCCAATAAGGGGAATTTGGATCAAACCTTGATAAGCCGTATATGCAGCCGGCCAGTACCGGCAATCCCATAAGAATAATAACTGTTTTTAAAAATAGAGTAGATCCTCGGCTCATGAAAAGCACCTCACTTATTTGGCATTGCCTTTATAATAGCTTATTATTTATTGTATTACAATAAATAAATATTGCTTTTAGACATTAAATTATTGTTTTTATATTTCCTTTGAATAAAAAAAGCATCCTGTCACCTCCTTTTCAGAGAGACAGGATGCCTTTTGTTAGTTGCTTTCCAAAAAGGAAATATACTCTTTCACAACTTCGTAAACATATTCCTGGTTCGCTATGGCTGTATCTGCATTATAGGCACCGTCGTTGGTTTTATTGTTCGACAGAACGCGAATTGCCAGGAATGGTACATCGTATGCTTTTGAAATCATGGCAACAGATGCCGATTCCATCTCTTCGACAGATGTGCCGTAGTTTTCATGGAACCACTTGATGCGATCCACTTCGTTATTCCAAAGATCAGCCGAACCAATCGTGCCTTCAACGATCTTGCCTTTGGTGTAGCTGTCTTTCACTGCTTTTGCTGCAGCCAACAAGTCAGCGTCCCCTTCGTAATAACGGGCTTTTTCTGCATTCGGATCTTCCCCAGCACTGCCTTCAGATGCCATAACGTCCATCGGCTTCCATTCAGTCGCTTCAATGCCTTCACCTGCTGCACGGTCTCCAGTTTTCATCGAACCGATGTTGACGGTACGTTCACCGAGAACGATATCAAATACATTCAATTCCGGATCGTGCCCGCCAGACGTGCCTTGGTTGATGATGGCAACCGGATTGTATTTTTCAATAGCGATCGCTGTAGAAGCTGCAGCATTTTCCATGCCTTTACCGGTTTTTGAAACGATGACCGGGTAGCCGTCTACTGTGCCGATGTAAAATTCATAGGTCGAACCTGATTCTTCTATTGTTACATTCTCCAGGCGCTCCGCGAAGGTTTCCGCTTCAATCGGCATCGGTCCCTGAATCAGGATCGGGCGTTTGGTTTCTTCAGCCGGTTCTTTATCTTCAGTTGCTTCAGCTTCTCCCGCTGAACTGCATCCCGCCAGTACTGCCAATAAGATCACAGCCATGATGGTTAATAAAACTGGATTGCTGAATTTTGTCTTCATTTGCATCTTTTTCATGCGAACTTCCCCCTTGATGTCTGCTCTGCCGGTATTGGAACCAAAAAATAGCGCCTAAAACAGTCATTTATTTCTGCCTGTGGAATCCAGAAAGCCGAAGCACGTTTGAATGCATCAAGATGAGGCACACTAATCAAACAGCCGCCAGCTGAAAAGCCGGCTGACCGCATACTTCGACTCGTAGTCCGATTCTTTAAAGGGAACCTGGTAGAAACATTCGGACCGTATTACCGAATTTATACGAGCGATTATGTTGTTTGTCTGTCACTTGGCAACTATAGCAAAGGCAAAACAAAGGGTCAACCTAAAAAGCGAACATTAAACCGTAAGTAATGGTTTAACGTTCGCTAAAATAGGTTTTATAGAGTGGTTTCCTTCGTCAAGAAGCATAATCTCCTTCTTTTTCCTCACTTGTCTCTTTCACTTTCTTCTCCAGTTGTTCATGCATCTCTTTGCGGATCGTATCTTTCCGATCTTTTTCCTGTCTGAAATATTGAGTAAGGGTTTTGTGCCTAATGTTTGCCAATTCGTTAAACTTATCAGCGGCTTCATTGTCTTTAAACTTTTCAAGCTCTGTCAGCTTGTATTGCAGGCTGTGCATTCTATTGTTTTCCGCAAGGGATTTGCCGTAAATTTCGTTATTGTACTTCAATAGATCTCCTACAATGTCATTGCTTTGCTGAAGGATCTCCAAATAACGGTCATTGCTCCAAGCCAGCCATTCCCAGTAAAGCCGGCTGTGCTCCTGCTCCAGGTAATCATTCAAATCGCTTTCCGAGTAAACGGACTTATATTGTCCATTCCCTGCTTTGGCTACAGCTTCGAGTTGTGCCTGGCCTTCGTTGTCGACATCAAAACCGATGATGTTCACTTCCGCTTGGATATCGGATGCGTTTAATGAAGCCGCAGCTGCCACCGGATCTCCATCACAGGTTTCAATTCCATCGCTGACCACATACACCACATTGCGTACATGTTCGCCTTTTTGTTCTTTCAAGTCTTCTTCAGCAGCTTGGATGGCACCCGCTAAAGGCGTCCAGCCAGCCGGTGCAAACTGATCCAGGGATTCGCTGAAATGCTGCTCATCGTAAGCCCCTAGTTCATACACTACTTCGTTGCTGCTGCAGGACATTTCCCGATCCGCGTTCGTACCGCTTCCTTCATGCCCATAGACACGCAGCATGACGTTTGATCCTTCCGGCAAATCTCCTGCATAGGTCTGCACCGCTTCTTTGGCCAGCTTCATCTTTTCGCCGCCCGATACATGGCCAGCCATGCTTCCGCTGGCATCCAACAAAATGGCCACATTGATTGTCTCTTCTTCAGGCAAGGTGATGCTGTCTTCCGGCGTAGCGGAATCGATGGTGATTACTGGATCAATGGCTTCAAACTTTTCTGCAGCTTCTTCAACATCCGCTGCCACTAATGATACTGCGAAGGAATACGCCTCCTCTCCTGTCATCCCTTCAGGCGCCGCTTCCAGCTCTGCCTGCAATTGTTCCTTTTGCTGATCCGTTTCTTGGAGGACGTATTTGCCTTTTTCCTTTACGATCTCTTCCACATTATGTACAGCCGCTTCTGCTGCGGCCGGTTCTTCCGCCTGTTGTTCTTCAACTGCTTCTTCTTCAGAAGGTTGCTCTTCCTTTACAGCTGGTTCTTCTGCTGCACCTGCATCTTGATTATCCGAGCAACCGGTAAGGATTCCAGCGGTTAATGCCCCGAACAGCATCAGTTTATTGAATTTCTTCATACTGGGAATTCACTCCATTCGTTTTTCTTTCATAAGTTTACGGTTCTGTCTGTAGAGAAGTTTCATTTTCACCTGTTATTGGAAAAATAACTTGAATAGTCTTATTCTACCATTTGGAAATATAAGCGTTAATAAGAGAAAAGACATACTTTATTTTTTGAACAAGAAAACTCTCTGCAGCCTTCAATGGTTTTTAAACCCAGAATGCGCAGAGAGCATGTTTTATTCATTCCGTTCTGTTACTGGAATCCAAATTTCACTATAGACGTTCTGCAGATCCGCCATATCGCCGTTGAAGGAAATTTCCGGACCTTCGATCAATTCGTAATTCGACGAGGGAAGCCAGTCGGAAAAAATTTTGCTCCAAGTATCCTGCAGCTTTTGAGGAAACGGACCTTCCAGACTGAATACGGCCCAGCTTCCCGCTGGCACCTCCACAACATCAAAATCATCGAAATCACCTTCTAAAGTCGTAATCGATCCAATCAAATGATCCAGCTGGCCTTTTTCTTCTAAGCGGCCCTCATCAAAATGAAAGGAGGCATTGACTACCGTTTGAACTTCTGTATTGCGCCATTTTTGCAGCTGCTCACGCTGGTCCCCTGTAATAGCCTGCACCATTTTCATAATTTCAGGATTCTGTCCTTCAAAAAGGATGGGCACCCGTTCTTTAATGCCCACCAGTTTAAAGGCGTCTTTTTCTGCAATGCGGTATTCCATATCCATTCCTCCTCGAATCGTCAATTGGAAAGTAAGGCGGGGAAATGCTTTAAACTGATCGCTGTTCTTCACTTCAGATGGGTTCATCCCCGACCATTCACGAAACGCCCGGCTAAAGCCGTCTGCCGAGTCGTAGCCGTACTTGATGGCCACATCCAGAACCCGTTCCTTCCCCCGCTGCAAATCGCTGGCTGCCTGTGACAAGCGCCGGCTGCGGATATAACTGCTCAACCCCATCCCCGATAAATACGAAAACAATTTACGGAAATGAAATTCCGACACGCCGGCAATCTTCGCCACTTTGCCGAAATCAATATCGCTGTCCAAGTGTTCCTCGATATAGCGGAGCGCTTCATTCATATCTTTCAGCATGTCCATGCACACCCCTCCTTCCTTTTCTATTTTAAGAGGAATAAAACCGGCGCATCCGATTTTTCCTGTACGGATATGGTCGCTTTACTCGTGTTCATGCCTTTTTTGGGTCAGGGAGATAATTTTAAGGCAGTGCCCTTAATTCCAATAGCTTATCTGTTTCGAAACAATCTTCATGAATTCATCAAAGGAAGAAGAGTAGCGGTTCCAGTGATGGTACCATTTCCTGATGGTATCCAACAGCCAGAACGGCATCGGCTTGCTGTCGATAATTGGATAATACTCTTCGTATGCTTTTTTCAAATGCTCCCATCTAAAATCATTGCCCTGCTTAATATACTCGGAAACATCAAGCAACTTTGCCCGGCCGTTCTGCAATAATATGTTCTTCAAGTGGATATCCCGTGGATTTAATCCGATTTTCCGGATGTAGTCCCGTGCCTCTTCTACATCTGCAATTACCTGTTCCGGTACGTGGATTCCCTGCAATAGACAATCGAACAAGGTTATGCCTTGTTCATACTTAATGGCTAACATGCGGTCAGTTGCGCCATAACAGGTGGAAAAGTAGAACGAAGAGCCGATTTCATCATACACTTTCGCTTCTGCGTCAAGTTTCCCTTCTTTTCCTTCCGCATATAACTTGAAGGCATACTCCGGAGCTTCTAAAAATTGAAACACTGCTGCATCGGTCCCTACTCCAATACACCGAAAACCTTCCGCAATGCCTTCTATCGTTACCGGTTCATTATTCGGATGCGCCACTACATTAATCGCTGAAAGCAATTTCGCTATCTCTTGCCATGATTGATCCATAACATCTCTCCTTATTTCTAAAAATCCATTGCGGCCAGTGTGTATAGGTTGACGAACTAGACCCGTGCCAAGATCCGTCTCGATAGTGATAAATATATGCAAAAGATACTGCGGCGATTGCGCTTTACCTGCAAAAACATTGACAGACTCATCAATATCCTCTATTGTTAACTACGCGATGAGCTCGTTTGCGTAAGACGGACAAGCACTCCTTTTTGGAAACACGTTGTGGAGCGTGGCTTGATACGCCGCAAACTATCGAAAACATCTTGCCCTCGGGCAAGGTGTTTTTTTCTGTTTCAGTGACAAATAGAGACGAAAATTTAGTCATTTAATTGGAAAGCCGCATTTATAGGGCGTGAAATGGAATAAACACTGTTTTCACGTTGCTTTTATAGTTATAGCACTTGAAGTGTGGTTGTTTGCGGAATTCTTGATTTGTTTGCGGAATAGGCGTGGTTGTTTGCAAAATAATTGACTTTATCTGCGGAATATTGAGGCTTGGTTGCAGAATCCCCTACTTTGTTTGCGCAATGGCTTATTTTAGCCGAAAATAAAACATCCGCCTCTCTCCTAAAGAAGAAAGCCCCGTCTTCAAGCAAATTGCTTAAGGACGGGGGCTTTTAAATTCACAATTCGTAAACGCGTGCTTCAAAAGGCAGCAATTGTTTCGGATCCTGCTGTTGATAATTTCCAAGCAGGCAGCGCGCTGCTTCCGGTTCGTCCCAGTAGCAGGCGTACTCCGTCAAATTGGTGATGACCAATAAGGTCTTTTCTTCATCTGTGCGTGTATAGGCATAAATCGATTCGTGCCCGACATCCTGCAGCTCGTAGTTTCCGTAGACGAGGACGTCTTGCTGCTTGCGCAGCCAGATCATCTTCCGGTAGAACCAAAGAATCGAATGCGGATCGCGCAACTGTGCCGCCACATTGATTTCCTCGTAATTCGGATTGACCCGCAGCCAGGGCTCAGCATTTGAGAATCCTGCGTTCGGGCTGGCATCCCATTGCATCGGCGTGCGGGAATGGTCGCGGCTTTGCGCTTTGATGATCGTCATCACGGCGTCATGTTCCATGCCTTCCGAACGGTTGAAATGGTACAGGTTGTGGGTTTGGATATCGTTGTAATGCGCCAATTCTTCAAACGGCGCATTGGTCATGCCGATTTCCTGCCCCTGATAGATGAACGGTGTCCCTTGCATGAAGAAATACATACAGGCGATGGCTGTCGCACTTTCCCGCCAGTATTGCTGATCGTTGCCCCACGAGGATACGATGCGCGGCTTGTCGTGGTTTTCCACGAACAGCGCGTTCCAGCCATGGCCTTCCACCGCTTTCTGCCATTTCGTAAGCACTTCTTTCAGCTTCGGCACATCAATTCCCGTTGTGGAGTCAGTATCCCAAAGTCCCATACTTTCAAACTGGAACACCATATCGAATTTTCCATCGTCTTCGGAAATCCATTCTTTAATGTTGTCAGCTTTCACACCATTCGCTTCACCGACCGTCATGATGTCGTATTTCGCAAACGTCTCGTCGCGCAATTCCGCAAGCAGCGGCTGGATGCCTTTGACGTTCATCATTTTTTCCCAAGCCGGCACATACAAATTCTGTTCCGGGTCTTCGATATCGCTCATTTCTTTTTTGATATGGCTGATAGCGTCCACTCGGAATCCATCGATCCCTTTGTCCAGCCACCAATTGACCATATCGTATAAAGACTGCCGCACTTCCGGGTTCTCCCAGTTCAAATCCGGCTGTTTTTTGGAGAATAGATGCAAATAATACTGTTTGGTTTGCTGATCGTATTCCCAGGCAGAACCGCCAAAAATACTTTCCCAGTTGGTCGGTTCATCGCTCCAGATATACCAATCGCGTTTGTCGTTATCGCGTGAAGCACGTGATTCCATGAACCACGGATGCTCGTCGCTTGTATGGTTGATCACCAAGTCGATGATCAACTTCATATCCCGCGCGTGCACTTCTTCAAGCAGGCGGTCAAAATCCGCCATCGTTCCGAACTCTTCCATAATTTCCTGATAGTCGCTTATGTCGTAACCGTTGTCATCATTGGGTGATTTATACATCGGACAAATCCAGATAACATCAATCCCAAGGTCTTTTAAATAATCCAGCTTGCTGGTCAGGCCGTTGATGTCGCCAACGCCGTCACCGTTCGAATCCTTAAAACTTCTCGGATATACCTGATACGCGACTGCTTCTTTCCACCATTTTTTGTTCATAACTGATCCCTCACAAAGACCTTGGCCAGTCTCCCTATCAATCAATCGGCCGTAACCCCTGATCTTTTTTGAAGATGTCCGAACGCCTATTTCAACTTTTGTTCTTTTCCATTATCCAGCAACATTTTTCTAGAAAAACTATTTACAAGTTGATAGTGTAGCAGAAACCGCAAATAATTACCAAGGCATCTTCTTGAACTTTTTATGGACACTAGCTGGAGCAGCCACCTTCTTCCTTTTTAATATCTTTCTGTATAACCCCTGTACAAATAAAAAAACCTGAATCCATAAACTTTTTTACAATAAATTAATGATACCGTTTTCATTTTTAATTCTTCACACTTACTGATATATAAATGGTGTTCATTTCCTCAATCTGTCTTTTCCGTAATAAAACCCAAGGCCTAAATTACCGCAGCTGTTTTATTTAACCCTCATCGTTTTCATTTGGAAAGAATAACTTTTAGCTGTTAGTTCTTTAAAATTCGGGAATACATTACTATAGAAATAGAAAGGATGAGGGATCATGAAAAGCAAACTGGCAGCCGCGCTTCTTGCCATCTTCCTTGGCGACTTCGGCGCGCATAAATTTTACCTCGGCAAACCAGGCATGGGGATTTTGTATCTGCTGTTCTTTTGGACAGGCATACCCGCAGTCATCGGCGTCATTGAAGGCATTCTCTATCTTCTGCAATCTGAAGAGGATTTCCAGAGAAAACATGGCAGAGCTTAATTTCCCACACAGCTTTAAGGAGGCACTCGATTTTGCAGCTTGAACCGATTCCCGATCATTTAGAGGAAAACCTGAAAATTTTATTCGTCGGCTTCAATCCGAGCATCCGCTCTTCAGAAACTGGTTTTCATTACGCCAATCCGAATAACCGATTTTGGAAGATCCTCCACCAAGCGGGGTTAACCCCTCGGAAATACCGGCCTGACGAAAATAGCGACTTGCTGGCACTTGGATACGGCCTGACCAATATCGTCGCCCGTCCAACCAGGGAAGCAGCGGAAATTTCCAAAGCGGAATATGCTGAAGGCGCCAAACAGCTGGAGCAAAAAATCCGGCTGTTGCGCCCAAAAGCCGTTTGTTTTGTCGGCAAAGGCGTCTACCAGCAATTCAGCAACCGGAAAACAGTTTCCTGGGGCGCCCAGAAAGAACCGGTGATTCCGGGCATTGTTGAATATGTGGCACCTTCCTCCAGCGGATTGGTGCGCATGAAGCTGGATGACATTGTAGAAATTTACAGTGGTTTGAACCGGTACATCTAATGAAAATGCCGTCCTCCTGTAAAAAGAGGACGGCATTTTAATGTTCCATTTTCTGCAGCAAGCCAAGGATTTTCCGGACCGTATTGACATTGCGGACTGTGACGCGCTGATAAAGCCCGGATCCCACAATCTTCAGCAGGCCGCTTCTCGTGACTTTGTCTTTGTCCACAGACCACAGGATGGCGCCCGGGACATACTGGACCCGGTCGATTTCCGGTTTGACTGTCAACTGGTCAAGCACGGTTTCCTTGTCGACGTCTTCCCATAAAAACAAGACATCGCTTTTCTTCTGCTGGTCGTTTGACCAGTCTTCGGGAACTGACTCTGCAATTTTTCTAAACTCGTTTTCATCGTAAACCAGCACTTTGATCTGCAAGTCAAAATGGCTATAAATCACTTGTTCCAATAAAGGCGCTAATTGGACTTTTGAATGGCTGCTGTCAGCAAAAAGAATGTTGCCGGAATTGATGTAGGTAAGGACAGAAGACATCCCGGCCTCTTCAAATGCCTGCTTCAGCTGCTTCATGTCCACCTTGTTTTTGCCGCCTACATTGATGCCTCTCAGCAATGCCACATACTTCATGGAAATCCTCCCCTTATTCAACAGAATGGACTGATCCCGCTTTATTTCCACTCAGCTCCGCCAAAGCCGGCATCCTTCATGATTTTTTCGAATGGCCGAACCGGTACTGAGGCTTCCAATTCCTTGACGATTTTCTCCAAGTCTTCCGCAAACAACTCATAATCCTCTTTTGCCAGAACCATTTTCAATAGACTGATCACAGAAAAAACGGTAGCGCCGCTCAAGCTTCCTTTGTCTTTGTTCAGCACCGATTCAAGTTCCCCCAGTTCTAAGGGGTGCGGAAGGTGGAAACGGTACAGCACCTCCTCATGCGCGGATTTATTCCGGTACGGAAAGACGATGTGGAGGATAGCGTCCAAGTCACTGGCCTTCAAACGGACACTTCCATACTCGTTGCTGTATTCTTCAGCAAAATCCCCAGCGATGCGTTCACGCAGATCCTCGTCGATCACTGCATAAAAATGAGTGATTTGGCCAAGCGACAGAAAGTTGACGAGCACCCAAAGCGGGACGTTCTTATGCTTGTCATAAAATTCACGGATGGCTGGGTATCTCACTTTGTCGCGTTTTTTATGGCTTTTGATCAAGTTCGCAAGCGTGGAAATGATGCGGTCACGCTCGTGATGATGCCTGCTTTCAGGACTGTAATGATTCGGATCCAAAAAGCTGTCCGTGCTTTTGAACTTTTCGGAAAAGCGGTAAGCCACTTTTGATTTGATGTTTTTTTCGAATTTCAATAGATCGTTCAACAAAAGCAGACGCAGTTTCCGGTCGAACCGGTGCAGCGCATAAATATGGCTAAACTCACTGCCTTCCTGGTACTGTTCCCGGCCGTACGGATTAAGCGCTATGTCGTGTTCGAGAAAAGGCTCTTTATAGCCATCGATCAACGCGTAATAATTCTCACGCGACAAAATCCGTCTGGCAGCCGCTTTGTCGGAAACTTTCAAGCCACGCTCTTCGAGTATCTCCAATTGTTTGGCGTGGGTGGCGAAATCTTTCACATAACTCATCCTTTGCACTTTCTTCTCCCTTTTACTGTAAGCGATTCGGCCTCATTAATAAACCGCCAAACCACATATAAAAAACGCCCCCGGCATCTAATGCCAGGAACGTTGCACAACTGCTTTATCGGATTTTATTTCAAAAAGATCAATTCAAGCCGTGGCTGACCATCGCATCGGCCACTTTTTTAAAGCCGGCAATATTGGCACCGACAATCAAATTGCCCGGTGCGCCATATTGCGACGCCGTTTCGGTACATGTTTTGTAAATGTTCTTCATGACCTGCAGCAGTTTTTCATCCACTTCTTCAGCTGTCCATGAATAGCGCATGCTGTTTTGGGACATTTCCATCGCCGAAACTGCAACACCGCCTGCATTGGCCGCTTTTGCTGGAGCGAATAGCACGCCATTGTGAGTCAAGACACGAACGGCTTCTTCCGTACAAGGCATATTGGCGCCTTCGCCTACTGCTTTCACCAGGTTTTCGACCATGGCCTGCGCGCTTTCTCTATCAATTTCGTTTTGCGTTGCACAAGGCAATGCGATATCACATTGGATTTTCCAGATATCCGATTTGTCGTTGCCGTATTGGGCATTCGGGTGAGTTTCAAGGTAGTGGTAAATCCGTTTTCTGTCCACTTCTTTCAATTGCTTAACCGTTTCGACGTCAATGCCTTCAGGATCGTAGATGAAGCCTTCCGAGTCACTGCAGGCTACAACTGTAGCACCGAATTCAATGGCTTTTTCCATCGCATAAATCGAAACGTTTCCGGAACCTGAAACGATGACTTTGCTGCCTTTAAATGAATGCCCTTGCTCTTTCAGCATTTCTTCAACAAAATAGACAGTTCCATAGCCGGTTGCTTCTTTTCGGATCAGGCTTCCTCCGTTGTCGGGATTTTTCCCGGTGAAGACGCCGGCTTCAGAAGCATTGCGAAGACGTTTATACTGTCCGAACATATAACCGATTTCCCGTTTTCCGACGCCGATATCGCCTGCTGGCACATCGATATCCGGACCAATATGGCGCGTCAGTTCTGTCATGAAACTTTGGCAGAAACGCATGATTTCACGATCCGATTTTCCTTTTGGATCGAAATCAGAACCGCCTTTACCGCCGCCGATTGGCAGACCGGTTAAAGCGTTCTTGAAGATTTGTTCAAATCCAAGGAATTTGACAACACTTGCCGTTAAAGAGGGGTGGAAGCGCAAGCCGCCCTTGAAGGGCCCAAGTGTGCTATTGAACTGTACCCGATAGCCTCTATTGACATGGACATTGCCCGCATCGTCTTCCCAGGTTACACGGAAAGCAATAAAGCGTTCCGGCTCGGAGATGCGTTCCAGAATTCCCTGTTCCACGTATTCCGGATGCTGTTCAAACACCGGCTGCAACGAATCGAATACTTCCCAGGTAGCCTGCAGAAATTCTGATTCACCCGGATTACGGTCTTTAAGTTTTTTATGGATGGCTTTTATATATTCAGAAGACGATTGTTGTTTGATTGGATTTTCTTGTTGTGCATATGGCAAATGTTTTCAATCCCCTCTTGTTATGATAACGCGGAATATTTGAATAATTATTCGCACTATTTAATATTTAAGTTCAATTATACAAACTGATTAAAGCTGACGCAAACTAATATTTGCCTTTAACAGCTTATCTTGCCTTAAAGCAAGAGGTTTCCAAACACAAGAAAACGCTATCATTGGCAGTAGCTCACTATTTTAAGTTTTTTGTGACAAATTGAGTTTTTTTTAATTAATAGGTGAATTTTAAGAGATTCATTTGTCTTCTGCATACTAATTTCTCTATTTTTATACTGTTTCTTCTATAAAACAGTATTTTCTATCAAAGAACAAAATTCTCAATTTCCCGTTAAAAATTGCCTTTAGGGGGTATGGAAAAATAAAAGCAGCAGCCGGGAAGTTGAGGACAAGGCTCGAGGTGCATAGGGCGGTGAAATACAAGGGTAAGGAGTGAGGACTTTGAAGAAGTTTTCATGGTTGACCATACTGATTGTGATGCTGAGTTTGGCCGTTCCTGTTGAAGGAGCTTCCGATTTGCCTGAGTCCCATGAATTTTATGACGAAATCACCTATTTGATTGACCGTGATGTGTTGAAAGGCTATCCTGATGGCACCATGCGGCCGAACGCAGGGGTGACGCGTGCAGAAGCAGCAATTATGATCAGCCGCTTGAAAAAATTTGACGTTACGCCGCGCGCCACCGGTTTTCCGGATGTACCTGCTTCCCATAAAGCAAGCGGCTCTATCGCTGCAGCAGCCAAAGCGCAGTTGATCAAAGGATATCCTGATGGAACTTATCGCCCAGAAAACACGATTACGCGAGCTGAAATGGCATTTATCCTGTCGCGGTTGTTTATCGTCCCGTTCCGTGCAGATGTCAGCTTTACAGATGTATCGCCGAATATGGGGGTCTATGAACCGGTTCAGCAAATACTGGCGGCGAACATCACCAACGGCTATCCCGACAAGACGTTCCGCCCGAATGCCACTGTGACACGCGGACAGTTTTCAGCATTTTTGGCCCGTGGCCTGGAACCGAAGTTTAAAAATGATGCCACTATTGCACAGTCCTATTTGAGAGACAAGACAAAAAGCTATGTCTATGATACGGAATACGGCATTGAGCGCCACGCCTATAATTACGTGCCGGCGCGCAATGGCTTGCCGATGGGCTTCATTTGGAGCATCTATAAAGACGATGGCTCGTTGTTGACCGATTCGACTGAATTCGAGACGCATGAACGCTATACATTCGGATTGCCGTATTCGGAATCCTATTCTGAATTGGAATATCCTGCTGAAGTGGGCCGAGCCTGGTACACAGATACGATGTATGCTGCTCCGCGCATCATCAGCGGGATCGGTGTGACCGTGGAAACCCAATTTCAAACGTTCACAAATGCTATAGAAATAACAGTCGACCCCAATCCCGAATTTCTGGAAGAAGGCCACACCTACTATATGGTTGAAGGTTTCGGCGAAGTGAAGTCCGTCAAACTCGATGGCACGGTCACAAAAGAATTGATTGCTGTGGAATAAACTAAATGATGAAGAACCGGCTGCAATTGTGCAGCCGGTTTTTCAGTTTCCCTTAAATTAAAGAAGGGATAAAGTGCCATCAAAAAAGACACAGAATTGACACTTACACTAAAAATGCCCCGCTTGTTATAGTTACCAACAGACTTCAAAACGTACCATATTTAGTTTTGGGCATGGCCATCTATAAAAGAGCATCGCCGCTTCTGTAATAAGGGATAGAAACCTTCACAACAGTCGGCTGATATACGGAAATCTTCAACATCTCCATATCTCCATTAGTTTGTCCTCTCTTTAATGATTGTCCTTCTCTCCATCAGCTCAAATATTGAACGCACAACAAGTCGAATAGACGTATTTTGAAAGGAAGACGAATATGCACCTGGAAAAAAGATTGCCACACAACGGAAAAGAGGGCCTTCTTTATGGCGGCCTCATTTCTACCATGACTGTCCTGTTTATGACTTCGTTCAGTGTCATTTACTTCGCAGGAGAATTCAATGCCGACATCGCTTGGAGCATCGTCAAAATGCTGCCGATCATGTGGATCATCGTCATGATCATCGAACCGGTTATTTTCGGGCGTCTGGCAGAAGCATTGACTGCCAAACTGACAACACCTTCAGACAGCTTCAACGCTAAAATCCTGTTTCGGATCTTGTTTACCGTCCTTGGCATGTCCGCGGCGATGACGTTGATTGGCGACATTGTCGGCCACGGTTTCCACTCGGAGCTTTTCAGCAACTGGCTGGCAAATTGGCCACGTAACTTTGTCATCGTCTTGATCGCTGAAAGCCTGGTCATCCAACCGGTTGCCCGCTTCGCTATGGTCAAGCTGCATGAAGCGCAAGACAGAAAAGCAGGAAGCTCGACAGAAACAGATTCTGCTTTAAAAACAGAAGTTCTTTGAGCAACTTAAAAAAGCCCGCAGACAAGTTTTTGTCTGCGGGCTTTTGAATTAACTGGTTTTATTTAAAATCTACCGTATTGTTTATTTCTTTTTCATCTTTCTTTGTTTCATTATTCGTCAATTTCTTTACGAACGTTTTGACGGATTTTAATGTATTTCCCGAGTCCCAATACTCTGCTGAATCAGCATCCACTTTGATGAGCACGACATTCGGGTCGTCATAGCTTGTATCCAGCATTTTATCGAACACCGGATTCCAGTATTCTTTTTTCTTCGCTTCATCTTCAATGAATTCCGCAGTTCCGCTGATGGAGACATAGGATTTCCCTGCATAAGCTAAGTTTACATGTGGGTTAGCGGCAATTTCCTGGTACTTATCTGTGTCTTTCATAGTCAAGAACCATAGTTCGCCATCAAACTCCACTTCCTGGGTCTGCATCGGGCGTGAAAGGATTTTGTTGTCCGAAGAAATCGTGGTGAACATTGCCACTTCAATGTCTTTGATCAACTCATTTACCGTTTTGATTGCTTCCAGATTGTCAGTTGAATTGTTTACCATACTATTCTTTTCCTCCTATAAATTTCAGATTAAGTAAAACGTCTCTACTTTCTATAGTTCCCTTTTTGGACTTCCTTAAACGTTGTTCCCATTATTCTTACCTGGTTATAGCGCCCAAATTCCGGTTATTACTAATAAGGTAGATGCAAAATCATTTATACGTTGGAGGTAGATTTTTTCATGAGCAAAACAGCAATCATCACAGGCGGTGGAAGTGGCCTGGGCCAATCTACAGCGGTTCGGTTGGCACAGGAAGGCATTAATATCGCGGTGGTCGACATCAGTGAAGAGGTGGAAATGAAACAGTCGAGATGGTAAAAAAACTGGGGCCTGACGCTATTTTCATTAAAGCAGATGTTTTCAAATCGGATGATGTAAAAAATTACGTGGACCAGACAGTGGAGCATTTCGGCAGCATCGATTATTTCTTCAACAATGCAGGGATTTCCGGCAGCGGAAAATTCTTTCTGAATACCGACATCAGTGAAATCGAAAGCATTGTCGGCATAAACCTGCTCGGCGCTTTGTACGGCATGCGTTATGTGGCTGAAGTGATGTTGAAAAATGGCGGCGGCTCGATTGTTAATACTGCTTCGAGCGCTGGCGTAATTGGACAGGACTCAGTCGTGACCTATTCGGCTACGAAACATGGCATCGTCGGCATGACGAAAAGCATGGTAGCGGAATATGCCAAAGATGGCTTGCGCGTCAACTCCATTGCCCCAGGTCCGACTGAAACGCCGATGGTTGAAGCCTTTTACCGTGACAATCCCGAAATGAAAGAAAATGCCACTTCCGACATTCCTCAGAAACGGCTTGGCACACCGGAAGAAGTAGCTGAATTAGTGGCGTTCCTGCTGACTTCAAAAGCCAATTACATCAACGGCGAAGTCATCCGTATCGATGGCGGTTTTACAAACACGAAATAAATTAATGACAATCAAAAGTTTACAGGCAAACTCCATTTTGGCGTTTGCCTTTTTATTCCCCTATTTCCACCATCCGGATTCATAATAATACTTTACTTCTCATAAGAATAAACTCCACCTTTCCATACCAAGCCTGCTATCAAAAAATAAAGAATCCCTATAAATCAGTATTCTTGTAAAGTTATAGAGAAATAATATAAATTCTTCTTGTAAATAGATTATTCAATCATGTATAGTCTATACAAGAATGAATAACGGAGGCCGCCAATGAACAGTTTGTTTTTGCTTCCCAATACCCATGAAGAAATTATTGATACATATGATGAAGACATTATTGTCACTACCCGGGAAGGCCGCATCATTAAAGTCTCCCCACTCAGTGGAGAACCGTACGGAGTAGCGCCTGAAGAACTCCTCGGAAGATCCGTCTATGCGTTGGAAGCAGAAGGAATCTTCTCACCCGCCATTACACCGCTGGTTCTCGAAAAAAAGAAGAAAGTCGTGCTTCGGCAGGATACGCCTTCCGGCAGAAAGGTTCTGATCACGGGCATCCCCCTTTTCAATGACGAAGGGGATGTGGAGTTTGTGGTCAGCTATTCATACGATCTATCACAGCTCATGGTTATGAAGGAATACCTCGGCAACCTGGAGCTGGAAATGTCGAAAGTCAAAGGAGAACTTGCCCATCTTCGCAACCAGCAGCTGCAAGTAGAAGGCTGTGTTATGGAAAGCCCTTCTTCCAGTCGTGCACTCCAGACTGCAATTAAAATGGCGCAGCTGGAGGTACCAGTAGTGATCCAGGGAGAGCCAGGCACCGGCAAAACAGCGCTCGCTAAATTCATTCACTCACAGGGCAATAGACGAGATGCTGCGTTTATTGAGGTCAATTGCAGCGCTATCCCGGAATCGGTGTTTGACATCAGCTTTACGGGATTGGATGGCGATGGCTATATCCCTCTCGCTGCCGGAGGTACATTGGCGCTAAATGAATTGGATCAGCTTTCGGCCGCTTCACAGGCGGCGTTGTTCAAGATTCTAAAGCAGCCGCACACAGCACGTGTCATCGCCATCAGCAGTGCGTTAATTGAAGAAGCGGTCACTGCCGGAAATTTCCGGGAAGACCTGTTTTATTTGCTGCATTTGGCTGTGATTGACCTGAAGCCGCTGCGGGAAAGGCCGGATGATCTGGACCAGGCCATCGGCTATTTTCTTGAATTGCTGAACCAGACTTACGACCAACAAAAAGCAGTTTCTGATGACCTCCATTTTCATTTGCTTCAGCTGCCCTGGAAAGGCAACTTCCGGGAATTGCGCAATGTTTTGGAGCGAAGCTTTATCGAAAGTGAATCGGCTCTGATCACACTCGACGATCTGCCCCCCGCCTATCAGCCGGATTCAGATGAGCGCATCGGCTTTGAACTCGATGGCCAAACGCTTCCGGATATACTGGAATCCGTAGAAAAGAAAATTTTGCTGAACGCACAGAAACGATACCGGACTACTACGGAGATGGCAAATGTGCTCGGCATCAGCCAGCCTTCCGTCGTCCGCAAACTGAAAAAATACACAAGCACATCACTTGGGGGGAAAATTACATGACCATGCTTCACACAAAGAAAAAGACCATTGAACCCGCTGATACGTGGAAGTTTCTGATTCCTTCCATCATCGGCGCGCTATTATTCCTTTGCCCAATTTCCTATAACGGCGAAGTGACCATCGGTGTCGGCATCTTGGCGTCGTTCCTGCTGACGGCATTTGGCGAGGTCATTCCGCCATTCATCGTCATCCTGCTTGGCTTCTCCGCAATCGCCAGCTTAACGGCAACTGCCTTAAAGCCTGCTTTCGTCCGAAACTCGCCTTTCTTGCGAGCTACTTTCATCAATGGACCTTTCGGGTTGATCGTCCGTGTGCTCGCTTTCGCATTCGGCATCATGGCTTATTACGAAATCGGTCCTGAAGCAATCTCCTCACGCAATACAGGTGGTGTGGTTCTCTACGATTTGGCGCCGGTCTTGTTGACATGGTTTCTGTTTGCCGGGATCCTCCTGCCGCTGCTCGTTGAATTCGGCTTGATGGAATTTGTCGGTGCCCTGCTGAATAAGTTCATGCGCCCAGTATTCACCTTGCCGGGCCGCTCGTCCATCGACGCGATGGCATCTTGGATGGGTGCTGCGCCAGTCGGCGTACTCGTGACCATGAAGCAATACGACGAAGGGAATTATACGCAGCGCGAAGCAGCCGTTATCGCCACTACCTTCTCCATTGCTTCTGTCGCTTTCAGTCTCGTCGTAGCAAATGTGGTCGGCATTGGGCACCTGTTCCTGCCCTTTTATTTAGCAGTTTCGGTTGCTTGCTTGGTAGCTGCTATTATTATGCCGCGCATCCCGCCTCTTTCCCGCAAACCGGATGACTATTACGCCCCGGTAGGCAAACAGATCGACGATTATATTCCTAAAGGCGTACCCCTAGCCAAATGGGGATTCGATGAAGCCCGCCGCAAAGCAGCCGGCGCTGCAAGCCCAAAAAAATTAGCTCAAGTCGGAATTGAAACTGTTCTGGATATCTGGTTGGCATTGATTCCGCTGGTCATGGCTTTGGGAACAGTGGCGTTGATGGTAGCGGAATACACACCGCTTTTCAAAATCATTTCCTATCCGCTGATTCCGGTTCTGACTTTGCTTGGATTGCCGGAAGCAGCCGAAGCCGCTCCTACCTTCCTTGTCGGATTCGCGGATATGTTCCTGCCAGCCGTCCTTGGCAGTGGAATCGAAAGCGAATTGACACGCTTTGTGCTAGCCGGTGTTTCATTGACGCAAATCATCTATATGTCTGAAATCGGTATTTTGATCCTGCGGTCGAATATCCCGGTGAAATTCTGGGAACTGGCTGTCATCTTTATCTTGCGTACCATCATCACATTGCCGATTCTTGTGTTGTTCGGCCATTTGTTCGTATAAGAAAAACGTCACTTCCAGCATCTCGAATCTGGAAGTGGCGTTTTTTATTCAACGTTTTTGTATTGCCAACGCGTCCCTTCAAACGCCAGATAAAACTTTAGAGGTATAGAAGATGATACATGGATTTCTTTCATGATTGGATGCGTTTTCTGTTCAGCCGAAACCATATCTAAGTTAGAGAGTTTCTGTCACAATAAGAGAATATCTTTAAGTTACAATTTGAAAGCTCAAGGAGGAATCCGAATGAATGACCCCAATCGTTTTCGAAGACGAAGACCAAGGTTCAGCTTTACTAGTTTTATCCTGGATCTCCCAGGTCTTCGCTCAAACGCTTTATGGAAGAAAGTTCTTGTGGCACCACTTTACTTGCTGGTCGCTCTGCTTGTATTACTGGGACTCTTTGGCGGCGGCATCGGCAGCATTGTCGATCTACTGGTCATTTTTGTCATCATTATTGCCATTGTCGCATTGGTTAACGGCAGTTTGCCGCGCTTTAAAATTCCAAACCGAAAAGTGGCAGCCGTTCTTCTCGTCGCGGCCCTTGTTTTAAGCTTTCTTTGATCAAGAAAGCACTACAGATGCGGTGACTGGTACTGAATTTTATGACCATCTAGGTTCTTTTCTATTCTATGGCTTTGCATACTACCTATCAGTTCAACACAAAAAGCCGCATGCTGACATGCGGCTTTCTTGTTGAATATTCATTTTGCCCAGTGGTGGAAGAAGAAATAAAACACGATAAGCAGAATCACAATGGCTGACAAAACCAGCATCGGCACAAGACCAAAGGTGGCTTCCATTTTAACTCCTCCTCCTTTTACCTTTATCATACTCCTCTTTTTTCAAAAAACAATTAAATTTATTTGATTTTTCAGTCTACTTGAATTAGGTTTTATGAACTGAAAAGCTATCGTCCATACAAAGGGCTTTGCCATCACCCATCGAGGTCAGCGGCAGAGCCTTTTCTTTAATTTCTCTAATTCCGGTACCTTTATCTAATATTTTTGGGGGATGAATTTTAAACTGTATTCTATTCCAACAGCCTATAGAAGAACAGTTATTTTCTACTTTACTCTCTATCGTTATTTGGATTATTAATTCCGTATATCAATATTTATATATTGTAATTCGATAAATATTGTTTTATACTGAATCTAATCTTATACAATCGAGGTGCTTAAAAAATGAAACGGGAAACCCTGTTTTTGAAAATCGTTCTATTTCTCATGGCTCTTCCGGTAATCGCTGTCTGCATTTTTGTGGTGCCGCCGCTGTCTCAGTTTGTCGGAGAACTCTTGCCGGAATGGGCATTTCTGCAATATGTCTTTCTGATTGCCCTGTATGGCACAGCCGTTGCTTATTTTATTGCTTTATACCAGTCCATGAAGCTCTTGAGCTATATTGACCGCAACATCGCTTTCTCGGAACGATCCGTGAAAGCGTTGAAGAACATCAAATACTGCGCCCTTACCATCGCAGGCCTGTACTTGTTGTGTTTGCCGATTATTTTGTACATGGCTCAAGTGGATGACGCTCCTGGCCTTGGTGGGCTTGGGATGGTCATTACCTTTGGCGCCCTTGTAATTGCCGTCTTTGCGGCAGTTCTTCAAAAGCTATTGGAAAATGCGATTGAAATAAAATCAGAAAATGATCTGACGGTCTGAGGTGAAATGATATGGCAATTATAATCAACATTGACGTGATGCTTGCTAAACGAAAAATGAGCGTAACCGAGCTTTCAGAGAAAGTCGGCATTACCATGGCCAACTTGTCCATCCTGAAAAATGGCAAGGCAAAAGCCGTTCGATTATCGACCTTGGAGGCAATCTGTAAAGCTTTGGATTGTCAGCCGGGCGATGTGCTGGAATACCGGCCGGAAGAGGATGATTCCTCTTCATAACCGGGCTCCAGCCAACACTTGATAAAAGAGGTGTGCTTCATGAGAGCTTCCCTGCTTTTTCTGAGAACTGTATTGGCCCTGCTTTGCCTTCCCGCTCTTGCTTTTTGTCTGTTCGTTATTCCTGAAATGGCCAGTAGAGACGCAGCTGCCCATCCGGAGACTGCTTACCTGCAGTACCCTTTTATGCTGTCTGCCTATATATTGTTCAGCCTGTTTTTTATCGCCCTTTACCAGGCCTTTAAACTGCTGGGTTTCATCAGCCGAAACAAGGCATTTTCAATGGATTCGGTGAGCGCATTAAAGAAAATCAAATACTGTGCTTTCGCAATCGCTCTTTGCTTTATAGCAGGATTGGTGTTTCTGATTGTCTTTATCGGCGGCGACATTGCAGGCATATTCACGATGAGCCTGATCTGCATTGTTGCATCATCAACGGTCTGCGTGTTTGCAGCCTTGCTCGAGAAACTGACAGTTCAAGCCATCCGATTGAAAGAAGAAAATAAGTTAACGATCTAGAAACTCAAAGACAAAAACCGCCATCCCGATTTTTTATCCAGGTGGCGGTTTTTGCTATTCATTAACTCAGCTTCTGCCCACAATTCGGACAGAACTTGGAGCCTTCATTTTTTTGGCCGCAGTTCGGACAGAATTTCGGTGCTGCTTGCCCGCTCGTGTCTGAATCATTCGAGCCTGCATCGGCTGTTTTCTGCTGCTTGCCGGAATCAGATTCTTTCTGGCCATCCATCATTTCTTTGGCGATGTTCATGCCCATCATCATGCCGGCCATGTCGGATGCTGTATTGGATCCCGATGACTTGCCCATGGCATCGGCCACTGAGATCTGCTGGTATTTCCCGACATCCCCGACCATGCCATGCGATGCGCTTTTATTGATCATGTCCTGGATTTCCTTCGGATAATTAAAGCTCATAACCTGGAACCCGGTGACTTTCATACCGTCGTCCATCAGCTGCATATTCAAGTCATCTTGGATTCCTTGGCCGATTTCATGTGCATTGGCCTGCAAGTTGAACATGTCCTTGCCTTCTTTTGTGATCCATCGCATCAAAAGCTGATCCAGAATTGCCGTGATGCGAATTTTCACATCGTCCACCAGATAACTGTCGCGGACACCTGCAATTTTATCGATTAAGCCGACGTAATCGCTGACTTTGAACTGGAAGGTGCCGTTCGCCCGGATCGGCATGCCGCCGGGCAGCTGTGGCGCCGGAATATTGATTGGGTTCTGCGTACCCCATTTAACGGTGAATTCCTTGGTGTTTACAAACAGCACTTCCACGCGCATGCCGCTGTTAAAGCCGAAGCGAAAGCCTTTCAAAGTCGATAGGAACGGCACGATTTCCGATTCGATGTCGTACTCGCCTTCTTCCTCAAAGATCCCTTCAATTTTGCCATTATTGATGAAGATAGCATCCTGTCCTGGACGGATAATCAGCCGGCTGCCTTTTTTGACTTCATTGTTGTTCCATTTCCAGAAGATCATATCGTCTCTGAATTCTTCCCATTCCACTACATCTGAAAATTGGTTGCTGAAAAACCCCATTCTCACGGTCTCCTCCTTTAATTCAAACTGATTTTAGAATTTGCGCCCGCCTCCGCTGAAGGAGCGGCCGCCACCCGTGACGCCGCCACCGCCAAATCCACCACCGCCTCCACTGCTTTTCTTCGGAACCCTGCGGCGCGATACGGTCTTGTTGCGGAACTGGTCAAGCTTGCCTGTCACCCGTGAATTGTCGCCGTCAAAATAAGTACCGGCTGTGGTCGTCACACGTCCACCCGAATTGTAGAGCATCGAGCCGACAACAATTCCGCCCAGCAGCAAAGCAACAGCGAGCTGGAACCAGGTCTTGAAGAGAATATTTTCCGGGTTGACCCCAGGACGAAATTCCATGTAGCGGCTTGAAGTGGTTATAGTTTCACGGAAAGCTCCTGCGTAATCGCCCCGCTGCATGTCCGGAATGATCCGGTCGAGCACCATATTGACACGCTGATTATCCAATGTCGTTTCTGCAGTTCCAAAACCTGCCAGGTAAACGTCGCGTGTAGCGATGTTCATCGTCAGCAAGACGGCATTTTCCTGGCCATTTTCCACTGCCCATGTATCAAAGAAATCCCCCATGTAATCCACGATGAAAAAAGGTGCTTGCTCTTCAGACGTCAAAAACAGAAAGTCTGTTCCGTGCTTCCGGCTGTGCTCTGCGGCCACTGCTTCCAATTCGGCTATTTCTGAACCGGTCAGCAAATTGGCGTTATCGTATACGCGCTGCTCCACAGCTGCTGAAGCTGCAGTTCCGCCGATGCCAATAAAAAACAGCAGCAGGCAAAACATCATTAGCCCTTTCAATTGAAACTGTTTCACCAAAGCACACCTCCTATCGCAAACGAAATTGCTTTCAGCACAGCGAAAGTGGAGGCGGCAATGCCGATGAACCAAGCAGCGACCTTGAATGCACTGATCGGCGGCTTGCCGACCACTTTGCCGGTTTGCCCGTTCATCGCAAAGGTATGTTCCTTGTTATCGAAATCATAATAAACCATCCATACGGGAAACAATGTATAGTAGACATTCTTTTTATTGGCCAGAATTTGTTTATTCGTATAGCTGACGGTTGAGTAGCCGGAAATGGTGCTGCTTATGTACGAATCGATATAAGGCACAATTTTCGATTCGACCCGGGAAAACAACGCGTCATCGTCATAATCGTACTTCTCAGCAAGGTAACCCGCCAGGTAAGGCATTTTAAAATCCTTGAGTTCCCCATAATCATAGGGTTCCAACTTGTCCATCAATTCGTCGTCCATTTTTTCCGAAGCATCTGCTGGCACCTTCAAATAGCTGAGGTCCATTTCGCGGCGCACATCATAGAAATTAGTCTCCGTGTAGATCGTATCCCCTCTGGTATAACTGCGCACCCGGGTTGCAAGTGCTGACACATCAGCCTTCCCATCAATGTCATACAACCAGAAAGGCACATACATGCCAGTCATCTTTTTGATCCGGTCGCCACTGGCAAAACCCGGTGGTGTCAGCCTGCCGTTTTTCGTCCATTTCCGAAAAGCGGCGACGGCCTCGTCTTTGCTGATGGTGAAAGGAATCACTTTGGCAGGGGCCAGATCGCCTGTCAGCCGGTCTGCCAACAGCACCGGCGCCCCGCAGAAGCTGCAATGGGTTGCAGTGGTTTCCGCTTCAGTCAATATGACCGCTCCACAATTTTCACAATGATATTCCTTCGCTTCCTCCGGGTCGAATTTCCGTAGGATATTGGTTTCCGGAAAGGTTTCGATGTTATCCTGCCGCCCGCAGCTCGGACAGGACAGGTGTCCGGATTCGCTGTCGAACGCCATGTCCGATCCGCAGTTTGGACATTTATACTGAATGACCATTGTGTCTGCCTCCCTTCAGGTCAAAGGAAACTGTCCGCACAGCCGCTCTCATTCATTTTTGCCCAATTGGCTTTTCAATGATTCCAATTCATCATCTACATTGATGCCTGCTTTCAGCGACTCCAACTCCTCATCAACCGATGAGTCGCTGTCGTATTTTGAAGCCAGGTCCTTGATGTCTGTACTGGAGCCTTTGTTCAATTCTGACATGGCAATTGCTTCATCAAGCTCCTGATTGATTTTCTGTTCCATCTTGTCGAAGGCGGAAATCCGTTCTCCCGCTCCATCCACAGATGAAGCAAAATCGTTCATGCGTTTTTGTGTCTTTGCCACAGATGCTTTGCCTTTCAGCTCTGAGCGGCGGGATTCCAGTTCGCCGATATCCGCTTCCAGCTTGTCGTGCATTTGCCGCATCTGTTGTGTATTAGCAGCCGCAAGTTCAACAGCTGTCTGTTTATCCGTCACTTTCTCGGAAAGCTCTGCTTTGCGCTGCAGGAATTTGCGTGCATCGTCTTCATTGCCCGCTTCCAATGCTTTTACCGCATAACGCTGCATGTCACCGATTTCTTTCTCAAATTCCTCGAGCTCGCGGCGCTCCCGTTTTTCCGCAGCCATGATCGCTGCCGTCTCCGATTTCACTTTCCCCAAGTCACTGTTCAAATCACGCAGATACTGATCGATCATTTTTTCC
The DNA here is from genome assembly GCF_016820615.1 of Planococcus beijingensis. Lineage (NCBI taxonomy): Bacteria > Bacillati > Bacillota > Bacilli > Caryophanales > Caryophanaceae > Planococcus > Planococcus beijingensis. The sequence continues at coordinate 163,986 of NZ_JADHDZ010000005.1, forward strand.
GGATCCTCTGCTTTATCCAACAGGGCATTAATATTGCTCGTCATAATGTCTTTGAACCTTTTTAGAATTTCCATGATCATTCTCCTTTTTGTGTGGTTTATTGGACTGCCGGGCAGTCTCTCTTCCTAATGAAAGAGTACCCTATACCCGCAGAGATTAAGCATGCTATCCTCTTCCGAATTTCCCGTCTGTGGGTGTGCCAGCCGACAAGATCTGTTTGACCTTGCTATTCTTCTTCACCGCATCAGCGATTTGCCGTTGAATCGGCTTGCTGTTCCCAGGCTGGCAATGTTTTGGACAAAGCTTTGTCTTCTTTATAGCCCAGCACATATTCCGCCTGCATGATCGTGTGGATTTCACGCGTCCCTTCATAGATGACCGGCGCTTTGGAATTTCGCAAATAGCGGCTGACCGGGTATTCATCCGAGTAGCCATAAGCACCGTGGATTTGGAATGCGTCGTCCGCTGCCTGATTGGCGAAATCACAAGCCTGCCATTTCGCCAATGAAGTTTCCCGGGTGTTGCGCTTTCCTTGGTTTTTCAATTCGCCCGCACGGTAAACAAGCAGCCGGCTCATTTGAAAACCGGCTTCCATTTTTGCGATCATCTGCTGGACCAGTTGATGTCTGCCGATTTCTTTGCCGAAAGTTTGGCGTTCATGGCAATAGCTGACGCTCGCTTCCAGGCACGCCATGATTTGTCCAACAGCTCCGGCGGCCACCGTAAAGCGCCCGTTATCAAGGGCCGACATAGCTATCTTAAACCCTTCGCCTTCTTGCCCCAGCAGATTTTCTGCCGGAACTTTCACATCCTCAAAAAACAATTCACCCGTATTGCCCGCCCGGATGCCATGTTTTCCTTTAATGGCCTTGGAAGAAAAACCCTGCCAGGTTCGTTCTACTATGAAAGCGGAAATCGCTCCATGCTTTTGTTCCTGCTCACCTGTGTAGGCAAAGACCAGAAAATGGTCTGCCACATCGCAAAGAGAAATCCAGGTCTTCTGCCCATTCAACACGTAATGGTCGCCTTGCTTCACAGCAGTCGTCTTCATCGCCGCCACATCTGATCCAGCACTCGGCTCCGTCAATCCAAAAGCGCCGATTTTCTCGCCTTTCGCCTGCGGGATCAAGTATTGCTGCTTTTGTTCTTCCGTCCCCCATTGCAGAATGGTCAGGCTGTTCAATCCGGTATGGACAGATACCGCCGTACGGAATGCCGTATCGCCTCGCTCCAATTCTTCGCAGACAATCGCCAACGAATTATAATCCATGCCGCTCCCGCCGTATTTTCCCGGAATACAAACGCCCATCAGTCCAAGGTTGGCAAGCTTACCGTAAATGGCAGGGTCTGACTTGCCCGCCCGGTCCCATTCTTCGATAAACGGCATGATTTCCTTGTCGACAAAACTGCGCGTTGTGCTTCGCAGCATCCCCTGTTCTTCTGTGAATGAAAAATCCATCATGAATCGCCCCTCCCGATTTTCTTGCTCTTCAAAAAAAGCCAGCTCAAAAAGACAACAGCAAGACTGCTTGTCTGGATGAACTGGCTTCTATCTACGCGTAAAAATTTCATCGTGAAATTTCTGCAGACTTGGCAATATCTTTTCATGGGTATACATACGCTAAGTGCCCGGCAAGAACAGTTGATGCTTCCGCGCGCCTTATTGTCACTTTAAACCAGTATTAGAGGTTTGTAAATAAGTTGCAAGATTATTCAGATCTTTATTCAAAAAGAGAACTCAATCATCTTTCTTTTCTCGACAAAAATCCGCTGCCACTGCAGCCATTGCCTTCGCGCTGATCAACAAGCTTTTCTCGTCAATTTCAAACTTGGGATGATGGTGTGGATATGCTTCTTTTCCTAAGGGTTTTGCACCCACATAGAAAAAACAGCCCGGCTTTTCCTCCAGGTAATAGGCAAAATCCTCAGAAGGGGGCTGTGGCGCCACTTCTTCAACTGCTGTTACTTCCGGGATATTCGCTTCTTCAATCGCCTGGCGAACTTGCCCGGTAATTTCAGGATCGTTATAGAGGACCGGATAATCATTCGCATATTCCAGTGTCGCCTGAACGCCGAAAGAAGTTTCCAGCCCTTCCGCAAACTGGCGCACCTGCGCTTCAACCAGCTCACGGGATTCCTGGGACATCGTCCGGACATCGCCTTCCAGTGCGACAGCATCCTTGATGACATTAAATTGCCCTTTGCCGTCGAATGAGCCGATTGTCACCACTGCCGTATCAAACGGATCCATCCGTCGGCTGATGATGGTCTGGCAATTCATGACAAAAGAACTTGCTGCCACAATGGCATCATTCGCCATGTGCGGAGAAGAACCATGGCCGCCTTTTCCCTGGATATGCAGCTTAAAGCGTGCACGCCCGGTTTGGGTATTGCCGCTTCTGTAAAAAATTTTTCCGGCTTCCATCGTCGACATAACATGGATGCCGAATACGGCCGACACATCGTCAAGCACGCCAGCTCTAATCATGCCGATCGCTCCGCCCGGCGGCATTTCTTCAGCCGGCTGATGAATAACCTTAATCGTCCCCGCCAATTGCTTTTTCATTTCAGCCAGTGTTTCGGCAAGAACCAACATATAAGCCGTATGCCCATCGTGTCCGCAAGCATGCATAACACCTTTTGTTTTGGATGCGAAGGGCAAATCCGTTTCCTCTTGAATCGGCAAGGCATCGAAATCTGCACGGACCGCAATGGTTTTGCCAGATTTTTCGCCTTTTATGGTTACCACAATGCCCCGGTGGCCGCCGACATTCGTCTCCACCGAATCAACCGCCACCACTTTATAGAAATCCTCAATATAGGCAGCTGTCTTCTCTTCTTCAAACGACAGCTCCGGATGTTCGTGGAGGTGTCTCCGTATGTCAATGATGCGCTGTTCTTTGGCATCTAATCGCTTCAGCAATTCTGCAGTCAGCATTCCTATCACTCCTTTCTTTGACTCTACCCTGTCTATTGAAAAACAAGACCTTTTTCTTTCGATAGAAAAGGTCAGGCCCGATTTACTTTCTTCCGGGAAACCAATCTACGAACCAGGTTCCATCCATAGCAGTTAATAATCGGCCAAATCTATATTCCTATAATTCATATTTTTATTCATTTTTTCAGGCAGCACTCTTAAAAACCTTCCTCCAGAGAAATAACAGGAATCCCCAGCTATTATTCATACTTATTCATATCCTTCCCATTAAGCACTTTAAAAAGGATTTCCCTTTTCTGCAGTTGCTCTGCCAGGTTTTCGAGCAATTACTCATCTCCACCTTTCCGCCAAACAGTTGAATGAATAGGTTTTGATTTTATTCATTTTATTCCTTTAACAAATTGAATGGCTAATCGCGTGTATACCTTGTGAGAAAACCGTTTGAGAATAACTACTATTCAACGTTCTATACTTTATATAAAAATAAAATTAATTGTGTGAGTGCCAGGCACCCGCGCAATTAAAAAGGCACTGCCGCTAACCTGAATGGGTAGGGGCAGTGCCTTTTCACTTTTCGATTAAATATTTCTCTCGCTATCTTCATTCTTCTTATTCGCTACTTTTTTAGAATGTTCTTTCGCGTCTTTCATTTCTTCTTTCCCTTTGACTTCTTCATAATCAGTGGCTTCGTTTTCACCGTCAAAAACTTCTTTTGTTTTATTGATGGCTTTATCGATTCCCGATTCAGGTGCGCCTACGTGTTTTTCTGGTGTTTTCCCCGCTGTGCCTTTTCTAGCCATTGCTGATTCCTCCAATAATAAAGATTTTAATGATAGTTTACCCCTTGCCGTGGATATTAATCCTATCACTTGTATTTCACCGATATCAGTCGCTTCAATGAAATAAATCCCGCTCTTACGGATCAGGCAGATGCGGGTTTCGTTCTGATTTCACTCCTGTTTTTCTTCCAATTCAGGGAATACCGGATTTTCGATTAGAGAGTGGGTTCTTTCAACCAAATCTATCTCTACTGCATCAAATTCAATGCGCTTCGCATCTGGTTCTCCTCCTTCAGCCACCCTGCTGATGTGCGCAAACGGATAAAAGGTCAGCGTTTTCGCTTCTGGCGACAATCCTCGAACGGTGGCTGTCCATTCCAAATCTTCTGCTGTTCGCGAACCTCCTGGCGTAGTTCCGCCATTATAGGGAACGGGATAAACATTTCCCAAATCGTCCTGGGCAAGCAGTTCAGCTTCTACATACTGCCAGTCCTGCAGTAATGATGGTTCCACTAATTGCTGGTAGGCAATATTTACTGAGATGTCTGTAAAAGTCACTTTATCGAAGTGCACAGAGACGCCGTTATTGCTCACTTTCTGATCTAAAATAAGAGGCTCTAAGTTTTTCAGCTGCGCCACCGCGAACTCAAATTTCCAGTCTCCCACAATTTCCCCATGTTCAGTATAGAGGCTTACAGGCTCCCACTGGACATTGACCTGTTTTGCCTCCTCATCAAGATGGAGGATTTCTGCAATACCCGCAATTCCGCCTTCCACCGGCTCCCATTCCATGCCGCCAGTGGGCCCTTCTGCTTCAAGTAAGATTGGAGATCCCGTTAAATGCGCTGAAGAATCCAGTTTTTGATCTGATTCAACTGTATATGTGAACGTCACTTTTGTTCCATCGTACACCGCCTGTTCAATGGAAATTGTAATGCCATTGCTTGTTTGCGACAACCCCACATCTTCACTGAAGCGCTCATATTCCAACAACCCTCTCTCTTCCTCTGAAAAGATGGCGAACACATTGCCGATGACTGGGATCTGCGCCATGTAGTTGGCAAGTACTGGTGAGGCTGTCAGAACTGCAGCAGAACTGCCGATAAAAAGGACTGAGGCTGCGACAGCCGGCGCCAGCCATCTACGCTGTTTCTTCTTTTTAGCAGCAGAAGTTTCAAAGAATGCCTGTTCAATGATTGCATCCAAACGATCTTCCGGCACATCGATCTGTTCCATCGCTTTCTTAATTGAAATCTCTTTGCCGTTCATCTGCATACACTCCCTTCAAATTCTTTTTCAGCAATGCCAGCCCCCGGTGAATAAGCGTCTTTACCGATCCTTCCGCACAGTTCATTACTTCCGCTATTTGTTTTACAGAAAAATCCTGGTAATACCGCAGCATCAGCGCCGTCTTGTATTTCTCCGACAATAAACCCAAGGCATTTGCCACATCCAATTGCTGAGCTATATCTGCAGAGGAATCCATCTCCAGTACTTGTTCTTCCACTTTATCCATTACAACGAGCTTTTTGTTTTTCTTCAAAGCTGTCAGAGCTTTGTTGATACAGATGCGTGTTAACCAAGTCGAGAAGTAAGCCGGATTCTTTAATTGATGGATTGACTCAATGGCCTGAAGAACAGTCTGCTGAAAAATTTCCAACGCCTCATCTTCGTTTTTCACATATGTATAGGCCATGCGGTATAATTTCTCTTTTTCTAATTTCAATAATTTCTGAAGCGCTAAGCGATCGCCTCGAATTGCTGCTGCAATCATGTCCTCATCGTGCTGCATCCACCTCATCCTCCCTTTATTAATTAGAGACAGCGGCACTTCAAAACGTTTCACTTATTTTTCACTACTAAAATTTTACCATTCTTTAAACTCACCTAAGCAAAATAAAAACGCCTCTTAAGATAGAGGCGCTTCGTTTTACAGAGTTAAAGTGGTCCACAATCAATAAATTGCGCAATCACCAGAATATGCTGGCTCTAAAAGATAAAAAGCAGACAGAACAAAAGAACCAAGGACTTATACAAAGCAGGCCTTAATCATAAAAACTCAAAAAAACTTTCGAGTTTGGTACAAATTCGAGCCTTCAAATTTGGTTTTCTTTATTCTATAGGATTATGATATGAACATCCAAAATTAAATTGAAAGAAATGGAAGGCGAAAAAATGAACAATAAAGGGCAAAGCAATATTAAAGTAGTTATTGGGGGATTGCTGCTGGCGATTTTAGTGGCATCCATGGACAACACGATTGTCACGACGGCGCTCCCTTCAATCGTTGGGGAACTGGGCGGTGTCGATAAATTCGTCTGGGTCACTTCCGCTTATCTGGTCGCACAGATGGCGGGAATGCCGATTTTCGGTAAACTTTCCGATATGTATGGACGCAAACGTTTTTTCATTTTCGGGTTACTGGTTTTCATGATCGGTTCGGTGCTTTGCGGTACAGCGGATACCATCAATGAATTGATCATCTACCGTGCGATTCAAGGAATCGGCGGCGGAGCACTCATGCCGATTGCATTCACGATCATGTTTGACGTTGTGCCGTTAAAACAACGCGGCAAAATGAGCGGCATGTTCGGTGCCGTATTCGGGATTTCCAGCGTCTTTGGTCCTTTGCTGGGTGCTTATATCACGGAATATATCAACTGGACATGGATTTTCTATATCAACATTCCACTTGGCTTAATTGCTTTCATAATGGTGGCTTTCTTCTATAAAGAGTCACTCGAACATGCCGAACAAAAAATCGACTGGCTCGGTGCTGCTACACTTGTCGGCGCAGTTGTCTGCCTGATGTTTGCAGTGGAACTGGGCGGCAAGGAATTTGCGTGGGTATCTCCTCAAAGCTTCGGTTTATTCGCCGGCTTTGCTGTACTCGCCATCATCTTCATCATTGCAGAACGTCGCGCTGATGAACCGGTCATCGATTTCAGCATGTTCAAAGAACGCCTCTTTGCGACAAGTGGCCTCATTTCGATTTTCAGCGGTGCTGCTTTCATCACGGCTTCGGTTTACATCCCGTTCTATATCCAAGGGGTTCAAGGAGGGAATGCGACGAACTCCGGACTCGTTCTGTTGCCGATGATGGTCGGCTCGGTTGTCAGTGCTTCGATCGGCGGCGCCTTGATGGCCAAGTTCGCTTATCGCTCATTCTTGATTCCGACACTCGCTCTACTGACAGTCGGCATGATTTTGCTTGCCACTTTATCGATTGATACATCACGATTCCTGGTGGTCTTCTTTATGATTCTTGCCGGACTTGGCATTGGCGCATCCTTCTCCGTGCTGCCATCAGCCGCCATCCATCCGTTTTCAGTACGCAAACGCGGTGCCGCAACTTCCACCGTCAGCTTCCTGCGTACATTCGGGATGACCATCGGCATCACCATTTTCGGGATTATCCAAAGCCATGCGTTCACGCGTAATATGACCGAAAATTTTGGAGCCGGAGCTGCCAGCTTTACTGGAGACTCCCGTGCCCTATTGTCTGCTGAAGGACGTGCCAATATTCCTGCCGAACTGTCAGCCCAATTGACGGATGCCCTTTCTTCTTCCATTGCGAGCACATTCCTATGGGCGATCGTCCCTGCTGTTCTGGCGCTCATTGTCGCGTTTATGATGAGCAAGGAAAAGCTTGGCGACCAGATTGTGAAGAACTGAAAATAACTAGTTATTTTTAAGATGCAGGAATAGTGTAAACAAAAGGTGTTGCCTGAACTGCGAAAAGCAGCTTGTGCAACACCTTTTTATTTCGTTCTATTGTTTTAAAAATGACACAAAATAATTGACAAATAAGTCAAGCGGATATATGGTTATACACATAAGTATATAACCATACAGCCAGAAGGGTTCAGGAGGTGTTTTCAGTGAGCAATGCGTTTGATTCGAGTAAACCAATTTTTTTGCAGGTCCGTGAATTGATTGAAGACCAAATTGTCAATGATCAGCTGAAAGAAGGAGATCAGGCACCATCGACCAATCAGCTCGTCAATTTTTATAAGATCAATCATGCGACTGTCTCAAAAGGGATCAACCAGCTGGTGGAAGAAGGAATCTTATTTAAGAAGAGAGGGATTGGGATGTTTGTAGCAGAAGGAGCAAAACAGACATTGGTCGGACAGCGCAAAGAAGCATTTGTCGACAATTACGTCAGGAGTCTCATTCAGGAAGCAAAGAAGCTTGGCATTTCCCAACAAGAAATTATTGACCTGATCAAAAACACGAAAGGGAGTGAAGGATGATGGCTGCCAAAATAGAGATGAAAAATGTCACGTTGAAATTCGGGAAATTTGAAGCATTAAAGGACATTTCACTGGCGCTGGAAGTTGGCAAGATCCACGGCCTCATCGGGCGCAACGGTGCTGGCAAGACTTCCCTTCTGTCTTTGCTCGCGGCTTTCCGTGAACCGACAACCGGCCAAATAGAGATTGATGGTGAACCAGTCTTTGAAAATCCAGAGAAGATGCAGCAGATTTCGTTCATTTATGAAAAGGACTATGCAGACGAATACGAAAAGATTCCTGCTTTGCTTGAATTTCCGGAAAGGTATCGCCCAAACTACGACAAAGATTACGCCAACCATTTACTGAAGCGCTTTAAACTGCCGCTCGACAAGCCTGCCCATAAATTATCCAAAGGCATGCAGTCAGCGTTGAATGTGGTCATCGGACTTGCGAGCCGCACGCCCGTGACAATTTTCGATGAAGCCTATCTGGGAATGGATGCACCGGCACGCCAAATCTTCTATGAGGAAATTCTAGCGGACCAGGCAGAATATCCGCGGACCTTCATTCTTTCCACTCATCTGGTGTCGGAAATGGATTACCTTTTCGATAAGGTCGTCATCATCGATCAAGGAAACCTCTTGCTGAACGAGGAATATGAAACCCTTTCTGCTCAAGGTGCTTCGATTACAGGATCAGCCGATCAGGTTGATGATTTTGTCGCCGGCATGAAAGTTTTGAACGAACAAAGGCTGGGCGGCACGAAATCAGTTATGGTTTACGGTACGCTGACTGAACAGAACCAACTCGCCGCACGGGAACAAGGCCTTGAAATCGGCCCAGTGCCGCTGCAGGACCTGTTCATCCACTTAACAGAGGAGGCGCATTAAGATGAAACAATTAAAATTGTATCCAAAAGTTGCTTTCGACCTCTTTTACGAACAGTTTAAATGGGCGATTTGGTTTTTCTCATTTTTGATTGCCGCACACATCATCGGCATGTTCATCGTAGTCAGAAACGATGCCAGCGTTGATCCCTTCTTCGCCTTTTCAAGCTATTCTGTAGCGATCTTCATGCTGGTCTGCGGGATTATCGCAGCCTATGGCTTTCTTGGCTACTATGTGCAGCAAGGCATCACACGCAAGGATTTGTATATGGGTACCGTTTTATCCGCACTTGCATTGGCGGCGGCTGTCACTTTAGTGCCGCTCGCTGTCAACGGCATTGAGCACTTTATTTCAGGCTTCGCTGCACTGCCCATTGGCACAGATGGTGTCGGCGCGTTCTATCCGTCATCCGGATGGCTTTCGGCCACCGTCACGTTTTTTATCAACGCTTTCACTTATTACTTGATCGGTTGGCTGATTGGAATCGGCTATTACCGCTTTGGCTGGATCATCGGCTTTGTTTTCGTCGGAATTGCGGTTGCTGCTCTCAGCCTCAATGGCTATTTCCTTGGAGACAGTGGATTGAGTTCCATTATTCCTTGGGTACCTTATATTCCTGCAGAAGCTGGACCAGCTTTAGCCATCACCGGTTCACTCATTTTGGTTGCCGTCTTGCTGATTTCCACGCGCCTGATGACAAAACGCATTACCATCAAGATGTAAACATATATGAAAAGACGTTGCAGGTAACTTGACTAGTTACTCGCACCGTCTTTTTTTCGTACATGAATGCAATTGTGTGCGTGCCTGGCACACACACAATTCTATTGTTCAAATCTCTGCCATCAAAAATTGATATTCAATTTATATTCATCCTTTATGATAAATCAGAAATGTTATAGAGAGAGGAGAAATAAGCAATGAACAGATTCCTGAATCCAATCACTGATTGGGTATCGACCAAAAAAGGCATGTGGATCACCATCATCGTCTGGCTTGTCCTAATGATTGCACTCAGCATGGGACCGAGACTCAATGATTACAAAGTGGCCAATTTCCAATCACTGCCCGATGATGCACAATCAATTATCGCGGACCAGAAACTGAAAGAATATTTCCCGAACGACCAAGGAACGCCTGGCATTCTCGTTTTCCATAACAGCGAAGGCGATGTCAATCCCGAAACTGTCCAGGAAATTCTGACAGGCATTACAGAGGCAAACATTAAAGGCATCGACTCAATTGTCGACATAAGCCAATTGCCACCTCCTGCTTTGGAAGGTTTTTATTCCGAAGACAATACAACAATGATTATTCCAATGTCACTTGAAGCAGGGCTCGGCAGTGCCGACTTTGCGGAAATCAATGACGAAGCTTCTGAAATCGGCAGCGACATCGCAGCTGATTCCGGTTCGATGGAATTCTACGTTACCGGTCCTGCCGGCATTGCAGGCGATACCGTCAAATTGTTTGAAGAAGCGGATTTTGTGTTGTTGATTGCAACAGTCCTGATCATTCTTGTACTGTTGATCGTCATCTACCGCTCGCCGCTACTCGCATTCATTCCACTTCTGGCGACAGTGATCGTCTATCAGGTGGTTAACCAGACGCTTGCCTTCATGGGCTCTGGCGGATTGGAACTGACCAGCCAAACGACTTCGATCATGAGCATCCTGCTGTTTGCGGCTGTAATCGATTACTCGCTGTTCGTTTTCTCACGCTTCCGTGAGGAATTGAACCATTACGAAAGCAAACACGAAGCCATGAAACATGCCATGCGGGCAACGGGTGAACCGGTGTTCTTCGCTGGCGGTACTGTTCTTGCAGCCATGCTTGTGCTGTTCTTTGCAGACTTCCGTGACTATGCAAATTTTGCACCGATTTTCGGTACGGCTGTTTTCGTTATCATGATTGCTTCGATTACGCTGATTCCGGCTTTATTCACGTTATTCGGCCGCAAAGCATTTTGGCCGAAAGTGCCGAAATATGGCCAATCCTCAGAAGTGAAACACGGAATCTGGGGACCTGTTGCGAAATTCGTCGTCAACAAACCTTTGATTTCCGGCGGACTTGTCGCCGTTCTGATGATTGTTTCAGCATTGAATATTGTGAATCTGGAGTTTGAATTCGATACAGTGAAATCATTCCCGGAAGACATGCCTTCTCGTGTCGGTTATGAAATTGTTGAACAGAAATTCGACAAAGGCGAAATTGCGCCTTCCACCCTATTGGTTGTTGGGGATGAGCCGATTACAGAAGAAGCCGCAGCCGCTCTTTCTGAAGAGCTGACTGCTTATGGCGAAATTGCTTCTGCCCGTTTGTCCGGCCAAACTGATAATGGCGAAGCAGTGAAATACAACATTGCCTTATCGATGAATCCGTATTCGACAGAAGCCCTTGATTTCGTGGAACAACTGCGGAACGACAGCGGCGCTTTGCTTGATCGTGCGTCCATTGACGGAGACACGCATTTCGGCGGCATTACACCGAAACTCGTTGATGAACGGGAAGTCAACAATAGCGATATCTACAAAATTGTTGTACTTGAAACCTTATTGATTTTGGTATTGCTGTTCGTCCTGACCCGCTCTTGGAAAATGCCGATCTATATGATGGCGACGATTTTGCTTTCTTACTTGTCGGCGCTCGGCTTGGGAATTTTCCTGGTCGATGTGTTGTTCGGCTATGAGGCCATCAGTACACGTGTACCGGTATATGCGTTTATCTTCCTGGTAGCACTTGGCATTGACTATAACATTATCCTGGTTTCACGCTTTATCGAAGAACGGAAATCACACAAAGTCAAAAAAGCCCTGGAAATCGCCATCAGCCATACAGGCGGTGTCATCTCTTCTGCCGGCATCATCCTGGCCGCCACTTTTGCCGCATTGACTACTATGCCAATCGCTGATTTGTTCGTATTCGGTTTCATGGTTTCAATCGGAATCTTGATTGATACTTTCCTGGTGCGCGGCATGCTTCTTCCAGCTTTGATATTGTTTTTTGAAAAAGACAAGTAAACCCTGCATAATATAGAGAGTGGAAAGTCCGGCCACCCATGTGCCGGGCTTTCTGATTGAATGGGAGGAATCCGCATGAAAATACTCGTCGTGGACGATGATGTTTATATCCAGCAGCTGGTCGCAATTCACCTCAGCAAAGAAGGCTATACCGTCTTTAAAGCAAATGATGCAGAACAGGCCTTGCTGCTGCTTGAGGACCAACTTGTTGACCTGGCCATCGTCGACGTTATGATGCCGGGCATGGACGGGTTTCAGCTGACCCGTATCCTGACCCAGGACCTCAATATTCCCGTGATTCTCTTGACAGCAAAAGGCCAGCTCGAGGATAAGGAAAAAGGCTTCCTGTCCGGAACCGAGGATTACATGGTCAAGCCTTTCGAACCGAAGGAATTGCTGTTTCGCGTCGCCGTTGTCCTGCGACGCTCGGAGCGTTCTGTCCAGGAGAATCTGCAGGCCGGAAACCTATCGATCAATCGCCGGAACTTCGAAGTGACCATCGGCAAAGAAACACTGATTTTGCCGCTGAAGGAATTCGAGTTGCTGTCGCTGCTGGTTTCGCGCGTCAATCTGGCCACTCCCCGCGGATTGCTGATGGATTATGTCTGGGGCGAAGAACACGAAGGCAGCGAAATGACTTTGAATACCCACATCAACCGGATCCGGGACCGCCTCAAGCGTTACGGAGCTGATGTTGAAATCCACACATTGCGTGGAATCGGCTATAAGCTGGAGGCTTCAAAATGAAAACTTTGTACCGGCAATTCACTGTCGCTACGCTGTTCATTCTGGCCATCAGCATCCTCATTGGGTTTTCCATCGCCAATATCTTCTATGTGACGGTCACTAAAGATGAAACGATCGAACAAAACGTGGCCATTGCCGAAGAAATTATCAGCACCGTACAAAACGTGCCGTATTCGGATGAAAGTTTCACCAATTACCTGCAGGCAGTCGCAAAGCTTGGCTACCAGATTGCGCTTGTCGACAGCTCCGGAGAGATGCAGTTTTTCGGCAAACCGTTTGACGATACCGCGTTTCCTGAACAGGCCGAACAGGTTCTGTCGGAAAATGAAGTCTATACGGGACTGGACAATTTCACAGATGACATTTTCATGATCGGCCATTTCACCAATGAACTGCACAATACAGTCGGTGTGCCGTTTGAAAGAAGCGGTGAACCTTATGGCCTGTTCATCCGGCCCGATACCAAGCTTGTTTCGACGGATATCCATTCCGTCCTGATCGGCTTTGTAGTGGCAATTGCACTTGTCAGCATCATCGGCATGATCTGGATGGCGCGACAATTGACGCGGCCAATTGTCCAGCTGACAGAAGCGACCAAACATATTGCCCGCGAGAACTACAGCTTTCCGCTTGATATTCGGCGCAATGATGAAATTGGCCAGCTTTCTGAAAGCTTCAATTTGATGCAGAAACAATTGCAGCACAACGACTTGGCACGTAAATCGTTCATCAGCAACGTGTCACATGATTTCCAATCGCCGTTGATGAACATCCAGGGCTACGCGGATCTGTTGAAGTCACCGGGGCTTTCCGACAACGACCGTCTAGCGTATACGTCCATCATCGACCAGGAAGCCAAGCGGTTGTCCAGCTTGACACGCCAATTGCTGCTGCTGACATCGCTCGACCAAGGTGCTTATCCGATGAAAACAAAAGAGTTCCAGCTGGATGAACAATTGAGAGGCGTCGTCCGGAAATACCGCTGGCGGCTTGAAGAAGAAGACATCAACCTGTCTTACCAGCTCGCTCCAACACGTTTCCGCGGCGATGCCGAACTGCTTGATAATGTCTGGGACAACTTGTTGACCAACGCCATCAAATACAATAAACCCGGCGGCAGCATCGAAATCATCCTGCAGTCGGACGATACCGGCATCACCGTTACATTTAAAGACAGCGGACAAGGCATTCCGGAAGACGCCTTGCCGCAGTTGTTCGATCGCTTCTACCGTGTCGATGCCGCACGCAAAAAAGACAGCACCGGACTTGGGCTGTCGATTGTGCACCAAATCGTCACCTTGCACCATGGCACCATTCGGGTTAATAGCCGGCTGGGCACAGGAAGTGAATTTATCCTGGCCTTCCCGCATCCCGTTCCCACACAATACTAAGTTGGAGGTTTTATTATGGAAAAAACTTGGAGTCTTCGTTTAATACGCTTTTCAGCCATTTTTGGCTTGTTCGGTACATTTCTTGGTTCGCAAATGGCTGGAGAAATGGATTACAGCCTGCGTCCAATCCATGCCCACATCTTGCTTGTCGGCTGGTTATCGGTCTTTGCTTGGGGCATCTTCTACCGGGTCTATACGATCAAATTCAAAAAACTTGTCGCTATCCACAGTGTACTCGGCATGGTCGGTGCCTTTACCTTGACCAGCGGCATGTGGTTGTATAACCTGAACCCATTCAATTGGAATGAAACCTTTGTCATGATCTTTTTCATCGTAGGCGGAAGCTTGCTGTTGCTGGCATTCCTGCTGTTTTTGGTCATTACGTTCTTGACGGAAAAAGAATAGAATACAAGAAATCCACTGGAGAAAAGCCAAGCTTTTTCTTCAGTGGATTTTTTACAGTTGAATGATCATTAAAGACTGATTCTATAGGAACCTTTCATTTTGCATTACAATTTAAAACAGCGGCTTTTAATCCTGTAAAGTCCGTAATAGCAGGATTCATTTTCAACAAGCTATTCAAACCAATCATTTTTTGATTTCCTTTTTCGAGATTGATTTGTTCAGTGGGCAGCACAAAGAATTTCCACTGATTCAAATCCAATGGGTTCACAGCGCTTCGATCCAGTTCTTTAAGCAGACAGAATACGTAAACGTCTGCATTTCTTTTTACTTCTGTTGCATATGTATTGGTACTGGCTTCCCATGCTAAAGCGGGTCGTATACTAAATTGGATAACTGAATTTCTGCTTTGCTTCCATGACTGTAAATAAGCGGCTGACTTCACTTCCACTTTAATGCCTTCAGCAGTAATCAAATCGAAAGCATCCCATTCCAAACGAACTCCTTCCACAGCATTTAAAGCCTTTCCTACAATAAATTCTGCGATTTTACCTCTCAATGCATTATTAAGCAAATCAGATTGATTCCACTGCCAAAAATCTAACAGTTTAATTCCAGCATCAGCATTATTAATAATAAAAGGTTCTTCTCCTGTTTTCTTCAAACTCTTTCCCTCTCTTCTTTTTCTATACATATATTATTCTAATATCGACTACCGTGCATCATTACTTCAAGTTATTAAGAAGACTAGAATACATTACTGAACAAACAAAAAAAACTGTCCAAAAGCGGCGAACCGCTTTGAACAGCTTAATTTATTACTATTTTGTTTGGCTAAAGCAGGAAGTGAAAGTTAAATATTCTCCACTTCAACCGGCTTCTTCTTATTCAAACGCTCAGGCTCATCCATAGTCTCCATAATGGCTTCGCCTTCAACGTCGATGTTCGGAAGAAGTTTATCCAGCCATTTCGGCAAGTACCATGCGGCGTCTCCCAAAAGGATCATAACAGCCGGCACAATCATCATCCGCACAATAAATGCATCAAACAATACGCCGAACGCAAGCGCCATGCCCATCACTTTGACCATCGGGTCCGAAGCCATCATGAAGCCAGTAAATACGGCAATCATGATCAGTCCCGCAGCTGTGACTACGCCGCCACTGTCCCGCAGTCCAGCAAGTACAGCTTTTCGCGCGTTGCCGGAATGGGTATATTCTTCACGCATGCGGCTGACCAGGAACATCTCATAGTCCATCGCCAGGCCAAACAAAATACCCACTACAATAATCGGCAGGAAGTTCAGCACCGGTCCTGCTGCTGCAAAACCGAACAGCTCATGGTAATTGCCGTCTTGAATCACCCATGTCACAAATCCGAGAGTGGCACCAAGTGACAGCACAAATCCAAGCACCGCTTTCAATGGCACCAAGATCGAACGGAAGACGATCATGAATAAGATGAACGCCAAGCCGATGATCAATGCCGCAAAAATCGGCAAGGCTTCACTGAGTTTATCGGAAATATCGATATTCGCGGCAGTCGTTCCCGTAACCAATAATTCCATGCCGTCTTTTTCATATTCCGCAGAAGCACTGCGGATTTCATTCACCAAATCCTTGGTTTCCGAGTCATTCGGCCCTGTTACCGGATACAGCTGGATAACCGCCATATCACCGGCTTCTTTCGGAATGACATTGGCAATGTAATTGACATTGTCCATCCCCGAAATGTCCTGCTGCAAAGTTTCAAGCTTCGACATCACTTCGCCGTCTTCATCTGTCGCTTTCGCCACAACAACGAGTTGAGCGTGATAGCCTTCACCGTATGCTTCTTTCAATAAATCATACGCTTGCCGTTCGTTGGTATCTTCACCGTAGAAACCGTCATCCGGCAAGCCCAGTTCCATATTGAAAAACGGAATTGAAATCACACCGAGGACCAGCGTACCTGCAAGTGCAACAACTACCGGAAATTTATTGATCAATTTCGCCCAGCCGTTCATGTACTTCCCGGATAATTTCACCCGTTCTGCAAAACCTTCACCCAATGTTCTCTTGCGGTCAACCGGCGGTGTCATGCGACTGCCGAATAAAGAAATAACAGCCGGTACAACCGTAATGGCCACGATGATGGCAATGAATACACAAAGCGCACCCGTAAAGCCCATCATGGCAAGGAACGGAATTTGCGGAATCGCTAAACCGATCAGTGCAATGACGACCGTCAAGCCGGCAAACACGACCGCGCTTCCTGCCGTACCGTTGGCAATTGCAATCGCCTGGTTAACGGAATAGCCTCTTGCATATTCCTGGCGGAAACGCGATAGGATGAATAACGCATAATCGATTCCCACTGCCAGTCCAAGCATCGCTGCAAGCGACAAACAGACCGTTGAAATCGATGTGAAATTCGTCCCGAAGACAATTCCGAGAAGCCCGATCACCAAGCCCACTCCGGCAGTCACGATCGGCATACCTGCAACCAGCAGTGAACCGAAAGTAAAGAATAAAATAATAAACGCTGCCATGACACCGAGGACTTCTGTCGCAAATTCCATTTTGAATGGATTTACTTCGACATCACCGGATAATTCCGTCTGGATTCCAGCGTCTTCAGTAATTTGGATCGCCTCTTGAACCCGGTCAATCGAATCCTGTGAGACCTCTACTGCGACTGAATCGTAGGAAACCATCGCAAATGCAATCGTTTGATCGGCGTTATAGTTCTGCAGCATTTCCGGCGTATAAATCATCTCCACCGCTTTGTCTGACTGAACTTCCGCGACTACTTCGCTAAGCTTTCCCTGTACATCCGGATCCAGCAATGTTTTTCCTTCAGGTGCCTTAAAGACCATGTGAATCTGTCCACCGGCATTCCCTACTTCCGGAAATTCTTCTTTCAATAATTCAATGGTGTCCTGAGAAGAAGTACCAGGGATCGATAAATCCTCATCAAATTCAAATCCAAACCCCAATACAAGGCCGCCCATGACGAGAAGCAAGGCCACAGCTGCGAAAATAACAGCCTTTGCGTGCCGGATCGACCATTGGCCCAATCTATATAAATACTTTGCCATCAACAAAAACTCCTTCCAATTCTCCTATTATAAAGCAGGAAGAAGTCTAGAATTGTCCAAAAAAAGACAGCTTTATGACAAATTAAACCAGCCGCTTAATTCGGAATAAAAACATAGCCTGTAGTCTGATTTGTGTTTATCATCACCATATTAAACTGTCGGCTTTACAAGCAGCGCAAGGTAAACAGCCATGGCGTTATGGAATTTCCGGATATCGATTCCTGTGTTTTCTGTAAAACGATCGAGCCGGTATTGAAGGCTGTTGCGGTGAAGATGCAAAGCTTTCGCCGTTTCCGATATATTCAAATTGCATCGTGTAAACACTTCAATCATTCTCAAGGTTTCTTCATCATCTGCATAACTTTGCAAAATCATTTCACGAATCCCTCGGGCTTGTTCTTTTCCCGTTTGGTCAATCAGCAAATAAGGAACAGCGTCACTAAAATTCGCTACTGCCTTGTTGGAATTGAAAAAAATGGATTTCGCGGCCGTCAGCATGAATGAATAGTAATGAGGCGCATTTTCCACGGTCTCTTTGAACGGTCCGACCAGAAAGTTGATTTTTATATACAAGTCACTCATCAAGACATCGATGATTTCTTCATATCGAATCGCTTCTTTCCCCACGGATCCGTATTCCACAAGAATTCCTTCATGCCCATTCTCCCAAAGAATCGGTACTTTTTCCGGAAACAAATCGTGGATGGCGTCTTTGAAGACACCCGGACTGATTTGATTTTTCTTAATTGAAAAATAAACAAAGCGATAAGGACTCCCGGCTTCTACGCTTTCCGCTCCGGCAGGCTCTTCCGAATCGACCATTTTTCTCCACTTCTGCTCTTCACTTGTTTGGACCGGAAATTCATGATGATACGGCTTCAGAAAGGCAGCTACTACCGATAAATCCCTTGAAGTCATTTGGTTTTTAGGGATCCCGACGATTTCACTGTTGTCTGTCATGAACCAGTGATGACTGAAATCCAAGTCCTGGTTGCCCTCCTCATTCAGGATCAATGAAGGGTAAATTTTCTTCAGGTTTTCAATCATACAAACACTTCTTTCTCCAAAAAGATTCATTGACGGTTCGAATAACAATTATATAGAAGAAAAAGTATACGTCGTTTCCGATTTGAACTCTTCATCAGCTTTCAAGATAGCGGATGAAAAATGAGGATGGCGCACCGAATCCGGTGGTCCTTGCGTTTCAAGGCACAGCCCCAGATAGTCTTGTGCTTCCGTTCCTTTGATTGAGTAGGGTCCGCCCACACCATTTCCTGTGTATAAAACCACTGCCGGTTCAGTTGTTTCTACCTGAAGTTTCCGGCCGCTTTCTCTATCCGCCAATTCGATTGCAGGCTGGTCATCGCTATTCAACATAAACGGATGATCATAGCCATTTCCGGCAAGTTGGGCCTGCGGATGTTCCGCCGTTGTTGCTGCTCTTATGCTTCTGCCGTTTCGGAAATCGAAAAGTTCATCTTCCTCCACTGAAACCAGCGTCCCTGTCGGCAGCAACGCTCTATCCAATTCCAGGTACTGATCACTGTTCATCGTCAATTCATGATCCAGAATGGTCCGCTTGAAATTCCCGCTCAAATTAAAATAAGAGTGGTTGGTGACATTCAATAAGGTGGTCTTGTCTGATTTACCCGAATAGGAAATGGTCAGCTGGTTGCTGCCGTTTTTGAGAATATAACGGACGGTCATGGACAAATTGCCCGGGAATCCCTCTTCGCCGTCCGGGCTGAAATACGTGAATTCAATGATTGCTTCTTCTTCATTTTTGATGACTTTTGACTTCCAGACAATAGAATGAAAGCCTTTCGGGCCTCCATGCAGATGCTGGCCATTGGAATTTTGAGCTACTTGATAAGCGGTTTCCCCAATTTTAAAAGTTCCTTCTTTTATCCGTCCAGCAAAACGTCCAACCACCGCGCCAAAATAATGCGGATTATTTTCGTATTCATTGAATGTGTCAAAACCTAACACTACATTTTCCGACTTTCCATCACGATCCGGAACCAGCATTTCAGTGATGATGCAGCCGTAATTCATGCAGGATACCTGAAATCCCTGGTTATTCTTTACTGTATATATTATGATTTCTTGGTTATCTTTATGGCCAAACACCTTTTGAGTAACTTCCATTTTATCTTCCGCCTTTTCATTTTTTCTATAGTATATAAGTTGAACTAATGATTCCTATTAGCGATATTCCACAAAACAGCTGCGAAGACATTAGCCGTAGCTTGCGAGGACAATGTCTTTGCGACGTAGTGCGCAGCACGAAGGAGCACGGTTTTTAAAGCTACGCTATGGAGAGGGAGATGGTCTCCGCTATTTTGTTCCATATCTTTGGAGAGTGCTCCAGCGCTAGTGTGGCTTAGGAGCAGGCAATTATCGAGTTGAGCAATAAGCTCTCTTTGTGTTCACTCAAAAACGTCCACCAACAACAGTGTGATGGCGCCGATCAATGTGGCGTCGCCGCCCAAGTTAGAGACCTCCACTGTTGTTTGGCTTGCCGAAGGCGTCAAAGCAGAAGCTCTGATGGTTTCGCGTATTGCCGGCAAAATGAACTTCTCCGCTTTGGAGACACCGCCACCCAACACAATCTTTTCTGGATTAACGATATGAATCAAATTGGTCAGACCGACGCCCATCGCTTTGCCCGCTTCTGTGAGGATCGCAGCAAAATCATCGTTCCCCTGGATAGCCTGTTCATAGACGTCCTCTGCTGTAAGAGAATCTGTCGATGTTTTGACAGCCACTTTCCGGGCAATTGCCGGCCCAGTAACAAATGTTTGAAGGCATCCTTGATTTCCGCATTCACAAATCTCTCCATGCAGATCGATGGTCATGTGGCCGATTTCTCCTGCTATATCCGAAGAACCGTGATACAGTTTCCCCTCAATGATAAGGCCGGCGCCAACGCCTCTGCCGATATTGACTGCCAGCATGCTCTCCAGTTCTCCGTGATTTCCGAACCAGTATTCTCCCAGAGCCATAGCACGTGCATCATTTTCCACTTTCACTTCCAAACCAAATGCCTTTTCCAATTCTTCTTTGATCGGAATATCGGACAATCCGAGATTCGGTGCATACAAGGAAACACCTGCTGCAACATCCACCACTCCGTGCATGGCCACACCGATGCCGATGACTTTATCTTGTGTTTCCGGCAGCTCTTGCAAACAGTCGGCGATGCCCTGTTTGATGGCATCCATGAATTGCCGGTTGTTGATCGGCAGCTGCAATTTCGTTTCTGACCGTTGGAGCCTCTTGCCTGCAAGATCCGCCACAATGCATTCGATGCTTTCGGGTCCCGCATCTACGCCAATGATATAGAATGCCTCGGTGTTGATGACGAGCATCGTCGGTTTCCGTCCGCCCAGTGACTGGCCCACATCGCTCTCTTCCACCATTTTTTGTTCAATCAATTCCTTAACATTGCTGCTGACTGTGGGAGGCGTCAAATTCGTCTCCCGAGCAATCTGCGCTCTCGATATCGGCCCATCTTTTCTTATTTTATTGAGGATCATCGATTTATTCACCGATTTCATCCATTGAAAGGTACCTTGGCGCATTGTAACTCCTCCGTTTTTATCATGCTGATATCATTTGTAACTGCTTTCAATCTTATTATTGAATAGTTTAACAAATTACTTTATACTCGTGTTAATTAAATTAATTTATAAAGTATTGGAGGAATATCATGAATCAGCATGACTTGTCTCGGACGTTCCATGAAATCTTTGGAACAGCCCCTACTAAGACGCGTTTCTTTTTTGCACCTGGCCGCATCAATTTGATCGGTGAACACACCGATTACAATGGCGGCCATGTATTTCCCGCCGCCATTTCTTTTGGAACTTATGCCGTTGCCCGACAACGCACAGACCAAAAACTGCAGTTTTACTCGATGAATTTTCCGGAACGCGGCAAAATTGAGTGCGATCTGGCTGACTTGTCCTATAATCCGGATCATGACTGGGCAAACTTTCCGAAAGGCATGATCTATTATTTTATTAAAAACGGTTATTCAATTTCTCATGGAATGGATATTCTGTTCTACGGAGATATTCCGAACGGTGCCGGCCTCTCCTCCTCCGCTTCAATAGAAATGGCGACAGGCGTGGTACTTGAGGGGTTATTCGATTTGGAGATTGATCGCTTGCATATGATTCAAATGGGGCAACATGTTGAAAATCAGTATATCGGCGTCAACAGCGGCATCATGGATCAGTTTGCGATCGGCAAAGGGAAAAAAGACTTTGCGATTTTATTGGATTGCCAAACGCTTGAATTCAACTATGCTCCTCTCGATTTAAAAGAGCATGAAATCGTCATCATTAACTCCAATAAACAACGGACATTGGCTGCATCAAAATACAACGAACGCCGCGCCGAATGCGAGGAAGCGCTGGATGACTTGCGGACTGAACTGCCAATCAGCAGTTTAGGTGAATTGACATCCGAAAAGTTTGAGCAGTATAAACACTTGATCACAAACGACACCAACCGCAAACGGGCCAAACACGCAGTCTATGAAAATGAACGGACCTTGCTCGCGCTCCAGCAACTGGAACAAGGCAATATTCAAGCATTCGGGCAATTGATGAATGCGTCCCATGTGTCTCTTCGTGACGATTACGAAGTCACTGGCGCGGAGCTCGATCAGATTGCAGAAACCGCCTGGAACCACCCCGGAGTTATTGGTGCACGAATGACGGGAGCTGGATTCGGCGGATGCGCCATTGCCATCGTTCATCAGACGCAAATTGAACATTTTAAGGAGAAGCTGTCGGAAACCTACAGCGAAGAATTCGGATACCCTCCTTCCTTTTACGAAGCAAAAATTTCGGATGGTGCCAAAGAACTTGCAGAGGAGTTTTGAACATGAGCGTCTTAGTATTAGGTGGGGCCGGATACATCGGTTCCCACGCAGTCCATCAATTGATCGATCGAGGGACAAACGTTGTTGTGGTTGATAACTTAGAAACAGGACATCGACAAGCCGTTCATCCTGAAGCTGTTTTTTACGAAGGCGATATTCGGAATGCCGAATTTCTGGACAGCGTCTTTGAAAACGAAACGATTGACGAGGTTCTTCATTTTGCGGCCAACTCTTTGGTCGGCGAATCGATGGAAAACCCTCTAAAATATTTCGACAACAATGTTTACGGCACACAGGTTCTGTTGAAAGCCATGGTCGATCATGATGTAAAGAAAATCGTCTTTTCTTCCACTGCTGCCACTTATGGCGAGCCGGAAGCTGTACCAATCACTGAAACGATGCCGACCAATCCGACCAGCACCTATGGCGAAACAAAGCTGACAATGGAAAAATTGATGAAATGGACGGAATTAGCCCATCGGTTGAAATTCGTTTCCTTGCGCTATTTTAATGTGGCGGGTGCACGCGAAACAGCTGAAATTGGAGAAGACCATCGCCCTGAATCCCACCTGGTTCCGCTCATCCTGCAGACAGCACTTGGGCAGCGAAAGGAAATTACGGTTTTCGGCGATGATTATGACACGCCGGACGGAACCTGCATCCGCGACTATGTCCATGTGGAAGACTTGATTTCTGCACACCTGTTGGCACTGGATTATTTAAGGAATGATGGCGGCAGTGATGTCTTTAATCTTGGCAGCAGCCAAGGATTTTCAGTGAATGAAATGATTGCGGCTGCCCGTTCTGTCACTGGAAAAGACATTCCTGTAAAAACAGGTCCACGCCGGGCAGGAGACCCCAGCATTTTGATTGCCGGTTCAGAGAAAGCCAGACAAATCTTGGGCTGGGATCCCCGCCATACATCAGTGGCTAAAATCATTGGCGATGCATGGAAATGGCATTCTGCACATCCGACAGGCTATGAAAAGGAAGTGGAACGATGATCCACCAAACTCTTGCAGGGCTTATCCAAAAAGCACTCGACACCCATTTGATAGAAGGAGCAGATACCGATTACGTCCGCAACCAAGTGATGAGTCTGCTTGGTCTGGCCTCTTTTCCTGAAGAGGAAATCAAACCGGCAGATGACACCATTCCAAACCTGCTGGAAAATATGGTTGCGTATGCTGTGGAACAAGGCATTATCGAGGATATTTTTGATGACAAGGAAATGCTGTCCGCAACTATCATGAATTGTTTTGTCGCCAGGCCTTCTGTCATCAATGCTGTCTTTAATGAGAAATACGTTGAATCGCCGGTAGCCGCTACTGACTACTTTTACGAATTAAGCAAAAACAGCAATTACATCCAGATGAACCGTATCCAGAAAAACATTTCTTATAAAACCGATACGCCATACGGACAGATGGACATTACGATCAATCTGTCCAAACCTGAAAAAGATCCGGAACAAATCAAAAGAGAACGCGAGATGAAGCAAACGCTCAGCTACCCTAAATGTCTGTTATGTAAGGAAAATGAAGGCTATGCAGGACGTGTCGGCTATCCGGCGCGGGCAAACCACCGCGTCATCAACGTCCCACTTACCGGAGAAAACTGGTACCTGCAATATTCACCTTATGTCTACTATAACGAGCACAGCATCCTGCTCTCCGAAGAACACCGGGACATGAAAATTGACCGCAATGGATTTGAGCGGCTGCTGACGTTTACGGCACTTTTCCCTCATTATTTTGTCGGTTCAAATGCCGACTTGCCGATTGTCGGCGGATCCATTTTGAGCCATGACCATTACCAGGCCGGCCGCTATGAATTCGCCATGACCAAAGCGGAGGATCTGTTTTCATTCCGTTTGAGTGCCTACCCTGACATTGTGGCATCTGTCGTAAAATGGCCGCTGTCGGTTATTCGTTTGAAAGGAAAGGAAATCGTCGCCTTGGTCGATGCGGCTGATGACATTTTGCAGACTTGGCGAAATTATTCCGATCCTTCCGTGGACGTTCTCGCTTTTACCGGTGAGACGCCCCACAACACCATCACCCCGATCGCGAGAAACCGCAATGGGCTGTTCGAAATCGATTTGGTGCTGCGGAACAACCGGACAACTGCGGAATATCCGTCGGGAATCTTTCATCCGCATGAAGATGTCCATCACATTAAGAAAGAAAACATCGGTTTAATTGAAGTGATGGGGCTTGCCGTTTTGCCACCACGCTTAAAAGAGGAGCTGGCTGAAATCCAAGAGTTTTTGCTGGGCAATGCTCATGATGTCGCCTCCTCCCACCTCGTATGGGCCGAACAATTAAAAGCTCAGTATGGTCCAGTTTCACGACGGGAAGAAGCGGAAGTTCTCCTGCGTAAAGAAGTGGGGAAAAAATTCGTCCGAGTCCTAGAAGATGCAGGCGTCTTGAAAGACGGCGAAGCATTCAAGCGCTTTATCAATACGCTGAATAAATGAACGGAAATACCGAGATTTGATGTTGATTGGCAAATATGCACGAAGAGTGTTCCTAATTTTGTGCATACTTGCCATTCATAAAATTCTGACTACAAGGTATGCTTTTACTAATCAATGAAAGCACTTACACAAATTGGAGGGAATCAAATGGCAGGCTTGAACTTAGTGAATATCAGAAAAGAATATGAAAAAGGTGTGGTATCCGTACAGGATTTCAACCTTGAAATACGCGACAAAGAGTTCCTCGTACTTGTTGGCCCTTCAGGATGCGGGAAATCTACGACGCTTCGCATGATCGCAGGTCTGGAAGACATCACAGAAGGCGACTTGTTTATCGGTGACAGAAGAGTCAACGATGTATCGCCGAAAGACCGCGACATCGCAATGGTATTCCAAAACTACGCACTTTATCCGCACATGAGTGTCTATGACAACATGGCGTTCAGTTTAAAATTGCGCAAGATGAAAAAAGACGACATCAAAGCACGTGTCGCAAATGCTTCTAAAATCCTTGGTTTGGATGAATATTTGAACCGTAAACCGAAAGCGCTATCAGGCGGTCAGCGCCAGCGTGTTGCTCTAGGACGTGCGATTGTCCGCGATGCTGAAGTATTTTTGATGGATGAGCCGTTATCCAACTTGGATGCTAAATTGCGTGTACAGATGCGTACGGAAATCCAGAAACTTCACCGCCGCCTGCAGACGACTACGGTTTATGTAACGCATGACCAAACCGAAGCGATGACAATGGCTACTCGCCTTGTTGTTATGAAAGATGGCTTTATCCAACAAGTCGGTTCACCAAAAGAAGTATATGACCAACCGGATAATATGTTTGTCGGCGGCTTTATCGGCTCTCCTTCCATGAACTTTCTGCGCGGACAAATCGTTGACGATTCATTTGTGATGGAAGGCATCAAAGTCCGTGTTCCAGAGGGCAAACTCTCTATGCTGCGTGACCAAGGATATACAGGTAAGGAAATCGCATTGGGAATTCGCCCGGAAGATATTCACGATGAACCGTTATTCCTTGAGCATTCGCCTCATACGAAGATCAGAGCATTTGTGGAAGTCGCTGAATTGATGGGATCGGAAATCGTTCTTTATTCAAAAGTGAACGAACAGGATTTCGTCGCCCGTGTGGATTCCCGCTTCAATGTAGAAGCTGGCCAAACCATCGACATGGCATTCGACATGAACAAAGCTCATTTCTTCGACCTTGAATCAGAGTTGCGCATCAAATAAGATGTCAGCTTCTCATATCAATAAGAAATTCCAGACGAGCCTTCGTCTGGAATTTTTCTTGTTTACTGGTTTTTTTCTGTAGTCTGTTGTATCTATTTTCTGCTGTTTTTTTAAAAGTTCATTGAGTAGCATTCGATTCGATCAAGCACAGCCCGTTAAACCGTAGTCGTATTCCTCCTGATTTTTTACTATACTTAAGCCATGACGAGTAGCATTTATTACAAAGAGGAGGAAAACGCCATGACCCCGAAACATGAATTAACTGCCGAACAACGTCAAGAATTGCTTATTACATTGAAGGAACGCTTTGAGAAGACGATTGAGCGCCACGAATGGATGCAGTGGGATAAGATTCAAGAACGGTTGGAAGCTAATCCCGAAAAGCTGTGGTCGCTCCATGAAATGGAACGGACTGGCGGAGAACCGGATGTCCTGGAGTTTGATGAAGCCAATAATGAATACGTCTTTTATGACTGTTCCCCCGAAAGCCCAAGCGGCCGAAGAAGTGTTTGCTTCGATCAAAAAGCGCTTGATTCCCGGAAGAAAAACAAACCCGAGAACAGTGCCATGGCGATGGCCGAGGAAATGGGCATCGAATTGCTGTCGGAAGAACAATACCGCCTCATGCAGCAGCACGGCACATTCGATGTCAAAACATCCAGCTGGGTGCAAACGCCTCCCGACATCCGGGATAAAGGCGGCGCCCTGTTCTGTGATTCCCGCTATGGCCATGTCTTTCTTTACCATAACGGAGCCGACTCGTATTACGCAGCCAGAGGATTCCGCGGATTGGTAAGAGTGTAATAAAACTTTCCAATTCAAAAGGCATTGCCGAAACCTATTCTGGTTTCGGCAATGCCTTTTCTCCTCTCTAGAGGCGTTCTTCCATCCACGCAATCATCTCTTCATAGATTTTGTTCTTGGAAGGTTCATTGAAAATTTCGTGCATCAGGGAAGCATAAATTTTCAAGGTTTTATCTTTCGAACCGATTTCCCCATAAAAATCCCTTGAGTCTTTTTCAGCAACCAACCCATCTTCATTACCATGCAGCACCAGTACAGGATCCGTAAAGCTTGCTGATTTTCCCTTCAACCAGGCAATGCCTGGAGCAAACTCATTGATAAGCCCCACCGATATTTTCTTTTCCACCAACGGATCTGCTTCGTAAGCTTTGACTACTTCCGGATCACTGCACACGCCTTCCCCCAATTCATTATCCAAATAAGTATCTGCCGGCAAATCCAGCGGCAGTAGACCGAAAAGTTCATTGTTGTAACGAGTCAACGCACCGGATAAAATGACACCGCCCGTTTTCCCCGGATATTTTGTGGCGTAGGCAGCTGCAGTAAATCCCCCCATGCTGTGGCCGATCAAAAAGACCGGCTGCTCCGGATTTTCTTCCTTTGCCCAATCCGTAATGGTTTTCAAATCGTCGGGCATTTCATTAAAATCATTGAAGAACGTTCGCTTCCCTTCTGAACGTGCATGACCTCGTTGTTCGTAGCGATAAACGGTAAAGCCATGGTCCACTAAAGTTTTGGCCAACACATCGTATCGTTCCAAATGCTCAGCCAACCCATGGGCGATCACTATTGCTGCTTTTTGCTTTTCTGCCTGATCTTTGCGGGTAAATAATTGCGTTCCATCAAACGATGAAATCATTTTGTCTTCGCTCATCCAACATCCTCCATTCGATTTATGCTTTATTCTATTGGTAGTATTCTCCATCAAATGAAAACCACCTTCTTATTGGAATAGAGAAATAAATAGAAAAGAACTATCCTATAAGACGGAAAATCCGCTTTTTAGGATAGCTCTTTCATTTGTCTTTTATTCTACTGCTCCAGCTGGATTTGCCTGGTAATTGTAATCTGCTGGATCGACTGGCGTAAAGCCGTTCGGTGTATAGAATCTCAGTAAATCTCCATTGATTACCTGATCCGACAAATACAATTCGTAATTGCCATGCTCTTGCAGTACTTTCGCTTGTTCCAACTGGTCTTCTTCCAGCGGCAAACCGCTTTCCGGATCATAGAAGACATCGCCGATCGAGTAGATTTCAGGGCTTGCGAAATCGCCGTTTCTGAACGTTACAAGTTCTTCGTGCTCTTCAGACAACAGGTCCGTCCCTAGTTGGATATAGTTTTGGGTTTCAACGCCCAACAAATGCATCACAGTCGGCAACAAGTCAATCTGGCCGCCATACGTATGATTTATACCGCCTTCAACACCTGGTACGTGGATGAACAACGGCACACGCTGAAGCTTGGCATTTTCTACCGGTGTGATTTCTTTTGAAAGCACCTGCTCCATCGCCTGGTTATGGTTATCGGAAATCCCGTAATGGTCGCCATACATCACAACCATCGTATTGTCAGCCAAGCCGGATTCCTCCAGCTGCGTAAAGAACTGCTCAATCGCTTCATCCGCATAACGGGCCGTTTGGAAGTAATCGTCGACACTTGAGTCGCCGGTTGTGCCTTTTCCAATCGTAGTCAGGTTTTGATCCATTTTATATGGGAAGTGGTGGGCAACGGTAATGAACTTCGTGTAGAACGGCTCAGGCAATGATTCCAAAAGAGGTGCCGATTGCTCAAAAAATGGCTTGTCCATAACGCCGTACTCCGCCATATCGCCTTCTTCAAGGTTCGTATAGGATTCAATATCAAAGAAATGGTCATAGCCGAAAGATTTATAGATTTCCGAACGGTTCCAGAACGTTCCATTGTTGCCATGGAACACGGCCGAAGTATAGCCTTTATCTTTCAACATAGCAGGCGCAGCCTGATAAGTGTTCTGGCCTTTGGTAATGAATGCAGAACCTTTCGGAAGTCCGAATAAGGAGTTCTCCAACATAAACTCGGCATCTGACGTTTTGCCTTGTGCCGTTTGATGGAAGAAATTATCGAAATACAGTGTTTCCTCGTCATCAATCATGGAATTCAGGAACGGCGTCACTTCTTCCCCGTTCAATTCATAATCCATCAAAAATGTCTGGAATGATTCCAAATGCAGGTAAACGACATTCATGCCTTCTGCTGCTCCGAAATAGGCTTCATTGGGATTGGCGTAATTGGATTTGGTGTAGTTCAATACTTCCGTGCCGTCATCGCTGTCAGCAAGCACTCGCTGTGAAGAAGATTTCAAGGTCTCGACAGAGTCATAAAGCGCGTAATTGTACATGCCCAGATACTTGACGATGTAATTGCGGTCAAATCCGCGTGTCAATAATTCCGGGCGATCCGCTTCCGCCAATGCCAAGTTGAAGAACGAAATGGCGAGCGCAATGGTGATGACGGGTAGAACTGCTTTGGTTTTGAAACTTCCACGGTCTTTTTTGATTCGTTTGGAGAAAATCAAAGCACCCAGCACCAACACATCCACAAAGAAAAGGAAGTCGGTCGGCTGGATCAAACTTGCGACACTGCCTCCCAAATCACCGAAGTTCTGAGTCTGGAACAAAGTCGGCAAGGTGATGAAATCACTGAAAAACCGGTAATACACGACATTTGCATACAACATGACAGACATTCCGACATAAATGATCAAAAGTGTTATGTATTTCCGGAATCCTTTAAAGAATAGCGACAAGCTCAATAACAGCAAAGCTGAACCAAGCGGATTGAGGAACAGCAGGAACTCCTGAAGCGCTCCATCGACATCTAATTTAAATTGTGTATTTTGGGAAACATAGGTTTTCATCCATAGCATGAAAACGGCCAGGAGGAAAATTGGAACAAATTTATTTATCTTTTCATTATTCGTCAGTTTACTTTTTTTCATATTGCACCTTCTCATATTGGGTATTCACGAGGATTTAAGGGACATAAAGTTTCAAGGACTCGGCGTGTTAAGCTCAAGTAAATTTCATGTAAAAAGAATCACAATCTCTATTATACGCTAATACCCTAGAAAATTACAGTTTAAGTTCTTTTCAGATAATTTAAGGAGCGTTTAACCAACAAAGGCCAGCTATTAAAATTTGTAAAGAAAATCACCCTTTATTCATATCCGCAAATTTCTGAAGGTTTAACAGAAGAAAACAATAGAAGATACCGCCGCCAGCAAAGAATCTTTGCTGGCGGCGGTATTTATTTTTGATTCAGTTGGAAAGATCATCAATTGCCATGATAGCCAACTCCAGTGATTGAATCCGCCTCTCGAGCAGCGTCCGTTGAGAGCTGCCTGCCTTCGACTTGTTATACTGATTTTCTATAGTTGGCAATAAACCCGCCAGCACAGTGCGGGCTTGCACCAGTTCTTCTATGCCAAAAGAATTCGGTTTTCCATTCCAAACCGTTTCCAGTACAGCAAGTCCGATGTGAAGTGCGTGGAGCCGCTTTTCCACAAAAACTGTCTGTGCGCCTTTTACTTTCATTTGATCAACAGCCTTTTCAGTTTTGCGGATGGTTGATTGGAAGGATTTGAGCGATTCCAACCGGATGTCAGCAGATACCTTGTCCAAAGCCGATCCCCCCTTTCTGGTCTTGTACATGAATGCCGTTTTTATGCTATCAGCCGTTTTCTTCTATAATAACCAATTAAAAATCCTCCTGCATAAAAGCAGGAGGATTCATGGAAGGAACGTGAAAACAGGACTGTGGTCATCGACCGCCGTTTGCTCTTGGTTGGTTATCGGTAACAGGTGAAATCGTAATGGGGCATGGGTCATTGGTTTGCCAGCAGCCATTAGAGTTAATTGCACCGAAGTACAAAAGAGGTTTCCTTCCATGCCTTGGAGTGGAGTCTCACCACTCCAAGGCTCAGAAATACTTGTCGCTGTCGAAATCCAACACGATGGAATAGTTTTTGGTGTTGACCGCATTGGACAGCCGATTGGCGAGCCGCTCCAGTTCAACCGCTTTTACGCGGTATTCTTCCGGATCGAACATCGCCCGTCTGACGATTGGCGTACCTTCTCCATATCCGTATTGGATCTCTTCTTTTGCCGCAGCACCAAACTCCTTGAACTTCCGTGCTTTGGCGCGGAGTTGTGTGGCCAGTTCGATTGCCTCGACAATCGCCAGTTCTTCTCCATTAAAGCTCACTTCGTTTTCGAAGTTGGCACGGTACATCAGTTTATCCAAAAGCCGAAAATCTTTTCGGATGTCATCGATTTCTTCTTCGACCTGTGACAAAGAACGAGCTTGTTTCGGTTTCTTGCTGCCTTTTTCCATTTCCACAAATGCCACACGGTCCATCTCTTCTTCCAATTCATGAATGCGTTTTGCCAAAACAGACTTCAATTTTACAGCTTCTGCCAATGATAAATTCGACATGATCCGGTCTCCTCTAATTCGTAATCGTTCTTCTAGTGAACAGCGTAGCAGACCAACCATTTTTTTACAATACGCTTTTGAACGGAATTTTCCAATCATCCATTTCAACCTAAAAAAACAGACAGACCTTAAATAGTCTGCCTGCTCCTTTAGAAAATCACTTATTCTTCACCTAAACACCGATTTCCAAAGCCGCTTCCTGCTCTTCCATCGCCTTGCGCCATTTCACCAGTTCCCGTGCTTCAATATGCTTTTCCAACGTTTCGTCCCAGCTCGAGGTCCAGGTATTCCAGATGCGGGCATAAAAAAGATCCTGCTTCTGGTCGTATAATTGAAACTCGATGCATGGAATATGGATCGTGTCGTTTTCGATGCAGGCAGTGATCCCGGTGATGACCGTTTGAAAGCTTTCTTCCCCAAGATCAGCCCCTTCCTTCAACAAGAGCTGATACATGCGGTCCTTGTTCAAACTGCCTTTGACGGGATAGCGATACAACGGCATTGTATCTCCTGCTTCCGGATGCGCTTCACTTGCTGCCAAGCGATAATCGTCGTGAACCGCACTGTAGGCAATGACCGTCTTGCTGCCTTCCATTTCTTCTTCAAAAATCCCTTTGCCCAGGTAGTCATGTCCTTTGGGCGTCAGTTTATACCCCGCCTTTTCCAATCCAATCAAGCCGGTGCGCTGCATCTTAGCGATTAAGTCGCTGATGAACAGCTCCTCGACAAACAGCATATCGGATAAAGTGGCAGCCCGGCGGATATCAGCTTCCTGAAAAGTCAGCAATAGCATCTTCATCAAAATATCCATCTTCAGCCGTTTGACCCGGTCAAAACTGACATCGTACAAGACGACAGGCAGCTGCCACACCTCTTCGTTAATAATGGTTCGATCCGGATCTTCCGCTACACTTGCCCGCAACTCTTCAATCAGCTTGTCCACTTCCTCACCCCCTGCTCTTTTCTAACACTTTCAAGCCATTTTTCTGTTTCACGACTTCCAATACATGCCGGTACATTGTTCTGGTGTCCGGCTGCTTGGCGCGTTCTGTGAACATCTTGGAACTTCCGACCAATACCAGTAACTCCTTGGCACGCGACAGCGCCACGTTCAAGCGCCGGTAATCTTTTGCAAAGCCGATGTCCCCATGTTTATTCTGGTTATTACGTACCATGCTCAAGATGATGATGTCCCGTTCGCTTCCCTGGAAACGGTCAACCGTTCCGGTACGCACTGTCAGATGCGGCAGGCGCAACTCCTGATCGATCATCCGTTGAAGCCGTTTGACCTGTTCACCGTAAAAGCTGATGACGCCAATGCTCTTCTGCTGCTCCGGATGGATTCTTCCAGCGCGCTTCGCTTCACCGGCCGCTTCATTCAAATCAACCAGTAAGGCACGGATTTCCTGAAGCTCCGCTGCATTATAAAGGCTCTTCCCACCGCTCATCCGTTCTTCAAAATAAGCCGATTCGTTCGGCAGGTCCAGCCACATGAGGTGATTGCTGCGGGTTACTGCTGTTGATTCGAGCAGATGGTCGCGCTCCCGGTCCGAATCTCTGATGCCGCATTGCAGCTGGTCTTTTTCCATTCTATAGAACGGCGCAATGGTTTCCATGATGTCTTCGTGCATGCGGTACTGAATCGCCAGCATCGTCTTGTTGGCAGCCGGCAGGTTTTTGTAAAGCCGCTCAAATAACGACTCTTCCAACAGCTTTTCCAACTCTTTCTTTTCTTCAAAGCCGTTGTCTTCCTCGATCATTTCCTGCAGCGTTTCTTCCAATGTATCGTTGCCCAGAAGCGGCGGCAATTGATGGTGGTCGCCGACCAAAATGATTTTCTTGCCTTTCAGCATCGGCAATAACAATTCAGGCGGCGTGGCTTTTGATACTTCATCAATGATGACCACATCAAATTCCGGATAGTTGTCGATGAAATCCTTGCGCGCCGAAGCGACGCACGTCGTTCCGATGACATTGGCGTGCTTGATATACAGTTTTCGGATCTCGTCCAAATCGTGCTCGTTCGCCCCGGCCAATAAATCCAGCCATTTTTTCTGTACCGACTGCAATAAAGGAAGGTTCTTCATTTCCTGCTTAAGCGATTCCTTCGTAAACGACAGGCTGGCAAGTTCTTTCGCCGCCTGTTCAAGCTGCCCTTCCGGATCTGCTGACAGGATTTCATTTAACGCGAGCAGCTCTTGTCCGTAACCGGCTATCGTCTGTTCAACTTGTGTGATTTTATTATTCAACCCAGCGATCCGGGCATCGCTGGTTTCCAGTTCCGCTGTTTTGACGGCCTGTTCAGCTTGATGCTCGTTGATGCGTTTTTGCGTCTCTTCATAGGAAGCTTTTTCTTTTTCCAGTCTTGCGAGTTCCGCTTTTTGCTCACGAATCGCGCTTTCGATGTCGTCCGGCAAACTAGCAGGATCCGGCATTTCCCGGTAGCGCTGCTCAAGCGGCGCAATCTCTTCCTGCTGTTTTTCCAGTTTGTCGAACCATTTTTCGTCCCAAACGCGGTATTGGTTTTGCTGTTTGACGAGCTGCTCGCACAACACGCGCTTCAAGTCCTGGAAGGCCCGCTTCGACTCTGCGGCATAGACATCGAAAGACTTGAGTTTGGCGCCTCTGCTCCACAGATTGTTTTGCCGTCTGTACAATCCGGCAAGTGCTTTTTTCAGCACAGCCGCATCGGTATGCTGCGAACTTTTCAAAAGTGTCCGCAGCTTTTCCAAATACTCATCGATTTCTGCAGACGTGTAGGCTCCCACCTGTGCCAATGCTTGCTGTTTAAAATCCGCAAAAGACAGGCCGGTTGGCGCTAATAATTTTTCCAGATACGAAATCGCAGCGCTGACAAGCTCGTTGTATTCATTGAGTTTTCCCCACTCCGCCATGTTTTCACGGTTTGCTTCCAAACGGTTGATCAAATAAGTTAGAGAAGGTGTCTCTTCAACGCGCTGATCTTTGATCACTTGAAGCAAGCCATCAATTTTCTTGACGCTGTCCATGTTTTGGATGAGTGCTTCTTTTTGATCGATGATCGCCGCCATTTGATCGCGCCGTTCTACCGTGGCTGCGATTTCCTGTCTTTTTTCCGCCAAGTCCTGTTCAAGACGCGGAAGGCTGAGTGCCCGCTCGAATAATCTGAGCTGACTTCTTATAGGCTGTTGCTGTTCCTGAAACCATGCGCTGTCTTGCTTGCCGGCAATAACAGTGGAAGCCGCATCAATCAGGTCTTCCAGTTCATGCAGCCGGTAAGCCAGTTCACGGCTTACATTTATCGCTTTGCCTTTCTCGAACTCAAATGCCGACAGTTTCACCTGCTCTTGTTCAAGCAGTTTTTGAATTGACTGATGTTTGCCTTGTGCTGCTTTCTTCTCTTCCACGGCCACTTTCAAACTCTCATAAACCGGCTGCAGGTTCAGCGCCGCCTGCTCATTGGCTGTCAGTTCCCGTTTTAGTTCCGGTTCCCGCTTCTCGCGCATTTCGTATTGATCGGTAATTTCTGCCAGTGTATGGTCTTTCCAATACTGCCCGACATTTTCTTCAATGAATTTCTTGCCTTCTTCTTCGATGCTTTCGGTCCGCCCGACGCGCAAAATGCGGATGTCCTTATTGGCAAGCAGGCGTCCGAGTGCATTATCGACTGCCAGATTGGATTGTGACGCAACCAGCGTCCGCAAACCTTTCCGGGCATTCTGCAGGCAAATTTCCGAGATGACCGTAGTTTTCCCGGTTCCCGGCGGCCCTTGGATGACGTACAGATCCTCTGCTGCCATCGCCCCCGATACCGCTTTTTGCTGAAATTCGTTCAGCCGGTTATGGAAATTTAGTTTCCCTATAGTTTGGAGCGGCTTGACCGGCGGTTTTTCCTCGAACAAGATCCGGTCGAGATTCGGATTGACTGCAAGGCCTTTCTCCAAATTGGCAAAGCCCTGCCGCAGCCGTCTGATTTGGCTTAACGCTGCGAAATTGCTGAAAACAACTTCTTTTTTATCGAGTGCCAGCCCTTTTTCACGGAGTTGTTTGACGATGTAACTTTGAAGTTCCACTTCGACTATGCGGTTTGCTGCTTTGATGACTGTGCCGATGTCCCCCGAGATTCCCGTGAGCCGAACGGTCAAATTTTTCAGCGACTTCCATTCCGTGTCTTTCAATTGACACCCTTTCAGCGTGATGCGGCTGAAATCATGGCTGAACGACAAACTGGAGTATCCAGTCTTAATGTCCGGAATATCCATGCCGCGTTCCTGGATTTTCAAATAGCCTTCCCAGCTGCCGATTCGCTTTTTGACATAATCTGAACTGTCTTTGGCCGGCGTCATGCGGTTGACGAGATTGATCAACGATACCGGAGCCGGATCACGGGAGCGGTCGAACACCATGTATTCCTCGCGCTGCCAGTTGGTTCCGAGCGCCTGATAGGATTTTCGGAGAGTCAGGTTGGTAATCAGCAAATTGTGATTGGTAAAGACGCCGTGAAGGACGATTGATCCTTGCAGGTCTTTGCCGGCCAGCCGGACGTTCTCCGCACTGTCCAAAATCAGCGCCACCGAAAGCTCACCTTCCGCATTGGATGGGTAGCGTTCAATAAAGACTTTAAACGCTTTGTCCGCAACAAAAAACGAGCGTTCGCTGATGCCGAACCCTCCCATTTTTTCCATAGCCGTCTTGGTCAACCGTATTGACGTTCTGATTGTTGCTGTATGTGCTTTAACCATCTAATCACCTGTTCTTTTAAAGCTGAAGAAATTTCAAACCGGTTCTGTCCACCTGATCTGTTTTCATCTAATCATATCATCAATTGGTGGATAAGAGCTTGAAAGTTAGAAATTTTACAGGAATATACGTTCGCCTCTATTTCTTGCAAGGCAAATACAGCCGCGTTTAACGCATTTTGTGATTGTGCTTTTTTAAATGTATGATCTGACCCTATAAGCATTTCCGTAGAAACTCCACGAAGCGTTTGTTGCGATTGGCATTTCAATTTCATAAGATGAGAAGAGTGCAGGAGGGGAAAACAATGGATACTCGTAAAGTCGGAGAATTAATTTATCGTTTGCGAAAAGAAAAAGAACTCACACAAAAACAATTGGCGGATCAGCTGAATCTCTCGGACCGCACAATTTCAAAATGGGAGCGCGGACATGGCTGTCCGGACGTTTTTCTCCTTCCCCGCTTGTCTGCGGTGTTTGGGGTAAATATCGAAAATATTCTCGGGGGCGATTTGCCGTCGAATGAATTCATAGGAGGAAATATGAAAAAATCGAATTATTTTGTTTGTCCGTCATGTACCAACATCGTCCTTGCAACCGGCGATATTACCTTGTCGTGCTGCGGCAGAAAGTTAGAGCCTTTGGAAGCGAAAAAAGCAACAGAAGATGAAAAGCTGATTATGACTGAAAGCGATCAGGAATGGTTCATTTCGAGTAACCATCCGATGACAAAAGACCATTACATCTCGTTCCTCGCTTTTGCAACAGGCGACCAAGTCCAGCTAATCAAACAGTTTCCCGAATGGAGTATGCAATCCCGCATTCCGAAACGCAAACACGGGAAATTATTATGGTATGACACGCAGTTTGGATTGTACTATCAGCTTGTGTGAAAATCATTGATTAAGCAGAAATATTATGAATAAAGAATAACTCGTTAATATAAAATATTGCATTTGATCTATTTGCAGCGTGTAGACAGGTAGATTTTGATTCAAGGCGGGTATAGTATATCAACTATACTTCAGGAGGTTGTTGATCATGCCCCATCCATCCAACAACAGAATCGATTCGGCTTCACGCGTGATCTTGGCATCGCCAAAAGCCATCTACCAGGCATTTCTGGATCCGGAAGCATTAAGTTCCTGGCTTCCGCCTAAAGGTATGTCGGCGCGTATCGATGTGTTCGAGCCTCGTCAAGGCGGCTCCTACAAGTTGACGCTAATGTATGAAGCCGACCATTCAAACCCTGGAAAGACCTCGGACCATACCGACGTCTCCCAAGGAAGATTTCTGGAATTGGTGCCTGACACGAAAATCGTAATGGCCGGGAAGTTCGATTCTGAAGATCCGGCATTTGCCGGCGAAATGATTCAGACCTGGTATTTGGAAGCCGTTTTAGAAGGCACAAAAGTCACCATCGTTTGCGAAAATGTCCCTGAAGGAATACGGAAGGAAGATCATGACGAAGGACTCGGTTCCACACTTGAAAATCTTGCCCAGTTTATAGAAGTACAGACTGGGTGAGTTTTTTTCTTGAATAAATTATTGTTTCTCAAACTCATTTATAAATTTTTACTGAGTATTTCATCAAACTAAATACGGAAAATACTTTTTTATGCTATTCTTCCATTTCGTAATTGATTTGATCCAAGGCAGCTCGTAACTCTTTTTCAATTTCTTCCTCACTGTATCCAGATAATTGGAGTTCCTCTACCATTTCGTCTGCGTCAATGTATTTATCAACAAGCCTGTACTCTTCATTCGACAGTCCATGCATATTTGATGAACAACCTGCTAATGCTGCACAGATACATAAACTAGCAATTAGAGTTGCCTTCAATGATTTATTCACTGCGATTTTCTCCTTTCGCCAAGACCTTAAAGGCTATTATACCCATAACTTTAAGACTAGTATATAGCCAATATAAGGTATATTTAATTATGGTAAATCAAGGAACTCAGTTTAAATTGATTTAAATAATTAATGTGATCCTACCATTAAGACAGATAAAAACCAGCCGCCTTCATCTGTCATTCCTTAGATGGAGGCGCCTGGTTTATAGTTATTACCTGGGAAGATCGTTAGAGATGTTTAAAAAATATGCATTTTAAGAAGAATTGACTACCGCTGTAGTGGTACTGATTATGGTTTTGCAGCTGGCACATCTTTCCGCACAACATCAAATAGCCCCGAACCTATGATTTCCAAAGCCGATTGCATTCTTTCAGATGAGATGTTGTTTTCAATTGTATCTTCAGGTGTGTGGTAGACTTTCTCGATATGGTAAACGAGCGGATCCCAGCTGTCGATGCCCATCCAGATGAATAACGCAGCAGGGATGCCGGCATTATGGAAAGGTACGTGGTCGCTGGATCCGAATTTACCTGGTAAAATATCTGAATTACCGAGACGTGCTCCTGCGGCAACGGTGGAATCTGTGATGATATTGGTGCTGCCATCCACAGTCATCGCATAGAGGTTTTCAGCT
The DNA here is from genome assembly GCF_016820615.1 of Planococcus beijingensis. Taxonomy (NCBI): domain Bacteria; kingdom Bacillati; phylum Bacillota; class Bacilli; order Caryophanales; family Caryophanaceae; genus Planococcus; species Planococcus beijingensis. The sequence continues at coordinate 202,573 of NZ_JADHDZ010000005.1, forward strand.
TTTTCATAGCTTGTTGCCACCATATCCGGATTGAATACGGCTTCGATGTTATCGCGTTCAGACTGAGACAATTGGTCCACGTAATAGCGCGATCCCAATAATCCCCTTTCCTCAGAACCGAATGCCACAAACTTCAAATCTTTGTCGGTGTTGTAGCTTTTGAATACACGAGACAACTCAAGCATTAATGCAACTCCGGAAGCATTATCACTTGCACCTGGCGCCCCCACAACACTGTCCATATGAGAAGTTAGAAGTACCTCTTTACTGGAAGCAGTCTTTGTTTTTGCTTTTTTCGTTCCGATGACATTGACTGATTGAAGATTTGAATAATGAGTTGCCGTCAGATTTAATGTGACCGGTCCTTCTGCAAGCTGCTCTTTCAGCCACTCCACTTGGATAAACGCTGCTCCGTATACAGGAACATCGTACTTCTTCGTGAGGCTCGGATTAAAGGTGGAGCCATAATTGCCGCGGCTTCCCACAACACTCTGCAAGATGACACCTGCTGCACCTGCATTCACTGCATTGTCGACTTGTGTCCGATAAGCAGCAGTGGAGGCTTCACGCGTCAACGCAACAATTTTCCCCGCAGTATCTGCCGGGAAATCAGCAGGATTGAGTCCCCCTTCTACATAAACCACTTCCGCTTCTACGGCTTCATTGCTGACTTTTCCATTGCTGGAAGCTCCCATTTCCCAAAGCGTTCCATCAGCGAATTTCACATCCGCGATATACTGATCCGCCACCGGGAAATACTGATACTCCACGCCAAAACCGAGGCCCTTCAATGTATTTGCAATATAGTCCGCCGCTTGTTTCTCAGCTTCCATTCCGCCTGGCCTTGAACCGATTTCTTCCGATAAATAGCGGATGTGGTCAATTGCCCGTTCCGCATCGACGCGGTTAACAATTTTCTGGTCCTGCGCCGCTCCGGAATTTCCGTTTGCCGCATAAGCGGTTGTACCGGCATTGAAATCAGCAACCGGTGATGCGAACGGTGATAGGCAGAGCACCATAGCCCCTGCAAGTGTATAACTCAACAATGCCTTTTTCATTTTTTTCGGTTTAGCTTCTGCAGAACATGAAATTTTTTTCATCAATCATCGCTCCATTTCCTGGTTTTATTTCTTGATTAGCTGGTAGACAGAAGCCCCCACCAAATCTCCTGCTTCTTTCAGCCGTTCTGCACTGACAAATTCAATCGTATCGAGCGGTGTATGATAATAAGGCTCTAAATTGGCGGTTCCAGGTTCCCGGCGAATAAAGTTTACAGCCGCGATGCCTGCTTCATAAAATGGAACATGATCTGATGCCCCTCGCTGATAAAGAATGAGTTCAGAAGGGGTACCGATTCGTTTACCAGTGGCCGCCGCTGTTTCTGAAACAATGTTCGGTTGGCCATCCAAAGTATTCATGTAAATAGCGGTTGCATTTTCCCACGAAGTTCCAACCATATCCATATTGAAATTCCCGATGCTTCTGGAAATTTCATCTTGGCTCAGCTGCGACACATAATAGCGTGAACCGACAAGCCCGATTTCTTCAGCTCCCACAAAAGCAAATCTCACTTCCTCATCAATCGGATAGCTTTTCAAGACCCGTGCAATTTCCAGAGCTGTGGCTGTGCCAGAGGCATTGTCACTTGCTCCAGCCGCAAAAGGAACACTGTCATAATGTGCGGTCACATGGACAATCCCATCCCCTCCACCTTTCTTCGGAGTACGGGTCGCAATGATATTCTGGGACGTGGCATTTTCAATCGCCGAAACGGTCAGTGTCACATTGCCTCCAACAGCTTCAACATCGGCAAGCAATGCTTCTCCACTCGCTTTTGTAATGCCTCCAACAGGAATCTGCACAGCTGCAGAACCCAGTGATGGATTAATTGGCCCAGGCTGATCGATGTTATTGTAGATCAATACACCAACTGCTCCAGCTGCGTAAGCATTATTCACTTTTTCTGCAAATGGGATTCCACCACGCGAAATGAGGGCAATTTTCCCAACAGCTTCTGTGCTGAAATCTTCCGGATACCCCAGGCCGCCATCATATAAAGAGGCAGTCAATCCGGTATCGGCTGTCGCTGCGGATCCAGCTGGAACATTCACAAGCACTTCATTTCCTGCATCAGTCTGTAAATGGCCAAGTACCGTGTCGCTGATGGCAAACTCCTGAATCTCGACGTCGTATCCGTAGGACAACAAACGCTCTTTAATAAAATCAGCTGTTTCTTTCTCTGCCGGCGTACCTGCCACACGCGGCCCTATCGTTTCTGTCAGATGATAGACATCTTCATACATCCGGTCTGCACTGATTCGGTTAATGACTTTCTGATCAAACGCTGCCGCGCTTTGTCCGGGTGCTGCTACCGCTTTTGCCGGTTCGAAAACACCGGCAGGAGCCATGTAAAGGCTCGATGTAACAAGTAGAGCGGATAAAAACGTGGTTTTCAACTTCACATTTTTCAAATTCCCTTCCCCCTTTGTGATGGTCGGCTCTTATTAAGCCATAACAGTTATTCCTTTCCATCTTGGATAAATCCTTCCTTAAAAAACAAATAAGGAATAAAGTACCTGAATTTTCTGATAAACAAACCAAAAGAACTGTATCGAATCTTGTATTTTCAGTAATTTTCTTTTAAAACACCTACAAAAATACCATGGATTCCTGTCGGCCTTTCTTTGCATGAAGGCTTCATTAAAACAAAAAAAGACAAAAGCGGCGCTGTGGAATGATCTCCAAAGTGCTGCTTTTGCCTTTATTTTTTCTTCGCAAATCAATGAGCATGTCAATTGCCCGGACATTGAAATCTTTCTACTTTTTCCCCAAATCCCGCTTCACAATCTTATCGCTTACTTGCTGGCCACTGAGCGTCACCATCGGCATGCCGCCTCCTGGGTTGACAGTACCCCCGACAAAATACAGGTTGTCGTAGAGTTCGCTTTGTTTTTTGTGTTTGAAGCCGCCGTTCTTGTTTTTATCGGAAACGGTGCCGTAAATGGCTCCGCGATCCGAACCGTAAACGCGTTCAATATCATGCGGTGTCCAGGCATCGCGCGTAACAGTATTCTCCCTTAATCCTTCCAGTCCCATGCGTTCCAATTTATCGAGCACGCGTTCTTCAAACTGCCGGTACTGTTCCGGTGTAAAAGGCTTGTCCTGGATATACGGGATATGCGGCAGGATTTTGATGTTTTCATGCCCAGGGGGCGCCTGTGTTGGATCGGTCTTGTTGACGTTGACCAAGTAAATTGTCGGGTCGTCCGGAAGTTCGTGCTTCTCAAACACTTTGTCCATCTGTTCATGCAGGTTCTCCGAAAAGAAGAAATTGTGGTGATTCAGGAATGGATAGGTTTTCTTGACGCCGAGATGCAGGACCAGACCCGAACTTGAAGGTTCGTATTTATCCACCAGTTTCGCAACAAACTTCTTGTCTGCATCCACCATCTTTTGATAGAACGGAATGACTTCCATGTTCGACACATAATAATCGGCAGTCTTAAATGAACCGTCTGCCAGTTCAACGCCTGCGATTTGTTTGTTTTGATTGGTATGGGCCCGGACCACGCCCACCCCTGTGTGAATTTGGACGCCTTCTTCTCTTGCCAAACGCTCAAGGCCTTCTGCCAGCTTATGCGTTCCGCCTTTGACGTACCAGCAGCCCTGTGCATGCTGCATGTAAATCATCATGTTAAGCACTGCCGGCGCACTGTACGGAGATGAACCGACGTATTTGACGTAGTAGGACAGCATGTCGCGCAGATGCGGATTGCTGATGCGTTTGGAAATGGCGCTGTACATGGTCGACGTCAAGTCGAATCCGGTCAAAGTCGCGAGGATTCCGTTTTGCGCAACTGCCTCTCGCGGCGACTCAAAGCCTTCCTTCAAATAGCTGTGTTCCGTTGTTTTATAGATGCGTTGCGCGTATTTCAACAACGCATAATACTCTTTCATATCCTTTTTGGAAAGGGCCGGATTCTCCTGTTCCATCAAGCGCAGGTCATGATACAAATCAAGCACCGTGCCATCTGGGAAGAAAGAACGCCATTCCCGTTCAAGGCGCTGGATCGGCACATAGTCCTCCATCCGCTTGCCGCTGCCTTGGAATAATTTATCAAAAATATGCGGCATGGTTAAAATCGACGGTCCTAAGTCAAAACCAAAGCCATCCTGCTCTAAGCGATTTACTTTTCCGCCGATGTGTTCATTCTTCTCATATAAAGAAACCGCGTACCCTTTTTGTGCCAGGGAAATCGCTGCGGACAAGCCGCCGAGGCCGCCGCCGATCACGATTACGGATTTACCAGGATTCATCATACATGTGCCGCCCTTCTGTTCTACTGTATTTTTTAACAGATCTGCATCACAGCAGATTCACTTACGCATACGAGCCTTTATGTTCCTCATGATGCCCTTAGATTAAAGTTCTTCAAAATATAGTCATAATCCTTCTAATTCCCTGACTTCATGCTTTAAAAACCTGTTTTGTATAGACTTTGTATAATAATTATACGCTACTTTCAAGATAGCATATCGGGTTATTTATTTCCTTTAATAGCCCATACAGAAAATCACCGCACACAAAAACCCACCTACTTTTCCAAAAAGGAAGAACAGGTGGGTGGCGCCAAGATTAAAATGCCGGCTGGTAAGCTGTCAGCGGAATGTCTTCGTACGCTTCCGGATCCAGTTGATCAACTGAGCCGTCTGCAACGCCTTCAATAATTCCGGATAAGCCGCGTTCAACCGATTTGACCAGTTGCCCTTTTTCCTTTTGCCCAAGGCTTTGCGTCTGTCCCCTAACTTCAAAGAGCACCGTTCCGCTGCCATTCAATGCATAGGTGCCAAGCGCGGTTCCTGGCAGATCCAAGCCTTGCGAATAAAGCGAGATGTTAGTGAATTTCGACTGGCCGTAAGACTGAAGTTCATTGTATGCCAGCAAGTTCAATTGTCTTGAGAAATCGTAATCGTAGCTATCCGCATACTCGGCATACTTCGCGCCTTCCGGAGTGGATGGATCCGGTACGAATTGAGCCGACAGGGAAAGCGTTACAGGATCAGCAGTGCCATCGACATAGTAAAGCCCTTGATGGTGCAAATCGACAAAGACATCTACGTTGCCGAATTCATCTTGCAAGGATTTATAGACGTCACGGGAAGTTTGAGCTTCGGGTGTGATGAACCAGCCGGGTTGGTTTGATGCTCCCGGAAAATCCTGTGCTTGCGGCACGTAATCAAGGTCCGGGTTGAAGTCACGGTTTACGTCAAACCCTGGATTCGCACCGTAATCATAACTTTGGCTGATGCCGCGGTCCAAATAATTCCATGAAGGCGATGCCCCTGCAAGCTGCGGGAAACTTTCAAGCGCTTCGTTCCACGTCAGGCTGTTGCGGCGTTTATCCGCTTCCGACGCATCGGGATTCATCATCGGCATGAAGACGATCGTCACTTCTTCGCGGATTGCCTTTGACTGTTTCGAGTTGTTGGACAAGGTTTTCAGCAAGTTAAGAATAGCGACCGTACCCGTTTTTTCGTTGCCGTGGATTTCACTTTGCACTAAAAGAACCTTGTCCCCGGTTCCAACGCGCGCGGTATAGATGTCCAGGCCTTCATGCGATTGTCCTGCTACGTTCACTAGGACGGTCCCTTTACTGTTGGATTCAATTTGCTTCAAGCTTTTTTGCAGCTCCTGATAGTCGATAAATCCAGAGATGCTGTTATCATGGTGATGCTGTGCAGGCTTCGCCTCATTTTCAACCGCATACACCGGCATCGCTAATGCCGTACATAACCCTAATACCCCAACCGTACTCGCCCATCTTCTCTTCAAAAACACCCACTCCTTCTTTTGTTTTACTTAACTGGAAAATAGCATAGCAATAAAATAAAAAATAGTAAATATATTTAGAATATTCAATTCTTTAGTATCATTTAAGCTTTATCCACTTTCATATTTCTGCATCAATAGGCATAGAACAAGGTAAATACTTCGGCCCACTAAATAATGCCACACAAAAACCACCTTTCCAAAGAAAGATGGTTTCGCATACACTTACTATTATTTACACAAGAATCGTCCATAAAATCATCGTGAAGACGATTGTTGTTACCCCTTGCAGCAACGTAGCGGCAGTTTGGGCTTTATACGCATCCGTCACTTTCATTCCGCTGAACTGTGTAACGACCCAGAAGAAGCTGTCGTTTACATGGCTCACCGTCATCGCACCGGCTCCGATAGCCATGACGACAAGCGCAAGCGGCACTGCCCCTTCAACGCCAAGTGAAGGCAAAAGAGGCGCAACCAAAGTCGACGTGATGACAAGTGCTGCCGTTGAAGACCCTTGAGCTGTCTTCAATGCTGCAGCAATGAAGAATGGAATCAGCAGGAACACCGAACCGCCTGCCAGTGCAGACAGGTCCATTCCTGAAATGACGTCTGCCACGCCCGAATTCGTGATGACACGGCCGAATGCTCCACCAGCTCCTGTAATCAACAAGATCGGTGCTGCGCTGACCAGCCCTTGTCCAACCAAACCAGACAAGGTTTCTTCGTTCCATTTCGGAAGCAAGAAGAAAGCCGCAAATACACCAAGCAATAAAGCTACAGTTGGTGATCCTAAAAACTTCAAAATATTGGTCAACAAATCTTCTCCGCCAAGGACACTGGCAATCGAACCTGCTCCAATCAATACGACAGGAAGCACAATCGGCAGGAAGGCTTTAAATGTAGAAGGCATTTCCCCAAAGGATTTGATGACTTCTTCATAGCTCAAATCTCCGCTTTTGATGGTATCTTCCGGCACTTCGATTTTCGAAGCGACTTTGACTGCCCAGAAATAACCGACAATTGTCGCAGGAATCGCGGTAACCAAACCAATCAGAATAATTGTTCCCAAGTAATTTTCAGCACCGATGTTGCCGGCAGCTGCAATCGGCCCAGGTGTAGGCGGCACCAATGTATGCGTCGCATACAAACCGGTGGCAAGCGCTACTGACATGGAAGCGATCGACACTTTCGCACGTTTCGCCAAGGCTTTTTTCAAGCTTGATAAAATAATGAATCCAGAATCGCAAAAAACAGGAATTGAAACGATAAAGCCGATGATCGACATAGCCAGCTGCGGCCGCTTTTCTCCGATCAGGCGCAAAACCACTTCCGCCATCCGGTAAGCAGCACCGGATTTTTCCAAAATGACACCGATGATGGTACCGGCGACGATAACGATCCCGATGCTGGTCATCAATCCGCCAAAGCCTTCGTTGACGCTGAGTACGACATCCGCAAGCGGCATGCCGGAGGCGATTCCCATGAAGAATGCGCCGATCAATAAGGACAGGAAAGGATGGAGTTTCAATACGGCTGTCAACAACACAACCAATACAACACTTATAGCAATAATCACGAATAACATCTCAACACCCCTTTTATTTTTTCAGGTACGTTTCAACGACCTTGTGTGTTTTGTGTTTCAACTGGCGGAACGCATCTTTTTTCGATTGTTCCGCCGTTATGTCACCGCCCACCACCGAGTGGATTTCGGTAAAATACGGTTTCAGCAAGACAAGGCTTCGGCGGTCGACCATCCCGGAAATTAAGATTACGGGCTTGCCCCCTGTTTTCGCAGCTTCTGCAATGCCAAAAGGTGTTTTGCCGGATAAGGTCTGGCTGTCTGTTCTGCCTTCTCCTGTGATGATCAAGTCGGCTGTTTCCACATAGCGCTGAAACGAAATTGCCTCCAACACCACATCGACGCCGCGCCTCATCTCCCCTGCGAAAAACGCCTGCATCGCACCACCGGCACCTCCTGCTGCACCGGCTCCTTTTTTATCATGGAGTTTCACGCCGGTGAGCCTTTCGGTGATGTCTGCAAAATTTCGCAGGTTGCCATCGAGTTGCCGAACATTTTCAGAAGTCGCTCCTTTTTGCGGTCCGAATACCGCAGAAGCTCCGTGTTCACCGACCAATGGATTTTCCACATCAGAAGCAATCAGAAATGTGCTTTTTGCAATGCGCGAGTCAAATCCAGAACGATCCAGTGTCACCAGTCGCCCAAGTTCCCCTCCGCCGCGTGCCAATGCCTTGCCGTTCTCGTCCAACAGTTTCATGCCGAGTGCCTCGAGCATCCCGGCACCGCCGTCGTTTGTGGCACTGCCGCCGAGTCCGATGATGAAGCTCCTAAAACCAGCGTCCAATGCATGCCGAATCAATTCGCCCGTGCCATAAGAAGAAGCGATGAGCGGATTCCGTTCATGTTTTTTAAGTAAGGGCAATCCGGACGCTTCCGCAATTTCAATCACACAGGTTTTGCCATCGCCCAAAATCCCGTAGCTTGCAGAAATTGTTCTTCCAATCGGATCTTCGACTTGCTTAGCGACCAATTTTCCGCCAGTCGCTTCCACCATCGTGTTCATCGTCCCTTCACCGCCATCGGCTGCAGGCAGCAGAACCACGTCTACTCCACTGTCCAGTTCATGGATTCCTGCCGCCATTGCCTGAGCCGCGCCTGTTGCAGACAAGCTGCCTTTAAATGAATCGGGTGCTACTATGATTTTCACTGCAAAACCTCCTTGCCATTCTGTTAAAGCGCTTACATAAAATTATAATGAAAAGGTCAGGGAGATACATTATACTTGATGTATATATTTTTGGCGGAATAGTTAGAATAAATATACATAGAGGAGAAGTTATGATCACAAAACAGTTAGCCGAAGAAATCGTCGAACAAACCATGATCCGCCTGAACCGCAATTTGAACGTCATGGACCCCAATGGCATGATCTTGGCTTCAGGCGAAGCCGAACGAATCGAAAAGATTCACGAAGGCGCCGCGAATGTAGCCAAAAGCGGTGAGACATTATCCATCGCAGAAGAGGATTTAAACAATTGGCACGGCGTGAAACCGGGCATCAATATGCCAATCCACTTCCAAGGAAAATTAGTCGGGGTCATCGGCATCACCGGCAAGCCGGAAGAACTCCAGGAGATTTCAACGCTGGTCCAATTGACGACGGAAATGATGGTCCACCAATCCCTCATCACTTCCCATGTCGAATGGAACCGAAAACGCAACGAGTTGATATTCGATGAACTGACCAGCGGCAAGCCCTTGTCCGCCGCTGTGCATGAACGGATTTTCCAAATGGGCTTGGAAGGCAAGATTTCATTTGTCACATTACTGATTGAACTGAAGAAAATGCCTTCCCTTTACCATCGGATTATCGAACAGCTGGAAGAACAATTTTCAGGACATGCCGTTGTCGCTGGCCATTCTCAACTCAATGAAATTTTCCTGTTGGTGGCAAATGACAATCCATCCGAGTTGGAAGCCAAACTATACAATATGCTTCATTTTCTGCAAAAGAACGCACCGGGCAGAATCGGCGTCGGCATTATGGTCGACAGCATATTCGATGTCCGGACTTCTTACCTGGCAGCGCGGAATGCCCTGGATTTCGGAACCCCCGGCCAGCAATTGATTTATTACGAAGATGTGGAATTGTTGGCGCTGTTGAAACGGAATCCCGAAGATGAAGTCGCCAAATTCACCGGCAGAATTCTTGCAGGATTGAACGAATCCCTATGCCAGACACTGACCACCTACTTCGCCGCTAATCAAAGCCAGGGTGAAACCGCTGACCGCTTAAAAATCCACCGCCATACCTTGGGCTATCGCCTGAAAAAGATCCGGGACATTACCGGGTTGGACCCGTCGGAGTTCAAAGACGCGGTCGCTATGTATTTGGCATTGGCGCTAAGAAGCTAAAGCGGGTTATCGATTTCTTTTAAATGACAAAGCAGCTCGGCGGATGGAATCATCTGCCGGGCTGCTTTGTTGGGGGAGCTGCCACTGTATCGATACATGACATTTAGTGGATGAGTATAGGACTTACACTTTTTTAGTAATCTTGCTATGCAATAATCTTCTGACGCCATCAACATCATCCATCTTATTTTTAGATACAATATAAGCAGACATTCCACTATTGAATAAATAAAAGTTGGATGGGTCTTCGCCTATTTTTTCGATTCCTGACCAAGACTGCATTTTTTCACCTGTAGAACTGATTTCCCGAAGGCCCTCTTCGGTAAAAATCATTGTATGGTCTCCCAATATCCCTTCACCTTTCCCTTCTCGAACCATCTTCCGGGCATTGCGCCGGATCAGGCGATAGAAATAAGCAGGATAAAAAACAGCCCATAAAACCCCAAGAATAAAGAACGGAATCATTAAAAAGAGAACCGGCATATCCAATACAAAAGACAAAAAAACGGCCATCACCAAATACATGATCGGTACTGTTATTCGTTGAATCATCAACGATTTCTTCACTGTCTCTGAATTCTTTGCATAGTAGTCGTTAAATTGCAGATAGGCCTCTTCGGATATATTGTAGTTGAACTCCACCTGTCCGGCTCCCTTCCACTTTTCAGATCTGCTTCCAAGTCTTCACCTCAACACCAGCTGACTCGTTTACACAGTCTAATAGTAACATAGCAGGAAATAATTCCTAACACATTTCCAGTTACTTTTTTATGTTATTTCCACTCTTCTCATTTCATGAAAATGGATCTAAACGGTGAAGAAAAACAGCAGCTGTATGGCCACGCAATAAAATCACAAAAATCTTAAAGGAATTTCCGAGAAGCCAGCGAATACTATCCAGTAAACGAATGAAACTGGAGGAATGGCTGATCATGAAAATGAAGACACAAGTCAAATCGAAGCTGTCACGGACATTTTCAAGTAATTTCACGAAGGCCTACCAGAAATTCACCATGAACCATATGAAAGAAAACAAAAGTCTGCCCGAAGCCTTTTTGCAAAAGCCATTGTCTCAGTGTAAAGTGGCACTTGTTTCGACTGCTGGCGTCCACTTGAAATCGGACGAACCGTTTGACGTGGACAACCCGGCCGGAGACCCTTCGTTTCGGCTCATCCCCAATGACGTCACCGAACAGGAACTGACAGTGACGCATATCTATATCGATACAAAGTTCGCCAAAACCGATCCGTCCATCGTGTTTCCGCTCCAGCAGCTGAAAAAAGCAGCAGCGGATGGAAAGGTTGGCGTGGCTTCCAATGTGAACATTGGATTGAACGGCGGCATTCTGGATACGGCCATAGCCGAAAAAGATTTCATTCCAAAAGTGGTCGAACTGTTCAATAACGAAGGCATTGATGCAGCACTTCTGGTGCCTGGCTGAGGATCTTGCCATAACGTGCTTGGGCTGTATGCCCGGGCTTTAGAAGTTTCACATATTCCAACCGCGATGGTCACCTTGTTCCCGGAAATCACGGACAAAGTCGGAGCTCCGCGCACGCTCTATGTTCCCTTTAAAATGGGCCGTCCATGCGGCGAGCCTTTCGACTTTGAGACAAGAAAAAAAGTGGTGGATCAATTGCTGGAATTGTTGACTCTGCCTCCTGGTACAAGAGCTATCTACCAGGACAAATCATAAAGAAGAGGAGATGCAGTTCCAGTTGATGAACTTCGTCTCCTCTTCCAAATACGTTTCAACAAAAAAGGCGATACCCACAACTCGTTGAGTCGTTGGTATCCCCTTTTTTATGATTCAATTTTCACCAATGAAAGAGTAATAAGCAGGAAGAGAGACAACAGACCAAATGTTCAGCTCGTCAACGTGTCTTTTGGGAGATCGTACACTGCAAACTCCTTCTTTCTTATCGAACTTTTACTTCTTTTTTGGATTCTTTCTTTTTCAACTGGCCAATACCCATTTCTCTCGCTTCCAGGTTGACTGCTTTGATCAGACTGAAAGTCATCAAAACAATAACCATGGAGAACGGGAAAGCCACAATGATCATGGTATTCTGCAATGCCTGCAGCCCTCCCGAATAGAGAAGGACAAGCGCTGTAGTAGAAAGGAAAAAGCCCCAAATCAATTTGATTCGAACGCTCGGGAAAAGTGATCCATTCGACGTCATCATTCCCAGAACATAAGTGCCTGAATCGGCAGATGTGACGAAGAAAGTGATGATGATCAGAATGGTCAAAATCGACAACGCTAAACTGAATGGATACTGCTCCAGCAAACCGAAGAGCGAAGCTTCAGTCGGTAATGAGGAAAGAGCCACAGCACCCGTATTTTCTCCTGAAATTGCTGCTGTCCCAAATGTCGAGAACCAAATAAACCCGATAAGCGAAGGAATCAACAAGACGTAAACGACAAATTCCCGGATGGTTCTGCCTCTTGAAACCCGGGCAATGAAAATACCGACAAACGGTGACCAGGCAATCCACCAAGACCAATAGAAGATGGTCCAGCCATTGATCCACTCGCGGCCTTCTTCATTGAACGGAGCCAAGCGGAAACTCATATTGACGAATGTCTGGACATACGCACCAAGCGTGTCTGTGAATAAATTCATAATTAATAAAGTCGGCCCAAAAATCAATACAAAAACAAACAGGACAGCCGTCAATCCCATATTGGCGTTGCTTAGAATCTTGATTCCTTTGCTCAGACCGGTTGATGCTGAAACCAAAAACAAAACCGTCAGCACAAGTACGATGACAAGCTGCATCAAGAAACTTGCTGGAATGCCAAACAAGTAGGTCAAGCCCCCGTTGATTTGCGCGGTACCGAAGCCAAGGGTAGTCGCTACCCCAATTACGGTTGACACCACAGCGATGACATCGATCGCTTTTCCGACGAATCCGTCAACACGATCGCCTAATAGCGGGCGCAATGTCTTGCTGATTAAGCCGAGTTCGCCTTTTCTGAACGTAAAGTAAGCAACGGTCAGTCCGACAATCCCATAAATCGCCCAGGCGTGGATGCCCCAATGGAAAAACGTATACCGCATGGCGTCTTTTGCGGCTTCCTCGGTTCCCGTGATTCCCGTTGGTGAACTGATTGCAAAATGGCTGAGTGGTTCAGCTGTACCGTAAAAAATCAATCCAATGCCGACACCGGCACTGAAAATCATCGCAACCCAAGTCGGGCGTGAAAATTCAGGCTTTTCATCCTGTTTCCCAAGTCTGATCCGGCCAACTGGGCTGAATAAGAAATAAGCACAAACTGCTACAAAAAACGTGACAACCAATAAATAATACCAGCCAAAATGCGTCGTGATAAACGCCTGCATATTGCCTGTTACTTTTTCCAGTGTATCCGGCATGGTGATACCGAACAAAACAAGCACCAACATGATAGCCACTGAACTAAAAAATACTCCTGAAACTTTTTTCATCTTAACGTATAGCTCCCGTCTTAAATTATTAGCGGCGGGTTTACTTCCATTGGACAACATATGTATACATGCAAAAACCAATATAACTCTTATTTTTTTTGAAGAAGCAATCGTATTTAACCCTTGTAAACTGTTTCGGCCAGCTAACGGACCGGACAGTTTTCCACTTAACTAGTTGTTCCTAACACCTGTTAAACCGGTCTGTCTCCCTGCTTTTTCATCACGGAAGCGAATGGCATTTGTCAGCCAAAACCACTCTTCCCGTGATCTTTCCCATGTTTTTGTAACGAGCCATCAGACCATTATACATGATTTCCGCCTCACTTTCACCCCCACCCACTAGATGTAGATTAATCCACGCTAACCACAGACCTGAAATTCCAAAGAAACAAGCTAAACACAGTACGAATATTTTCATCATTAGGCAGCACCTCCTTTATAGCTCTTTTCAGAAAACGGTACATGCCGAAGCTGAAAACTATTAAAGATGTTTTCCACATACTATAATTCAAGTAGTCAGACAATTTAAGGGAAGAGGAGGATTTTTGTGAATAAAACAGCGGTTGAGACATTATTCGTGAATCATTTTGTAGATGGCATTCTGGATCCCGGAAAAGAAATGCTGGGACCAGTAAAAGACGGCGGAACGATCATCGCCAATACGGCGCCGGGCTGTTGGGGACCGATGATTACGCCAAGCATTAAAGGCGGCCACGAAGTGACCAAGCCCGTCTACGTAGAAGGGGCTGAACCCGGAGATGCCATTGCCATCCGGATTCAATCCATTACCGTAACTTCACAAGCCACGGCTTCCGGCAACGACCAAATGATCGAAGACCGCGCAGACGGCGATGGCTACGTAGCCGCCAAGTGTCCGGAATGCGGCACAAAAAATCCGGAAACTGTCATCAAAGGCATCGGCATGGAAGCCATACGCTGTGCTAACTGCGGAGCGGATGCGACTCCTTTTGTCTTCACCAATGGCTATACCATCTTTTTCGGTGAAAAAGGCGATGTCGGCTTGACCTTGCCTCAGGAAGCTGCCGAAACCATTGCGAAAGCTGGACGGACGTTCATGAAAACACCCGAAGCTTCCGTTCAGAATCCAGTGGTGACGTTCGCACCGCACGACTTAGTCGGCACGATGGCACGCATGCGGCCATTTCTTGGCCAATTAGGGACCACACCATCACGCCCGACCCCCGATTCCCACAACGCCGGCGATTTCGGTTCTTTTCTGGTAGGTGCTGCACATGATTACAAGAGCACACAGGAAGAGTTGGAAACCCACCGGACAGATGGCCATCTGGACGTCAACCGGGTGCGTGCCGGCGCTGTATTGATTTGTCCGGTGAAAGTTCCCGGCGGCGGTGTTTACCTCGGCGATATGCACGCCATGCAAGGTGACGGTGAAATCGCTGGCCACACTGCAGACGTTTCGGGCATCGCCCACCTCCAGGTTCATGTGCTGAAAGGCTTGAACATAAAAGGACCGATCTTGCTGCCGAACGTTGAAGACTTGCCGTACACGGCGAAACCTTTCACCGCAGTGGAAAAACAATCCGCCCAGCAGATTGCAGACACCTGGAACGTCACCAAAATCGAAGAATCCTATCCGGTGTCTTTTATCGGATCCGGGCCGAACTTGAACGATGCTACGGAAAATGGACTCCAGCGAGCTGCAGATTTCTTCGGCGTCACTGTTCCTGAAATCATGAACCGTTCGACCATCACCGGCGCCATTGAAATCGGCCGCCATCCGGGCGTCGTCACCGTGACCTTCCTGGCTCCCGAAAAATACCTCAGCAAAACCGATCTGCTGGAGCTGGTAAAAACCCAATACGGACAATAGAAACAACCGCCATTCCGGAAAAGGAATGGCGGTTTATTTTTATTATAAGATAGCCACAATCTCCCCTAGTTGATTAACGTTGAGGCGCAAAGTAATGTACAGCCGCATACTTGAAAGATTCCATCAAAAAGTCCCTTGCCGCCTTGCTGATGTCTGCTTTTGGACTGATGATGTCAAAGCCATGGTATGCGCCTCTGTACATTCTGAAGTCGACAGGAACACCGGCAGCTTTCAAATCATTGACATACTGGATCGTCTCATCACGGAACGGCTCGATGTCTCCGACAAACGTGACAGCTGGCGGCAAGTTGCGGTAATCCGCTGCACGACCGGGAGCGGCATAGATGGGCACATCTTTGTTGAACAATTCACCAAGATACAATTTCCAGCCCCACCGGTTCGTGTCTGAATTCCACACATAGGCGTTGTTGTCACGTGCGGATTCCGATAGCATCCGGTCATCGAGCATTGGATAAAGCGGCATCTGGAATGCCAGATTTGCAGTTCCTCTATCACGCGCAAGCAATGCCAGTGCAACCGTCAATCCACCACCCGCACTTTCGCCTCCTGCCATCAGCTGATCGTCGCGAATTCCCAGTTCTTTTGCATGGGCTTTCATCCATAACAGGACTTTGTAACAATCATCCAGCGCTGCCGGATAAGGCGCGTCGATCGACAGCCGGTAATCCGGTGCCACAATGACACAGTCGCTTGTGTCGATCAAACGCTTGTACAAGTCGTCGCTCATCTCCGGAACTCCTTGCGCGTAACCGCCGCCGTGAATCCATAAGACTCCAGGTATATTCTTCACCCGCCGGAGCGGTTTATAGATTCGTACACGAATAGAAGAACCATCTCCGCGGCTCACCCACTCTTCGCTGCACACCAAGCCTTCCTTGTCTCTCCCTTTAAACCGTTTATCCATCTGTTTTTTCGAATTGTGCATCGACTGGATAAACGCCTCTTCCGACGATTTCGTTACCAACTTATCCAGCAGCATCCCTTTGAATCTCAATTGCTTATTGACCATTGCGCACGAAAATTTCATGTTTTCTCCCCTTTCAAACAATCTGCATTTCTTTCATATTTCTTAAATAGTAAGCCAAATTTTTCAAATTAAAAAGTTTGAAAAATAAAAACCACATTCGAAGTCCGCTTCGAATGTGGTGGGATGCTGAGACATGAAATCCACTAGTTTAATTCCGCAGCCAACTTCAAAACACTTCCCAGTAGTACATTGGTACCTTTTTCAATATTACTGGGAGCTGCATATTCTTTTGGGTTGTGGCTGATGCCATGAAGGCAAGGAATAAAGATGAGGCCTGAATCCATAACCGCTGCCAATGAGTTGGCATCATGGTTGGCTCCGCTCATCATCACCTGGTAATCCACTCCAGTTTCTTTGCAGACCTGTTTGGTTGTCGCAATTAATTTTTCCGATAGGTCAGAAGGGATTTTTTCGATATTCGGATTGATCGTCACCTTGTGATGGACAGTTGCGTAACTTGAAAATCGGTCCGCAATTTCACGCATCATTTTGATGTCTGTGCCTCTGATTTCGAGCGTGAAATCAACTTGTCCCGGCACCACATTGGCTAAATTCGGGTGAACAGCCAATTCTCCCACTGTTCCAACGTTCGGCTCGCCGAATGTTTTAACGATTCGTTCAAACTCCAATAGAATCTTCGCTGTGCTGATCAACGCATCATCCCGTTCATTCATCCCCATAGTACCCGAATGCGCAGCTTCTCCATGAACCGTGACGTCAAGCCGCTTGATTCCAGCAATCGCGTGGACGATTCCGATATCCGTACTGCTGACTTCCAATTTTTTACCCTGTTCGATATGAAGCTCCAAATAATTACTGTAATGTTCCGTACCTGCTGTTTCTTTCACTTGCTGAAGAGTAAATGGTGTATTGGCCAGCCTTTGGATAAAATCATCGTCAAACTGAATTTGTCCACAAAATGCACGGCTTCCAAATGTGCCGCCCAGAATATTGGCTTCTTCACCACGGAAAGCCACAACTGTTACAGGTCTGTCCAATGGTTCTCCGCTCTCCGCCAATGTGATTAACACTTCCAATCCCGCAACCACACCCAATGCCCCATCGTATTCGCCTCCATTTCTGACCGAATCCAAATGCGAACCGATCAGAATACCGTTCCCACTTTCCGGCCCTATAGTTCCAAATACATTACCGATGGCGTCACGATGCGTTCGGATAGCATACTGCCGGCATTTTTCAATGAACCAGTCCAAAGCTGTTTGTTCTTGTTCCGTATAAGCCAGACGAGTAATGCCTTCACCGTCTGAGCTGATTTGATTCACTTCAGCTAAGAGTTCCATTAATCGTTGATTGTTCACTTTCATTTCCTGCTACATCTCCAATCATTCGTTTGGTTTAACAAAACGGCCAGTTGCACGCTCGTTCACACCCACCTCAGCGGAGTACACCATTTGTCCTCTGACAAATGTCGCTTCAATTTGATTGTTTACTTGATGGCCATGGTAAGGCGAAACATCAGATACGGAGAGAAAGTTATTTTCATCTATTTCCCATGCTGTATTATTTTTAATAACCGTAATATCAGCGTCTTTCCCCAACTCAATTGATCCTTTGTGGAGTAGATTGAAACGCTTGGCAGGAGCGAGTGCCAGCAAATCAGCAAAGTGGCTTACAGACAGCTCCTTGCTCCGTATTAAATAATCAAACAGCAACGGAATCATGATTTCCAGACCCGGAGTTCCTGATTTCGCTTTGAAGATATCGTCATCACCGATTGACTTATCCGCTTTTTGCCACGGTGCATGGTCAGATGTAATAAAGTCAATGCTGTCATCGAGCAAATAGCCTTCAAGTTCCGCCACTTCCTGAGGCTGTCGCAGAGGTGGATTAATTTTTGCTTTAGGACCGTGTTTCTTCAGATCCTCCGTAGTCAACAATAAGTAATTGTAGCAAGTTTCCGCTGTGACATTGGTTCCCTGCTGCTTGAACCAATTGATGTAATCCAAGCTTCTCCCATGGCTGACGTGGACAATATGCAGTTTTGCATTTGTCCAGGAAGCCATATCCAGCAACTTGATGACCGCAGTCGTTTCTGTCACTGGTGGTCTGGTCAAATTGTGGTAAATCGGTTTCAACTGATTGTTCGTTTGGGCTTCTTCGATATACCGTGTCAGCAATTCATCATTTTCAGCATGGAAAGCGATGACCAAATCTCGCTCCGCCGTTTTCTTCATTGCTTCCAAAATATCCGCGTCCGCGATTCTCGGAAAACGATATGGATCGGTTTCAAAGGTCGATAACTTAAAGGCTGCCACTCCGGCATCCGCCAACTCATCGATTACTTTTGTGCCATTTTCTTTTGGAATTGTTCCCCATAAGGCGATATCAACTACGGACTCTTTATTGATGATTGCGATTTTCTTGTTCAGCACTTCGGCATTCGCTACTGGGACCGGCAAATCATACGGCATATCCAGGAAAGTTGTGATTCCGCCTTTCGCCGCTGCAAAAGAAGCCTGTTTGATTCCTTCATTTGGATTGCTGTAGCAATGGACGTGGGCATCGATAAATCCAGGGAATATGAAGTTTTCTCCGTAATCATGAACATCTTCCCCTTCAAGCACACCTGTTGTCTTTGAAATTCCGCTTATCTTTCCACTATTTATTCCAATTTCACCTAAGAAATCTTCATTAGGTGCCACAATATGTCCTTTGATTACTTTTTCGAATTTCATTTTAATTCTCCTTCACTTTCGTGGATGTGTTCGCGACCGATAAAACGATATACGATGCGATTAACCCCACCATTGATGCAATCAAGCCATATAGGACATACAAGTCTGAACCAAGGAAATGGGCAATTCCAGAACCTGCTATTCCCATGACAATACTGGCGATTCCGGCACGATGATCCAAGACGTTCTTATCTCTCAGGATAAACCCTCCCAGAATGGGAACGAGCAATGCCGATACCGAATAGGCGAATGACGCGACGATCCAACTGAGTGCCTGGGGATAGAAGTTTGCCAGCGAAACCGCCAATGCCAAGACAACTACTGATACGATTCGTGATACCGAAACCAGTTTCTTTTCTTCCACTTTTGGATTAACGTAATTTGTGTAAATGTCTTTCGTGATAGTCACAACGACTGATTGGACCGCACTGCTCAAAGTAGACATGATTGTGGCCACGATGAATACAGCAAACATAATCAAAAACCAACTTGGTGTCTGGGTCAAAAACCAACCAGTCGCATTTTCAGGGTTATCCAAAGAAGGATTAAGAGAACGTACAGTCAAACCAATTGTAGACGACCAAAATGTTGCAAGCGCAAACAATAGAGCGGTTACACCAATGGAAATGGTCGCGTTTCTTGAGTTATCTGCAGAGAATATACGCTGGTATAATTGCTGATTGGTCAAATTTCCTGGCATGACTCCAAATACCCAAAACAGCACTGTCCCCATTCCCACACCGACAAGCCCGCTAGGAAAATCCGAAATCTCGTTTGGTGTATTTGTCATGATGGTTTGGAACCCACCGCCCATATCCATCGCCATGAAGAAAGCAACGATAGCTCCGACAGCCATCGCACAACCGAAGATAAAATCTGTCCAAGCCACTGAAGTCATTCCTGCAGGCAAGACAAATGCCAAACTGATGACCGCAAAAATCGTTACCATCAGTGATGCATCCACCCCAGTAATGGTCGAGAAGATCTTTCCGAAACCGACGAGCTGTGTAATCATCCACCCGAACGGAACAATCAAGGTACTCAAAATCGTTAAGACAGATAAAACCGGATGGTTTCCATAAATTGTTTTGATGATATCCGGCATTGTTTCAAACTCACTATTTCGAAGCCATTTCGCCATAAACAGGAACGGAATAAAACCAATCATGGTCAACAATCCATACGTTAACGTCGACCAACCGCTCGAATAGGCCGTTCCCACCAGACCAACAATTACAGCGCCTCCCATGACCGTCGCAAACTGAGTGCCGATTTGAACATAAAGCGGAAGTGAACGGCCTCCTACATACCAATTTTCAATCCCTTGTTTTTTTCGTCCCAAAAAATAAGAAAAAAGAACAATCCCAAACAACACAATCCCGATAGTTAGAAACAAAATTACATTTGTGCTCATAAATTAACCCCTTTGTGCTTTGATTTATTATGTGGAATCGTATATTATAAAGAATATTAAGACAAATAAAATGTCTCGAATTATGGGACTGTTAGGAGTGGGTAGATGAGCTTTCAAATTTTGCAGCTTTTCCATACAAACAGTTCGCCACTTCATATCGATAAGATTTTGGCTGAAACCAGTATCCCCAGAAGTTCCTTATACCGCCAAATCAAAGGACTGCTTCAAGCAGGACTTTTGGAAACAGTAGGAAAGGGCCTTTATGCACCAGGGTGGCTGGTCGATGAAATTTCACGCGTTAAAGAAAATTCCTTCTCCTCGCTAATTGAGGCAGCATTGCCGATCATGCAGGAACTCAGTGACGATTTAGGCGAATCCATCAACCTGACCGCAGTCAAAGGTTCTAAAGTAGTCGTGTTGGCACATTTGGAAAGCAAGCACAACCTAAGATACTCCTACGAAGAAGGGCAAGTTCTCGATATTTTCAGAGGAGCTTCTTCCAAAATCCTGCTGGCCTATTTAGCTGAAGAACACCAGCAATTTCTAATCAACTCCGCCTCTTCCCCATCAGATAAAGAAACAATGGAGCGGGAATTGGCTGAAATCAGAAAGAATGGATACTCACTGACTAATTCCGAAGTCGACGAGAGCGCCATCGGCATCTCTGCCCCAATTCTTCGGGGAGGTAAATATATACTTGGTGGCCTATCTATTGCGGGACCGGATTTCCGGATAAACGAAGACAAAATAGAAGAGTATATCTATCGTTTGAAAGAAGCGGCTGCAGACATTTCTTTGATGATGGAATAACAAAAGACGTTTCCAGCATAGCCATTATTGGCTTTGCAGGAGACGTCTTTTGCTATGAATTCAATGAATGGCAAGTAAGACGATCCGTAGGAAGTCTGCCTTCACTGCCCATCTGCTTATCTTCAGTTCCCGATCTTCAACGCGGAATCTTTATTCTGCAGAACGGCCAGAATGCTCAATGCCGCAAGAAGGCTCGTCTTCGGATTGCTTGGCATCGGGTTGTTTTCGACTTGCAGCTGCATCTTCCCGAATTCACCTTCCGCTTCGATCATATGGGTATTTTGTTCAATGGCCGGATCGACGATGATACGCACTTTTGTCTTGTCGACACCGATTCCAGCAATCGCAAGCACCAGTGCCACATTGACGTTCTTCGGAAATTTCCCGACGGCTTCATATGCGGATCCTTCGAATATCACTTTCTCTTCGTCCGCTTCCACGCCAAGCGAAGCGGGTGATTTTCTGGTCGTGATTTGGACCCGTTCCAAGCCGCCAGCCGCTTTGGCCGATTGCAGGATGTCCAGCCCACCGATGGCACCGGACGGCAAATAGATATACGTACCCGAAGACTCCGCCAGACTTTTCAATTCTTCAAAAAAAGCAGCTTCTTTAAACACCCCGATGCTGCTGACAACGAGGTCTTTCTTATGAGCCACCACATCTTTCAGATAGAGGCTGGCCGCTTCCACAGTAGCTGCTTCCACTACGATATCAAGCGGCAATTTCAAGAATGCTTGAAGATCTGTATAGAAATCGACTTGAAACCGTTCACTCAACCGATGGCCTGCCTCCTCGTTGCGCCCAAAAACTGCGGTTATTCTTCCGTTCGCCAGCCCGTTATGGTTCACTTGTTCCAATAAATACGTAGCAATATTGCCGGTTCCGATGATTCCAATATCCATGATTGGCCCTCCTTACGTAAATAGGCGAAAACTTTCTGCCTCCCCCTTCTCGCTGATCCATAAAACTGTGCATACTTCCCTATACCCTTAAACAGAGAAATGCCATCTTCACATATTTAAAGATGGCATTTTCTTATATTCTATTCTTACCGTAACCGAATTCCTTCATTCACAGAAAGCATTTTCATTTTCACCTGTAACTTTGCGGTCAATCTCCATTATCTATCTGCTTCTCTCTATAGCCAAAAAAGACTGTATACCCACTCGATTAAACGACTCGGGTCTACAGTCTGTTGCTTTACAGGAGCACCTTTTCTTTTCGGGTATGCAAGGCCATTTCAATAAAAAATTGAATTTCTTCATTAAATTGCTGCAGATGCTGCTTTTCAACGCGGAAGTTGGTGGCGTACTTGATCTTATTACGCTGCTCTTCCGGAAGCAGGTTGTTGATCCACAGTTCAGCAACTGCTGTTGGTTTTTGCGGCGTCAGAGCGGATAGTTCGGCTGCTATTTTTTCCCGCTGTCCAGCTGCACCACTGCATAAGGTGATAAAGGAATAATCCGTTAACTTGTCTTTTTCCATTTGGATGAATGTCCGCATCGGTGCGGCAACTTTTCCTGCCCACACAGGTGCCAAGAGAATAATCGGTCCATAGTCGCTGACATCAAAATCCAACGGAGCCAAGCGCGAATTGCGCTTCACCAGGAAATCCATAAGGATGGCCAAATCTTTCCGTTTCTTTTTCTCTTTGATTTCATACATGTCACAGCCGATTCTGTCGCGCAGTTCAATTGCCAGTTTTTCATTATTTCCTGAGTGGGAATAATAGACGATTAACGATTTCATGGGAGAACCTCCTAAGTATTTGGCATTGAGGAACCATGGCTGGCTGGCGGCTTAGTCTCTTCCGAAAATTTGGCTTTAAGGTTTTTTGGCAGAGTGCATTTATTCCTAATAAAACCGGTAATCTCTTATAAAATTCAAAGTCATAATAGTACAATTTCAAGACTCTGTCAATCTAACGTCTTCACAATACAAACCAATCAAATACGATGGCAAAAACCATATTTCATCGACATCCACCAGAATTTCTCTTTCCCTATTGAACAAAGATTCGTTGGGATTTTATCTGTACCAGATTGCGTTTTTTCAAATTCACTCTACTAAAATAACAATAAAAGGATTATATTTAAATAGTTAGAGAGAAAAACTACCATCATGAAACGATAGGAAAGAGGATTAAAATGACTGCACCAGACACGAAACGAAAAGCGAACAAAGCAAAAGTGATATTACGGGCATTGCCCATCATCATCGGTGCGTTCATCACCGCGTACGGCCTTGAAGCTGTCTTGATTCCGAACAATGTCTCAGACGGCGGAATCACAGGCCTCAGCATCGTCGGCTCCCAATTATTCGGCTTACCGCTTGGCTTGCTGATTGCTGTACTGAACATTCCATTCGTCTATTTAGGTTATAAGCAGATTGGAAAAAGCTTTGCCATCTACTCCATCATCGGCATCGCTTCCCTTGCTTACGCAACAACAATTATGCACCACATCCCGACCATCATTGAAGGAGACACCTTATTGGTTACGGTGATCGGCGGGATCATCATCGGTTTCGGCATGGGCCTTGCACTCCGCAACGGCGGGGCGCTCGATGGCATCGATATGCTGGCCGTGCTGCTTTCACGCAAATTGCCATTCGGGACAAGTGACATGATCTTGTTCCTGAATATCTTTGTCTTTATTGTCGTCTCCTTTGTGTTCGGCCTGCAAGGCGCGTTTCTTTCAGGAATCGCCTATTTCATTGCCTCTAAAGTGATCCATCTGGTTGAAGAAGGTTTCAGCGGATCCAAGACGTATAAAATCATTTCGCAAGAACCGGAATTGCTTGTCCAGACCATCTACGACCGGCTTGGACGCAATGCCACTTACAGTTTCGTGAAAGGTGCCTACACCAACGAACAGTATAAAGAAGTTACGTGCATCATCAATCGGCTGGAAGACAGCAAAATGAAAGAAATCATTTTTGAAATTGACAAGAACGCATTCGTCGCAGTTTACGATGTAGCCGAAGTTCGGGGCGGAAGTTTCAGGAAACGGGATATTCATTAATTGGGCAGAAAGAAAAAGCAGACACAAAACTCCGAAAAAGAGCTTTTGTGTCTGCTTTTATTTTTAAAAACTTTATTGATCCGAATGTCTCAAGAAGAGAGAGTTTCCGTTCTTAATGAATCTCCAGATTGCCGCAATCAGAAAAATCACGATACCGGCAATCAAAAAGCCTTGGATGGTCGTTGCTAATTCCGGATTGACCCGCCCGCTCGCATACGAACCATAAATTCCGAAAAACGCCCATGCCAAAGGCAGTGGATAGGCCGCATTTTTATACTTCTTCAAGTAAATGAGGACAAATGCGACAGCAACCGCCAAGATGATCAGCGTCCAAACTGAATAAGAAATGCCGAAACCGTTCCATTCCAGCTGAACCAAAAGCAACGAGACATTGACGACGGTCGCGATGGTCACCCATGCACAATAGAACGTGAAGCTCAGTCCTGCAAGCGTCGATGGAACTTCAAAACGATGCGTATAGATTTTCCCGATGATGACGAGCAATGAGAACAACATGCCGATGATCAAAACCGTGGAAATGCCCAATCGCTCATAAGAGAATGCAATGATCCAACCCATGTTGCACAGCGAAAGTAAGACAAACCATGGCGTGATCAACAAGGCCAACTTGCTGACTTTTGCATCTTTCCGTTTAATAAACATATAGACCAGCGTAATCAGCACCAGACTATAGATGACGCCCCAAATCGAAAACGTAAAAGGCGCTGGGGAAATCAGCGTCAAGTATTGGTCGGAGATATCTCCTTGGCTTTGGCCATTGAAAAATCCGGAAGAACCGAGGTAATTAACGCCGAGCGTCAAAAAATATAAAACCAAATTTACTATGGTGAAGATCGTTGTTTTTTTCACCGTACTTTCATTCATCCTAACGCACCCTTTCAGTCGTTTTTTCTATTGTTCCGTGAATTGTGCTTTACACAGCCGAATCCAGTCAACAGTAACTATTCGTTATACAAGCCTTCTACATTCTCTCTTCCCTAATTGGTTAATCCCTAAAACTGTTCGCCGTAAAAGAAATGAAAATAGGGACGAGCATTCTTTTTCAGAACCTTGAATGTCATCACATGAATAAAAAAACACACCCGATAGTGTACTGCCTCAGGTGTGGAAAGTTAAGAATATGAATTTTCGTTTGCGTAAGCATTCGATTAGAGTTGTTTAGCGGCTTTCAGCTCTTGTGCGGAATCACGTAAATGCCCATTCCTTATTCAGCCTTAATGTCGATTGAAATAAAGGAACAACTCATTTTCCCAAAGCGATCTTGATATGCTCAAAATGATGCTCTTCATGCCAGCAGAGTTTCGCCAGTTTGGTAGCGACACTGATTTCACCGTTCGTTTCGTGGGTAAAGACACGGTCCAATTGCTTTTCATCCAGTTGCTGCCCAAGTGCCACAATCCGTTCGTTCAGCCCTTCCAGGATGCGGATCGAGCTTTCCACCGGCAATTCATTGTCCGGAAGTTCCGCCCACTTTTCCTGATTGAAAGCGGGAACCGTTGGGTTGTCATCCGTCAAAGCCAGTCTCAGGCGCTGGTACATATTGAGTTGGGAATCTGCAATATGATGCACAAGCTGACGAACTGTCCAGCTGCCCTCCCGATACTTTTTGCCCAATTGCTCTTCACTCAAAGAATCGACCACTTCCCGCAACCGCACGGTATAATTTCCGATTTTCCCGAGCCATTCCTCGATATGCTCAGCTTTCACGTTTTCAGGAACTTCTAATTTTCCAATAGGGAATTTTACATCCATTCTTCCAACCTCTTTTCCTTATTCGTATTTGCGGACTATCGCATTCACGCTCAATATACCAATGGAACCTAATTTTGTAAACCAACAGTCCAGATACGAAAACCGCCAATCTATCCTTTTGTTGTTTGGGCTTACGAGATCAAGCAAAACAAATTTAAGGTTCTTCTACTACAGAACTTTTTTATCGCCCATTTAGAGTCGGATAAATATTTTTAAAGTCTAAAGCCATGCTATTATTAAAATAAATTAAAGTTATTAATTTGACTTAATAATAATTTTCTCTCAAAAGCATATTGCGAAATCATTTATATTTTTCATGGTATCTATCGATTGCAACCTGAAACGAAAGGCGGCGTTGAGGATGTTCGAGGAAAAAAGATCCCGATTTGTACACGGCTGGATGGCGGGTGCATTCATTGTGGCGATTTTCATCATACTGCAGGCTACACAAAACGTGCTCCTCATCAGTGTCGCACTTCAATTGATTTTCTATATCGTTTTGCCTGTGTCATTTCTTAGCTATCATTTTAAAAACCGGGGCGTCAAACTGCGCCAACTGGTTTTCTTCCGCAACATCCTCCAGTGGGTATTGCCGATTTTTGGCCTTACCGCGCTGGTATTGGCATTTTCCATGAGTGTCTACTGGCTGCAGTTAAGAGCACTCCTGCCCATCGCTCCCGCTACGGTCAATTTCGCGCTGACGCCGCAGCCGTTCCCTGATGCTTTGTGGTACTTAATCGCGACCAGCTTCATCTTGTCGATCATCGCACCGATCGCAGAAGAGTTCGTATTTCGGGGACTGATTTTAAACCGATTGATGGCAACATTCGGCTTTTGGAGCGGGCTCGGTTTGTCGAGTATGATTTTCGCCCTTTTCCACGTCAACTTCTTCGGCGCATTCCTATTCGCGGTGGTCGCTTCGCTCCTCTACTTAAAGACCGGCAATCTGCTCGTGCCGATTTTTCTCCATATCGCCAACAACCTGATCGCCGTCTATCAAAGCTTCATGAATCCATTTTTCCCGCAATGGCTCATGGTATCGAATATCAATGATTTGTATTCGAAGAGCACACCGAATCTTGTTGTGTTGATCGTGAGTTTGGCAGTACTGCTAGTAATCATCGCGCGGCTGGCACGAGGATTGGAAAACCGGATCAAAGAAACCATCGTTCTATGGAAATAAAATAGCGATGAAGTAAAACGTGCCATCCTCTTTTCAGCACCAATCCTTTAAATAATCCGAGCACATCATAAAAAACATACTAAGATTAGTAGGACGAACCAAGGCATTGGTTTGTCCTACTATTTTTTTTATA
>NZ_JADHDZ010000006.1:0-192153 GCF_016820615.1 Planococcus beijingensis
ATGTACGGAACCTTGCATAGTTCCGGTGTCGTGTATCCAGTTTTGAAAG
The DNA here is from genome assembly GCF_016820615.1 of Planococcus beijingensis. Classification (NCBI taxonomy): domain Bacteria; kingdom Bacillati; phylum Bacillota; class Bacilli; order Caryophanales; family Caryophanaceae; genus Planococcus; species Planococcus beijingensis. The sequence goes on from NZ_JADHDZ010000006.1 coordinate 50, forward strand.
AATAAGCCAAGTTTTTTTAAAAAAAAGCTTGAGAAATACCGATAACCTTGGTATACTAAATCTTGTCTTTCAAAATAAATCAGTCTGGTAATGATGGCAAAGAGGCCACACCCGTTCCCATCCCGAACACGGAAGTTAAGCTCTTTTGCGCCGATGGTAGTTGGGGGTCTCCCCCTGTGAGAGTAGGACGTTGCCAGTCTGATCAAATTATTCCGAAGTAGCTCAGTGGTAGAGCACCGCACTGTTAATGCGATGGTCGTAGGTTCGAGTCCTACCTTCGGAGCCAATTTTGGAGAGCTGTCCGAGTGGCCGAAGGAGCATGATTGGAAATCATGTAGGCGGGCAACCGTCTCAAGGGTTCGAATCCCTTGCTCTCCGCCAGATATAAGTTCTCAAAACATACGGCCCCTTGGTCAAGCGGTTAAGACACCGCCCTTTCACGGCGGTAACACGGGTTCGAATCCCGTAGGGGTCACCAACTTCATGGAGGATTAGCTCAGCTGGGAGAGCATCTGCCTTACAAGCAGAGGGTCGGCGGTTCGATCCCGTCATCCTCCACCATTTACTCTTACATAGCAGAAATTGACCGTTGGTAAAACGGGATGTAAATTGTAAACTAGATAGTATTGTCGCGGGGTAGAGCAGTTCGGTAGCTCGTCGGGCTCATAACCCGGAGGTCGCAGGTTCAAATCCTGCCCCCGCAACCAACTGGTCCCGTGGTGTAGCGGTTAACATGCCTGCCTGTCACGCAGGAGATCGCCGGTTCGATCCCGGTCGGGACCGCCATTTTTATCTGAATTTGTGGGTCAGTAGCTCAGTCGGTAGAGCATTAGATTGAAGCTCTAAGTGTCGGCGGTTCGATTCCGTCCTGACCCACCATTTTTTATGAAATAACTCCGTGCCGGAGTAGCTCAACTGGTAGAGCAACTGACTTGTAATCAGTAGGTTGAGGGTTCAAGTCCTTTCTCCGGCACCATTTTTAAGGTGGGGTAGCGAAGTGGCTAAACGCGGCGGACTGTAAATCCGCTCCTTCGGGTTCGGCAGTTCGAATCTGCCCCCCACCACCAGTTTTTAGGGGCATAGTTTAACGGTAGAACAGAGGTCTCCAAAACCTCCGATGTGGGTTCGATTCCTACTGCCCCTGCCAATTTTAAATTATATGATGGCGGTCGTGGCGAAGTGGTTAACGCACCGGATTGTGATTCCGGCACTCGGGGGTTCAATTCCCCTCGTCCGCCCCATGTTTTCATTTTCATTCAATGTACTTATAAAATAGTAAAGTGGCGGTCGTGGCGAAGTGGTTAACGCACCGGATTGTGATTCCGGCACTCGGGGGTTCAATTCCCCTCGTCCGCCCCATGTTTTCATTTTCATTCAATGTACTTATAAAATAGTAAAGTGGCGGTCGTGGCGAAGTGGTTAACGCACCGGATTGTGATTCCGGCACTCGGGGGTTCAATTCCCCTCGTCCGCCCCATCTTTTATTAATGGGGTATAGCCAAGCGGTAAGGCAACGGGTTTTGATCCCGTCATGCCCTGGTTCGAATCCAGGTACCCCAGCTTTATTGCGGAAGTAGTTCAGTGGTAGAACGCCACCTTGCCAAGGTGGAGGTCGCGAGTTCGAACCTCGTCTTCCGCTCCAATAATTGGCGGCATAGCCAAGTGGTAAGGCATGGGTCTGCAACACCCTTATCACCGGTTCGAGTCCGGTTGCCGCCTCCATAATGATTTGCCGGCGTGGCGGAATTGGCAGACGCGCGGGACTCAAAATCCCGTTCCTTCACGGGAGTGTCGGTTCGACCCCGACCGCCGGTATCATGAAAGGGCCTGCCTGCCCTTTCCAGAAACCCTCCAACTATGAGTAATCATAGCTGGAGGGTTTTTTTGTTATGCCAGCGATTATTCAGCCGTTTTTAAATTGAGAATTCTGTTTTATTACGGTTTTGTAAATTCAAATAAAGTTAGTATTATTTTTTCGTGAAATAAGCTATTATAATTTAGCTGAGAAGTTATTTTAGAAAAATAGTGGGGGCAAAGAAAATGGCGTTCAAAAAGAAAGATAAGTTTGCATTACAGTTGAGTGATATTGCGTTGAATTTAAAAGAAGGTGCTGCTTATTTTGCAGATTATAAGCTGGAGAAAATCAGTGACGTAGTCATTTTTGCAAACACGATGAAAGATTATGAAACAAAAGGTGATTCTTTTGTTCACACGGTCATACATGATCTTAACAATGCTTTCATCACACCAATTGAACGTGAAGATATTTTAGCGCTGGCAATGAGCATGGACGATGTTTTGGACGGCTTAGAACATACAGCCGCCTTGTTTGAAATGTATTCAATCGTAAGTGCAGATGAGTACATGCTTGAATTTGTAGAAGCAATCCGTTTGAGCACTATTGAAATTGAAATAGCTGTTGAACTGATGGTTTCTAAAAAGCTGCCTCAAATGAGAGAACATGCAATAAAAATCAAAGATTACGAGTCACAATGCGACGCTGTTTTGCGCCGTTCGATTAAAAACCTTTTCCAAACTGAAAAAGATCCAATCCGGATTATTCAATACAAAGACATTTACGAAGAGCTGGAAGAAATTGCTGACCATTGTCAGCAAGTCGCAAATACATTCGAATCAATTATAATGAAAAACGCTTAAGGAGCAAAATGACTGATGGATATGATATTGCTGTTAACGGTTTTAATTGTCATTTTTGCTGTCGTATTTGATTTTATCAATGGTTTTCATGATACGGCGAACTCGATAGCTACGGCAGTCTCCACAAAGGCATTAACGCCAAGGCGTGCCATTTTGCTGGCTGCTGTAATGAACTTTGTGGGCGCAATGGCTTTTACAGGAGTTGCTAAAACAATCACAAAAGACATTGTCGATCCATTTGCGCTGGATAATGGCTCTGTCGTTATATTGGCAGCGTTACTGGCTGCCATCACATGGAATCTATTAACTTGGTATTACGGCATTCCAAGCAGCTCCTCGCACGCTTTAATCGGTTCGATTGCTGGGGCAGCTATTGCGGGTGCTGGATTTGCCGCTTTGAATTACAGTGGGTTTCTGGCTATCCTGCAGGCTTTGATTTTTTCTCCAATTCTTGCGTTGGTTGTAGGTTATCTAATGTACAGCATCTTTAAAGTAGTTTTCAAAAATCATAACTTAACGAAAACCAATCGGAATTTCAGGTTGATCCAAATTGCTACTGCCGCTTTGCAGTCGTTTTCTCACGGTACGAACGATGCCCAAAAAGCGATGGGGATCATTACGATGGCCTTGATCGTCAATAACTACCAAACTTCGGATGACGTTCAGCTATGGGTTCAGGCAACTTGTGCGCTGGCGATGGCATTGGGAACTTCCATCGGTGGCTGGAGAATCATTAAAACTGTCGGTGGAAAAATCATGAAAATCCGTCCTGTCAATGGAGTTGCAGCAGATCTGACGGGGGCAGCAGTGATTTTCGGCGCTACCTTGATCCATTTGCCGGTCAGCACGACTCATGTTATTTCATCTTCTATTATGGGGGTAGGCGCAGCGCATCGCGTCAAAGGCGTTCAGTGGGGGACAGCTAAAACCATGCTGATCACCTGGCTGATCACGATGCCGATTTCAGCATTATTGGCTGCCATGTTCTATGTGCTCCTCAATCTTGTAATGTAGAAAAACTTTAAAAGTTTTTTAAGAAATTTATCTATTATATTAATAAAGTATTGGCGAGCGAAAAAAGATGTGCTATAATAAATCTTGTCCGCTAAAGCAATACTTGCCGGCGTGGCGGAATTGGCAGACGCGCGGGACTCAAAATCCCGTTCCTTCACCGGAGTGTCGGTTCGACCCCGACCGCCGGTATACCGCTAGCTATAGAAAAAGGTTCTGACTTCCTTGTCAGAGCCTTTTTTCTTTGGGTTAATCTTTTGGATGACAATCTAATCTAACCTCCATGAATTTAATCTACCGAGATCCAATTCGTCAAAGAATCATGTCCTTCTAGTGCTATACTGTTCTGAATACCGAGTGAGTTTACGATTATATAAATAGTTGAGAAGAGGTCGAGTATGCAGGATAAAAAATGGTATGGGATTGAATCCGCTAAGGTGTTGGAACTTTTAAGTACAGATCTGGAGAGTGGACTGGATGAAATACTGGTAGCCAAGCGGCAAGCGGAATTCGGAGCGAACGAACTGCCCAAGCCCAAGAAAGATCCGGCGCTCGTCAAATTCTTTAAGCATTTTAATGATGTGCTGATATATGTATTGCTGGCAGCAGCGGTTGTCACTTTATTTTTAGGGCATTATATCGATACAGCAGTGATTTTGATGGTGGTTGTCATTAATGCGATCATCGGCTATATCCAGCAAAGCAAAGCGGAAAAGGCATTGGACAGCATCCGGAAGATGTTGTCCTTAAAAGCTACAGTGCTTCGGAACTCGGTTAGGAAGGAAGTGCCGTCAGCTGAATTAGTACCTGGAGATATCGTCGTGCTTATAGCAGGTGACAGGATTCCTGCTGATAGTAGAATTCTAGAAGCAGACAATTTGAACGTGGAAGAATCATCGCTGACAGGAGAATCCACAGCAGTTGAAAAAAATCCGGCCGTGCTATCGGATGACACCGGATTGAGCGACCGCCTCAACATGCTGTTTGCGGGGACAACAATAGCTTCCGGTTCCGGGATTGGAATTGTTGTGGCGATTGGTGCCGATACCGAGCTTGGAAAAATCAGTTCTTCAATGGAAGAAGTCGACCAGTTGCAGACGCCGTTGTTGAAGCAGACGGCAGCTTTCGGAAAAGTGATTTCACTGATCATTGTCATCAGTGCAGCTGTGATGTTCGGAATCGGTTACTTGTTTCACGATTATGAAACAGCTGATTTATTGCTTGCCATTATTGGTTTGACTGTAGCAGCGATTCCAGAAGGTCTGCCAGCTGTGCTTTCCATCATTTTGGCACTTGGTGTACAGCGCATGGCAGCAAAGAACGCCATTGTCCGCAATCTGCCGTCTGTTGAGACGCTTGGAGCTGTCACCGTAATTTGTTCGGATAAAACCGGAACGTTGACAAAAAATGAAATGACCGTCACATCAGTGATGCTGAAAGATAAAGAGTTTGCCGTGACGGGAACCGGTTATTCGCCAAAAGGGTCGATTCTTCATGGCACTAAATCAGCAAGCCTTGAAGATTTCCCGGATTTAGAGGAGTTTTTGATAGCTGTTAAAACGGTCAATGAATCCGATTTAAGGTGCGATGAACAAGGACAATGGGTGATTAGCGGAGATGCTACAGAAGGCTGCCTGATTACACTTGCTGAAAAAGCGGAAGATGCTGTAATCCGGCTGCCGATTCTGTCGAAGATTCCATTTGACTCCAGCTATAAATACATGGCAGCCTTGGTCGAAAAAGATGGCAGTCGTTGGATATATGTAAAAGGAGCGCCGGAGCGTCTGTTGAAAATGGCCGATTTGGAATCCTCTTCTGGAGAAGGGGCCAACTGGCAGGACAAAATGTATCAGCATGCGAATAATGGTGAGCGGCTGATGGGAGCTGCGGTCAAAAAAGTCAGCAGCTCCAAACTCTCTATTGATCAAGAAGATATGGAATCGGGATTCAGGCTGATTGGACTGGCGGGAATCATCGATCCGCCGCGTGAAGAAGTCATTGAAGCCATACAGCAATGCAAAAAAGCTGGAATCATCGTGAAGATGATTACTGGGGACCATAAGGATACAGCAGTGGCCATTGGAGCTCAGATGGGCATAGGAGACGGCAAACGCGTACTTGAAGGCAGAGAGCTGGACCGCATGGATGATCGGCAATTGACGTATGCTGCATTGAATTACGATGTCTTTGCACGCACCAGCCCCAACAATAAGCTGCAGCTGGTCAAAGCGCTGCAGGCTGAAAATCATGTTTGTGCGATGACCGGGGATGGCGTCAACGATGCTCCGGCTTTAAAACGGGCGGACATTGGCGTGGCCATGGGAATTAAAGGAACAGAAGTATCGAAGGAAGCAGCTGGAATGGTGTTGGTGGATGATAATTTCAGTACGATTGTCAATGCAGTGAAGGAAGGCAGACGCGTTTACGACAATTTGAAGAAGACCATTCTGTTCATTCTGCCGACAAACGTTTCAGAAGGCGCTTTGATTTTTGTCAGCATCTTGTTCGGTACGACTTTGCCTTTGACGGCGGTACAGATTTTATGGGTGAATATGATTTCCGCCATCACCATCTCACTGGCGATTGCCTTTGAGAAATTGGAACCGGGTGCTATGGAGCGGTCACCCAGGAAGTCAACTGCTAAATTATTGGGTCCGTATTATATTTTTCGCGTAGCTTTTGTTTCACTCATCATCTGCGGTGGAATTCTATTAATGAACAGGCTCTTGGCCGACCAGCAGGTGGACCCGGCAATCATCAATACGATGACATTGCAGGCGTTGGTGATGTCGCAATTGATGTATTTATTCAATTGCCGCAGCGAAACAGAGTTTGCCGTAAACCGTGATTTTTTCTCGAACAAAATCGCTTTCTTGGTATCGGGAGTGCTGATTGCTATTCAGTTGGCAGTTACCTATGTTCCATTTATGAATGTCCTGCTTGGTACAGTTCCGCTGGAAGCCCGGAATTGGATATGGCCACTTGGAATCGGAATTTCAGTCTTCGTTATCGTGGAACTGGAAAAATGGATTGTCCGCCAGTACAGAAAATCTGGAAAAGCCCTTAAAACTGATACATAGCCATTGCAGTGTTAAATGGAAAGAAGGAGAAACGGGTGGATACCAAAATCCAGAAAATCACAGCGAATTTTTGGTTTAACATGAATGCGGAAGAAGCGGTGGAGTTTTATACTTCAGTCTTCAATAACTCCAAAGTGGGGCGTACCACGTATTATACGGATGCCGGAAAAGAAATCCACGGCATTGATGCAGGAAAAGTCATGACGATCGAGTTCCAGATAGAAGGGCAGGATTTTGTGGCCTTGAACGGCAGTCCTGCGTTTCAGTATACTGAAGCCGTTTCCTTTATCATCAATTGCGAGTCCCAGGAGGAAGTGGATTATTACTGGGATAAACTGACCGAAGATGGAGACGAGAAAGCGCAGGTATGCGGCTGGCTAAAAGACCGTTTCGGAGTTTCCTGGCAGGTGGTGCCAATCGAATTGAATCGAATGCTCGTCAGTGCGGATAAGGGAAAAGTGGAGCGAGTGATGAGTTCGTTGTTAAAAATGAAAAAATTGGATTTAGCTGAATTGCGGCGTGCATACGAAGGATGAAAAATAGATGCAGTGGCTGTTCCTGCCTTATGATTCCATAAGGCAGGATTTTTTTATATAACGAACTTATTCAGCGCGGAGCTTTTGAGTTTCGTTCTGAAAATGTGTATCCTGAAACATAATGAGTGATTCTGCAAATAAAGGAGAATTTGATGAGAGATATACATAGTGATATTTTGGAATTCAGAGGAAGCCATTATGATTTTGGAGTCAGGCAAGGTGAGCTTTTAAAAGACAGTATTATATTGGATAACCGGAGAAAGCAGTGGAAAGCGAAAAGGCCGAGGTTTGAAATAGATGTAGAGGACACAAAGGTGGCCTATCACAGATTCGCCCCCGGAATCTGGGACGAATTGACGGGACTGCAGGAAAGCCTCAAATTGCCGATGGAAGATGTACTGCGTGATTTCGGGGGATACCGGATCGATGCGATGCCGTCTGGCTGTTCAATTGTCACGGGAAGGGATTTTATGGTCCGCAATTACGACTTCCACCCGCAGACTTATGAAGGACGTTTCAGCCTGTTTCAGCCGAATGATCAGGGGTATGCGATCATTGGCCCCACTTCACGAATTACGGGCCGCATGGACGGCATGAATGAAAAAGGATTGGCCATGGGCTATAACTTTACGCACCGGAAAAAGCCAGGTGATGGATTTGTCTGCTACTTGATCGGCCGCATTATCCTGGAAACTTGCGCAACGATTGAAGAGGCGGTGGAGCTGCTGAAAGAGATTCCGCACCGCGGTTCATTTAGTTATATCGTGACCGATCCAAGCGGTGAAACACGGATCATCGAAGCGAGTCCGCGTGCAGTTGATGTGCGTGTCAGCAATGTCTGCACCAATCATTTTGAAATCCAACAACATGAAAACCGCAATTACTTGAAGGATTCGTTCGACCGCCTGGAAGCGATTCGAAATCAGGAGAGCCAGACAGAAGATGCGCTGCAGGCATTCCGTCTGTTCAACGACACCGACAAAGGGGTTTTCTCGCAGTTGTATAAAAGCTGGGCAGGGACTATTCATACCTCTCTTTATTTGCCGAAGGAAAAGAGTGTCTGGTTTGCGCTTGGCGGAAATCAGCAACCGACAGTTTTCGATTTTGGGAGCTGGCTGCAGGGAGAGAGCCTGAATGTCCAAAAAATTCATGGAGCAGTGGATACGGATATCGGTTTTGCACACGTGGATAAACAGTTTGTATAGAAAAATAGGAAAAGGCGCCAGCATGATAGATGCTGGCGCCTTTGGTTTTTAAAGTTCGACCATATGGGCAAAAGGCAGATGCGTATCAATTTTACCGTTGATGCGTTTGGCATACAACCGTTCGCCTTGCAGCCATTTGTCGAAATCGAGCATGAGCGGCAAACGGTCCGGACCAATGGCGAATCCCACTTCCAGACTGCGTTGGAAATAGGATGCGGTATGCAGTGTGCCGGAAGCGGTGCTGTATTTTTTCGAGAAGACGCCCTTGTCCGAATCATTCAAGAGCCGGAACGCACTGTAGGCATCGATTTGGTTTTCTTGCTGCGTGAGCATCGTTTGTTCTCTTCTGCGGGAATCGTCTGTCTGGTAGCGGTTTTCCTCCACCAGCAATTCGAAATGATTCGTAGAAACCGCGGACTCGCGAACCACGACAGAACGCGGAGAAGCTTCGACAACCACAGATTTCCCCATGCGGTCCAACAGGACATAGCTAAAAGAACGACGATGCGGAAGTTCTTCCAGCAATGCGATGGCGTCATCGATGGTCGCACAGTTTTCTAAAATCAAGCGGCCGATCATGTTGCAGATGAAACCGTCCTCTGAATTTCGGCGGTTGATGAAATTATAGCCCATCACCAAACCTTTTTCGTTCATGCCGTCCGTGCGGCCAGTAATCTGCATAGTCGGTCCGATGGTGGCAAATCCGCCGTCTGTCGGCTGATACAAAGCAAAGCGCCCTTCGTAGCCTTCCGGTGAACTGTCGTAATTGCGGACCATAAAATCAGATTCAGTGTAGATGGAACAGCCGCTCCGCGTATATTCCAAGTAATAGCCGCCGAATTCCCGAATGGCCTCATCCATGGACCATTCGAGCGCATCGGCTAGGCCAGTAATTTCTTCCCATACTCTAGGGGCTAAAGTAAGCAATATATTTTTGGCGCGTTGTTCGTCTATAATCAAATGGCGGCTGGAAGCCTGCCGTTGTTTTTTGCGGTTGGAAAGAATCAACGATTCCTTCAGCAGTTCTCCCTGCATCCGGCCGAAATCGTAATGGCTTCCTCGAAACTGGACAATGTCGCTGTGCACTCGTTTCACGTGTGGATCCCTCTTTTTTTCATTAATGTAAGAAGAGTTTACTGCATCCGCCAGTGAATGGAAAAGAATATGCCTATGTGATGGAATTGAGGATGCGAGTTGTGGAAAATGCCAACTTCAGTGTTGACATTAACCTTATTTTAATTAATGAATATTTATTGAAATAATAATAAAAAATGACTTGGCGAACTTTTCCAAATGTTGTATGATTCCATGGTAGGTAAAAATGATTATTTAAAGGGGATTGTTATGGGTAAAAAAACACGCTTTGCATTGATTTTGTCAGGTATATTAGCTTTATCGGTTTCAACCGGAACAACGTTAGCCAATACAGGTCACACAGATGCTGCAAAAAAATTAACTGATCTTCAAAAAGAGATACCAATTGAACAGGGAATACTAAAATCTTCTGTTGTTCAGCAACTTGAAACGCAACTGCATAAAGGTCTGTCGATTCAGAACCATCCTTTTTCAGAAGTAAATGCTTCTGCTGTCAATAAAGCCGCTTCCGATTATCTGTGGGAGCAGGAGCCGAATGATAGCTTTGATTTTGCAGATCAATTATCTTATTCAAAAGCGACTGTAGGGCAATTGATGCCTTATTACGACATGGATTTTTATAAAGTAAAAGTTCCGGCGAACGGAATATTAGCAGTTGGGGGAGGAACCACTAGTTATGAAATCGATTTGCTGTTCGCAGCTGCTGAAAAAGAATTTGAAGAAACCGGGAAGTTGGAGTATTTAGGCAGTGATTATGACGACGAGCTTGAGATTCAATTCTATCAGGCTAAAGCAGGGACTTATTATGTACCAGTGCTGGATGCGGATGACTACAGCAACAGCCCGTCAGATTTATATATCATCGCCACGTCGTTTCTGGACAACGTAGCTCCGTCTAAACCGACTGTCAATGCATTCGATGACAACGATACAGCTATTTCTGGAAAAGCAGAGGCGAATTCTACAATCACTGTAAAAAATGGCAGCAAAGTCATCGCTACAACTAAAACAGCGGCTTCAGGCACTTTCTCAGCTAAAATAGCAGTGCAAAAAGCTGGTGTGAAGTTGGTCGTAACAGCTGAAGACAGTGCAAAAAATAAAAGTGCTGCTGTAACAGTCACAGTCAAAGTGGCAGATAAAACAGCACCAGCAAAACCAACTATCAATAAAGTCGACAACAATGATGCTGTCATTTCCGGTAAAGCGGAAGCAAGTTCCACAGTCACAGTAAAAAATAACAGCAAAGTTATCGCAACAACAAAAGCTACTGCCTCAGGTACATTTTCAGTAAAGATTCCGGTACAAAAAGCCGGAGCCATTTTGACAGTTAATGCCAAGGATCAATCAGGAAATGTTAGTTCAACAGCCTCAGTAACAGTAGTTGATGTTGTAGCGCCTGCACTACCGACCATCAACAAAGTCACAATTAAAGATTTGAAAGTAACTGGTAAAGCGGAAGTAAGCTCTACAGTTACAATAAAAGCTGGGAATACGGTGCTCGGTTCAGCGAAAGCCGATGCGAAAGGCACTTACTCCGTGAAAATAAAAGCGCAGAAAGCTGGCGTGACAATTGAAGCGACTGCGAAAGATAAAGCAGGAAACGTCAGCAAAAAAGCCACGAAAGTGGTTGCTAAAAAATAAGGTGAAAAAAAAGACCGGAACTCTGAATAAGAGCGCCGGTTTTTTCTAGTTTAGGTCATAATACATAAAACTCGGCTTCACCGCCATTGATGCCGGTGAACATATTCGATGCGGCAGTCAACAGTTGAAGAGCGGTATCTCTTTCCATAGAAGGGCGGAGATAGAAGATATGTACTGCGTTTTTTGTTTGTTCAGTCACAGCGGTCCGTTTAGAATCGACGTAGGGGCTGCCAAAAGCGCTTTTGGAATCTTTGGATACCAGAATCCCAGTCAAAGTATTGACGCGGTTATTCAGGCCCTCATAGCGGTCAGCGGAGGTCCCTACAGCAATTTGAATATCACCTTCAATTTTATCGGCATCATAAAGGCCCAGAGGGATTTCGTATTGCAGCGACAGGAAGCTGTTCATATCGATGGCAGAGTTGACGGTCGCTAAGTAATTCTGCTTTTTGATGCGGCGGTAAAGCGCTTCTGCAGCTGGGCGGTAGCGGCTGGGATCTGCCCCCAATGCTTTCCATATCAATTGCCATTCCAGCAGGCCGGGGAATTCAGTGATGTCCTTATCCTCCAAATCAAAGTACAGCTGCTCTTGAAAAAGCTGGAGGCGGCCTTTTAACATTTGAGGTGACTCGGAAACGGTGATATTGTTATAATGAATGATGCCAATTTTAAATTCGCTCAGAATTTCTTTTATTTGAGGATCGATTGTCAGTTTCATTGCAATCTTCCTTTCACGTATGTGGTTTTCATTATCGTATCATAGAATTGAGTGAGGGGTTACGACATGAATCTTGATCAGTTTCAAAAAGAGCTTGTTGCGTATGCCTCGGAGATCGGAATTGACAAAATCGGTTTTGCTTCAGCCGAACCTTTTTATAGCTTAAAGCATCAATTGATTCGCCAGCAGCAATTGAATTACCAGTCCGGATTTGAAGAATCGGATGTGGAAAAGCGCACGAGGCCTGAACTATTGCTGAATGAAGCTGTCAGCATCATCGCCATCGCCATCGCTTATCCATCGCGGATGTCGGATGCACCGCAAGGAGTGAAAGGCGCACGGCGGGGGATTTTCTCCCGGTCGTCCTGGGGCAAGGATTACCATGCGGCGCTCCGGGAGCGTCTGACGCTGTTGGAGGCGTTTATTGCCACTCGTTATCCGGAAGCACGGATGCGGTCAATGGTGGACACTGGAGAGCTGTCTGACCGGGCAGTGGCGGAACGCGCCGGCATCGGCTGGAGTGCCAAGAACACCAACATCATCACGCCGGAATTCGGGTCGTATGTGTATCTTGGTGAAATGATCACCAACATACCATTCCGTTTCGATGAGCCGATGGAAGATCAATGCGGCGATTGCCGTTTGTGCATCGATACTTGTCCGACAGGAGCCATTGTCGAAGGCGGGCAGTTGAACGCCCAGCGTTGCATTTCGTTTTTGACGCAGACAAAAGGGTTTCTGCCGGATGAATTCCGCGGCAAGATCGGCAACCGGCTTTATGGCTGCGACACGTGCCAGACGGTCTGTCCGAAAAATAAAGGCAAAGCCAATCGGATCCATGCGGAATTCGAGCCGGATCCGGAAATCGCCAAGCCTTTGCTTGAGCCTTTATTAGCTATTTCCAATCGGGAGTTCAAGGATAAGTTCGGCTATGTATCCGGTTCGTGGCGGGGCAAAAAACCGATTCAACGAAACGCTATTTTGGCGCTGGCGCATTTCAAGGAAACGTCTGCAGTGCCGGCATTGATTAAGTTATTGGAAAGCGACGAGCGGCCGGTGATCAGAGGAACCGCGGCATGGGCACTCGGCAAAATAGGGACGGAAGAAGGGCTTCAAGCCTTAAAGAGAGCAGAAGTGGTAGAGAACGACGTAGAAGTTCAAGAGGAAATTCAAAAAGGATTGGCATTTTTTGCTGAAGGATTGAAAGGATAAGTGACAGATTTGGCTATTCATATTGTGTTGTACCAACCGCTGATTCCAGCGAATACCGGAAATATCGCGCGCTCATGCGCAGGGACGGGAGTCAAGCTGCACTTAATACGCCCACTCGGTTTCTCGACAGATGACAAGATGTTGAAACGTGCGGGACTGGATTATTGGGAGCATGTCGATATCCATTATTATGACGGCTTGCAGGAACTTTTTGACAGCTATCAGGATGGGGAATTCTATTATATTACAAAGTTTGGGGCACAGCCGCATACGTCATTCGATTTTTCCGACAGAGGCAAAGACCATTTCTTCGTTTTCGGACAGGAAACAAAAGGCTTGCCGAAGGAATTGATCGAGCAGAACCCGGATCATTGCCTGCGCATCCCGATGAACGACAACATCCGCTCGCTTAATTTATCGAATACGGCAGCGATACTCATGTACGAAGCATTGCGCCAACAGGATTACCCTGGATTGGAATAAAGGCATAGAAAAAAGGACAGCGGATTCCGCTGTCCTTTTGTACTATTCTCTTTCGTTTGTTCCAGGCTTGTCATCGTATCCAGCAGTGAAAATAGCTACTAGGAACGAAACACAAATACCCAAAATAAGGATTAAGTTCATAAATAATGACCTCCTTGAAATGTGCATCTTTGTTTAGTATAGCTTACAATCGGGAAAAATGAAATATCCACATCAAGTGAAATGTGGATAATTTCTGACGGTCTGAAAAGGATGGAGACATTCAGAGAAATGAAACCTTGGCTCTGTTCATCCGTATAGTATAGATAAGAAAGCCAAAGAAGGGATGATAACGAATGAAAATGAAAATTTCTGTCGCTTTGCTTTGGATTACAGGTTTAGCTGAAGCGTTTCTGGCGATTCCATTAATCGGTGGCGGTTTTGTCATCAGTACAGGCTACTCAGCGTTAGGCGTCATGTTCGTGCTTCACGCCATTACCTTGTTCTTTTGTTTCCGTGAATATTCACCGAAAACCGGATCGATACTTGGGATCATCACCAGCTTGATTGCCTGGATTCCAGGAATCGGCTGGGTATTCCATTTGATTACTGCAGCAGTATTGCTTATTACTGCAACGATGTCAGGAAGCAGAGCGCGAATCTAACAGAAAAAAACCGCCGGTTGGCGGTTTTTTTAGTTGGGTCAATGGGGTGCAATCAGCAATTGAATGACAAACAGGACCGCAAAAATATACAGAATCGGATGAACCGATTTGCCTTTGCCTACAAATACTTTCATCAACGGGTAGGTGATGAATCCGAAAGCGATGCCGGTTGCGATGCTGGAAGTCAGCGGCATGGCTAGGACAATCAGAAATGCAGGAAACGCTTCATCGAATTCTTCCCAGTCGATCTGTTTGACGGCACCGATCATCAGGCTTCCGACAATGATCAATGCAGGGGCTGTGATGGCTGCGACATTCGATAAGGCGCCGACTAATGGGCCGAAAAATGCAGCGATGATGAACAGGATGGCGACGGTCAAACTGGTCAAGCCGGTACGCCCACCCGCTGCAACACCTGCAGATGATTCCACATAAGCGGAAGTCGGGCTTGTCCCGACCATGGCACCTGCAGTCGCGGCAAGGGAGTCTGCCAGCAAGGCCTGCCGCATTCTCGGCATTTTATTGTTTTTCATCAAGCCAGCTTGTTTGGCTACACCGATCATGGTGCCGGTGGTATCAAATAAAGTGACCAAAAGGAAAGAAAAGACAACGCCATAAAGTCCATATTGAATGACTAATTGGAACGCTTCAATTGGATTCCAAACCAGGATGCCTTCAGGCAATGAAGGAAGCTGCATCAAACCGCCTTCGAATTTTAATTGTCCGGTGAAAAATGCGACAATTCCTGTAACAATCATTCCATAGAAAATGCCGCCATGTATTTTCAGTGACATGAAAATGACTGTAACCAGCAATCCGAGAAGAGTCAACGCTACTGGCGGCGAAGTCAAATCACCTAAGCCAACAAGATTGGCTTCATTGGCAACAATCAGGCCGCTCAGTCTCATGCCGATAAAGGCGATAAAAAGTCCGATGCCGGCAGTGATGGCATGTTTTAAGTTTTCAGGAATGGCTTCAATCAGGACTTTGCGCATGGAAGTCAACGACAATGCAACAAAAATAAGTCCGGCGACGAACACGGCTGCAAATGCGGTGACGTAATCAATGGCACCGTTCGACCCGAGTACCATGGAAGTGAAATAAGCGTTCAACCCCATCCCCGGCGCAATAGCAATCGGATAATTGGCGGCTAGCGCCATCCACAGTGTACCAATGGCAGCGGCAATGATGGTTGCCAGAAATACTTGATCAAACGGTACGCCGGCAGCGCCCAAAATGACGGGGTTGACAATGACAATATAGGCCATAGTCAAGAACGTCGTCATACCGGCAGTGATTTCAGTTTTTATAGTAGTGTGGTTTTCTTTTAAATGAAACATCAAAAAGCTCCTTCCAAAACACGAACGATTTTCAACGACAACATATATATTATTCGCTTTATTGGAAGAGTGCAAGGGTCTTTTGGGAAATCTTTAAAGTCGAATTTATCAAATATTATTTGTACAATAAAAGAAAGAAAGGATGATGAAAATGGATTTAACGATCAATTCAACAAAAACCTTACATAATGGAGTAGAAATGCCGCGTTTTGGTTTAGGGGTATATAAAATGACGGATAAAGAAGCGGCAACGGAAGCCATGACCACAGCGATTGAAGCAGGCTATAAAGCGATTGATACGGCAACCATTTACGACAATGAAGTGGAGGTAGGGGAAGCAGTACGGAATTCCAGTGTGAATCGGGAAGACTTATTCATCACGTCGAAAGTCTGGAATACCGATCAGGGTTATGATGAAACGCTGCGCGCTTTCGAAGCTTCTTTAAAGCGTCTTGGCTTTGACTATTTGGATCTCTACTTGACGCATTGGGCCATCGAAGGGAAATACGTCGATACGTACCGTGCCATCCAGCGCCTTTACGATGAAAAACTGGTCCGTTCAATTGGCGTCTCCAACCACCAGCAGCACCACCTGGAGAAAATCCTGGCTACTGCCAATACCAAACCGATGGTCAATCAAATCGAATTGCATCCGCAGTTGACGCAGAAACCGCTGCGGGAATATTGTGCTGCCAACGACATTGCAATCACTTCCTGGTCGCCGCTGGCACGTGGGCGGTTACTGGAAGATCGGGTCCTCGCTAAAATTGCCGCCACTCATGGAAAAACGATTGCGCAAATCGTCATCCGCTGGCATCTGCAAAGCGATTTGATTGTCATTCCGAAATCAGTGACCCCATCACGCATCAAAGAAAATGCGCAGGTTTTCGACTTCTCTTTAACACAAGAAGAGATGAAAATGATTGATGGATTGAACCAGGATTGGCGCTCCGGCACGCATCCCGATAAGATCAAGGTATAAAAAAAGCAAGTTCCCCGAAAAGGAACTTGCTTTTTTCGTTATCTAGCCGAGTCTTCAACAACCACTTTTTCATTGGTGAACGGGTGGATGAAGGACATGCGGAAAGCATGCAGATGGTAAGCGCCGTCTTGTGTCGGCGGCCCTTCGTAAAGTGTATCTCCCATAATCGGATGGCCGATATGGGCAAGGTGTGTACGGATTTGGTGTGTGCGTCCGGTTTCAAGCGTAAGGTGAAGCAAAGATTTGCCTTCCATTTGCTTGAGGACGCGGTAGTGGGTCACAGCACTTTGTCCTGTTTGGGAAACCATGCGGCGCGTCGGGTGGTGGCGGTCGCGGCCAATTGGGAAGTCGATGGTGCCGGATTTATTATGGACCTTGCCTTTCACGACAGCTTCATAATCACGGACCAGCTGCTTTTGCTCCAGCATGCGGTCCAGCACGTTTTTGGCAACAGGATGCTTGGCGACCATCAACAAGCCGGAAGTTCCTTGGTCCAAGCGGTGGACATGCTCGCCGTACGATCCGCCGTTGCGGATGATGTGGCCGAGAATGGCATTGATGAATGTATCGGTTTGTCCGACTTCATTGGGGTGTGTAGCCATGCCTTTCGGTTTGCGGGCAACGATAAAGTGATCATCTTCGAATAGGACAGGTAGTTCTACATCGTGTTTCGGCTCATATGGTGAGTCGGCAGGGGGCAAATCGAATTGCAGGATGGTACCCGCCGGCAATGGCTCTTTCCAGATCACTTCCTGGAATTTTTCGTTTTTGACGCTTTTGGCCATGCGCATTTGATGGACCACTTTCTTGCCGAGGCCCCATTCGGTTCTCAATAATTCTTCGACAGTCATGCCGTCGTCTTTGATTTCATAACTCCAAGTCATCTGGTTTCCTCCATAAAAAAGGATCATGCGCAAGGCACATGATCCTTTTGTCAGTTATTTTTTAACTACATCGGTGAAGAATTTTTCAATATTCTCTTTCGGCTGTGCGCCGACCCAACGTGAAACTTCTTCTCCATTGTCATAATGAATCAATGTTGGTGTTGCTTCGATCATGTATTGCTGCCATCCCTGTTCATACTCTAACAGATTATACTGCAAAACGTCTACATCCATGTCTTCAGCGACGGGCATCAAGACCGGTGTGGTCTGTTGGCAATATTGGCAAGTCGGGCTGAAAAAATAAACCGTGGTTGGTTCGCCGCTGGCAATTTTCTCTTCCAACTCAGCCGGTACGACAATGTTCTGATAGTTTTCATCGTCTAATTGATCAATTGTTGCTTGTTCCAAATCTTCTGTATCGTACGGATTGTCCGCCAATTTTTCATTATTTGCCTGGTTGGTCAAGAAAATGATGCCGGCAAACACGACAACGACAATACCCGCGATGATCAGTAACTTCTTCATTGTGCTTTTTCCTCCTTAAGGGACTTCACTAAATAAATGCTCATTCCAGCGATCAGGATGAATGCAGTCAACGCCAAAAACGGAATGGTGATAAATCCGAGCAAGTTGATGTATTCTCCGGTACACGGCACCTGACCGCAGGATGGGGCGGAATCTGCCAGAAAATCGAGCTTCTGGAGTCCGTAATGGTAAAGGGAAATCCCTCCGCCTACGATGGAGAAAATCAACGTGGTGGCAGCAATTCGGACATTTTTCTGTACATAGGCCACGCCGATGACGATAACCAGCGGATACATGAAAATGCGTTGGATCCAGCAAAGCTCACACGGGGCATATCCGCGGATTTCAGAAAAATAAAGCGAACCCGCCGTGGCGATAAGTGCCACAACCCACATGGAAAGCAAAACATTTTCCTGGCGTTTCGTCATTTGATGTTCCCTCTTTTCAATAAATACTTCCATAGAATTATAAATGTTATCGTGATACAAGTAAAATAATATCAACCTGAGCGACATTCCTATATAATAAAGTTTGAAACTTTTGTGAAGGAGAGCTGTATTGTGGCAGAACAATTCGATTTATCCCATTTTGAAAAAAGCATGATCATTCGCGAAATGAATTATGCAGATATAGATGCCATCCTGGAAATGCAGCGTTTATGCTTTCCTGGAATGGATCCTTGGAAAGAAGAACAACTGAGAAGCCATTTGGGGGTCTTCCCTCAAGGCCAGATGGTCGCTGAATTGGACGGCACAGTGATTGGCTCATGTTCGAGTTTGTTGATTAACTTTGATGAATACGATGATCGCCATACTTGGGACGATGTAACGGATGCTGGTTATATCACCAACCACAATCCCGACGGTTACAATATGTACGGCATTGAAGTCATGGTACATCCGGAATACCGCCGAATGAAAGTCGGACAACGTTTATATGAAGCCCGCAAGGAATTGGCGCGCGAATTGAACTTGAAGTCGATCATCATCGGAGGGCGCATCCCGAATTACCATAAACATGCCGATGAAATGTCGCCGCGTGAATACGTCGATTCAGTATCGCGCCATAAAATCTATGATCCGGTTTTGACTTTCCAGTTGATGAACGGCTTCCAATTGATGCGCATCAACCCGAATTACCTGCAGGATGATTTGGCTTCAGGCAAATACGCGACATTGATGGAATGGAACAATGTTGATTACAAGCCGATTTCCAAACGCCATTTCAAAACCAGCTTGCCGGTCCGGATCTGTGTCGTACAGTATTTGATGCGTGCCATCAAATCATTCGATGACTTGGCCAGCCAGGTTGAATACTTTGTGGACGTGGCTTCAGATGCCCATTCGGATTTCGTCGTATTCCCTGAAATCTTCACGACGCAGCTGATGTCATTCCTGAACGAGCCATCACCAAGCCAGGCCGTACGCAAGTTGACAGAATACACGCCTCAGTATATTGAATTGTTTACTGACCTTGCTGTCCGCTACAACGTCAACATCATCGGAGGGTCGCATTTCGTCAAAGAAGAAGATGACGAAATCTATAACATTGCGTACTTGTTCCGCCGTGACGGTTCGATAGACAAGCAGTATAAAATCCACATTACACCTAATGAACGCAAATGGTGGGGGATTTCTGCCGGGGATTCTGTCCGCGTCTTTGATACCGATTGCGGAAAAATCGCTATCCAGATCTGTTACGATATTGAATTCCCTGAACTTGCCCGCATTGCGACAGACATGGGAGCGAACATCATCTTCACTCCATTCTGTACGGAAGACCGCCAAGGATACTTGCGCGTCCGTTATTGTGCACAGGCCCGTGCAGTGGAAAACCAAATCTATACCGTCATTTCCGGAACTGTCGGCAACTTGCCGCAAACCGAAAACATGGACATCCAATATGCTCAATCAGGCATTTTCGCTCCATCCGATTTCGAATTTGCGCGTGATGGAATTGTCGGCGAAACCAATGCCAACCTGGAAATGGTGCTCATTGGAGACGTTGATTTGGAAATTCTGCGCCGCCAACGCCAGAACGGGACAGTCAAGCAACTGAAAGACCGTCGCCATGATGTCTACCGTGTCGAATACAAAAAAGACTGATCACAGCCGCTTCCAAAAATGGGAGCGGCTTTTCTTTGGAATATTTGCTAAACTGAAGAGTAAACAAAAGAATATTCCTTTTATAGAAGGCTTCTGGCAGAGCTGCTGCAGGAATATGCAGGTGTTTTGTAGAATATCAACTTATGAGGATGAGTAGTTCAAAGTCAACTTATTATGGATGGAGGAATGGATATGTCATGGAAAGAACGCATTAAACGGTGGTTGGAGCATGATGCACTTGACGAAGAAACACGTCAGTCATTGACTGTGCTGATGGAAGACGAAAAATCCGCGGAAGATGCTTTTTATCAGGATTTGGTTTTCGGTACTGGAGGCATGCGCGGGGAAATTGGACCGGGCACAAACCGGATGAACGTCTATACCGTCCGAAAAGCGTCACAGGGAATTGCCGATTACATAAAAGAAAATGGCGAATTGGCGATGTCACGTGGAATGGTCATTGCTTATGACAGCCGCCGCATGTCCCCGGAATTTGCGGAAGAAGCAGCGCGTACATTTGCCGCGAACGGCATTCATACGTATTTATACAGCGGTCCACGGACGACACCGCAATTATCATTCAGTGTCCGTTATTTGAATGCTTTCATGGGCATCGTCATTACGGCAAGCCACAATCCGCCGGAATACAACGGCTATAAAGTATATGCAGAAGACGGTGCCCAATTGAATCTGGAAGATGCAGACCGTGTCATCGACTACGTCAGCCGTGTGGAAGATGAACTGTCCATCGTCAATGAAGGCTACGAAGAATCGCTGCTCGTGCGCATTGATGAGAAATTGGATGAAGCTTATTTATCCAATGCACTGACGGTCCAAGAACACTCAGCCAGCCCAATCGAAGCAGTTTTCACACCGCTTCACGGCGCTTCGGGTGCCACAGTCAAAAAATTGCTCGATCGAGCGGGTTATGATCAAATCACCTATGTTGCTGAACAGATGGAACCTAATGGTGAATTTCCGACAGTCGCATCACCGAACCCCGAAGAAGGTTCCGCCTTCGAACTGGCGAAAGAATACGGCAAAAAATCAGGAGCTGATCTGCTGATTGCTGTGGATCCGGATGGAGACCGTGTCGGGATTGCAGTCTGGAGCGGCAGACAATACGAATTATTGAGCGGCAACCAGACCGGTGCTATTTTGATCGAGTATCTGCTTAGCCAGAAACAGGCAAAAGGCACTTTGCCGACAAACGGGCGCATCTTCAAGACCATCGTTACATCGGAATTCGGCCGAGTGGTTGCTGATTCTTATGGCGTCGGCTGTGAAGATGTCCTGACTGGCTTTAAATTCATCGGCGAAAAATTAAAGCATAATGATGCCAATCCGCAATTTGAGTTTTTATTCGGCTACGAAGAAAGTTACGGCTATTTGATCCGTGATTTTGCACGGGACAAAGATGCTGTGCAGTCGGTCTTATTGCTTGTCGAAGCGGCAGCATTCTATAAGAAACAAGGAAAAAACCTTCACGATGTTCTGGTTGAACTTTATAACCGCTTTGGCTGGTACCGGGAATCGCTGGTATCGGTCACCAAAAAAGGCATTGATGGCGCGCGCGAAATCAAAGCCTTGTTGGAAAACTTGCGTACGGAACCGGTTAAGGCTTTGGCAGGGATTCCAGTCGTATCGATCGAGGATTATGAAACACAGAACCGAGTTTTCGTCGATTTGGGCACCGATGAAAAAATCGAGTTGCCACAGTCGAATGTCATCAAGTACTTCCTGGAGGATGGTTCCTGGGTATGTGTACGGCCAAGCGGCACGGAACCGAAAGTAAAGTATTATTTCGGAATCACCGCCAAAACCCAGCAGGAAAGCGACGAAAAGCTGGAACTGCTGAAGGAATCGTTTTTGGAAGAAGTCAATAGCCGCTGAGGATCGGGCTCCCTGAAAAGGGGGCTTTTCCTTTCCGCTTTTCTCAATTTACCAGTTGCAGTGCCCTACTCTGACAGGCGCTTTCATTTTTCTCAATTGTCCAGCTTCAGCAGCCAGCTCTTCGGGTCATAAGCCAATCCAACTGAGTGGCAAAGAGCGCCACTCTGTTGGTCTGTCTTATGCCGGTCAGAGCTAAACGGCTGCTTCCGCTTTTCTCGGTGTCCAGACTCCAGCGCCCAGCTCTTTGGGTCATAAGCCAGCCCAACTGCGTGGCAAAGAGCGCCACACTGCCGGTCTGTCTTATGCCCGGCAGAGCTACACGGGCGCTTCTGCTTTTCTCGGTGTCCAGACTCCAGCGCCCAGCTCTTTGGGTCATAAGCCAGCCCAACTGCGTGGCAAAGAGCGCCACACTGCCGGGCTGGCTTATGCCCGGCAGAGCTACACGGGCGCTTCCGCTTTTCTCGTACAAAAGTACGAAGGAGGATTGGTGTGGAAAAGTGTATGGTTAAATCAGCATGAATGAGGTGGATGATGATGGTTATGAGTGAACCCTCCAATATCACGTTATTGAAAGAAATAGCCGAATTGCTCAATGAAGAAACGGATATGGCGCGCATGCTGGACGGTGCGATCCGGAAATTATTGAGTGCTTCGACTTTTGAGACGGCGTGGATATTCTTTATCAATGAAAAAGGAAAGCATCAACTGGTGGCGCAGGCAAATCTGCCGGCACCATTGGAAGACAATAATTGCCGCCATCTTCAAAAAGGCGGATGCTGGTGCGTCAAACGTTACCATGACGGCGATCTGGATAAAGCATCGAATATCATCGCTTGCCAGCGTATTGAAAATGCCATGCCAGCCAAAGCACGAAAGCAAGGCAGCATCACGCATCATGCGACAGTGCCTCTGCAATCGGGGAAAGAAAAGTTCGGACTGCTGAATATTGCGGCACCGGACACTGTCGGTTTTTCAAAAGATGAATTGGCGCTGTTGGAATCGGTGGCTTTTCAGATCGGATCGGCGATCAAGCGGATCGGACTGACCAAACAGGAACAGGAATTGGCACTAGTGAAAGAGCGCAACCGATTAGCGCGTGATTTGCATGATTCGGTCAACCAATTGCTGTTTTCGGTGACATTGACTGCCCGTGGAGGCGTCGAAATGTCGGAAGATCTGTCCGTTCAGGAGACATTCCGGGATATCCAACACCTGACGCAGGAAGCATTGAATGAAATGAGGGCGTTGATTTGGCAACTGCGGCCGAAAGGGCTGGAGAGTGGGCTGTTGGAGGCCATCAAAGGCTATGGCGAAATGCTTGGATTGACCGTCGAAACAAAAATGACAGGTGTCATCCAATTGCCTTCAAGGATTGAAGAGACCTTATTCAGAATTGCACAGGAATCCTTGAACAATGTCCGGAAACACGCCGGCGTCAATAAAGTGGAATTGTATTTATCGGTCACTGCAACCGATGTCTTATTGGTTTTAAAGGATGAAGGACGGGGCTTCGCCTTCGATCATGGGGTGCATCTGCCATCTATCGGCATCCAAAGCATACGCGACCGGGCCAAAGCAGAAGGCGGAACAGCCGATTGGTCCAGTGAAATTGGCAAAGGAACGGAAATCCTGGTCCGGATTCCGTATTAACGAAGGAGTGAAGAACATGGTGAAAGTATTGATAGCCGATGACCATCATGTGGTGCGGCGAGGCTTGCTGTTCTTTTTGAAAACACAAAAAGACATCGAAGTGGTGGGGGAAGCCGTAAATGGCAAAGAAGCAGTAGAAATGGCTGCCGCTCTTCAGCCGGATATCGTCCTGATGGATTTAGTGATGCCGGTCATGGATGGCATCCAGGCTACCCGGAAAATTAAGGAACAGTATCCTGACATCATCGTCCTGATGCTGACCAGTTTTTCAGATCAGGACCATGTAGTGCCGGCGATTGAAGCAGGAGCGGCAGGTTATCAGTTAAAAGACATTGAACCCGATGAACTGGTGGCTTCATTGCGCAGTTTGATGCGCGGAGAAAATACCCTTCATCCGAAAGCGTCTTCCGAGCTGATGAAAGCACCGGCTGAACCGGCGCCGCATACCGTCAACCAGTTGACGCCGAGAGAGCAAGAAGTATTGGCGGAACTGACAAAAGGCAAAAGCAACCGGGAAATTGCGTCGGCATTATTCGTCACAGAAAAGACGGTAAAGACCCATATTTCCAATATCTTCATTAAACTGGCTGTCCAAGACCGGACACAGGCTGCGCTTTATGCTGTTAAGCACGGGCTGACAGATCCAGGAAGAAATTAAAAAAAGTGCGACGGAATTTTCCGTCGCACTTTTTTTAACGTTTTTTAACGGGCCGCTTCCGGCTGTCTTTGGTCACTTGTTTCCATTTGCTGCGCTCGGCTTTTTGGGCAGCGGCATCGCTTTTACGTTCCATATGGGCAAGTTCGCGCTTCAGCTTCAAGTAGCTTCGGTAGCGTCCGCCATCCAACTCGCCGTTTTGGAGGGCTTCTTGAACGCGGCATCCCGGTTCATCGTTATGGGCACAGTCACGAAAACGGCAAGCAAGCGCCAACTCTTCGACATCGCTGAAACCGGCTTCCACGCCTTCTGAATAATCACCGAGCTGGAATTCACGCATACCGGGAGTGTCGATCATCAGTCCGCCTCCAGGCAGCAGAATCATTTCCCTGTGTGTAGTGGTATGGCGCCCTTTGCTGTCATCTTCACGGATGTCCTGCACCATCATCAGCTTGCTGCCAGACAGGGCATTGATCAAAGATGACTTTCCGACACCAGAAGAACCCAGCAGGGCGCCCGTTTTGGAACCGGCCAACTGCTTCTGCAATTCCTCGATTCCATCTCCTGTATGGGCAGATACTGCGTAGACCGGAACACCAAATGCTACGCTCTCCACTTGGCGCAGGTAAGGTTCGATATCCGCACACTGGTCTTTCTTAGTCAGGACGATAACCGGGTTAGAACCGGAATCCCAAGCTGCCAGCAAATAACGTTCCAAGCGGCGAACATTAAAATCATGGTTCAGTGACATCGTCAGAAAAACGGTATCGACGTTGACGGCGATCAATTGGATATCGGATGTTTCCCCTGCCATTTTTCTGGAAAACTGTGAGGTGCGGGGAAGCACCTGGTGAATGATGCCTTTTTCTTCGCCCGGCATCTGCTCAACGACAACCCAATCCCCGACGCATGGGAACTCGGTGCGGCTATGCTGGTGCCGGTATTTCCCGGATAACGAACAAAGCCATTCTCCGTTGTCTGTTGCTACGCGGTATAAGTTTTTATGTTCTAAAGTTACGCGGCCGGGAATTCCCGGTACGGATATTTTTTCTTTCCAGCTGGAGTTCCAGCCGTACAGGTTAATGTTCGTCAATGATAGTTCCTCCTAATTTATGCAAAATAAAAAACCACGGATGCGCGCAATTCGCAGTCCATGGTCTCCGGGCATAATGGAAGAAGCGTATCGTCAGCGATACACAGAAGGAGACACTATAGACTGGAATTGCGTATTCAAAAATAAAATCGCCATAATGCCTCACCTCTTTCTTCAAGTTAAATCTACAATACCGTAAGCCGATTTGAACGTCAAGTTATTTTTCTGAAGATTCTATTGAATGATAAATGAAGACTTGCATTTTGAAAATGAAAACGCTAACATAATGGTAATATTCTGAACATACCAACTGGTTAGTATTTTCTTGGTATGTCCAATGTGTTTTCAACTACTGAGGAGGATGAAAAATGACGACAGAACAGACTTGGAAGAGCCATTACCCAAAAGGAATTTCTGCAGAAATGAAGTTTTCGGAGAAGACAATGCCGCAATTGCTGACGGAAACAGCGAAAAAAATTCCGGATCATATTGCAATTAAATTTTATCAAAAAGAAATCTCCTACAAAGATTTGGACCTTTTCTCGACGCTGTTTGCTTCATCACTTCAGCAAACAGGCATCCATAAGAATGACCGCGTTGCCATCATGCTGCCGAATTGCCCGCAATACATCATCTCGTATTATGGGGTTTTAAAAGCAGGGGCCATTGTCACGCAAATAAATCCGATGCTCTTGGAGAAAGAGTTAAGCTATTTATTGAACGATTCAGGAGCGGAAACCATCATTGTATACGAACCTCTATACCCGCGCATTCAAGCAATTGCAAAAGATACTGCTTTAAAAAATATCATTGTCGTCAGTTTTGAAACGAAAAATCAGGAACTTGACCAAGCCAGCTATTTTGAATCGTTTATCGGAAAAGGGGATGGCAAGGTCGATTCAGTCGCCATTGATCCAGCGGAAGATATAGCCGTCTTGCAGTACACAGGCGGAACGACCGGGCTATCCAAAGGCGCTATGCTGACTCATCGTAATATTGCTGTCAACGCTCTGCAGGCACAGGAATTTTTCAAAGATGAAGTAACGTTCGGTGAAGAAAGCTGCCTGACGGTCATTCCATTATTCCACGTATTTGCCATGACATCTGCGATGAACTTATCGATTCTAAATGGTTCCAAAAATATTCTATTGCCACGCTTTGACCTTGAAGAGGTACTTGAAACAATCAAGCGGGAGCAGCCGACGACGTTCCCGGGTGTGCCTACTATGTATATCGCCATTGCCAGCCATCCAAAAGCGGAAGAGTATGGAATCGACAGCATCAATGTATGCAATAGCGGCAGTGCGCCGATGCCTCTGGAAACCATGAAGGAATTTGAAAACAAGACCGGCGCCAAAATTTTAGAGGGCTATGGATTGTCTGAAGCGTCACCGGTTACGCATTGCAATCCTCCTTTTGCCGAGAGAAAGCCAGGGAGCATCGGAATCGGTTTTCCTTCTACGGAGTACAAAATCGTCGATCTGGCTACGGGAGAAGAAGATGTGCCGACCGGAGAGATAGGGGAATTGATCATTCGCGGACCGCAAGTGATGAAAGGCTATTGGAACATGCCGGAAGAGACAGCAAGCACCTTGAAAAACGGTTGGCTATTTACAGGTGATATCGCCAAGATGGACGAAAGCGGCTATGTCTACATTGTCGACCGCAAAAAAGATCTGATAATCTCAAGCGGCTATAATGTCTATCCGCGTGATATCGAGGAAGTTCTCTATGAACATCCGGCGGTACAGGAAGCGGTGGCCATTGGAATTGCCGATCCGTACCGCGGGGAAAGCGTCAAAGCGATTGTTGTGAAAAAACAAGGAGCAGAAACCAGCGAAGAACAGTTGATAGTATGGGCTAAAGACAAGATGGCTGCCTATAAAGTACCGCGGGCTATTGAATTCCGGAATGAATTGCCGAAAACCAATGTCGGGAAGATTTTGAGGCGTGCACTAAGGGAACAATAGAACTCGATGGAATAGATGAAGGCTACACGAGATTCCAGCCTATTTCTGGAAGCAGGGAAATTTAGTTGAAGAGGTGAAAGGACATGTCGATACAGGAAAATGTGACGATTCAGGTAAGAGCTGGAGAAGAATTGGATTATCCGGCGCTTGAAAGTTTTCTGCGCAGTCAAATTGATGATCTGCCGTCAGGGGAATTGAAAGTCCGCCAGTTCGGTACCGGCCATTCGAACTTAACATATGCTTTGCAAATCGGCGGCTGGGAAGCTGTTCTCAGAAGGCCGCCTTTAGGGCCAGTCGCTCCGAAAGCACATGACATGGAGCGTGAATACAAAATTCTTTCGGCTCTGCATCCGGTTTTTAAAACAGCGCCAAAGCCCTTTGTATTTTCAGCTGATGAATCCATAATCGGCAGTCCCTTTTTTGTGATGGAAAGGCGGCATGGCATCGTATTGGATACGGACTTACCGGAAGGCATAGAACCGACAAAAGAGTTGGGACGAAGAATTTCGGAGAAAATGGTCGATTTGCTTGTTGAACTTCATGCGCTGGATTACAAAAAAACATCACTGGCAGACATTGCAAAACCTGAGGGCTTTATGCAACGCCAAGTGGAAGGATGGATTGGGCGTTATGAACGCGCCCGGACTGACGACATTGAAGGCGTCGAGCAGTTGAAAGAGTGGATGCTGAGACACATTCCGGTTTCCGGGGAACCCACCATCATCCATTATGATTTCAAATTGAACAACGCTTTATTTTCGGAAGATTTTTCTGACATCACAGGACTGTTTGATTGGGAAATGACAACAGTTGGTGACCCTCTGGCTGATGTAGGGGTGGCAATGAGCTACTGGATTCAGGGAGATGATCCTGAATTGCTGAAAAATGGGCTCGGCAAACCGCCGGTTACGATATTGGATGGGTTTTATAGCCGCAATGAATTTATCACCAGCTACGGTGAAAAAAGTGGGCGGGACGTTTCAAATATGAACTTTTATTCAACGTTCGCGTACTTCAAGTTGGCTGTGATCATCCAGCAAATCTACTACCGTTATAAAAAAGGACAAACAAAGGATTCGCGTTTTTCTCATTTTGACCAATTTGTCAAAAGTTTGATGCAGCATGCGTTGGCGACAGCGAAAAGGGAGTGAATCGGTGCCGAAACTTCATGTGTTGTTGAAAAAAGAAGAGATTGATGATGCCAAAATGCAAGAAGATAAAACCGCAGTGATATTCGATGTGCTGCTGGCGACTTCGACCATCACCGCCTGTTTCTGGCATGGGGCAAAAGAAGTTGTGCCGGTATTGAATGGCGATGAAGCGCTCCGTGAGGCGGAAGGAAGAGAAACTGACAGTTTTTGTTTGGTCGGGGAATACAACGGCAAGACCATCGAAGGTTTTTTAGATCCAAATCCGTTGCAGTTGAAGGAGCAAATCAAAGGGAAAACCGTACTGCTGTCGACCACAAATGGCACCGTAGCCATACGAAAATCTGCTGCTGCAAAGAAAGTGTACACCGCTAGTTTGTTGAATGGGGAGGCAGTGGCAAAGAAGATAGTTGCAGTCCATCGTGGAGAAACGATTGTCGCCGTCTGTTCAGGATCAGGCGGAGAATTTTGCATGGAGGATTTATATGGCGCGGGGTATTTTATAGATTGTCTGATGAACCAAACAAACCATTGGGAGTTGACGGATTCGGCAAAAGCAGCGCGTCTTTTTTACCGTTCGAATGCTCACCAGGCAGAAAAAATTTTGAAGGATTCACGGGTGGGAGAAATGCTGATGCGCAGTGGATTTGAAGAAGAAATTGATTTTATTGCTAATTGCGGATTGATCGACCTTGTGCCTTGGCTAGAAGATGGAAAATTGGTTATCAAATAAGATTGAGGGGGAAACAAAATGGAAAACAAACACTTAAACGTTAAATTGCAAGGGGCTGTACTGTCGCTGCAACTGAATCGGCCTGACAGTTTGAATGCATTCAGCCCTGAAATGATTGAAGGGTTACATCGTGAAATACTGGGCGCTGCCAGCAATCCGGACATCCGGGCAATTATCCTGTCAGGAGCAGGCAGATCATTTTCTGCAGGTGGAGATGTGAAGACGATGGGCCAAGCGGGATCTCAAGAAACATATGACCATATCGGAAAATTGAACGAAGTGGTATTGGCGATGCGTTCACTGGAAAAGCCGATCATCGCAGCGGTCCATGGCTTTGCAGCAGGAGCTGCTTTTAACATCGCTTTGGCGAGCGACATCATCTTAGCGGCTGAAGACAGCAAATTTGTTATGAGCTTTTCTCAAGTGGGGTTGATTTCAGATGGGGGCGGTTTGTATTTCCTGCCACGCCTAATCGGCCCTTACCGCGCCAAGGAATTATTTTTTAACGCACAGCCGATCACTGCTGAAACTGCTCATCAATGGGGCATCATCAATCATGTGCATCCACTGGAAAAATTGGAGCAAGAGGCCTTCCGCTTTGCTGAAAAATTGGCGAATGGCCCAGCTAAAGCCTTCGGGCTGATGAAGAAAA
This sequence comes from Planococcus beijingensis, assembly GCF_016820615.1. Lineage (NCBI taxonomy): Bacteria > Bacillati > Bacillota > Bacilli > Caryophanales > Caryophanaceae > Planococcus > Planococcus beijingensis. Next base: position 29,963 of record NZ_JADHDZ010000006.1, read on the forward strand.
TTACAGATCAATCGGCGACGATGGGATTGGCGGAAATCCTGGAACAGGAACGCATCACGCAAGCAATGATGATTACGACAGAAGATCATTTGGAAGGCGTCTCTGCTTTTAAGGAAAAACGCAAACCCGTGTTTAGTGGAAAGCAAAGTGTGCTATGAATTGAAGGAATGACATATAGGAGAATTTGGTAAATTTGAACGAGATGATTCCAATGGAGGAGGGGTATAGAAAAGGAAAAAGGAGGAGTGGCAATGACTTCAGACCGTACCGGTAATTACGGCTTGTTTTCGGAACAATTTACACAAAATCCCTATCCGGTTTACAGCAAATTACGGGAAGAGGACCCTGTGCACGCGGTTCGTTTTCCCGATGGCCAGAGCGGCTGGATGGTGACGCAATATGCAGACGCAGAAGAAGTCTTGAAAGACCCCCGTTTTATTAAGGATATGTCGAAAATCTATGGGGACAGTATGGACATGTTAAGTGTCTTTACACAAAACATGCTATTTGCTGACCCGCCGGATCACAAACGGCTGCGCGGACTTGCCCAAAAAGCTTTTACGCCTAAAATGATTTCGGGTATGCGGGGCAGGATCCAGGAAATAACGAATGAACTATTAGCGGATATGGAAGGAAAAGGTCAAGTCGACTTGATTGATGAATATGCTTTTCCCTTGCCGATTATTGTCATTTGCGAAATTTTGGGTGTTCCTTCGGCTGACCGTGATAAATTCAGGCTTTGGTCCAATTCACTAATTGAAGGGACTAGTGGAGAACTGGGAGCTACTGTCTATCAGCACATGAATGAGTTTGTCCAATACCTGGGACAGTGGTTTGCGAAAGTCCGGGAGCAACCGGGAGATGATCTGATCAGCAGCCTCATTCAAGCGGAGGAAGAAGGTGACCGGTTGAGCGAACGCGAGCTGTATGGTGTAGTGACGTTGTTGATCATCGCCGGACATGAAACCACGGTGAATTTGATCGGCAATACAGTGCTGTCCCTGATGGAACATCCCGAGCAGCGACAACTGTTGGAACAGCAGCCTGAGCTGATTACTCAAACCATCGAAGAATCTTTGCGCTTCAATGGGCCTGTAGAATTCAGTACGTCGCGATGGGCGGGCGAAGATTTTGAGTTTCAAGGAAAACAACTGAAAAAAGGCGATTTGGTGGTAGTGTCGTTGAATTCTGCAAATCATGACGAAGCGCAATTCGAACATCCTGAGCTATTCAATATCGAGCGTGAAAAAAGTTCGCACTTGGCATTTGGTAAAGGAATTCATATGTGTCTTGGAGCACCTCTAGCGCGCTTGGAAGGGGAAATTGCCATCGCCAGTCTGTTGAAACGGTTTCCTCAAATGAGACTGGCTGCAGGCAGCGATAGATTAAACTGGCGGCCGGGCATGATTGTCCGCGGCGTCAAGGAATTGCCGATGCTGCTCAAATGAAGATGAAAAAAGACTGGAAGCTATCCAGCCTCAGACTGTAGACAAAGTCTTTCCAAAATGAATAGCAATGCATACCCCAACCGGTCCCGCCACTTCGCGTTCCGTGGGCTCAGCTTCAGCCTCCACGTCACTGGAAAAACCCGTGCTCCTGCATCGCTGCGCTGCTCCCAAAAGAGTCTCCGTGGCCGGCCCGATCGGGGGCGTGTAGCTTCAAGCAAAGGAAATAGCCTGCTAGTCAGGATCCGGAAACCATCGTCCTAATAAACTTGGTAACTCCTTCATACAAAGATCCGAAGCGCAAGCCCGCAGGAAAGCGTCCGCCTGGAGTGCAGGATCCAATAGAAAGACAATAAATTGCATATTCACCCTTTGAACGACATAAATATTCTTTTATCTATAAGCTGGGCTGGAAGCTATCCAGCCTTTTTTGTTTGTCCAAAAGCCATCAAGGGAAAGGGGATTAGAAAGGGCGTGACAAGAGAGGGGAGGGGAGGAAATATGAAGTCGCTATCATTTTGGATGAAGGAAAAACTGTGGCTTACTCCAGCTTTGTATATCTTGATGGCAGTTCTCCTGTCGATTACGTTTTTCTATATTGATCTTTTATACATTGAAAGACTCAAGCCTTATATCCCTTCAATTTTATTGACGAATGTTGATCTGGCTAAGACTATTATGGGGAGTCTATCAGGTGCACTTTTGACCATGACCACCTTTACTTTTTCAACAATACTGGTTGTTCTGACTATGTATTCTTCACAATTTTCACCACGAACATTAAAAAATTTCATTCACGATAAAATTACCTGGCGAGTTTTGGGGATTTTTCTCAGTGGCTTCATTTACAATACATTATCATTGCTGTTTATGAGAGATGATTTATATAGTACTGACGTGATTTCCACGTTTGTTGGAATTGTTATCGCCTTTTTCTGTCTCTCCACTTTTGCTTACTTTATTCATTACATTGCTACCCATGTGCAGGTTGGTCAATTAGTCAATGAATTGATTGGAGATACAGAACGAGCTATTTCCAAAATCAGAGAATTGCAAGAAAGCGAAAACGAAGAAGCAATAGAATGGAATCCGATTGGCATCAAAGAAATCCATCAGGCAGAAAAAGAAGGCTATATTCACTACCTTTCTTTTGGCAAGCTGGTGGATTACGCAGAAAAACATGACCTGAAAGTAGAGATTCTTGTCAAAACTGGAGATTATGTATACGAAGGCAAGCCAATTTTTCATATTTACAAAGTAAAGGAGTTGGAGCTTCCTGCTGCAAGATTTTATTCGCTCGGGACTTCCAGGACTTCTGAACAGGATTTCGATTTTGCGATTCAAAAACTAGTCGAAGTTGCCTTGCGTGCTATTTCTCCTGGGATTAACGATCCCAACACTGCCAATGAAATCATCATCCGGCTAGGTCGCCTGTTAGGGCAATTAGGCTGTTTGAAAACTGGCCCATTCCTTTTGGGGGGCGGCAAGAAAAGTGAGCGGGTGCTGTACCGTTTTCCATCTTATAAAAATATCTTGTACAATACTTTTTACCAGTTATCCCATTATGGAAAAGAAGATATCTCGGTTTTGACCTCCATGATGGAATCATTGAAAGTGGCAGCTGAACTTGCACCCTGCCAGCATCACCAAGAACTATGGGAAGTTCACGGCTATATTCTGGAAAACATCGATCAAAATCAGTTGAAATCATACGATCATATTGCGCTTCAACGAAAGGTCGACCAACTTGCTGAAGCCACTGGCCGGCATTCTTATAATATCTTATTAGAATCGCCCGTCATCAGCCGGTAAAGGAGGGAAATGATGCAAAGCAGCCAGTTGTTTAAAGGAATTGATTTCTTACGGAATTTGTCTATCGGGGAATTTTTCATGTTCTTCGTTTATCTTGCATTGATACTCATAGCAAAATCTCTGGTTTTATTCCTCTTTAGGAAGCTGAGCCCTTCCAAAGATTTCAAAGAGCGTATTTACCCAGTGATTGAAGATGTCTTAAATTGGCTTGTGCTCTACGGAGGCATCCTTTTCTTCCTCTTCTATTTTTCCAGAGAACAATGGTTAACGCTGCCTTTTTACGAAACAGAAGGAGTGGAGATATCCATTCTGCTCATAATAGTGGCTGTAATGATTGTGACATTTGCCAGCCGCCTCATAAAAGCATTTAACCATTACGTCATGCCGTTTGTTTATGAACAATTCAATATTGACATTGGCATGGGCTATACTATTAATCGGCTTCTGTATTACGTGGTGATGTTCCTGGCATTGGCCATCAGTTTCACGACAGTTGGCTTAGATTTAACAGCTCTCGGTTTCGTGTTCAGTGTTCTAGGAATCGGCATCGGCTTCGGTGTGCGCAATATAGCTGCCAACTTTGTATCAGGCATTATTATTCTGTTTGAAAGGCCGATGGAAGTCGGTGAAATGGTGGAAATCGATAAAAAGATTGGACGTATTACAAAAATTAAACTTAGATCAACTGTTATCGAGACATTGAAAGAAGGTACATTGGTAGTTCCCAATCAGTATTTTATCGAACAAATCGTTAAAAATCGTTCCAGTGCACAATTATATGCTCGGGTTGTCGTAAGTGTCGAATACGGCAGCGATACAGAACGAATTGAAAGGATTCTCAAAGATGCCGCAATAAAGGCGGCGGAATTGATGAAAGGGATACCTGAAAAAAAAGCCGATGTTCGGTTTATTGATTTCCGGAATTCGGCATTGGATTTCCAAGTGGAAGTACAAGTGGCTGATGTTGAAATGAAAGAAAGGCTTGAAAGCAATATTCGCCATGCCATTGCGGAAGATTTTATTAACCATGATGTGAAATTGGCTAAAACGGTATATGAAACACAATAAAAGTCCATGGCTTCCGAAAAGCCATGGACTTTTATTGTGTTTGAGCATCTTACTTCATTTATTCGTCAAAGTCATCTTCCTGAGCGGCCGTAAAAGAATAATCCGGTTCAATATGGACGAGAATGACGCAATGCGGTTTCACCTTTTGGATTTTGCGTTCGATTTCTTCAGTAATCCAATGGCTTTCCACTACATTCAAGTTAGGAGCGACACTGACCGTCAAATCGATGAACATGACATTGCCGTGGTTGCGTCCTTTAAAGTCACGCAGTGTAATGACACCGGGGACTCTTCTTACCAGCACAGACAAGGTCTCCACTTCATCTTCGTCAAAGCCATCCGTCAAGGTAATGACAGACTCTTTGAAGATATCCAGTGCGGTCTTGATGATGATCAACCCGACGATGAAAGCTGTAATGATATCAAGGATCGGTGCTCCGAAAATTGCACCGATGATTCCGATTCCGGCACCGATACTGACCAGTGCATCTGAACGGTTGTCATAGGCTGCGGCACGGACCGCCGAGCTCTTGATTTCCCTGCTGAGTTTTAAATTATAGCGATAGACGCCATACATGACGATAGCGGAGAAAAAAGCGATCCAGGCGGTGAATAAAGAAGGAACATCAGCAACCGGCTCGAAAATCGAACGGACCGCATTCATCAGAACTTGCAGCCCGATAACCGCCATGATGAACGAAGCCAACAAGGAGGCAATGGTTTCGGCGCGCAAATGTCCATAGTGATGGTTTTCGTCCGGCGGCTTCTGGGAAATCCTCAGACCAACGAGGACCGCGATTGAAGCGATAATATCCGTCAAGTTGTTTAAACCATCAGCTTTAAGGGCTTCAGAAGAACCCAAAAAACCGAAAGTTAGTTTAATGGCACTGAGGAAGACGTATGCGCCGATACTGATCCAGGCACCTTTTTCCCCTTTGCGCAAATTTGTATACAGGTCCATAAAGTTTCCCGCCTCCAAGTCTCTGAAACAAAGTGAAACGACCCTCAAAGGAGGGCCGCTTCATGATCTTTATCTATCATATAAGTTGTGGACTGTATTTTGGTAATGTTGAATTGGGCCCGAATATAAGCCCGATTCGACAGGCATGCAGAAATAGAGATTAGCAAAGCGTCTTTAAATAGTATCAATGTCTTTTTCAGCAATGTCAATAGTAAATGACTTTATGACAGGTCGGTTCATAATCTTTACATAAATTTAATGTTCGCTTATATAAGCAAACGGTTATACTTGAAGTGAGAATAATTTTTTTAAAGGAGAGGGCTATGGCTAAGAAAAAAAACAACTATGCAGAAATTTTAAAGGCATCTACGAAATTGGGGCTGACGTCCTTTGGAGGACCGGCAGCGCATATTGGTTATTTCAGAGATGAGTATGTCACGAAAAGAAAGTGGTTGGATGACAAGGCCTACGCAGACTTAGTGGCTCTTTGCCAATTCCTTCCGGGACCGGCAAGTTCTCAGGTGGGTATTTCCATCGGAATGCTGCGAGGCGGAATGTTCGGTGGGTTTTTATCGTGGTTCGGATTTACAATGCCTTCGGTCATTTTATTGGTATTGTTTGCACTGCTTGTCACCAATGGTTCATTCGACAGCGGATGGATACAGGGGTTAAAAATTGTAGCGGTGGCTGTAGTGGCGCACGCTCTCTTAGGTATGGGCAAAAATCTGGCACCTGATAGGCAACGGATTGCAATCGCCGTAGGAGCAGCTATTGTGATTTTATTAATACCGACCACTTGGGCTCAAATTGGAGTGATTGTTCTAGCAGGCGTCCTGGGATATGCCATTTACCGTAAGGAAGATGCACCGGAACCTGTGAAGCTGGCATTAAGTTTCGGCAAAAAAACCGGCATTGCGGCTTGGTCGATTTTTGCGGCTTTGTTGATCGGATTGCCGCTGATCCGCCCGTTTATCGAGTCTACTTCCTTTGCAATTTTTGATATCTTCTATCGTGTCGGTTCGATTGTTTTCGGCGGCGGACATGTTGTACTGCCGATGCTGGAGCGTGAAGTAGTGTCGGATTGGATGACACCGGATTCGTTTATTGCCGGTTATGGTGCGGCACAGGCTGTTCCAGGACCACTCTTTACCCTGGCTGGTTACTTGGGGCAATTGATGAATGGGGGATGGGGAGTGGTCATTGCTGTAATTGCCATGTTTTTGCCATCATTTTTACTGATCGTGGGAACTTTGCCGTTTTGGAGTATAATCCGGACAAAATCCGGTGTGCAAGCTGCATTGAAAGGGGTTAATGCAAGTGTGGTCGGAATTTTGCTGGCTGCTTTGTACGATCCTGTCTTCACATCAGGAATCCGTGGCCCTGTCGACTTTGCAATTGCGATAACCGCCTTTACAATGTTAGTCTATTTTAAACTGGCTCCTTGGATTGTCGTACTGGTGACGGCAGTTCTAGGCGCAGTCGCTTATGCGATTTAAAGGCTAGAGGGGGATGGCAATGAATTCAGGCAAAAGATTGGATCAACAGGATCCGTTGGCGAATTTTAAACAGGAGTTTTTTGTGGAGAAAGAAATGGTGTACATGGACGGCAATTCCCTTGGATTGATGTCCAAGCGAGCAGAAACAGCATTGCAGAACTTGATGGAAAGCTGGAAGACATTCGGTATCGATGGATGGACCGAAGGGGAGCATCCGTGGTTTACGTTAGCGGAATCGTTGAGTGCGCGTGTTGCGCCTTTAGTAGGTGCACAGTCGCATGAAGTGATGGTGACGGGATCGATCACCTCAAACATCCATCAAATGCTGTCGACAGTGTTCCAGCCGACGCTTGAACGGTTTGCAATCGTCGTGGATGATTTGAATTTTCCGTCGGATATTTACGCGGTGGAAAGCCATCTCCGTTTGCGGGGGCTGGATCCGGCGAGAGCAATGCGCAAAGTGGGAAGCAGGGACGGGTATACACTGGAGCTGGCTGATATTATTGAACAGCTGACAGACGACGTGGCTATATTGCTGTTGCCGTCTGTGTTGTACCGAAGTGGCCAGTTGTTGCCGATCCGGAAAATTGCAGAAGCTGCCCATCAAAAAGGCATTCTAGTGGGCTTTGATTTAGCGCACTCAATTGGCGCTATGCCGCACGAACTTCATGACGCTGGTGTGGATTTTGCTGTTTGGTGCCATTATAAATACATGAACTCCGGACCGGGTGGAACTGGCGGCCTTTATTTGCATGAACGTCATCATCACCTGTTGCCAGGAAATGCTGGCTGGTTCGGATCTGATAAGACGCGCCAGTTCGATATGGATCATGAATTTTCCAAAGCTGAAGGAGCAGGCGCCTATCAGATCGGCACACCGCATATTTTCAGTATGGCCCCTCTTCTGGGCAGCCTGGAACTGTTCGAAGAAGCAGGCATTGAAGCAATCCGCCAAAAATCGCTGCAGCTGACAACTCTTCTAAGACAGCTTATTGGCCAACAGATTCCTGAACTGGTTGATGTGACACCAATGGAGAACGATGCCAGAGGTGGGCATATCGCTTTTGCCCATCCGGAAGCCGCTAGAATCTGCAAAGCCTTGAAAGAAGCAAAAATCATTCCGGATTTTCGCGCACCGAACATTATTCGATTGGCGCCAATTGCTTTTTATACATCCTTCAGTGATGTTGAACAGGTAGCAGAAAAGCTGAAGAGCATTATGGAAAATGAAACTTATAAAAACTTCAGCAACGAACGAAATGTGGTGGCTTGAATGAAACCTGAGAAGATAATTGATATTTCCATGGAATTGAGTGGCGTTACGCCGGAATGGCCGGGAGATGTGCCGTTTAGCTATGACCTTTCTGTGACTAAGCAGGAAAGCGGCTCTGTAAATGTTGGAAAACTGCAGACCAGTACCCATATCGGCACTCATATCGATGCACCTTTTCATTACGATGACCAAGGGCTGAAAACGCATGAACTGCCATTGGATATTTATTTATGCAAAGCACAGGTCATGGACGTCAGTGGACTAAAAAAAATCAATTCATCTGATTTGAAACCACTAGAAGAAGGCGTTACAGCTGTCTTGTTGAAAACGGCTTCCTGGAAAAACAGAACTGTATTTCCAGAAACCTGGCCAGTGTTCGATGTATCGATTGCCCAATGGCTGGCTGACAATGGAGTCAATCTTTTAGGAGTGGATGTGCCGTCGGTCGATCCCGAGACCAGCAAGGAATTGCCGATGCATCAGGCAATGAACCGGCATCAGCGCTTTATCTTGGAAGGAATCGTACTCGATGATGTAGCAGAAGGGATTTACCGATTAGCGGCATTGCCCTTGAAGATTAAAGGTGGGGATGGGAGTCCGGTCCGAGCAGTTTTGTATAGTTAGAAAAGCACAAGCGCCCATTTCGTGGACCATGAACTAAAAGTGAGATTTCCTGTTGCAACGTTCAGCTGATCCGGCGCCTTCGGAACTCTGGAATAACATTTAGCGAAAAATATCTATAAGACGCACAAAACCTTCACCAATATACCGGTGAAGGTTTTATACGTAATCTGCACGGAAATAAGGTTCCATGTTTTTTATATTCACAGCGATTTCGTCGCAAATTTCCTGATAAAGCGCCCATTGTTCAATGCTGTCGCTACTGCGCAGCTCGGGGTTGCGAATGTCCCATCGCAGTAATTTTTGGCTCGGTAAATCCGTTGGGATATCTCCGTGCTCCAACTCTCCATCATGTAAAGCGATGATCAGATCGGCTTCACTCACTTCTTCAGAATTATATTTGCGTGGTTCAACTGGCGGCAAATCCAATATCACTTCTTTCATTACTTCTAAAGGAATTTCATTGAAAGAAGATTGAGGGCTTTGCGTCCATGCAGCGCTGCGAATTTCCCAGTCAGGAAGCATTAATCGATTAGCCCAAATTTCAGCCATCAATCCACGGTCCTGGTGAGAAGATAGAAAATAAACAGTATGTCTTGGCATGGGTGATCCCTTCTTCCTATTGGTCAAACTGAATTTTGCTACTAGTAATCTTTACCCATCTATCGTAAAGTTAAACTGCTCAATTTGTGATGAAAATGTGATCGTTTTTCACTTTTATGCTAAAAAGACCCGGTTCTGCTGATGGTTATATAAGTCCAGCAGACCGGGTTTCTTATTTGACGACTAAAATGGAGCTGGCTGAATCTTTGATCAGCTTTTTGCTGACTGAACCCACAAAGAATTTCTGCAATCCTGATTTTCCGCTGTTGCCGATGACCAGTAAGTCAATCTTCTGCTCTTCGATAAAAGCGGCAATCGTTTTAGCTGCATTTCCTTCCAGAGCCAGTACGGAAGCTTTAATTTGATGTATATCCAATTGCTGCTGGATAGAGTTATGCATGTGCTTTGAATATTCCACTGTTGAGTTATCGTAGTCGTTTGGTGGCCGGTAACCTTCATCGCCAATTTCAGGTGGCATGAACTGAGCATAATTACTGTCGACATTTGCTGAGATTACGGGAGCTGAAGCAGTGCCTGTACTCATGTAACCGACACTCTCACGATAATCTTCATTGACATAAATCACTGAAAGTTTGGTATCGGGCAACGCTTTAACAAATTCAACAGCTTTATCGAATGCAATCCGGCTTCCGTCAGATCCATCATAAGCCACTGCAATGTTTTTATACATTTCCTTTCACCTCGCCTTATTCTCTTAGTTCTAAATTACCCTCGGACCTCAGAATGAAACATCCGCTATTTTTTGGAAAATTTATTTTCGAAAAATGTTGACAATTCAAAAAAGACTTTGGTACTCTTGATTTAACAAATAAAGTGAAACTTCAGTCAGTGTCGAATTTCTGCTGAGTGTTAGTTGATCAAATCGGACTGACCGTTAACGCGGGATAAGAGAAAAGGAGGTAATGACGATGAAAAAGTTTAAAAATACAACTGCAATCAATTTAATATCATCGCCAGACCCTTCTGTTATTATTCTTTGAATTTATTTCGGAATTAGAAGTAAACAGGACTGGTCTACTACCTTGTCTTGTTTATATGAGCGTGCGCCCATAAACCAGGCGTGCGCTTTTTTGTGTTTTATTCAGTTTTTTTAACTGTTTAAATAAAAAAATACGAGGAGATGTTGGAGATGAAACAAATTCAAAAAGGGAAAATCATGATCAAGGAATCGTTAGAAGGCGATTAGCCGACGGGAAAAAGAAAGAAGGCGTAAGTGATGTTTGACGTGTTATGGAAATTAAGATGGTTTTTTAAAGAAAATTGGGTGCGATACACTACAGCTATCGGCCTGCTTTTCATTGCAAATATTATAGAAATTATTCCGCCCTGGCTGATTGGGGTCGCCATCGATTCGATCGCACAGGAACAACTGACCGCAGAATTGATGTGGCAGTATATTGCTGTTCTCGCTGTGGCGATGGTGTTGGCTTACTTCATCAACTTTGTCTGGCAGTATCAATTGTTTGGCGGAGCTTATGTCATTGAACGCCAATTGCGTTCAAGTTTAATGGGGCATTTCCTGAAGATGACACCGACTTTTTACGAGAAAAATCGGACAGGTGATTTAATGGCCCGTTCAACCAATGACTTGAAGGCGATTTCCGAAACAGCCGGATTTGGTATTTTGACGCTGGTGGACTCGACTTTATACATGGCGACCATCATTGTGGCTATGGGGATGCTGGTGTCTTGGGAATTGACGTTCCTGGCGATGATTCCTTTGCCAATCCTGGCAATTATCGTTCAGATGCTGGGCAAAAAGATCCACGTGCGCTATATGGAAGCACAGGAAGCGTTTGGAGATATGAACGACAGTGTTTTGGAATCAGTCGGAGGTGTTCGGGTGATTCGGGCATATGTCCAAGAACGTGCGTCAGAGCAGCAATTTGCTGAGATGACCGATGATGTCTATGAGAAAAACATGGCTGTTGAGCGGATCGATGCGCTGTTTGCTCCAGTGACCAAGGTGCTGACTGCTATCAGTTATATGATCGGGCTCGGTTATGGGGCATTTTTGGTGGCAGAAGGAACCATGTCGCTTGGAGATCTGGTCGCTTTCAATGTCTATTTGGGCATGATTGTCTGGCCGATGTTTGCAATCGGCGAACTGATCAATATTCTTCAGCGGGGCAATGCTTCCCTGGACCGTGTCAATGAGACATTGGATTATCCGGAAGACGTAACGGATCCAAAAGAACCTGCAATAACAGGGCTGCCGGAACGAATCGGCTTCAAGGACTTCAGTTTCACTTACCCACAGTCCAACGCCATCAATCTACAAGGCATTAATTTGTCCATGAACAGTGGCCAAACACTCGGCATTGTCGGCAAGACGGGAAGCGGAAAAACGACTTTCGTCAAACAATTGATGAGAGAGTATCCGATGGGACAAGGATCTATTTTGATGAATGGCATTGAATTAAAGAAATTGACGAAAGACCAATTGCGCAGTTGGATTGGTTATGTGCCTCAAGACCATGTCTTGTTTTCACGGACAATCCGGGAAAATATCCTGTTCGGAAAATCGGATGCCAGTGAAGAAGAATTGATTGAAGCGCTGCGCTTGTCCTATTTCGAAAAAGATTTGGCCTTATTGCCGAATGGACTGGATACGCTGGTCGGTGAAAAAGGCGTAGCTTTATCCGGAGGACAGAAACAACGGATTTCTATTGCGCGTGCTTTGATCAAGAATCCGGAAATCCTGATTCTTGATGATTCGCTGTCAGCCGTCGATGCGAAAACGGAAGCACGCATCATTGAAAATATCCAGGCAGAACGTTCCGGTAAAACCACGATCATCACTACGCACAGGCTGTCTGCAGTACAGCACGCCGATTGGATCGTGGTGCTGGAAGATGGCAAGATACTTGAAGAAGGAACTCATGGTGATTTGCTGGAAACGAATGGCTGGTATAACGAACAATACCTCCGACAGCAAATCGAGGAGGTGTAGTCATGGGAACAGGAAGACGTTTAGTACAATATGCTTTAAATTTTAAATCTGTGCTGATTTTGGGGTTGGTGATGCTGGCGATTGCAGTAGCTGCCGATTTGGCAGCGCCGCTGATTGCCAAGGAAATTATCGATAACCACATAGCCGTTTCAGGAGATGCGTTGGACTTTGAACCGATTGCTTATCTGCTGGCTTTGTTTTTCGCATTGGCGATTGTTACGGCGATTTTCCGGTATTGGCAATCCATTCTTTTGCAGAAGGGAGCTAACCGGATTATTCGCAAGATGCGCAATGATGTCTACGAGCATACACAAACCTTGCCGATCCGCTATTTTGATAATTTGCCGGCGGGTAAGGTGGTATCGCGCATAACCAATGACACAGAAGCCATCCGTGACTTGTTTGTGACTGTCTTGTCTGAATTTGCCACCAGTTTCATGTATATGGGCGGTATTTACATCGCCTTGTTTTACCTTGACTGGAAAATGGCTGCGATGACCCTGGTTTTGATTCCGCTGCTTTATGTCTGGATGCTGGTCTACCGAAAATATGCGGCCCGCTACAATCATGTGGTGCGGGAAAAAGTCAGTGAAATGAATGCCATGATCAATGAATCGATTCAGGGCATGACGATTATTCAGGCGTTCCGCCGCGAACGCCAGATGAAGGATGAGTTTGCTGAACTGAACGATGAACATTATAAATACCAGAAGAAATTATTGGTGCTTGAAGGAGCGGCTTCCTATAACTTAGTGGGCGTGCTCCGCTCCATGACGTTCATTTTGTTTGTCTGGTATTTCGGGGGAGCTTCCATGTCGGGCAGCACAGTTGTGACGGTCGGTGTCCTGTATGCGTTTATCGATTACATTATCCGTCTCTTCAATCCAATCAACGGCATCGTCAATCAGTTCGGCCGCTTAGAGCAGGCTTTGGTGGCGGCTGAACGGGTATTCCGCCTGCTGGACCAAAAAGGGGAGCCTGTAGTGGACAAAAAGGTAGCTCGCTATCAAGGCAATGTCCGTTTTGAAAATGTTTGGTTTGCTTATAAGGAGCAGGAATATGTTCTGAAAGATATTTCATTTGAAGCGAAGCAAGGAGAAACAGTGGCTTTAGTCGGCCATACCGGTTCCGGAAAAAGCTCGATTATGAACCTGCTGTTCCGTTTCTATGATGTATCGGATGGTGCCATCACGATTGACGGCACCAATGTCAACGATATGCCGAGACAAGCAGTCAGGGAGCATATGGGGATTGTGCTGCAGGATCCGTACCTGTTCAGTGGAACAATCGAATCGAATGTCACGCTGGGTGATGAACGGATTACCAGGGAAATGGTGGTCGATGCGCTGGCGGCAGTCGGAGGCGATCGAGTATTGAATCATTTGCCGAAAGGCATCGATGAGCCGGTAGTGGAAAAAGGCAGTACCCTTTCTTCCGGTCAACGGCAATTGGTCTCTTTTGCCAGAGCTTTGGCATTTGATCCCGCGATTTTAATCCTGGATGAAGCAACTTCCAATATCGATACAGAAACGGAAGAAATCATCCAGCATGCCATGGATGTCCTTAAAAAAGGGAGAACGACATTCATCATTGCGCATCGCTTGTCGACGATTAAAAATGCTGACCGTATATTGGTCCTGGAAAAAGGAGAAATTGCCGAAGCGGGTTCTCATGAAGAATTGATGAAGCTTGGCGGCACCTATTTCCAAATGTACAAAATCCAATCAGGAATGTCCCAAACCCAATCAGTTGGGTAAAGGGGCATTCCCTTTTTTATTTGTCGAGAAGCTATCGCTGTTCAATTCTTCCGGTGTTCCCTATAATTGAAAGAGCGGACGAAAAAAAGCGCTGGAACTTTCCAGCGCTTTAATCGTATACATGATAGAGCATCAGCTCGTGAATCATTGTTTTGATGGTTTCTTCGTCTTGAGGCGGTTTAGAGCGCCAAACGATGCTGCCATCCGGATGGTATTCTCCAGTGATCCGTTCGTTTTTATAGAAAAAGGAAATGTCCCACCCCGGCAGTTGACGATTTTCGAACATCGGCTTAAATTTAAAATGTTGAAGCATGCAGATCCCCCTTTGCTATACTCTTTCTATTATAGGGGATTCCAGGAAATACACAAAGCAGAAAAAGAAATGAGTGACAAAAGTGAATATTATAGGGACTTTAGTTTTTATGGCAATTGTAGGCGCGCTGATCGGTGGCCTGACAAATCACTTGGCGATCAAGATGCTATTCTGGCCTTACGAAGCAAAATACATTGGAAAATGGCGCATGCCCTTTACGCCTGGATTGATTCCGAAACGAAGAGATGAGTTATCCCGTCAATTGGGCCGCACCGTGGTTGAGCATCTGTTGACTCCAGAAACCTTCAAAAAACGTTTTTTCAATGATGAAATGCGTGTGAAAGTAGAAAACTGGATCAATCGGCAGTTGAATAAACACGTATTTGATTCTCCGAAATCATTTAACGATTGGCTGTTGGCAGCGGGACAAACCGGTGTGGATGTTAAAATTGAAGGCAAGTTGGATGAGTTGGTTGAGCTTCAGAAAAATTCGCTGCAAGCGTATATTGAAGGGAAAACCATTCGTGAACTGATGCCGGACAATTGGAAAGCGGAAGCGGAAACAAAGTTGTTTGAAGGAGTACAGTACGCGATCGATCAAGGAACGGTTTATTTTGAATCGCCGCATGGCAGACAGACCATCAAATCGTTGCTGGATGAATTCCTGGAGTCGCGTGGGCGTTTCGGCCATATGCTGCATTCGCTTCTTGGCGAGTCAAGGCCATTAGTCGATCGCATCCAACCGGAAATCATCAAATTCCTTAACTCGCCGCGCACGTTTGAATTGGTGGGAACCTTGGCATTCAGCGAATGGGAAAAAGTGCAGGACCGGCGAGTCGACGAACTATTGAAGGAATTTGACTTTGATACGGCATTGGCAGCAGTTAAACAATATGTCCGTGAAAAAGCGGCGGTATCCCGCCGTTTAAACGCAACACTTGCAGAGACTTGGCCTGGAGGGTTAGAATGGACAAGTGTCAATATTACTCCACTTGTGACGGACTTTGTCTTTGAGCAAGCAGAGCATAAACTGGAAGAAACCATATTGAAGATTGATATGGAAGGTATGGTGAGAGAGCAAGTCGATTCTCTGCCGCTCAGCCGCCTGGAAGAATTGGTGCTTGGGATATCACGGAGAGAATTTAAGATGATTACCGTATTGGGCGCATTTCTGGGAGGATTCATCGGAATCTTCCAAGGGATCTTCGTCATGGTACTAAACTGACTACAGAGGAGATTGATGAAAATGGCAGTAAACATTTATGATGACATCAACAAATTGGAAAGCACGTTCCGTTCTACTAATGAGTTCAAAAAACTAGAAGAAGCTGTAGCGCAAGTAACTTCTGACAATGAAGCAAATGAATTGTTCAAGAGCTTCCGCGATTTGCAGATTTCTCTTCAGCAAAAACAGACTCAAGGCGAAGAAATCACAGAAGAAGAAATGATGGACGCGCAGAGCACTGCACAAGCTGCTCAACAAAACGAAAAAATCCTGGCTATGCTTGAAGCAGAAATGGGATTAAGCCAAATGATCGAAGAAGTGAACCGTGTTTTGATCAAACCGGTACAGGCGTTATACGAAAGCATGTAATTTTAAAGAAATAAAGGGTTTTTAAAGAAAGACATCGAATACGTAAACGTGAATGACAATTCATTTTTACGAAGGGGTGTCTTTTTTTATGTATGAAACGATTGAATTGACGAAGCAGGGACGGATTGGCCATTTGGTTTTGAATCGTCCCAAATCCATGAACGCAATGAACGGAACCATGATGAAGGAGCTGGCTGATTGCTTTGAATCGCTGCTGCAGGACAGCACAGTACAAGTGCTGATCATCCGGGGTGAAGGCAGAGCATTTTCAGCCGGTGGGGACATCAAAGAAATGATGGATCCGGAAAATCCGATGGATATCGAATTGGTCATGAAAGATGTCAGCCGATTGGCGAAAGCACTTTATACGCTTCCGCAAATTACAATTGCGGCAATTCACGGAGCCTCAGCAGGACTCGGTTTCAGCATGTCTTTGGCGTGCGACCATGTCATCGCGGAAGAAAACAGCAAATTGGCGATGAACTTTATCGGCATTGGACTGGTGCCGGATGGCGGCGGCCATTTCTTTATGAAAGAACGTGTCGGCGTACCGAAAGCCAAGCAGATCATTTGGGCAGGGCATACCTTAAAAGCGCATGATGCATTGGCCAAAGGACTTATTGAGGAAGTGACGGCTGAAGGCCGCGGGCTTGAACAAGCTGAGAGTTATGCAGCTGAAGCGATTGCGTCGCCGCTAAGCGCCAAATTGGCGTCCAAGCATATCCTGCATCAATCGAAAGTCGCTGAATTGGAACAGGTACTAGAGATGGAGGCAAAAGCCCAGTCAGCTATGCGGAAATCAGCCGATCACTTGGAAGGCATCCAGGCATTCGTGGAAAAGCGCAAACCCGAATTTAAAGGTGTATAAAATAGAGAAAAACCCACAGATCTTTTTGTTGTCTGTTGGAGTTGAAGTGAAATATGAAAGCATGGCGGAAATGTTCTCCGCCATGCTTTTTAGGTTCCTATGAATGGAAAAGAAGAAGTTTGCCGGCAGGTGATGCCAAACGATGCGTTTGCTTGGTCAATCCCTTTTCTTCCAAAATGGCTTTTCCTTTATCGCGGGCTTCTTCATCAGTTTCAGCAGTGAAGGTTTCGTCCATTATCTGCTTGCCTGTTTGTTCGAATGCAGTCAATTTGTAGGTTCTCAAGAAGAATCAATCCTTTCTGAATGGATATTCATTTTAAGTATATAGGGTTTCCGTGAAAATGTCCTGCAATTTTTGAAACATTTCGTCATATGCTTCGTAGTATGTATAATGGAAGGGGCGAACGGAAATGGCTTTATATGTAGAACAAGTAACAAAGAAGTTCGGTGATTTCACCGCAGTGGACAATCTTTCGCTGTCCATTGAAGAAGGAGGCATGCATGGATTCCTCGGTGCCAACGGAGCCGGTAAGACGACGACGTTCCGGATGATTCTAGGTTTATTGGACCCCACGCAAGGGACAGTCCGTTGGAAAGGCAAACCCATTACATATGCCAGCAGTCCAGACATCGGCTATTTGCCTGAAGAGCGCGGTCTGTATCCAAAAATGAAAGTGGAAGATCAATTGGTGTATCTGGCGCAGCTGCGAAAAATGTCAAAAGCAGATGCCAAGCGCGAAACGGCTGGCTGGCTGGAACGCTTTGAAGTGCCTCATTATGGCCAGAAAAAAGTGGAGGAATTATCAAAAGGCAACCAGCAAAAAATCCAGCTGATTGCCTCGCTTTTGCACAAACCTTCACTGTTGATATTGGATGAACCTTTTTCAGGACTCGATCCCGTCAATGTGGAAATGTTGAAAAAAGCCATTTTGGACTTTCAGAAACAAGGAGCAACGATTGTCTTTTCCAGCCATAGGATGGATCACGTAGAGGAATTATGCGACGACATGTGCATTTTGGATCGTGGCAAAGTCGTGGTTGGCGGATCGATCAAAGAAGTGAAACGTTCCTTCGGCAAACAAAAAGTCCGTTTGAACGTGGATGCCGACCTCAGTCACTTGAGTGCTCTTCCGGGTGTCGATAATTTCACCAAAACAAAAGAGGGCGCATTGTTTCAAGTAACGGATGAAGACGTGGCACAGGTCCTGCTGGCCAAAGCGATGGAGTTGGGAACACTTCGTCATTTTGCGTTGGAAGAACCTTCTTTGGAAGAAATTTTCATTGCAAAGGTGGGGAAACACCATGCATAGCTTCTGGATTATCTTCAAGCAGGCATTCATGACTAAAGCAAGAACAAAATCGTTTATCATTACAACACTGGTTGTCGTTGCGGCTTTTTTTCTCTTAGCGAATATATCGAATATTATCGCCGTCTTTGATGGTGATGAAACAGAGGAAAACGTTCTGCATGTTTTGGAAGAGGCTCCGGGCCTTGTGCCGGACCTGCAGGCTCAGCTGGAAGCACTGGACAGTGGCATCAAAGTTGTTCCGACTTATCTGACTGAAGAGGAGTTACAGGAAAGCATTGCGGAAGGCACAATCGATGATTACTTGGTTTTAACGCAAAATGAGCAATTGAGTGCCCGCTATGTATCCGAATCTGCCAACGAAATGGGGAGCGGCAGTGAAATTGAAATTGCGGTTCAAGCCATACATACAGCATTGACGGCAGAGTCACTCGGATTGGATGACAATCAGGTGGGCCAATTGTTTATGCCGGTCGAATTTGAACGGCAAGCCATTTCAGAATCATCCAAATCACAGGAAGAATTAAGCCAGGCAAGAGGGCTGGTTTATGTCCTGATTATGCTCATTTATGTAGCAGTTATTTATTACCCGAACATGATTGCCATGGAAGTAGCAACAGAGAAATCATCCCGTGTTATGGAAATCCTCATTTCCAGTGTGTCGCCAGTTAAGCATATGTTTGCAAAAATTGCAGGCATTGGAAGCTTAGGAATTTTACAAATGATGATTTTCGGACTTGCCGGTTATTTTGCCATAAAAACGGCCGGTACAGACCTGACAGCAGGTTTCTTCAGTGTCATGGGCTTTTCGGAAGTGAAGATCAGCACATTCCTGTTTGCCATTCTGTTTTTCCTGCTGGGTTATTTCCTCTATGCTGTACTGGCGGCCTTGCTCGGTTCATTGGTCAGCCGGACTGAAGATGTGCAGCAGTTGATGTTGCCGATGATGGTTTTGATCATCATCGCATCGCTCATTGCATTTTCAGGGATTTCCATTCCGGAAGCCCGCTATGTGACCATTTCTTCTTTTATTCCATTCTTTGCGCCATTAGTGATGTTTCTGCGTGTCGGCATGTTGGACTTGCCGCTATGGGAGCCGCTGTTGTCGATTGCAATCATGCTGGTGACCATCGGAATTCTGGGTTGGTTCGGAGCCCGTGTTTACCGAGGAGGAGTGCTGATGTACGGTTCGTCGCAATCGCTGAAGGACATCCGCAAAGCGATCCGTTTGGGCAATAGCAAGTAAGGATATGCCTTCAACGCAGCTGAAGAATCACGAGACGTTACTTTAAATTCGAACCAAATGGGCTGTTTGCAGGAAACTTTCTGCAAACAGTTTTTTTTATGGAAATTCCATGGTAAAATAGGAACAAATATTCGGTCTTTTAAAAGGGGTTAATTATGGAATCCATTCGATTTATCCACACGGCAGATTTACACCTGGGAAGCCCGTTTGTCGGCATGAAAGGTTTACAGAAAGAACAGTGGAACAAGCTGAAAGACAGCACGATGGATGCTTTCGATCGGCTGATTCAGCATGCCCTCGACCAGCAACCGGATTTTGTGCTGATTGTCGGAGACATTTACGACGGTGAAGACCGCAGCCTCCGTGCACAAGCCCGCTTTCAGCAGGGGATGAAAAGGCTGAAGGAACAGCAGATTCCAGTGATTATCAGCTACGGCAACCACGATCACTTGAGCGGCAATTGGACACGTTTTGAACTCCCGGATAATGTCCATGCTTTCGATGATTCAGTCTCCCAATATACTTTGGAAACTGCAGGAGGGCCGGTGGTGTTTACCGGTTTCAGTTACGGCAAACGGCATATCAGTGAAGCAATGATTGAGCAGTACCCGGAAGCGCGAGGTACAGGCGGTTTTCATATCGGTATGCTGCATGGCAGCCTTGACGGCGATGCGTCACATGCTGTGTATGCGCCATTCAGAAAAGAGCAACTGCTCAGCAAGCATTATGATTATTGGGCACTTGGCCATATCCATAAACGCCGGGAGCTTCACCGTGATCCGTCAATTGTCTATCCGGGAAACATTCAAGGGCGCCATCTCAAGGAGTCCGGACCAAAAGGCTTTTATGATGTTACCTTGACAAAAACGGATACTTCTTTGGAGTTCATTCCGACATCAGTGGTTCAATTCGATCGGTTGGCCATTTCAGCAAAAGGGCTTCTTCATATGAATGAGTTGATCGATGTCTGCCAAAAAGAGCTCAGCGCTTATGGTGCAACTATTGGGACAGGAATTGTGGAAGTGGTGTTTACTGAGCTGGATACCGAGAGTTTCGGGCTGATTGCAGAGATTCCGGAAAATGAATTGCTCGAAATGCTCCGTGAATCAATGGAGGCGCTCGATCACTTTGTCTGGATTCAAGGAATTGGATTTGAGCAGATAGAAAATGACAGCGAACTTTCACGGCTTGGAGCTCTGCTTATTCAGACGATGGAAGAATGGGGCGTAGAAGAATGGAAGACGGTCCTGAAGGATTTATACAGACATCCGAAGAGCAGTCGGTTTTTGGAACCGTTGGCAAACAAAGCCGTCGCAGATCTTCAGCTGGCAGCTGAACAAAAAATCCGGCGCAGCATGCAGGCAGGGGAGTGATGTCATGAAAATCGAAAAAATGATTATTTATGGTTTTGGTAAGCATGAAAACCGCACCATCGATCTGCAGGATCAAATGGCCTTGTTTTATGGCCCCAATGAAGCCGGAAAGACCACAATGCAGCAATTCATTGTACAGATTCTGTTTGGATTCCCTTCACGCAAAGGTGCACAATTGCGCTATGAACCGAAAAACGGCGGAAAATACGGCGGCCAGCTCCATGTAACAGACCCGCAGTACGGGGAAGTGGTGATTGAACGGATCAAAGGCAAATCAGCAGGGGATGTAACGGTTTGGTTTGCGGATGGCCGGCGGGGAGCAGAAGCCGAATTGAAGCAGCTGTTGCGCAATTACGACCGCTCCTCCTTTGAGGCAATTTTTTCATTTTCCATCCATGAATTGCAGGGGCTTGATGCACTCAGTGAAACGGAACTGAGCCGCACGCTGCTGGCTTCTGGAACCACAGGCATCGATGCAGTGACAAGTCTGGAAAGCCAACTTGAAAAGGAAATGTCCTTGCTATTCAAAAAAGGTGGGCGTAATCCCGAAATGAATATGCGGGCTGAAGAGCTTCGGGACATTGAAGGACAGCTGAAGGAATACAAACAGCGGACAGAATTATACAGCCCCTATCTGGAGCGGCTGCAGGAAATTCATGTACGCTTGACTTCCATTGAAGCAGAAGAAACGGAAGCAGAACAAGAATTGAAAAAAATCAGTAAATGGCAGCAGGCTGCTCCTTTGATTGCTGACCAACATGCGTTGACAGAACAGCTCAACAAATTGGGGCAGGTGCAATTTCCTTTGGATGGCAAAAGGCAGATGGATCGGCTGATCGACAAACTCTCAGAGGCAAAAGCAGCAGTGGACCACTTAACGCAGCAACTAAACAGCTTGCCGCCGATTGAAGAAGCTGAGCCGCCCGTGGAATTGGAAAATCTGTTGAACCGGGAATCGGATTGGCATCACTTGTCCCGTCAACTAAACGATAAGCGTGAAGAGCGGCTAAAGCTGTCGGAAAGTCGCGAGGAGACATTGGCTTTGCTCGGACTTTCGGAGCAGCAGGCAATGGCCATTGATGTGTCGTTAAGCAATGAAGAACAATTGCTTAAGTGCCTGCAAGAGCTGGACGTCGAAGAAGAAGACGAACGTTTCCGGCTGCGCAATCGGCAGGACGCAAAAGACCGGTTGTCTCAAACGGAAAAAGAACTGACCGCTTTCCTGGCAGGAGAACCCACTGGAAAAGACCGGTTGGCTGCTGAAGAATGGCCAGCCATTTCAGCTGAATTGGCAGAAGCTAAGGCAGCTGAAAAATTCCAGACGAATAATGGCGGAAGTAACCGGGTGGTCAATTACGCCCTGATTGTGTTGGGACTCATTATCGCAGGTTACGGAATGTCGCAATCCATGATTTTGCTGATTGTTGCAGGCTTAGCGGCTGTTGGAGCTGCGGCATGGCTCTTCTCCAATACAGCAAAACCTGGCGAGTTGTCGGGCAGATATCAGACAGTCTTGAAGAATTATGCGGAAAAAGAAAGTGAATACCAGACAATCACAAAAAAAGTGGCGGAGTTTGATCATCAGCTGGACGGATTGATGGCAAAGCGGGATGCCATTAAAAACGAAATTGCAACTTATTCAATAGGGGATTTTCAACGTCCGGCAAAAGCCGCTTATCAGAAAATGCTGCAGAATATCGGTATGCAGCCTGATACCAGCCGGACAATGGTGCTGGAGCTATTCGAAAAACTCCGTAACGTGCATGCCGGCCATGCGCGTTTGCAGCGGCTAGGACATGAAATCGGTTTATTGGAGGACCAGCAGCAGGGATGGCTCAAGAAAGCGGAAGTTGCATGCGGCAAAGAATTAGCAATCAGTGAATTGATGCCCTCACTGCGCTCCGAACTGTCATTGAGAAGACAGCAGCAGGAGAAGTACGCTAAAATAAAAGAACAACAATCCACATTGCAGCAGGAGAGCAGTCGTTTGGCTGCTTTTCAGCAACAACTTGAAAACGAGCAGCAGGTATTGCTGGATTATGCCCAAGCAAAAGATGCATTTGATTTTTACGGGGCAGCGGATGCATGGGAGCGTAAACAACAGCTGGAAAAAGAAGCGGATCTCGTTTCAGGGCAATTAAAAACAATCGGTGAAATTGACTTGCCAAAAGAATGGGAACCGGATGATGCACCGCTTGCTGTTAGCCGGCTTGAAGAGCACCTGGCAGCGCTGAAGACAGAGCGAAATGGGTTGTTGGCTGAACAGGCCGGCAAACAGCAAGTGACCCGTAATCTGTTGTCTGATACCTCATATGAAGAAAAGCTTCAGCATTTTGAAGAGAAAAAAGCGGAATTCGCTGATCTAGCCAAACAATGGTCCATCAATAAAGCGATTATAGAAGCAGTTAACCGAACGATGAATGAGTTGAAAGAAAAGAAGCTGCCTGCAGTACTGGCTCAGGCCCAACATTACTTCAACAAATTGACTGCTGGCGCTTATCACGGATTAACCATGAACATGGATGGGTATTTTGAGGCGGAACGGAAAGACGGCACTTATTTTCGGATTGCTGAACTCAGCCAGGCAACTAAAGAACAGGCTTATCTGGCCTTGAGGCTGTCTTTGGCCGTATCAATGAAGGAAAGCCATCCGTTTCCTATTATAATGGATGATGCTTTTGTCCATTTTGATCGCAGTCGGCTGCAGCAAATGATAAACTTAGTGACAGAGCTGCAAAAGGATCACCAGTTCATTTATTTTACTTGCCACGAGGGTATGCAGGAGGCTTGGCCTAATGCGCAGATCATCAAGGTGGCCAACACCGAAAGGAGCGTTCATTCATGACTAAAGGAATTACACAGCGTGCAGTTGGAGAAACGGTTGATGAATTCCTGCTGATTAAGCAATCAGTCAAAGGAGTCACTACTACTGGCAATCCATTTATTTCATTGGTTTTGCAGGATAAGAGCGGAGATATCGAAGCAAAGTTATGGGATACGAAAGATGAACAGGAAAAAATCTTTGCAGCGGAAACCATTGTCCGTGTCGGAGGGGAAATCCATAACTACCGAGGGAAAAACCAATTGCGGATCAAAAGCATCCGACCGGCAAAGCCCGAGGAAAACCAGTCGATTTCAGATCTGATGCCGTCTTCGGAAAAATCGACGGATGAATTACTGGAAGAAGTGATGAAATATCTGTTTGAAATGGAGAACCCGCAGATTCAACGCATTACCCGTTTTATGCTGAAAAAATACCAGCAGCAATTTTTGACATATCCTGCGGCGACGCGCAATCATCATGATTACGTATCCGGTTTAGCAGATCATGTAGTGTCGATGCTGAAATTAGGAAAAGCCTTGATTGAAATTTATCCGGGATTGAACAAAGATTTACTGTATGCGGGAATCATTCTTCATGACATCGGAAAAGTCATCGAACTTTCCGGACCGATTGCAACGACGTATACCGTTGAAGGTAATTTAATCGGCCATATTTCCATCATGGTGACGGAAGTGGCAAAAGCGGCTGAAGAGCTGGAAATAGAAGGCGAAGAAGTGATGCTGCTGCAACACATCATCCTTTCCCACCACGGCAAAGAAGAGTGGGGCAGCCCGAAAAAACCGATGATCAAAGAAGCGGAAATTCTGCATTATATCGATAATATTGATGCCAAGATGATGATGCTCGATCGCGTTCTTGGAAAAACCAAGGAAGGCGAGTTTTCTGAACGCGTCTTCGCTTTGGACAACCGTTCCTTCTACAAACCGAAAATTTAGTTAGAAGAGATGGCTGCCGGAGTCTGGACAATAAATGAAGAGCTAAAACAATATAGTTTCTTAAGACCGAAAACCCCCGCTTCCAAAATGGAAGCGGGGGTTTTGCATTCATGTATTATTCTGCTGGTGCAGCTTCTGGAGCGGGTTGTGGATTCAAGATGTCGTCCAAAGCGCCTTCCAGGTCTTCGTCTTTGATTTCAACGTTTGCTTCTTTCATCAAGTCAGCGACTTTTGGAAGCAATGTGGTTTGATCCGCTTTTGAGATTGCAAGTTCAGAACGGATATCTTCTTTTTGGTCTTCAAAAGCAGGCTGGTCTTCAACCTTGCGCTTATCAAGAACCTGGATGATATGGAATCCGAATTCAGATGCCACAGGCTCGCTGATTTCGTCAACTTCCAACCCGTATGCAACTTCCTCGAATTCAGGAACCATTGCGCCAGGGCCGAACCAGTCAAGGTTTCCGCCGTTTGCGGCAGATCCTGTATCAGTTGAGTTTTTCTCAGCTAATGCGGCAAAATCGCCGCCTTCATCCAATTCCTTTTTGAGTGAGTTGGCAGTTTCTTCATCAGCCACTAAAATGTGGCGGGCGTTCAACTCTGTACCTTGGCGGTCATATTGTGCTTGGATTTCTTCGTCCGTTACTTCAACGTCTTCAGTCAAAGCTTTTTCCTGCAATAAATTCAAGCGGATGACTTTCTTGTAGCTTTCTTCCGTTTGGTTATTTTGTGCAAGGAATTGATCGAAGCTTTCGCCTAATTCTTCTTTATTGCTGTTGTATTCTGCGTCTACTTCTTTGTCGGTCACTTCGTAGTTTTCGGCAAGTACTTTTTCAATCATCAGAATCTGTACAGCCTGTTCACCGATTGATGTTTTCATTTCTTGGTAAAGCTCATCTTTTGTTACATCACCAGCATCAGAAGATACGATGACTTCTCCATCTCCGCTATCACTGCATGCGGCCAAGGCTAATACGGATGCTGCCAGGGTAACTGTTAAAAAGGACTTTTTCATTGAATTTCGCTCCCAACTTTCTATCTAGATGCATTATTTATTCTACTATAAATATTCAAAGAAATGTAAATTTCCTAAAAAAAGACACTTGCCAGGAGGCAAGTGGATTTAAGGTGTAAATTCTACGCCTACATACAACGATACCAATAGTATTGTAATCAATATATTAATGGTACGGAATATTTTCTGGTGATTTTCTTCCGGAATTTCCCGTGAAGTGACAAGTGCTAATGTCATCCGATTTATCTGGAAAAGGTAAAATACGGAGAACATAACGATGAATGCGATAATCATGAATTTCCTCCCCTCTGACTTTACAACCTAGTATAACAAATCCGAGAAGAAAAAACAGGAATCAACTAACCACCGGCGGCACAAGAATTTCAAAGCCGGTGTCTGTTTCCTCGATTAATGCATACTTCGGAGAACGTGCCAAATTCCGCAGATAGATGATATCGGTTAAACATAGCCCGCTATGATAGGCCAACAGCATAGCAAAATAATGGCCATAGGCCGGCATCAACGTACTCATCGTCACAATGGCTGTGTTCATGATAAGGAAAGGCGCAGCCAATGAGAGAAGAAAGCGGGTTTTCGGAACAGGTTCATTTATATGAAGCAATATAGCCGGACAGATTTTCATCTGCTTACGAATAATAAGTTTCAATGACTTATAACAGCCGATCAGCGGCAGAAAATGCAGAATCTTATGAAGCGGATAAATAGCAAGCAAGGCTAAGATGAATAATAGGAAATACTGATCGGATAGAGGTGTAGCGTATACGATTGCCAGTCCGATATAGGAGGCCATGAAAACAGCGATTCCAAAAAGCGCTGAAATCATGAAAAGCCGGTCAAATCCATATTGTTTTTTTACATTAATCGTTTTCCAGCAGTGCATATGTGCATCTCCTATTACTAAAATCATTTTTGAGTCGATACATACAATACAATGATTTTTTAGGAAATGCAACCATAAATTAATTTTGGAAATTCACTGATTATTGCTGGCTTTCCTGGTGCACAATCACATGGTTTTCTTCACTAAACCGGTTCTCGATATTTTTAAAGGAAGCTTCAAAAATCTCCATGAAATCATCGCCGTAAATGTTGCGGATTACCGCCATAATATCCATGAACTCGGGGAATTTTCCATACAGTTCGCGCAGTTGAAGAGAACCGTCTATTACAGAATGGGGAGTCTCGTGATAATTTTCAATCATTTCCTGCATGAGCTTTTCGCCTTTCTCAGTCAGTTGGACGTATGTATTGCGTTTGTCCGTATCCCGTTTTGAAAAAGACAGCAATTCACGTTCTTCCAGTTTTTTTGAAAAGTTAAAAGCGGTCGAAACATGCATGACGCCAAACTTTGCGACATCAGAGATGGAAGCTCCTTTTAAATGGTAGGAGATCCAAAGGATATGGTGCTCATTAATATTCAGGTCATAAGGTTTTATCCATAACTGCCAGTCTTTTTCTACAGCTTTCCAAAGAGCTTTTGACAATTGTCCGATGCGCTGGCTAAACAGCATAGCCTCTTTCATGGTATATTCCTTCTCGTTCATGTAGGCACCAACTTTCCTCCGAAATATTTTCTTTATTATAGCAGTAAAGCAAACGTAATTAAAGTAAGAATAGTAAAATAATTTACATTTGAAAAATTCCCTTGATCTATTGCTTTTTCTACGTATAAAACGCAAAAAAAAATAGCCGCCCGAAGGCAGCTTCTCTAGCCCGTTCTTCTGTAAAGAAGGGATAAAGAACTTCACTGAGCGTAAAATCCAGCTTTACGCAGTTTGTGTATCGTCATCGACTTTTTCTTTTTTCGGTTTATCATCGTCGTCTTTGTCTTTTTTATCTTTGCTGAGTGTATTCTGCAATTCTTCAATAGCATTCTGGATTGCCATGATCTCCAATTGAAGATGCTCTTTAGCTGGTGCAGTGCTTTCTGTCCAATTTTCCAAAGAAGATTTCAATCCTTCAACTGTTTCAGGCAGTTGGGATTTTGCTTCTTCTGTTAAATGGTTGATCGACTCTTTTAAGCCATTCACTTTTACCTTCAGTTCGTTCAAGTATTCTTTCCATTCAGATGATGTCGACTTTACCGAGGTACGGAAATCCTGCCCTGATTGTGGTGCAGAGAATAAAGCCGTTGCAGCTCCAGCTGCCAAACCTGTAGCGAGTCCTAAGAAAAACCTTGATGCTCTCATGTATGAAACGCCCCTTTCTTCCTATAAGCTTCTTTTCCTTTATTTTAACTAATTAAAACATAAAATTGAATGACTATTCAATAAAAAAAGCTTTTCGCCAAAAATAATGACGAAAAGCTTTTGGTTTAAGCAGCTTGCGAAACAGCCGTTTCAAATTTTGAACGCTTGACCAATGTGATGACAATCGGGTAAATCAAAGCGAAAGCGACTCCGTTCATCACTACTGCAGGCAATACCACTGTCACAACCAACAGGCTGAATGGGATATTGGCGCCAATTACAAAAATGGCAGCAGACAGGAAGATCGTTCCGGACAATAAAGTTCCGACTGAACAAAGGGCAATGGTTACGGGCAATTTGGAAACGAATTTCTTCAGGATCATCACCAAAGCAAGGAAAACAAATGCCGTGATGAATTTATCGATGATATTCGGGAAAAATCCTCCTGGGAATGTAGAAAACAGTCCGGATAGAACACCCGTCGTTACCGCCAATAAAAACACATTTTTTACATTCGGGAATAATAGGATGCCGACAAACATCATGGTCAACATGAAATCGGGCTTCATCCCGCCGTTAATGCCTGGAATCACCACATAAAGAGTGGCTCCGACGCTGACCAGCAACGCCATTAAAACTAAATTCTTCGTATTCATTTCTCATCTCTCCTCAGCTCTGTGCTAGTTTCTTTTTCCCGGACGTGTCCTCATGACCGCCGGCGAAAAACTTATACTGATTCTATCCTGTTCACCCTAGAAAATCAAGCATCAGCGGCTAATTTTTCTTTGACGCTTTCTGCAAGTTCCTGGATGCGTTCAGACGTGAATTCTTTTTCTTTGGTCATCCATTTGGCACCGAACCCATCACTTTCACCATAGCGAGGGATAAAATGCAGATGAAAATGGAACACGCTTTGGCCCGCTTTGGCACCATTATTGTTCAAAAGATTCATGCCTTCAGGCTCAAATGTTTCTTTGATGGCTTTGGCAATTCTAGGCGCTACGGAAAATAGATTGGCTGCTTCTTCAGGCGCTAAATCATAAACAAATTCACGATGTGTTTTGGGAATAAGCAAAGTATGTCCTTTTGACAAGGGCATGATATCCATAAAAGCAAAAACATGTTCATCTTCATAAATTTTCACGCTCGGAATTTCGCCTGCAATGATTTTACAGAAAATACAATTTGTCATTGGTATCATCCTTTCCATTTTTCCCATTTTACCACAATTGCCATATCAGAAAAGAATTCGACAGCTGGATTTGGTACAATAGTTTAATAGAAAGAAAGAGGTGTTGTATATGGCTATATTGGAAGTTGACGCGTTGACAGGCGGGTATACACGCAAACCTGTCCTGCAGGAAGTGACATTTTCAATAAAAAAAGGAGAACTTGTTGGACTCATCGGATTGAACGGTGCAGGAAAGAGTACAACGATTAAACATATCATTGGGTTGATGCAGCCGAAATCGGGGCAGATCCGCTTGAACGGCAAAACTTTTGAAGAAGACATGGACGCTTATCGTTCTTCATTTTCATATATACCGGAAACTCCGGTATTGTATGAGGAACTGACGCTTCGGGAACACTTGGAGCTGACAGCGATGGCTTATAATATGGACCCAAAATTATTTGAAAAACGTTCTGCTGAACTATTGAAGGAATTTCGAATGGAAAAGCGCCTGAGATGGTTCCCATCCCATTTTTCGAAAGGGATGCGCCAGAAAGTGATGATCATGAGTGCTTTTCTCGTAAATCCAGCGCTCTATATCATTGATGAGCCGTTTGTCGGGCTGGATCCACTCGGCATTAAATCCTTATTGGACCAGATGGAGAAACAAAAGAAAAAAGGGGCATCGGTGCTGATGTCGACCCACATTTTGTCTACGGCAGAACGCTATTGCGACCGGATCATCCTGCTTCATAATGGACGGGTTCGTGCCAGTGGCACAATGGATGACTTGCGGAAAGCCTTCAATATGCCGGAAGCATCATTGGATGATTTGTACATTGCGATGACCGAGGATGAGCTAAATGAAGAGTTTGCATGATGTTTGGTCACGGAGACTTCAGAAATACACATTGGAAGTCCAAAATTATTTAAAATATATTTTCACTGGCCATATTGCTGTAGTTTTGCTGTTTGCTTTAGGCGCTGCTGGATTTGCCTATAGTGAATGGATTCAAAACATCCCACCGGAATTTCCTGGAGCTTTGGTGTTGGCCATCATCTTTGGTTTATTGCTGGCTTTCAGTCCGCCATCAACTTTGTTGAAGGAAGCAGACTCGGTGTATTTTCTGCCTTTGGAAAGCAAACTGGATGAATTTCTGAAGCCGGCTTTAAAATGGTCGTTCTTTTCCCAATTGTATTTGCCGGTCATTGTCTTTGTCGTTTCATTGCCGATGGTCAACGCACTATATGGCTTGCCTTCGTCCTATTTGATCGGCTTCCCGATTTTGCTGTTGCTGATCAAATGGTGGAGTGTCCAAACCGAATTTGCCTTCCGCCGTCAAGGGGCAGGGGAAAACGTCTGGCTGGACCGGATGTTGCGGCTCTTGCTGGTCGGGCTGTTTGTTTACTTCTATATAGAAGAGCAATTGATAATCGCGGTCGTTGTCCTGTTCGCCATTATATTGTATGGAAAATGGGTGGCAGGAAAAGCAGCCGGAAAACCTTTTGCCTATGAACATTTTATCGGATTGGAAGAAAACCGCATGCTGCGTTTTTACCAATTTGCCAATTACTTTACCGATGTTCCTCATCTAAAAGGAAAAATAAAACCGAGAACATGGCTGAATGGGCTTTATCGCCTCATCAAGCCAGGCCCCAAAAATGCGCATCTTTACTTGGTTTGGAGAACTTTTGTCCGATCCGATGAATTATTTTACTTATGGATTCGTTTGACTGCCATCATTATGGTGGGAGCATGGTTTATTCCATTCCAAATTGGTGTGGCATTGTTTGCCGGAGCACTGGCATTTGCAACGGTGATTCAGATATGGCAAGGCTTGACCCATACACAGCATTTCCGGATGGACAATCTGTTTCCGCTGACCCGTTTCAGCAGGCAACAGGCTGTCTGGAAACTCATCATGGCGGTACAGGCTCTGCAAAGTGCAGCAGCAGCTGTGACGCTCCTATTGCTGGGAGAGCCGCTTACCGCTTTATTGACATTCGCTGTCATTCTGTTGGTTTCCATCATTACGGCAACTGTATTGAAACAGAAAAATAAATAAACCAAGCCCGTCAGCTGACTAGAGCCGACGGGCTTGGTTTTTTCATTTGTGAAAATTTAGAGCCGCTGCGCCAAGCGTTTTAGCTGCCAGCAGCATGGCTTCTTCTTTGAAATCGAATTTCGGGTGATGGTGGGGATACACATCGCCATCCGGCATGGCGCCGGTAAAGAAGAACGTCCCAGGAATCTCCTCCAGGTAATAAGCGAAATCTTCTCCGCCCATTTGAGGTGGGCAATCATAGACTTCTGCAACTCCAGGCACAGTTTGGGCGATGCCTTTTACATAATGCGTCTCTTTTTCGTGATTGATGACTGGCGGATAGCCACGTTTGAAATTAAATTCGTAGCGGCTGTTATTGGCCATGCTGGTGCCTTCGATGACGCGCTCCATTTCAGTTTCCATCAGGCTTCGGACATCTTCTTTGAAGGAGCGGACAGTGCCGGACAAGACCGCTTGGTCCGCGATGATATTGAAAGGGTTCTGTGCGACGAACGAACCGACGGAAAGCACAGCCGATTCCAATGGATCCACTCGTCTGGACACCAATGGCTGCAGGTTAGAGACGATTTGTGAGCCGATGACGACTGCGTCGATTGTTTCGTGGGGGCTGGCGCCATGGCCACCGCGTCCTTGAACTGTCAGCTCGAAGCTGTCTGCAGCGGCCATGATCGGCCCGACACGCAAGTCGATTCTGCCAAATGGCGTGGTGGACCAAAGATGAGTGCCAAAAATCACATCGACTCCTTCTAAAACACCAGCTTCGATCATCGATTTAGCTCCACCGGGAACCAGCTCTTCGGCATGCTGGTGAATCACTACGTAAGTGCCTTCCAATTCATTGCGCATATTGTGCAAGGTTTTTCCAAGCACCAGCAGAGTGGCTGTGTGGCCATCATGTCCGCAGGCATGCATGACGCCCTCAACAGTTGATTTATAAGGCACATTTTCTTTCTGGTCCTGAATCGGCAAAGCATCGAAATCAGCACGCAAGGCGACGGTTTTGCCAGGTTTGGCGCCTTGAATTCTGGCGACGACGCCATTTCCACCGACACCGTGCTCGACTTCCACACCTAATTTTTCGTAATACTGGCGTATATACTGGGCTGTTTTGGTTTCGTGAAAAGAAGGTTCAGGATTCATATGCAAATGACGGCGAATTTCCACCATCTCTGGATAAGCGGCATCTAAGCCGGCGTATAGTTTTTCATTCATTGTCATAACTCCTTTCTGTTATAAAAGCATATCACAAAAATCTGTCAATTATGAAAAAGGAGTTCGAAAGAACTGTGAAAAATGGACAGGCCGAAGATACAGATTCATGGAAACAAAAAAACGCAGCCACCTCCCGCTTGGAAGATGGCTGCGCTTTGGGGCGATTTGATTAATAAGTAAAGTTTAAATAGGATGCTGCAAAGTATATAACGATGATAATTGCCGATGGAAGTGCATAAGATAGTGTAGAAGCACTTTTCTTCCGGTAAAGTGAAAATAGCGCCAAAACAGACATGATCAGAACACCGACCGCGATAATCATGTTCGCACCGGAAACATCCAACATGATAGGGCCCGCCGTGTAAACAGGGTCGGACAAAGCCAAAATGATCATGTTGAAGATGTTGCTTCC
This sequence comes from Planococcus beijingensis, assembly GCF_016820615.1. Taxonomy (NCBI): domain Bacteria; kingdom Bacillati; phylum Bacillota; class Bacilli; order Caryophanales; family Caryophanaceae; genus Planococcus; species Planococcus beijingensis. Next base: position 62,537 of record NZ_JADHDZ010000006.1, read on the forward strand.
AAGAATTGCTCCGACAGCCATATTGACATTACTCAAGCGCAAGGCAACAAAAACAGAGATGGCTTCGGGCAATGAAGTAGCTGCTGCAATCAGGAAACTTCCGATAAAGCTGGAGCCGATTCCCGTAATGATTGCAATCTGATCGCCGGTTATAGATAAGGCGGTACCAGCAGCAAGAATGACCAGAGCGGCAACGATAAAGCGGGCAATTGCCGCTTTTGATGAAAGCGAAGCACTTGGATTTTCAGGCTCTTCTTCCGATTCAACAATTGCTTCGGCTTCAGGATCCAAAGAAGGCAATTTGTTGATGGCCACCATCCCGGCAATATACGTAATAGCGATAATTAAAGCATCCAAGCCGACGCCTAAAATTTGTATATCCAGACGCAGCCAAAGTGAAAGAATGACCATAATCGTCAACAGAATCCCAAGAAGGGCCGTGTAGATGTTATCACGCGAGGCGCGGTGTAAGATCTGGCGTCTTCTTAAAAGAAAGTCGAATCCGGCAAGGATGAACAAATTAAAAAGGTTCGAACCGATCATGTTGCCGACTGCAATATCCGCATTACCGATTGCAGCTGCTGAGAAACTGGTTGATACTTCCGGCAGGGAAGTAGCCCCTGCCAATAATAAGGTACCGACCATCATGCCGCCCATTGCCGTTTTAGAACTGATGACATCGGCGTATTGGGACAGCTTGATGGATGCGAACACGGTAAGTGCCGCTGCTAAAATAAAGATAACAAAAACCAATTAATTTCCTCCTTTTCAGGTATGTTTCCATTCAGATTAATGAAGGCTGTATTTATTCTTCTTCAGGTTTTGCTTTGTACGTACTGATGTATGATACACCTGAAAAAATATTGGGGCGTTGAGTTCCAGCCTTGTTTTCGGGTTGTCCTGAATGAGCTTGTGCAAATGCTTGAGTTTCTTTCCATTTTTCATAAAAAGCAGGGGACTCCCATTCAGTCAGAACGATGTACGTATCTGAATCAAGCGGTCTCAACACGCGGAAGGCAATGTATCCAGGCTCATTTTCGATGGCGCCTGCACGATTTTTAAACCGGTGCTCAAAAACCGGGCGGCCTTCATCGGATACCGGCACATTATTGAAGACGAAAAATCCTTTTTCTTTGAACTCGCCTGTGCCGTCCACTACTTCGTAACGGCGCGGTGTTTGGAAAATGGTTTTTCCTTCTGTTTCATGGAGCATCAAGGTTGTATTTTCACCTTGCATAAGGACCATCGTTTCTTCGGGGTGCTTGTCACGCATTTTTTTCATGAAATCGTATGTTCCAGTCGTCATATAAAGCTTCATTAAAATCCCTCCTGAAATAAATAATACATTCCTTATATTGTTCCCTTAAGAAAACTAGATGAAACAGGTTTGACGAACAAGTGAAAAGAGAAGCGTCTAATTTATGACAAATGCGCCGGCAATCTATACAATAAAGGGCGGAACGTCTATAGTATAGACGGATATGGGTAGACGAACAGAAAAGCAGAAGATTGAAGGGATGAAAATTCATGACATTTAAAGACACATACCTCCGCGCAGCACGAGGAGAGAAAACAGAACATACACCAGTTTGGTATATGAGACAGGCTGGACGTTCTCAGCCGGAATACCGCAAAATCAAGGAGAAATACTCATTAGAGGAAATCACGCATCAGCCGGAACTATGTGCATACGTGACAAAACTTCCTGTAGATCAGTATAATAACGACGCAGCGATCCTGTACAAAGACATTGTTACGCCATTGCCTGCAATCGGAGTGGATGTAAAAATTAAATCAGGCATCGGTCCCGTTATCGACAACCCGATCCGCAGTATGGCGGATATCGAACGTCTAGGCGAAATCAATCCTGAGCAAGATGTTGATTTTGTACTGGAGACGATCCGCATGCTGACGAAAGATCAATTGAATGTGCCGTTGATCGGTTTTTCAGGCGCGCCATTCACATTAGCCAGCTACATGATCGAAGGCGGACCTTCGAAAAGTTACAATAAAACTAAAGCGATGATGGTTTCAGAACCGGCTATGTGGTTTGCTTTGATGGATAAATTGGCAGATACCATTATCCCTTATGTAAAAGCACAAGTCAAAGCGGGTGCCAAAGCGATTCAAATTTTCGATTCGTGGGTCGGTGCGTTAAACGTTGAAGATTACCGCATCTTCATTAAACCGGTCATGGACCGTATTTTTGCTGAGTTGCGTACTGAAGGCGTGCCGTTGACGATTTTTGGTGTCGGTGCAAGCCATTTGGCAAAAGAGTGGCATGAGCTTCCAGTAGACGTAGTCGGTTTGGATTGGCGCCTGCCGATTTCCGAAGCGCGTTCTATGGGCTTGACCAAAGCTCTTCAAGGCAACTTCGATCCATCTTATTTACTGGCAGACTGGCCGGTAATTGAAGAACGGGCGAAAAAGATTTTGGATATGGGCTTACAGAACGATGGCTATATCTTTAACCTTGGCCACGGCGTATTCCCAGAAGTTAACCCGGATACTTTGAAACGTCTGACAGCATTTGTCCATGAATACAGTGCGGCTTATAAAAGTAATTTAAAATAGAATAAAATTCATTTCGAGGTGATTATGTTGAAGAAGACAATGGGATTATTAGTGATGGCGTATGGAACGCCTTATACAGAAGAAGATATTGAACGTTACTACACACATATCCGACGGGGCCGTAAGCCAAGCGAAGAAAGCTTAGAAGATTTGCGCAGCCGCTACAAAGCGATTGGCGGACTTTCACCGCTTGCAAAAATCACCAAAGATCAAGCACAAGGCTTGTGCGACCGTTTAAATGAAGTACAGGATGAAATTGACTTCAAAGTCTATCTTGGCCTTAAACACATCGAGCCGTTTGTTGAAGACGGTGTGGAAGAGATGAGAAAAGATGGCATCACAGAAGCCGTTTCAATCGTTTTGGCTCCTCATTTCTCTACTTTCTCGGTTAAATCATACAATGGCCGTGCAGCAGAAGCTGCTGAAAAAGCGGGCATTTCATTGACTTCAGTTGAAAGCTGGTACAAAGAACCGAAGTTCATCCAATACTGGAGCGAAAAAGTCAGTGCTGCATTTGCTGAAATGTCAGAAGAAGAACGTGCGAAATCTTGCCTGATTGTTTCGGCGCATTCATTGCCTGAAAAGATCATCGCAAGCGGAGATCCTTACCCCGACCAATTAAAAGAAACAGCTGAGATGATCCAACAAGCTACTGGTGTTGAAAACGTTGAAATCGGTTGGCAGAGTGCCGGACAAACAGGAGAACCTTGGATTGGACCGGACGTTCAGGATTTGACGCGTGATTTGTTTGAACAAAAAGGATACACATCTTTCGTTTACACACCGGTTGGCTTTGTGGCCGACCACTTGGAAGTTCTTTTCGATAACGATTATGAATGTAAAGTTGTTTGCGACGATATTGGTGCAACCTACCGCCGTCCAGAAATGCCAAACGTTCAGCCATTATTCATTGATGGATTGACTGACGTTGTGTTAAGAAAACTGGCGGAAAAATAAAGCAATTGAAAGTGAGGATTAAACGTGGCCGAACAAACGCATAAAGTAATCGTCGTGGGCGGAGGCATCACAGGTCTGTCATCGGCATATTACTTACAAAAACTGGCGATAGAACAAGGTTTGGCGATTGATATTACAGTGATTGAAGCAGCCCATCGCCTTGGTGGAAAAATCCAAACCCTTCAAAAAGACGGTTTTGTAATTGAGCGTGGTCCGGATTCGTTTATCTCACGAAAAAACAGTATCCAGCAATTAGCGAAAGAGTTGGGCATTGAAGACCAATTGATCCAAAGTGCTCCTGGCACAACTAAAGTGGCGGTCGAAAATGAACTTTATTCGATACCGGCAGGGTCTGTTATGGGAGTGCCAACGAATTTCGGATCGTTTCTTGCTTCAGGCATCAGTTCCTGGTCCGGCAAAGCTCGTGCTATGGGAGATTTCTTCCTGCCCACAACAACTTCTGCTGAAGACCAGCCGCTTGGGCCTTTCTTGAGACGGAGATTTGGCAATGAGTTGGTCGAAAATTTGATTGAACCGCTATTTTCCGGTGTATTTGCCGGAGATATCGACCGTTTGAGCATCAAGTCGACTTTTCCTGAATTGCTGGAAGCAGGAGAACAGCAACGAAGCTTGATTCGTGGCTTGAAGAAAAATCAAGTAGCAAATTACCGCGCATTTGATACCGAAAAAACAGGCATCTTTCAAACATTTTCCAACGGCATTGAAACACTTGTGCAAACCTTGGAAAAAGAGCTGCATACATGCACCATTCTAAAAGGTATCAAAGTTGAAAACCTGGTGCAAAAAGGCAAACAAGTGGAATTGCGTTTGAACAATGAAGCATCGATGATTGCAGATAGTGTCATTTTCGCTTTGCCGCATGCCAAGTTGATGCCGATTTTTGAACCTTTGGGTTTGCTGAAAGGCTTGAAAGACATGCCTTCCACATCCATTGCGACAGTATCGATTGCATTTCCAGAAGGGGCCGTAAAAAACCCAAAGGACTGCACGGGATTTGTGGTTGCACGAAACAGCGATTTCACCATAACAGCCTGTTCGGCTGCACACCTGAAATGGCCGACGTTGATTCCGCCGGGCAAAGCTCTTTACCGGTCATTTATCGGGCGTGTCGGGGACGAGGCGGTCGTTGAGTTGTCTGATGGAGAGATTGTTAAAGCCGTATTGGAAGACCTGCACAAATTGATGGATATACAGGAAGAGCCTGAATTTACCATCGTCTCGCGTTGGAAAGAAGCGATGCCGCAATATCTGGTAGGTCATGGAGATCGGATTGCGGCAGCGAAAAAGGAAGTGCAGGACGCTTTGCCGATGGTGCAGATTGCAGGAGGTTCTTTTGAAGGATTTGGATTGCCTGCTTGTGTCGATCAAGGAAAAGCGGCTGCCGAACTATTGCTTGAACGATTTGTTGCTGAGTCACTCAGCATGGAGGGAACTGCAAAATGAAAAAAATGATGTGGCTTGGATTGCCATTTTTATTGTTGGCTGGCTGCGGATCGGAAGAAGCGGATTCTGCAGGCACTGGTGAGATGATTGAAGAAGTGATGGTGGAGTTCAATACCGAACCGCAAGCCGATCCGGCTGAGGAAGTCCTGCTGTCAGTAGCGTTGAGCCAAGGAGACGAAGCTGTGGAAGATGCAAGTGAAGTTGTCTATGAAGTATGGGAGTCGGGCGACCGCAACAACAGCGAGATGATTACTGCTGAACATACGAAAGATGGCATCTACGAAGCGGAAACCAGCTTTGAAGAGGAAGGTCTGTATTACATGCAGGCACATACAACAGCAAGAGGTATGCACGTTATGCCGAAACAGGAAATCACGGTCGGCAACCCAGACCCGGATTCCATTGTTCCGGATGACAGTGACGATTCACAAGGCATGGACAAAATGGACGGCCACTCTGGGCATTGATCCATTATTGAAAAAGCACCGCTTAGGCGGTGCCTTTTTTATGTGGAAAAGAGAAAGAGTAATATTGATAGATTTTAGTAAGGTTCTATAAGTCGCTTCGGCCGCTTTGGAGTGGGTTCCCACAATAAGCCAGGAAAAGTAGAGAGGTAATAGTTTTAGTGAAGTTCTAAAAGCAGCTTCGACCGCTCTGGAGAGGACTGCCGCCATAAGCCGGGCATCGCTTCTCTTGCCAGTCCTATGGCTCCGTCCCCTCCTGGACGCGGCTCAGCCCGGGGTGTGGGGGATAAATAGTGAGCCATATTTGCATGGAGTAGTTAGGTAATGTGGAGTTTTGGAAACGCTCGGCAGCGGTAATGCACGCGCCTTCGCTTCGACTGGGTGAGGTTACATGTGGTTTTGTGGTTCTACAGGATAATTTGGTGTTTCTACATGAACTATGCAGGTTTCTACCGGGAGATGTGGCGCTTCTACATGAATTAGCTGCTTCTCTACATGAAGTTTCTGCGTTCCTACACGAATTTCGCGAAAAGTCATGCAAACTAGAATGCTCAATGGGTGAATAATCGATCCTGGTATGTGAGCCAAACTGTAACAGGAAGTGTCACTGCCTATTCAGGCTGTTCGCACGGCGAACAGCTTCCAGTCCGAGCTTGATCTTTTATGAAACAGATGAAATGCAGGTAAGGATATGGATAGTGCAGGTAAAGGAGCGATTAGTTCAGATAGAAAGATATCATGTTCAGGCAGCTGCCCCAAATATTATGATAGCAAGAAGAGTTACCCAGATAGAAGCAGTTTTTCACCATTTGGATTCAATACAAAAAGAAACAGCGCCAGTAAGCGCTGCTTCGTTTTTTATAAGTATGTTTGCTGAATCTTATAAGTTGTTGCAGGAATCACATTGAGTACCATAACATTCATGCTGCTCTTCCATTTTTTCTCCACAAGATGCGCATTGTTTCGGGGGCAAGTTCTTGAAAAATTCGACTACGTTTTCAATCATAACTTCCATCTCCTTTTTGTTATAGTACTGTTGGTGTTTAGAACAGTGTATTATAACAGTTTGGATTCGTCAACCCTAAACCGTGAATTTATTTGAAAAATCCGTTAAACTAATAAAAGGAACGCAGCCAAAGGAGAGAGATTATGTATTTCGTAGATAATAAAGGCATTACAGACCCACGCATCAACTTGGCAATTGAAGAATACTTATTGAAAACGATGGATGTTGAAAAAGATCCGTTTCTTCTGTTCTATATCAATGAACCTTCTATTATTATCGGCAAAAATCAAAACACAGCTGAAGAAATCAATACTGATTATGTAGATTCAAATGGCATCCACGTCGTACGCCGTTTATCTGGCGGCGGAGCGGTCTATCATGACCTTGGCAATTTGAACTATAGCTTTATTACGGTCGATGACGGAAACAGCTTCCGCAATTTCCGTAAATTCACGGAGCCAGTGGTAAAAGCGCTTCAAAGCCTGGGCGTCAATGCTGAGCTTTCAGGACGCAATGACTTAATGGCAGAAGGCCGGAAAGTATCGGGCAATGCCCAGTTTTCTACAAGAGGCCGTATGTTCAGCCATGGCACGTTAATGTTTGATACAGAAGTGGATGCGGTGGTCTCAGCATTGAAAGTCAGCAAAGAAAAAATTGAATCAAAAGGGATCAAGTCGATCCGCAGCCGGGTGGCAAACATTTCCGAGTTTTTGAAAGAGCCGATGACCGTGACCGAATTCCGCAACGCGATTCTGCACTCGATATTTGAAGGGGAAGAAAATGTCCGCTACTACGAATTGACCGACGAAGATTGGAAGAAAATCCATGAATTATCAAAAGAGCGCTACGGCAATTGGGACTGGAACTACGGCAAATCGCCGAAGTTCAATATTAAGCATTCCCATCGCTTCCCGGTCGGCGGCATTGATGTCCGTCTCCAAGTAGAGAATGGCATTGTCCAAGACGCCCATATTTACGGTGACTTTTTCGGGGTCGGCGACGTTTCTGAAATTGAACAAGCCATCACCCGTTCGAAATACGAACGTGCATCTTTAGATAAAGCGATTGCCGGAATTGATATCCCGAAACTTCTCGGAGGCATCACGACGGAGGAATTTTTGAAATTAATTTATTAAGAATTTCCGGGAGCCTGCTTTTATGCAGGCTCTTTTGTTAAAATGGAAAGAAAAAGGAAAGGGGGAATCATTGTGGCTGTTCAACGGATCTTCATTGTAGAAGATGATTTGAAAATAGCGGAGTTGTTGGCAGAAACCTTACGGAAATACCATTACGAAGTGGAGACCGCAAAAGATTTTGATCAAATCATCGAAGAATTCGAAGCTTTTGATCCCCATTTGATTTTACTCGATATTAATTTGCCTTCTTATGATGGTTATTATTGGTGCCGTCAATTAAGGCAGCAGACCACATGTCCGATATTATTCATTTCTGCCCGTTCTGGAGAAATGGACCAAGTCTTCGCTTTGGAAAATGGTGGAGATGATTTTATTACGAAACCTTTCCATTACGAAATCGTCCTTGCAAAAATAAGAAGCCATCTGCGCAGAGCCTATGGTGAATATGCACCAAAGCAGGAAGAACGATCGGTCAAAGCAGGCCGTATCGTGCTGTTCATGGAGCGCATGGAACTGCATGTCAAAACGGAAGCCATTCCGCTGCAGAAAAAGGAATGCACAATAATAGAGCTGTTGCTGTCTCATTACCCGAAAGTGGTATCACGGGAGCAGCTGCTGGAAGAACTATGGGATGATCAGGCATTCGTTGATGAAAATACGCTTAATGTCAATATGACACGCGTCCGGAAAAAGTTGGCTGACTATGGCGTTAAATCGGTCATCGAAACGGTAAGAGGAGCAGGATACCGCCTGTTGTTGCATGAGGAGGAAGCCTGATGCTGCGATTGTTTTTGAAAGAACATGCGGCGTTCATTGTTTTCCAAATTGTGCTTGTGGCGTTTATCATGCTGCTGTATTGGCTGGATGGTTTCCGCAACGTGGATACGGCCATTTATTCCTTTGTGATCAGCAGCGTATTGGTGATTACGTTTCTGACGGCGCGCTTCGTCAAACGGTATCAATATTATCAGCGGATTTTGGCGAAACCGCAAAGCATGGAGCATGCCTTGCAGCGGGAAGGGAAATCACCTGAACAGGTTCAAACAGAGATCTATCTTCAGGAATTGTATCGCCTGTATCAGCACGAAGTGCAAACATTGTATGCCACTCAAAATCGGCACCTGCAATTCATGAACCAGTGGGTGCATCAAATGAAAACGCCGTTATCCGTCATGCATCTGCTGTTGCAGGAAGAACAGGAACTTGATAAGAGCAGCGTCCGTGAAGAAATGGATCGGTTAAAAGCAGGCTTGGATACAGTGTTGATGAATGCGCGTTTGGATACATTTGAACAGGACATGCAGATTGAACAAGTATCGCTGCGGTCGTTGGTCAGCGAAGTCACCAATGAAAACAAACGGTTGTTCATATCAAAGCGCGTCTATCCGGAGATTTCAATTGGAGAAGAGCATATCGTTGCGACCGACCAGAAATGGATGAAATTTATCATCGGCCAATTTTTGACGAATGCAGTCAAATACACCTTTGAAGCCAATAAAAAAGTGTTTATTGCTGCAGAATGTACAAATGGCAATACTTTGCTGACCATACGGGATGAAGGGATTGGAATTCCTTCATCTGATCTGCCGCGCATCACTAAGGCATTTTTCACCGGAGAAAACGGACGGAAGACTGGAGAATCCACCGGCATGGGCCTGTATCTGGCAAAAGAAGTTTGCCGCAAGCTGGGCCATGAATTGGAGATTTCTTCGGTTCAAGGAGAAGGGACGACCATCTCTGTTCTGTTCTTCAACCAAGATCTTGCAACACAGGAGGAGAACGATGACAGTAGTAAAAATCGACGAAGTGACAAAAGTATACGAGGGGAAAGTGGCACACCGGGCAGTCAACCAGCTGAGCTTCACAGTGGAAAAAGGTGAATTCCTGGCAGTGATGGGACCCTCAGGCAGCGGCAAAACGACGTTGTTGAACTTGATTTCAACCATTGACTCGTTGACTTCGGGAGAGATTTTGATTGATGGCATCAACCCGCATTTATTGGGTAAAAATGAGTTGGCCCTGTTCCGCAGAAGGGAATTGGGTTTTGTATTTCAGGACTTCAATTTGCTGCAGATGCTGACCGTTGAGGAAAATCTTGTGTTGCCGTTAACGCTCGATTATGTACCAATCGATGAAATGGCGCGCCGTGTACTGGTCATTGCCAAACGGCTGGGACTGACATCCATCCTTCATAAACGGCCAAACGAAATTTCTGGAGGAGAAGCACAGCGTACTGCAATCGGACGGGCGCTTATTCATCAGCCGGCATTGATACTGGCTGATGAGCCAACAGGAAACTTGGACTCAAAGTCTTCACGTGACGTGCTGGAGATCTTATCCAATGTGGCCAATGACAGTGAAACAACCATCATCATGGTGACGCACGATCCGATTGCTGCAAGTTACTGTGACCGTGTGCTGTTCATCAAAGACGGTGAATATTTCAATGAAATCTATGGAGACGACCGGCGCCAGACATTTTATCAGCGAATTTTGAATGTCTTGTCTTTGCTAGGAGGATCCGTGAATGACCTTTCGGCAACTCGCTTACCATAACGTTGTCCGCAATCGCAGAAATTATGCGGCTTTCTTTTTAGCCAGTGTTTTTTCAGTCATGGTATTCTTCGTCTACTCGATGTTCATTTTTCATCCGGCATTTGAAGAAGAAGGTCTGCGGCTATTGGCAATCCGCGGAATGCTGATTGCCGAAGTCGTTCTGTACATTTTCACTTTGTTTTTCCTGTTCTATTCCATGAGCGCCTTTTTACAGGCAAGGTCAAAGGAATTCGGGGTCTTGATGCATCTAGGAATGACGAAAAAGCAATTGAATAAATTGATTTTCTTTGAAATGCTGATCCTTGGGACGGTATCAACCGTAACGGGCATCGCTTTCGGCTTTGCTTTTTCGAAATTCTTTTTCATGGTCGGCCGTGAAATCATGGATCTTGATAGCTTGCCACTGTATGTCTCCTGGGAACCTTTCCTGTTGACGATTGCAGCGTTTGCCAGTTTGTTCGTTATCATCTCTTTCATCAGCGTAGGCTTTATCCGTACGAAGCAAGTTGTCGATTTGCTGCAGGGATTTTGGAAAGTGGAAGAAGAGTCGAAATCGTCAACCGTGCTTTCTGTTATGGGCATTGTCTTTTTGGCTATAGCCTATACATTTGCTGCGAATGTTTCAGACCGTACTGTATACCAGATGATTTTCATTGTTCCGCCACTTGCCACATTCGGCACGTATTTGTTTTTCACCCATACGCTGCATTCATTATTGCGTTTATACAAGCGCAAAAAAAATGTCTATTGGGAAAAGACGAGGCTGGTGTCTTTAGCGGAAGCTTCAGTCAAACTGAAAGACAGTGCCCAGATGTTCTTTATCGTCACAATCGTGTCGACTGTTGCATTTTTGACAGTGGGTACACTGGCGTCTTTCATGTCGTATACAGGAGATTTCCGCGAATCAAATCCATTGGGGCTCGTTTATATTTCATTTAATGGCAACGAGCAGGAAACAGAGCATATCGAACGCCTTACCCGCCAATTGGAAAATGAACAATTGGCTTACGATATGGTGGAATTGACGGTCAAACGGCAAACTTCCGGTGCCACTGGAAACGATGTCGATATCTTAGCACTGTCTGAGTTTAATCGCTTGGCAGCCAGCCTCGGCTTTCAAGCGGCAGAATTGCAGCAGGGAGAAGGCATGTTTGTTCCATTTTCGTTGGATGCCTTAAAAGAGCTGGAGGAAACCAGTGTTGAAACGGTGCTGTTTGAAAGTGATGTTGGCTTATCGATTGAGTCGACGTATCCACATGTCGTCTTCCCGATCCATACTTTGAACATCAATACGATTGTTGTGAGCGACGCTGATTATGAAGCAATTGATGAACCCTTATTGGGATATGAACCCGGTGCGTCTGATTTCTCCTACTATGCTTTTGATGTATTGAATTGGACGGAAACAGTGAATGTTGGGAATCGATTAACGGAAACCGTCAACAACGCAGTGGAAAACGCTGATTTTAATGGAGTCAATTTCTTTTTTGAAAATCCAGGCGATGATTACCGTTGGTTTAAATCTTCATTCGCTTTGCTGTTGTTTATCGGGGTCATGGTAGCGGCCGTGTTCTTGCTGGCAGCAGGCAGCTTTATTTACTTTAAATTGTATACAGGACTTGAACGGGACCGGAAGCAATACAAGCTGCTGATCCGCATGGGCATGACCGACAAAGAACTGGGCAAAATCGTGAATCGCCAATTGATACCTCAATTCTTTTTGCCATGGGGCCTTGCTTTGCTGCACAGTGCATTTGCTTTTATCTCGCTGCAAGTCGTCTGGGAAGAATTTGCCGAGCTGTCAATCCTCATCGAGATGGCCATTGTGCTTGGCGGCTTTACCGTTGCCCAAATCTTATATTTCTTTTTGATCAGATGGCGTTATATAGCTCATCTTCAGGCACCGTAATTTTACGGTGCCTGTTGTATTGTCTGAAGATTTATTTTATAATGAAAACAGGGTAAAATATGAATGAGTATTCATTCAACACGAAAGAGGGATGGAAATGGATTTAATGTCACGTGTTCATGAAATTGCTGAACAGGATTCTTCCAGAATTGCGTACAGCTTTATGGGGAAAGATACGAGTTACGGCGAATTCGATCAGTCGATTGCAGTTTTTGCTGGAGCTTTAAAAGGTTTAGGCGTGGAAAAAGGGGACCACGTCGCATTTCTTTTGGGCAACACACCACATTTTCTGATTTCGTTGTATGCGACGATGCGTTTAGGCGCAACAGCAGTTCCGATCAATCCAATCTACAGCCCGGATGAAATCGCTTACATATTGAATAATAGCGATGCCAAAGTGGTTGTGGCACTTGATTTGCTTCTGCCGCTGGTTGAAAAAGCACATAAAGCGCTGCCAGCTGTTGAATCCTATATTATTTGTGAAACAGATCCGTCTACGCCGGAAAAAATGGCACAACTGCCTGAAGAAGTAGAAGGGAAAGTCCATTCATTCACTGGCCTGCTGGGCAAGTCAGCGCCTCATGCCGAATTTGCGCAAGTAGAAGCCACCGACAACGCCGTCATTTTGTATACGTCCGGAACAACCGGTAAACCAAAAGGCGCCATGCTGACACACGAAAATCTATACTCGAACGCACGGGATGTTGGGGAATACCTGCAGATTGGCGCAAACGACCGCGTAGTTGCAACGTTGCCGGTATTTCACGTGTTTGCTTTGACAGTTGTAGTGAATGCACCTCTATTGCAGGGGGCGACGATTATTTTGGTACCGCGTTTCAATCCGAAAGAGGTATTCGATGCTATTAAACATTACAAAGCAAGCGTTTTTGCCGGCGTACCAACGATGTTCAATTTCATGAATCAATTACCGGATGTCGATCCGGCGGATTTCGCATCTGTCCGATTGGCTGTTTCCGGTGGTTCGGCCATGCCGGTAGCTTTGTTGCACAGTTTTGAAGAAAAATTCAATGTCCGCATTTCAGAAGGATATGGCCTGTCGGAAGCTTCACCGGTTACTTGCTTTAATCCAATTGATCGGGAGCGAAAAGCCGGTTCGATCGGCACGTCCATTATCAATGTGGAAAACAAGGTCGTCAACGAATTGGGCGAAGAAGTGGCAGCCAATGAAGTCGGCGAACTGATCGTTCGTGGACCGAACGTTATGAAGGGGTATTACAAAATGCCGGAAGAAACAGCTTCGGCAATTCGTGAAGGCTGGTTGTACACAGGCGATTTGGCCCGTGTCGATGAAGAAGGCTACTTCTATATTGTTGACCGCAAGAAAGACATGATCATCGTAGGTGGCTATAACGTTTACCCACGTGAAGTCGAAGAAGTGCTGTTTGCGCATCCAGCGGTTTTAGAAGCTGCTGTAGTCGGCTTGCCGGACCCGGATTTCGGTGAAGAGGTCAATGCATATGTGGTACTGACCGATTCTTCTGTTACAGTAGAAGAATTAAAAGCTTACTGTGCAGAACATTTAGCGAAATACAAGGTGCCAAGACAGTTTGAAATTCTGCAAGAATTGCCGAAGAACACTACAGGGAAAATCCTGCGGCGGTCGTTGAAAGACCAGGCGATGCAGAAATAACCTGTTACATGTTTAGATCTTATGAATGATTGGAGAACTCTGGATGATTATTCCAGAGTTTTCTTTTGATTTGATTGAAAAAACTGACATTTTTTATTATAGTTAAGGAGCAGTATTACGATTTACGAAATAGTTGAATCCGAGGAGGAAGTAGTATGGTGAAAAAAGCAATGGAAATTAAGGATTTAACGAAGTTGGTATCAGTGACGGATCCCCGGATTTCACCGGATGGAACAAGAGCGGTGTTTATCCATACACAAATCGATGAAGAAGAAAATACATACAGAGCCCATCTTTACCACATCAACCTGGAAACGGGAGAACAAACCCAATGGACGTATGGCAAAGAACGCGTAAGTTCACCACGGTGGTCGGCTGATGGAACGGCAGTGGCTTTCTTATCGGATCGCAACGAGAAGAACCAATTGTTCGTTATGCCAGCCTCTGGAGGAGAAGCACGCTCATTGACTGATTTTGAAAAAGGAGTCGATGGGTTTGAATGGGCGCCTTGCGGAACAAAGATCTGGTTTAATGCCTTGGCCAAAGAAGGAAAAACCTTCACCGACAAGGAAGAAAAAGAAGAAAAGAAACAGCCTGAGCCCTACCATGTCGACAAAATGAAATACAAGATGGATGGAATGGGCCTGTTGCCGAAAGAGTTCCATCGCCACATTGGATCAGTGGATCTCAATACGAAAAAAGTAGAACAGCTGACAGAAGGAAATTATCATTACAGCCTGGAAACCGTCTCACATGACGGAGCAAAATTGATCTATGGCGTGACGCGAGAAGAAAACTTGGATTTTGTATTCCGCCAGCCTCTTTATCTAATGGATCTCGAGACGAAAGAAGAATCCGTATTAATTGAAGAAGAAGGATACTTTGGCGGCGCTGCTTTCTCTCATGACGATACAAAAGTGGCTTTTGTCGGCAGCATGCGGCAATTTGAAAATGCCACACACACAGAAGTGTATGTGGCGGATTTAAAGGCGCATACTCGGATTTCCCTGACAGAAGGCTTGGACGTACCGGTGGGTGATTATGTCGTAGCTGATCATCAACAAGGAGCAGTTGCACCGGATGTGGTATGGACAAAAGATGATCATTTGTATTTTCAAGTTTCGACCATGGGTGATGTACGCCTGTACTTTGCTTCTCTTGATGGCATGATTTTCCCGGCGTCTCCAGACTTGGAGCATGTTTATGGATACGATGTTTCACGGAGCGGCGAATTCGCAGTGGCAGCCATCAGCAACCCAGTGAGCCCAGGCGAGTTGTATTTGCTGACGATTTCGACTGGCGAACGCCAGGCATTAACTTCATTTAATGAAGAATTCCTCAAACAGACGGAATTGGTTGAAGCACAGCCGATCATCACAAAAGGATCGAAAGACTGGGCTGTCCATGGTTGGCTGATGAAGCCTTATGGTTATCAGGAAGGCCAGAAGTATCCTTTGGTCGTCAATATTCACGGCGGTCCCCATGCGATGTATGCCAATACGTTTGTCCACGAAATGCAATTGCTGGCAGCCCGCGGTTTCGGCGTATTATACGTCAATCCGCGCGGCAGCCATGGCTACAGCCAGGAGTTTGTAGACGCGGTACGCGGTGATTACGGTGGGGGTGATTACGAGGACATCATGAATTCGGTCGAACAGATTGTGGAATCCAACGCCTGGATCGATACAGATCGTTTGGGCGTCACCGGAGGCAGTTACGGCGGATTCATGACGAATTGGATCGTCGGCCATTCAGATCGCTTTAAAGCAGCAGTGACGCAGCGCTCCATTTCCAACTGGATCTCATTCTTCGGTGTCTCGGATATCGGCTATTATTTCAGTGACTGGCAAATTGGCGCGGATATGACAGATGTTGACAAGCTATGGAAGCATTCGCCATTGAAGTACGCAAAAAATGTTGAGACCCCATTGCTGATTCTTCATTCTGAAAATGATTACCGCTGCCCGATCGAGCAGTCGGAACAATTGTATGTCACATTAAAAAGTATGGGCAAAACAACAGAGTTTGTCCGTTTCCCAGAAGCCGACCACAACCTGTCGCGAACAGGCAAACCGAATCTTCGCTTTGCACGTCTGGAACAGATTACAGGCTGGATGGAAAAATACCTGTAAACAGGAAAAACGGAGCAGCTATATCAGCTGCTCCGTTTCAGCCTGTAGACAAAAGAATATTTATGTCGTTCAAAGGGTGAATATGCAATTTATTGTCTTGCTATTGGATCCTGCACTCCAGGCGGACGCTTTCCTGCGGGCTTGCGCCGAACTAACTCGGACTGGCGCCCGATTGGATTTCGGCACTTCGCTATCCCGCAGGAAGCGANTTGGATTTCGGCACTTCGCTATCCCGCAGGAAGCGAGTCGGGCTGTGCCTGACTCGTTTGCGACGAAGCTAGCGAAGCGATGCAGGAGCATATCTTTGCCCTTCGCCGCCTTGCGCTACGGATCTTTGTATGAAGGAGTTACCAAGTTTATTGGGACGATGGTTTCTGGATCCTGACTAGCAGGTTATTTCCTTTGGTTGAAGCTACACGCCCCCGATCGGGCCGGCCACGGAGACTCCTGTGGGACAGCGAAAGCTGAAGACCCCGCAGGAACGCAGTGACGAGGAGACTGAAGCTGAGCCCACGGAACGCGAAGTGGCCGGACCGGTTGGGGTATGCCCTGCTATTCATTTTGGAAAGACTTTGTCTATAGTCTGAACCGGAGCAGCTATATCAGCTGCTCCGTTTTTTTACTTCCCTTTAAATACGGGTTTCCGTTTTTCGCCGAAAGCGGCCAGGGCTTCGACTCGGTCTTCTGTTGGAATCGTGATTTCATAGGCTTTGCGCTCAATCTGCAAACCTGTCTGCAAATCGGTATTCATGCCATTCTTGATGGCGAATTTTGCTTGTTGGAGAGCGATTGGGCCGTTGGCGAGAATTGAATCGGCAAAAGCACCGGTCACATCAGCCAATTGCCCACGCGTTGCAAGGCGTGTCACCAAACCGTATTCGAGTGCTTCGGCTGATGTCAGGCGGCGGGCAGTCAAAATCAGTTCCATGGCTTTGGCTTCACCGATCAGGCGCGGCAGCCGTTGCGTGCCGCCTGCTCCAGGAATGATTCCCAGGCTGGTTTCCGTCAATCCGAGCAAGGTGTCGTCTGCAGCAATCCGGAAATCACAAGCAAGCGCCAGTTCCATTCCGCCGCCAAAGGCAAAACCGTTCATCATGGCGATGGTAGGCTGGGGCAGATTTTCGATGGTTGAAAACACTTCACCGATTTTAAAAATATTGCGTTTGACGAGGTCATCGGTCATGGTTTTGCGTTCTTTTAAATCCGCTCCCACACTAAATGCCTTTTCGCCAGCGCCAGTAAAGACCACAACGCGGATATCCGGGTTAATGCGGATTGCTTCGGCCACCTGTCCAAGCTCAAGAAGCATATCATAATTGAAGGCATTCATTGCTTCTGGCCGGTTTAATGTAATAAAGGCTAAGTTGTTTCGCTGTTCATAATGAATTGTGTCCATTTTCATCCCCCTTATGTCATTCCATCCGTAAAAAACATACCACTTTTTGGACTATTTCGCCATCTGTCTCTATAATGAATTCCATGGGAGGGACCGCACTTATGAATCAAATTACATTTATCCGCATCTTCCGGATTGTCTGGCTGGCAGTCAAAATCTTTTTGCAGGTGACGTTCTTCCAAAGAAGAAATCGTGGAAATTGGAGCCCGCTGGTTGAAAAAAGATGGAATGACATGATAACCAAGCAAGCGAAAGAGTATAAGAACCTTGCATTAAAACTGGGTGGCTTGATGATCAAACTTGGCCAATTCCTGTCGACGCGCGCTGACATCATGCCGCCGACGTTTCTTGCCGAACTGGAAGGGTTGACTGACCGTGTCCCTTCGGTACCACGGAAAAGCATCGTTTCTGTATTGGAGCAGGAGTGGAATACGCCTCATACAAATTACCTGGATCAATTATCGGATTCAGCAGTAGCATCCGCTTCTATTGGGGAAGTGTATAAAGCGGTATTGAAAAACGGCATGGAAGTAGCCGTTAAAGTCCAACGGCCGGGTACAGACCGCATTTTGCGTGCGGACTTCAAAGCCATCCGCATCGTTATCTGGATGGCCGAAAAATTCACGCCATTCGCGAAGCAAATCGACTTTAAATTACTGTATGTAGAAATGACAGAAACCATCGGCGCTGAATTGAATTTCCTCAAAGAACTTCAAAATGGCCGCGCCTTTGCTGATCGTTTCGATTCGATGGAAGGTGTGCGCATCCCGCTGTATTTCGATGAATTCACGACGCGCCGTGTACTGGTCATGGAATGGATCGAAGGCGCACGCATCACAGATTTAGCCTTTATTGAAAAGAATGAGCTGGATCGCCATGAAATTTCCGAGCGGCTGTTTATTTTATTCCTGGAGCAGGTATTGTACGGCGGCCAGTTCCATGCAGATCCGCACGGCGGGAATATCCTATTGGAACCGGATGGCGGAATCGTCCTGATCGATTTCGGGATGATCGGCACCATCACACAAAAAGACTCCCAGGCGGTGTTAAGAGCGGCGGAAGGTGTCATTTTCAAGAATTACGATCAAGTGTTGGATTCGCTTGAAGAGCTGCGGTTTCTTTTGCCGCAGGCAGACCGTAAAATTCTAGGAGATGCTATTTCACGGCTCGTCACAGCCTATGAATCCAATGAGCTGTCACAGATGGACAGTTTTGTTGTGGAACGCCTGCTCAACGATATGCAGGAAATCGTTCGGACCCAACCGGTTCAATTGCCCGCGGAATTTGCCTTTTTCGGCAGAGCGGCCTCGATATTCGTCGGCGTTCTTCATGTTTTGGATCCCAACGTGGATCTGTTGGCGCTTGCCCGTCCACGAATCCTGGAATGGGCTTCTTCACAAAAAGAAGGCAAAGGCCTCTTTGGCAAAGAAGATGTCCTTCGTTGGGTGTTGAATGCCACTGGTCCGTTGCGGGTATTGCCGCAGAAAGTCATCAACTATTTGGAAGAGCCTGAACGGATGCGCCATTACCTTGAAAATCGGGATGGCCGGGAACGGGAGCACCGCAGAGATCTGCAATCTCGGATGTTTGCTGGAATATTCACCATTCTATCGTTTTCCGGGATGTCCATTTCAATCTGGTTCTGGAACGAACCTTACCTCTGGGTTTCGTCGGTATTTTTCGTCGGCTCCTTATGGGTGTACCGGTCGATCAAATAAGGCCAACATGATAGTTAAATTTTTTCTAGAGATGCATGAAACAATAAAGAGTTGCCGCCTGCCGTCATATTTAGTGACAGAAGGTGGCAACTCTTTTCAGCTGGTACGCTGATTATCTGGAGCTAGTGGATGGAGCGGAAATACGTCTTGTGAAAAAGCTGGAGAAAGCGAAGGTCCATATGCGTAAGGTGGGATATGGAGACGTTGCGTAGCAATGGAGATTTACATTCACTGATAAATTCCAGAATCTTGAAAAGGCAGTCAATCCCGCGGCTGTTCTTTACGTGGAGCAAACGTCCGTTTTGTCACATAAGCCATCGGATGGTTATGGACTCGTTGAGCTTTTTTGAAATATCGGCGGAGGGATCCGGCAAATGAATGCTGGTTTCGCAAAGCGATAGGCGAGACATCCAAATATACGGTTTCACAATTGCTTAAGTAGATAATGCTGCCTTTGCCGCTGCTGTCACTTTCAATAAGGTCAATGGCGTCATAATTGAACCAGACGCATTCCTTATTCTTTGGAGAGTGTGTCGGGAAGAAAATAAGCGGATTGCCATAATACTCACCAATGATGATGGGGGGCTTATGTTTTACACCGACCGCTTTTTGGGCATAAAGAGTGGCGCTTTCAAGAGAGGCACGGTAGAACCGGCAGGAAGTGGTCACTGTTTTATAAACCGTTTCTTCAACCACAAATTCATTACGGTCTTCGATTACGCGCAGACAGGTGCGATGTCCATCCGTATAGGGTAAAAGGGCATACGTATTTGCGCAGATTGTATAAGAAAGCGGCCTGTAATTCTTTTTGCTCATGAAGAATAACCCCCTAAATTTACTTTACATACCTTATTATAAAGAAAAATGGAAATTGCACAATGCTCATTAGAGTGAAAATAAAATATTTTCTATTTGATTGGAATTTTCAAATAAATCTTGATTTTTTCTATTTGCTTCATGTATACTAATGAAAAGCATTCGGGGTGAAGAAGAATGGAAAACTATTATTCTTATGCTGATTTCATGAAAGCGATGGCTCAAACAAAAAAAATTACGGAAGCGGAAAAGCTGCTGAACGATATCTATTTAGATCTGTTCTTAAAGCATGTACACCGTTCCCAACAAGAAGCACAGCTTATGGCCCTTATCGATGAAGCCCTGGATAACAAAAATCAACAAGCGTTCACTATATATACTGCTCAATTACAGACATTGCAGCATGAAGAAACAGAATAATTGGCTCTTTAAAAAGCCAAGAAAAAGGGAAGCCGGCATTTTACCGGCCTCCCTTTTTTGTCTTTAAAAAATAAGAAGTGTCTAAAAGGAAGAGTACAGATACTTTGTACAGATAGGCCAATATTTTTGCGGATTCCACCATAAAAAACATACGTTCGCTTTTTGTTAGTGGTTTTTTAGGGCATATGTTAAAGTAGAAGTAACGAAATAACGGAAGGACGTCTTATCATGAAACAGGAATTTAATCTTCAAGCTCCTTATGAACCGGCTGGCGATCAGCCTCAGGCGATTGCTGAATTGACGCAAGGCATCATCAACGGCAAACGTTGCCAGACTTTGCTGGGAGCGACAGGAACAGGTAAGACCTACACAATGTCGAACGTTATCCAGCAGGTGAAAAAGCCGACGCTGGTCATGGCCCACAATAAAACATTGGCAGGTCAGCTCTACAGCGAGTTCAAGGAATTTTTCCCTGATAACGCAGTAGAGTATTTTGTCAGTTATTACGATTATTATCAACCGGAAGCTTATGTTCCTCAGTCGGATACGTTCATTGAAAAAGATGCCAGCATCAATGACGAAATCGACAAGCTTCGCCATTCTGCGACCAGTTCCTTATTTGAGCGGGACGATGTCATCGTTATTGCATCGGTCTCTTGCATCTACGGCCTTGGTTCGCCGAAGGAATACCGTGAGTTGGTTGTTTCTTTGCGTAAAGGGATGGAAATCGAACGCAACCAGTTGTTGCGGAAGTTAGTGGATGTTCAATACGAACGCAACGATATTAATTTTATTCGCGGAACTTTCCGTGTACGTGGAGATGTCGTTGAGATTTTCCCGGCATCACGCGACGAAAGATGTTTGCGTGTCGAGTTTTTCGGTGATGAAATTGACCGCATTCGTGAAGTCGACGCATTGACTGGTGAAATTATCGGTGAACGCGATCATGTAGCCATTTTCCCGGCATCCCACTTCGTAACACGTGAAGATAAAATGGTCAAAGCGATTGCAAACATAGAAGAAGAGTTGGAAGCACGCTTGAAGGAAATGCGCGCCGAAGACAAATTGTTGGAAGCGCAGCGCCTTGAACAGCGGACGCGCTATGATCTGGAAATGATGCGCGAGATGGGCTTCTGCTCCGGCATTGAAAACTATTCCCGGCATTTGACGCTTCGTCCACCAGGCGCACAGCCTTACACATTGATTGATTATTTCCCGGAGGACTTTCTATTGGTTGTGGATGAGAGCCACGTAACGCTGCCACAAGTACGCGGGATGTTTAATGGTGACCAAGCACGGAAAAAAGTCTTGGTTGATTACGGCTTCCGTCTGCCTTCAGCGATGGACAACCGCCCGTTGACGTTTGATGAATTCGAAAAGCATATCAGCCAAGCGGTTTTTGTGTCGGCGACACCAGGACCCTACGAAATGGAACATACACCCGAAATGGTGGAGCAGATTATCCGGCCGACCGGATTGCTTGACCCGACCATCGAAATCCGTCCGATCGAAGGGCAGATAGATGACTTGATGTATGAAATTCGGCAGCGTGCGGAAAACAATGAACGTGTGCTGGTCACCACATTGACCAAAAAAATGTCGGAAGATTTAACGGCCTATTTGAAAGATGCGGGCATCAAAGTCAATTACCTGCATTCTGAGATCAAGACGCTTGAACGGATTGAGATCATAAGGGAGTTGCGGATGGGCGTTTACGATGTGCTCGTCGGGATCAACTTGCTGCGTGAAGGATTGGATATCCCTGAAGTTTCTTTAGTGACCATTCTGGATGCCGATAAAGAAGGTTTCCTTCGCTCGGAGCGCTCTCTTATCCAAACGATGGGCCGGGCAGCGCGAAATGCCAATGGCCACGTTATTATGTACGCAGACAGAGTGACGGATTCAATGCAGAAGGCGATGGATGAAACCACCCGCCGCCGTACAATTCAAGCTGCATACAATGAAAAACACGGCATTAAGCCCGTTACTATACAGAAGAAAATCCGTGATGTCATCCGTGCGACTGTCGCTGCGGAAGAGTCGGAAGAATATGTATCAAAAGCGGTATCAGGTAAAAAACTCAACAAAGAAGATCGCATGAAACTGATTACGCTGCTCGAATCAGAAATGAAAGAAGCGGCAAAAGCGCTTGATTTTGAACGGGCTGCAGAGCTGCGTGATACAGTGCTTGAATTGAAAGCGGAAGGATGATGAAACTTGAAAAATCAGGAAATACGGATACAAGGCGCACGTGCGCACAATTTAAAAAATATAGACGTTGTCATTCCGCGCGATAAACTTGTGGTCATGACCGGGCTTTCGGGCTCAGGCAAATCATCATTAGCATTTGATACGATTTATGCTGAAGGACAACGGCGATATGTAGAATCTTTGTCTTCTTATGCCCGCCAATTCTTAGGACAGATGGATAAGCCGGATGTCGATTTGATCGAAGGCTTGTCACCGGCCATTTCCATCGATCAGAAGACCACCAGCAAGAATCCGCGTTCCACAGTAGCGACGGTAACGGAAATATATGATTACATGCGTTTAATGTATGCACGAATCGGCAAACCGATCTGCCCCAATCATGGCATCGAAATTTCATCTCAAACAATTGAAGAGATGGTCGATCGTTTGGTTGTCTATCCGGATCGTACAAAAATGCAGATTTTGGCACCGATTGTTTCGGGCCGAAAAGGAACGCATGTCAAGCTGCTGGAAGACGTTAAAAAACAAGGCTATGTCCGGGTTCGTGTCAATGGGGAATTGATTGATCTGGATGATGACATCACGCTTGATAAAAATAAAAAACATTCGATTGAAGTGGTCATTGACCGCATCGTCATGAAAGAGAACATTGCGCCGCGGCTCAGCGATTCATTGGAATCCGCTTTGCGTTTGGGGGAAGGACGGGTACTGATTGATGTTATGGGAGAGGAAGAATTGCTTTTCAGCGAACATCATGCCTGCCCGATCTGTGGATTCTCAATCGGTGAATTGGAACCGAAAATGTTTTCATTCAACTCGCCTTTCGGAGCCTGCCCTGAATGTGACGGCCTCGGCATGAAGCTGGAAGTTGACCCCGAACTGGTCATCCCTGATTGGAGCGTATCTTTGAATAAAGGTGCGATCGTGCCTTGGCAGCCGACCAGTTCCCAATATTATCCGCAGTTGCTGCAAGCAATTTGCAAGCATTATAAGATTGATATGGATGTTCCTGTCAGTGAACTGCCGGAAGAACACATCAACGTGATTATGCGGGGCTCTGGAAACGATAAAATCCGTTTCCGTTATGAAAACGATTATGGACAGATCCGGGATAACCACATTCATTTTGAAGGCGTGCTATCCAACGTCGATCGCCGTTACCGGGAAACGTCCTCAGATTATATCCGTGATCAAATGGAGAAATACATGGGAGAACAACCATGTACAGTTTGTGAAGGCTACCGGTTGAAGCCGGAAACCTTGGCTGTTAAAGTCAATGACGTACACATCGGTAAAGTAACCGAGTTTTCGATCATTGAAGCCAATGAATTTTTTGATGGATTGGTCCTGTCGGAAAAAGACGCTCAAATCGCCAAATTGATCATTCGGGAAATTCAGGAGCGTATTGGATTCCTGATTAATGTCGGGTTGGATTACCTGACCTTGAACCGGGCATCAGGCACTTTGTCTGGGGGGGAAGCTCAGCGAATCCGTTTAGCGACGCAAATCGGTTCAAGGCTCACAGGCGTTCTATACATTTTGGATGAACCATCGATCGGCCTGCACCAACGCGATAACGACCGGCTGATCGAAACCTTGAAAAGCATGCGGGACATCGGCAATACATTGATTGTCGTTGAGCATGATGAAGATACCATGCTGGCGGCTGACTACCTGATTGATGTCGGACCTGGAGCAGGGGTCCACGGTGGCGAGATCATTGCTGCGGGAACACCTGAAAAGGTCATGAAAAACAAAAAGTCCTTGACGGGCCAATATTTAAGCGGCAAGAAATTTATTCCATTGCCGGCTGAAAGAAGAGTGCCAAACGACCGTAAAATTACGATACGCGGCGCCAATCAAAACAATTTGAAAAAAGTGGATGTCGAAATTCCACTCGGTTTATTCACAGCAGTAACCGGAGTATCAGGCTCAGGAAAAAGTACACTCATCAATGAAATTCTGTACAAAACACTCGCCCATCGACTGAACCGGGCAAAAGCCAAACCGGGCCATTTCGATTCAATCGAAGGCACTGAAGGGCTTGAACGGGTCATTGATATCAACCAGTCTCCAATCGGCCGGACACCACGTTCAAACCCGGCAACCTATACCGGTGTTTTCGATGACATCCGTGACGTCTACGCTACGACCAACGAAGCTAAAGTCCGCGGCTATAAAAAAGGCCGTTTCAGCTTTAATGTCAAGGGCGGTCGCTGTGAAGCTTGCCGCGGAGATGGTATTATAAAAATAGAAATGCATTTCCTTCCGGATGTCTATGTGCCGTGCGAAATTTGCCATGGCAAACGCTACAACCGGGAAACTTTGGAAGTGAAGTACAAAAACAAAAATATTTCCGATATCCTGGACATGACAGCAGAAGACGCTGCTGTATTTTTCGAGAATATCCCGAAAATCAGCCGTAAATTGAAGACGGTTGTAGACGTGGGCCTTGGCTATCTTACACTTGGGCAACCTGCAACGACTCTGTCCGGAGGCGAAGCGCAGCGCGTCAAGCTGGCATCCGAGCTGCATAAGCGTTCGAATGGCAAGTCCTTTTATATTCTGGATGAACCGACGACGGGGTTACATGCAGACGATATTTCACGTTTGCTGTTGGTTCTGCAGCGTCTTGTGGATAATGGCGATACCGTTTTGACGATTGAGCACAATTTGGACGTCATCAAGACGGCGGACCATATCATTGACTTGGGGCCTGAAGGTGGAGACAACGGTGGAACCATCTTAGCGACAGGCACACCGGAAGAGATTGCGGCTGTCGAAAGCTCTTATACCGGGAAGTACTTGAAACCGATTCTTGAACGGGATCGGGCGCGTATGGATGCTAAGGTTAAAGGAGCAAGCCGCAGGAAAAAATTAGTTAAGTGAAACTTTTCGGGCTGCCAAACGTATCATTTAGAAGAAAAGATCTGCTTGTTCAGGTAAGCATCTGCTTGCCTGCAACCAGACAATGAGGAGGCCACAATACATGCAAAGCGAAAAAGAACGCATTTTGGACATGGTTGAGAACGGTACAATTTCAGCGCGGGAAGCCGTTGAGTTGCTGCGCGCTATAGATGGCAGCAGTTCTTCAAATGAGCCGGATTACGGCCGCAACAACCAGAGAGAAAAATCAGGGAAACGCGGATTTTTCAGACCTGAAGATATTATGAAGAAAGTATCGAAAGACTTTTCGAAAAATGTCTCAAAAAATGTCTCGAAAAATGTTTCCCGCGATTTCAACGATTTAGGTGGCCGCATGATGGACTTCATGCAAACATCTGTCGGCAAGTTAAAAACGATGGAATTCGATTCTCCATTTGGTGAAGCAGTTCAATTCACCCACACCTTTAGTGAAGAAATAACAGACCTCAATACAATCATTGCGGATATCGCAAACGGCCAATTGGAAATATTCCCGTCGCAGAACGGATTACTGCGTGCAGAATGCAGCGTTAAAGCGTATCGCTCAGAATCGCCGGCTCAGGCTAAAGCAGATTTTCTTGATAAGTTCGTCTTTATAGCTGATGACCACAAGTTGCGCATCATCAGTGACTTGAAGACTACTCAAGTGAATGTTGTATTGTACGTGCCGGAAGCTTCTTACGAGCACATCACTGCTCGCTTGTTCAATGGTGGTTTTGCAATGAAACGCGTCGATGCTGCTCTGATCAAAGTGAAAACAGCAAATGGCAAAGTCGATTTGAAGCATGTGGAGTTTGACGATGCTGAACTGGAAACGGCCAATGGGGCTATCCATGTACAGGAAACAAAAGGAAAAGTACTGGAAGCCGAAACCTTGAATGGCCGCATCTACATCGATGGTGATATTCAAACAATCGTTTCTAAATCGTTGAACGGCAATATTGTTGCCACTACAAGATGCAAAGAAGCGCGCAAGTTGGAAACAAAAACTTTGGCTGGCAATGTCGAGCTTTACATCCCTTCGCATTTGCCGCTGAAAGGTGAAGTTTCTTCGAACTTGGGCAAAATGGATGTACTGCTGTCGGACATCGACAGCACCCATGAACAAGGACAGTTTATGCAGAAATCCATTCGTTTCTCCAAACAGGGAACGGAACCAGCTGCGGCTCCTTTATTGGTCTATGGCGAAACGAAAACAGGCTCAGTCCTGCTCCGCTATTTAACAATTGAATAACCATTATCTCGAAACCGGCTCAGATATTCTAAGCCGGTTCTTTTTTATTGTGCATCAAAGCTTCCTCAGATAAGTAGAATTGAAAAAGTCCGGACGGCCTATAAAGGCCATCCGGACTTTTTAATGTGCATCAGGATAAAGTTCCTGCAGAAAATCAATCGACTGTTTAATCAATTGCTTTAGAGTTTCGAGATCGATATCCTCTGTTTTATTAATATAGACACAGGCTTTGCCGCTGGTATGCTTGCCTAATTTCTCGAGAAGCGGTTCGCGTTTCTCGTCTCCAGTTGCAAAATAGAGGCTAATCTTCGCTTTGCGTGGAGAAAAACCGACTAATGGAGCATCTCCTTGATGGCCAGTTTTGTACACGTAATGATAAGAACCAAAGCCGATGATGCTCGATCCCCACATTTTGGCTGGAAATCCGCTAGCCTGTTCAAATAGTTCCAGCAGCTTGTATGCATCCTGCCGCTTTTTAGGGTTTTCGACCGCTTCGATGAATTCAATGACGTCGGCGTCGTTTTCTTTTGTTTTTGGTTCATACATGGCCCATCCCTCTTTTCTGTCGGATGTGGTCTTACAGACAATGCATAGCCTGTTCAGCTTCATCCCATGGCACTTTATAGCCTTGGCCTTTCGCACAAAAGATGGAAGTGGAAGTGTAGAGGGGATCTGCGTTTTTGTCATAACCAATCCGGGCAATCACTTCATCTTCATTATGACAGAAATCATACCCGTCGAACAGCAGGCTGAGCGCTCCTTTGCCATGAGTAAATGCTGCGAATTCCGAACTGTAATTCATGAATGTAGCAACGGGTACACGGCCGGTAATCATCGTTTTCCGGCCGGTTGTTTCAGGCGCTGAAAAGCTGCCATAAGCCTGTTGAATGTCAGATAGCACTTTCCCCATCTGGTCAGTACTGACTTTGATTTTGAAATGATACACCGGTTCGAGCAACCGATTTTGTGCTTGTTCCAAGCCTTGCCGAAGTGCGCGGAATGCAGCTTCCCGAAAATCGCCGCCAGCCGTGTGCTGGTTATGCCCGCGACCGGTCACTAAAGTCGCTTTGACATCGGTTACCGGAGAACCAGTCAATAAACCGTGGTGTGCACGTTCATTCAAATGATGAAGAACCAGGTTTTGGTGACCGACAGATAAAGCATCCGCATGGCAGGTGTTGTCTAATTGAAAGCCGCTGCCGCGCTCTCCCGGTTCCAACTTCAGATGAACTTCCGCATAATGCCGCAGTGGTTCAAAATGTCCGTAACCCATGACGGAAGACGCAATGGTTTCTTTGTAAAGAATTTCTGGATTACCGAACCCGACACGATAACCAAATCGTTCCAGCACAACTTGTTCAAGAACTTCCAATTGAATGGTTCCCATCACTTGAATCTGGATTTGTTGAAAATACTCATCCCAAAAAACAGACAGGGAAGGATCTTCGGCACCCAGCATCCGAAAGCTGGTTAACACTTCTTTAGGAGAAAGGGAGGCATCAAAAAGGACTGTTGATTTCAAGGTGGGAACCAAACCGAAATCAGCTTTCTCCTGTAGGGCGCCCACCGAATCGCCAACGGACGCTTCGGTTAATCCGGAGACAGCAAACAGTTCTCCTGCCTGTACTTGGTCTGCTGTCAGGAATTTCTGTCCGTTGTATAGGCGGATTTGTGTGACTTTTTCTTCAAGACGCTTGGTCCCATATATCAGTTTATCGCGGACTTGAAGCGTTCCGCTGAATGCTTTGAGAAAACTGAGGCGATTGCCGTTTTCATCATGCCGGATTTTGTAGATTAACGCACCGAATTCCTCGCTTTCGGAATAGGAACCGACCGTCAACAGGTCCAATTGCATGAGGAATTCGCGGATGCCAGTGTCCTGCAAAGCAGAACCGCTGGCAGCTGGAAAGAGTCGCTTGTCCGCGATCATCTGTTGGAAAGCCTCCAACCAAAGAGTCTCTTCGTATCCGGATTCCAGATAATGGGTCAACAAGGCTTCGTCCCGTTCAGCAATGAATTCTATCAGCTCTTCAGTCATAGTTCCGTTATGAAAAGAGCTTGTCAGATCGAAAGCATCATCGGTGAAGTTCAAGCGGATCTCATCGAGAACGGCGGAAGGGTCTGCGCCTTCACGATCTACTTTGTTAATAAAGAAAAAGACCGGTACTTTATATTTTTGCAGCAACTGCCAGACGGTTTCAGTATGCCCTTCAATGCCATCGACTGCACTGATGATGACAATAGCGTAATCCATAACTTGAATCGAACGTTCCATCTCTGGGGAAAAATCGACATGTCCGGGTGTATCTATCAGAAAGTAAGTTGAATTGTTGAAGGAAAAATGGGCTTGGTCAGCAAAAATAGTGATGCCACGGCTTTTTTCAATGGCGTGGCTATCGAGAAAAGCATTTTGGTGATCAACCCGCCCACGCTCACGGATGCTTTTTGTGTGGTACAGCAATTGTTCTGAGAACGTAGTCTTGCCGGCATCAACATGCGCAAGAATACCAATGGTTTTGTTCATAAGATCACCTCTTTAATTTCAGTTTAGCAGAATCTATCGCCCCTAATACGAAAAAAACGCGAAAGCCGCTTTGGCTTTCACGTTCAGATCAGTCAAACTTACTTCAAGAAGGGCAAACGACTTGCTTCAAAACAGGCAATGCCAAAACAGATCCCCTGGGCACAGCGTTTCCGGTATACGGCTGATTTAAGCAGTTCAACTTCCTGCTTATGGGTCATAAAGCCACATTCCACTAAAATGGCCGGCATGTGCGTATCCCGCAGCACAGCGAAATCAGCTTGTTTGACGCCGCGGTCTTTTCGTCCAGTCGCCAACACCAGTGAGTTCTGGACAATCTGGGCCAGTTGGCGGGCAGCTGCTTGCGGCTGAGTGTAGGTGAAAGTTTCGAGTCCGTTGGCAGAATTGAATGTTTGGCCAGTGGCATTGGCATGAATGGAAACGAACAAGTCCACTTTCAAGCGATTGGCCAGACTGACACGCTCGTGCAAAGGAACATCCACATTCGCCTGATGGCTGAAAAAAACAGTATGGCCATCTAAAAATAAACGCTTTTTGACTTCTTCCGCCACTGCAGAATTGAAATGGAATTCCCTTAGTCTGCCATCCGGTGAGCGCTTCCCTGGCGTCTCAGGGCCGTGTCCGGCATCAATCATAATCTTCATGATGAAAAACCTCCTTTTGCCGGATATATAGCTCGGTAAAGGAGGAAAGGGGACAAAAATCTTCAAATTTGTTTTATCCATGTTAAAATAAAAGCAAACCGCATGGGAATAAAACAACTTCGATGAAAATTCGAAATAATATGTGGATAAGGAATGAGGGGTAATAAATGGGACAAGTAACAACAAAACAAGTGATGGAAACGTTCGAGCTGGATTTGATCAGCGGAGAAGAAGGCATCGGCCGCCATATACCCATCAGTGATATTTCAAGACCCGGTTTGGAAATGGCCGGCTATTTCACTCATTATCCAGCAAACCGTGTACAATTGCTCGGCAAAACCGAGCTTTCTTTTTTTGCCATGCTGACACCGAAAGAACGGTTGGACCGCATGATGAAACTGTGCACGGACGATACGCCGGCTATTATCGTGTCACATGGCGTTCCGGTTCCGGAAGAATTGGTTATCGCGTCTAGCAATCGCCATGTTCCGGTCATGACTACGACCATGTCGACCACACGTTTCTCCAGTTTGTTGACGAATTTCCTGGAAAGCCAATTGGCTCCGACTACAGCCATTCATGGTGTCTTGGTTGATATTTATGGGGTAGGCGTCTTGCTGACAGGAAAAAGTGGCGTCGGAAAAAGTGAGACGGCGCTTGAGTTGGTCAAAAAAGGCCATCGCCTGGTAGCGGATGATTGCGTGGAAATCCACCAAGAAGGGGAAAATACTCTGGTTGGCCATCCGCCTAAACTGATTGAACACCTTCTCGAAATCCGTGGAGTCGGCATCATCGATATTATGACTTTATTTGGAGCGAGCGCTGTCCGTACCTTTAAACGGATTTCCCTGGTCATTGATCTGGAACTGTGGGATCCGGATAAGACCTATGACCGCCTTGGACTGGAAGAAGAAAAGATGAAAATCATCGACACGCACTTAACGAAACTGACAATTCCTGTTCGTCCCGGACGGAACTTATCCGTCATTATCGAAGTGGCAGCGATGAACTATCGCCTCAAACGGATGGGCGTCAATGCCGCTGAAGAATTTTCTAAGCGTTTGGATGACGTCATTGCTCAAGATACAAACTAAGCGAATGGGTAGGTGCACAAGATGTTTTCAATATTAGCTTCAATAGACCCGGTCGCGTTTTCACTCGGTCCGATTTCGGTCCGGTGGTACGGCGTCATCATCGCAACAGGCATTGTCATTGCCTTTCTGGTGGGACAGCGTGAAATGGTCAAGCGGGGATTGCACCCTGAATATTTAACGGATCTATTGATTTGGGCGGTGCCGTTGGCTATCGTCGGTGCCCGGATTTACTATGTAGCATTTGAATGGGAACATTACAAAGACAATCCTGGTGAAATCATTGCCATCTGGAATGGCGGAATCGCCATCCATGGTGCTTTGATTGCATCGGTGATTGTGGCATATCTGTTCACCAAAAAGCGCAATACCTCCTTTTTGAAAGTAGCGGATATCTTAGCACCCAGTATTCTGATCGGCCAGGCAATTGGCCGATGGGGCAATTTCATCAACCAGGAAGCGCATGGCGGAGAAGTGTCACGGACGTTTCTGGAAAACCTGTTCATTCCGGATTGGATCATCAACCATATGTACATAGATGGAGCTTACTACCACCCGACGTTCCTGTATGAATCCATGTGGAGCCTAGTGGGCATCATCATTTTGCTGTTGCTGCGTAAAGTGAATTTGGTGCGCGGCGAAATGTTTTTCTTCTATATGATTTGGTATTCTGTTGGCCGCTTCTTTATCGAAGGAATGCGGACAGACAGCCTCTATGTGGTCGGTGAACTTCGTGCCGCACAATTGGTCTCGGTTATTGCCATTGTTATCGCTGTGGTGCTTATCATATACCGCAGAGTAGCAATCAAAAATCCGCCGCATTATAAAGACAAATAACCTGGAAAGAAGCGATCAGATGTCAACATTGAAAAATGGATTGAAAGCAGGATTGAAGACGACCTGGTCATTGGGGAAGATCATTTTCCCGATTACCCTCCTCGTCACCATGCTTCAATATACACCGGTTCTGCCTTTTATCATTGATTTAGTAGCGCCGATTATGGGCTTGTTCGGTTTAAGTGGAGATGCCGCCATTCCGCTGGTTCTGGGGAACGCGCTGAATCTGTATGCCGGTATCGCTGGTATCCTGTCGTTGGAACTGACGGTCAAGGAAGTGTTTATTCTGGCCGTCATGCTGTCATTCTCACATAATATTTTCATTGAGACGGGCGTAGCGCTGAAAGTAGGCGTCAAACTGTGGGTAGTGCTGGTGGTCCGTTTCGGTCTTGCTGGACTGTCCGCTATCCTGATCAATTTATTTTGGAAAGGCGGCGGCGAAATAGCGCAGTA
Source organism: Planococcus beijingensis (assembly GCF_016820615.1). Taxonomy (NCBI): domain Bacteria; kingdom Bacillati; phylum Bacillota; class Bacilli; order Caryophanales; family Caryophanaceae; genus Planococcus; species Planococcus beijingensis. Next base: position 94,673 of record NZ_JADHDZ010000006.1, read on the forward strand.
CGGCTTTGCTCCTGAAGCTGCTGCTGTGCCAGAAAGCTGGCTGGCGATTTTCCTGATTGGGCTTGAGAAAGCATCGTTTGGCGTTCTGCAATTGGCAATGATCGTCATTCCCTTGATGCTCATGATTCAAATTTTGAAAGACAAGCAGTATCTTCAGAAAATATCCTCTATGCTGGGGCCGTTGACACGCCTGCTAGGGGTAGAAAAAAACGCTTCCCTGACACTTGCTTCCGGACTGATCTTTGGGCTGGCCATGGGAGCGGGTGTGATGATTCAAGCAGTTCAGGAAGACGGCGTCAGCAAAAAAGATGCGACTTTGGTCTTCATCTTCCTGGTTGCCTGCCATGCCATCGTGGAAGATACGCTGATTTTTATTCCACTCGGCATCCCGATATGGCCGCTGCTGGCGATTCGCGTCGTCACCGCCCTGGCTTTGACGATTTTCGTTTCCTATATGTGGCGTAAAGCGGAAGAAAAAGAGAAGGGTGTGGTTTCCACGTGACGACGAAAAAAATCAATACGTTATTGTTCGATTTTGATGGTACTTTGCTGGATACCAATGAATTGATTATCCAGACCTTTCTGGCAGTATTGGATGAACATTATCCTGGCCGTTTTGGCCGTGAAGAAGTGCTGCATTTTATCGGTCCGTCGCTGAAACAGACATTCACAGCGATTGATCCGGAGCGTGTGGAAGAGTTGACGGAACAATACCGCGCCTTGAACCGGACAATGCACGATGAATTGGTGGAAGAATACGACGGTGTGGCGGAAACGCTGCGACTGCTGAAAGCACAAGGGCTGAAAATGGCGATTGTCTCGACCAAAAGAAGCGATACAATCCGTCATGGACTAAACCTGATGGGCGTCAGTGATGTTTTCGATGTGCTGATTGGCCTGGATCATGTCAGCAATCCAAAACCAGACCCGGAACCCTTGCATCTGGCTTTGGAACAATTAGCTGCATCTCATGACGAAGCTTTGATGATCGGCGATAATTCGCATGATATTGAAGGCGGCAAAAATGCCGGAGTGCGGACGGCTGGCGTTGCCTGGTCAGCAAAAGGCGAAGACTACCTGGCGAGTTTCAATCCCGATTATATGCTTCAGCACATCAGTGATTTATTGGAGCTGACAAAAGAGGCAGTGAAATGAGAAATACACAACGGCATTTTGTCGATGGCCCTAACTCGCTTTGGCATATTTACAAAACGGTTCCTTTCTGGAAGGTGGCTAAAAATTTTATGGTGATCCAAACCGCCAGATATACGCCGTTTTTGCCGTTGAAAAACTGGATGTACAAGACTTTTCTTAAAATGAAAATTGGTGAACATTCCTCTTTTGCATTAATGGTCATGCCGGATGTTATGTTTCCGGAGCGGATTACGGTCGGCAAAAATTCAGTGATCGGCTATAACACGACGATTCTGGCACATGAATATTTAATAGATGAATACCGGCTCGGCGACGTAGTCATTGGAGACCGCGTCATGATCGGAGCAAATACCACGATTTTGCCCGGCATCACCATCGGAAACGGCGCGATTGTTTCCGCTGCCACGCTCGTCCATAAAGATGTGCCAGCTGGAGCTTTTGTCGGGGGAAATCCGATGAACATCATCTATACAGCTGAACAAATGGCGGAGCGCCAAGCAAAATCCTGAAAGCATCTTATGCTTTCAGGATTTTTTTCGAGGATATCCCTTGACGATGGATGGAAAAATGCGCTAAAATAATATTACTTCACCACATTAGCGAACTAAAGTAAAATAACCAATATTAGGGAGTTTTATGAATGACTATACAAATGTTTGAAAAACCATTAGGCATGAGAGACGATTTTCCATTCATCGCTAAAAAGAAAGCGGAGCTCCGTTCGAATGGAACCGCCATTATCCAGCAAGCAGGCTATGACCTATTGCAAACACCAACACTTGAATACTATGAAACCATAGGCAAAATTTCTGCCATTGCAGATAATGCCTTATTCAAATTATTGGACAGCCAAGGTGAAACTTTGGTTTTGCGTCCGGACATGACGTCACCGATTGCACGGGTTGCCGCTTCGAAATTATTGAAAGAAAAAATGCCGGTGCGGCTTGGCTATTATTCAAACGTTTTCCGTGCCCAGAAGCGTGAAGGCGGACGCCCCGCAGAATTTGAACAAATGGGCGTAGAACTGATCGGCGATGATTCCTTGTATGCGGATGCTGAAGTGATCATTCTGGCATGGAACGTCCTAAAGAACCTGGATATTAAATCCAGCCGTTTTGTCATTGGCCATACACAATTGCTGCAGCTGATCCTTGAAGACTTCGGATTGGATCAGGAACAAATTGAGAAAGTGCATAGCGCTTTCGTTTCCAAGAACAGCGTCGGTTTTGAAAGTTTGGCCAAACAGTTGCCGATCGAGCCTTCCAGACTGGAATCGTTTATCGGCTTGATGTCAACGTCAACTGTCGAAGAATGGCAGCAATGGATCGATCCGGCTAATACCAAACAGACTTCGTTATTCGAAGGCATGAAAAAGTTGAAGACCATATTGGAGCGCAGCGGTTTGGCCGATGCGGTTACATATGACTTATCGTTTAACAGCCACATGACTTATTACACCGGCTTGGTGTTTGAAGTATATGGAGCAGGCAGCGGATTTCCGCTCGGCAACGGAGGACGCTATGATGGCTTGATGAAGCAATTCGGGCTTCAGGTCGGCGCAACCGGTTTTGGACTGCGTGTCGACCGCCTATTGGAAATCATTTCTGCCGATGCCGAACAGGAAAACCATACCTTGATTCTTTTTGATGAACCCAATGAAGAACGGGCGTTTGACAAAGCGCAGAAACTTCGCGGCGAAGGCGTACGGGTTACGCTGCAATTCGCGCCAGCGGTTCTGGCTATAGATGAATTCAGCGCTTTGTTCAGTGATGTCCTACGAATGGAAGGTGCCAATTGATGGATGCATTAACGATTGCAATGCCTAAAGGCCGTATATTTGAAGAAGCATACGAATTATTGGTGAAGGCAGGCTATGATTTGCCGAAAGAACTCGACGATTCGCGGAAATTGATTGTTGAAGCGCCAAATGAGAACATCCGCTTTATCCTTTCCAAGCCGATGGACGTTCCTGCCTATGTGGAACACGGAGTCGCGGATATCGGCATTGCCGGGAAAGACGTCATGCTCGAGCATGACCGGGATGTCTATGAATTATTGGATCTTGGCATCAGCCGTTGCTATATCGCGACTGCCGGTATGCCCGATACACCGATGAATGAAGTGACGCCGCGGGTAGCGACCAAATATCCGAAAGTGGCTTCACAATATTATAGAGGCAAAGGCGAACAAGTCGAAATTATCGAATTGAACGGTTCGATTGAATTGGCGCCGATGATCGGCTTGGCAGACCGCATTGTGGATATCGTCTCGACCGGCAAAACCTTGAAGGAAAACGGGTTGGTCGAATACGAGAAAATTGTCGACATCACATCGCGTTTAATTGCCAATCCGGTCAGTTACCGTTTGAAGCAGAAGCGCATTACCGAACTTGTGGAGAACTTGAGAAAGCAGGCAAGCTTATGAAAATAACTCGTTTGTCAGCAGGAATTTCCATCAGAAGAACAATTGCAGAAGGAACCGGCCAGCAGGTTGCGGCGGTAAAAGATATTATCCAGGACGTTCGGGAAAATGGTGATCAGGCGATGTTCCGTTACGCTGAAAAATGGGACGGTGCCAACCTATCATCCTTGCGTGTAACAGAAGAAGAAATTGAACAAGCAGTCGCGCGTTTTGACCGCCAACTGCTGGAGGATCTGACGGAAGCAGCGACGAATATCCGCAAATACCATGAAAGCCAGCAACAGCAGGGATACCGGCTGGACAACGAGGACGGTTCGTATGTTGCCCAGCGTGTCACCGCCATCGAATCTGCGGGGCTTTATGTACCAGGCGGAACTGCTGCTTATCCTTCATCCGTGTTGATGAACGTCATTCCTGCACAGGTAGCGGGCGTTTCCCGCATCGTTTTGATTTCGCCTCCAGGCAAAGACGGCACCTTGTCCGACGGAGTGTTGGCAGCGGCCCATATCCTGGGCATTTCGGAAGTCTATAAGTCAGGCGGTGCCCAAGCCATTGCGGCACTGGCTTACGGCACACAGTCCATTGCTCCGGTCGATAAAATTACCGGTCCCGGCAATATCTTTGTCGCGTTGGCGAAACGGGAAGTCAACGGCGATGTCGCCATCGATATGATTGCAGGGCCGAGTGAAATTGCTGTAATCGCTGACGACACGGCTTATGCCGATGAAGTCGCAGCAGATCTATTGTCACAGGCAGAACACGATCCGATGGCCAGTGCGGTACTGTTGACGATAAGCGAAAGCTTAGCCGATGCGGTTTCCAAAGAAGTGGACCGGCAACTAGCTCTTTTGCCGCGTGAAGCCATCGCCAGCCCTGCGATTGCAGATCATGGCATGATTTACCTGGGAGAGACGATGGAAGAGCTGGTTGCAGCTGCGAATCAATTGGCTCCTGAACACTTGGAAATCATGACGGAGGATGCAGAAGCGGTGGCAGACAAAATCCACCACGCCGGTGCCATTTTTATCGGACGCTATTCATCCGAGCCGATCGGCGATTATTTTGCGGGAACCAACCATGTATTGCCGACCAACAGCACGGCTCGTTTCTCGAGCGCATTATCTGTTTATGATTTTATTAAACGAACCAGCATTGTCCGCTACAGCGAGCAGGCTTGGCAAACAAATAAAGATAAAATCGCCCGTCTGGCGCGCCTTGAAGGATTGGAAGGCCATGCGCGTGCAGTCGAATCGCGGTCGTGGGAAAAGGGGAATGAACAATGAGACAAGCTGAAATCAAACGCAATACCAATGAAACCAAAGTAGCCATCAACTTTTCATTGGATGGAGAAGGCAAATCAACCATCGATACAGGCGTTCCATTCATGGACCATATGCTGGACCTGTTCATCAAGCACGGCTTGTTCAATGGCGATATTAAAGCGGATGGGGACACCCATATCGATGATCACCACACAACAGAAGACATCGGCATCGTGCTTGGCCAGGCTGTTAAAGAAGCTCTTGGCGATAAAAAAGGCATTCGTCGTTACGGCAATGCATTCGTGCCGATGGATGATGCGTTGGCGCAAGTGGTCATCGACTGTTCTAACCGGCCGCATCTGGAGTTCCGCTGCGAACTTCCAAATGAAAAAGTGGGGACATTCGATACGGAGCTGGTGCAGGAATTCCTGTGGAAATTCGCGCTGGAATCACGCATGAATGTCCATGTCATCGTCCATTACGGAAAAAATACACACCACATCATCGAAGCAGTGTTCAAGGCGCTGGCACGGGCACTGGATGAAGCGACAAGCATTGACCCGCGTGTCAAAGGAGTTCCGTCCACAAAGGGGCTGTTGACATGATCATCGGCATCATCGATTACGGCATGGGCAATTTGTTCAGCGTCGAACAGGCTTTGAAAAAACTGGATTGCACAGTGATCGTTTCGGATGATCCGGCTGTTCTGCTGGAAGCGGAAGGGATTCTGCTGCCGGGAGTCGGTGCATTTCCGGATGCCATGGAGCTTCTGAACCAAATAGGCCTTTCAACATTCATCCAATCGTTGCCGGAGAAAAATATTCCGCTTCTAGGAATCTGCCTCGGTATGCAATTATTATATGAAGACAGCTCTGAAGTTAAACCGACCAAAGGATTGGGTTTACTGACGGGACAAATCCGCCGTTTTGAAAAAGGCACATACCGGATTCCGCACATGGGTTGGAACCGGCTCGAATTCTCACGTGTGCCTTATTGGCTGGATGAAGTCTTGAGCGATACCCATGTCTATTTTGTCCATTCTTTTTTGGCGGTCAATACAGATGAACAGGAAATTTGGGCAACTGCAAGTTACGGGAATCATGACGTGCCGGGAGTGGTCGGCAATGGGTTGATTACAGGCATGCAGTTTCATCCGGAAAAATCCGGCGACTTCGGCCATTATTTATTGGAACAGTGGATCGCAAATGTCAGGAGGAACCTAAATGACTAACTTTCAAATCTATCCTGCAATCGATTTGCGGGATGGCAAGTGTGTACGTCTTTTCCAGGGGGATTATGCCAAGGAAACCATCTACGGCGATTCGCCTGTGGATATGGCGAAAAAATTCGTAGAAGCAGGCGCACAGTGGATACATATGGTCGATTTGGACGGAGCCAAAGACGGCGTCCGGATCAACGACCAAGTCGTGATCGAAGCAGCCAAACTGGGAGTTAAAGTGCAAGTGGGCGGAGGTATCCGGACACGCGAAGACATCCAGCATTATTTATCGAATGGGGTAGCGCGTGTCATTATCGGCAGCCTTGCTATCCGCAACCCGGAACTTGCAGTGTCGTTCATCGAGGAGTTTGGTGCTGACCGCATCGTCATCGGTATCGATGCTAAAAATGGCATGGCCGCTACAGAAGGATGGATTGAAACATCCGGACAGGCCGCGACGGAAGTGGCGAATTATTTCGCTTCAAAAGGCGCTAAGCATTTCATCTATACGGATATTGCAACAGACGGCACGCTGGCAGGACCAAATATCAAAGCCAATCAAGCGTTGGTTGAAGCTGCAGGCGCGCAAGTGATCGTCTCCGGCGGCATCGGTTCACTGGAAGATATCCGCAACGTCAAGCAAGCATCTAGTGACAGCAACATCGCAGGTGTGATTATCGGAAAAGCCTTATATGAAAACCGTTTTACATTGGAGGAGGCTTTGTCATGCTGACAAAACGCATTATTCCGTGCCTGGATGTCAAAGAAGGACGAGTCGTCAAAGGCGTCAGCTTCGTTTCATTGCGTGACGCAGGAGATCCTGTTGAACTGGCACGTTTCTACGATAAGCAAGGAGCGGACGAACTGGTGTTTCTTGATATCTCTGCTTCTCATGAGGGGAAAGAAACTATGGTGGAAGTAGTCAAAATTGTTGCGACCGAGCTTTCCATTCCGTTTACGGTAGGCGGCGGCATCCGCAGCCTTGAGGACATGAAACGTATGCTGCGTGCAGGTGCTGACAAAGTATCCTTGAACACAGCGGCTCTGGACCGTCCGGAGTTAATCAAAGAAGGTGCTGATTTCTTCGGTTCCCAGTGCATCGTCGTCGCCATTGATGCCAAGAAAAACGGCGACAGCTGGGACGTCTATACACATGGCGGCCGCAATAAAACCGAATGGAATGCCATTGAATGGGCAAAAAAGAGCGTGGAACTCGGAGCCGGCGAACTGCTGTTGACGAGCATGGACAAAGACGGATCGAAAGACGGTTTTGACCTGGAATTGACGCAGGCTGTGCGCGAAGCGGTCGAAGTGCCGGTTATTGCGAGCGGCGGTGCAGGAAATAAAGAGCATTTCAGCGAAGTATTTAAAGCGGTGGATGCCGATGCCGCATTGGCTGCATCCATTTTCCATTACAAAGAAACCAGCGTGGCTGAAGTCAAAGAATATCTACGGAAAGAGGGAGTGAATGTCCGATGACAACGATTCAATATGACCAAGACGGGCTGATTCCCGTTATTATCCAGAACGCAGAAACAAAAGAAGTACTGACTTTGGCATATGCCAATGAAGAAGCAGTCCAAAAAACCATGGATACCAATGAAACGTGGCTTTATTCAAGAAGCCGCAAGGAATTATGGAACAAAGGCGCAACCAGCGGAAACACACAACAAGTGACAGCGGTGCGTTTGGACTGTGACGGCGATTCACTGATCTATGAAGTGATTCCAAATGGTCCTGCTTGCCATACAGGCAAAGACAGCTGTTTCTTTGAAACAATCCACGGAGAACGCAATGAATCTCCAGGGGATATGTTCGCCCAATTGACATCGTTAATTAAAACTCGTGAAGAAGAAATGCCTGAAGGCGCCTATACCACCTATCTATTTGAAGAAGGGGTAGACAAAATCTGTAAAAAAGTGGGCGAAGAAGCGGCTGAAGTAATCATTGCAGCCAAGAATCGTGATGCACAGGAGCTGTCGATGGAAACCGCTGATTTGTTCTATCATGTGTTGGTTCTGCTGCAAGAGCAAAAAGTGGGAATCAGCCAGGTGGTTGACGTACTAAAAGAGCGCCACGCTGTAAAAACGACAAGTAAATAACACGGAAATATGCTATAATTACAGCACATTTGAGTATAGGGACGATTCTGATCGTTCCTTTTACTTTTTCGGAGGCATATTTTGGAGAATAAAAAAACAAACTATAAAAACGTGCTGTCTTTTATACCGACAGGAGAATTCTACTACAAAAAAGGGTTGAAAGAGCTTCAGCGTGAAAATTATCCAAAAGCCCACAAATATTTGCGCCGTGCTTCAGAGCTGAGCCCGAAAGATCCGCTTATCTTGTCGCAATACGGTATTGTGCTGATGGAAATGCAGGAGTTTGAACAGGCTATGGATATGCTGCATGCTGCCCATGAACTGGATCCGAAAGAACCCGAAATCCTATTCTTTCTTGCAGAAGTCCATGCGCATATGGGCTTGTTTTGGGATGCGCGAAAATACGCCAAAAAATACCTGGTCTATGAGACGCAAGGGAAATATACAGCCGAAGCCATGGAAATTGTGGATTTCGCAGAACAGGAAGACTGGCAGTTGTTTGACGATGACGGGGAAGCACAGGACAGCGAATATTATTACCGTCAGGAAAAAGCCCGCCGGATGATGGAGCAAGGCGATTTTACCGGAGCCATTGAGCTGTTGGAAAAGCTGGTTGAGGAAAAGGCTGACTTTTGGGGCGCCTATAACAACCTTGCTTTGGCTTACTTTTATATCGGGGAAGCCGAAATGGCGAAAGCGCTGCTCCATGATGTACTGCGCAGAAACACAGGGAATCTCCACGCCCTCTGTAACTTGGCAGTCTTCCACTACTACGAAAAAAATGCGGAGTTGGATGATGTCCTTGAGCTGTTGAAGAAAATCCAGCCTTACGTATTCGAGCATCGCTACAAACTGGGAGCGACGTTTGCACTGGTCGGCAAATACAAGGAAGCTTATCGTTGGCTGAAAAGCTTGCAGAAACGCGGCTTTGACGGAGACCCTGCTTTCTATTTCTGGTTATCGCATGCCGCATACCATTCAGGGCATGAAGAAGCATCCCGCCAAGCGTGGGAGCAATTGAAGAAAATGGATCCAGGCAAAGATGGCTACGAGCCATGGAATGAGCATGCCGCGATGCCGCATGCAGATGCACTGGAGCATGACCGTGATTACTTGACGAAGAAGTTGGATCATGCCAAAAAAAGTGAGCGGCTCTTAGGTTTGTTCCTGCTCGGCAAATCGTCCCATAAACAGGAAATTATTTCACATCCAAATTGGCTGGAATCCACTCAGCCATCGGCATTGGAAACGTTTGTGCTCGGATATGCGCTTGGCCATCCATTCAAAGAGTCTGTTCCGGAAGAACGGGCATTCATGCGTGCAATGGAAACTGCAGAGCTCCTCTACGCAAAGCAAGAAATGGTCACGAAGCAGCAGGAAGACCTTTTTCAAATGTGGTTCTTGTTAGTTGAAAAAGCATTCCTGCGCAACTATGCGTTTAAGAATCCGGCAGCATTGGCGGCAGCTGTTGACTATATGGTCAGTTCATCCAAAAATGAAAAGCTGACAAAAAAAGAATTGGCTGACCAGTTCAGTGTTTCGGTCGCTACATTGACGAAATACATGAAAGAACTCATTGCTTACCTCCCGGAATAGGAGCATAGGCATAAAAGTTGAAGGTTTTCCCAGAATCTTATACGATTTAGCTACTGAGAAATAGGAGGTCTATTGTTATGACTGAAACGAATACAATCTATGATGTAATTATTATTGGAGCAGGACCAGCAGGCATGACTGCCGCTGTTTACACTTCCCGTGCGAATCTATCGACATTGATGCTTGAACGCGGCATTCCGGGTGGCCAAATGGCCAATACGGAAGAAATTGAAAACTATCCAGGGTTTGACCATATCCTTGGACCGGATTTATCTACAAAAATGTTTGAACACGCGAAGAAATTCGGTGCTGAATACGCTTATGGTGATGTTACCGAAATTATTGACGGCGAGGAATACAAAACCATCAAAGCTGGATCAAAAGAGTACAAAACACGTGCGATTATCGTAACAACAGGAGCCGAGTACAAGAAAATGGGCATTCCAGGAGAAACTGAACTTGGCGGCCGCGGCGTGAGCTATTGCGCGGTTTGTGATGGAGCTTTCTTTAAACAAAAGGAATTAGTGGTTGTCGGCGGCGGAGATTCAGCAGTCGAGGAAGGCGTTTATTTGACTCGTTTTGCGGATAAAGTAACCATCGTCCACAGACGCGACGAACTTCGTGCCCAAAAAATCCTTCAAGACCGTGCATTCGCCAATGACAAGATCGACTTTATCTGGAGCAACACGGTCAAAGAAATCCACGACGATGGAAACGGCAAAGTTGGAGGCGTAACATTGGTATCGACGGATGATGGGACTGAAAAAGAATTTAAAGCAGACGGCGTCTTCATCTACATCGGCATGTTGCCTTTAACAAAGCCATTTACTGAACTGGGGATTTTAAATGATGAAGGATATGTGGTGACCAATGAGAAGATGGAAACCAAAGTTCCAGGAATCTTTGCAGCCGGAGATGTTCGTGAAAAAACTTTGCGCCAAGTAGTTACGGCAACTGGTGATGGCAGCATTGCAGCACAGGCAGCTCAACATTATATTGAAGAGCTTATCGAGAAAATGGCAATGAAAACTCAAGCTTAATTTTTTCTTAATCTGTTTGTAACAGCTTTGTCATGTATAAGAGGTATAGTTAAGAAAGTAAATTGACCCCCTTTTTATAAAGAATTTGGATAGGCCGTTTTCCGGGCAACCCGGTAAACGGCCTCTTTTTTTGCATTCTTTTGCATGACACACCAGGATACATGTATAATGAAGTAAGTTTACAATAGATGCGGAGTGTCGAATGTGCAGCGAATCGCGAATTTGTTAGTTATCCAAAATGGACAAGTATTATTATTGAAGAAACCGCGCCGTGACTGGTATGTGGCACCTGGCGGAAAGATGGAGCCCGGTGAGTCGATTTTCGAGGCGGCCGTTCGAGAGTTTAAAGAAGAAACGAATGCGACTCCGGTTGGAACTCATTTAAAAGGCATTTACACAATGATGATCCAGGAAAATGGACAAAATGTGGACGAGTGGATGCTCTTCACATTTGCAGCCCGTGGACTGACCGGAAAAGTGTTTGAAGAAACACGAGAAGGCTTATTGGAATGGCATCCGGTTGAGGATCTGGCGTTTTTGCCGATGGCAGAAGGCGACCGGACCAACCTGCAATTTGCAGCCAGCCAGCAAGGAATCCAGTATGGGACATTCCATTACACACCGGACTTCCAGTTAATCAAAGAAACCATCCAAACATCAATAGAAGAGGTGAACCACCAAAATGGATAACCGCCAAGAAGAAACAGAGTTAATCATCATTACAGGCATGTCAGGAGCAGGAAAAACTGTGGCAATCCAAAGTTTTGAAGATTTGGGCTTTTTTACGATTGATAATTTGCCTCCTGCCCTTTTGCCTACTTTTATCAAGTTGATGAGAGATTCAGGGAAGTCGATGAAACGGGTGGCAGCAGTTATGGATTTACGAGGCGGCGACTTTTTTGACAGCCTTGTAGAATCGATCGACCATTTATCGCAGGAACCGAATGTCTCCATCACCGTTCTGTTTCTGGATGCGGAAAACCAAACATTGGTGAGCCGATACAAAGAAACCAGAAGATCTCACCCGTTATCGCCAGGCGGACTGGTTTTGGGCGGCATTAAAAAAGAACGTGACATGTTAACTGATCTTCAGGGAAGAGCGCAGTTTAAATACAATACATCCAATATGTCGCCACGTGAGCTGAAGGAGAAAATCATCGCGGACTTTTCTTCTAAGACCAGCAATGTGTTCACAGTGAATGTGATGTCTTTCGGGTTTAAGCACGGCATGCCGATCGATGCCGACCTGGTCTTCGATGTCCGCTTTTTGCCGAATCCTTACTATATTGAAGAACTGAATCCTTTGTCGGGATTAGATGAACGGGTTTCCAGCTACGTGCTGAAATGGCAGGAAACTCAGACACTAATCGAGAAATTGACGGATCTTCTGCAGTTTATGATTCCGCAATACAAAAATGAAGGAAAAGCCCAATTGGTCATTGCATTTGGCTGTACAGGCGGACAGCACCGTTCTGTGACCTTGGCCGAGTACTACGGAAAACTTCTCGCTGAGAACAATAAAGTCATCATCACCCACAGAGACGTCAAAATAAGAAAGGATTGAGTGCATGGAACGCAACCAACACCGGAAACGCATTGTTATTTTAGGCGGTGGCACTGGCCTTTCCACACTTTTGCGAGGATTGAAGCTGTATCCGCTGGATTTGACGGCTATCGTTACTGTGGCAGATGACGGGGGAAGTTCAGGGCGTTTGCGAAATGACTTGGACATCCCACCACCAGGAGATATCCGAAATGTGCTGGCTGCATTATCGGATACAGAACCATTGGTAGCGGAAATGTTCCAGTACCGCTTCAAGCATTCCTTGGATTTGGATGGCCATTCCTTGGGTAATTTGATGCTTGCAGCTTTGACGGATATTACCGGCGATTTTTCTCATGCCGTCCGTGAAATGAGCCGTGTATTGAGTGTCAATGGCACTGTTTTGCCTGCGGCCAATCAAATTGTAACGCTCAATGCAGAGTTGGAAGACGGCACGATCATCAAAGGCGAATCCAAGATTCCTGCATATTTGCAGCCGATTAAACGGGTGTTCATCGAACCCCGTGATGTAAAAGCACTGCCTGCTGCGATAGCGGCCATTGAAAACGCCGATGTGATCGTTGTCGGACCGGGTTCTTTGTACACCAGTATTTTGCCGAATCTACTCGTAAAAGATATTAAAAAAGCAGTTCTTGCGGCAAAGGCGAAGAAGATTTATATCTGTAATTTAATGACACAAGCGGGCGAAACGTATGAATATACAGCCTCTGACCACGTACAGGCACTTTATGACCATGTCGGCGAAAGATTTTTGGATGCGATTCTGCTAGATAAAGTCCAAGTGCCGCCGGTTGTTGCCGAACGCTACAAAAAAGAAAAAGCATGGCCGGTGGAATATGACGAAGAGAAGCTGAAAGAGATGGGCCTCGAAGTCCACCGAAAAGACATCGCCAATATCTTTGGAGAAATAGTGCGGCATGAGCCGATGAAAGTGGCAGAATGGTTATTTGAATATGCTGGGGGCCGTGCCAGCGAAGATTCAAAGCAGCTTTACTTCTAGTGCTTTGAAAGGGGGAACGAATTTTGTCTTTTGCATCGGAAACAAAAAAAGAAATGACACAGATAGAAGTGGATGATTGTTGTGGAAAGGCAGAACTTTCCGCTATGATCCGGATGAACGGCACATTGTCGTTTTCCAATCGGCAATTAAGCTTGGATATCCAGACTGAAAATGCGGCAATTGCCCGTCGTATCTATACCTTATTGAAACGTTTCTACAAGCCGTATCCTGTCGAATTGCTCGTCAGAAAAAAGATGCGTTTAAAAAAGAACAATATCTATATTTGCAGAATTCGGGAAGGTGCCAAGCATATCCTTGAAGACCTGGAGATATTGACAGAAGGGTTTCAATTCCAGCACCAAATTGTTAAAACATTGATTGAAAAAAATTGCTGCAAACGCTCTTACTTGCGGGGGGCCTTCTTGGCTGGCGGATCTGTCAACAATCCTGAAACATCCTCCTACCATTTGGAAATCTACTCTCTTTATAAAGACCATGCAGATTCTTTGGTTGATCTAATGAACGAATTCCATTTGAACAGCAAAATGATCGAACGGAAAAAAGGGTTTGTGACGTACTTGAAAGAAGCCGAAAAAATCTCGGATTTCCTGAGCATCACTGGCGCGCATTCCGCTTTATTGAAATTTGAAGATGTCCGAATCATTCGGGACATGCGCAACAGCGTGAATCGTCTCGTGAATTGTGAGACGGCCAACTTGAACAAAACCATCGACGCCGCATTGCGTCAAGTGGAGAACATCCGTTTTATCGATGAAGCAATTGGAATCGATCAATTGCCTGAACGATTGCGTGAAATTGCCCGACTTCGGGTAGAGTATCAAGACGTCACCTTGAAAGAGTTGGGTGAAATGGTGTCTGGTGGAACAGTCAGTAAGTCAGGTGTCAATCACCGGCTGCGGAAAATCGATGAAATCGCTGCATCGTTGAGAAATGGAGAAATGATCGGCCGCTAAATGCCGGCTGTTCTTTCATATATAAGAGAGTGAAGTTTTAGAGGAGGATAAGTATGGTTGAAAAACAGGTGAAAGTATTATTGAAATCAGGTCTTCAAGCAAGACAGGCTGCTTTATTTGTTCAAGAAGCGAACAGATACACAGCGGATATCTACTTGGAAAAAGACAATAAAAAAGTAAACGCTAAAAGCATCATGGGAATCATGAGCCTAGCCATCAGCAAAGGCACACTCATCACGATTTCAGCAGACGGCTTGGACGAGGAAAAAGCGGTTCAGTCGCTTTCTGGAATTATCGAGCAGGAAGCTTGATCACCTCTGATTAGAGCAAATAAAAACCTCACAGCCCAATGGCTGTGAGGTTTTTGTTTTAGATATCTTTTTTGTGGTTTTCAGGCAATTTGCTGCGTGTGATGACTTGGTCGATCAAGCCATATTCAAGCGCGCGTTCTGCTGTCATGAAGTTATCGCGGTCCGTATCTTTGGAAATGACTTCGATTGGTTGTCCTGTGCGTTCAGACAAGATCTGGTTCAATTTCTCGCGAAGATGAAGAATGCGTTTCGCTGCAATTTCAATTTCAGTCGCTTGGCCTTGAGCACCACCAAGAGGCTGGTGAATCATGACTTCGGCATTCGGCAATGCAAGGCGTTTGCCTTTTGTGCCAGCTGCCAAAAGGAATGCACCCATTGAAGCTGCCATACCGATACAAATTGTCTGTACGTCTGGACGGATAAACTGCATTGTATCGTAAATTGCCATACCGGCTGTGATGCTGCCGCCTGGGCTGTTGATGTAAATGGAAATGTCTTTGTCCGGATCTTCCGCTTCAAGGAACAGAAGCTGCGCGACGATTGAATTCGCAACATTATCATCAATTCCGCTGCCCAGCATAATAACACGGTCTTTCAACAAACGTGAATAAATGTCATAAGCACGTTCGCCTCGGCTTGTTTGTTCGATTACTGTAGGAATTAAGTTCATAGAATAGTTCCTCCTCGATTAAGTGGTGTGCAAACAATGCTGAAAGTTCTCTCAGCTGTACTATTATCATACACATGATGGTCAATGAAGGTCAAATCTAACGAATTAAAAAAATGGACTTGATTAAGTCAGAATGGTTTTGTATAATAGAAAAGTCGCTAATAGCGAATACGCCCTCGTAGTGTAATGGATCACACGTAAGATTCCGGTTCTTGAGATGGGGGTTCGATTCCCTCCGAGGGCATCAATAAACAGGAAAGTCCGTTTTGCCGTTTAATCGGCGATGCGGGCTTTTTTTTGGTTGCCATATGCAAAGATGCGAAAAATCGCTTATGGATGGAATCTTCTGTTCAGAGGTTAAATGAGCTATACTACGAAAGATATGTAAAAAGTTTACATGCATAATTATAACGAAATATTATTACGTAGTATCGAAAAGAGGGAAGCTGGATGAAGAAATTAGTGATTTCCAATCTAAGTGTAACCTTATGGATTAGAGGTGGATTCGGTTTGAATAGAGAAAAGTATTTTGAAGAAAATCCAGGTGCTTCTGAAGTGTTGGCCATCAATTTCGGAATGGATAATGAAGAATGAAGAAAAAAATTATCCTTTTGAGTGCATTAGGGATTTTCCTGATGGCTGTTCCTGTCAACGCAATCGATTTCCCGGAACTAACCAATGATATTTATGTACAGGATATTTCTGATGTTCTATCCGATGAAGCTGAAGAAGAATTGCGCCTTTTAGGTAAAAACTTAGAAGATGCGACGACTGCCCAGATTGCTGTGATGGCCATTCCTTCGCTGGAAGGAGAGGCTATTGAAAGCTATGCTTTAGAAGCTCTGCGCCATTACGAAATTGGTTCTGAAGAAGAAAATAACGGTGTTCTGATGGTAGTTTCGACAGGCGACCGTGAAATCTATATCGCTACGGGCTACGGTCTTGAAGGTGTTTTGCCGGATGCTAAGGTAGGGCGGATATTGGATGATTACGCCGTGCCGTATTTGAAGAAAGATCAATTCGACCAAGGCATTAGGAATACCTATACAGCGCTTTATCATGAAGTGACAGCAGAATATAGCCAAAATGTTGAAGCTGCCGCTACCCAGACTGGAGCATCCCAAGTTCCTGCTTATGAGCCCCGTGAAAAATGGCCGCTTCATCGTGTCATTATAGCCATCGTCATTGGCATTTGGATTGTTGTGGCCTTATTTGGAGATGGTGCAGGAAGAGGCAATGGCAAAAAATCCAGAAGTGGCCGGTTGAGAGGCCAATCACGGAGCGGTAGTGCCAGAAAAAGCTCTGGAGGCAGCAGACCCCGCAGAGGTGGAGGAGGTTCTGGTGGAGGCGGCGGTGCAAAACGGAAATTTTAACTAATGATGAGATAAATTGAAAGTTGGCCAGATGAAATTATTTGAAATGCTAGGGATTTTCCAGCCCATTCTGCCTGAATAGATTAGGTGGGAAGTCATATTTTTCAATTTAGAGAAATCACATTCTAAAGAAATTGCGCAGCTAGCATCTGTCTACTCCTTCTTTTCAGGCCTATTCCAAAAAGAAACGTTTAAAAAGTCGTGTGGTAAGGGAAATGATTACTAGTACATACTAGTTAAAGAGGTGGAGCATTTGAGGAAATTGTTGATTCCTATTATTATTGTAATTGCATTAATTGCCATTGTGGCAGCCATTCTTGTGCCAAGCTACAATGGTTTTGTCCAGCTTGAAGAGGACGTCAACCAGTCGTATGCCCAGATTGAAAACCAGCTGCAGCGCAGGTTGGATCTGATCCCGAACCTGGTGGAAACAGTGAAAGGCTTCGCTGATCAAGAACAGGATGTCATCGACAGTGTAACGGAAGCCCGTTCGAACTTGGCCGGTGCGGAAGGCGTCAGTGAACAGGCGGAAGCAGATGCTGAATTGAGCGGGGCATTGAGCCGCTTGCTTGTCGTAGTGGAAAATTACCCAGAGATCCGCTCTAGCGAAAATTTCCAGCAGCTGTCGGATGAACTGGCCGGTACGGAAAATCGCATCGCGGTAGCCCGCCAAGATTATAATGCAACCGTTTCGGAATTTAACCGTAAAGCCAGAAGTTTTCCGGGGAACATGATTGCTGGTATTTTCGGATTTGATGAAAAAGAATACTTCGAAGCAGATCCGGATGCATCCGAAGCACCTGAAGTCGATTTTGGAACAGATGAGGATGAACAATGAGACGCAGAATAGCGCTCCTATGCTTCCTGCTGCTGATGGTCAGCGGGCAAGGTGTTGCAGCTGACTTTCCGGAATTGACGAATGATATTTACGTTCAGGATGAAGTCGGTATTTTGTCAGAACAGCAAAAAGAGGAGCTGCGCCAATTAGGTCGTGGTCTGGAAGATGCGACTAGTGCCCAGATCATGGTACTGGTAATTCCCACGCTTGAAGGTGAACCGATTGAAAGTTACGCCAATCAGGCGTTCCGTCATTATGGCGTCGGTTCGGAAGAAGAAAACAACGGAATTCTGGTAGTTCTGTCACTGGATGAACCGAATGACCGGGAAATTTATGTGGAAATCGGTTACGGTCTGGAAGGCGCATTGCCGGATGGGAAAGTCGGCCGGATTTTGGATGAATACGCTATTCCTTATTTGAGCCAGGGCAATTACAGTGAAGGCGTCATCAATTTGTATGAAGTCCTGTATCAGGAAGTTGCCGCTGAATATCAATGGAATGGTGAACCTGTAGAACCGCAGGCAGCGGCTACCCAACAGCAGCAAGAAGGACTTCCGCCATTCATGACCATCCTGATTGTTTCTGCTATTCTCATCCTTATTACCGGAGGAGGCGGAGGCAAAGGCGGCGGCCGTGGCAGGCGTATGGGCCGCAGAACAATTTACATGGGTCCAGGAAACTTTGGCGGCGGTTTTGGTGGTGGCGGTTTCGGAGGCGGTGGTTTCCGTGGAGGCGGAGGCGGCATGTCTGGAGGCGGCGGTGCCGGGCGAGGCTTCTAAAAGTATAAGCTAATGCTTTTTAGAGAAAGAAGGAATCCAATGTTTACCCTGTATACGCGCGCCAATTGTCCACTTTGTGATGAAGCTAAGTTGATGATTCAATTGGTAAATGAAGACTTTCCATTGTCGTACAAAGAAATCGATATCGAAAGTGATGATGAATTGCATGAAAAATACATGCTGATGATTCCGGTTTTGGAAAAAGACAATGAGGTTTTGCTGTACGGCAATATCGGTTATGTAGATTTATTGGAAGCGTTAGAAAGTTAACGCTTCTTTTTGTTTGCAATTGATAGAAAGATTCGGTAGAATGAATTTAGTGGGACATAAAATTATTTAATGGGACAAAAAACGTCCAACTGGAATGGAGTGAACAAATGGATGCTTTATCTGCTGCTCAGCAAAAGCTGATGCCAGAAATGTCCGAACTCCTGAAAAAACGGTACCAGATTTTACAGACCATCAATTTGGAACAACCGATCGGCAGGCGAACGTTAAGTGAAGTTGCCGGAGCTACAGAGCGTGAAATTAGGAAAGAAACCGATCTGCTGCGCAATCAGCAGTTGATTGAAATGAAAACGGCGGGCATGACGGTTACTTCGCAAGGATTGGAAGTACTGGAAGAGCTGAAAGTTTTCGTGCGTGAACTGTCCGGGCTGACTGATATGGAAATTCAGCTGCAGTCGATATTAGGAATTTCAAAAGTGGTGATTTTGCCACAAGACAGTGATGAAATTCCAGCAGTAAAATCCCATATCGGCAAAGAAGCCGCCCGGCTTTTGGAAGCATTATTCGGGCGCTGTAAGAAAATAGCCGTTACCGGGGGCAGCACGATGGCAGCCATTTCGAAAGAATTATCCATCGGCAAGCCGGATCGGACACTTCAATTTATCGCAGCCCGCGGTGGGCTTGGAGAAGATGTCCTGCATCAGGCAAACACCATTGCCGCCGCTTTTGCGGAAAAAACAGGCGGTTCGTTCAAAACTCTTTACTTGCCTGATCACTTAAGCGCTGAAGCATTTGCAATGATGATGAAAGAGCCAGTGATCAAGGAAATGATGGACTTGTATGATCAGACTGATGTAGTGGTCCATGGCATAGGCAATGCGGAAGAAATGGCGGTTCGTCGGCATTCTTCATTGGAAGAGGTAGAAAAGATACGGTCTGGCGGAGCAATCAGTGAGGCTTTTGGCTATTATTTCGACAAAGATGGAAAAATTGTTTATCGGATCCGCACAGCGGGGATTCAATTGGAGCAGGTACAAAAAGCTTCAACAATTTTGGCAGTTGCTGGTGGAGGTTCCAAGGCAAGGGCAATCTTATCTTATTTCAACAATGCACCGACGCCGACAGTGTTGATCACTGACGAAGGAGCAGCACGAAAAATACTTGAATTGACTAAAAAATTGGAGGAATAGTAAATGACTTTAAAATTAGCAATTAACGGATTTGGACGTATTGGACGCATCGTATTTCGTGGGGCAATGGCAAACGAAGAAGTGGAAGTTGTAGCAGTAAATGACTTGACTGACGCAAAAATGCTGGCTCACCTTCTAAAATATGATTCAATTCACGGAACATTGGATGCTGAAGTTTCAGCAGAAGGTGATAACATTGTCGTAAACGGCAAAACAATCCGCGTATTCTCTGAAAAAGATCCTTCAAACCTTCCATGGGGAGAGCTTGGCGTAGATATCGTTGTTGAATCTACTGGATTCTTCACAGATACAGCTTCTGCTTCAAAACACATCGAAGCTGGCGCGAAAAAAGTTATCGTTTCAGCACCAGGCAAAAACGGCATGAAGACACTTGTTATGGGTGTTAACCATGACACGTACAACCCTGAAGAACACGATGTTGTATCGAACGCATCTTGTACAACAAACGGCCTTGCTGGAATGTCAAAAGTGTTGAACGATCGTTTCGGCATCAAGCATGCAATGATGACAACAATCCATTCATACACAAATGACCAGATTCTATTGGATTCTCCGCACAAAGATTTCCGCCGCGCACGTGCAGCAGCTGAATCCATGATTCCAACAACTACTGGTGCAGCTACTGCAGTGGCTAAAGTATTGCCTGAATTGGAAGGCAAAATTGATGGAATGGCAATCCGCGTTCCGACACCAAACGTTTCATTGATCGACTTGGTTGCACATCTTGAAAAAGATGTAACTGTTGAAGAGGTCAACAATGCATTGAAAGAAGCATCTGAAAACGAATTGAAAGGTTTCCTGGAATACAGCGAATTACCACTTGTTTCTAGAGACTACAATGGCAACACTGCATCATCTACTGTCGATGGCCTTTCAACTATGGTCATCGGGGATAACATGGTCAAAGTCCTTGCTTGGTACGATAACGAATCCGGCTACTCAGGACGTTGTATCGACCTTGCATTGCACATGTACAAAAAGGGCTTGTAATCCCAAAATCATAGCTTAATTACCAATGAACCTCTATAATAAAAGAGGGTAAAAGGGGCGGGGACTTACCCCGCTCCTTATTTTTTTGAATACAAATAGGAGGTATTTTCATGCAGCAGAAAATGACCATGAAAGATTTGGATTTGAAAGGAAAACGTGTATTTTGCCGTGTCGATTTCAACGTGCCGATGGAAGATGGCAAAGTGACGGATGATACAAGAATCCGTGCAGCTGTACCAACCATCGAATACTTGATTGAGCAAGGCGCAAAAGTGATTTTGGCCAGCCATCTTGGCCGTCCTAAGGGTGAAGTCAATGAAGATATGAGACTTGCTGCAACAGGCGTCCGGTTAGGTGAATTGTTACATAAAGAAGTAAAAAGCCTGGACGAATCAATCGGCGAAAAAGTTGAACAGGAGATTTCAGCTATGCAAGAAGGCGATATCGTCCTGCTTGAAAATGTCCGGTTCCATCCGGGTGAAGAAAAGAATGACGAAGAACTCGCTAAAGCATTTGCTGCACTGGCAGACGTCTTCGTCAATGATGCATTTGGTGCAGCGCACCGCGCACATGCTTCAACAGCAGGCATTGCCAGCTATTTGACGTCCGTATCGGGTTTGCTGCTGGAAAAAGAGCTTGAAGTTTTGGGCAAAGCGTTGTCTGAACCGGATCGTCCATTTACAGCCATCATCGGTGGCGCAAAAGTAAAAGATAAAATTGGTGTAATCGATCATCTACTGGATAAAGTGGACAATCTATTGATTGGTGGAGGGCTTTCCTATACCTTCATCAAAGCTCAAGGATATGAAATTGGGAACTCCTTAGTGGAAGAAGACAAATTAGAATTGGCAAAATCCTTTATCGAAAAAGCAAAACAAAAAGGCGTCAAGTTTTATTTGCCGGTGGATGCAACAGTTGCCAGCGAGTTTTCCAAAGATGCAGACACGAAAAGTGTGAAAATCGAAGAAATACCGGCTGATTGGATGGGTCTTGATATCGGACCTGAAACAGCAGCGTTGTATGCAGATGTTATCAAGAATTCGAAATTGATCATCTGGAACGGACCGATGGGGGTATTTGAAATGCCGGCATTTGAAAATGGGACGAAATCTGTAGCTCAAGCTATGGCCGAGACATCAGGCTACACTGTCATCGGTGGGGGGGATTCTGCTGCAGCTGTGGAAAAATTCCACGTAGCTGATCAGATGGACCACATTTCGACAGGCGGCGGAGCTTCACTGGAATTTATGGAAGGCAAGGACTTGCCGGGCGTCAGTGCATTGACCGACAAGTAAAGCGAATGACTGGAAAGGGAGTGCTTTTGTGAGAAAACCAATTATTGCAGGAAACTGGAAAATGTACAAAACAGCTGGAGAAGCCAAACAATTTATTGAAGAAGTAAACGGTTTGGTTCCGGATTCTGACAAAGTGGATGCAGTTATTTGCGCACCCGCATTATTTTTGTCACAGCTGGTCATCTCTTCACAAGATAGTGCACTTCAAATCGGTGCACAAACCATGTCGGAAGAAGACGAAGGCGCGTTCACTGGGGAAATCAGCCCAGTTCAATTAACGGACATCGGTGTGAAATACGTCATTATCGGCCATTCTGAGCGCCGCCAGTATTTCAATGAAACTGATGAGTCTGCCAACAAAAAAGTAAAAGCCGCTTTCAACCATGGCTTGATTCCGATACTTTGTGTCGGTGAAACTTTGGAACAGCGTGAAAATGGCGAAACAGGATCTGTAGTCGAAGCACAAGTGGAAAAAGGTATTGCCGGGTTGACTGAAGAGCAAATTTCTCGTCTTGTCATTGCCTACGAACCAATTTGGGCTATTGGCACAGGCAAAACAGCTACAGCTGAAGATGCCAACGAAGTTTGTGGAATTGTCCGCAAAAAAGTAGCAGCTTTGTACAACGAAGAGGTTGCTGAAGAGTTGCGTATTCAGTATGGCGGAAGTGTGAAACCGGCTAATATTGTTGAATTGATGGGTATGAAGCATATTGACGGAGCATTGGTTGGCGGCGCAAGCCTGGAAACCGAGTCGTTCGTCAAATTGCTGGAGGCTGGTTCACATGCGTAAAACCGAACATCCAGCAGCTCTTATCATCTTAGATGGATTCGGCTGCCGTGAAGAGACTTTTGGCAATGCAGTAGCGCAAGCGAACAAACCGAATTTCGATCGCTTATGGAAAAGTTATCCGCATGAACTGCTGACGGCTTCTGGAGAAGCTGTCGGTTTGCCAGATGGCCAAATGGGCAATTCTGAAGTAGGTCATTTGAATATTGGGGCTGGACGGATTGTCTACCAGAATTTGACGCGCATCAACAAGTCGATTCGCGATGGCGATTTTTATGAAAATGCCGCTTTTCTGGAAGCAGTCAGCAATGCTAAAAACAACGGGAAAGCCCTGCACATTTTGGGCTTATTGTCCGATGGCGGCGTACACAGCCACTACGAACACCTTTTTGCATTATTGAAACTGGCCAAACAGCAAGGACTAACAGAAGTGTATGTTCACGGTTTCCTAGACGGCCGTGATGTAGGGCCTCGTACAGCACTTAAATATGTTGAACAAGCTGAACAACAAATGAAAGAAATTGGTGTCGGGAAATTTGCATCAATCAGTGGGCGCTATTATGCAATGGACCGCGATCAACGCTGGGAACGTGCTGATTTGGCATATCGGGTTCTGGTTGACGGAATCGGTAAAACAGCGCCATCGGCAAATGCTGGAATCACCCATTCCTATGATCAGGACATTTCAGATGAGTTTATCGTGCCGTTCGCCATTGTCGAAGATGGCAAGCCGGTTGCGACCATCGATTCTGGAGATTCACTGATTTTCTTCAACTTCCGTCCGGACCGTTCGATCCAATTGACATCGGCATTTATTCGTGAAGATTTTACCGGTTTCCCATTAAGCGCTAAGCACCCGAGAGACTTGGTATATGTCACGTTCACTTCTTATAGTGAGGAATTGCCGACTCGTGTAGCGTTTGAAACACTGAACCTGGAAAATACAATCGGGGAAGTGGTTTCAGCGAACGGACTGACTCAGCTGCGGATTGCAGAAACCGAAAAATACCCGCATGTGACTTTCTTTATGAGCGGAGGACGTGAAGGCGTCTTTCCTGGAGAGGACCGTATTCTGGTGGCGTCTCCAAAAGTGGCAACTTATGACCTGCAGCCTGAAATGAGTGCATACGAAGTGACCGACCGTCTGGTGGAACAAATCGAAGCTGGTGCGCACGATGCCATCATCCTGAATTTTGCAAATCCGGATATGGTTGGCCATAGCGGCTTGCTGGAACCGACAATCCGTGCCATCGAAGTGGTCGATGAATGCTTAGGCCGTATAGTTGATGCTTTGCATGCCCAAGGCGGTTCGGCATTGATTACTGCAGACCATGGCAACGCTGACGAAGTACGGACGATTGAAGGCATGCCTATGACGGCACACACGACCAATAAAGTACCGGTGATCTTGACGAAATCCGGATATGTTTTACGTGAAGGCGGCATTCTGGCCGACTTGGCACCAACCATTTTAAAAATGCTGGACATCGAACAACCGATCGAAATGACTGGAAAACCATTATATTAAAAGGGAGCTGTTTTAATTGCCAATTATTACAAACATTCAAGCACGTGAGATTTTAGATTCAAGAGGGAACCCGACAATCGAAGTTGAGGTATTCACAGAAAGCGGCGCATTCGGCCGCGCTATCGTACCTTCAGGTGCCTCTACAGGCGAACACGAAGCAGTGGAATTGCGTGATGGCGATAAGAGCCGCTACCTTGGCAAAGGTGTTTTAAAAGCTGTTGAGCATGTCGATACTGAAATTGCAGAAGCATTAGAAGAAAAATATTCAGTCCTTGACCAAGTGTCAATCGACAAAGCATTGATTGAATTGGACGGCACGGAAAACAAAGGGCGCTTAGGCGCCAATGCGATTCTTGGAGTTTCTTTAGCTGTTGCACATGCTGCAGCCAACTATTTGGATCTTCCGCTTTATCAGTACCTGGGCGGTTTCAACGCGAAACAATTGCCGGTACCGATGATGAACATCTTGAACGGCGGCGAACATGCCGACAACAATGTGGATATCCAGGAATTCATGGTTATGCCAGTTGGAGCGAAATCATTCCGTGAAGCCGTTCAAATGGGTGCAGAAATCTTCCATAACTTGAAAGCTGTACTAAAAGAAAAAGGCTATAACACTTCTGTTGGAGATGAAGGCGGTTTTGCACCGAACTTAGGTTCAAACGAAGAAGCATTAACAACAATCATGGAAGCAATTGAAAAAGCCGGCTACAAGCCTGGAACTGATGTACTATTGGCAATGGATGTCGCTTCTTCTGAAATCTATGACAAAGAAAAAGGCGTATATAACCTGCCAGGCGACAACACAGTGAAAACGTCTGCAGAGATGGTTGACTGGTACGAAGAGCTTTGCAATAAATACCCGATCATTTCGATTGAAGATGGATTGGATGAAAACGACTGGGCTGGACATAAATTATTGACTGAACGAATCGGTGACAGAGTGCAATTGGTTGGAGACGATCTATTCGTTACCAACACGAAAAAATTGGCTCAAGGAATCGAAGAAGGCATCGGCAACTCAATCCTGATCAAAGTTAACCAAATCGGTACATTGACAGAAACTTTCGATGCAATTGAAATGGCGAAACGTGCCGGCTACACAGCTGTCATCAGCCACCGTTCAGGCGAATCTGAAGATGTCACGATTGCAGACATCGCTGTTGCAACAAATGCTGGACAAATCAAAACGGGTGCTCCATCACGTACGGACCGCGTTGCGAAATACAACCAGTTGTTGCGCATCGAAGACCAATTGTTTGAAACAGGGCAATATTTGGGTCTGAAAACTTTCTACAACTTGAAAAAATAACCCATGAGTTCAAGTGCTTTTTAAATCATATAGGTTGCAGTGGATATTTCACAAATAAGCTCCGCTTTCCTGCGTGCTTGCGCCGAACTAACTCGGGCTGGATGCCCGAGTTAGTTCGGCACTTCGCTATCCCGCGGAAAGCGTCCGCCTGAAGCGATTTCTTCCGATCTGCTACTAGTTTTTGAAATTTAGAAAAGTAAATGCATTAGCTAAAGAAAATAGAGGCATTTGTCTCTATTTTCTATTGCTATTGTCACAGGTCACAATTTTTGGTAAACTTAGTCTTGTTGTGAACGTTCTTTTCAGGAGGTGGAATTTATGCATACGTTGTTAATGACATTACTCGTCATCGTATCGCTCGCATTAATCGTTGTC
This sequence comes from Planococcus beijingensis, assembly GCF_016820615.1. Classification (NCBI taxonomy): domain Bacteria; kingdom Bacillati; phylum Bacillota; class Bacilli; order Caryophanales; family Caryophanaceae; genus Planococcus; species Planococcus beijingensis. Next base: position 120,703 of record NZ_JADHDZ010000006.1, read on the forward strand.
GTTTTATTGCAATCTGGAAAAAGTGCAGGTCTTTCAGGAGCCATCTCCGGTGGAGCAGAGCAACTTTTCGGCAAGCAAAAAGCTCGTGGTTTGGACTTGGTCCTGCACCGGGTTACGATCGTACTTGCTGCCTTATTCTTTATTCTGGCTGTTGCCGTAACGAAAGTTTAATGTAGATGATTAAATCGCCTGACCATACATGGTTGGGCGTTTTCTTTTAGTATTGGAATTGGAGGGATTATGATGCGGATTTCGCAACCAAAACCATTTTTCTTTAAAACAGGCCCTCGGGCAGTGCTTCTATTACACGGCTTTACAGGAAATTCTGCAGACGTCCGCATGCTGGGCCGTTTTTTGGAGACCAAAGGCTACACAAGCATCGCCCCGCATTATGCAGGCCATGGCGTAGCGCCTGAAGAATTAGTGGGCACTGGTCCAGCCGACTGGTGGAAAGACGTGGAAAAAGCATATGAGACATTGCTGGAAGAGGGATATACTGAAATTGCGGTGGCTGGACTGTCATTGGGCGGCGTATTCAGCCTGAAATTAGGGTATACAAAACCTATCAAGGGAATTGTCACCATGTGCGCTCCGATGTATATGAAAACCACTGACCTCATGTATGAGGGTGTCTTAAAATATGCGCGTGAATACAAGAAATATGAAGGAAAAAGCGATGAAGATATCGAAAAAGAAATGAAGGCTTTCCAAGAACGGCCAATGGAATCGCTGGCCGATTTGCGTGCCTTGATCGAAGAAGTCAAAGAACAAGTGGATCATGTTTATGCGCCACTGTTCGTTGTTCAGGGCAGACTGGATGATGTCATCAATACGGATTCAGCCAACGTCATTTATGACACCGCCGAATCGACCGACAAACACATCAAGTGGTACGAAAAGTCGGGCCATGTTATTACGCTTGATAAAGAGAAAAAACAATTGCACGAAGACATCTTTGCATTTCTCGAATCGCTTGATTGGAGTGTGTGAACCGTCACAAAGGAGGAGTTAGATTTGAGTAATAACGAACGTTCATTGGAACAGCGATTGCTGGTCTTCATGCGTGAAGAAGCATACAAGCCGCTGACTGTACAGGAAATAGAAGAGCAATTCGGTTTTGAAGATGCCGATGAATTTAAGGAATTGGTGAAAACATTGGTGCGTCTTGAAGAAACGGGTGCACTTGTCCGTTCAAGATCAAACCGTTACGGTGTGCCGGAACGCATGAACCTGATGCGCGGAAAATTCATCGGGCATCCAAAAGGCTTCGGCTTTGTCGCTCCTGAAGAAGCAGGATTGGATGATGTCTTTATTCCGCCGACTGAAACAAATGGTGCAATAAATGGTGATACCGTGCTGATCCGTGTATCTGAAGGGTCTTCTGGGGACCGTCGCGAAGGCGCGATTATCCGGATCATCGAACGCGGCACCACAAGAGCTGTCGGAACATTCCAGGACAATAAAGGTTTCGGTTTTGTTGTAACAGATGATAAAAAAATGAACATGGACATCTTTATTGCTAAAGACGATACACTAGGGGCTGTAGATGGCCACAAAGTGGTCGTTGAGATTACCGGCTGGCCGGAAGGCAGAAAATCTGCAACAGGCATGGTCACGCAGATTCTTGGCCATAAAAATGACCCGGGTGTCGATATTCTTTCCATTATCCATAAATACGGCATTGAAACGGAATTTCCGCCGGATGTTCTGGAACAGGCGAATAATGTACCGGATGAAATTGATCCGGCCGATTTGAACGACCGCACCGATTTGCGCAACGAACAGATTGTGACGATTGATGGGGCTGACGCCAAAGACTTGGATGATGCCGTTCAAGTAGTGAAGTATGAAGATGGCACGTATAAATTAGGCGTACATATCGCTGACGTTAGCCATTACGTGACGGAGGGCTCGGCTATTGACCGGGAAGCCTATGACCGTGCAACAAGCATCTATTTGACTGATCGTGTCATTCCGATGATCCCGCACCGTTTGTCAAATGGCATTTGTTCATTGAATCCGCAGGTGGATCGTCTGACTTTGTCTTGTGAAATGATTTTCAATGAACAGGGCGAAGTGCTGTCCCATGAAATCTTCCAGAGTGTCATCAAGACCTCGGCACGTATGACTTACACAGATGTCTATGAAATTCTCGAACAGGACAACCAAGAGCTGAAAGAAAAGTACAGCGAATTGGTACCGATGTTCGAATTGATGAAAGAACTTGCTGAAGTGCTTCGTACGAAGCGGATGCGCCGTGGTGCCATCGATTTCGATTTCAAGGAATCCAAAGTGCTGGTGGATGAAAATGGCTACCCGGTGGACGTTGTGGTTCGTGAACGCACAGTAGCTGAACGTCTGATTGAAGAGTTTATGCTGGCTGCCAATGAAACAGTAGCTGAACATTTCCATCACATGAATGTGCCCGCTATTTACCGTATCCACGAAGATCCAAAGCCTGAAAAACTGCAGCGCTTTTTCGAATTCGTTACGAATTTTGGCATCGTGGTGAAAGGTTCAGGAACACAAATTCATCCAAAAGCTTTGCAGGAAATTGTTGAGTCGATTGCAGGGACTCCGGAAGAACCGGTCATTTCAACTATGATGCTTCGTTCGATGCAACAGGCGAAATACTCGAATGAAAGCCTGGGGCATTTTGGTTTGTCTACGGAATTCTACACGCATTTCACGTCGCCGATTCGCCGTTACCCTGATTTGGTTGTGCACCGCCTAATTCGAACTTACTTGATCGAGAAGGACCTGTCGAAAAAAACAATTGCCTATTGGGAAGCCAATATGGATGATATTGCGACACATACGTCGGAACGCGAACGCCGCGCAGTGGAAGCTGAACGAGATACAGACGCTTTGAAGAAGTCACAGTTTATGGCTGATAAAATCGGCGAGCAATTTACCGGCATCATTTCTTCTGTAACGAATTTCGGTTTGTTCATCGAACTCGCGAACACCATTGAAGGTTTGGTTCACGTTTCCAATATGACAGATGATTATTACCGTTTCGACGATCGCAGCATGATGATGATCGGCGAACGAAATAAACGCCAATTCCGGATTGGTGATGAAATTGAAATCAAAGTCATCGGCGTAAAACCGGAAGAGTCGTCCATTGATTTTGAAATTGTCGGCATGGTGCAAAACACTCGCCAGTCGAGAAGAGAACAGCCGAAAGTAATCCGTGCCACGAAAAAAGACGGTGGCGGAAAACCGGGACGCGACGGCAAGAAGCCAGAAGGCGGCGGTCCTACACGCAAGCCAAAAAACAAAAAGAAAAAGTTTTATGAAGGCGCCGCAAAACAAGGACGCAACAAGAAAAAATAAAATAGCGGCTTCAGAGCCGCTTTTTTGAATCTAGCTGAGGTGAAACCACATGGCCAAAGGAGAAGGCAAAGTAATTGCCCAAAACAAGAAAGCCGGTTTCGATTTTTTCATCGAAGAAACGATCGAGGCAGGGATTGTCTTGCAGGGTACTGAGATTAAATCTGCACGAAACGGCAAAGTCCAATTGAAGGATTCGTTTGTTCGGATCCGTAATGGAGAAGCCTGGATTTCCAATATGCATATCAACCCTTACGAGCAGGGCAACCAGTTTAACCACGACCCGACACGGTCACGCAAACTGTTGCTGCATAAAAAACAGATCGCGGACTTGCAGGCGCATTCGAAAGTGCAGGGTTCTGCAATCATTCCACTGAAAATGTATTTGAAAGACGGCTTTGCGAAAATTTTGCTTGGTGTCGGTAAAGGGAAGAAAAACTACGATAAACGGGAAGATTTGAAGAAAAAAGACGCAAAACGGCAAATCGACCGTGCCATAAAAGAACACAATCGCTAAGACTTGATGTCAGACCAATGTTGCCTTATACTAGAGATATAGCACATGAAGCTGTTTATTCATCTTCCGTGTCTCTTTTTAATAAGGGGACGTTACGGATTCGACAGGGATGATCTGGGCTTGGGTCGCGCGTCGGAGGGTCGGCTCCGTCACCAACGTATTTATAACAACTGGCAAAACAAACCAAAACCTAGCATTCGCAGCGTAAGCTCGGATCTGCTTTATCTATCCATCGCCCATGTGGCTGGGTAAAGCTCAACTTTAGTGGGATACAACGTTTGCTGCCATCTGAGGCAAACGGGAGAGATTCTCAGATTAGTGCCCAGGACGCCTGCTTATTGGCAGAATGGTGCATGAAACCTCAATGAATAAGCTACACGCGTAGACGCTCAAGTAGCGGAGTTTCTGGACGCGGGTTCGACTCCCGCCGTCTCCATAGTGAGATAAAAAACGTCAAAACCCTTACAGGTTTTGGCGTTTTTTTGTTGTTCTGTTGCTGCTCCTTTCTACTTCTAGCAGAGTCTTCCATCAACAATTTATATTAGAAGGTTTATTAGGGTCCTTAGCACTGATTTACAAGGGAATACAGAGCGAAATGGGTTTTTACGAACTTTTAATGATAGATGACGTCCTCTTATAAAAGGGCTTTGAAAGAGGTGACACAATGGGATTTTGATATTTTTTAATTTTAGGCATCGGAATGTATTTGCTGTTGAAAGGAATCTTTTCGAAAAGTCGATTTTCCTTGCTGATTCGAACAGCAGTAATCTGCATAGGAGCAGCAAGTATTGCTTTTTCACTGTTTATGTTTTCACCAGGAAGTGCTGAAATCATTTCACAATTATTGATCCAAGAATGAAGAAGATGAACCCATCTCTCCTTACAAAAGCCAACCTTATTTTACTGTGAAGCCACTGCCTCGACTATATAAGCACTGGAGGGATTTTTTTATGATTTCTCACAAAGTTTCCATTCGCAAAATGGTTCATGCCGATTATGACATTATGGCTCGGTGGTTAAGTACACCGGAAGTTCTGGAATTCTAAGGAGAGGTGGATTCCCCATATTTGTTAGATCAGGTAAAGGCAAAATATAAACCGAGAGTAAATGGAGAAGTTCATGTGTACCCGTTTATTGTGGAGTTGGACACAATGCCAATCGGATTTATGCAATATTATAAATTAGCTCAAGAAATCCAGGCAGAATTCGGCTATCCTTCAACATTGAATATATGCGGTATCGATCAATTTATCGGAGTACCCGAATATTTTAACCGAGGAATCGGGACGACCATGGTCGCAAAATTCACAAACACACTTTCTCATTTGAAAGACGTGGATTTAATTGTATTGGATCCTGAAGTTTCTAATACAAGAGCGGTTCAGTGCTATGAGAAATGCGGTTTTAAGAAAGTGAAAAAAGTACATAATGATATTTGCTGGTTGATGGAGCTGGAAGCAAGAAACGACATATTTGTTACTAGCAAAGATTTTATAAGTTGAAAGAATATAGGTGAGATGAAATAGGGAACAAATTGCCATATTTCTATCCTGTAATCATATGCACAAGTCTTCAGCAATGGTTTATGTTTTCACAGCTGGACTCAATGTGCTACACTAACGGACATGATGTTTGAGAGGGGAATTTTAATGATTAAAAAAGTTTTATTGACAATTGTACTTGGTGGATCAATGGCGGCAATGGCAGCTTGCGGTGGCGATGCTGAAGAGAAAACAAACGAGGAAGCAGCGCCACAAGAAGAAACTGCAGCAGCAGATGAAGCAACCGGTGAACAGCCGGAAATGCCGGAACCTGATTTAAAAGACATCCCTGATGTCGTTGCAGAAGTAAATGGAGAAGTAATCGATAAAAAAGAATTTGAATCGGCTTATACAGGCCAATTCCAGCAGATGGCCATGCAGGCCCAGATGTCTGGACAAGAAGTTGACCAGGCTCAGCTGAAAGAGCAAATCGCGGAAAGTTTAGTTGCACAAGAGCTGCTGGTTCAAGAAACAGAGAAACAGAAGATCAAAGTGACAGATGAGCAGACCGATGATTCGTTGAAAGAATTGGCTGAGCAAAACGGACTGGCATCGTCTGAAGAGTTCTTGGCAGCACTTGAAGAGCAGGGACTTTCTGAAGAAGAAGTGAGAAAGCAAGTGCAAACCCAAGTGAAAGTGGATCAACTGGTTGCTCAGGAGACCGGTGAAATCAAGCCGACTGAAGAAGAGCTCAAGAAAGTTTATGAGCAGGCTCAAGCTCAACAAAAAGAGGCTGGCAGTGAAGAACTTCCAGCATTCGAAGAAGTGAAGCCTCAACTTGAAGAACAAGTTAAAATGCAAAAAGAAAGTGAAGCTGTCCAAGGATTAATCGCAAAACTCCGCGAATCGGCAGACGTTAAAATTAACTTATAAAACAGCAACCAGATCCCTTGTGGATCTGGTTTTTCTATGCACTTTCTAAAAGTAACGATTGTACTTTCAGAAAGTGACTTTATAGTAACCTTCTCTGTCTCCTACTAAAATTATATTAAGTAGTTTCATTTTATTCCTTGTTTATAAGAAAAAAGTTTATAGATTGGAGATAAGGGTAATGAAAATAGGTGCAATTATCAGTTATATAATATATTGTCCGTGTCATATTTTAATTAAAACAACGGGTTTGACAGGACAGTAAATCTTCCGTATGCTTTACACTTGTGATAAAGAGAAACTTGAGTCGGTGGAGGTTCTTCATTCACCACTGATTTTAGTTGCTCAATTCGGGCTTCGGCGGTCAGTGGCTTCCTACTTAGAACTGTAGGGGGATCACTGGCCGTTAAAGCGGAATAAAAATAAGGAGGGGGTACTATATGAAGAAAGTAACCAATGTATTTTGGATTGCACTTGCACTCGTATTATTAGCCATTGGCTACGGAGCCATTGCGCCTGATAATTTTGCAGAAGTTACAGGAAATATAGAATCGTTCCTGACAACTTCGTTCGGATGGTATTACTTATTGATAGTTTCCATCATGGTTTTGTTCTGTTTGTTTTTCCTCATCAGTCCGATGGGGCAGATTAAACTGGGCAAAGATACAGACAAACCCGAGTTCTCATTCGGGACATGGATTGCTATGCTATTCTCAGCAGGAATGGGAATCGGTCTGGTGTTCTGGGGAGCTGCAGAGCCGCTGTCGCATTTTGCGATCGATTCGGCTACAGCTGAACCCGGAACCGCAGAAGCTATGCGTGAATCAATGCGATTCAGCTTTTTCCATTGGGGAATTCATGCTTGGGCCATATATGCCGTAGTGGCACTGGCGCTTGCATATGCCCAGTTTAGAAAAGGGGAGCCGGGATTGATTTCCGCTACTTTAAAGCCGTTGTTCGGAGATAAGATGAAAGGTCCATGGGGGACATTAGTGGATGTCATCGCTGTTTTTGCGACAGTTGTTGGTGTTGCAACAACTCTGGGCTTTGGTGCTATTCAAATCAATGGCGGCCTAGCGTTCTTATTTGACGGAATTACGGGAGACAGCTTTGCTGTTCAATTGGTCATCATTGCCATTGTAACGGTGTTGTTTATGATTTCTGCCTGGAGCGGATTGAGTAAGGGAATCAAATACCTGTCCAATGCAAATATGGTGTTGGCAGTCGTATTGCTTATCGCAGTCATTGTACTTGGACCAACTTTATTGATCATGAATATGTTTACAGATACGGTCGGTACATATTTCCAAAATCTGATTGAGATGAGTTTCCGCTCGGCACCTATAGATGGTGAAAATCGTGCCTGGATTGATGGATGGACGATCTTCTACTGGGCATGGTGGATTTCTTGGGCTCCGTTTGTCGGCATTTTCATTGCGCGTGTATCTAAAGGAAGAACCATTCGCCAGTTCCTTTTAGGTGTCCTGATGATTCCAACTTTTATCAGCTTCCTTTGGTTCTCAGCATTTGGGACCACTGCAATTGATGTACAAAACAGTGGAGTGGATCTGACGGGCTTATTGACAGAGGAAACTTTGTTCGCAGTGTTCAATGAATTGCCGCTTGGTATTTTGTTGTCGGTTATTGCGATTTTCCTGATTACCACGTTTTTCGTCACTTCTGCCGATTCCGCGACATTTGTACTTGGAATGCAGACGACAGGCGGATCATTGCATCCTCAAAATACGGTAAAACTGACATGGGGAATTGCCCAATCAGCAATCGCTGTAATTTTGTTATCAACAGGCGGACTCGATACCTTGCAAACTGTGTTGATCATAGCGGCATTCCCGTTCTCCATCATCATGTTGCTGATGATGGCGTCTTTCTACAAAGCATTGAATATTGAATACAAAGCCATAAAACGAAAACGTTAAAACCGCCGCTTCGGCGGTTTTTTCATTGGAGAACAGGTATAATGGGAGTCAGGAAACAACAAGATGGAGGATTTTTAACTATGGAAAAACCGCATGTATTATTAGTGGATGGAATGGCGCTGCTGTTCCGCTCATTTTTCGCAACATCGGCCGTCGGCCAATACTTCCGGACGACTGAAGGATTGGCTACGAATGGTGTACAGGGATTTGCGCGCCACGTGCTGGCGGCTAAAACAATGATGAAGCCGACGCATATGGCTGTTTGCTGGGATATGGGAGCAAAAACATTCCGCACGGATCTATTCGAGGGCTATAAAGCCAACCGTCCGGCACCTCCTGAAGATATGGTTCACCAGTTTGATTTGGCGCAGGCGATTTCCGAACAGCTTGGCTGGAAGAATTACGGGGAAAAGGGAATTGAAGCGGATGATTTTATCGGTTCGTTCACGAAGCAGTGGCAGGAACAAGTGGATTTCACCATCATTACGGGTGATAAAGACATGCTGCAATTGCTGACGCCTTCGGTCACTGTCGCTTTTATGAAAAAAGGCTACCATGTTTATGATGTCTATACCGAAGCAAGGTTCATTGAAGAGTATGGCATTCAGCCTTCACAATTTGCGGATGTCAAAGCGTTTATGGGAGATCCGAGCGACGGTTATCCAGGAGTCAAAGGCATTGGCCCGAAAACAGCACTTCAGTTGATCCAGAACTACGGTTCAACGGATGGAGTGCTTGAAGCCATCGACGAATTAAAGCCTGCTCAGAAGAAGAAAATCGACGAGCATAAGGAAATGCTTTTGCTGTCAAAAAAACTGGCTGTCATCAAATGTGACATCCAGTTGGAAGTGGCGCTTGAGGAACTCACTGTTCCTGCCTACACCAATGAACATATTCAATTATGCCGCGACCAGCAATTGTTGCTGCTTGCCAAACAGCTCGAAAAAGATGTGGGCATTACTGCCGACCCCTGGGCGTAATCTTCACAAAGGTTAACACTTTACGATTTTCCTGATAAGAAACCGTCCGCATTTTGCTGGGGCGGTTTTTTTGTCCATTGTCGTGGATATACAAAATCAAATCATCGGCTTCCTGCTTAAAGCCGATCAGGGGTACCCAATGGTAGCTGTATAGGGGTTTTGAAAACCAGTGGAATGTAAAATAACGGTCAAACTTCATCGCAAGGGGGTGTCCGGCCAATAATTCCTTCTTAACCTCTTCGATGCTTCGAATTTTTTTTACTTCATAGCGTTTGCCCGCAACTTTATGGAAATTCCTAATCAATCGCCAAGTAAACAGTCCGATAGGAGTTGAGCCGAGCAATCGATAGAGCTGATCAATTCCCAGTTCCATTCCTTCATGATGTTGAAGGATAGCGGCGGCAGTGACAGGGCCGCATGCAGAAGAACGGTATTTCTCAGAAACGGATTCGTCGTGTTGGGACAACCCTTGAAATGCAATCAGCTTTTTCACTGCAAACACCTCCATATCTTTACGATCACTCAGCATGTACTATTCTTTAATCCTATTTTGGGGTTTCTGTAAGCAACTGTTCCAAGGCGACTCTGAAAGTTGTGTATACTTCCAGCTCTACCTGGATGCCGGCATGGACAATCTCGCGAACAAATAATGGATTAAACCCTGCGTAAATGGCACGCAGACCCATAAGTCCAAGTGCAGAATTTAACTGGCTCAATTCACTGCCCAGCCCGTCGTAGTCGAATTCGGCAAAATCATCCGTAGTCACGCCCGTGAAATCGAAAATGACGCGTTCTGTTTCCCGATGTTTTTCTGCATATTTCAAGACTTTCGTGCGGATCATATCAAAACGGTCTGTGAAAATGAAACCCGCTATCGGCACTAAAATAGTTTTAGGGACAATCGATGGGATGATGGGGGCTGACATGTTTTTGATCAGCTTTTCATAATAGACCAGTTGTTCTTTTAGTTCTTTAATTTCCTGTTGTGGATCCATTCCAATACCTCCGGGGTTTTTGTAAGATGCTTGAATCAATTCGTAATTGTGAAAAAATGTTTGATCAGCCTCTTTGTATACTATAGATAGAGTTTACATCAGTAGATGGAAAATTAATACGTTCTATATTATAGCGAAAAAAAGGAGCAGGCGGGAGCCTACTCTTTTTGGTCATTCAAAAATTCCGTAACCGATTCAGGTGATTTAGCGTTTGCACTGTGAAGATGTGCGGTCTTCTCACCGTCTTTGAAAATTAACAGGCTTGGAATGCCCATGACATCATACTTTTCGGCAAGGTCTGGAAGTTCGTCACGGTTGACGTTAAACCATTGATACTGGTTGAATTCTTCAATGATTGGATCGATGAACATGTCCATGCGCGTGCAATCTGGGCACCAGCCTGCTTGGAATTTCACGATAACCGGATCGTTGCCTTTTATGACTTCGTTAAATTGTTCGTTTGTTGTAAGTGATTTCATCATGTTGCCTCCTTCTAGGTTCTCTTTAAGTTTACAGTGCTTTTCTTAAATCGCAAAGAATCTGTTTATGAAAATTTATGGGAATTTTTTAACGATTAAATATTGCGAAAAAAGGAAATATAACTTACACTAAGAGACATAGAGAACGTTCTATTTTTTTACCTAAAAAATGAATGAGTGTTCATTCAAAAAATCAAGGAGGGTTTGCTAGTGGCTTACCAAATTAGAAAAGCGGCTGTACTCGGTTCAGGTGTAATGGGTTCAGGAATTGCAGCGCACCTTGCAAATATAGGAATCCCTGTATTATTGCTTGATATTGTTCCGCGTGAATTATCAAAGGAAGAACAGGCAAAAGGGTTAACTTTAGAAGACAAGGCGGTACGCAATCGCATTGCAACTGGTTCTATCCAGAAACTGCTTAAGCAGAAGCCGGCTCCATTGACAGCTAAAAAGAATCTTCAATTGATCACACCAGGAAATCTGGAAGACGATCTTGGAAAATTACAGGAAGTTGATTGGATCATTGAAGTCATTGTTGAAAATCTTGACGTGAAAAAATCATTATACGAAAAGATTGATGGCGTCAGAAAAGACGGCACCATCATTTCTTCAAATACATCGGGCATCAGCATCAATGCGATGGTCGAAGGGCGCTCGGAAGATTTCGGCAAACACTTCCTTGGGACCCACTTTTTCAATCCGCCTCGCTATCTGAAACTGTTGGAAGTAATTCCTGCGAAAACCACAGCTCCTGAAGTCGTGGAGTTTATGACAACATTCGGAGAAGACGTTTTAGGCAAGGGCGTGGTTATCGCCAAAGACACACCGAACTTTATCGCTAACCGTATTGGAACATACGGATTACTTGTCACTTTGCGTGAAATGATGGCACGTGGCTATTCAATCGGGGAAGTGGATTCTGTAACGGGGCCATTAATCGGCCGTCCGAAATCAGCGACATTCCGTACATTGGATGTTGTAGGACTGGATACCTTTATGCACGTGGCTAAAAATGTCTATGACCAAACTTCAGGTGAAGAACAGAAAGTGTTCGAAGCCCCCTTATTTATGAAGAAGGTGGTAGAGAACGGTTGGCTTGGCGCAAAATCGGGCCAAGGGTTTTTCTTGAAAAAAGACAAAGAAATTCTGGAGCTTGATCCGGAGACGCTTGAATACCGTACAGCGGGAAAATTGAAAACGCCTTCACAGGAAATGGCAAAGCAGCAAAAAGGGCTTTCAGCTAAAATGAAAACGCTTGTTTATGCAGAAGACCGCACTGGCGAGCTGCTTTGGAGCGTTCTTGCTCCAACGTTGCGTTATTCAGCGGAATTGAACGGGGAAATTGCAGACGACATCGTTGCTATCGACAATGCCATGAAGTGGGGCTTTGGCTGGGAACAAGGTCCGTTTGAAACGTGGGATGCCATCGGTGTCCAAAAATCAGTTGAAAAAATGAAACAGGAAGGGCACCCGGTTCCAGCATTCGTGCAGGCCTTGCTCGACAGCGGAAACGAAACCTTCTATAAAGAAGAAAATAACGACCTTCATTTCTTCAACGGCACAAGCTATCAGCCAGTTCCAGTGAATGAAAAAGTGATTGACTTGAAACGCTACAAGAAAAAGCACGGCGTCATCAAATCAAATTCAGGTGCAAGCTTGATTGACTTAGGCGACGGGATTGCATTGCTTGAATTTCATTCACGCTCGAATGCCATTGGCTTGGATATCATGCAAATGATCAATTACGCAGTCGATGAAGTGGAGAAAAACTTCAAAGGGCTTGTCATAGGCAACCAAGGCAAGAATTTCTGTGTAGGCGCAAACCTCGCCATGATTTTGATGGAAGCACAGGATGACAATATTTTTGAACTTGATTTCACCATCAAGACATTCCAAAATGCCATGATGAAAATCAAATACAGCAGCAAACCAGTAGTAGCAGCACCATTCGGCATGTCTCTTGGCGGCGGCGCAGAAGTGGCTTTGCCAGCTGCACACATCCAGGCTTCGATGGAGACATATATGGGCCTAGTTGAAGCAGGCGTAGGCTTGATTCCAGGCGGCGGTGGAAACAAAGAGCTTTATATGAAGCAGTTGAAAGGTTTGCCAAATGGCGTGACCGTAGATTATCAAAACGTCGCCAGCAAAGTATTCGAATCGATTGCGATGGCGAAAGTCTCCACGTCAGCAGAAGAAGCACGTGAAAATAACTTCTTGAATTTCGTGGACGGCATCAGCGTCAACAGCGACCATTTGATCTACGATGCGAAACAAGCGGCTCTTGCACTCTACGAAACGGGCTATCAGGCACCACAACGCGAAAAAGTACCGGTAACCGGTGAACCTGGCTACGCGACCCTGTTATTGGGCGCAGAAGGCATGTTCATTTCCGGCTATATCAGTGAATACGATTTAAAAATCGCTAAGAAACTGGCGTTTGTGCTGTCAGGCGGAAAAGTTCCCTATGGCACGAAAGTGGACGAGCAATACTTGCTTGATCTTGAGCGCCAAGCGTTCTTAAGTCTTGTAGCAGAACCGAAAACCCAGCAGCGCATGCAGCATATGCTGGTCAAAGGAAAGCCATTACGTAATTAATCGTTGATCATAAAAGGAGGAACTAAAAATGCGTGAAGCAGTAATTGTGGCCAGTGCTCGAACACCGGTCGGAAAAGCGGCAAAAGGTTCTTTAGCCACGGTGCGTCCGGATGATTTCGGCGCATTGGTTGTTAGAGAAACGCTACAGCGGGCTGGCGGGTACGACGGGCCGATAGATGATTTGATTATGGGGTGTGCCATGCCGGAAGCAGAACAAGGCATGAACATCGCACGCAATATCGGAGCACTTGCAGGCTTGCCGGATACCGTGTCAGCCGTTACCGTCAACCGTTTCTGTTCTTCAGGCCTTCAGTCGATCGCCTATGCAGCAGAACGCATCATGGTTGGTTCAGCTGAAGCAATCATTGCAGGCGGCGTAGAATCGATGAGCATGGTGCCGATGATGGGCAATGTCATCCGTCCAAACGCGAAATTGGCAGAAACAGCACCGCAATACTATATGAGCATGGGGCATACGGCAGAACAAGTAGCCACACAATACGGCATCAGTCGTGAAGACCAGGATGCATTTTCTGTCCGTTCCCATGAAAAAGCGGCAGCAGCCATTGCAGCCGGGCACTTTGATGAAGAAGTTGTGCCTGTCGAAGTGACGAAACGATATGTTGATGAAAACAATAAATATCAGGAGAAAACGTCTATGTTCGAAATGGATGAAGGCGTCCGCCATGGCACCAGCATCCAAACCTTGAACAAATTGCGCTCTGCTTTCTCAGCGCGCGGCACAGTTACCGCCGGAAACTCTTCACAAACTTCTGACGGCGCCGGCGCTTTGCTGGTGATGGACCGCGAAAAAGCAGAATCTTTGGGCTTGAAACCAATCGCGAAATTCCGCTCGTTTGCCACAGGCGGCGTACCACCTGAAGTGATGGGCATCGGTCCTGTCGTAGCCATTCCAAAAGCTTTGAAATTGGCTGGATTGACGATTGATGACATCGATGTATGGGAATTGAACGAAGCATTCGCTTCCCAGTCGCTTGGCGTCATTCGTGAACTTGGGTTGGATATCGACAAAGTCAACTTCAACGGAGGAGCCATTGCACTTGGCCATCCGCTGGGTGCGACGGGCTCGATCCTGACGATTCGCATGATGAGTGAATTGAAGCGCCAAGGCAAGCAGTTCGGCGTCGTCACGATGTGTATCGGTGGAGGAATGGGCGCAGCAGGCGTCTTTGAAATGTTGTAGAACTGAATGTGATAAATATTTTGTATGGATATGGAGCATAACAGCGGAGACTCCAGCGGAAAGGGTCCGCCTGGAGCGATTTCTTTAAAATAGAACATAATAAGCAATTACAAAATAGGAGGAATACAAAATGGAACAATCAAAAACATTGATCAAAGGCGGTAGTTTCTTAATCGAAGATGCGGATCTGTCACGGGTATTCACACCGGAAGATTTCACAGAAGAACAAAAAATGATCGCGAAAACGACTGAGGATTACGTCAACACAGAAGTAATGCCGGTTGTTGAAAAACTGGAAAACCATGAATTTGAGCATTCTGTCCGTCTGTTGAAAACAGCTGGCGACCTAGGCCTTCTTGGCGCTGATGTTCCGGAACAATACGGCGGTTTAGGATTAGACAAAATCGCATCTGCTTTAATCGCTGAAAAAATGTCGAAAGCGGGCGGCTTCTCAATCACTCACGGAGCACACGTTGGCATCGGCTCACTGCCAATCGTTCTTTTCGGTAATGAAGAACAAAAACAAAGCTACTTGCCGCGCCTTGCGACCGGTGAAATGATTGCAGCTTACGCTTTGACTGAGCCAAGCTCAGGGTCGGATGCATTAGGTGCGAAAACAGTTGCCAAGCTGAACGAAGCAGGCACACATTACGTATTGAACGGTGAAAAGCAATGGATTACCAACGCTGGATTTGCGGATGTATTCGTAGTCTATGCAAAAATTGACGGAGACAAATTCTCTGCCTTTATTGTAGAGCGCGAATTCCCTGGCGTTTCTGTTGGACCGGAAGAAAAGAAAATGGGCATCAAATCGTCTTCTACACGGACGTTGATCCTTCAGGATGCTGAAGTTCCTGTCGAAAACCTATTAGGTGAAGCTGGGCGCGGACATATCATTGCGTTCAACATCTTGAACATCGGCCGCTACAAATTGGGAGTCGGCACGATCGGAGCTTCTAAGCGCGCAATGGAATTGACGATTCCTTACACGAACCAACGCCAGCAATTCAAGACACCGATTTCTTCATTCAACTTGACGCGTGAGAAATTGGCGACAATGGCATCTAAATTATACGCAGTTGAAAGCTCTGTATATCGTACTGTTGGATTGTTCGAAGACCGCATGAGCAGCTTTACGGATGAGCAGCACGCTGATGGCAAATTAGTGGCTGATTCGATCGCTGAATTTGCAGTAGAATGTTCACTTAATAAATTCTTCGGTACGGAAACATTGGATTATATCGTAGATGAAGGCGTTCAGTTGCACGGAGGCTACGGCTTCATGCAGGAGTATGAAATCGAACGCATTTACCGTGATTCACGCATCAACCGTATTTTTGAAGGAACGAATGAAATCAACCGCCTATTGGTACCTGGAACGCTACTGCGTAAAGCAATGAAAGGTGAATTGCCATTATTGCAGCATGCACAGAAGCTTCAGGAAGAGCTGATGATGATGATGCCGGAAGAAGTTGGCACAGAAGCTTTGGCTCAGGAGAAGTACTTGGTGAAAAATGCGAAGAAAATTGCTTTGCTCGCTGCAGGCCTAGCAGCTCAGACATATGGAACGAAGTTGGAAGCGGAGCAGGAAGTGCTTGTCAACATCGCGGACATCGTGAGCAACGTCTTTGCGATGGAATCAGTAGTATTGCGTACAGAAAAAGCAATTGCTGCTTCAGGTGAAGAAAAAGCCAAGCAAAAACTTCTTTATACGCAGATCTATTGCCAGGAAGCATTCGACCAGATTGAAAAGGATGCCAAAGAAACGTTGATTGCAGCCATCGAAGGCGACAACCAGCGCATGATGCTTTCAGCATTGCGTAAATTGACCCGTTCAACTCCTTACAACGTCATTGCGAAAAAACGCGAAGCGGCTGTTAAGTTGATTGACGTTGAGAAATACATCGTTTAAAGGATAACGGAAATAGGCAGATCCGAACTTATCGGATTTGCCTGTTTTTTTTGCGTCGACCGGAAGCCTTCTTTTTGGTAAGCTTAGAAAAAAGGGAGGGTCTAACTTGATTACTTATTACGCATACCCGAAATGTACAACTTGCCGGAAAGCAAAAAGTTGGCTGGACAAAAATAATGTGGAATATAATGAAATACATATCGCAGAAAATCCGCCGACAAAAGAGCAATTGGCTGAAATCCATGAGGCCAGCGGCTTGGAATTGAAGAAGTTTTTCAATACAAGCGGTTTAATCTATCGTTCGCTTGGCTTGAAAGACAAACTATCGAGCATGACCGAAGAACAGCAATTAGAGCTTTTGGCTTCAGATGGCATGTTGATCAAGCGTCCGTTGGCTTGGGATGGAAAAAAGGTGACACTAGGTTTTAAAGAAGCCGATTACCAGAATAGCTGGCTTTAAGAAACGGCATCATCTTGTATTTCACAGCTGTTTATGTCAAACTGAAATTGAATCAACTACATAATTTGGAGGGGTCAAGATGAGCACACCAGCAGAACTTCGTTATTCTAAAGAACATGAATGGGTTAAGATCGAAGATGGCAATGCGCGTATCGGAATTACTCATTTCGCACAGGCTGAATTGGGGGATATCGTATTTGTTGAACTTCCACAAGTTGGCGATGAACTGAAAAAAGACCAGCCTTTCGGCAGCGTTGAATCCGTTAAAACAGTTTCGGAATTATACGCACCAATCAGCGGCAAAGTGATCGAAGTCAACTCCGAGCTTGAAGACAGCCCGGAATTCGTCAACGAGTCACCTTACGAGCAGGCATGGATGGTGGTTATTGAAGCCCCTTCTGAAGAAGAAATCAGTGATTTGATGAATGCTGATCAATACAAAGAAATGACCAACGAATAATTCCCGGAAAGCGCCTTTAATTTGGCGCTTTTTTTATTCGCGTCAAAGACGGAGAGAGTTGTGAAGAACCCCTATTCACTAGTTATCGAGTCCAATCTCTTGAACTAACCGTGTACCAACTGGTTTTTGAAAAGCTTATTTGTGGAATAACTCAATATAAAGGGGTATATTTCAACTTATATAGAAACAGCTTTTGAACTTATTCTATATTCGATGGGGTGAGTGTTATGGGAAAGGTGATTGTTGTGGAAGGGCTCAGTGATAAGACGAGAATTGCACCGCTCATTGCAGAACCCGTGACGATTCTTTGCACAAATGGTACAGTAAGTCCAACGAGACTTGAAGAATTGCTGCTGCCATATGAAGGCCAAGACATCATTATATTAGTGGATGCAGACTCTTCAGGAGAAAAATTGCGGAAGCTGGTCAAGCGTGAGTTCCCTGAAGCCCGGCATTTTTATGTGAACCGAAGCTACAAGGAAGTCGCAGCAACGCCGCTCCGGATCCTGATGGATGTGCTCATCTCAGCGAATGTCCAGGTCAATAAGCTATTAACAGAGGGATGAAGACGATGCAGGAATGGACTCATAAAGAATGGATCAAAGAAAAGAATACCAATCGCACTACCGCGTATTACTTATACACACCGATGTGCGGGACTTGTCAGGTAGCTTCCAAAATGCTGTCGGTTGTCACAGAACTATTGCCGGATCTTCCGATTGGCAAAGCGAACTTGAACTATGTACAGGAAATTGCAGGAATGTATGAAGTGGAAAGTGTTCCTTGCCTGCTGATTACAGAGAATGGCAAACTTAAGGAGAAGATTTACGCTTTCCAGTCGGTTCCTTATTTATATGGCAAGTTGAAAACTGTTGACGAATATAGCCGGTCATGGTAAATTGAATTTCTGGTAAGAAAAGCGCGGGAATCTATTTGAAATAGGAGAAGCGTAAGATTTACCACCAATTAAAATCTATTCTGTTTTACTAATTTCATATCGAACTCTTATTAAGAGTGGTGGAGGGAAGTGCCCTATGAAGCCCGGCAACCGTCATGAAAATGAAATGGTGCCAAATCACACGAAGCGAAAGCTTTGGAAGATGAGAGATTGGTTTCCGTATAATATACGTTTGCCCTTCTGCTCAGTTATGCGCGGAAGGGTTTTTTATTTTTAGGATTCAGGGGTGTTCAACGAATGATCGAGTTAAAGAAAGTGACGAAAAAATTTGATACAGGCAAGGCGGTTCTTACGGCTGTCGACCAAGTTGATTTATCTATTGCTGATGGAGAAATATTTGGGATTATCGGATATAGTGGAGCCGGTAAAAGTACATTAATCCGCTTATTGAATGGATTGGAAAAACCGACTTCCGGCACTGTGGAAATCAACGGTAAGGTAATTACTTCCATTAAAGGCGGAGAATTGCGGAAAGCGCGCCAGAAAGTCAGTATGATTTTCCAGCATTTCAACTTATTATGGTCGAGGACGGTTAAAGAGAACATCGAATTCCCTTTGGAAATTGCGGGAGTCTCAAAAGCGCAGCGTGGAAAACGGGTTCAGGAACTGATTGAGCTGGTTGGATTATCGGGCCGCGAAAATGCTTATCCATCGGAACTGTCTGGCGGACAGAAGCAGCGTGTCGGTATTGCCCGTGCGCTGGCGAACGATCCGGAAGTCCTATTATGCGATGAAGCAACTTCTGCGCTTGATCCGGAAACAACAGACGCAATCCTTGATTTATTGGTCGATATCAACAAGCGATTAGGCTTGACCATCGTATTGATCACTCATGAAATGCACGTCATCCGAAAAATCTGTCATCGTGTTGCTGTAATGGAAGGCGGGCGTGTCGTGGAGCTCGGAGATGTTCTGAATGTTTTCCAATCACCAAAAGAAGAAATCACCAAACGCTTCGTGGCCCAGGTCACTGATAGTGGAGATTCACAGGAAACCATCAAAAACCTTCGTGAGTTGTATCCGACAGGCGAACTGGTGAAATTGGTTTTTGTCGGAGAACAAACCGAACAGCCAATTCTGACAAAACTGATTCGCAGCCATTCGGTGGAAGTCAATATCGTTCAAGGCAATATTTCGCATACGCAACGTGGAGCTTATGGAACATTGATTCTTCAGTTGAAAGGCTCTCCTGGTGAAATGGAAGAAGCTTTGGCATTTCTCCACTCTGAAGATGTTCAAACGGAGGTAATGCATAATGATTGATTCGTTATTCCCCAATGTAGATTGGGACAGTATGTGGGAAGCCACACTTGAAACTCTTTATATGACAGCTTTATCAACGTTGTTTACATTCATCATCGGTTTGGCTCTTGGAATCCTGTTATTTTTGACAGCTCCTAAACAATTATGGGCCAATAAAGTGGTCAATTGGCTGACAGGTGCATTCGTGAATATATTCCGTTCCATTCCATTTATCATTTTGATTATTTTATTGATTCCTTTTACGTTATTCCTGATGGGTTCCATTCGGGGGCCAAACGCAGCTTTGCCCGCATTGATCATCGGCTCAGCTCCATTTTATGCACGCATGGTGTTGATTGCATTAAAGGAAATCGACAAAGGAGTCATCGAAGCAGCTCGCTCTATGGGCGCGACGACCGGCACAATCATTTGGAAAGTGCTACTGCCTGAATCGAAACCGGCATTGATTTCCGGAATTACGGTAACAGCCATCGCATTGGTCGGCTATACGGCTATGGCAGGCATCATCGGTGCAGGCGGCCTTGGGACATTGGCTTTCCTGGATGGTTTTCAGCGCAGCCGTGAAGACGTTACATTGATGGCGACGATTCTAATCTTGATCATTGTGTTCGTCATTCAATATATTGGTGATTTGGTAACAACAAAAGCAGATAAACGGTAATTGCGGATTTTCCGTTCCATAAACTAAAACACAGCAAAAGGGAGAGATAAAGATGAAGAAATTTGTAGTAGGAACAGCGTTGACAGCTTTAGTACTTGCAGGATGCGGAAATGGCGGAGCGGGTGAAGAAGAATCTAAAACTTTGCGTGTTGGTGCTTCCAATGTACCCCATGCTGAAATTCTAGAGCAAGCACAGCCACTCCTTGAAGAACAAGGAATCGAATTGGAAATTGAAACATATCAGGATTATGTCCTCCCTAACGAAGACTTGGAGTCTGGTGAAATTGATGCCAACTACTTCCAGCATATTCCGTATTTAGAATCACAGGTAGCGGATCATGGCTATGAATTCGAAAATGCTGGCGGAATCCACATCGAACCAATCGGAGTCTACTCACAGGATTACGCATCTCTTGATGAACTTCCAGAAGGCGGTACGATTTTGATGAGCAACTCGGTAGCGGATCATGGGCGTATTCTGTCACTGCTTGAAGCTGAAGGTTTGATCAAATTGGCTGAAGGCGTTGATAAAACAGCTGCTGAAGTAAGCGATGTTGTTGAAAATCCTAAAAATCTTCAGTTTGACGCGAACTATGAGGCAGCCCTGCTGGTTCAAATGTATGAATCCGGTGAAGGCGATGCTGTCTTGATCAATTCCAACTATGCCATTGATGCAGGAATTAGCCCGTTGGAAGATTCAATTGCACTTGAATCATCAGAGTCGCCTTATGTAAACATTATTGCTGTTCGCGCTGGCGATGAAGAGAATGAAAATGTAAAAGCATTGGTAGAAGTTTTGACATCTCAGGAAATCCAGGATTTCATTCTGGAAGAGTGGGGCGGAGCGGTCGTACCAGTAGATTGATTTTAAAAAGCATCTTTCGGGATGCTTTTTTATTTTTGGTGAAATAATAAAAATATTCCGTAAATTAATGTATAACTTACATTTTGTCTTAGTCTGTGCTACTTTTGAATAATAAAAAAGAAGCATTTGTTCATATGAGGAGGACAATTTCGTGAAATTCAATTTTGGTTTATTGCCGAGAATCATTGTGGCAATCGTTTTAGGTGTCCTTATTGGATTAGTTGCACCGGAAAGTATGGTGCGGGTTTTCGCTACCTTTACATCGCTTTTCGGAAATTTCCTAAACTTTGTGGTGCCGTTGATCATTCTTGGGTTCATTGCTCCAGGTATTGCGAAATTAGGAAAAGGTTCAGGCAAATTACTGGGGATGGCTACTGGTGCAGCATATGCGTCTACCATCATAGCAGGCGTGTTAGCTTTTTTTGTGGCAGTTACAGTCTTGCCTAATTTTATGCAAGAAGGTTCTTTAAGTGGCATGGAAGATCCGGAAAAGGCATTAGCAGCGACGTTCATTACATTAGACATGCCCCCTGTCTTTGGTGTGATGTCTGCACTGATTCTCGCGTTCTTGCTCGGTATCGGCATGGCGTCAACGGGCAGCAAAGTTATGGTTTCGTTTTTTGATGAATTCCAGGCGATTATTGAAAAGACAATTTCTTATGTCATCATTCCTCTTTTGCCATTTCATATCTTTGGTATTTTTGCGAACATGGCGTATGGCGGAGCCGTATTTGAAATTCTGTCATTGTTTGCGATTGTCTTTGTCATGATCATCATTCTGCATTGGGTAATGCTATTGCTGCAGTATTCAACAGCAGGAGCATTGAAAGGAAGAAATCCATTTATCCTACTAAAAACCATGATGCCGGCTTATTTTACAGCTCTAGGAACGCAGTCTTCAGCAGCGACTATCCCGGTGACGCTTCGCCAGGCACGCAAATCGGGTGCCAATGAACGGGTAGCGGACTTTACAGTTCCTTTGTTTGCGACGATTCATTTGTCAGGCAGTACCATTACTTTGGTGTCCTGTGCCATCGGTGTCTTATTGTTGACGGGCGGAACCCCAGTGTTCAGCGATTTCTTTCCATTCATTTTAATGTTGGGCGTTACGATGATAGCAGCTCCAGGAGTTCCGGGAGGCGCTGTTATGGCAGCAATCGGATTGCTGGAAGTCATGCTTGGATTTGACCCTACTATGGTGGCGTTGATGATCGCCCTTTACATGGCCCAGGACAGCTTTGGAACAGCTGCCAACGTCACGGGTGACGGCGCTTTGGCACATATTGTAGACCGTTTTACAAATGGCAAGAAAAGTTTGCAATAATTAAGCGATTCTGGAGATTGCGGCTATTTCATCTAGTCTATTCTATTGGTAATTTCTGTGCTATTATAACGGAGATATTACACAATAGGGGGAAACATCATGAAGAAATTTACAGCAATCGCGTTAACTGCCACCGTTTTTTTGGCGGCATGTGGAACAGATGAAACATCCGATACGAAAGAAGCGACTGCAGGCTCAACCGCTACTGAAACGGACAAAGATGTAAAGCAAGAATTGATGAAGTTTTATATGGCCATTCCAAATACGATCAATGCAGTTGACGGCGATTTGAATTTGTTTGAAATGGGCCAAGCTGAAGGTACATTGCCAGAGGGTGAGGAACTGCAGACAATGAAGGATGCAGCTATCCTATCTGCTGAAAATGCGGCAGATGCTGTAGAAACCTTAGAAATTCCAACAGCATTGGAAGGTCAGCAAGAACAAATCGAAACAGCATTTACAGCGATAATGGAATCTTATGAGATGAAAGCCGAAGCATTGGCGAAAGGCGCTTCTTTTGAAGCAGCTGACAAAAAGTTTGGTGAAGCGGATGCTTTGTTAAATGAATTGTTGGTGGAGCAGGATTTAGCCCCTTCGAGCGTCTACAATGAAGTTTCACAGTAAATAGATTGAACCCCAGACATTCACTTGTCTGGGGTTTTCTGATATTGGTAGATTAATAAGGAAATAGTTCTATTTTCAGATTAATTAGACAATAGCCGTGTTTATATGGTTGTTGATGGGGTATACTTACAAACGTAATCCTAAATCCCAAAAGATTGAAAGGAATGGTTCATTATCGAATCGCAAGGAATTGAAAAGACGGAGAAAATGGAACAGGCATTCAGAAACGCACATGGTTTCGGAATTGACGAGTACCAAAATGACCCTGACAAAATCATCGAAGTGGAACAGCGCCGTGAACAGGATTATCAGCTAGGCCAAAAAGTAGCCAGCCAAATCGAACGGCAGGTACATCGAGACTAAACATATAAAAACGGAACCAGCATCCTCGGATGCTGGTTTTTTATTGATACGGATTCTCATTTAGATACCTTTTATTGAAAATATAGAAGCATGACAGTTGTCATACAGCGCTTTTAGAAAATACTAGGAAATACAGTATTCTAAAATGTTTTGCTTAAACTTTTGAAGCAGTTTAATGATTTGCCAGTAAGGTGAATATGGGTTAAGATTAGAATGATACTAATTAAGAATGCTTTGCCATTCAAAATTAACTTTATGGAGGTATTTACATGTCAACTTTGGTCATTAAAGATTTACACGTTAAAATCGAAGACAAAGAGATTTTAAAGGGTGTAGACTTAACAATTAATACAGGTGAAATACATGCAATCATGGGGCCTAACGGCACAGGGAAATCTACTTTAGCATCGGCTATCATGGGGCATCCAAAATATGAAATTACTCAAGGATCTATCACTTTGGACGGCGAAGACGTTCTCGAGATGGAAGTTGACGAACGCGCACGCGCTGGCCTTTTCCTAGGTATGCAATATCCAAGCGAAATTTCTGGAGTGACCAATGCTGACTTTATGCGTTCAGCAATGAACGCACGCCGCGAAGAAGGCGATGAAATTTCATTGATGAAATTCATCCGCGAGTTGGACAGCAAAATGGAAGTGCTTGATATGCAGGAAGATATGGCACAGCGTTACTTGAACGAAGGCTTCTCAGGCGGGGAAAAGAAACGCAATGAGATTCTTCAATTGATGATGATCAAACCGAAATTCGCGATTCTGGATGAGATTGACTCTGGTTTGGATATCGATGCATTGAAAGTTGTTTCAGAAGGCATTAACCAAATGAGAAGCGAAAGCTTTGGCTGCTTGATCATCACTCATTACCAGCGTTTGCTGAACTACATCACTCCTGACCATGTCCATGTAATGATGCAAGGACGCGTAGTCAAATCAGGTGGAGAAGAACTTTCTCACAAACTTGAAGCTGAAGGCTACGACTGGATCAAAGCTGAACTTGGCATCGAAGATGAGACTGTAGGACAACAAGCTTAATTGGAAGGGGCAACTAACGTGACGGTTGAAACAAATCTATCAATAACCGAGCAGGAAGTACGTTCCTTCTCGGCTTCTAAATCAGAACCTGAAGAGTTTACAAACTTGCGTGTTCAGGCGCTTGCAGCTGCAGAAACATTGCCGTTGCCAAAACCTGATAAAACAAAAATCACTGCTTGGAACTTTACAGAATTTCCGGTTCATTCAACAGAGAGTTCAACTTACTCATCGCTTACAGAGCTGCCTGAAGAGGTTCAGTCTCTTGTTGACTTGAAACAGAAAAGCTTGTATATCCAGCATAACAATACACCAGCCTATTTAGCATTGCCTGAAGAGCTGAAAGCACAGGGAGTTATCTTGACAGATATCTTCACAGCGATTCGTGACCATGCAGATCTTGTTGGGAAATACTTTATGAATGAGGCAGTAAAAGCTGAAGAACATAAATTGACATCACTTCATGCAGCTTTATTAAACGGCGGAGTATTTCTTTATGTTCCTAAAAACGTCATAGTTGAAGAACCTGTACAAGTGGTATTCATTCATGACAATGAAGATGCTTCGCTGTTCAACCACGTGTTGGTGGTAGCAGACACAAGCAGCCAGGTGACTTACGTTGAAACCTATATCTCCACTGTTCCGCACGCGAACGGATTGGCGAATATCGTTTCTGAAGTCATTGCGGAAGATAATGCAAAAATCACTTACGGCGCAGTAGATGTATTGGCTGAAGGATTTACTGCTTACATCAACCGCCGCGGAGTGGCAAAACGAGATGCGACGATTGAATGGGCACTTGGCATGATGAACGACAGCGATACCATCTCTGAAAATACAACTTACCTGATTGGCGATAACTCAACAGGTGATACAAAAACAGTGGTAGTTGGAAGAGGGTCCCAGAAACAGAACTTTACAACAACTGTAAGGCATTGGGGCAAAAATTCAGAAGGCCAGATCTTGACTCACGGCGTTATGAAAGAAGCCGCATCTGCTATTTTCAACGGGATCGGTAAAATCGAACACGGTGCATCAAAAGCCAATGCCGAACAGGAATCGCGTGTGCTGATGTTGAGTGAAAAAGCACGTGGAGACGCTAACCCGATTCTTCTAATCGATGAAGATGACGTAACTGCAGGACACGCTGCATCAGTCGGACGTGTTGATCCGCTTCAATTGTATTATTTGATGAGCCGAGGCATTACAAAACAAGAAGCTGAACGTCTTGTTATTCACGGCTTCCTGGCACCGGTTGTCCGTGTATTGCCAATCGAAGGCGTTAAAAAGCAATTGACGGAGGTTATCGAAAGGAAAGTCCGCTAATGATCAACCAAGAGATAAAAAGCTATTTTCCGATACTCAACCAAGAAATAAATGGGCATCCGCTTGTTTATCTGGACAGTGCAGCCACTTCACAGAAGCCGGTTCAAGTGATCGAAGCCATGAAGAACTACTATGAGTTCGACAATGCCAACGTACATCGGGGCGTCCATACGCTCGGGAACCGTGCAACTGAAAAGTACGAAGGCGCGCGCGACAAAGTCCGGAAATTCATCAACGCCAATTCAACGGAAGAAATCATTTTCCTGCGGGGAACGACAACAGCCATTAACCTTGTTGCGCAAAGCTACGGCCGAGCCAATGTGAATGAAGGCGATGAAATTGTCATCACCTACATGGAACACCATTCCAATATTATTCCGTGGCAACAATTGGCGAAAGAACGTGGAGCTATTTTGAAATATGTTGAACTTGAAAAAGATGGCACGATTTCCTTGGAGCAGGTTCGCGCTGCTGTAACCGAACGGACGAAGATTGTTTCGATGGTCTATGTCTCGAATGTTCTCGGCACTATGAACCCGGTTAAAGAAGTCGCTCAGATCGCCCATGAAAATGGAGCGGTTATGGTTGTCGATGGCGCTCAAGCAGCACCGCATCTGAAAATAGATGTACAGCAGCTTGACTGTGATTTCTTTGCTTTTTCCGGCCATAAAATGTGCGGCCCTACAGGGATCGGCGTTCTTTATGGCAAAAAAGAATTATTGAACAACATGGAACCGGTGGAGTTTGGTGGAGAAATGATTGATTTTGTCGGATTGTACGATTCGACTTGGAAAGAGCTGCCCTGGAAGTTTGAAGGCGGTACACCTATTATTGCAGGTGCTGTCGGATTAGGCGCAGCGATTGATTTTCTCAACGAAATCGGCTTAAATGAAATTGAGAAACATGAGCACCAAATGGCTGCTTATGCGATGGATAAAATGGGCGGCATCGAAGGACTGGAAATCTACGGTCCAGCTGATCCCCAGCATCGGGCAGGCATCGTCACCTTCAACTTGAACGATGTCCATCCGCATGATGTTGCCACTGTCCTTGACATGAGCGGTATTGCGGTTCGTGCAGGCCATCACTGTGCGCAGCCTTTGATGAAATGGCTGGAAGTTACAGCTACAGCACGCGCAAGCTTCTACTTATACAATAGCGAGTCAGATGTTGACCGCTTAGTGGAAGGTCTGCGTTCAGCAAAGGAGTATTTCAACGATGTCTTCTAATTTAGATCAATTATACCGACGCGTCATTATGGACCATTACAAAACGCCCCGCAATAAGGGCACAATTGAAAACAACAGCGTCAATATCGAGATGAACAATCCGACCTGTGGAGATCGCATCCATCTGACTTTGCAGGTCGAAGACGGCATCGTCAAAGATGCGAAGTTTGACGGTGAAGGATGTTCGATTTCTATGGCTTCAGCTTCGATGATGACGCAGGCAGTTAAGGGGCAGGAAATTGATACGGCATTACGGCTTTCCGGCATCTTTTCTGATATGATGCTTGGCAAAGAGTACGATGATTCGATTGACCTTGGTGACATTGAAGCATTGCAAGGCGTCTCTCAGTTCCCGGCCCGTATTAAATGTGCGACTTTAGCTTGGAAAGCCATGGAAAAAGGCGTGCAAAACGAAGAAAAATCGTAACACAGAACGGAGGAACGACGATGGCGAAAAAAATGCCGGAAATCGGTGATTATAAATATGGGTTCCACGACAAGGATGTTTCAGTTTTCAGATCCAAACGTGGACTTACTGAAGATATTGTAAGAGAAATTTCGAAGATCAAAGAAGAACCGGAATGGATGTTGAAATCCCGTCTGAAAGCATTGAAATTGTTTTACTCAATGCCGATGCCACAATGGGGCGGAGATTTGGGTTCGTTGAACTTTGATGAAATTACGTATTACGTAAAACCATCTGAAGCAAGCCAGACTTCTTGGGATGAAGTTCCTGAAGAAATCAAACGCACATTCGACAAGTTGGGCATTCCAGAAGCAGAGCAAAAATATTTGGCTGGTGTATCGGCTCAGTATGAATCTGAAGTGGTTTACCACAACATGAAAGTTGAATTGGAAGATATGGGGATCGTCTTTAAAGACACCGGTGCCGCTCTTCGTGAAAACGAAGACCTGTTCAAAGAATACTGGCAGTCGGTCATCCCGGCAGCTGACAATAAATTCGCTGCATTGAATACTGCAGTATGGTCTGGTGGATCTTTCATCTACGTGCCTAAAGGCATCAAAGTGGAATCTCCGCTACAAGCTTACTTCCGTATCAACTCTGAAAACATGGGTCAATTTGAACGTACATTGATCATTGTCGATGAAGGCGCAAGCGTACATTACGTGGAAGGCTGTACAGCTCCTGTCTACACAACGAATTCACTTCACTCAGCGGTAGTTGAAATCATTGTGAAGAAAGATGCATATTGCCGTTACACGACCATCCAGAACTGGGCGAACAACGTCTATAACCTAGTGACCAAGCGTGCATTTGTTGACGCTAACGGTACAATGGAATGGATCGATGGCAACATCGGATCGAAATTGACAATGAAATACCCAGCTGTTTACTTGAAAGGCGAAGGCGCACGCGGCATGACGTTGTCGATTGCAATCGCCGGCAAAGGACAACATCAGGATGCTGGAGCGAAAATGATCCATTTGGCTCCTAATACATCTTCTTCTATTGTTTCGAAGTCAATCTCGAAACAAGGCGGTAAAGTTTCGTATCGCGGAATCGTTCACTTCGGCCGCAAAGCCGATGGCGCTCGTTCAAACATCGAGTGTGATACATTGATTATGGATAATCAGTCTACTTCTGATACCATTCCATACAATGAAATCCTGAACGACAACGTATCTTTGGAGCACGAAGCGAAAGTTTCGAAAGTGTCTGAAGAGCAATTGTTCTACTTGATGAGCCGTGGCGTTTCTGAACAGGAAGCAACAGAAATGATCGTAATGGGCTTTATCGAACCATTCACGAAAGAACTTCCAATGGAATATGCGGTTGAAATGAACCGTTTGATCAAGTTCGAAATGGAAGGCTCGATCGGTTAATAGTTTAATCCAAAACCCTTGGCAATGACATTGTTCATGCCAAGGGTTATTTTTATTTCTTTCAGGGAAATAAGAAGCGATTACTGGATTCTTCAGTTTTAGGGTCTACAGAATGGGTATAGCAACTAAGAGCTTAAATTTAAAAGGAGGAATGTAGGACATGAGTCAAACATTCGATGCACTGAAAGAAAAATTAAGCAATGCAGACTTAGGACAGGCGAAAGAAGTCATGGAACAAGCCAAACAAGCATATGAAGACGGGAAAATCGATGAAAACGAAAAGAAAGAGCTTTTCGAATCGGCTAAATCCGTAATTGGCGGAAAAGGGCTAGGCGGATTATTTTAAGTCATTAAGATAAAACTTCTTAACCGATGAAAATAGTGAATAGGATAAAACCCGGCGCATTGGTGCCGGGTTTTTTCGGATTGCCGAAAGCCATTGCCAACTTTTTCGGATCGCACTACAGCTCGTGTTCTATTAGGAACTTTGGCACAACGATGGAAAACCATATGAACGATTGCCAATTTCTACGAACGACCAGAAAGCATCAAAGTACCCGTTGATGGAAAGAGGAGAGACGATCATCGAAGCGGCAAGGCCTTTTGCCTAGTTATCTTATTCGGATATTTTCAGTCATTACGAAAACAGCGTTTCTGCATGATCAATGGGATTTTTTTAAAAAGAGAAGAGACACAGCAGAAACGGATTTCCTGTGAAACGAAGGCTTTTAGTATTTAATATTTTTCAACGCTTCACGTTTACTGAGCGGCATTAGGGAGTGCTCGAAAACGAAAGTCCGAACCCACTCCGCATCTGTTTTAGCATACTCGCGCAATGCCCAGCCAATGGCTTTTTGAATGAAAAATTCAGAAGAACCAGCGTGCTTCAAAATGATTTGGCTGAGTGCTGCAGGATCGGTATCTTGCTTATATTTTAATTGATGGAGAATGGCAGCGCGGTTTGTCCACATATTTTCTGCTTGTGACCATTTAAGCATATGAAGAGTTCCGACAGCGCGTTCTGTTTGAATAACATGCCCCAAAGTTCGCGGTGCAATGGCGTCGACGCTGTCCCACCAGGATTTGCTTTCAATCACTTGCTGTAAAAACGGCAGGTCCTCCAAAGTCAGCTGCGTTTTCATTTTTTCAAGCACAGCAATGGCAGCGTATTGGTACTCGCGCTCCGGCAACTCATAAAGTTTCCATACCTCTTCGGTTAAATGCCTGCGTTCGGGCAAATGGAATTCGCGGAACTGCTGATTCAATAAGGCTTTTCGCAAAGGTGTTTTAATGCCTAAAAAAGCAAATTGATTGCGCATATAAGCAGCCATTGGTGCGGCCATTTCCATGTTGCGGTGAGCTTCGAACTTATTTATAATTCCTTTGGAGTCCCAAGGCTGTTTTTCCATCAGTTCAACCTCCCAAGTCTTTTGTGAAAGTGTAGCATACCCAAAAGCAGGGAACTGAATAATAAGAATAGATTCCCTCAGTTCTGCTTAATCCATCGGCAGAAATCTATTATAAAGACGCTGATTTTTTTCTATGCTATCATAAAATAATAACGAAAAAATGGAGGCGGGACAATGATCTATGTAGGTTTGACGGGTTGGGGAGATCATCCGGATGTCTATAGCCCAGGCTCAAAGAAAACAGAAAAATTGATTGATTACAGCGCACATTTTCCAATTGTTGAATTGGATTCCTCTTTCTATGCTGTACAGCCCGAGCGGAATATCCGCAAGTGGATTGAGGAAACTCCTGATCAATTTCAGTTTGTGGTGAAAGCCTATCAGGGCATGACCGGCCACCAACGGGGAGAGAATCCATTTGAAACGCGCGATGAGATGTTTGATGCATTCAGCAAATCCATTCGTCCGTTGAAAGAAGCCGGTAAACTGGCGATGGTGCTATTGCAGTTTCCGCCATGGTTCGACTGCCAAAAAGAAAATGTCGACCAGCTTCGTGAAATAACGGAGCGACTGAAGGAATTTGATATGGCTATCGAGTTCCGCCACCAATCCTGGTATGCTGAAGGAATGAGCGAAAAGACATTGGAGTTTCTGCGAGAAAACCATCTGATCCATTCAGTTTGTGATGAACCGCAGGCAGGGGATGGTTCCATTCCCCTTGTTCCGGTGTCTACACGCAAAGACAAAGTCTTGCTGCGTCTTCACGGCCGCAATGTGCACGGCTGGCTCAATCCGGGGCATGGCCAAAAATGGCGCGAAGTACGCTATCTCTATGATTACAATCAAAAAGAATTAGAAGAAATAAGCCGCGCCGTAAAGGCATTGTCCGACACCACAGAAAATGTCTATGTCATCTTCAATAATAATTCGGGAGGACATGCGGCAGGCGACGCCAAACAGTTTCAGGAAATGAACGGATTGGCATTTGAAGGCCTTTCGCCGAAACAGATGGATCTGTTTGAAGGAGGATTTTGATGGTCTTTATCATCATGGCGCTTGTCGGAATCGTTTCCGGTATCGTAGGCGCTTTGATTGGTTTAGGGGGAGGCGTCATTCTGGTTCCGGCACTATTATTTCTTGGAACAGGCTTTGCTTTTTTCCCTGAATTATCTCCTCAACAAATTGTCGGCTTATCCGTTATTATGATGATTTTCACTGGTCTGTCTTCAACCTTAGCTTACATGAAAGTCGGGACGGTCGATTACAAAAGTGGTATTATTTTCTTTGCAGGCAGTGCACCGGGAACGATAATCGGTGCCTTTGTCAATAAAAACCTGGATCTTCCTTCATTCAATCTTTATTTCGGCATTCTGCTAGTCTTGCTCTCTTTGCTTTTATTGATCAGGGGGCATCTGAAGGAAGTCCATTGGTTTGTCGATAACGGGCGCCAAACGACTTTTATAGATAAGCAGCAGAAAGAATATGTATATGGTTACCCTATTTGGTTTGCTTTGCTGCTGACCTTTTTTGTGGGTTTTGCTTCAGGGCTTTTCGGAATCGGTGGAGGATCCATCATTGTTCCTGCCATGATTCTATTGTTTTTATTTCCGCCTCATGTGGCGATCGGAACATCGATGTTCATGGTTTTTTTATCGGCCATCATCAACTCCATCACTCATATCTCATTGGGGCATGTGCCATGGATCTACACAGCGGCAGTAGTCCCAGGTGCATACATTGGTGCGAAACTCGGAGCTCGTCTAAACAAACACCTTAACTCCGAAACGTTGGTCATTATTTTACGTCTAGTGCTCCTGGTTCTGGGGCTTCGATCGATTTACGAAGGAATATTTAGTTCTTAAAGAGGTGTTTTCATGAGCGAAACCATTCATATTTACCATACCAATGATTTGCATAGCCATTTCAAGAATTGGCCGCGCATCAAGTCTTTTCTGGCTGAGCGGAAAAGCTGGCATGAAGAGGCTGGCGATGTTTGTTTGATTCTGGATATTGGTGACCACGTTGATCGCTCGCATCCATATACGGAAGGAACAGCTGGCCAGGGTAATGTGCTTTTGCTTAACGAAGCGCATTACGATGCCGTTACTATCGGCAATAATGAAGGCATCACCTTGTCCAAGGACGAACTCAATGATTTATATGTTGAAGCAAATTTTGAGGTAGTGGTATCGAATTTATTTGACCTGCAAGGGCGCCGGCCAGATTGGGCAAAGCCTTTCCACGTCATTCATACAAAAAATGGCACACGCATCGGACTGGTGGGAGCGACTGCAGAATTCACCCCCTTTTATCAGAAACTTGGCTGGAAGATCACCGATGCAAAACAATCGATTATAGAAACAGTAAAGGAAATTGAAAACGAAGTGGATCTAATCGTCTGCCTGTCTCATCTTGGTGTCAAGGAAGATGAATTATTAGCCGAGCTTTGTCCACAGATCCACCTTATTTTAGGTGCTCATACCCATCATATTTTTCATGACGGGAAGTGGCAAGGAAATACGCTGATGGGGGCTGCCGGTAAGTTTGGTTTTTACATCGGCCATGTCACTGTAGAGGAGCAGTTTGAGAAATCTTCTGCACAACTGATCGAGACTTCCCAACTAAGAAAAGTGGAGGAAGGATTTGATGAATTCCTGGTCGAGCAGGGAAAACTGCAATTGGGAGAACTGGTCTTCCACAGTACGAAAAGCTTAAAAGCAGAGTGGTTTAAAGACTCCGAGATGGGCCTATTATTCGGACAGGCATTGATCGAATTTACGGAAGCAGACTGTGCGCTTTTTAATGCTGGAATTTTTATGCAAGATATGCCGAAAGGTGCTCTGACTCGCTATGATTTCCATAAAATGCTGCCACATCCGATCAATCCGTGTCTTGTCGAACTGAGTGGAGCGGAGTTGAAAGAAATCTACCTGCAATCGCTGAATGCGGAATGGCCACAGCTTGAATTAAAAGGTATGGGATTCCGTGGTGTGGTTTTTGGAAAGATGCTTCATATGAATATGGAGATAACTGATCACCATTTTTATATCAATGGACAGCTGGCGATGCATGACCAAATCTATAAACTGGTGACGTTGGATATGTTGACATTCGGTTATTTTTTCCCGAGTTTAAAGAGAGCGCCTAAAACGTATTTCATGCCTGAGTTCCTGCGGGATGTTTTCAGTCAGTATTTTCACAGCAAAGCCCTTAAGTAGAAGGAATATTCAGACTAAAAAGGCATTTGATTTTGTCAGTATTTTGGGCTATGCTAACAAAGAAATATATATTGGTGGGTAGAGGCTGCAGAGCTGATCAGTAGGATGTGCGAGTTTGACCGCGTTGACCGCATCTGAAAGGAAGTTTTGCCGAAATCGATTTTCTGGGGTCTCCGGAAATTGGATTGGGATCATTCTGAACAAGAATGATACTGTCATTTAGGCGGAAGCGTAAATGGAGGGCTACAGGGTTGTTTGATGTGTATCGCACAGACGAATTGTAGAAGGCTGACTGATCCAACTGGAGAGGTCGGCCTTTTTTGTCTCATTTTTCACCCATCAAAAAATAAGGAGGAGTTTTCATGGAGAATACGATTTTTTCGATTTTGCCGCCGATTATTGCAATCGTTATGGTGTTATTGACACGCCGTGTCCTGTTGTCACTGGGTACAGGTATTGTCGCGGCAGCCGTAATTTTGACTTGGTTTGCACCAATTGATGCTTTACAGGAGCTTGTCAAATCATTTACGATCATTTTTTGGGACGAAGGCTTTAACGCTTATAATGTCTTTATCATTCTTTTTCTTTTATTGCTTGGCATCATCACCGCGTTCGTCAGCTTATCCGGCGGCAGCCATGCCTTTGCTGAGTGGGCTTCGACACGCATCAAGTCGAGAAGAGGCGCAAAAGTCCTTACAGTGGTTTTAGGCATCGTCATCTTCATCGATGATTATTTCAATGCTTTGGCTGTCGGACAGGTTGCACGCCCAATCACCGACCGCTACAAAGTTTCACGTGCGAAACTTGCCTATTTCATCGATTCGACTGCAGCGCCAGTTTGTGTAATTTCGCCAGTTTCAAGTTGGGGAGCTGCAATCATAGGGATTGTTGCTACGATCTTAGCTGGCCAGACTTTTGTGGAGTATTCCGCTTTAGAAGCTTTCCTGTGGATGGCACCGATGAATTTCTATGTAGTTGCTTCGTTGGCGATTGTTTTCTTTGTAGCTATCCGGGATGTGGATTTCGGAGAAATGAGGAAACACGAAGTGTTGGCAATTACAAAGGGACAGCTTTTTGACCCTAAGAAAACCATACCTGGTGAAATGAAAGAAGAGTTCCCTTCGCATTCTTATGGACATGTAAGAGACCTATTGCTTCCAATTCTATTGTTGATTGTCGGTACTGTAGGCGCGATGATCTGGACAGGTTATCAGAATGCTGGACAAGTTTTCGATATTTGGTTGATTTTTGAAAATACCGATGTTCCCGCTTCCCTGTTAGCAGGCGGGATTTTGGGTGCATTGACGTCAATCATTCTCTATGTTCTGCAGATGAAAAAGAACGAAACGGCTACTGTTGGATGGATCGGAAAAGGCATCTGGGCTGGCCTTAAATCAATGATGGGAGCCGTACTCATTTTAGTCTTTGCCTGGTCTTTGACTTCTTTGATCGGTTCTCTTGAAACTGGCGCTTATCTAGCAGGTGTGGTTTCTGATGGCAATATTCCAACTTCAATTCTGCCAGTCTTATTATTTGTTCTCGCAGGAATCATGGCGTTCTCAACAGGAACTTCATGGGGTTCATTCGGCATCCTGTTGCCGATTGCTGGAACCATTATGATTGAAGCGGAACCTTCGCTGCTGCTGCCGGCGCTATCTGCAGTCTTGGCGGGAGCTGTGTTTGGAGATCATTGTTCACCTATTTCCGATACGACGATTTTGTCTTCAACTGGAGCGGGGAGCAATCACATGGACCATGTCTTAACACAGATACCGTATGCATTAACAGCTGCAGTCATTGCTGCAATAGGGTATATTGTCATAGGTTTGACCGGTTCTTTGCTGCTGTCATTAGGAACAGTGGCTTTGGTGCTGGCAGTGTTATTCATTGTCTGGTCACGACGGACAACTATTATTGAAAAACAACAAAATGCTTAAGTAAAAGAAGGCAGAGAAGCTTATTCTCTGCCTTTTTACTTTTGCTGCAATAGTTTTTTTAGAAAATATTTTGATTTCATCTTTACATTAAAGGAGCCTCTCGGTATACTATTTCTAGATTAACTAATAATCTGAAAATAATCAAAATTCCTATTTTTATGTAAATAAAATGGGAGAAAACAAAGGGGGAAGAGAGATGGAACGTTCGCAATGGGGTACACGTGCCGGCTTTATCATGGCTGCCGTCGGCTCTGCAGTAGGTCTTGGGAACATATGGCGTTTTCCGTATGTTGCGTATGAAAATGGCGGGGGTGCATTTTTCATACCGTATCTATTTGCATTGTTGACTGCAGGGATACCGATTCTTATACTCGAATTTACCATTGGCCATAAGTATCGTGGGTCAGCACCGTTGTCATTCTTTAGAATGGGCGGCAAGAAGTTGGAATGGATGGGATGGTGGGCTGTCTTTGTGTCCTTTATCATATCCGTATATTATGCTGTAATCATCGCCTGGGCAATGCGCTATACTATATTTTCTTTCAATCAGGCATGGGGTACGGATACACAAGATTTCCTGTTCAATGATTTTTTACAGCTGACAGTTCAACCGGGACAGACCGGCGGAATTGTCTGGGGTGTATTCATTCCATTGGCATTGGTGTGGATCATTACATTGGGGATTCTGCTGGCAGGTGTTAAAAAAGGAATTGAACTGGCCAACCGGATTTTCATTCCGACATTGGTGGTCATTTTCCTTGCTGTTGTAATTCGAGCGGTCACATTGGATGGCGCATTGACAGGATTGGAAGCCTTCTTCCAACCAGATTTTGATGCCATACTGAATCCAACGGTTTGGGTAGCGGCCTACGGGCATATTTTCTTCAGTTTATCAGTAGCATTCGCTATCATGATCACATACTCAAGTTATCTTCCGAAAAAATCAGATATCACAAATAATGCATTCATCACAGGATTTGCCAACTCTGCTTTTGAATTATTAGCAGGGATTGGAATATTTGCAGCTCTTGGGTTTATGGCTGCTCAGCAGGGCGTCGCTGTAGGTGATGTCGCAACTGCAGGCGTCGGTCTTGCTTTTGTGGTTTTTCCACAGATCATCAATGAGTTTCCAGGATTCAATGGCTTGTTCGGGACTCTGTTCTTCTTGTCTCTGACACTTGCGGGTTTGACTTCGTTAATATCAATCACTGAAACTTATGTCGCTGGATTCTCTGAGAAATTTGGAATTTCCCGTAACAAAGCGGTGTTATTCGGAGGCGGACTTGCCGCTTTGATTTCGATTTTGTTTGCGACACAAGGTGGATTGTACTTCCTGGATCTGGCAGATTACTTCATTAACCAATTTGGGGTTGCAGCAATCGGATTAGTGGAAGTTGTGCTGGTTGTTTGGGTCTTCCGCAAAGCGGATCTTCTCAAAGGCCATGCCAACGAAATCTCGGATATCCGACTTGGCGCCTGGTGGAAATTCAGCTTAGGAATCATTACGCCAATCGTTCTGGGTTATATGATGTTTGGACTTTTGAAACTGAATATCCTGAAAGAGTTTGAAACGGAAACCGGAAATTACGAAGGATATTCCGATATGTTCACCTTAACAGGTGGTGTGGCTGTTGCTGCAGCTGCATTGATCTTTGGAATCCTTTTCTCTATCGGTAAATGGCATAAAGAACAAGGCGAATATGACGAGCGCAATTAAAAGGGGGAGCTTCATATGACAGTAAGTTCGATTGTCGTCATGATTATTGGGATGGTCATCATTTGGGGTGGCCTAGCTGCTAGCATCATTCATGCAGTTAGAAGCAGCAAAAAGAATAAAGTAAGAGATGCTGCAAATAACGTTTAATTTAAAGGCCCGGAAACTCCAAGTTTCCGGGTTTCTTTATGCCCTCATGGCAGTAGGTGAGCTTGTGAGGAACATGCCTTTATGATACATTTGGAATAGAACCGGATTCCATCCGTAAATCAGATAGATAGGGGACGATGTGCGTGTCAACAAAGCAGGAACATCTTAGAAAGCCCGATTGGTTAAAGATTAAACTCAATACCAATGAAAACTATACCGATTTAAAGAAAATGATGCGAGAAAATAACTTGAACACAGTTTGTGAAGAAGCAAGGTGTCCGAATATCCACGAATGCTGGGGAACGCGGAGAACCGCTACGTTCATGATCCTCGGTGCCGTCTGTACAAGAGCATGCCGTTTTTGTGCAGTGAAAACCGGGTTGCCGAATGAGTTGGATCTTCAGGAGCCGGAACGGGTAGCAGCTTCTGTAAAAATGATGAACCTGAAACACGCGGTCATCACGGCGGTCGCACGTGATGATTTGAAAGATGGCGGTTCTGCTGTGTTTGCAGAGACAATACGTGCGATTAAACGAGCCAACCCATTTACAACTGTTGAAGTCCTGCCATCTGATATGGGTGGAATCTATGAAAATCTGGAACGGCTGATGGATGCTAAACCGGATATTTTGAACCACAATATAGAAACTGTGCGCCGTTTGACGCCAAGAGTCAGAGCACGAGCCAAATATGACCGGTCACTGGAATTGTTGAAGCGTTCGAAAGAACTGCATCCGGATATTCCAACAAAATCATCTTTGATGATCGGTTTAGGGGAGACCAAGGAAGAAATCATTGAAGTCATGGACGATCTCCGTGCTAACGATGTGGATATCATGACGATTGGCCAATACTTACAGCCCACAAAAAAACATTTGAATGTACAGAAATATTATTCGCCGAAGGAATTCAAGGAATTTTGGGAAATTGCGATGGCCAAAGGGTTCTCGCATTGCCAGGCAGGCCCTCTGGTGCGAAGCAGCTATCATGCGGATGAGCAAGTCAATGCAGCTGCTAAAGAGCGTCAGCGACTCGGAGAAGAGCAAGCAGCTGCTATAAACAGCTAATGGATGGTGAGAAAAATGATTACACTGGAACAGTTGAACTATGAAATACTGATCGATTACCGGGAAGGTTTCAAAGAAGAGGCATTAACTGCCCGCTATAGCGAAATTCTTTCGAAATACGATTATATCCTGGGGGATTGGGGTTACGGCCAATTGCGATTAAAAGGGTTTTTCGAAGACACTAACCACAAAGCAACCTATGATACGAAAATCAGTACACTGCAGGATTATCTCTATGAATACTGCAATTTTGGCTGCGCCTATTTCGTTATCCGGAAAACCGGTAAAGCGGTAATGCCGATTGAAGAATCAGAACAGCAGGCTCCCGAAGCGGACGTATAATCCGCCGGGGGTTTTTTCATGCAATATGATATGATTAAGGTAGAAATGAAAGATTTTTAAACGCCTATTGGAGGGTTTTTTATGTATTTTATTGACCGCAACAACATCACTGAAACGATTCAGTATATGAATTCTTTATTGAAGCATTACGAAAGCCAAGAGCAGTGGACTTCGTTCGGCGACCAGCTGGCATTGGAACGGATTGGAGCGAACATCATCGAGTCGATTATTGATGTCGGCAACTCCATGATTGATGGATTTATCATGCGCGACCCTGGAAGCTACGATGATATTATCGATATATTGGTGGACGAAAAAGTGATTACAGAAGAAATGGATCAACCGCTGAAGCAGGTTATTACATTGCGGAAAATGCTGGTGCGGCAATTTATGAAAGTTGATCACCAGGCCATTACGAATGCAATCGATGAAAACCTGGAATCGTTGAAAGCATTTGGCCCGAAAGTCGAACATTATCTGGTTCATGAACTGGGGCCTGTTTCAGCATTTATACCGGAGACGAAGGATGGCAATTAAAACGTATCAAGCTTATTGCCTTGATTTGGATGGGACAATTTTTCGTGGATCGGAAGCGGTTGAAGAAGCGGCAGGTTTTGTCGAACGGCTGCAGGAAAAAGGTGTAGAGCCTTTTTTTGTTACAAATAATGCATCCATGACGCAACAGCAGCTAAAAGACAAAATGGCTGGCTTCGGAATCCGGGCAAAAAAAGAACAGATCATTTCCTCTGCGATTGCTGCAGCAAAATACATCAAACGCTGGTATGCCGGAGATACAGTCTATATGATCGGTTCAGATGGTTTGGATCAAGCATTGCGCCAGGAAGGTTTGACGCGGGTAGGCGATCAGGCGGGAATCGTGCTGATGGGGATTGACCGCAATATTACGTACGACAAGCTGGCAACAGCCTGTCTGCAAATTCGGAATGGGGCAGTCTTTTTATCGACCAATCAGGATTTGGCTTTTCCTTCTGAAAAAGGGTTACTGCCCGGAAATGGGGCATTCACAACTTTGGTAGCCGCTTCGACTGGAGTAGATCCCGTTTATATCGGAAAACCGGAGATGCATATGCTGGAAGCCATTCAGCTGGAGTTCGGTTTCGACAAACAGGATATGGTGATGGTCGGCGATAACTACGATACGGATATCCAGGCGGGTATTCGTTTTGGGATCGACACGGTCCATGTCAATACCGGTGTCAGCCGGATGGAGGAAGTGCTGAGAAAAGAACAGCCTCCAAACTTTGCGATTGAAAATCTTGGATTTTGGGAAATATA
This sequence comes from Planococcus beijingensis, assembly GCF_016820615.1. Classification (NCBI taxonomy): domain Bacteria; kingdom Bacillati; phylum Bacillota; class Bacilli; order Caryophanales; family Caryophanaceae; genus Planococcus; species Planococcus beijingensis. The sequence goes on from NZ_JADHDZ010000006.1 coordinate 160,626, forward strand.
AATTAAGGCAGTTTTATATTTTCCCGAACTTTCTGTTATGGATGCCGCTGGCTTTGACAGCTTTCAAGGCAGCAAAAAAGCCGTTTTTCAACGGCTTAAAACAAAGGGTTCTCCTCTATGAATTCATAGACTTTTTTCGTCAGTTCATCTGGAGAGTCCGCTTCAACAATCTCTCCGTTAACCAGGGCATAAAGAGACTCGGAACATTTTGTGCAATAGCTTAAACAGCCGTATTCCAAAACGTCGAGATTGGGATCCCGTTCGAGTTTTTCAAAAGAATCTTGTGCGCCATTGGCAATATTGCTGATGCAAAATTCTACAATCGGTTTCATTCTAAGTCACCTCACTACAACGAAATCCTACCTTTTTTCGCAGCTGGAGTCAATTAATTGATTTCTAGTAAAAGCATTGTGAAAGTTATCACAATCAGCTATACTCATATTTGAGAAATTGATGCGACAGACGAAAATTAAAGGAGATTTTTATGCGAAAACTAGTCTTACTTGGAGGCGGTTACGGCAATATGCGGATTTTGCTTCGTTTATTGCCAACCAACCTTCCTCAGGATACAGAAATCATTTTAATTGACCGGACACCATTCCATAGCATGAAGACCGAGTTTTATGCATTGGCTGCTGGAACAGAAGCAGACCATGAAGTCCGTGTTCCTTTTCCGGAACATGAGCGGCTGACAGTGGTAAATGGCGAAATCCTGGAAATTGGCCTGCAGGAAAAATGCATTTTCATGGAAAGCGGCGAACGCGTTGCCTATGACGATCTGGTGATCGGACTCGGTTGCGAGGACAAATACCATAGCGTGCCGGGAGCGGATGAGTTCACTTTCAGCATTCAGACGATCGGCAAATCCCGTGCAACTTACCAAGCATTGCTTGGTCTTCCATCAGGCGCTGTAGTCGGTGTTGTTGGAGCGGGGCTCAGCGGAATCGAGCTGGCCAGCGAATTGCGTGAAAGCCGAAGCGATTTGAAGATTAAGTTGTTCGACCGCAGTCCACGGATCTTGCGTGATTTCCCTGAACGCTTGAGTAACTTTGTGAAAAAATGGTTCGAGAACCACAATGTTGATGTAGTATCAAACTCCAACATCACAAAAGTTGAACCAAACCTTCTTTATAACCATGAAGAGACGATTCCAGTTGATGCTGTGGTTTGGACAGCGGGAATCCAACCAGTCAAGCCGGTCCGTGACCTTGGTCTTGAGAGCGACAATAGCGGACGGATCGTCATCAACCAATATCATCAGCTGCCGAACGATGAACATGTCTATGTTGTCGGGGATTGTGCCGCATTGCCGATGGCACCTTCTGCCCAATTGGCGGAAGAACAGGCTGAACAAATTGTGAAGATTTTGAAAGCGACATGGAAAGGTGAACCATTGCCTGAAACCATGCCTGAAATCAAACTTAAAGGATTCCTTGGCTCTTTGGGCAAAAAACAAGGCTTCGCTTATTTGGCTGACCGCACAGTTACAGGCCGCATCGCCCGATTAATGAAGTCCGGCGTATTGTGGATGTATAAATGGCATAATGGATAATGAAAAAAAGCGCTCATGATTGAGCGCTTTTTTCATTGGCTTCAGTAAATCCATGTTTTTCAAGTTCACGGTAGACAGGCTTCAATTGGACATAGCCTTCACCAACCACTTCTCCTTCGACCAACACCAGCGGATAAAAGAATTCATCGTCCAATATACGTTGTGCATAATCTTTTTGGTGATCTAGCGAAACAGGTTTCTCAATATCGATGTAGGTAATTGAAAATGGCTGATCCTTGTATTTTCTTGAGATGGCGGCTTCCAGCCATTCGTACGTATCGATTGAAGACGGTGCATTGACACAGCTGGCACAAATAACTTCGGTTCCGTAGACTTCGATGGATATTTCTTTCTGCATAATTTTGAACCTCCTATGAATTCATTAGTGGCTTTTTCTCTCTAATCACATTATAATGATTATAATGAAAGGAGTCGATATAAATGACTGAAGCTTTGATTGAAGATCAAGTAATGGAAGTCTTAGATAAATTACGTCCATTCCTTTTGCGTGACGGGGGAGACTGCGAACTTGTTGATGTAGAAGATGGTATCGTAAAACTTCGTCTGCTCGGTGCATGCGGCAGCTGTCCAAGTTCGACAATTACATTAAAAGCAGGGATTGAACGCGCGTTAGTGGAAGAAGTTCCTGGCATCGTAGAAGTAGAACAAGTATTTTAATGTCAAGGGACCTTAATGGGTCCCTTTTTCTGTATTATATAATCTCTCTAGGCAGTCTTTTTATTGATTTTCGACTTGTTCGAGCGTTTCAAGGCGGACAGCTTGAATAGTAATGAAAAAAATTGCTATGATAACCCATATAGGAAGGTGATTTCATTGACAGAAGTAGTAGAAATTACAGAAGCGGCCTCATTTCAAGTAAAAGAAATGATGCGCCATAACGAAGAAGAAGGATCCTTTTTGCGTGTTGCTGTCAAAGGGGGCGGATGCAGCGGACTGACATACGGTATGGGGTTTGAAAAAACTCAGAGTGATGCTGATGATCTGTACGAGCAATTTGGAATCCCGATTTTGGTTGCGAAAGAAGATGCACCTATTCTCCAAGGCACGGTTGTTGATTACAAACAGTCCTTGATGGGTGGAGGATTTACAATTGAAAATCCGAATGCCATCGCTTCATGCGGCTGCGGAACTTCGTTCCGGACAGCCAAAAAAGCGGGGACACCGGAAAACTGTTGAAAGTCGGTCACAAACCGGCTTTTTTGTTGTGGAAAAACAGCGATAAATTACAGTCACCAGTTGAAATCATGCTGTAAAAGGTCTAGTATAGTGTATAGGTGTTTATCGGTATAACAGGAGTAGGACTCTTAGTGAATATACGATGAAAAAATGACTTGAAGGTGGTTGCGATTGTGTTGAAAAGACCGTCAATATTAGTATTAGGAGCAGGTTACGGTGGATTGACTACTGTAGTGAACCTGCAAAAAGAGTTTGGCACAGATGCTGTAGATATTACTTTGATCAACAAAAACGAATACCATTATGAAAGCACATGGCTTCATGAGGCAGCTGCAGGAACATTGCTTCCAGAGCAGGTGCGTTACGATATCAAAGACGTGATCGATGGTGTGAAAGTGAAGTTCGTCCAAGCTACTGTCGAAGCTATTGATGTAGTTGGCAAAAAAGTTTCTACAGATAACGGCGAGTTTACATACGACTATATCGTTATTGCACTTGGTTTTGAAGGAGAAACTTTCGGAATCGAAGGCCTTGATAAATATGCACTTTCAATTGCTAACGTTAAAGCTGCACGTTATATCCGTGAGCACATTGAATTCCAATTCGCTACATGGTCTGCAGAACCGGTTAAAGATGACAGCCGCCTAACGATTATTGTAGGTGGAGCTGGATTCACTGGAATCGAATTCCTAGGGGAATTGGCTAACCGTGTACCTGAATTGTGCAAAGAATACGATGTCCCGCGCGAAAAAGTTCGTGTCGTCTGTGTAGAAGCTGCACCAATGGTATTGCCAGGTTTCGATCCGGAATTGGTCAATTATGCAGTAGGCCATTTAGAGTCCAAAGGAATTGAATTCTCAATTGGTACGCCGGTTGTAGAAGCAACTCCAGAAGGTGTTAAAATCAAAAAAGGCGACGATGAGTTTGAATTCATCAAAGCTGGTACTGTTGTATGGGCTGCAGGCGTTCGCGGAAACCGTTTGATTGAGGCGACTCCAATCGAAAATATGCGTGCTCGTGTGAAAGTTGACAAAGATTTGCGTGCTCCAGGATTCGACGATGTCTTCATCATCGGAGATTGCGCATTGATGATCAACGAAGAGACAAACCGTCCATATCCTCCAACTGCACAAATCGCTATGCAACAAGGTGAAAATGTTGCGAAAAACTTGAAAGCTTTGATCAGCGGTGATACTACTGTTGAATTCGTTCCAGATCTAAAAGGAACTGTTTGTTCGCTTGGTGAAGATGATGCTATCGGTGTTGTATTCGGCAAAAAAGTGACAGGCAAAAGAGCTTCATTTATGAAGAAAATGATTGATAACCGTGCGTTGTTCATGATCGGTGGACCAAAGCTGGTAATGAAAAAAGGTAAATTCAACGTTCTGTAAAGATTCGATCCAAGCTCCCTTCGCGGGGAGCTTTTTTTGTAGATTTGAAAATATTGACTACAGGCATTTAGTGCTTAATGGCTCATTCTGAATTTCAAGTAAAGGGGGAGATTGTTCGTGGCACGTTCAAAACGCGGCAATGTCTGGCTTGGGGCCGCAGGGCTGGTCGTGAATTCCAGTGGCCAATGGCTGGTCGTTAAAAAAAGATACGGGGGACTTCACGGAAAATGGTCACTTCCCGCAGGATTCGTACAAGGCGATGAAACTATTGATCAAGCGGCAGTTAGGGAAGTGAAAGAAGAAACTGGCATCAATTGTAGACTGGTTGGAATGATCGGGTTTCGTTCAGGGGTCATTCGGGAAGAAATCAGCGACAATATGGCGATTTTTTTACTGGATGCTATCGATGAAGGACAGCCTATCCAAGCGCAATTGTCTGAGCTTTACGAAGCAGGTTGGCAATCGCCTGCTGATTTATCCAATGATGCAGAAGCATCTGTTATGCTTCATGAAATGGCTTCTTTCGTATTAGAAGAAGGATTGGGGTTAATTGAAAACGTAGATCCCGGCAAAGTATTCGGATATTCGGATTATAGGTTATTTTTCAGAAAATGAAAATTCATACACAAAAGAGACAAAAATAACGAGAGATGCGTTATTTTTTTTCTTTTTAGTTGCACTTTATTTGTATTCCATGCTATATTATCAGAATATTACAAACAAGAACAGAAGGAGGTGTTTCGAATGACGATCTTCAAAAAGACTAAAAACGTCAACCAATGCCCTTATTGTGCTGGACAAGGATATTTTCAATTGCGACTGGGCGGTTCAGAAACTTGCTCCTGCTGTTCCGGTTCCGGTAAAAAATAACAAAAAGAAACGAGCGGATCACTTAACACCGTTCGTTTCTTTTTTTATGGAGAATTTCTGTATAAGGGTCTCCACGCTTTTCCCAATGCCCTACTGCTACTTCGGTTGCCCCACTTTTCGGTGTCTAGAATCCAGCAGCCGACACCTCGGAACACAGGCCACTCCGGCTGTGCAGCTGAAAAAATGCTGAACAGCCAGTGCGTCTTATGCCTGTCGAAGTTGAACGGCTGCCTCCGCTTTTCTATCATAAGTGACAAAGCGATGAACTCTGTTCTCCTAGATTGAAAGCCTCTGTTTTTTCGGGTAAACTGATGAAGGGAATAACGGAGGTTAGAATTCATGAACAGTTCATTTACGATTGTGCAATTGATTATATCTATGTTGCTTTTTTATGTAATGTTTTTTGGGATCGGGTTTTTGTTGAATATGTTGCTGCGCATGACTTGGCTGATGGCTATCGTTTATCCGATTGTCATTTTGCTGGTGGTGGATGACGTAGGCGTATTCGATTACTTTACGAATCCGGGTGAATCTTTTTCAATGCTTGGAGACACGATCACTTCCATGACTGGTAGTGATATTGCCGTATTATTAGCCGGTTGGGCTGGAGCCATCACAGCAGGATTTGTGATGAAGATCCTTCGTAAAATGGGATATCAAATGTTTTAAAAAAATCGCCGTTCCGGTTATCCGGATCGGCGTTTTTTTAATGATTCTAATGGTTAGCGCAGTATGCCATAGAAAACGAATGAAATCGCTATACCTGTCAAAGCGCCCATGAAAACTTCACTCGGTTTGTGGCCAAGCAGAGTTTTCAGTTCTTCAATCTTTTCTTCTTCTTTTTTCTGCGGCCATTTTCTGGTTTCATCCATGAAAAGATAGATGTCCTGCCGCATTTTGTTGATTGTCAAAGCTTGCTGGCCTGCCTGAAACCTAACGCCGGTAGCATCGTACATGGTAATGACTGCGAACATCGTTGAAACAGCAAATATTGTGGAAGAGACGCCGTGCTCGAAAGCCACTGCCGTCGTTAAAGATGTTACCGCAGCTGAATGGGAACTGGGCATTCCGCCTGTTGAAGAAAACAGCTTCCAATCAAGTTCACGCGTTACAGCGTACTGAATAGGGATTTTTATAAATTGAGCGAACAGAATTGCGAATAAGGCAATCATTAAAGGCAAGTTAGAGAAAATTTCCATGTGGGGCCACAACCTTTCTTTCTGACTATGGTTTTATCGTACATCAGAAAAGTGGAATTTGCGAACGCTGATTATTCCTTCGTCACACGAACTACTCGAATTTCGAATTAAGTGCTACACTTAAAGAGAACAGATAAAGGAGGAATTTTATGCAAATCAACTTACAGCAGCATTCACAGAATAGCGGTGCCGAAATCCTTATTGTCGGTTTAAGCCGACATCCGGAAAACAGCAGAGGATGGGATGAATTTGCAAAGCGTTTTGATGGCAAATTAGAAGGCTGGGTCAAAGATGATCTGTCATTCGATTTAAAATCGTTGATCACCTATCCGTCAATGTCTGGAGATGTTCCACGCGTCTTATTTATTGGGTTGAATGACCGTAAAAAATTGACGGAAGAAGACTTGCGTTCATGCTTTGGATTGGCAGGCAAAGAATTAGCTAAGAAAAAAATTAAGCATGCAGCAGTCTACCTGGAATCGTTTGAGAACGACAAAGTCACATCAGAAGATATTGCCTTTTTGGCTGCAGAAGCAATTACCATGGGAGGCTATAGTTTTGATGATTACAAGACGACATCCAATGAAACACAAGTAAAATTGGAAGCTTTGACTTTCTTATCCAATGACGGTTCTGAGGATATTGAATCGGCTGCAATCATCGGCTCTGTTTTCGGTCAATCTGTTAATGAAGCCCGGACCCTTGTCAATATGCCGGCGAACATCTTAACGGCAACAGCGATGGGAGAGTATGCACGGGAGCTTGGCGAAACCTACGGCTTTGAAACGGATATATTAGGCAAAGCTGAGCTTGAAGAATTGGGCATGGGTGCAATTCTTGCAGTTAACCAAGGATCGATTGAAGAGCCTCGCCTGATCGTTTTGAAATACAAAGCGACAGAAGGTTTTGAAGACCCATTAGCGCTTGTCGGCAAAGGAATCACATTTGACACTGGCGGCTATTCGATCAAGCCGAAAGACGGCATTGTCGGCATGAAAGGCGATATGGGCGGTGCCGCTGCAGTGCTAGGTGCAATGCGGATCATTGGAGAGCTGCAGCCGAAGCAGAATGTCATAGCGGTTATTGCCTCAACTGATAACATGATTTCAGGAAATGCTTTCAAACCAGATGATGTCATTACATCCATGAGTGGTAAAACCATTGAAATCCTTAACACCGATGCTGAAGGGCGATTGGTGCTGGCAGATTCCGTGAGCTATGCGAAGCAACTTGGTGCCACTCGTATTGTCGATGTAGCGACGTTGACGGGCGGCGTTATTGTAGCATTAGGAAAAGACAAAACAGGTGCTTTGACGAATGACGAAGCCTTCTTTGAAACCTTCCTGGAAGCCTCTATGGAAAGTGGCGAGTTTGTCTGGCGTTTGCCTTTAACAGAAAACGATAAGAAACGCATCCGAAAAAGCAACGTGGCCGATTTGAATAATTCGCCTGGCCGCGATGGCCATATGATTTTTGGCGGGGGGTTTGTCGGTGAATTTGCCGGCGATACTCCTTGGATTCATTTGGATATTGCAGGTACCTCTGATGCAGACGGCCCACATGATTTGGGGCCAAAAGGCGGAACCGGTGCAATGGTCAGAACTTTAGCGATGCTAATTGAAAAGATGGCAGACGAAGACTGAAACACAACAGAAGCTTTAGAAAATAAAAGAAGAGTCAAATAGAAAGCAGCCTGCAGAATTTTTTCTGCAGGCTGCTTTTCAATGTTCGATGCTTTTGTTTTCGTCTATTTCTTTCTTTTCTTCTTTCAGAGCGTCTTTCATATCGTCACGGACCGTTTCTTCAGCCACTTTGATGCCGGACATATAGGAAGCGCGTCCAATCAAATGGCCGCCTACAGGAGCCGTGATAAAGAGGAAGACAATGGCGATGACCATCTGTGTATTGAAGATGCCTTCAATCAGCCAAAAATGGATGAAGGTGGCCATCAATACGCAGAGAACGCCAAGCGTAGAGCTCTTGGAGGCGGCGTGTGTGCGTGTGTAGACATCCGGTAAACGGATAAGCCCCAACGCCGTAACTACGCTGAAAAGGACTCCTGTGCTCATTAATACAATGATGAGGATATTAACGATTGTCGTTTCGATCGAAAATCTCTCCTCTCTCAAGGAATTTCGCGAAGGCAGTAGTTCCGATAAAGGACAGAATACTCAACAACAAGATAATTTCCAGGAAGAATTCCGTTTCATTTATCAAGGACAGCAAAGCAACAATTGACACCAGTGAAATTCCGATGGCATCCAGTGCCACTACGCGGTCAGCGATTGTCGGACCTTTAACAAGCCGGTAAAGCAACCCTGTAAATCCTATGCTGACAATGATAAGTGAAATCCAGTAAAACATCATCATGGGCGGCTCACCTCCAGAATGGCACGTTCGAATGTATCCTTGATGGAATTGACAGCATCATCGATGTCTTCAAAATCGAGTGCGTGGATAAAGAGCCTTTTCTGATCGTTTGAAATTCCGACAACCAGTGTTCCAGGCGTCAATGTGATTAAAGCAGATAAAAGGGTGATTTCCCAATCCTCTTTCAACTCAGTTTCCAGTTCGAAAATAGCCGGTTTTAAGTTCATATTAGGTTTAAGGACAATCCGCAAAACCTGGATGCTCGACATGAGCAGTTCTTTAAGAAACAACAGCACCAGAAAGATGACGGCCCACACCCGGGAAGTATACAGCCGGTAGGAAAAGAACCGGCGCATCAAAATGATGATGCCGAGGCCCACAAGAAAGCCGATGGCAAATCCTGCAGGGCTAAAGGAAACGGTCATGAACATCCAGACAAAGGCCAGGAAGAAATTCAATAAGATTTGTAAAGCCATATGTCACCTACTCCTTTAATACCGCATCTATATAGATGGATGGATTCAGCAGCACTTCACCCGCGCCTGAAATGAACGGCATGAAGAGTTCCGCACCGACCCCAAATACCACTGTAATGGCAACGAGGATGACCGTCGGGATAAACATTTGATTAAAAACGGATTTCTTTAGAGGAACGGTTTCAACCGGTTCGCCCCAGAATGCATAGATGAAAATGCGTACAGCACTCAATAGTACAATCAGGCTAGTCGCCAGGATGACAATGCTGCCCCAGAATTGTGGTCCTTCAAAGCCGCCTTGGACAATCAACAGCTTGCCTGGAAATCCGCTAAGCGGAGGTATGCCGGCAAGGCCAAATGCTGCAACCAGATAGGTCCAGCCAAGAAACGGGTAGGTTTTGATCAATCCACCCATTTTCCGGAGGTCGGTCGTACCGAACAAGACCGCTACAATGCCAACTAAGAAGAACAAGGCTGCTTTGATCAGCATATCATGTAGCAGATAAAAGATGGAGCCATCAACTCCAGGCTGGTTTAATTGCGCAATCCCGAATAGAATCACACCGACAGCAATGATGATGTTATAGATGATGATCTTTTTAACGTCAAAATAGGCAAGGGCACCGACACATCCGGCGAGGATGGTCAATATTGCAATGATTCCAAGCAATTCATGGGTAAAGGCAATATTCATGGTAAAGAACAGCGTGTATGTACGCATGATTGCATAGACGCCGACTTTTGTCAGCAAAGCGCCAAACAGAGCCAATATTGGAACAGGAGGCGAGTAATACGACCCCGGTAGCCAGAAGTACAGTGGGAAGATTGCAGCTTTAAAACCGAAGACTACTAGGAACATGACAGCTATGACAGTCAGAATCCCGGTTTCTTCAATTTGTGGGATCTTCACTGCCAAATCCGCCATGTTCAACGTTCCGGTAACAGAATAGAGGAAAGCGACAGCTGCTACAAATAAAGCGGATGAAATGATGTTCACCAGCAGATATTTGATGGATTCGCGCAGTTGCGGTTTTTCTCCACCATGGACGATTAAGGTATAGGAAGCCATTAGCAGCACTTCGACAAATACGAACAAGTTGAAAATATCGCCTGTCGTAAAGGCGCCATTGACACCGACCATCAAAAATAGGACAGCCGAATAATAAAAGGATTGCTCACGTTTCACGCCAATCGTCGGAAAACTGTAAAACACAACGAATAAGGTGATGATCGAAGTCGTGACCACCAATAAAGCGGACAGCGGATCCGATACCATGGATATACCGAACGGTGCCGGCCAGCTGCCAAGTGTCACGGCCTGGACACCATCTGCATTGACTTTAGCCAATAGGAACAAAGCGGCGATCAACGTTGCGCCAGCGCCGGTTGCAGCAAGGGAACGCTGAAGTTTCAGGCGTTTCGGGAAAATCATCAGGACAGTAGCAAAAAACAAAGGAATGATGATTGGAAATAGCAGTAAATTACTCATGGTCTTCAGTTCCTCTCAGCAAATCCATATTGTCGGTACCGAGCTCCTGATAAGACCGGTAAGCAAGCACTAGGAAAAATGATGTAACAGCAAATGAAATGACAATTGCTGTCAAAATCAATGCCTGTGGAAGCGGATCAGCGTAATCGCTGATACTGACTCCGTCTGCCACGACAGGAGGGGAGATTCCTCCAAGGCCACCCATCGTCAATAACAGCAAATGGGCGCCATGGCTCAATAGCCCAGTCCCGATGATGATGCGTATCAAGCTTTTTGAAAGCATTAAGTAAACAGCTGCCATAAAGAGAAATCCGATGGCAACCGACATTATTATCTCCATTATTCATCCTCTCCAATCGTTTGAATAATGGTCATCGTTACACCGACAACAACCAGGTAAACACCTGCATCGAACAGCATCGCTGAATGCAGAGAAGTTTTACCGAAAAGCGGTAAATCAAAATAATCATAAGCATGTGTAAAAAATGGAACATCAAAGATGATGGAGGCGGCAGCAGTGGCAAGCGCCAACAGCAAGCCGATCGCTGTCATCGTCACATAATTGAGCGGCAGTATTTTTTTTACGGTTTCAATATCAAACGCAAGCATCAGCAGCACGATTGCACTGGTAGTCAACAAGCCGCCGACAAAGCCGCCGCCCGGTGTGTAATGTCCAGCAAAAAATATGTGGACGGCAAACATCAGGATGATGAAAGTCACTACTTTTGTAGCCGTTTGAAGCATGACATCATTTGTTCTCATGCTGACCCTCCTTTTTGGTCAACCGCAGTTTAATCATCGTAATGATGCCAATGCCGGCAATGCCCAGCACTGCAATCTCAAACAATGTATCAAACCCGCGATAATCAACTAATATAACGTTGACGATGTTTCCGCCGCCTGCTTCAGAGTAAACCGTTTCCTTGTAGAACTCAGAAATCGAAGGCAAGAACTTCTGGGAGTGAGCGGACAGCGCGACCAATGTCATAGTGACCCCAACACCCAATGCAATCAATGCGTTACCAAGGCGGAAACGCATGCGCTCTTCTTTGCGGCTGATCTGCGGCAAGTGATAAAAAGCCAGCAGGAACAGGGCAACGGAAATGGTCTCGATCACCAGTTGTGTCAACGCCAAATCCGGTGCACGGAAAATGACGAAAAACAGCGCAACTGAATAGCCGACTGCCCCGAGAGCGATAATCGCGGTCAGCCTTGATTTTGAAATCAAAATCGTTAACGTCGAGCCGACCAAAGCCAGCAGGATGACGATTTCATAAAAGCCGATTGGTGCCAGGTTAGTCACATCAAAAGCGAAAGATTCAGTCAAGAACAGCGTTCCAAGAACAATGATGACAACAAAGCTGAACATATACACCAAATAAGAGCGGATAAATCCGGTCATGTAAAGCTTGGAAAAACGGTTCGCTCCGGTATCGCTCATAAACATCAGGTTGTCATATAACGCATTCAATGAAACAGAATCAGGGAAGCGGTCATAGCTCTTTTGCCACTTGTGCAGAGTCCAGAACATCAGGCCGCCGACAGCAAAAATGCCGAGTGTCATAAAGAGCTCGGTATTAAAACCATGCCAAGCTGATACATGGACATCCACTTCTGACGGTGAGTTATACAAGAATGGCTGGATAGCCATTACAGCTGGTTTCACAAGCCAGTCGCCGACGCGATTCGGAATAAAGAAAATCACGATAACAAGTACAGCAAGGAATATAGGTGAAATAAGCATACCGATCGGCGCTTCGTGCGCTGGTTTCGGCAATTCCTCCGGCTTGTGCTTGCCGGCAAAAGTATGAAACACAAAATAGAAACTGTAGATGAATGTGAAAACAGAACCAAGCCATGCCACAATCGGGAACAGAACGCCCCAAACGTCCATGGAGAATAAATCGAATTCAGTTAAAGACAGCATGGCTGTCAGGAACATTTCCTTGCTCAGGAACCCGCCGAATGGAGGCAGTCCTGCCATAGAAAAGGCGCCGACCATGGCGACGGTGAAACTGATCGGCATTAAGCTCATGAGGCCGCCGAGTTTTCGGATATCCCGTGTGCCGGTCTCATGATCAACGATACCGGCAATCATGAACAGGCTGCCTTTAAAGACCGCATGGTTGATCAAATGGAAAATAGCTGCGAACCCTGCATACTTGAATGTGGTTTCCGCTATATTGTCGATATGATAGCCGGCAGCAGAAGCTCCCAGTAACGACATGATCAAGCCCAGCTGAGAAACGGTCGAGAAAGCCAGAATCCCTTTCAGGTCTTTTTGTTTCAAGGCGAAGAAAGAACCCCAGAACATGGTAAACAAGCCGACTCCGGCGACCAGCCACATCCAGGTACCGGATAGCGCGAAAATAGGAGTCAGGCGAGCCACCAGGTAAAGGCCCGCTTTAACCATTGTCGCTGAGTGCAAGTATGCACTGACTGGAGTAGGCGCTTCCATTGCATCCGGAAGCCAGATATAGAACGGAAACTGTGCAGACTTCGTGAAGGCACCGAACAGCACCAAAACGAGTGCCCAGATGAAGAAGTCATGTGTTGCCAACTCAGCTGCCTGCGGAATTAATTCGCGGATGGAATATGTATCGCCCATAATGCTCAATAGCACAAATCCCCCGAGCATCATCAATCCGCCAAAAACAGTAATCATCATTGATTTCAATGCGCCAAATCTCGACCGGTCGCGAGTATACCAGTAACCGATCAAAAGGAAAGATGAAATCGATGTCAATTCCCAGAATAAGTAAAGGGTGATTAAATGGTCACTTTGGACAATGCCGAGCATTGCCGTCATGAACATCAATAAATAAACGTAGAAGTTATGTAATTGTTCACGGTGTTTGTCCAAATAAAATATGGAATACAACACCACTAGCGCCCCAATGCCGGTAATCAGCAAAGTGAACAGTAGGCTTAACCCATCGATATATGCAACGAATGCGATATCAAGCGAAGGGATCCATTGGAATTCAGAAACTAAATTGCCGCCTTCGATGGTAGTAGGAAGCAATGAGAGATAGTAAATGAATAGCGCGACAGGGACAACCAGTACAAACCAGCCAGTATGGATTTTTCCGACTTTCTTAAATAGCAGCGGAATAAACAAAGCTGCAAGCAATGGTAAAAAGATTAAAAATACAAATGACAAATGAATCCTCCTTCCAGCATAAAGAGAAACTTCAATCAGCGGGTGCTTCATCCCTCAAGAATTATTTGTTGATCCAATTGGGCTTCTGTGGACAGCACATCTCCCAGCATAAAAGTGGGAGCATGGCGTTCCGTTAAAGCGGGATAAACGTGATGAGTTTCTAATTAGAAATTATAACGCAAATCAGGTGGATTTGCACCGTTCATCAATTAGCACAGCTGAATTCCTATGGCTTTCTCTGAGCTTTTGTAATAGGAAGAAACCTGATTATGTTCATTTTGTGAATTTGAAAAAAAGAGCAGCAAAAAGCCGGTTTTCCGATGAAAACCAGCTGAGCTTACATATTCTTTAATTCCTGTTCCAACAATACGTCTTCAAAATCCTGTTCAGGTTTTGCTAACGTATAGCGCAGGAAGCCGAAAGCAAGGACGAACAGCACACCTGTTACGATAAAGACGGAAGAGATGCCGATAAAGCCGCTGACGATGCCCCCGAACATCGGACCGATGATATTGCCGAGGAAACGGAAACTGGTATTATAGCCCATGATTTCGCCTTGGATTTCAATCGGTGCTTCCCGGCGCATCAAAGCGGTGGTCGTTGGAATCATTCCGCCGACTGCAATGCCGAATAGCAGGCGCAAAATGATCAATTGCCAAAGCTCAGTGACGAATGCCTGCGGAATGATAAAAATGAATGCCAACAACAGCAGAAACCCGAGAACTTTCTCATAGCCGATGGAATCACCCAAACGGCCCCAGCGCCGTGCAAATAGCAAGTTGCCAACACCCGTGGCACTGAACGTGATCCCTGCAAGAAACGCCACTTGCCCACTGCCTTCTGTCAGATGCGCAACGTAGAGAGACAATAGGGGTTGGATGCTGAAATTCCCGATTTGAATCAACGCGGTAATGATCATGACATTTAAAATCAGGCGATGGCTTAAAATCCCGTTGACAATGGTCTTCGGTGCATAGACATGGGCGCCTTTTTGTTTAACGCGTCTGATTTCATGGAGACCGAAAACCACAAACAAAGCGGCAATGGCAATTACACTTGCTGTAATGAGGAACGTATACTGGAAGCCGAATGCATCTGCCATCAAGCCACCGAGGACAGGGCCGAACAGCGTCCCGGAAACACTGCCCATTTGCAATGTTCCGAGTGTTTTCCCAGCCGTTTCTTTAGAGGTCTGCGAACTGACAAATGCCAGGGAAGTAGGGATGAACCCAGTCACCACACCCATGAACAGGCGGATTAAAAACAGTTCGGTAACGGAGTCGGCGGTGCCCATCATGAAAATGCTGATGGCAATCCCAAAGCCGTTGATGATTAATATCGGCTTAAAGCCATATTTGTCAGCAATGCGTCCCCAGATCGGAGACATGATCAAGGCGGCGACAAACGTAACGCCAAATACCAGGCCCGACCAGCGCTGGACGTATTCATCCGTGAAATTGCCGAGCGATTCGATGTAAAGAGATAAGAATGGCATAATCATCGTGGTGCTGCCGGCAACGAGGAAATTGGTGAACATGATAATAAAGAAATTCTTTTTTTGAGTATCCATATGGACCCCTTCTTTCTGAACGGAGCATCTGTTCCTATTATATGATATTTCGCTTCACGAAGAAAGTGTTGAAACTTACCAATGAATTCAAAAAACTTCTATGCTAAAATAGAACGGGGTGAAAACGATGAAAAAAACAATGATAACGCCAATTTTATTAGCATTATTTCTTGGCGCATGCTCAGAAGAAGCGGGTCCGAAGACTGAAGAACCAACAGAAGCGACAGAAACCGCAGTTGTTGAAGTGGACGGTTATCCGCAGTTGTCCACTGAAGTGGCAGACAACGAAGCACTAGTCGAACTGACGACTTCCATGGGAACCATGCAAATTAAGCTATTCCCGGAAATTGCACCAAAAACCGTGGAGAACTTTTTAACACATGCAGAAGAAGGCTATTATGACGGGTTGACTTTCCACCGGGTCATTGAAGACTTCATGCTCCAGACCGGAGATCCGACCGGTACAGGGGGCGGTGGCGAAAGCATTTACGGTGCTCCATTTGAAGATGAATTTCATGACCACCTTTTCAACATCCGTGGTGCATTGTCGATGGCCAATGCCGGACCTGGGACTAATGGGAGCCAGTTCTTCATTGTTCAGGCTCCTCCGGTAGCGGAAGGGGATTTAGCTGGCGATTATCCGGAAGAAATTCGGAAAGCTTACCTGGAACAAGGAGGCACACCTTGGCTTGACGGCAAACACAGCGTATTCGGCCAGGTGATCGAAGGCATGGACGTGGTCGACGCCATTGCTGCGGTTGAAACAGAGCAGGAAAAACCTGTCGAAGACGTAACCATCGAATCTATAGAAATTTTAAAACAGTAGTTCACTGCAGAAAATCCTTGTAACGGGATTTTCTGCTTTTCTTTTTTTGAGTATGTGCTATTATAGCCCTTAACGCTAGAGAAATGTTAGGTGAAAAACTAATGGAAATAAGGGAAATGAACAGAAAAGCTGTTTTGGTCCTGGAAGAATGGGATCCTTTCACCATCGGTTCTGAAGGTTATGAAACGCAAATTGCAGACGTTATTATACAATTGGGCGTTATAGACCATCCATCAGATCTTGCAAAAGAAATACAAAGTATTTACAAAACGTCTTTTGAAAAGTGGATTCCACTGGAGCGCTGTGTGGACATTTCCTACAAATTGATTGCCCTTAAGTATGAGGCGAAGCACATTATTTAACAAAAAAAAGAGCTTTCGACGAATTTTCGTCGAAAGCTCTTTTTTGTTGATGGTTTATCCCGCTTTAACGGGCAGTAAGACTCCCGCTTCTACAAGCGGGAGATCAACTGACCGTAAAAGTCCGATTGGATCGGGCCGACAGGATGTCGGTTACATAGGCGTTGCCGCAGGACGCGGCGCGTTTAGCCTATGTTCTGCTTTTTATCAGTGGGGGATGAAGAAAACCCCCACTGATTGAAGTTTCTCTTTATTTTGATCCTAATCCGTCTACTAAGTTCGAAGCAGGAACTTCCAACGCATTTGAAAGGATCAAAATGGTTTGGTTTGATGGGACTTCTGCGCCGCTTTCATAGGCTTGTAGCTTAGCGACACCGATTCTTGTTTTTAGGGACAATTCATCTAACGAAAGGTTACGCTCTTCACGAAGCGCTTTTAATTGGGCGTGTAAATCGTTTTTCACATTTATCCACTCCTTCTATATGGAACTTTCTTCTATTTATATAGTATCATGCACAGAATTTTTTCGATAGAACAAGTTGTGGCTTTTTTTGAACAGTTTCCACTCATTGGAAAATAGCGATGATTCCTTGGATGAAGACAACAATGATGGCAATCGGTGCGACATAACGCACCAGTACCCGCCATACATCAACCCAGACTTTCTGTTGGGAAAGCTCGTTGTGGGCGTCTTGCTTTGTCAAAACATAGCCTGCAAACAAGGATGTAAATAAAGCGCCAAGCGGCAAGCCGACTCTGCTGGTCAAAGTATCAATGAAATCAAAGAACGTAAAGCCGAAGAATATTTCCTGCGGCATAACACCGAAAGACAAGGCACTCGGAATACCGACGATGAAAATCATTAAGCCAAAAATCAACGCGACTCGGCGGCGGCGGTCATATTTGTTTTTGACACCGATCGATACCGTGATTTCAAGCATAGAAATAGACGAAGTCAACGTAGCGAACAACAACAAGATAAAGAAGATAATCATCAGGAACTCACCCATGAACAATTGGTCGAATATCGCTGGCAAAATGATGAACACTAACCCCGGACCCTGATCTGGCGTATAGCCTAAAGCGAAGACGGCCGGGAAGATGATCAGCCCAGCCATGATGGAAATCACGATGTTCAACGAGACGACGCTGACAGAAGAGCGTGTGAGATTTTCCGACTTGGACAGGTACGACGCATAAGTGATCATTCCTGCAACACCGACACTCAAAGAGAAGAACGCTTGTCCAAGTGCAACCAATGCGGTCTCGAAATTAAAGAAAGACCAGTCCGGAATAAACATAAAGCGTACGCCTTCCATGGCGCCGTCCAACGTCAGTGACCGGATCATCAGAATCAGGAAGAAAATCAACAAAGCCGGCATCATGATTTTGCTGGCACGTTCGATTCCGCCTTTAATCCCTCCTTGGACAATCCAGATGGTCAAGCCCAGGAAAGCGGCTTGGGCAAGAAGGACTTCCCATGGATTAGTGATGATGCCATTAAACAAGTTGGCAAACTCGGCATCTCCTAAATCCGAGAGCTGGAACAGAATGGAGCGTCCCAAATAAGATAGGACCCATCCTCCCACAACACTGTAAAACGACAATATAAGAAACGAAAAGATAAATCCAGACCATCCGATCAAATACCATGGTTTACCGGGAGCTTGTTTTTTCAATCCGCTGACAGCATCCGCCTGGCCTCGACGGCCGATAACGAATTCTGCAAGAAGAATCGGCAATCCGATTGCCACGGTGCTGATAATGAACAGCAGAATAAAGACACTGCCTCCGTTTGCACCGGTTTCGTATGGGAATTTCCAAATGGCTCCTAAGCCGATGGCACTGCCTGCAGCTGCAAGAACAAAGCCTAGCTTAGAACTCCATTGATCACGTTTTTTCATCATGTCACTCCTATCTCATATAGATTCACTCATTTTACACGACAGGCAGTAAAAAAAATAGCAGTATTTGAAACGCTGAGGCATTTTGGCCGTATAATAATCAAAACGATAAAAATTGATTATTCAAACGAATCGGAGAGTGGAGCTATGGCTTCTGAAACAAATCTTTACGGACAGGCCCAAAAAGGAAATTCAGCTGCTTTTTATGAATGGGCAGAGACTATCCAACCGGACAGTGGCCGCTTTGCTTACCAATTAGGTGTTTCTATAGAAGTACTGCCTGACTTTCAACGCCAGTGCCTGCAGCTATTGTTTGAGGAAATCGGCGGCTTGGCGCAAGAACAGGCACAATTGCAACTCTTTAAAACTATGGTTAAGCACTATTCAACATATACCGCTCCACTTCAAACAGATTCCAATCAGGCCATACTCGGCTTTCCGGAAGACAATGAACTGCACAGTGAGCTGCAGAAATTAGAATCGGACCAGAAAATCCCTTTAGTATTGGCTGTTTTTCACAACTGCACAAAAACGGATATCGCCACGGTGATGGGCATGCCGGAATCGCAGGCAACCCGATCAGTGGAACAGGGGTTAGCAATTTTAGAGCAAACTTTTCATTATAGTAAGCAGCAGCTTCTGCTGCGTTTGGAGATGCTCCAGAAATCTTACCAGCGTTTTGAGCCCCCGGAGCCTGCTGGCTTACAAAAACCTATTGAAATCGGAGTTCCTCTCGCTGATGATGCTTCCGCAAAAACGGTTGTTCCTCGGCCGTTCAGAAGAAAAACGGCGGTTCTGCTGGGGGGTGCAGGACTGTTTATAGCGTCTATCATCGGCATCAGTTTTATGATGGACGACCAACAGACAAAAACCGCCGGTACGACAGAATGGCAGCAAGTCGAAACAGTGACAGAGGACATGATGGCAGACTGGAAAAGACAATACGAAAGCGTTAAAGCTTCTTCTCCTGAGCGATTGGGGATGTCTCCTGAACAATACGGAAAGCTTGATTATGTCAAACAAGCGGATGCTGAAATGGCGCGTGTTTTTAGTGACAGTACAGTGGATTCATTAGAAGGCGACCCCGAGGCTATGCAGCTTGCTGTTGAACAGATCCTTTGGCAGATTGAAACACCGCGGGGCATGGCTCTTTCGTTAGGCGCCTCTCATCCACTGCCTTCTGAAGAAGTGGATGAGTTTCTTCGGAATTACACAGCAAAAGCGACCGAACTGCAGCATTTTGCAGACAACATACTGCTGAATTATCAAGAAGAATTGGAAACTACCGCCGTTATGGGCGAGCTATCTCCGGAAAAGCTTCGGGCCCAGCCTGATGTATTTCCTGAAGAGTTGAGGTTGCTTGTCGAAGCTTTGCCCGAGTATGCACTTTTTCCTTTTGTCGATATGGAACGAGAACATTTCCGAACCGTTCGGGACGTTAATTATTTGCAGCAGCAACAGCCATTCATTGGCCATCCCTATGCGGGGCAGTATTTGCAGATATGGAGTGAAGAACCTTATTTTAACGACAATGGATTTTTGATTCCTCTTGAAAATGTTCCACAGAAACTGATTTTTAAGGAAATGGCATTATTGGATGAGTGGGGAGAAACATCTCTATTTGACGGAACGGAAGTCGCTTACCAGCAAGTTTTTTGGCAAATGATGAAAGGCAATGACAATTCGCCTGTTTTTGATGACCAAGGCAAGGTGAAGAATGAATATAGAGCCGCTTGGAACAATGCCGCTTCATCCAATCCCATGGCTTTTCTTCTGCTGCCGATCCTGGATGAAATGGAAGCGAGCGGATGGACTGCTTCCGCACATTACGATGAACTGCAGTTCCATGATATTTTGGATGCGCTGGAAATGGAGAAGGCGGGAAGCCTTGCCGGCCGTTTGCCGAATGGCGATCTGGAGCTTGAAGAAGAGTTTGTCGACCTGCAAGATTTTGATTACAGCCGCATTAAACCATTGTACGAATCTTTCCGGGCATCCTACGATCTGCAGCTTCTGGCGGGTGTTCCGCCCCTGGATGTGCTGTTCATGTACCATTATGCCAATGAAATCAATGACAGGGACACGTTATGGCACCTTTTGGCAGACAGCCCATTAAAGCCGCCGCTTGCAGCATTTAAGGAGCAGTGGCAAAATATTCCGAAGCTGACGGAAAATGTGGCCTGGGTAGAACTTTCCAAAGATATCTACAAGCAGCGGGTAAAAGAAAAAATCTTTATTTATCCCCATATTCAAGCGGAGCAGTATGATGAACGCCTGGAACTGATGCTGGTCACTGAGAAAGACCGAATTTGGCAAGTCGATTACCAGCAATATGATAGTTACAAATTGCAGGGGCAAGATCAGCAGTTCAAGCGGACAGTCGACTCGCTTTATGGAATGATTTCAGGGGATTCCGGAAAACAGCTGCCTAGCGATACCGACCCTGGAGAAGTGGCAGGCGTATTCTTTAAAGCAATTGAAAGCGAAGATATCCCGGCCATGAGAAAGCTTGTAGCTGAAAAGGACCTTCCAGATGAAAGATTCGAGGCTTTTTTGGAGCTGCGCAGTTTCCGTCCGTTTTCCGAGTTCCATCAATTGACGTTCAAGACCTTTTTTGATGGCACACATTCCGGAATACCAACTGGCAGAGCTGAAATTCAATACGAAGCTGGGGCGCAGGATAACCTGTATGAAGAGTTTCTATTCATGAAAAAAACCGCAGATGGCTGGCGTATGTCGGAGTTAAATAGTTACTGATTTTACTATCAGCATATAGTTGTGCTATAATATACAGATGCCAATAGGTGTACAGGACAATTAGATATGACTAGGAGCGGGTAAACATGACAAAAACATACCAAACAGGCGATACGGTTTCAGGTAAAGTTACAGGAATCCAGCCATACGGCGCATTCGTAGCTTTAGACGACCAAACACAAGGATTGGTCCACATTTCAGAAATCACTCACGGTTACGTGAAAGAAGTAAGTGAGTATTTGGCAGTAGGACAAGAAGTTGACGTAAAAGTATTGGAAGTTGATGAGAAATCTAAAAAAATCAGCCTTTCAATCCGCGCACTTCAAGAGCAGCCACCAGCAGCTCAAAAGACTGAAAAACCAAAACAATCTCTTCAGTCACATGTAAACGAAAGTGATTCTGAAGGATTCAACTCTTTGAAAGACAAAATGCAAGAGTGGATCAAACGTTCTGGACAGTAAGAAAAGCAAAAGCGCCCGTTAAGCTCTGACAGACTTATGACTCGAGGAGCTGGGCGCTAGAGTCTGGGCAATAAGAAAAACGATAAAAAACGAAGCGCAGACATCATGTCTGCGCTTCGTTTTTTTTGATTTTCCGTAATCGGTATTGCAGATTTTGGCGGCTCATGCCAAGTGCAGCGGCCGCTTTTGTGACGTTATTTCCATGCAGGTCCATCGCCTTCTGCAGGTAATACATTTCCGCTTCAAATAAATAATCCTCTAAAGGCAGCAGTTCTGTATTGGACTGGACAATGAAATCTTCAGGCTGGTGTGCACCCTTTAAATCAGTTTTCAGCTTAAAGTGATGGGGCAGCATGTCCGCGGTGACAACTTCCTGTGTTGTCAGCAACGAAGTAATTTCATCAAGCAGCAATTCCAGTTCCTTTAAGTTGCCTGGCCAGTCATAGGCATGGAATAGGGCACTTACTTCCTTGTCTAAGCCGTGTACGACTGAACCGACCATCATCCGATGTCGGGAAAAATAATCTTCGACGAACGGAAGTATATCTTCTTTTCGGTGGCGCAGCGGATCCAATTTGATGGTCATGGAAGAAAAGAAATAGTACAGGTCTTTCAATAACTTATGGGAGGCGATCAATTCGACAGGGTCATCGCCGACACTGGCGATGAAATACGTATTGCCGCGCGACCGCTCTTCTGCCATCTTCAGCAGTTGCTCCTGCATCGGCAAAGGCAATAAGTCAATCCGTTCGCAGTAAATGGTGCCATCTCCCATTTGCTCGATTTCTTCCCCTAATTGAACGAGCAGGGTACCGTCTGTTCCATGGCAATAGAGGGTGTACATCTGCCTTTCGGAAGTATGGGCCCAGTGGATAGCCTCGGCAATCAATTCTTTGCCGGTTCCTGATTCTCCTACCAGCAGAACGGGCAATTTCGCCATTGCAGCTTTTTCGGCGGTGGCAATGACTTTTTTCATGCTTTTGGAAACGGCCGTAATCGCTGAGAAAGTAATGGGCTCCCCGTATTTTTTCAAGGGCTGGTAAATCACTTTTTCAAGCGTCGTTACATCACGCGACAATTCAATGGCACCGATCAGTTTTCGTTCTTCAAACACCGGGTACGTGTCATTGATCGTCGTAATTTCCTGGCCTTTGCGGTTCCAATAGGTCTGCTTAACATTGAAGACAGGTGTTCCGCTTTGAAGAACCTTCAATAATGTACTTTCATGCTGATCGAAACGGAACATCTCCAAAAGAGACCGATCTGCCAGCTCCTCAAAATCAAATCCCTCTATTTCACGCATCTTTTTATTATAAAGAATGGTTTTTCCCTTGGTATCTATGGCATGGATCCCTATTGCCACATGTTCTCCGGCAAACTTATAGAAAGGGGATAAATCGATATGATCGGACTTCAAAATGCTCACTCCAAAATTATTTTGACTTTTTAAACAAAAACACTTGAATTATGCAACAATCTTTTGCATTATTATATATGGAAGCAGTTTAAAAGTGCAAATTTTTTTTGCGCTTACTTAAAACTCAAGGAGGATTTACATGATTCCCTACAAACACGAACCGTTCACAGATTTCTCGATTGAAAAAAACCGTACAGACTACCTGGAAGGCTTGAAGACAGTTGAAGCTTACCTAGGTCAGGACTATCCGTTAATTATTGGTGGCGAACGCATCACTACCGAAGATAAAATCGTGTCATTTAACCCGTCAAATAAAGAAGAACTAATTGGAAACGTTTCGAAATCATCTAAAGAGTTGGCTGAAAAAGCAATGCAAGCAGCTGACGAAGCTTTTAAAACGTGGAAAAAAGTAAAACCTGAAGTCCGCGCTGATGTACTGATGAGAGCAGCTGCAATCGTCCGCCGCCGCAAACATGAATTCTCGGCACTTTTGACAAAAGAAGCAGGCAAGCCTTGGAACGAAGCAGATGCAGATACAGCAGAAGCAATCGACTTTATGGAATACTACGCTCGCCAAATGCTGCGCCTGAAAGACGGCATGCCAGTGGAAAGCCGCCCAGGCGAAGACAACCGCTATGACTATATTCCTTTAGGAGTAGGTGTTGTTATTTCTCCTTGGAACTTCGCTTTCGCGATTATGGCCGGAACAACAGTTGCAGCAATGGTAGCTGGAAACACTGTTCTATTGAAACCTGCTTCAACTACTCCAGTTGTTGCTTATAAATTCATTGAAGTTCTAGAAGAAGCGGGCATGCCACCGGGTGTAGTCAACTATATTCCAGGACCAGGATCTGAAGTCGGAGATTATTTAGTGGATCATGCGAACACACGCTTCATCTCATTCACAGGATCTAAGGAAGTCGGCCTGCGCATTGCAGAACGTTCTGCAAAAGTGAATGAAGGGCAAGTTTGGATGAAACGCCTGATCGCTGAAATGGGTGGAAAAAATACAATGGTTGTGGATAAAGAAGCTGACCTTGAGCTTGCTGCACAATCGATTGTAAAATCCGCTTTCGGCTTCAGTGGACAGAAATGTTCAGCCGGATCACGCGCAGTTATCGTAGAAGATGTATACGATACTGTTTTAGAACGTGTTATTGAGTTGACGAAAGAATTGACCATCGGAGATCCGACAGATCAGTCAAACTACATGGGGCCGGTAATCGACGGCAATTCATACAACAAAATCATGAGCTACATTGAAATCGGTAAAGAAGAAGGCCGTTTGGTCGCTGGTGGAGATGGAGATGATTCTAAAGGCTTTTTCGTTAACCCGACAGTCTTTGCTGATCTTGATCCTCAAGCCCGCATTATGCAGGAAGAAATTTTTGGCCCGGTTGTCGGCTTGATGAAAGCAAAAGATTTTGACCATGCAATCGAAATCGCCAATAACACGGAATATGGTTTGACTGGTGGAGTAATTACCAACAACCGTGAAAATCTTGAAAAAGCCCGTGAAGATTTCCATGTAGGAAACCTTTACTTCAACCGCGGCTGTACAGGCGCAATCGTTGGATACCAGTCGTTCGGTGGCTTCAATATGTCCGGAACTGATTCAAAAGCTGGCGGACCAGATTACATTGGTCTTCACATGCAAGCAAAAACAACTTCTGAAATGTATTGATTCATTTTTTGAATGTATTAACAAACAACAAATGGTATAATAATTCATTAAGAAGGCAGACGAGGGTCTGCCTTTTTTAAAAAAGGAGGAATTTACATGACACAGACACAGGCCATCATTGAACAGACAGAAAAGTACGGGGCGAATAACTACCACCCACTGCCGATCGTTATTACTGAAGCAGAAGGTGTTTGGGTAAAAGATCCAGAAGGCAACAAGTTCATGGATATGCTGTCAGCTTATTCGGCTGTCAACCAAGGGCATCGCCACCCGAAAATCATTCAGGCACTAAAAGATCAAGCGGACCGCGTTACCTTGACTTCGCGTGCTTTCCATAATGACAAATTGGCTCCATGGTACCAAATGATCTGCGATATTTCCGGCAAGGAAATGGCATTGCCGATGAATACAGGTGCTGAAGCTGTAGAAACGGCATTCAAAGCTGCGCGCCGTTGGGCATACGATGTTAAAGGTGTTGCGGATAACCAGGCAGAGATTATTGCATGCGACGGAAACTTCCATGGCCGTACAATGACCGCTGTTTCATTATCATCCGATCCTGAATACCGCAAAGGCTTTGGCCCGATGCTTCCGGGAATCAACTTGATTCCTTTTGGAGATTTGGAAGCATTGAAAAATGCCATTACGCCAAATACTGCAGCATTCTTGATCGAACCGATTCAAGGAGAAGCAGGGATTATTATGCCTCCACAAGGATTCCTGAAAGCAGCAAGAGAACTTTGCCGCGAAAACAATGTTCTTTTCATCGCTGATGAAATCCAATGTGGACTTGCACGTACTGGAAAAATGTTCGCCTGTGAATGGGAAGATGTAAATCCTGATATGTATATTCTAGGCAAAGCGCTTGGCGGGGGAGTCTTCCCGATTTCATGTGTCGTAGCCGACAAATCCATCTTGGGTGTATTCAATCCGGGATCACACGGTTCAACATTCGGCGGGAACCCGCTTGCTTGTGCTGTCTCAGTCGCTTCTATGGAAGTATTGCTTGATGAGAAACTTTCTGAGCGCTCCCAAGAGCTGGGTGAATACTTCATGGAGAAATTGCGTGAAATCGAGCACCCTTCAGTGAAAGAAGTCAGAGGCCGTGGATTGTTCATCGGTATGGAATTGACTGAAGCTGCAAGACCTTACTGTGAACAATTAAAAGAGTTGGGCCTTTTATGCAAGGAAACGCATGATACGGTCATCCGTTTTGCTCCTCCGTTGATCATTTCAAAAGAAGAGTTGGACTGGGCAATTGAGCGCATTCAAAAAGTGTTCTCTAAATAGCATTCAGATGGCACATAAATATTGACATGTGTTACACTAGATGCTGAGTAATTACTAAAATATAAAGAGGCGAACTAATACAATGTCTGAAAACTTGAACTTGTTGACGTCAACGCAGAATGTTATTAAAACTGCATTGGATAAGCTTGGATACGAAGATGCGATGTACGAACTTCTAAAAGAACCAATGCGGCTTATGGAAGTGCGCATTCCGGTGCGTATGGATGATGGCAAAACAAAAGTCTTTACGGGTTACCGTGCACAACACAGCGACGCGGTAGGACCGACAAAAGGTGGAGTCCGTTTTCATCCGGATGTAAATCGTGACGAAGTCATTGCTTTATCCATGTGGATGACATTAAAATGTGGGATTGTAGAATTGCCATATGGTGGAGCAAAAGGTGGAATCATCTGTGACCCACGCGAAATGTCCATGCACGAAATCGAAAAATTGAGTCGTGGATATGTCCGTGCGATCAGTCAGATTGTAGGACCTAACAAAGACATCCCGGCACCTGATGTGTTTACCAACTCGCAGATTATGGCGTGGATGTACGATGAATACAGCAAAATCGATGAATTCAACTCTCCTGGCTTTATTACGGGTAAACCAATTGTTCTTGGTGGATCTCAAGGCCGCGACAAAGCAACGGCTCAAGGAGTGACTATCTGTATTAACGAAGCTGCAAAAAAACGGGGTCTTGATATGAAAGGTGCTCGTGTTGTCATTCAAGGTTTCGGTAACGCGGGTAGCTTCCTGGCAAAATTCCTTCATGATGCGGGAGCTAAAGTGGTCGGTATTTCCGACGCTTATGGCGCCCTTCATGACCCGGATGGTTTGGATATCGATTACCTATTGGACCGCCGCGATAGTTTCGGAACGGTTACCACGTTATTCGATAATACCATCACCAACAAAGAATTGTTTGAATTGGACTGCGATATCCTGGTTCCGGCAGCGATTGCCAATCAAATCACAGAAGAAAACGCCAATGACATCAAAGCTTCCATTGTCGTCGAAGCCGCAAACGGCCCAACTACAGCTGAAGCTACGAAAATGCTGACAGATCGGGGAATCCTTTTGGTTCCTGACGTCCTGGCAAGTTCTGGTGGAGTTACCGTATCTTACTTTGAATGGGTGCAAAATAACCAAGGTTATTATTGGACGCAAGAAGAAGTGGACGAAAAACTCAACAAAAAATTGGTTGATGCTTTTGAAAACGTCTATAATGTAGCAACTACACGCAATATTGATATGCGTCTAGCCGCTTATATGGTAGGTGCACGCAGAACTGCAGAAGCTTCACGCTTCCGTGGCTGGGTTTAATGCATAGGAAAAACCGTCGGGATGAGAATCCCGACGGTTTTTCTGTCTCAATCTTTTGCTTTTTTATTTGAGAAACTACATAATATAACCTGAATAGAGGAGGATGATTGGATGAACGCATTTTCATTTTACAACCCGGTAAAACTTATTTTCGGTAAAGGCCAGCTTCAAGCGGCTAAAAAAGAATTGCCGAAATTCGGCAAAAAAGTATTATTGGTATACGGCGGTGGCAGCATCAAGAAAAATGGCCTTTACGATGAAGTCATTCAAATGTTGTCAGAGGCAGATCTTGAAGTTTTCGAGTTGTCTGGAGTAGAGCCGAATCCGCGGATCTCAACTGCCCGCAAAGGCATTGAAATCTGTAAAAAAGAAGGCATTGAGATGATTTTGGCTGTCGGTGGCGGTTCAGTTATTGATTGCACGAAACTGATTGCCTGTGGGGCTAAGTATGACGGAGATGCTTGGGACTTCGTTTCCCGGAAAGCTCAGCCGAAGGAAGCCTTGCCTTTTGGTACAGTTTTAACGATTGCGGCAACGGGTTCTGAAATGAATGCCGGTTCGGTTATCACGAATGAAGAAACACAAGAAAAATACGGATGGGGAAGCCCGTTGTCATTCCCGCAATTCTCGATCTTGGATCCGACTTACACATTGTCGGTACCGGAAAATCATACGGTATATGGAATTGTGGATATGATGTCCCATATTTTTGAGCAATACTTTAATGACGCCACCAATACACCTGTTCAAGACCGGATGTGTGAAGGGGTACTGAAAGCGGTTATCGAAACTGCACCGAAGTTAATGGAAGACTTGCAAAGCTACGAACACCGCGAAACGATCTTGTTTGCCGGAACAATGGCTTTAAACAAATTCCTTGAAATGGGTTATAGAGGCGACTGGGGTTCACACAATATTGAACACGCCGTATCGGCTGTCTATGATATTCCCCATGCGGGCGGATTGGCGATTCTTTTCCCGCAATGGATGCGCCATAACGTTAAAGTGAATCCTGGCCGTTTTGCTCAAATGGCAGTCCGTGTCTTTGATGTGGATGCAACTGGCAAATCGGAAACGGATATTGCCTACGAAGGAATCGACCGCTTGGTAGCGTTCTGGACTTCTCTGGGAGCGCCAACACGTTTGGACTACTACGACATCGATGATTCAAAAATTGATGTAATGGTAGAAAAGGCTATGGTCTATGGTGAATTCGGTAACTTTGCAAAATTGAAAGACGAAGACGTTAAAGAAATTCTTCAGGCGTCTCTATAACAAAAGGCTCAGCATTTACGCTGAGCCTTTTTTCTTTGTTTATTTTTTATCAAGAGATTCTGGTCGGCTGCTAAGGTGTGTCCAATGTGTTTCGCCGTCATCTGCATCGAGTGAGACAATGACGTCATCAACACTCGGCTGGCTGAGGATGATTTCCGCTAGACGTTCCTGCAGCGCATCCGCTTCAGGGACAGTCAACTGTGGATCGACTTCAATCTTGGTTTCCACATGAAGAAATTCCCCTTCTTTAACAACTTCCAATTCTTTAATATCGCGAACGTCAGGATGATCGGTTAGGATATGGGCGATGTGGTTAACCATCTGCTCATCAGTTTCCCCGATAGCTCCACGTGCATTATCCATAAAGACTTTAGCTACCACGTAAAGCATCATAAATCCGATCGCGATGGAAGCTGCTCCTTCGATTTGCAGAAATCCTGTGTAGTGTGCGATCAATACCGCAACTAATGCCAATACGCCACCTGAAGTTGCCACCAAGTCCTCTAGGAATACCAATTTAGTTGCAGGCTTGGCACGATTCAAATGGGCAAAGCTCGTGGTAAGTGGAGCCATAGCTCCTCCTTTGACGCCTGCTTCATGCAGAACTTCTTTACCTGCTTTATATAGAACGAAAAATTCAAGAAGGATAGCAATAGATAAGACCACAACACTGATGATAAAACCTTCCGCTTCTACAGGCGCTGTCATTTGATGCCAGCCTTCGACAACTGTTTCATAAGCCATGATTCCGACAATCAGTACAGCGCCGAGAAGGACGATGTTCAACAGGCGCCCAAAACCGTTCGGGAATCGCTTAGTTGGTGCTTTTTTTGAAAGCGCCGAACCGATAAAGACAAAATATTGGTTGGCTGCATCCCCGATGGAGTGCATCGTCTCGGCGAACATCGCGACATTCCCGGTAAAGAAGAATGCAACACCTTTCATGATGGCGATAAATGTATTGATGATTGCGGCTGTCAGGGACGGCTTGTTACCTTGTTTCAATAATCCGAAAAACTCTTTCATCCAAATTCCTCCTCCGTTAAATCAGCTCAATTTCAACTTGTTTTACTTTTTCCATATCAGATATTTCCTGATACAGATCAATTGTATCCTTTTCCTGAGAAAAAGACATACGGATTGTCAGCTGGTGGAAGGGGACATTGCTCTCCTTATCTGAATGCGTAATGGATATGCTTTCAATGAGTGACCCTCCAGCCTTTAATTCATCCAACACCTGCCGGATTGATGACCGATCGGATACGATTACTTTCAAGTTGGCTTCGACCATATTTAAACGCTTCGGTCCATACTTGAAAAGTAAGGGGGGCAAAGCTTCTATGCCGATCAAGACAAGCAGCACAGCAGTCAAAGCTTCTATATAGAAGCCCGCCGCCACTGCTATACCGATTCCGCCGGCTCCCCAAATCATCGCAGCGGTCGTCAGCCCTGAGATAGAATCGTTGCCGCGCTTCAAAATCACGCCTGCACCCAGAAAACCAATTCCGGATACAATCTGGGCGGCAAGACGAAGCGGGTCCATTGTAATGTTCACGTTATCATACTCGCTGCCTTGGGCTATATAGGCGGATTCAATCGAGATGATGGTCAACAGGCAACTGAAAGTAGAGATGACGACACTTGTCTTTAATCCGACAGGCTTTCTTTTCAATTCCCTTTCTAGCCCGATAACTAAACTTAAAAGAGCGGCTATCACGAGTTTAAAGAAAGTTTCAAATGAAGAAATTTGCATAGCGCTGAAAAACTCCATTGAGATCTCCTCCATTTTTTCTTCTTGTATTGATTCTGCCTAGACAAAGTGGCAAACTTAGTACGTGCGTTGTCGGCAAATTAAATTGGCAGAAGAGGTGTTTATATGGAGAAACCGACTATCCACCCGTACATTCCTATCATAATAGGTGTTTTCTCAGTGGCGTTGTCAGCTATTTTTGTTAAAATGACATCTGCGGATTCAGGAGTCACTGCTTTTTATCGTATGTTGTTCTCTATAGTGATCATGAGTCCGGTCTTCTTCCTCAAATATACCCATGAAATCAAAAAGCTAAGCAAAAGGGACTGGGCCTTCACAACAATAGCTGGCGTATTTTTAGCGTTTCATTTTATTTTGTGGTTTGAATCGTTGAATTATACATCGGTGGCCAGTTCAACAGTGCTTGTTACGCTGCAGCCGTTGTTCGCTTTTGCGGGTACATATTTTTTCTTCAAGGAGAAGCTCTCTTTAAAAACATTGGTGGCCGGAGCCATTGCGATTTCTGGCAGTGTGCTGATTGGCTATGGGGATTTCAAATTGAGCGGAAGTGCGTTATTTGGAGATTTGTTGGCCTTGATTGCTTGTGCATTGATAACTGCTTACTTATTGTTTGGTCAAGACGTAAGGAAAAGATTGTCTTTAGTGACCTATACATTCGTGGTATACGGAATCAGCACCATAACATTATTCTTCTATATCATATTTAAAGGAGAATCATTTGGTCCGTATCCTGCGTCCGAATGGATGTGGTTCTTATTGTTGGCGTTGATTCCAAACTTGCTGGGCCATACTCTTTTCAATTGGGCTTTGAAGTGGGTGAGTACCAATGTCATATCAATTGCGATCCTTTTTGAACCCATAGGTGCTGCTATCCTTGCATATTTTATACTTGGAGAGTATTTGAGCCTGTCGCAAATAGTGGGTGGAAGTATAGTGTTGGCGGGCATTACGCTATTTATTGCCGACTACCAAAAAATTAAAATGCACTTTTTTAAAATAAAGGCTTGATTTATTGCGCGTGGCGGTTTATATTTATATATGTCCTTAAGACAACTCGAAAAAAATATTTTGAAATAGTATTGACAGCGAGATTGAAACAGGATATATTAATAAAGTCGCCAATGAGCGCGGCAAACAACTTGAACCTTGAAAACTGAACAGCAAAACGTCAACATACAGC
>NZ_JADHDZ010000007.1:0-180756 GCF_016820615.1 Planococcus beijingensis
CGAAGAGAGAAAATCTCAAAAGAATCGCTTTATAGTTGAATATAATCTATTGACTAATCGTAAGAAATGCCGCACCGAGGAAAATGGATTCCTTCAGTGCGGCAGTGTATTTATTCCAGACAAGCCTGTGGCATCAAAACGCTTAAGCTTGCGTCATCCTCGGTAAAGCGGAAAATAGTTGGGATTATCAACGTCGCCTCTGCTCAATTGATAATCCGACAGGAGCTTATAGATCGTTTCATTGCGGATTTTCTTGCCAGTCAGGATGTCGAGTGGCTCGGTTTTCGTAAACCCTCGCTTGAAGCGGTACAGTTCTTCTCCGGTAGAGCCGCCGAGATGTACGTGCTTCATGCCATGCTCAACTCCCCAGCGGCACCCTTCGTTCAGCACCAGGCTATTGCCCGCGACATGGAAAAAACAGGGTCATTCGCTGTCAGATGGTAATGCAGTAAATCCCCATGATGCGCATACAAAGAACCCGAAATATAATTCCCTTTGTATTTCGCATAGACGATGAATTGTTTTCCTTCCAGCAAAGAGAACGATTCGGCCAGCAGCTCTTTTGAGAAACGGTAATGATCCGGCATGTCGTTGCGCTTCGCCATGATTTCGTATAGCCGATGAAACTCGCCAATGGTGGAACCCGTGTAATCATACTCGATTTCCACATTGTTTTTTAAAGCTCCGCGGACTTGCCCACGCGTTTTGGAAGTGAATTCGTCCATAAAATAATCATCCACAGTCAAGTCAATATACGTTGATATTCCTCGGTTGTCGAGGCTGTAGATGTTCTCGAAGTCTTCAGCATTCTTCACCCATGTATTGAAGCGGACGTATTCAGAAACAATGTTGTGGTCATTGCAGTATTCCTGGAATGCTGCATCGAATGACGCCGCGAGTTCAGCTCTTCTGCCATCAGCACACCGGATAATCACCGGCCCACATGGTCCAAAAGGGGTGATGGTATCGTAGTACCTGACGCCTCCTACATCAATTGGAATCGGCCGCACCACAAATTGATAAGACACCTGTCCATAATCCGTTGCGAAATCAAAAACCTCATGTTCGCCCTTTTCCTGTCTCGCATAAATTTTTCCCTATTCCGGCAAGAAAAAGATATCAGGCATTAACGACTTCGACACAAGTGTCATTTCAT
Source organism: Planococcus beijingensis (assembly GCF_016820615.1). Lineage (NCBI taxonomy): Bacteria > Bacillati > Bacillota > Bacilli > Caryophanales > Caryophanaceae > Planococcus > Planococcus beijingensis. The sequence goes on from NZ_JADHDZ010000007.1 coordinate 1,157, forward strand.
CTTCCCCTCCTTTTTTAAACACAACTAAATCTCGAGATCAAAGAAATGGGCAATCCCCAGTGGCTTGGCCCTTCTAATAAATGAGGGTGTTTTCAGCCAGTAAATCATTCATATTTCCTGAAAGCCACCTCCCTTTCTTCGTGTCAAAATATAAAACAGTGCTGCATTTTTTAATTTGATAATACCATATTCGCATATAAATTATCTAAGTTTTCCATCATATCAAAAAACTTTTTTCAATGATATTTTTATAGATAAGATGTTGGCAAAAACTTTAATTTTTCAGCTGACGAAGGGGAATTATTTCGGGGTGTTGGACAGAGTCAAAAGTTGAGATAAACAATAAAACCCGCAACGTAAAAGAGGGGCTTTTACGTTGCGGGTTCTCTTAGTATTGCATCTTTTCTGGATCGGGTTTCCGATTTTCACTTTGGAATATACGCATATACCTTGCCTCCATCGGCCGTCTCCACTAATATTTCTGAAGGGACTTCTTGAGCCATGTCTTTTTGCTGATCGATTCTTGCCGGCACAAGTTCTTTTAAGCTTCCCAAATCCCGGTATTTCAAAGCTTTTATGCCTAAGTTGATCTTTACTTTGTAATTTTCTTCAATACTTCTGACTTTGTCTTCAATGTTATTGATAATTGAATGGTTCTCGACTATCAAGTCAGACAAGGTTTGTGATTTCACATTGACTTCCCCGTAATTCCGTATGGTGCTGAGATAGGGCTCGTAACATTCTTCGATAAACTTTATATTTAATCGAACCAGCTCTTGCTTCTTTTCAAACTGTTCAATGAGGGTTTCATACTCTTTTTTTACCGGGGCTTCACCCCATTTGCGAATGTTTTCATATTCCTTTAACCCTTCAATCTGATTGCCAATCGCTTTAAGGTCTTTCATTAAAACTTTCAAATCTTGGAGAGTGTCTGCGTAAAACCCTTCTATTTTATGGTCTTCCACTCCGCCAAGGGTAATCCCGTTTCTCCGAAAACGTTCGATGACTTCTTTAAAATAACCAAATCTCGATTCGATTTTTCCGGCAAAATCATTATCTCTATTTTGAACAAGAGCATCTAATTTCCTTTCAATGCTTTTCAGCGAACTTTGGATCTCCGCCAATTGTTGTTGTCCGACAACAGCTGCCAACAAACCGTAACTCGCATGTGCCACCAATCCTGGATTGATTTTCCTTACCAATACCCCTTGCTTATATATCCCTTTCACACCTTCTTTATTTACTGCTGGAAGATAGCCTTTGCCATTTGCCTTTTCAATCAGCGTCATGCTTTTATCCTTCAAGCCTTTTACAACTTCAGGGCTGAATTCCACTTTATACGTTTTATAATCTTCGATGATCATTGATCCGGCTGCAAGGGTTTGTTGGATATCCATCTTCAATACTGATGGAATTTCAATTTTTTTGTATTTGGATTTTACGCTTTCTTCATTTTGAACTTCTGTAACTTGGGGCAGGAAGGGTTCATTTGCATCTTCTTCCACATCCGGTTTGTCATTGTCGATTGGCGCGCCACTTTCTTGGGGCGATGTTTGGTCACCCTCTGGAACGATCCTGTTTTTTCTGCGGAAATAAATAACAATAACCATTACCAATAAAATGGCTAAGGCAGCTGATAATAGAAAGATGTTTTCCATATCTTATCCCTCATTTCTTTTAAGCTTTTTAAAGACAGCTATATTGAAACACCAAGTTTTTTAAAGAGCTTTCCAGTTTCCTGAAAAGCTCTTTTTGCAGTGTTCTATAGTATTTACCTACCAATATCGCTAAGTTTACCAGATTTCAGCGAAACGTGGTGGTATGTCATAAGCTGGTTTTCTCCCGCTCCATTTCCATTAAGCTAAGAAAGTGTGAGTTATTCCCGATCACGGTACCTGTAGAGAGATTCATAAGATTGGACTCGGCGATCCGTTTCAAAGGAAGAGCGGCTCCAGATGCTCGCTTCATCAAATGATTCCTCCGTTTCGACCAACTTTAATTCGCCTGCTTCCAGCGTCATGACATCCGAATCGATCACCTTCAATTCATTTTGTTCGGAATCGAGTGCTCGAATCCGCACTTGGACTTCTTTTTGTGTACTTAAGTTGTTTTTAAGGAAGAACGTGTTTTGGTAGGGTTGGGAATGGCAATTCGATGTATTCGTCCGCATGCATTTTCTTTCAGAACTCATAAACAATACTGTGATTTCCTCATCGCCTTGTTGTTGTTCGGACAATGCTAGAGCATTTTCAATTTTGTTGATATACGAGGCCTTCTCCGCCAATGGATACACCCACATAGTGAAAAACAAAATGACAGCACAGAATACTGCCATGAAACGCGTGACTGCCTTAGGATTGTGAACTGATTTAGGTGCGCCTTTGAACAGACGGCTGACAATCAAATTGACGATGACAATCACCAGCAGGAATGCGGCACAAAGAATGAGTGCAACTATGCTTTCAGATCCATTCTGAAAAAAAGAAAGCTGATAGGCATTGGAGAAATAATAATTTAAACCGACGCTGATCAGGACCACTGCAAAGAGAGCAGCCAGAGATATTTTCCAATGCGTTTTATTCTTTTTTCCACTTTTCAAATCCATGCTCGTCCAGAAAAACCAGGCGCATGGAAGGATAAAGAGGAAGATAACAAGTGAAACGGTACCCATTTAATCATGCCTTTCGAAAATAATAAGTGAATAACGAACCTTTAAAGTTAGTGGATCACGTGAAATCTTTTAAAGGCGTACTTTTATTATAGAGTGCTTTTCCGTTATTTATTTCATTATACGAAAGCCATGATAAAAAAGATTCAATAATTTAGCGTTAAGGCTGGGCAGCAAGCCTTCCTACCACTAATTTTTCCAAGTTCTTATAGCTCTATATAAAAAACCGTATTGGAACCATGTAGGTTTTCAATACGGTGTTAATAAGAGCTCCAGTTAGGAACGGCTTTCTTCTTTACTATAAAATTCGTAAGCAAAATAGCCGACCAGCATGCCGATTCCTGCACCTAATACAATGGCGTTGCCCAACGAAATGTTGAAAATGATACCAACAACTACACCGAGTGCGCTACCGAAAATCATACCGAGGGGAATCAAACTGTCCAACATCGTCTGGGCTTCTGTTGTCTCTTTCTTGCCGAGTGTGCCTCGCTTTTGTTTGGCTTTAAGCCGGGTAATTACAAATATAGCAATCGTCCCTACAAACACAATAGGCAAGACTATGAGGATAATGTCCATCAACAACTCCATTTGAAGAACTCCCTTCCGTAGCGTGTGAACTCTAGCGTAACAAACCAGAGAAAAATATCAACCTTTTAAAAAATGCCGAACTTCGCGCTGTTTCTGCGCAAAGTTCGGCATTTCTGGTAGTGATGAGAAGTTCCATCACCTGGTTTTCCTATTTAGTTCTTTTATCGAAAGCTTTCACCAATTCCTCAGCAAGTGCTTCAGAAGAAAACGGGTCACGGCCAGTCACCAATTGATCATTGCCCCAGACCACTTTTTGCTCAGCGGAATAGTTAGCCACTTTGCTCATTTCACCTTCCAAGCTGAATGGCAGGATTGCCGGAAGGCCTTCCGGTTCAACCGCTTCCGGATACCCGGTTACGTCCAAGCCGGAAATGATGCTCTTGCCATCGGGACGTGTTGTCCAAAGCAATGGAGCGGGTCCGTGGCAAACCGCTGAAACAATGTTTCCTTTGTCGTAAACGGCATTGATGATTTTATGCAAGGTTTCATCTTTAGCCAGGTCATACATCGCTCCATGGCCTCCGACGATAAATATTGCGTCGTATTCTTCCGGATTGATTTCCGAAAGTTTTTTTGTGTCATCTGCTAATCCCGATTCATACATTTTTTTGTATTTGCCGTCTGGATCATAATCTTCACTGATGCTCGCTTGGTCAAGTGTCGGTTTCCCACCTTTTGGTGAAGCCAGGTCGACTTGATGTCCTGCGTTCTGAAATACTTCCATCGGCGCAAATAATTCTTCGGCCCACCAACCGGTTTCGTAATTATTTTCTGTATCCGTATGTCCACTTGATAGAACTGCTAAAACTTTAGCCATTTTTAATTTCCTCCTCGAGTTTATAAATCATCCTAATACTAGGCTTTCCCGAATATTTTTCGCTTTAAACAAACTGACAATTCCTGCATTTTTTCTGAGCTAGTGAAAAAATTACTCTCCCATACCTTCTCTCAGCCACTTCGCCGTCACAGTTTCGGCCTTGAGCATGTCTGCCGGTATTCCTTCAAACAGGACTTCTCCGCCATTTTTTCCTCCGCCTGGCCCCATTTCGATAACCCAGTCGCTTGCTGCAATCAAGTTTAAATTGTGTTCGATGAGGATCACGGAATTCCCTTTGTTGACGAGTCTTTGGAACACGTCCAGTAATTGTTCACTGTCTTTTGTGTGCAAGCCTAAAGACGGTTCATCCAACAGATAGATTTGTCCTTCTTTTTTAAGGTGGCTGGCCAGTTTAAGGCGCTGCACTTCTCCACCGCTCAACGAACTGGTCGTCTGACCGAGTGTCAGGTACCCCAATCCGACATCTTTTAATGTATCCACTTTCTTGGTGATTTTCGGCATATCTAAATACTGATTGGTTTCCTCGATCGTGAGTTCCAAAATTTCCATAATATTTTTTCCGTTGTATCGATAAGACAGGGCTTCATCCGAATACCGAGTCCCTCTGCATGCTTCACATGTAACGGTAACGGGATCCGCAAAAGCCACGTCCGGTGTGGTGACGCCTTTGCCTTCACAGACAGGGCAAGCCCCCGACGAATTAAAGCTGAACAATCCCACCGGCTGTCCTGTTTCTTTTGACAGAATCGATCGAATGTCATCCATAATCCCCATGTAGGTCGCGAGTGTCGAACGGCTGGATGTCCCGATGCTGCCTTGGCCAACCGAGATGGTTTCCGGATACTTCTCTGCAAACGCGCCAAACAGCAACGAACTCTTGCCGGAACCTGAAACGCCGCAGACCGAGATCAGGACATTCTTTGGAATTTCCACGCTTACATCTTTTAAGTTGTTGGCTGAAGCATTCTTTATGGAGAAGCTTTTTTCTGATTTTCTCGGATTTTGATTGAGTGTCAGTGTGTGGTCTAAATTGGTGATGGCTGAAGCTTTTTTCAAGCCTTCCAGTTCGCCTTGGTAAACCACATCCCCGCCGCTCACTCCCGCACCGGCGCCCATTTCGATGATTTCATCTGCAGTTTTGATGACGGCTAGATTGTGCTCGATGACCACTACGGTATTGTAGTTGTCCCGTAAGCTCTCCAGCATTTTCGTCAGTTTTTCGATTTCTTCGGGATGAAGCCCCGCACTGGGTTCATCGAAGATATAGGTGATGTTATTTAAACTGCTGCCTAAATGGCGGGCAATTTTCACGCGCTGTGCTTCTCCGCCGGAAAGTGTGCCCATTTTTCGTTTCAGGCTCAAATAACCCAAGCCCAAGTCCACCAGTTGTTTGACGTTAGGCAATACTTGCTGGGCAATTGATTTTCCGACTGGGTCTTGGATTTTCTTCAGTTCCTCCAGCAAGTCCGTCAATTCCAAATGGTCGTAATGGGCGATATTCAAGCCGTTGATTTTGCATTCCAGCACTTTCGGATTCAGTCCCGATCCTTCGCACGTTGGACACGCGGTGTGCGTAGTCATTGCCAAGACATCTTCCTGAGACGTTATTTTCAATTTCGTGAGGTCCCTATTAATGTACAGGCGAATAAACCTGGGAAGGATGCCGTCCCATTCGATGTCCCGATTGCCTACTTTGTAATAATAAGTGCTGAATGCCCGTTCGCCTTCCGGCGGTCCGTAGACTAAAAGATTGTATTTTTCTTCCGTAAAATCTTTGATGGGGAGATCGGGGTCGAACAACCCGCCGTCTACCATCCATCTGCCTTGCCAGCCGGGCGGCGCCAGCGGCTTGAATCTCACTGCGGAATCCCTGAGCGACTTCGTGTGATCGATGAGTTTGGTGATATCCGGCGCGACAATTTCTCCGTACCCGCTGCATTCCGGGCATTTCCCGAAAGAACTGTCACTGGAAAACTCGGTGGCAGAACCGATCGATGGGCTGCCGATCCGTGAAAACAACAGCCGGATCAACGGATCGATGTCCATATACGTGCCGACAGTTGAGCGTGAATTGCCTCTTACCGGTTTTTGTTCCACAACAACGACCGGGCTCAAATGCTGCATCAAATCGGCATGCGGTCTTTCGTACCTTGGCATCTGGTGTCTGACATACAACGGGTAGTTCAAAGTCATTTGCCTTCTGCTTTCTGTCGCCAAAGTATCAAAGACAACCGAACTTTTCCCTGAACCTGACAAGCCGGTAAAGACATTTATTTTTTCTTTCGGGATATTTAAATCAATATTCTTCAAGTTATTTTCCTGAAGCCCTCTTAAAATGATTTCGTCTCTTTTATCTGTCATGTTGATATTCTCCTTTTTTAATCAAATCCAGGAATTACCCTACTACTAAAAGCTTTCCCTATTTTGGATGGGTTCACACAACTGTCTCTCTGGTTATGAGGAAGGCGAATATAAAAAACACACCCGCAACAAGAAGGTTGCGGGTGTGAGACTATAACAGAAAAAACTCAGATAGTGGCTCTCATCATTTCTTTAACGGTCCATCAAACGTTTTTTATACAAGACAAACGAAATCACTGTCAGCACAATCGCCCAAATGGAAATAATAACCAAATGAGTGACCAGTTCATCGGCCGCCGCACCGATTTCCAAAGCATTCAGCAATTCACTCAATTGGCTGCTCGGCAAATAGCGCAGGACTTTCACAAACGGGTAATCTTCTTCAAACACCAAAGCGAATGGCCCCATGGTAAAGATGATCAATACTGGGAAGATCGAAAGGGATGCTTCAATCAAGGTTTTTGAATACAAACCGCAAATGGTCCCGACTGCCGTGTAAAGAAGAATGGAAATGCCGATCGCTGCCACCAGCACCATCATATTCGATGTATCGTAACCGAAGATGTATGTCGAAAGCGCCAGTACGCCCGCGGAAATGATGAATACCAGTGCGTTTTTCCCAATCAGCACATCCAGCATAGAAGCCGGTGTCATCATCAGCGAACGCAGCGTGTTGCGTTCTTTCTCCTCAGCAATCAAACAAGCCTGGACAAAACTGGTGAGCATCGCCAGAGAAAAGTTCATGACAAATGCATACATGACAGCTTGTTCAGTGCCATCCGACCGGTACATAAAGGCAAAAAGCAATGGGAACAAAATCATGACTGAAATTGCATAGTTTCTGGAAAACTCTTTATAATCTTTCACTATTATGGCTTGGATGCGTTTTAATGACACGTTCATACCAATTCACTCCCTGTCAGTTTAATGAATATATCGCCTAAACTCAGCTCATTTGTGTAGATGCGATCAATTTGCCCTTGGCTCATCCAGTTGGCAACTTGAGTAGCCGAGTTTTCGTTCATCGGTAGCCGCTCGCTCTGGCCAGACGTCAATTCCACTGTCAGCGTGCCGTCGCGATGGGTCTTTTTAAGTTCAGCAGGTGCCCCGATTGCGCGGATTTCGCCTTTATGCAAAATCGCTACCCGTTCACACAGTGTTTCCGCTTCGGTCATGTCATGTGTCGTCAAAAAGATGGTTGTGCCTTTTTCATTCAAATAGCGCAAGCCTTTATGGATATGTGCCGTATTCACTGGATCCAATGCGGATGTCGGCTCATCCAAAAACAGCATTTCCGGTTCGTGGATGATGGCACAGGCCAAGGTGACACGTTGGCGCATCCCTTTTGACAGGACACTGATCCGCTTCTTGCGGTCTGCAGTCAAATTGACAAAATTGAGTACTTTATCAATGGATGATTTCGGCAAGTCGTACAAGCCGCGAAACAGTTCCAGGTTCTCCTCAATCGTTAGCCGTTCATATAATCCACTGTTATCGGTCAAAATGCCGAAGCGTCTTTTTTGATCGGTTTTTTGCATCAGTCTGGCCGGCTTATCCAGCACGGTTGCACTCCCGCTTGTCGGATCCAATTGTGCAGTCAAAATTTTCAGCAAGGTCGTTTTGCCGGAACCACTCGGTCCCAGGAAACCGAAAATCTCTCCTTTCGGAATATCGAATGAGACATTTTTTAATGCCGGTTTGCCAGCAAATGATTTTTGAATGTTTTGGACGGAAATTGTGTTCATGTGTTCCACTCCCTTTCGTTGATAGCCTAAGCATATAAAGAAAAAGAGAAGAACACCTCCAAATCAGGCTAAAATGTACCCTATCCCGGCTGAACTGTACCCCCAAAGCGCCGGTTTGACCAAATATTTCCTGGGAAATTTAAATGTTCAGAAGTTTTTTCAACTCCACTAATTTAGTCCGTGACAGCGGCACGACCGAATCCTGGCCGGTCGTCAGGCGCAGGCTATAGCTGTTTTTTGTCCACGTGATCAATTCCCTCACTTTTTGCAGGTTGACGATATATGAGCGGTGGCAACGGAAAAAGCCGTAATGCTGAAGACGCTCTTCCAATTCAGCCAAAGTCAATGCGCAACTATAGGTTTCGCCTCCGACATGTACCACAGCCATACTGTTGATGCTTTCAATGTAATCAATTTCCGGAGGATTGAACAAAATAACTTTGTCGTTCTTTTTTGTCGGGATCTTTTGAACTTTGAATTCCGCTTCCTCAATCTCTTCCTGCACTGGCGGCTCACTGTCTGAATCAGCAAAATCCAGCTGATGCAGTCCGGCATTGTCCAAGCGGAAGATTTCATCGCAGCTGATGAGCGCATCTTCCAGATTGGACGTAAGGATAATGATTCGTTTTTCTGCCGAAAGCTCCTGCAGCAATCGTGCAAAGACAAGCCTCTCCTGTTCTTCGAGCTGGAAATATGGTTCCTCCAATACAATGGTTTGCTGGTGTGCGTAATAAATGCGTAGCAGCGACAAATAGATTTGTTTCGATGAAGGCAAATGGCTGATTTTCATCTTCCTTAAATCCTCCAGCTGAAACAGGCGGAGCATCGTGCCAACCGGTTTGTCATGTCCACTGATGTTTTTCATAAAACGCAGCAACTCTTCCACCGTAAGGCGCTTGTACTCTCCCTGCTCAACAAGCGACACGTACGTATCCGGCTGCTTAGCCAGTTCAGCCAGCAGGATTTTCTTGCGCTGAACATTCGTCTGAATGCCGATGACTTTCTGCTTTTGAAGGCCGACTTCTATGGATGGAATTATTTTTTGACCATTTACAACCACTGCTTGAATTTTCATAGCTGCCTCCCGCATGTAAAAAAGATATCGATTCTACCATTTATTGTATCGCTAAATAGGGCGAGTAGAACAGCCCATTTCAATTCAAAACATGCACCCAGTTTAATTAAGGACTGGGTGTATGTTTTGATGGTTCAGTATTCATGACTTCTTCTCTGATTCCTTCCAAATATAAATCCCTTCAATCCAAAATCTCCAAGCAATCTCTCCTATCAGTAATTTCCAGCTAACGTCACTTAATTTTCCGAGTTAAAACTATCCGGTTGCGTTAGTGTACTATTTCTGTTCCAACAACTTTAAAATAAAGAAACTCAAAGAGAACGTCGGGTTTTGTTAGAGCAAATTCAAGAATGAATTAATAAAACTAAATATTTCCAGACAGGAAATTATCATCCCCTAGTATTTACCTTCTGAATCGTGTTATATTCATCTTTGGAAAATAGCAATATAGATCTAGAAAGAGACAAATCAGGGGGACATATTAAATGGATGTGGTATTTGTTTTATTGATATTGGTTGCCTTATTGGCTTTCGCTGCGAGTATTTTTTTGCTGCTCGTCAGTGCTTTGTTCAAAAAAGGGTTAACTGTTAAGCAGGCTGGTCTTGCGGCTGCTCTTTCATTCGCAGTAATAATTGGTTCTGGCGTTGGAGTCGCCTTTACAGCAGACGAAGTCGATACGGCGGCTGGCGTCGAAAGTGAACAAATGGAAGCACAGAAAGAAAAAGAAGCTGAAGAACAACGCATCGCCCTGGAAGAAGCCGAGATCCAGGCTGCAGAAGAAAAGGAAGAAGCACGCCTGGCAGCTGAAAAAGAAGCCGAAGAAAAAGCGGCAGCTGAGGAGCTGGCGAAAGAGAAAGAAGCGCAGGAACTGGCAGCGAAGAAAGAAGCTGAAGAAAAAGCAGCGGCCGAGAAACTTGTGAAAGAGAAAGAAGCACAGGAACTGGCAGCGAAAAAGAAAAAAGCTGAAGAAGAAGCCCGGCAAAAAAATGAACTGTTCGCAGGATATAAACTGATTGAAGTGGATGGCGGCGATGTATCTGGATACCGTGAAGCCAACATCGTCGTTGACATTGGATACGGGGACCGTGAATATTGGGCCTTTACGAATGAACACGGGCAACTGGAGCGTGTCGTTGCTGACGAAATCATTGTACAGGACGACAGCAGCGAATCTGTCTTGTCGTCCGGCAGGTATTATTCGGATGAAGCAAAGGTTCCGGGCGTCGAAAGCGACGTTTTAGATGAAGGGCATGTCATCGCCGATTCTCTTGGAGGGGTATCGAATGCCTATAATATTACCCCCCAGGAAAGTACGCTCAACCGGCACGGTGATCAAGCTTATATGGAAGACAGTATCCGTGACGCAGGCGGAGCGACGAATTTTGAAGCCATCATCACCTATCCGGATACGGAAACGCAAATCCCTTCCAGTTATCAGTACAGCTATACGATAAAAGGAAACCAAGTCGTCGATGCATTTGACAACGTGAACCCGGATGAAGTAAACGCCTCACTCGGTTTAACAGACAGTGAGCCAGATGCTTCATTCAGTGCGGCCACAAACAGTGAACCTGCCGAGTCAGCCGCTGCAGACACAGGCGGAGATGTATCCAGCGTTGATACGAATGGCAATGGACAAGTGACGATCAAAGAAGCAAAAGCAGCCGGTTTTAGCATGCCCATCATGAGTGATCATTGGCTATATCCATACATGCGGGACAATGATCACGATGGAATGGTCGGAGAGTAAGTTTATATGAGAACAATGACGAAGCCAAAATTTTCACAGGGCACCAATAGATTTATTTCCTTAACGGACTGAATACTGGTTTTCTTTAAAAATAAACTGGGTACACAGGAGGCAAATACAAATTCTGGAGGAATCAGCCGTGAAGAAGAAATGGATTCCAACGTTGCTGGCATTTGGTTTATTGGTTGCCTCTCCCCTCACTTTCCAACCGGTGGAAGCTACAAATCATCCATCTGCAGTCACCGAAGATAAGCTGCCAGCCCGCCTTGCGAATTTAATGGACATCGCCCCGGAACATCAGTTTATTTTGCGCAACGGAAGTGAACGCATTGAAGTGGAACTTCTCCAGTGGACATTGGATCATTACGGACTCGAAACCGCGGTTGATGGCATCTTTGGGCCTCAAACAGAAAAAAACGTCCGCCAATATCAGGCAGATAAAGGCTTGAGAGTTGATGGCGTTGCCGGTACGAACACGTGGGCCGCACTGTACGGAGAACATGATAAACCTGCAGACCCAGAAGGAGAACTGCCCGCCGAACTCCGGAACTTAATGGATATTGCACCGGAGCATCAGTTTATCCTGCGTCAGGGAAGTGCACGCATTGAAGTGGAACTTCTCCAATGGACATTGAATGAATATGGACTACCAACAACGGTTGATGGAATCTTTGGACCCGAAACCAATAAGAACGTCCGCCAATACCAGACAGACAAAGGCTTGAAAGTCGACGGCATTGTCGGCACGAATACGTGGACGGCGTTATACGGGGAATATTAGAAAACCTTATTTTCGTAGCATCGCTTATATAAGAAATACGTTTAAAACTTAGGCACTGTGTGCTCCAACAAGAAATGCCCATCCGGAAAATCGGATGGGCATTTTTCATTTAACATAGCACTTTATAGGTAACGCAAAACGACGTGAATACTCTAGCCGTTACAGGACAATCGGCGCTTTCTTCGCTTCTTGTTTGAATGTTCTTGTCGCCGCTACTGCTTGTGTCCAGCCATCGTATAGATGCTCGCTTTGTTCAGTTGGCATATCGCGTGTAAAGGTCTTGTCGATTTGCCATTGCTTGGCGATCTCTTCTTTGTCTTTCCAGAAACCGACTGCGAGTCCGGCCAGGTAAGCTGCCCCCAGTGCTGTCGTTTCCTGAATGACTGGACGCTCAACCGGCACATCCAGAATGTCGCTTTGGAACTGCATCAGGAAATCATTCGATACCGCCCCGCCGTCTACACGCAAGGTTTTCAGTTCAATGCCGGCATCTTTGATCATGACATCTACAACATCTTTTGTCTGGTAAGCCAGTGATTCAAGTGTCGCACGGATAAAATGCGCTTTTGTCGTACCGCGCGTCAAGCCGAAAATGGCGCCGCGGGCATCTGTATCCCAGTAAGGAGTTCCGAGGCCGACAAAGGCCGGCACCATGTAGACGCCGTCCGTCGATTCGACTGACGTGGCATACGCTTCACTTTCCGGTGCAGTGTCCAGAATCTTCAAACCGTCACGCAGCCATTGAATGGCGGAACCGGCAACGAAGATACTGCCTTCCAACGCATATTCCACTTTGCCGTCAACACCCCAAGCCAAAGTAGTCAATAGGCCGTGCTCCGAAACCACGCCTTCTTCGCCAGTATTCATCAGCATAAAGCATCCTGTGCCATACGTGTTTTTCGCCATGCCTTTCTCGAAGCAAGCTTGTCCGAACAAAGCAGCTTGCTGGTCACCGGCAATCCCGGCAATCGGCACTTCCTGTCCGAAGAAATGGTAGTCAATGGTATGCGCGTAAACTTCTGAAGACTGGCGGACTTCCGGCAGCATACTCTTCGGCACGGTCAGGATGTCCAGAAGTTCCTGATCCCATTCCAAATCGTAGATGTTGTACATTAACGTACGCGAAGCGTTGCTGTAATCCGTCACATGGGTTTTTCCGCCTGATAACTTGTAGACAAGCCAGGAATCAACGGTCCCGAACATCAAATCGCCGTTGTCCGCTTTTTCCCGTGCCCCTTCCACATTGTCCAAAATCCATTTCACTTTTGTCCCGGAGAAATAGGCATCAATCAAAAGGCCGGTTTTCTTGCGGAACAGTTCTTCATGTCCTTGTTCTTTCAGCTCTTTACAGATGTCGCCTGTCTGGCGCGACTGCCAGACAATCGCTTTATAGACGGGCTTTCCGGTATTGCGGTCCCAAACGACAGCCGTCTCGCGCTGGTTCGTAATCCCGATTCCCGCAATCTGGTCCGGATCCACATCCGCTTTCCGCAAAACACCCGCTATACATGCTAAAACAGAAGTCCAGATTTCGTTGGCATCGTGCTCTACCCAGCCTGGTTTCGGAAAGAACTGTTCAAATTCCTGCTGTGCCGTTTCAACGATTTCCCCTTTATGGTTAAACAATACCGCACGTGAACTTGTTGTTCCTTGGTCGATCGACAAAATGTAATCTTTGCTCATTCTCTATTCCTCCTCAGATGTTTTTATGAACGGACTTTCGTCACTTCGGTATCTTCCACTAAAGTGTCTTCAATTTCATTGGCCACTGTATGGCCTTTCTTCAGTTCTGCGTTAGCCGCTCCGACTAATATCAAGGCCATAATTGCACTGAGTCCCCAGAAAAGCAGATTAAAGTCTCCTGTAAACATGGCTTTGTAGAAAACGGCTCCATAGATACCGCCGAAAATCGGTCCGACTACAGGTACCCAGGCATAGCTCCAGTCTGAACTGCCTTTGTTTGGAATCGGCAGCAATGCATGCGCAATACGCGGTCCGAGGTCACGTGCCGGGTTGATGGCGTAACCCGTCGTGCCGCCGAGCGACATCCCGATCGCAATGATCAATGCGCCGACAATCAGCGGATTCAAGCCTTCCGTGAATTCATTGGCACCGATGAACAACAAGCCCATCACGAGAACGGCAGTCCCGATGATTTCACTGACCAAATTTGAGAACGGACTGCGCACAGCAGGACTCGTGGCGAACACGCCCAATTTTGCTCCTTGGTCTTCTGTCCGTTTCCAATGCGGCAAGTAATTTAAAAAGACAATTGTTGCCCCAATGATCGCCCCTAAAACCTGTGCTGCTATGTAAATCGGCACTTTCGCCCACGGGAAATCACCTACTGCTGCAAACCCAAGCGTCACCGCTGGATTTAAATGTGCTCCCGAAATACCGCCGACTGCATAAACACCCATCGTTACTGCCAATCCCCAAGCAATCGTAATGACGATCCAGCCACTATTCTCAGCTTTGGAATCTTTCAATACCACACCAGCGACTACACCCGCACCAAAAATAATCAGGATCATGGTACCGATCACTTCTGCTAAAAACTCCGACATCAATTATCACTCCTTTTTCCTGTTTTAAAGCAAAAATCGTTTGAAAAGCCATAAAAAAATTCGCACTCAATGAAAGCTCTCCTTGTCAGAAGTTCTCATTGATGTGCGAATCTCTCGGTCTCCAACACAATCTTTAACTTGTTACCTATAAGTTATACGTAAAAGAAAGCGCTGTCAATAACACATTTAGAATTTTCAGTAAAAAATCGATTAATAAATCTTTTCGAGCACGAGTCCATTTTTTAGCGGGAGTTCTCTACTTCTGAAGATGTTAGCTGCTCCAATCATTCCTTTTCGATTCAAAACACACCTGCAACGTGCTGCTGCAGGTGTGCCATTATTTACCTAGAGCTAATACCGATTTTAAAATTCTTCATGCGTAGCCGGGTCCATACCAAACAGCCGGCCATCCGGACGGGTCAATTTTGCAATGTCAGCCATTTCAGCTTCACTTAATTCAAAATCAAAAATGGCCAGGTTTTCCCGCTGCCGCTGAGGAGAAGTGGAGCGCGGAATCGAAACAGAACCGATCTGGTATTGCCAGCGCAGCACAACCTGCGGAACTGTTTTATTGTGGGTTTCGGCAATCTTGCGCACCGTTTCATTCGACAGAATATCTGCTGCTCTGGCAAGTGGGCTCCACGATTGCGTTTGAATCCCGTGTTCTGCGTGCACGCGCCGCTGTTCTTCCTGATTAAAGAACGGATGCAATTCAACCTGGTTCAAACTCGGCGTCACTCCGGTCTCTTGAATAATGCGTTCCAGGTGCTCCGGCAGGAAGTTACTGACGCCGATCGACCGGACAAGGCCCCATTTTTGCGCATCAATCAAGGCTTGCCACGCTTCCACATAGAGATCTTGATTCGGAAGCGGCCAGTGGATCACATAGAGATCGAAATAATCCAGATTGGAGCGGTACAGCGATTCCTGAATCGCCACCATTGCTTTGTCGTAAGTATGGTAACGGCCCGGCAGCTTGGACGTCACCCAAAGTTCTTCACGGGAAATGCCGCTTCGTTTGATGCCTTCCCCGACTGCGCCTTCGTTCTCGTAATTATAGGCGGTGTCGATCAACCGGTAACCCGCATTGATGCCGCTGCTGACTGCGTTCGCCCCGGCATTGCCCCACAGTCCGTATGTACCGAGTCCCGTAACCGGCAAGGTTGTTCCATCGTTCAACGTCACTTCTGGTATCGCTTTTTCCATTCACCTTCACTCCTCTCGTTTCTATTTTCAGATTACTCTTCCCTCATCGCAAACTCAAACGATTCGCCCCTTGTTGGACATGCTGAAATCTCTGATGAAGTTGAATTGACTTTGAATAAAGATAGAACTGTCCACCTGCAGTTCGTTATCCGTAAGCAGCACTCATTATTCCTAATTAAATTCCAGCATAACGAGACATTTTCCAACAACATAAAGATATATTTGTTACAAATAGCATAAATCCTATTCCATAATCATCCAATTAATGCTACTATTTATTAGATATTATAGTAGAAAAGAAAGATGGGGAATGAAAATGAAAAAATTAATGAGTTTAATGTTCGTCGGTTTTATTACAGGTCTTTTAGCAGGCTGTGGATCAGAGAATCCTAGCGCTACTGTAGATGACTTTCTAACTGCTGTCCAAAAAAATGATTTTGAAAAAGCAGGTTCTTATGTTCAAGGTGGTACTGACAGTCTGACTACTGATCAAGAAGCGACTGAAGAAGCAGATGAAGAATTAGCAATGACTTTATTTGAAAACATCTCTAAGAACTATGACTTTGAAAAGACTGAAGAAGTATCAGTTGATGGTGATAAAGCCGTTGTAAAAACTGAAATTACCTCTCTTGATATGGGAAGCGTTATGACCAGTACTATGGCAGAAATCATGCCTTTAGCTTTTGCTAGTGCTTTTGATGAAGAAACTCCAGAATCAGAAAAAGCTTTTGAAGAAATGACTGAAAAAACCATGATTAAACATATGACTGCAGAGGATGCTCCTCTTGTTACAAGATCAGTAGAATTGAATCTTGAAAAAGACGATGAAGGAAATTTCAAAATTCTAGATGACGAAAACTTAGAGGAAGCGGTCTTTGCTAATATCTCCCAACTTGAAGATATGTTCAGCGAAGAAGACGGTGAGTCTTGGACAGAAACGGAAGAAACAGAAGAAGAACAACCTGAGCAAACCTCTGAAGTATTGTCTGTTGTAACCGAGAATAAGTCTTATGATGCAAAACCAATAAACGTTACATTGGAAGAAGTATCGTTCAAAAAAGCGAGCAATGTCTCAGAAGATCAGCAGTTCGATATAAACAATATGTATACAGACGAACCAATTGGGGCAGAGTTCAATTACTTTTATATTAAATACACGGCTGAAAATACTTCAGATCAAGATATAACTTTTAGCGGAATCGATGAAATCGTCTTGTTCTCAGAAGGTAAACAAGAAAAAATTGAGGTTGCATATGATTGGAAAGACTTTATCGATTACGATGAAGCGCAGGATCCAGATTATTATGGAACTGTAAGTAAAGCTGGTGAGATTGGAGTAGTAATTAAAACTGATCCCACTAAAGTAGAAAAAGTTAGGCTTGTGATTAGTGAATCTATGTCCACTGAGACTTACGAAACTCTATCAGATGCACAAAATATTGAATTTGAAATAACTAACTGAGCCAGCTCTGAATATATAAATAGTGTTGATTATAGAACCGATGATCTATAAGTTAGATATGAAAAAGCCTATGCCAAAATCAATTAGGATAATACCTATAAAAAGTAAAGCCGCCACTCAAAACGCGGCTTTTTTTGTTGTCTTATAAAACTTATAACGGATTTTCAAAAGTTACCTGTGCGTGCTCCTATCAACCAAATAAAATTCGAGCAGCAAATTGCCAAACCAATTAATAAATACGAATAAATCCTCGAATATTTCAGTGAATGACAGCTTCATTCTTATTCACTTAAAATAAAGCTTACCTATTGGAATTCAAACTTTATTTAAAATTAAGAATTGGTGTACACTTAACTCTATTCCCATAACCAGTTAGGAGCCCAGAGATGAAGACAACCTCTTTTAAACTAATTGAAGCAACAATAGAAGAAATTCAACAGGCTTTCCAGGAAAACAAGCTGACTTCAGTCGAATTGGTGCAGGCTTACCTTGACCGCATCGAAACATTCGACCGGAACGGCCCGAAGATCAATTCCGTCTTAACTGTTAATCCAGATGCCTTGAAAATCGCTGCTGAGCTTGATGAGTTGCGCGGCCAGGATGGACAAGGGCCGCTATACGGCATTCCCGTGTTGCTGAAAGACAATATCGAAACGGTGGACCGGATGCCAACAACGGCCGGCGCCATTGCACTTGAGCACAATTTCGCCAAAGAGGATTCCTTTGTTGCCGCACAATTGCGCAATGCCGGCGCTATTATTCTCGGCAAAGTGAACATGAGCGAATGGGCTTATTTCATGTCGAAAGACAGTGTGAGCGGCTACAGTTCACTTGGCGGCCAGGTGCTGAACCCTTATGGAGTCGCTACTTTCAAAGCTGAAGATGTCGGTGGATCGAGTTCAGGGACAGGCGCTGCCATCGCCTCGAACTTCGCGGTTGTCGGTGTCGGCACTGAAACTTCCGGGTCGATTTTAAGTCCGGCAAGCGCCAATTCCATCGTCGGCATCAAACCGACGGTCGGACTCATCAGCCGCTCGCGCATCATCCCGATTTCTGAAAGCCAGGATACCGCAGGACCGATGGCGCGTACCGTGGCGGATGCTGCAATCCTGCTCGGCGCTATGACCGGCGTCGATGAGCAGGATTCGACAACACTGGGGAGTGCTGGAAAGGCACTAACCGATTACACACCTCACCTGAAAACGGACGGCTTGAAAGGCGCCCGCATCGGCGTTGACCGTACCTATATGAACAATGAAGAACCGGAAGAAATCGCCA
This sequence comes from Planococcus beijingensis, assembly GCF_016820615.1. Lineage (NCBI taxonomy): Bacteria > Bacillati > Bacillota > Bacilli > Caryophanales > Caryophanaceae > Planococcus > Planococcus beijingensis. The sequence continues at coordinate 19,480 of NZ_JADHDZ010000007.1, forward strand.
TTTTGGATGAAGCCATCGAACAAATGAAGTTGCTTGGTGCCACTGTCGTAGAAGTGAAGATTCCCCAACAGACATTCGAATCCGACGTTTTGTGGTATGAATTCAAGCGAGGCGTCAACGACTATTTGCGCACCGTGACGGACGAAGTGCCGGTCAAATCGCTGGCAGATGTCATCGCGTTCAATAAACAAGATCCGGAGCGCCGCATGAAGTTCGGCCAGGCGGAACTGGAAAAAGCACAGTCTTTAAGCGGCGATCCAACTGACCCGACGTACATGGAACACAGAGAAATCGATTTGCGTTCTTCCACTACCGAAGGACTGGACCTCGTCATGAAAGAACACCAGCTGGATGCGTTGCTGTTTCAAAACAACCGCGGCGCCGCCAAACCGGCAAGAGCGGGCTATCCGTCCATCACCATCCCTGCCGGCTACACCAGCAGCGGGCATCCCATCGGCGTCACATTCAGTGCACAAGCTTTCAGCGAACCGCGTCTAATCGAACTGGCCTACGCTTATGAACAAGCCACTCGAAAACGGCAGGCACCGGATTTCCACGATTTTATTGGTTGAATAGATGTTAATCACCTAACTAAAAAGACACATCCGCAATCGTCTTGCAGCGGATGTGTCTTCGCATTGAATTTAAATTGTCGTAGCGTCTAGTTAAAAGTAGATGATATACTATACTACAGCCCAAAAAACTACATAAAAAAGATGGTGATTAACATATGAATCGATCCTTCCAGGGCAGCCGGATTCTGAAAACAGGTATAGCCATATTTTTAACGGCTAGTATTTGTTTATGGTTCGGCTGGCCTCCTGTCTTTGCGGTCATCACGGCCATCGTGACGATTGAGCCGACCGTCAGCGATTCCATCAAAAAGGGACTCGTACGGTTCCCGGCATCTGCGATTGGTTCTGCATTCGCCGTTCTTTTTATTACACTCTTCGGGAATTCTCCGATCACCTATACACTCGCTGCTGTTTTCACCATATTGGTTTGCTACAAACTTAAGCTGCATGCAGGCTTACTGGTTGCCACATTGACTTCTGTCGCGATGGTGGAAGTCATCCACGATCATGTCCTGATTTCATTCTTCATTCGCTTGGGGACAACGACAGTTGGGTTGCTTGTATCCACCGCGGTAAACATGCTCATTTTCCCGCCCAATTACCGGACAGATATTCTGAAAAACATCGAGAGCATCAGCCGGCGTGCAGGAAGACTGCTGGAACACACATTTCACACAGTCCTCTTTGAGGGTGATGCGAACCTCCAAAAAGATCAGGAACTGGTGAAACGGCTGACGACGGAAATCAGAAAGACCGAGACATTGATTCAGTACCACCGGGATGATTTCAGCATCTACCCTTGGGTCCGGAATCGGGAAACAGAACTCCAGATGGCAGAAAGGCAGTTGCTGTTTTTGCACAACCTGGAATTCCATTTGAATGCTTTGCTTCGCATTCCGCTGTACAGCATCAAGTGGTCACCGGCCGAGCGGAATATCATTATGCGTGCCGTTGCAGAGCTGGCGGAAGACTTACAGAATGCCAATGAATACGATCAAGAAACGCATCAGCAGCAATTAAAAATCATCACCGACTTCTTTTGGGAAGACAGCAAAGGCGTCTCGACAAGCGATGCCATGCACCCCATCCTGTTCCCACCAGAGTTCAAGATTCTTTATGAGCTCATCACCATTTATGATTTGGTCGATAATTTCTTTGATCCGAATAGTGTGAAGGCTGCGCGGGAAGCGGAGAAGTGATAGAGCTGCAGAATTCTTAAAAACAGCTGTGCTTGAAACAGAAATGTTTCCGGCACAGCTGTTTTTCTATTTATTTCCGGCCATAAACCCCTGAAGGCAGATCGCATGATTTCAGGATCCCGGACTGCTATACTCCTCTATATGCAAACCTGCAGTTAACGAAAGGAAGTTAGATAGATGAAACTAAGTGTATTGGACCAAGCGCCTGTCACGACAGGAAACACGGCAGAAGCTGCTATGACGAAAGCGGTGGAACTCGCGGTTCTCGCCGACAAATTGGGCTACAGCCGAATGTGGATGGCGGAGCATCATGGCTCCGACGCATTTTCCAGCTCTGCCCCCGAAGTCACTGCCGCATACTTAAGCGCCAAAACAGAGAGGATCCGAATCGGCACTGGCGGCGTGATGATGATGCATTATTCGCCTTTGAAACTTGCGGAGGTCTTTAAAACATTGAGTGCACTGGCGCCAGGCCGCATCGATTTCGGCGTGGGACGTGCTCCGGGCGGCGACCACATTTCCATCTACGCCTTGTCCCAAGGACGCCGAACCATGACGGACGATATGTACGGAAAATTCGACACGGCCCTGAAACTGATCAACGACGAAACGCCGGAAGACAATATGTACAATAAAACCATCGCTTCCCCAACCCATATCCAGTTGCCTGAAGCCTGGCTGCTCGGTTCAAGCGGCAACAGTGCACTGGAAGCTGGTCGAATGGGTGTCGGCTATTCGTTTGCCCAATTCTTCAACGGCGGCATGACGAAAGACATTTTAGATTCCTACCGGGCAAATTTCACGGCTTCCGCTTTCATGGAAAAACCCGAAATCTCGGTATCGTATTTGGTGACAACAGCTGAAACAGCCGAAGAAGCAGAATACGAAGCATTGCCGCAGGATATTGCGCGCCTCATGCTGATGAAAGGACGCATCATGCCCCTCATGACACCTGAAGAAGCACAAAACTCGGCGCTCTCGGAAATGGACCGCATGCAGATCCAGGCAAGCCGCAAACTCCATCTAGTCGGTTCCGCCAAAGACGTCGCCGATCAATTGCAGCGGGAGCAGCTTGAATACGGTTTTGAAGAAGCCATGATCTGCAGCATTCCGCATTCCCAGGAAAAACGGTTGGATGTCTACCGTTTATTGGCGCAGGAGTTATTTTAAACGTGAATCAAATGAAAAAAGCAGTACGCGGCCGCGTACTGCTTTCTTTGTCTCACTTTCCTCTTCCAGCGCTTGAATTCCCTCTAAGAAGCTTATTCAAGCACACCTTCTTCTACAGAAACCTCCAGCAATTCTTTCAAATGCCCATCAATCTGGCTGTGATACCCTTCCCCTTCGCCGCCGAACAGACCGAAATGGCCGGCAATGCTGTTGATTACTCTCAGCTCACTGTTCGGAATCAGCTGTTGTTCGGGTTCACAATCACTCGGCGGGAAAAACATATCGGTATCAATCGGCATGACATACACCTTGGCTTTAATGCGGCCTAGTGCTTTTTCCAGATTCCCTTCAGTCAAACGGCTGACGTCACCCCGCTGCCATTTCCAAGCCATCGTCAATAAGGCATTGGGGTCCATCATCTGGAAAAATGGCTCAAGGAAACCTTGCACCAGTTCTTCCGCAGTCTCCACACCGAACAAGACCCATTTTTCCTCTTTGAAAAATTCCGGAGTGAAGCCCATCACGGCCCATATATCGGCATGGCGCTTCAATCCGTCCGCTACTTCTGTATTAGAGGTGTAGTTTCCGCCATTCCATCCTGGATCGGATGTGATCGCATCCATCAACGTCTGTGTAAACAGGAAATCATGGATCGTGTTTTTCGCCGTTCCAGCAATCGGCGCCGCTCGCTTTACCATATCCGGAAATCTGACCGCCCATTCATAGGTTTGCTGGGCTCCCATCGAACCGCCCACCACCAGTGCCAACTCTTCAATCCCAAACTTTTCTGTAATAAGCCGGTGCTGCGCTTTCACATCATCCCCAATGCGGACATTCGGAAAATCACTCATACCGATGGGATGAGGACTATTATGCGGCGAACTGGAGAGGCCGTTTCCAATCTGGTTGATCACAATGATGAAGTACTTGGTTGGATCCAGTGCCCTTCCTTCACCTATGTAAGTCTCGTAGTCTTTGCTGGTGCCGGAAAACCAGGTGGGAATCAAAATAACATTGTTTTTCTGTTCATTCAATTCTCCATGCGTCGCATAAGCCAGTTTGCAGTCCGGTATCCGTCCCCCTTCTTCCAATTCAAAATCCCCTAAGTCATAAATCTCGTAAGGCCCTTGGTTTTCTTGTGAATAAAATTGATTTTCAATCATTACACATACCGCCTTTTCTCAGGATTTTTTTGATCGGAAGCAGGAAACCATTTTACGCAGGAGCTATCGTTTCACTTCCTTATTTTCATTATACGTGAGTTCCAATATAAGTAAATGCAGAATTTTCTGATATTAAAAATCAGGTAGGATATGAACTTTCAATCGTTCCATCTTCCGTCAACTGCTCAACATGATCCTGTACAAAACAATCCTGTATCCTTAGAAATTATAAATAATCAACTTTTCTTTTAAAACTATAAAAGCCGTATCCGCTAACCCTTCAGGTTAGTGGATACGGCTCTGTTACCAATTATTTATGAACACCCGTTATCTCTTCCATCAATTGAACCCATTCTTCTCTTTTGAAATCATACAACTCCAGCTCTGTTTTTCTCAGAACCATATGGAGGCTGTCGAATTTCTGGTCCGATCGGAACCGCCACCAGCTTTTCGCTGTCGACGTCTTGGTGCCTGGCTCGTAATAAGTCAATGTGAATTCGGGATCGATGATGTCATCTAACCGATCAATCTCTATATAATTATGCGGGAAATCAATATAGAGTCCGAGCGCCGCTTTGTGAGGCGTAATGGACCCGATTTTATGCGGCGATTCAGTGTCACTCCAGGGAACCGGATTGTCGCTCACAATCAAAATCCGGCCGGCCTCATCGGTTTCAATCCGGCAATTCGGCAGGCTGTTAAATACTTCTGTCATCTCGCTCATTTTTTGTTCTACCATCTTGTTCATTTTGCTATCCCATTCCTTTCAACTCATCTATCAATAATGAATGCTGCATTTTCTGCTAGACAAGGCATACCGTTTATTTTTCTGTTCCACTACCTGTTATTCTATCACGTCCCGCTGATTGCTCCGTGTTTAAATTGTAGTGTACTGTCAAAATCGCTTAAAATTGTTTCTTGCACGGGGACACTTTTTTGCTTGAAATGGACCGATTAAGGATATAGTAGCTGTACAAGATCTTTTCGATTCAGTATCAGCTTTTTTTTTCTTATAAGAACTTTTCCTATACTCGATTTTATAACTTCACACGACACTTGAAACTAAATCGATCAGCAGGCGCGATACTCATTAGGAGGTCTCTAGGATGAACCCACAAATCTTAATCGTCGGAGCTGGCCCCACTGGCCTGGCTCTTGCCTATAGCCTGGCGCGTCAAGGCGTGCCGTTTCGGATCATCGATAAAAACGCAGGAACCGGCACAGCGTCACGTGCACTCGCCGTGCATGCGCGCATATTGGAGCAGTACGACCAACTGGGCCTGGCCGAACGCAACATCAAGCGGGGGCATCCGATTTTGTCGCTGGATGTCAGCGACGGCAAACGAGTGAGAGCCACGGTAAAATTCCATAAGTTGGGCAAAGGGCTGAGCCCATTTCCGTTTATCTTGAGTTTGCCGCAAGACGAGCACGAAGAAATTCTAGTGGACGAATTAAGTAAAATAGGCGTCGAAGTGGAATGGAACACTTCCTTGCTTTCGTTTGAAGACACAGGAGCTGGCGTAAACGCTGTGATGCAGCAGCAAGGACAACCAGAAGAAAGAGCGGAATTCGCCTATTTATGCGGATGCGACGGAGCCGGCAGCATGGTCCGGAAAGGACTGGGACTCGACTTTCCCGGCGGCACGTACAAGCAATTATTCTTTGTCGCGGATATCGAAACTGAGCAGCCGGTAGACGATATGGAAAAGATGGATATGTACATGGACAATGACGGCTTTATGCTGTATATGAACGTCCGCAACGCCAACACCAAACGAATCCTTGGCATTGTGCCCGATGAATTCAACGAGCGCACCGATGTCCAATACAGTGAAATCACCAATTACATTGAAAACAAAATCCGCGTGAGCGCGGCCAAGGTCAATTGGTTTTCGACCTACCGCGTCCATAACCGAGTCAGCGAGCGATTTGCCAAAGGGCGCGTCTTTATCCTGGGAGACGCCGGCCACCTGCACAGCCCGACCGGCGGACAAGGCATGAACACCGGCATTGGGGACGCCATCAATTTGGGGTGGAAACTCGCAGCGGTGGTTCAAGGCAAAGCTGCTCCTGGCATATTGAGCACCTACGAACAAGAGCGCATCGCCTTTGCGCGCCGGTTGATCGCGACGACCGACAAAGCGTTCCAAACGATCGTCAATCAAAAACTGCCCGGCACATTACTGCGGGAGTATGCGGTACCTTACGTCTTGCCGTCAGTATTCAAATTTTCCTTCCCCTCAAAAAATGCGTTTAAGATCTTGTCTCAAATCCACATCAATTACCGCAACAGCCTCTTGAGCAAAGGCAAAGCCGGCAAAGTTTACGGCGGCATGCGCTTGCCTTGGATCGAAACTGACATAGGCGATAATTTCGCGCCGCTGCGCTCCGTCGATTGGCAAATTCATATATACGGCAAAGCGCAGCCTGAGCTCATCGACTTTGCCCACTCACAGTCGCTCCAGCTCCACGAGTTTCCATGGGAAGCACAAATGAAAGACGCAGGATTCAAGCAAGATGCGCTGTACCTGATTCGACCGGATGGGCATGTGGGGCTTGCGACTGAAAAGCAATGGCTGCGTGTGTTGAAACTGTATTTGGAGACTTATGGGATTGTGGCTTTTGGAGCGGAGTGAGGTAGAAATAATAAAAGACATACTTATAAAGTTTGAGAGGTCAGCTTCATCGAATTTCTTCAAAAATCCTACATGTATAAGACTCGACACTACAGAAAAAAGAACCTTGAAAGTGTCAAGGTTCTTTAAAAATATATATTAAGCATTTAATTTATATTGCGCTGCTTCACCATACATGCCGTTTTCAGCTGTTACATCATTCAATTCTGCAATAATGACCTTAGGTCTAGAAGGACCGATTATTGTAGAAATATAGCTAACTTTAAATGTGTAAGTAGCTTTTTTGCGGAAGTTTCGATATTCAAGCGAATCTTCTGTAGTTGTCCAATAAACAACATTGCCATCTCTATCTATTAAAGCGATTACTCGATATTCATCGCTTTTAAAGCAAGAAACAAACTCAAGTTCCTTCGTATATTTCTTTCCTTTTTCAAATCCGTTCACTTCTTTGATTGCAAGCACCATCGAAATACACCTCATTCCATAGTGGTATGCATTTAATATAACAGAACCTATGTTCGATTACCAGCAAAAACATTAAAAATATTAGAATATTTAAATAAAACGGCAAAAGAGCGTTAAAACCATCCCTAGCACAAGCCATTCGTAACGCGCCTACTCCATAGTCGAGAAAAATAGTAGGAGGAGGATTCAAATAAGAAAGCCGTATCCGTTAACCATTGAGGTTTTAGGATACGGCTTATTTTTCATCCAATTGTAGTTAATCAACTGAATCCTTTTTGACACAGGGGCGCGTTTTCATTCACTTGCTGCAGTAATCTTATAAATCGCACCGCCATCAGTGGATGCAATAAGCGCGCCATCCTCAGTTACAAGAATATCACGGAAACGTTCGCCTTTATCAGTTAATAGACGTTCTTCTCCAACGATGGTGTCACCTTCAATAACGACACGTGCAATATAGCTCGACACTAAACCACCGATGAACAAGTTGTTCTCCCATTCAGGAATTGCGTCGTTATCATAAAATGAGCTACCACTTGGCGCACTTGTTGGATCCCAATAATATCTTGGTTCAATAAAACCTTGCGCCTCGTGTTCTGAAATTCCATCATTGATTAATTCACCAGTGTACTCGATACCATAAGAAACAATCGGCCATCCATAATTATTGCCTGGTTCAACAATATTCAGTTCATCCCCAGATTGTGGACCGAATTCAACAATCCATAAGTCTCCTGTTTCAGGGTGGAAGTCTATACCTTGAATATTACGATGACCGTAGCTGTAAATACCATCCAGTGCGTCTTCATCTTCGACAAATGGATTCGTATCTACTGCTTCTCCGTCTTGTGTAATGTGAATGACTTTACCTAAATAAGCATCTAGGTCTTGTGCACGTTCACGAATTGGATCATCTGAACGCTCACCAGTTGTTAAGAATAGGTTGCCATCATCATCAAAGATAATACGTCCACCATAGTGTAAGTCACCTTCATATGCTGGTGTCGCTTGGAAGATTACTTCAAAATCTTCAAGTGAGGCTTCATCTTCTGATAAAACACCTTTACCGACAGCAGTTACAGTACCACCTTCGACATCTTGAGAAAACGTCAAAAATACTAATCTTGATTCGTCAAAATCAGGTGCAACGGCTACATCAAGTAAGCCACCCTGACCTGAGTTATTTACTTCTGGTGTGCCTTCGATTGGTTCTGAAACAGCGAACTCATTAAGGTTTACAATAAGAAGTTCTGCTGTATCTCTTTGCGTAACAAGTAAGCGGTTTGGTTCAAACTCTGCCATACCCCAAAGCACGCCAAGACCCTCAACAATAACTTCCTCATTAAGTTCTGTTTCAGTCACTACTGCAGGTGCTCTTGTTTGTTCTGGAAATGCTGGTTCAAACTCAGTAATTTTTGGTTCAGTTTCTGCAGATTCTCCATCTGCACTTTCCTCAACACCCTCGTCAGTACCTTCTGCTGTTTCAGGGCTCTCGTCAGCACTCTCGTCTGTCGTAGCATCAGAATCATCCGTTGCTCCTTCGTCTGAAGTTTCAGCATTGCCACATGCTGCCAAAGCCAATACAAAGATCAGCATTATAAAGAACAGTAATCTTGACCACGAAACTTTCGTCATCGTTTTTCCTCCCCTTTCTAAAATATTAAACTGAATATATATTGAAGTTCAGTCCCCCTGTAAACCAGTATCAAAACTTGGTTAAGACTTTCATATCCTAACTAAAAATATGAAACTCCTTTGAAAATTATGTTATCACAATTTTCTGAAAAATAATAATAACCTTACTTTTTTATGATATTTATTAAATTCTTGTAATAATATCTTATTAATAGACAACAACCGGAGTTGCCGTCTTTTGTGATGTACTAAGCCCGTCTTTGTCTCGCATCCCCTGCACGGCGTAATGCTTCGCCGATGTTACGTAAACATAGATCCTGAATGCTGCCGGCAGCCATACCCACCATCTGTCTTGCAGGGCCTGGGACATAAAAAAAAGATACTCTTTAGAGTATCTGAAGTAAAAATTCTTTAGAAGTATAAGAGTAGTAACCTAATAAAAACACAATAACTATGAGTGAAAGTTATAGCAATTTATCCAGGTATACTTTTTTATTATTTAAAAACACTCGAATAATTATTAATATATTAGTTTTTTCCTTAATAGTATTTATAAATTTTTCTAATGAGTCTTCGTTTTCTTCATTTGATTCTAAAAAAACATAAAGTTCTGCTCTAGAAAATGAAGAACTTTGTTGAAAAATATAACAATCTATTGTCTTTATCGAAACCTCTGGAGGCAACAGATAGCCTAATTCGTAAGCAATTTTGACTATTCTTTTTTCTTCTACTTTATTTTGTTTCGGCTTAATATCTTTTCTAACTCTTAAATAAGAAATTAGAGTGGTACTAATAATTACTAAGGGAACTATTAATAACATACGAATTTTTTCATTATCTGAGAAAATCAAAAGCCCTATAGAAAATAGTGCTATCAAAATCTCTAAAAATATTAGTCGATGAAGTAAATATATATTAAAGAAATGAAAATAGGTATTTATTTTTTTTTTATTAACATAAGAATAAAAGGTCACTATGACAATATAGACGCACATTAAAAAGAGTAGGGATAAAATTAAAATTGCCATAGTAATTCCTCCTTTATTCTAATATTAAACTTTTACTATAAATATTTCTTTTGCTTTTTTTATTATCCTTAATTTCTATTTTCAGCTTAGTAACTGCTTTAGTTAAATACCTTGTATCAATTGAAAAGGTATAAATACCCCCCTTTTCTTTTTTTACAGCAGGTCTTTTTATATCCTGGACTTCATCTAAAATTGGCAACAAAGAATAGATAACTATGGGTTCTAATTCTTTAATAACTTCTCCTTTTGAATCATATACAGAAAAACTCATTTTAACCGTTTTTTCTTTTCTCTGGATAACTTCAGAATGATAATGGAAATAAACTTCTAGCTTATTAATTAATTTAATATTTAGAATAAAACTACCATACTTTACTACTAAATATTTTGCAGTGACAGGAATTTTATCAGATAGTTCTTTTTTGCTTTTCCCAATTAGAAATTCTGGTGTCCTATTTCCTATTCCGTCGATTCTTTCCGTTAAAGCTTCAAACGTCTCGTTGTATCCATCTGCTGACCATAAGCTTTCAATTAAATTTCCAAGATTGATTTCTTTTTCAATAAAGCTTTTATTTCCGAAGATATCTGTAATGATGATTTCGACAGAATTTTTTTTCGTTGGATCTAGGCTATCCATTAATTCTACTTCTTTATTATTAACCTTATACTCAAAGTTGTATTCATTTAAGCCTTCGTACTGTGATAAAATTTCAATTTCCATCAAAGAATCGGGTTCTAAATGTACATTATAGATAAATTTAGGTTCTTCAGGATAGATATTAATACTTCTACTTCTAGTTGCTTCTTTATTACCAAAGATATCTTCACTGTAAAATTCAATTTTACTCTTCCCATAATCAATATTTTTTTCGGGAATCAAATTAATTTCTCCATTATAGATTTTCCATTCACTTGAATTAATACGATAAAACGTATCTAATACGTATTCACCTATATTTTCTAAAAATAAAATTGCTCCATTGTAGTCGAAATTCGAATTAACTTTTTTTTCTCTTTCCACAATTCTGCTGCTTGTTCTAGGAATTTCTAAAATTGTTACATTTAAGGGGACTTCCATTCCCGTGACTTCTCTTGCATTTATATTCTCGGTTGCTAATTTCACAGTAGAAATTGGCTTCTCATTTTTAAAATCTACTTCAACAATTGCTTTTCTAGCCGGATCAGCCTCAATCGTTTTAAATTTAAACCTATTTATTATTTCACTGTTCTCTTGAACTATTGTTTCTATTTGGGTGATACCATCATCATAAGGATCTACTTCAATTACTGTATTACTTTCACTATTGTGTATTAAATATTTGGTATCCCCAAGCTTAATTTTTGTAACATGTGATTTAACGTTATTTACATCCTCTATTTCCCCATCATAAAAAACATCTACAGGACAGTCGACCTTAGTAAAAGTCCAATCTTCTTTTTGCTGATAAGTTTCTAAAATTTCTTTGTTTTTGTAGTGAGTATTTTGTATAATACTGTTTACTTTTTCTAACAGTGGAATATGCTTTATCATTCCCATATGAGAAGCATGTACATAGTATAACTTCGATTTTTTTGAAAAAGACGGCAAAGCAGAATATAGCGGAACTGTTTCATCACCATCAAGAGCTTTGAACTCTTCTTTATTACTATTATCTAAAGGAATTGTACCTAAGGTTCCATGCTTAATTCCTATAAAATTATGATGTTCAACATCATTCTCCCATTCTACATTAATGTATTTCTCTAGTTCTTGATTGACCTGCTCTCCATCTGTATAAGAATCTTCTATTATTTCATAAAGTTTATTAAAAGATTCTTTATGACTTAAATTTTTCCCCTTATCATTTATGTAAGTTAAGCCATTAAAATAGGTTTCTGAAGGTAATAGCTGAAAAGCAGAGGGAAAGGTTCTTGAAATTTTCCTTGTTATATCTACGCTCGGAAAGAATCTCCCTTTATCTTCTACACCATTTAATAAAACATTAAAGGAATCTGGAGATCCTTTCCAAGGGGTTCCTAGAGTTATAACTTTTGCAATATTACTATCCAAATTTCTGTCCTTTGCCCATTTAGTATAGGCTTTTGTCAATAGACCTCCCATGCTATGTGCTACTATTATCACTTCTTCATCAGGGGTTGTTTGGATTTGGCTAATGGTGTCATGAAGATATGAACAAGTGTCGTTTATAATATCTTTTCTCCAGTCATAACCAATTAAATGAACTTTATACTCTGAACTTGGAAGACTCTGAAGGCTTTTAATGATTGGAGAATATATTACATTTTTTCCAACCCATCCACCTATAATGGAAATTCCATTTTCGATTGGAGGGCCAGGAATAATTTTATCGCTGCCATCATTTCTAAAATCTAGACTTAGTTTCAATCTCAATACACTATTGGAATTCATACTATACCACCTATTAATTTGCCGTCCAAAAAAACTTCGCCCTTCGTACAAATGAGACCCCATAACACCGGGAATAAATAATATGTTTTTCATAAATAATTCCTCCAATAAAATATAATAATTAAATCTTTACTACATTAACAACTAGATTACTTAAATGATTTAAATAAATTTATTATCTTTTTATAAATTTTCATTAGTATTCTTGGAAAAAATCATTTAAATTCTCTGATACTAATCAGTCACAAAAATATTTATACAAAACACCAAAAATTCATCTAATTAAATATATTCACTAACTTGTATATCGATTACTTTTAAAATTATATATTTTTTATAAGAATACTGTTTAATGCTATATCCACACAATAAACATAACAACCCTTCATCCCCCGAGTCATCAAGGTCTTATACGTATTCCTCACCAACTGATCAAGCGGATCAACCTCATACTTACCCTTAGGCTTCGCCGGTCTGGCGCCTTTGTCTTTGAAGTTCTCTCGCTTCACTTCAATGGATTGGGTTTCTGGATTATAAGTTAAATCATTGCCGATAATGACACCGACGTATTCCATTTCAAGTCCTTGGACGGTGTGGATGCAGCCGATTTGTTCGGAGCCTTCCGGATGGATGGCCCAGTCGATGCGGGCGGAATCGTTCCATGGCATAGCGAAGTCATGAACTTCCACCACAACGTCTTTTGGCAGCTCCCCATCAACTCTTTTAGTGTTCCATTCCCATGCATAGCCCGCGAGCAGCCTGCCGCCTTTTTCTTTGACTACTTTCTCGTATAATTCGTGCGGGGAATCGACGACTTGAAAGTCGAAATCTCCGTCCAGTTGGATGTCCTGCTTGCGGTCGTAAAGGACGTTGTCGAGCCACTCCAGGTAATTGCCTGAACCGGCGCAGCGGAACTGTGAATCGAGTTCGACGACATGGACCGTGGAATTCTGCTTTTCGGCTTCATCTTTCAATAGATTGAAACGGCCGATGTCTTTATTGGAGACGACTTGCTCATCATCGATAAAGAAGACACTTACTCTGCTGGAGCGGATGATTTGAGTCGCCTGGTTTTCACCTTCGATTTTGCGTTTCATATGCCCCTGGTTCTTCAAGCGATGCGCTTCGTCACAGACCAGGACGTCATAGTAATTTGAAGGCGTTTCCACATACGACGCAGAACCTTTGAAAAGGCTCCGTATTTCTACAAAGCCACTCCGGCCGATCAGTTTCTTCCGGAGGATTTCGCGGAACGATTGGTTCGGTGTAATGTACTCAATCGTCGCTTCTTCGCCTAACAGGAAGTTCATCAAGTTCAAGCCGATGACCGATTTGCCTGTTCCGGGTCCGCCTTTGATAAGAATGGTATGCTTTTGGTCCGTTTCCAGATCCATGCCGTTATAGATGGACAGCACTTTCTCGTAAGCGACCTTTTGTTCATCAAGGAGAATGAATTCCTCGTTTCCTTCGAATAAGGAATTGACGGCTTCGACCAGTTTCTTGGATGGGCGAATTCTTCCTTCTTCGATTTTCCGGGCGATTTCCGTACCTCTTCCTTCTGAGACCGCATCATTGATTCGCTTCCGCAGCAGCAGGTCATCAAATTGAAAATAGATCGGCGACTGCTCGACATAGCTCGTATAGCGTTCATTGAGCAAAGGCTCTGCCAGGTTGTTCGGTATGTAATTATGCAGATAAGCACAGGAGCTTAAGCTGATGGATGTATCTTCGTATAGGGCTTCGTTGAAATTCTCGAGATAGCGCTTATAGGACAGCGACTGATAAGACGGATGAACGGTTTCGCGTTCCCGGCCGCCCAGGAAAGTTTTGACGATGCCGTCGCCTTCTGCCAGTTGTGATTTCTGCCATTGTTTCAGTTCAACGATGACCGCGTTTTGCCGACCGGTCTTGTCTTCCCCGGTAATCAGGAAATCAATGCGCTTTTCAGTGGAAGGGAGCTTGTATTCCAGCAGGACATGGGTACCTTCTTTCAATTCCGCGTCCCGCAGAATCTTGGCCATTTGCGGCAAGGAGTTGGTCCATGAACGGATTTCGCTCGGGGACACGGAGTGGTTCATCTTTTCCTGCACTTTTTCAAGGAGCACAGATTCGATGCGCTGTTCAAGCACGTGGTTGATGAATTTTGAAGAGCTTTCGTTGTAGATGATCATGAGGGTGCTCCTCTCTAAATATGGATATTCAATACAAATATATTAACATTATTTAACTGTTTTAAGTTGAGAAAACAAAATATTTTTACAATTTTATCATTTTTCTCTTTTAAATCTACTTTTTATTGATTCCAATATTCTATGTAAATTTATTTCTTCTATGCCCGTCTACCTAACAAGAGGTGAACCACAGAGAAAAATTAGTATTGGCATTCTGCTTACATTCTTTCTTATCTTTACCGGCTGCTCCAACGCCGACCCGAAGATTACAGAATCAGAAGTAGAAACCCTCGTAGAGCAACACCACGCAAATTCGTTAGGGACGGTTGAAATCACTTCGGTCAGCTATGAGCACGGTCAATATGTCTTTGAGCGGGAGAACGAAGAGAATTGCGAATGGGGCGTTGACTATGTGGATGGGCAGAGTGGTGATATTGAGATAAATGAGGCGACGATTTGCTGATAGCCATAAGTTATAGCTTTAATTGAACTGTACCTTTTTCCCATTTAGTCACACCATTTCATCTTTCCGATGCTAAAGGTATATGACGAGTGGAATACTAGTAAGGAACATTAATCAATTCCAGAGCCGCATCTGATACACCCTATTAAATAGGGTATAATTAAAAAAACGATAGATATGCGGTTCTTTTGTTGTCTTCTATTTATACCTCTGTTCTCAATCCCACTGCTTTCCTTCTGACACAAGAAAGGATGAATGAAAAATGACTGACGATCAATTCTTCAACGAGCTGCAAACAAGTCTAGGTCAAGCCATTGACCACGCTAAAGACGAACCTTCAAAAGCTAGAACCAAAACAGTCGAGATAAAAGAACTGGCTCACTTTACCTCTGAAGAGATCAAGTCACTTCGTCTTCAAATGAATTTGACTCAAAAATCCTTTGCCGCGCTTATGGGCGTATCAATCAAAGCCATCGAATCCTGGGAGCGTGGAACAAACCAGCCAAGTGATTCTGCGCGGCGACTGCTGGAAATTCTGAGAAACGAACCTCATGTGGTGGAAGACCAGGGAATTATTTCTGTATAAGTATTCTTGCCTTATAAATCACATCGAAGTAGGAATTCGATTTCAAAAACACTAATTCACATCATCGAAAAGACCACTAATGACAATATCATATAGCGGTCTCAACATTTTTAATGTAGTTTTGAACTTGTGAACTAAACGCCTCATCTAAAAGATAACAACACCTTTGATTTTATTATCAAAGCCCTGCCATATCCACAGCATAAGTAGCATCCGCATTACTAAACCCTTCAAACTGCAGTTGTTCAATCAATCCAGATCTGGAGAAAGGAGTGTACTCCAGATAATTCTGAGCCACTTTCACCGCTTGATCTCTCCAATTTACATTGAGATTTTCTACTGCAGAAGCAGCATCTGCATTATTAAAACCCTCAAATTCTAATTGTTGAATTAGCCCGCTCTTTGAAAAAGCAGTAAAGCTTATATAATTCTCAGCCGATTTTACTGCCTGTTCGCTCCAATTCACATTGATTTTTTCTACCGCATATATCGCATCCGCGTTACTAAAACCTTCAAACTCTAATTGTTCAATTAACCCGCTCTTCGAAAAAGCAGTAAAGCTTATATAATCTTCAGCCATTCCCACTGCTTGTTGCTGTGAAGCCGATCCCGCATTTTCTGCCGCTTGGCGTGCAGCTTCTTCTGCCTCAGCTTTTGCTTTTTCTTCTGCCTCAGCCTTTGCCTTCTCTTCTGCCTCAGCCTTTGCCTTTTCCTCTGCTTCAGCTTTTGCCTTTTCCTCTGCCTCAGCTTTTGCTTTTTCTTCTGCCTCAGCCTTTGCCTTCTCTTCTGCCTCAGCCTTTGCCTTTTCCTCTGCTTCAGTTTTTGCCTTTTCCTCTGCTTCAGCTTTTGCCTTTTCCTCTGCCTCAGCTTTTGCTTTTTCTTCTGCTTCAGCTTTTGCCTTTTCTTCTGCTTCAGCTTTTGCTTTTTCTTCTGCTTCAGCTTGTGCTTTTTCCTCTGCCTCAGCCTTTGCCTTCTCTTCTGCCTCAGCCTTTGCCTTCTCTTCTGCCTCAGCCTTTGCCTTTTCTTCTGCTTCAGCTTTTGCCTTTTCCTCTGCCTCAGCTTTTGCTTTTTCTTCTGCTTCAGCTTTTGCTTTTTCTTCTGCTTCAGCTTTTGCTTTTTCCTCTGCCTCAGCCTTTGCCTTCTCTTCTGCCTCAGCCTTTGCCTTCTCTTCTGTCTCAGCCTTTGCCTTTTCCTCTGCTTCAGCTTTTGCCTTTTCTTCTGCCTCAGCCTTTGCCTTCTCTTCTGCCTCAGCCTTTGCCTTCTCTTCTGTCTCAGCCTTTGCCTTTTCCTCTGCTTCAGCTTTCACCTTTCCCTCTGCTTCCGCTTCCTCTTTATCCGCAGCTTCGACTTCCGCCGTTTCAAGTACAGGTTCCTCTGTATCGATAGCCTGTTCACCGCACCCACTCAGAATAACCGTTAACCCTACTGCCGATAGAAGCTTTTTATTTCTCCACATAAACACGCACTCCCTCCATATTGTGAAGCTACAATATTGGGTTTCATTTCCCTTTTACTATTTGCTGCCGTGCCATCTAGAGCCGATAATTCTTTAAAAGCGCGATAGAAATTCATAGCTATCGCTTTTATTAATCCTATAATCCAAGGAACATATTAAGTTACTCTCTTAATAGGTCTTTTTCTATACTCACCCCGATTCATATGAACTATATTAGTATTAATTTATCATAATATTCAGTTAATTAATACATTTTTTTATTTAATTAGCACTTTAATCTTCATTGTTTTATCAGTTCTGTATGTTGAAAGTCTTCCACCAAGTGGGTAAGAGCAAGAAATCATTTCTGTATAAGCATCTTCCTAGTAATATAGATGATTCAAAACACAATAAACCGCATCCAGTAAATCCTTATGGACTCTGGCTGCGGTTTTTCGTTATTTAGTCGCTATAAGGTTATTCTGAATTTGAAACTTAATTAATGTGCATGCAATTATTCAGGTTCTCCTTCTAAAAACAAGCATGCCAACACCGATCAATAGAAAAACTACTCCGATGAAGATGAGCAGTAAAAGAACAAAGGCTAAGAAATAAGCAAACCCTTCCCCTTGCCCAGTGAGCTCACTAAACCTCGGAATTCCACCCATAACTATAAACAGCGGAGGAAAAACAATCAGCAAAATTCCGGTCACCAACAGCTTTTTGGGTTTGCCCATCCCAGTCAGTCCTCTCTTTTCAATTCCCTTCCAGTCATGCTTATGTAATAGTCATCAACAAAACGAAGCTTCACTGCTTCCACAGAAATTATTTATCGTTCATCGCGCTGTTTTCTGCTGTTCTTCCATACGGAGCTTATTACTTTGATGATAAGGACTATCAGAAAAGCAAATGGAATGAGCCAGAGGATATACTCCCAATAGGACATATCGGTGCTTCGATAAAATGCAGTACCGATCATTGCACCTAAAAAGGCCAGGAGGAAATTTAAATAGGGATCGACTTTCTTTGTAATTATCGGCTCTTTCAACCAAGTACCTATTTTACTTTTTTTCATAGATATCCCCTTTATCGCGTTTATTTCGTTTTTCCCAAGCCGGAAAGATAAATGCATACAACAGGAATCCGGCAATGGCTTGGCCGATGACATGGGTCCACACAGGTGTCCCATTTAATATATACGTCACTACAAACCCTATGATGCCAAAAACTAAAGTTCCTAAAATTGTGTTTTTAACGCGTTTATTCATACCATCCCACTTTCGGCTGTCTGTCTGAAAGAAGCTCTCTTTTTACTGATACCCTTTTATAATTGCTGGAAACTGATTGGGAATACAGGCTAAATTCTCTTTGTTTAGTCAATTGATTTAGTTGCTGAAATTACCTCTAAAAGTAATACCCCTTCTCCCTACTTCCAAGTTATGCCATACTGAAGACAGATACAATAAGGGGGAATTTTTTATGGCAGAATTAAATGCAATGTTGGCGTGGACATTTACGCAAGAAATTGATGTACCAGCATCGGTCAACGAGTTGCTGATTCCAGGGGAAGTAGCACAAATCGCTTATAAAACGGTGCGCGATACAGCAGTCGTGACGAACAAGCGCATCATTATTTCCGACAAACAGGGATTGACTGGCAAGAAAGTAGAAGTCTACACGATTCCTTTCAAATCGATCATCATGTACTCTTCGGAAAATGCCGGCACGTTTGATTTGAATACGGAACTGGAGCTATGGACGAAAGCTGGAAAGTTTAAATTGAACTTGGCGAAGAAAGTTGATATCCGCAAACTTGATAAGGTTATTGCGGAAGCGATTCTCTAAATGCCATTTAGCAGCCCTTCTCACCATGGAGGGGCTGTTTTTTCGGCTTAGCTTTCCCACTCTTTATCTGGTGATCATGTTTACAACTTAAATAGAGGCAATTTCATTTCATCAATTCCTATATCCCTATAATTAAAAACACCGAGCCGCTCCAACCAGTCTT
Organism: Planococcus beijingensis; assembly: GCF_016820615.1. Classification (NCBI taxonomy): domain Bacteria; kingdom Bacillati; phylum Bacillota; class Bacilli; order Caryophanales; family Caryophanaceae; genus Planococcus; species Planococcus beijingensis. The sequence goes on from NZ_JADHDZ010000007.1 coordinate 38,424, forward strand.
TTCCTGGTCAGAGCGGCTCGGTGCCGTTTTATTGATTGGCTGCTGCTTTTGCGGCTTGTGATTTTTTCAAAATGATTTCGAGTTCTTCCAGTGATTTGCCTTTGGTTTCCGGAATGAACTTCCAGACAAACAATGCGGAAAGGATGCTCATGACGCCGTAGATTCCGTAAGTCATCGCACCGCTTACTTCCATCATCGGCGGATAGGTTGAAGAAACGAAATAGTTGGCTGCCCATTGGAAAGCCACCGCAATCGCCAATGCCTGTCCGCGAATCTTGTTCGGGAAGATTTCCGACAGCAAGACCCACACGACCGGTCCCCAAGACATCATGAATGATGCCGTGTAGATGATGATGAAGACCAGTGTAGCGGTACCGATTTGTTCGAAGTATGCCAGTCCGGCTACCCCGAACATCCCGATGGTCATACCGATGGAGCCAATGATCAACAGCGGCTTGCGGCCGACTTTGTCTACGGTGACAATGGCAATGACCGTGAAAATGACGTTGACCAAGCCCATGATGATGGTCTGCATTAGCGAAGCGTCACGTCCGGCACCCATGCTTTCAAAGATCCGCGGCGCATAATAAAGCGCTACATTGATGCCGACAAATTGCTGGAATACCGACAGCAGGATCCCGATGACAATGATTCCTCTGCCGTAGGCAAAGAGCTTTTCCTTTTTGTGATCGAAGGAATTTTTGATTTCATACAGCGTCGCTTTTGCCATGGTCATATCGTAGGTTTTCAACAAAATGTCCATGGCTTTGTCGTCTTTCTGTTGAGAGACGAGATAACGCGGTGTTTCCGGAACGAAAAACAGCAATAAGAGGAACAATAAAGCCGGAATCGTTTCAGAAGCGAACATGTATCTCCAGCCCAATTCGTTGATCCACGTCAGACTCTCGCCTCTTGCGATTCCCCAGTTGACGAAGTAAACGACCAGCATACCGAAAATGATGGCGAATTGGTTCAAGGCAACAAGACGTCCTCTTAAGTTCGGAGGCGCGATTTCCCCGATATACATCGGTGCGACTGCAGAAGCCAGGCCGACTCCGATTCCGCCGATGATCCGGTAGAAGTTGAATGTTGCCAGTAATGCGATGGAAGGCTCACCTGGTGTGAAGAACAGGAACTCCGGATAAGCAGAACCGAGTGCCGAAACCAGGAATAGAAATGCAGCGATGATCAATGTGAGTTTCCGGCCGAATTTCGATGAGAACGTACCGGATAAAAATCCGCCGATGATGCAGCCGATCAATGCACTGGATACCGTCAATCCGTGGATAAAGGAGCTGAGTCCCAGGCTATCTGTGAAATAAGTCTGCAGCGCACCTTCTGCGCCCGAGATGACAGCCGTGTCGTAGCCGAATAACAAGCCACCCAGTGTAGCTACTAATGTAATCCCAACGATGTATAAAAGCTTGGTATTTTTCATTTTGCCATCGAGAGCAGAATCACTTTCCTGCCCTCTCCTCCTCTCGCGTTGTAAGCGTTATCAGTTATTGTACCAATATTTAGTTACTTTGTGCAATGACTAAACTAAGTTTTTTGAGATTTTTTTATTATCTTGAAATAAAGAATGTTGAATTTTACTGCTCCAATGCTTGATGCACGGCGGTTTCAAATGAAGAATTGTTCTATTTTAAGAATGTAAGAATTCAAAATTACCACTTCCTATATTTGGTTATTAACCTTACAATTTGAAGAAAGGAGTGGATGGCATGGCTATCAAGTTTAAATTATCGAGGATCCTAAAACACTTGAAGTTGAATTCAATGTCCATTCAAAGGATGTCGTCCCTACAGAACAAAAATCTCTGACAAAAGCCGGCAAGTAAACCATCAAAGAAATGCCGAAAACCAAATACTATGACATCACACAGGATTATTTCTGCAGTTGCGCAATCCGGATTGCACGTGATATGTTCGCCATTCTGCCTTTTGATCTGGTTGTTGTCCATGCGATGGATGAAGTTTTGGACACCTCAACCGGCAGGACAGATATCCTTCCGATTCTTTCTGTTCGTTTTGATAAAACCACATTGAACAGCCTGAATTTTGAAGCCATCGATTGTTCAGATTCAATGGCTAATTTCCAGCACAATATGAAGTTCAGGAAGACACAAGGGTTTTCTCCCGCTGAGAAGGTTCAACTTTCTTGATCATAAAAACAGAAATTAAAAAGGTGAACGGCCAATCGTTGTAATAACGATTGGCCGTTCACCTTCTCTATTTCTACTTTGGAGATTCACTCCATCAAATTTGGCAAGAACATTACCAGTTCCGGTATATACGTCACCAATGCAATTACTATAAAAGAGACAATTAAAAATCCTGGTAAGTATTTTAGAATGGAGCCCATAGTGGCATCTGCTATTTTCCCAGCTAAAAACAAGTTGATGGCCATCGGTGGGGTAATCAGGCCTACCGCTAAGGTAACGACCACAATGATTCCCGCATGAACTGGGTCAAGTCCTACTACAGGCACTAGAATTGGGTAGACGATAGGTGTCACTAAAATAACTCCAGTTACTGAATCCATCAACATGCCAATCAAAGTTAAAAACAATAAGATTATCAACAAAATAATCCAAGTTTGATCCGTTAGCTCCAATAGGAATGCAGCAAGACTTTGTGGAATCTGTTCGATTGTTAATAATCTTGAAAAGATGGTTGCAAAAACAAGTGTCACCATCAGCATCGCCGTATTCAATGCTGATACTTTGGAGGCTGATAAAATTTCACTCAAGTTAAGTTCCCTGTAGATCAACGAACTTACTAAAATCGCATAAACCACTGCAACAACTGCTGATTCTGTTGGTGTAAAGAATCCCCCATAAATTCCCCCGATAATAATGAATGGCATCAGCAATGCCCAAAATGCAGTCTTTCCAGTCATAATGATTTTACGAAGCCGCTTTTCATTCCCTGCAGTAAGTTGTGACTCTTCACTTTCTTTCAAATCAAACTTCTTAACATAAATTTGATTGATAATGATGAATCCAATGATAAAAAGAAGACCCGGGATAATTCCTGCGATAAACAAATCGCCGATGGATGTATTGGATATGAAACCATACATAACCATCGGGATGCTTGGCGGGATTATAGCTCCAAGAAAAGCTCCTGATGCAGTTAAAGTAGCAGCATATCCAGGAGGGTACTTTGCCCTCTTCATCTCAGGGATCATCATTCCGCCAACCGCCGCAACCGTTGCTACTCCTGAACCTGATACAGCGCTGAAGAAGCCGCTGGCCAAAATAGTGATGATTCCAAGAAACCCTTTTACTTTACCAACTAATGAGGCAGAAAAAGCTACAATTCTTCGTGATATCCCTCCTTTACTCATCAACTCTCCGGCATATAGAAATAAAGGAATAGCCATCAATGGGAAAGAATCGAGACCGGAGTATAGTACAGCTGAAAACATATCTGGTGCTAGGTTCGATCCGAACAATATATAGACTAAAGAAGCAAAAGCGAAAGAGAACACAATTGGAGCACCGCTTAAGAGAACAATGATAAAAGTCAATAGCATTAATATCATTTAAGTCCCCTCATTTCTCTTAAGCTTTCTATAATTTTAATAAGGAAATGAACAAATGTTAGAACTCCACCAACCATCAACGGCAATAGGACTGCCCACATCGGAAGCCTTAAAATATTTGTTCGTTGCCCGAATTCTAATTGTTCTTGAAAATAACTGAAGGAGAGATAGACAAGTGCAGCCGCAAACAGGACGCCAAGAACTTGTATAAAAAGATCCACCATCTTCTTTTTCCGTGGGGTCTTTAAAAATGCATCAAGTAAATCGATACGGATATGATAATTCTGTTGGAAAGTTGCAGCCAGTCCCAAATAAGTAATCCATAACAAAGAAATTTTCGCTACTTCTTCTGTCCAGGGGATTGGAACCGGCATTAGCTTTCTTGCCACCACTTGTATAAAAACTACAGATGACAAAAGAATGAGTAAACCGGTCACAATGATATTCTGCAATTGCGTACTAAATTGCAGGTACTTTTTTAGCATGCCCTTTCCCCCTCAATGAAAAATAGGATATGTCATTCTTCGTATCCTGCTTCTTGCAAGACCAGATTGGTTAAGTCTTCTCCTGCTTCTTTGCGGATTTGATCAATGAATATAGATGATGTTTCTTTAAAAGCTGCACGCTCTTCTTCATTTGGTTTAAACGTTTCCACTCCTGCTTCTTCCATAGCTGCAATTGAAGTTTCATTGAATTCTCTGATAGCCTGACGCTCAACTTCACTCGCTTCCTTCGCAGTTTCTTCTAATGCCTCTTTTTGAGCATCTGATAATCCTGACCACACGCTTTCACTAATAAAGAATCCGAGTGGAGAATATTGATGGTTGGAAACAGTTAAATAGTCTTGGTGTTCAAAGAATTTGGCAGCGTAAGATAGAATTGGTCCATTGTCTTGTCCATCTACTACTCCTTGCTGCAAAGCTGCATAAATATCTGGGAAGGGCATAGGCGTTGCCATAGATCCCAGTTCAGAATACCAATCAGCTAATACTTTACTTTCAGGTACACGCATTTTTACTGCTGCTAGATCTTCCGGTTTTTCAATAGCCTGTTTATTATTTGTAATGACACGGAAATCATTATGTCCCCAGGCTAAATTACGAATACCTTTTTCAAGCATTAAGGCGGACAATTCTTCTCCTGCTTTACTGTCCATTAACGTTTCTGCTTCATCAAATGATGAAACTAAAAATGGAATATCAATTACAGCCATTTTGGGTTCGAAAACAGAAAAGACTGAAGAACTGATCAAACCGATATCAAGTGAGCCATTTTGGATCGCTTCGAGCATTTCACGCTCCCCACCTAATTGGCCATCTGGAAATACGGTCATCTTGATCTGACCATCTGTTTTTTCATCGAGTGCATCTGCCCATGCCTGTGCACCCTGATAATGAGGACTCCAGTCTCCAACAACAACTCCTACTCTCAACTCGAGTGGTTCAACCGAATCTCCTGAGGTCCCAGTAGCGCCCTCTGTTTCCTCATTACCACATGCTGTCAACAAGATTATTCCAAAAGCCATCACCATCATTAAAAGAATTCTTTTCATCCCATTCACTCCCTTTTCTTTAGAATCTATTTCGCTTCCAAAATCAGTAGTTCTGGTTTTTCCAGGATTTCCTTTACGTGATGCATAAATTTTCCTGAAGGTTCTCCGTCAATAATTCGGTGATCAAATGTTAATGACATGCCCATCATGTGGCCGATTTGAATTTCATCATCGACAACTATCGCCTGCTTTTTAATTTTATGAATGCCCATAATGGCCACTTCTGGATAGTTGATGATTGGCGTTGCATACCAGCCCCCTTGGCTGCCCGTATTCGAAATTGTAAACGTGCTTCCAGTAAGTTCTGCAGCCTTAAGCTTTTTATTTCGTGCCTTTTGAGTCAACTCTTCAATTTCCTTTGCGATTTCTAAAATGGACTTTTTATCTGCATGCTTAATCACTGGCACCACTAGTCCATTTTCGGTAGCGGTTGCTACTCCGATATGAATATCTTGGTGGTACTGAATCGTCATATTTTCTTCATCTACAGACGAATTAAAAATTGGATAACGCTTTAAGGTATGCGTTACCGCCTTAATAATGAAAGGTAAGTAAGTCAATTTAATTTGTTGCTGTTCAGCATTCGGCATAAGAGTCCTCCGCATTTGCACCAAGGAACTTACATTAACCTCATCCATTCCTGTACACATCACAGCATTTCGTTGAGCCTTTGTCATTTTTTCAAAAATCATTTTTCGTGTACCGGTAATTTTTTCTATTCGATCCTCAGTTGAAGGAAAAACTATATGTTGATTTGCTGCTAGTGGCGATATCTCTTGCTCTTCTGATTGCTCCCGCTTTTCCTGCTCTTGCTCGTTATCGAGATGCCGTTGAAGATCTTTTGACAGAATTTTGCCGCCTTTACCAGTAGGGTTAACCTCTCTTAAGTCAACTCCAGCATCCCTGGCAGCTTTTCTTATGGATGGGGCCGCCAATATTCTGTCGTTCGGATTCTTTTTAACAGGATTTTCTTTAGATGCCTTAGATACCTGGACTTCTTCTGGTGGAGTAGGAAATTCTACTTCTTCCGCTATAGCTCCTTGAGCTCTTTCATCTGAAATCCCGCTGAATCTAACGAGTATTTCTCCCACTTTTATGGCGGTTCCTTCTTCACCACCCAGCTTTTCAATTTCTCCTGAAACAGGTGCTGATATTTCCACTACGGCTTTATCGGTCTGAACTTCTACAATACTGTCATTTTCTTTTACACTATCTCCTTCTTTAACCAACCACTTAACAATCTCTGCTTCATGCAATCCTTCTCCGATATCAGGAAGTGTAAAGTCATATGTAGACATGCAAGTCCTCCTTTCTTTTTTATTCCTCGTCCAACACAGCCGTTATTGCTTCATTGATACGCTTTTCGTTTGGCAGCCATTCTTCTTCCACCATTGCAGTTGGGTAAGGAGTGTCGTAACCGGTCACCCGTAAAATAGGAGCTGACAAGCTGTACAATGCTTTTTCACTGATAAGCGCAGCAATTTCTGCTCCGACTCCTCCTGTTTTCACGGCTTCGTGCACAATGATTACATGTTCCGTTTTCTCTACTGAAGCTACAATGGTTTCTATATCCAAGGGAGCTACTGTTCTAAGATCTATAACTTCTATAGAAACCCCTTTTTCTTCCCACCATTTTTCAGCTACAAGTTTAACTGTATGAACCGGTGGTCCCCAGGTGATAATGGTAAGATCTTCACCTTCACGCAACCGATTGGCTTTACCGATTTCTACCGTATATTCTTCTTCCGGCACTTCTTCTTGAAAAGCCCGATACAACTTCATAGGCTCTAGGAACAGTACAGGATCCGGGTCTCGCATCGCCGCTATGAGTAAGCCTTTCGCGTCATAAGGATTGCTTGGCATGACAACTTTCAAACCAGGGGAATGGGCAAATGCGCTTTCTAAGGAATCGGAATGTAACTCTGGTGCCCGAATTCCTCCCCCATATGGTGCACGGATAACCATTGGAGCTGTTTGGGTTCCCCCTGAACGAAAGCGGAGACGTGCAGCTTGTGCTGCCATCTGATCCATCGCTTCATAAATAAAGCCCATAAACTGAATTTCAGCTACTGGCCTCAAACCTCGTGCAGCCATCCCGACTGCTGCACCAATAATCGCCGATTCTGCAATCGGTGTATCCACCACCCGCTTCTCGCCAAATTGGTCAAATAATTGGTCAGTAGCACGAAAAACACCGCCATTTTTACCGATGTCTTCTCCCAATAGAATGACTCGATCATCTTTTTCCATTTCGCTTTTAAGCGCTTGGTTGATTGCTTGAACAATATTCATCATGGTCATGGACGGTTTGCTCCTTCCGCCTGCTTTTGTTGTTCTTCTAATTGCTTCGTCTTTTCTTCGAAGATGTTATTAAATACATCCTTTATCTGACTTGGATTTGTGGATTGCGCTTTTTCGAATGCTTGTGTAACCAGATTTTCCATTTCTTCAAATAACTCTTGATCCTTTTTTTCATTCCAAATCCCTAAATTTGTTATATATTTTTTCATTCGCAGCAAGGGATCTTTTTTGCTCCATTGGTTCTCTTCGTCCGGTAAGCGATATTTTGTCGGATCATCCGCGGTAGTATGTGGTCCTTGTCTGAATGTAACGGCTTCAATTAATACCGGTTTTCCCGCTTTGGCTTTTTCAATTGCTTGCTTCATCGTTGTATACATGGCAACCGCGTCGTTCCCATCTACTCTTATACCGGTAATTCCATAAGCTAAAGCTTTTTGGGCAATGGTTTTACTGGCTGTTTGCTTTTCAAACGGCACACTGATTGCCCATTGATTGTTCTGTACAATGAAAATGATGGGTAATTTATAAACGCCTGCAAAATTGAGCGCTTCATGAAAATCACCTTCTGAAGTTCCCCCGTCTCCAATATAGGCAACACTCACACTGTCTTCACCTTTGTATTGACTTGCCCATGCTCCGCCGACTGCATGCAAATATTGGGCTCCGATAATGATTTGAACCGGAAAAACATTGGCCTTTTTTTGCGCCAATCCCTCTAAATGGCCCATCGTATATAAAAACAATTTTTCCATGGGCATTCCTTTCATCAAAGAAACACCAATTTCCCTGTAGCTTGGGTAAATCCAATCTTTCTCTCCAGTTGCGAAAGCGCTTCCAATTTGTGCCGCCTCTTGGCCTTGTAAGGGTGCATAGGTACCGATTCTTCCTTGCCGTTGCAGTTTCATAGCTCGTACATCAAAGACTCGTGCCTTTACCATGCCGTGATATATTTTGATTAGTTCTTCTTCAGGTATATTTGTATCCGTACTTACAGATTCTCCATTTACATCAATGTGTTGAATCATTTCTATAGCCAGTTGCTCCTGTTCGATCCACATACCTTAACCCCGCTTTCTGAAATTACTATATTTTCTGTTAATTTATTATATAAAGATATTGACACCGTGTCAACTTGTTGCAAAAGAAAAAATCCACTGTAAAAAGAGGACTCTCAGATTTATTTATATAAACCGTAATTGTAAACTTCTGCAATATTGCGGGCGATTTCTTTATGATCTTGAGTTGTTTTTCCTAATGCAATTTTCCACAGGAATTTTTCACCTGGATAATAAAGTGAACCTGCTACGATACGGGAATCGTAGTTCGGATTCCGGCTGTCGCCTCTTTCTTTAACCAGTTCGACATTCTTGGATATCCGTTCAATAAAACGTTCTGTGATTTCTTCCCATCTGTTTAATATGATTTCGGAGTGTCCGAAAGCTTTGTAAAAAAGAGCTAACCACTCTTTATGGGTAATAGCTAACTCAAGAAAGTCGGTAATATTCTTTGTAGTAAATTGAAGAGCTTCTTCTTTAGTATTTGGCGTGTAATCTCCTGAAGCTACTTGATAAAAATCTTCCATGATGTCTTCCATAATATTCATCAGCACTTCATCTTTCCCATTATTAAAATGCGAATAAACAGTGCCGTAGCCCACCCCCGCTTTATCAGCAATCAATGTGATGGTGGTGTCTCTATAGCTTTTTTCTAAGAATACTTCTCTTGAGGCATCTAGAATTTTTTTGCGTGTTCTTTCCGCGCGTATTGCATAGCCACTCTTCTTCTCAGCGTCCATCTTAAGCGCCCCTCTTCTTTTAATGTGTCTGTTTAAGATTTAAAATAGTTTAACATATAAATATATAGAGTTGTAGATTATCAAAATAGCCTAGTGTTTTCTTGAAAAAAGTACGCTTATGAAAAACTTATATTAGTTCAATGAATTCTATGTTCTTTTGCATAAAAAGATTGGACGGGTTTCCCTGTCCAATCTTTTCTGTCTCTGCAATTTCAGTTTTCTTCAGTTAATAGAGGAACCTGAACCCCGCTCCACTCACTGACATTGCACTCTTTCATCATTCCTTCCTGTGGCTGACATGGTTCCATCCGACCGGAGCCCAACACTGTGAAGATAACTCGCCGCGGTCTCCACGATAGGGTGCCAGTCACTGACATCGTCAAAAAGATTGGACAGCATGAATCGTCTAATCTTTTTGCCTTTATTCGGTTAAAACTACCTACATATCACAACACAATAACTTAATCAGCAGTGAGTTTCGCATAAGATAGATAGCTGGATACAAGTTTCGAAAGTTTCTTTTATTTCTTTATTTTCCTCTCGATTTCTTGTATACTAAAAAGAAAGAGGAGTGGTGAAAATGGTGAATCTGTTGGATAATGTAAAACCTCGTCCTTCTGATGAAGCGATTAAAAGTGAACGCGTGAAAGAATATGTTCAATTGATGAGACTTCATGAAGAGCTTGAAAGAAAAAAGAACAAACTTTATGAAGAGCTGATAGAAGAAGAACGCAAAGAAGCCTTTGAAGCACTGAGCAGCGAATTTAATCTTCCTCCTCATGTGACGGTTCGCGATGCCGCAGAGATCATGGATATCAGTCCTCAGATGGTGCGGAGACATTGTGCTGAAAGAAAACTTATCGCTCAACAGACCTTTGAAGGCAGCGGAAAGTGGCGGATTGAAACCAAACAATTGATGGACCAGCCCAATTGGGAACGTTTTATTGAAAAACGTGCTCGAATCAAAGATCAGTCGATTGGATTCGCTGGTGAAATGCTGAATCAATTGCTGGAAGAGGAATAAGCTAGCTATGGTTAGATTTAAGCAGTATACAGTAGATACGAATTTTTTTCGTTACCATGCCAACAATAATGGTGACCAGAATCTAAGGAGAGCAGCTGCTCTTTTTTGGAGAACTGCAAAAGAAGAAATAGAAAAAGGTGAGGCGGTTATTCTCGTCCCCGCAGAAGTTAGAAGAGAACTGGAGGTTCAATCCCATACCTTGCCTGACAGAGAGAACAATAAGATACAGCGTCTTTTGGCTAATTGCCAGGAAGTATCCCCTTCTGTCTCAATAGAATTGGAGCATCAAGTCAGAACGATGTCTGCTTATCTGCGGGCCAATTTCCGGAATGCTCTTGGCGATTTCTCTATCACATACGGTGGTGTTTCAGACTCTCGTATTCTTTATAGCGCTTATTATGAAGACAGCATTCTTGTCACAGCGAATGTTAAAGACTTCATGCTTTACCCTTTTTTATTTAACCAGAGTGAAGATCGATTGTATGATTTAAAGCAAAGTCAATTTGTTTACATACCTGAGGAAACTTATAATCTGGTCTGGCAAGACTCGGGCTTTCAGAACATGTTTCTGGAACTTAGCAAATTAGAGGTTGAATTAGAAGATACAGATGATTGAATGGCAATTAACTCAACCCCCTCCAGGCAGTCCTGCTGCTTGAAAGGGGGTTTGTTGTAATTCTACATTTCATTATATGCAAACTTATTTTATTGAAGGTTTAATCAACTATGTTTATTAAATTCCACTCACCTCACACTGCCCTTCATCATTACGCCCTACCGCTACCATACTTCCATCTGCTTTAAGACCAATCGTATGAGCATTGCCTGCCGAGATCGCTACAATATCGTGCCAGTCACTCGTTTCGCCTTGCCCGTCAGTATTTCGCCCGACTGCCACCACTGTGCCGTCAGCCTTCAACCCAATCGTGTGATTGCTGCCAACCGCTATTTCCACAATATCTCGCCAACCGCCTACATCGCATTGGTCTTCTTTATTCAATCCAGCAGCCACGACAGTTCCATCCGAGCGGAGACCGACACTGTGAAGATAACCCGTTCCCGTTTCAACGATGTTACGCCAGTCCTCTACATTGCCTTGCCCGTAGCGATTGTTGCCCGCTCTCTTTACCGTGCCGTCTTTTTGAAGGCCAAGCGTGTGCCAGTCACCCGCAGAAACGGAGACGATTTCGCGCCAATCACTTACATCGCATTGCCCTTCATTATTCCGACCTATCGCGATGATTGTGCCGTCCTTTTTCAGTCCGAGTGTGCGGCGCCATCCTGCCGCGATTGCTTTAATATCCCGCCAATCATTTACGTTACATTGCTGGTATTTATTCCAGCCGACTGCGACGACTTTTCCATTCTTTTGGAGTCCGACCGTATGGGAATTTCCGATATGGCCCGTTCCCGCTGCCACCGCTGTGATGTCTCGCCAGCCGTTCACTTGGCATTGGCCGTATTTATTATCGCCCACCGCGGTCACCTTACCATCCGAATGGAGCGCGACAGTATGGCGATAGCCTGCCGTTATGGTCTTTTTCGGCCAACGCTTCATCTGCAACGGTTGTTCTTCTGATGAAAGACGGTCCATATTCAACCTCCCCGACATGTTTGTCTCTGAACAACGAACAGTGATGATCGACAGCTGTTATTCTTCCAAAAGCTCAATCAAACGGATCACTTCTTCATCTTCTCCGGTCTCTATCTCCACCAGCTCAGTGTTCTCGATGATGTCGTTGTAGAAATCTTCCCCTGCAGGATACTCGCCATCCCAGCGCAATGGCACATTGTACAGATTGATCGTGCCGTCCCCGTTTCCGCTATACGTCACCGACCCGTCTACTAAACGCGAGCCTGCCAGTTGGATAACCGCTTCCGGATAAGCGGCGCTCGTTTCATCGTCGGGATTGAGCGGTGTGCCTTCAGGGATTTGCTGGACGTACAGCCCGTCTATTTTCTGATTCGGACCGAGCTGCAGCCACACTCTGGCGTATTCGATCTGTTCGCTGGAATACTCGGATAAGGCATCTTCCCCTGAGTCAGTCGCCACCGTAGAATCCTCCTCTCCTGCTCCTTCTTTTCCGCCTTCTTCCAATGCTGTTTCCTCCGGCTCGCCTCTGGCTTTTGAAGCGTCCATGATCGGCGCATCCTCTTCCCCGCAGCCCGCCAACAGCAATAACGCCGCACTCACACAGAAGAATTTCTCCACTTTTTTCATCGGTCCCACCTCTCCTTTTTTCTGAAATCCTTAGTTAGCAGTACATTCGATAGTTAAAGATCATTTTCCTGCCGAAAAAATTTCGATAGCAGCTAAAAATCCCTATTAAGCAGATTAACTGCTTAAAAGGGATTTACTTTTATACTTATACTGTCTTCGTATCTTCTTGCAGTCTAGCTTCTGTGTGTTCTTCAACCGGTGCTGTAAAATGATCCGGTTTGATGACAGCCTTGGCTTTCATGACTGCGAAGTAAACGATTCCGGACACAATCAAAGATTGTACTGCTGGGATTCCAAAGGTGTTGACATATTGAGTGAAATAGCCGACCAACACACCGACGACAAGGGCGATGGTAGCCATCCAGTTCCATCCTTTGTTGTCAGCCCATTGCTGCTTGCGGATAAAGAAGAAGTCAGCCATCATGACACCTGCAATTGCTGGATAGATTAAGGCAGTCATGTACAGGAAGTCCATGAAGTAATCCAGAATTCCAGCAAGCGCAATGACGATGGCGATTAATGTTCCGATCAAGGTCAAGATGGCACGACCTTTATTCGAATTGACGTTGAAGATATTGGCCATAGCCAACCCCATACTGTAGTTATTGACGAGCTGGCTAGTCCAGGTTGCAAACCAGAGAATCAGGAATCCCCATACCGGAAATCCAAGGTTCATCATGACATTGACGATGTCTGCATCGCCGACGCCGACTGACATGATTGCCCCTACATAAAACAAGGGGAATCCGACAGCAATGATGCCCAGAGGAATAAGAACATTGTCTTTTACTTTCGGTTTTGCATAGCGAGTATAATCAGATGCAATCACCCACTGGGAGACATTGATACCGATAACCAAGCTTAAGGCAGCCAGAAACGTCATGGAAGGTTCAGGTCTCCATGCCATAATCGTGCTCCAACCTGTATTTTGAAGTGCGTAGAAAATACCGCCTATAATCAGAAGTAATCCTGCAGGCACAGCAATATAGTCAGTCCATTTCATCGAACCATAGCCGATGATTGATGGGATAGCGAATAATAAACCAACCACGATAGTAACGAGGGCCCATGGACCAAATTCATTCTCGTAATCGATGCCAAGCATCGCCGATATCGCATTTCCTGCAACTGCTGTTTGCAAAGCCCACCAACCGAGTGACACGATGAAAATCGTTAAACCGACGATAAAGCGGGCTTGTGCCGCTCCAAAGCTCGAGCGGGCAATTACGGAAGATGACCGGCCTGTTTTGGCGCCGATATAACCGGCGATGGCATTACCAATCCACTGAACAATAAACAAGGAAACCAAAAGAATCCAGAAAATTTCCGACATGCCGAAAGATCCCGCAAGTGTTGCACCAACCATTAAAACAGGAATCGTGAATTCAAGTCCTCCGAAAATCATGGCTGGTGTCAGCCAGTGCTGCCGTTTATTTGCTGGAATCGCCGCTAAAGCCTCATCCTGCCCTACTGCATTCTTAATCCCTTTATCCTCCATTGCTCATTCCCCCTTTTAGATATGAAGCTTTCTCTGTCAGCCCACCATTACAAAAACCAATTCACACTCTTCCTCGCCGTCATTCACCGCAATATGTTCTTCACCTTTTGGAATGAATGTCGCCTGCCCTGCTGAAACGCGGTATTGCTGACCATCGATTTCCGTCAACAAAGAACCTTTTACAATAACCGAGTATTCATTTTCAGCATGCTTGGAAAAACCAGATAAAGGAACCGTTTCACCAGGATAGATGATGACATGCCCCACCTGCACTGTTCCATCTTTTGGCTGTTCTTTAAAGATTGTATGCATCGAATATGCTTCATTGCCTTCTTGTGCCAAATCTTTGATGTTCAAAATGTCCATGTCTACACTCCTCTTCCCATTAGTCCCTCAACTTTGAAGGTTTCTTCGTTAACTAACACCCCATAAATTTCTTTCGCCTGTTCGATGCTGATATAACCGTTTCTTACATCTTTCGCCACCTGCTCATGAGGACGCTTTAAAGGATCTCCATAACCGCCGCCAGTAGCCGTCATCAATCTGACAACATCCCCTTTATTAAGTGGGTAACGGGGATAGATGCCAAAAGGTCCATCTGTTTCTCCTGTAGTTTTTTCAATAACAAATTCATTCGGTGATCCTTCATCTCCACCATTCAATCCCCACGGGAAGAATTTATTGCGTCCGAAGGTAGCCGATACAAATTGCTTGTCTGTCATTGCACGATACGTACGGGTAACTCCTGCCCCGCCGATGAATTCACCAGATCCTGCTCCATCTGTGCGCAAGCTGTATTCGTCGATCATCACACCATAGCGGGTTTCAGCCACTTCGACTGGTACGTTATATGTTTCTCCATCACCGATACAAAATTGCCCACGCGCGCCATCCTGTCCTTTCGCTGCTCCCCATCCGCCTGCCGATGGTTCTACAATCAAGAATGGTTCTTCCGTTTCATGATGATTACCGGATAATGTTACAGCACAGACAGACAAGAGCTGCCCTGCAGATAGGCGCTCCGGAAGAGATGGTGCCAGAGCCTGCCACACAAGATCGGCTCCTCCCTGCATGCTTTCCCAATAGATGGAGACTGGAGCAGGACGTTCCGCAGCCAGTATGGATTTTCGGTCGGTTATGATTTCCAAAGGACGGAAGACTCCGTCATTGACATCCTGCGATGGATTGGTTGCCGCCAGAAAAATTGTGCGCACTGCTGATACGAGTCCGGTATAAGTACAGTTCACCGGACCTGGCACCTGAGGATGGCTGCCTCGGAAATCACAGATGAACTTGTCATCGGTAATCGTTACTTTTACTTTGATCGGAAAAGGGCCGTTGCCGAATCCATCATCATCAACATAATCTTCTGCATAGAATTCACCTTTCGGCAATTTCGCCAACTCTTTTCGGGCCAATTGTTCGCCATGATCCAAATGGTGGTCAATAGAGGTCTGTACGACTTCTACACCATTTTTCAAGCAGAGCTCTTTAACGCGTTTTTCGCCTGTCCGAAGTGCCGCAACCTGTGCCCATAAATCACCAATCGACAAATCAGGGAAACGGATATTCGATTTGATGATATCGAGTACTGCTTCATTGAGCTGCCCTTCATTGAATAATTTCACACATGGGAATTGCAGGCCTTCCTGATAGATTTCTGTCGCATCGTTACTGAAAGAGCCAGGATCTTTGCCTCCGACATCCGTCCAATGCGCTTTGTTGGCCGAGAATGCAACGATCTTTCCTTCATGAAAAATCGGCAGGACCAGTCCAACATCAGATAAATGAGATCCACCACCAACATAAGAGTCATTAATGATAATAATATCGCCTTCTTTTAATCCCTCTTCGCCGAATTTATTGATCGTTTCTTTAACCATAAACGTCAGCATACCGATAAAACCTGTCACACCATTTCCTTGTGTCAGCAATTGGCCCTTAGCATCTGTCAGGCCGCTCGCATAATCAAGCACCTCATAGATGATCGGACTCATCGAGGTCCGCGCCAAGGCATGGAACATTTCATCCCCTATAGCGATTAATGAGTCTTTGACGATTTCGATAGTAAACGGATCAACTTTCACATTTTTGATTGAAGTCATCTTACTGCACCTCCGTCTCGATAAGTAAGTTTCCATAAGTGTCCACTGTCAATGTCTGTCCTTCATAGAAAACGGTCGTCGCGGTCGGCTCTTCGATGATGGCAGGGCCTTCAACGGACATTCCCGCTTCGAGCAAATCGCGGTGGTAGACTGGTGTTTGAATCCAGCCGCCATCTTCATAAAAAACCTGTCGTGTTTCTTTTAAAGCTGACTCTAATTCTCTGCCGGTCGACTCCAATTTTTGCAGCTCAGGCTTTTGAACATTCCCGAAGGCGGTCAAATGCAGGTTGACGATTTCTGTTTGCGCTTCGACTAACTTGAAGGTGAAGCTCTGCTCGTGCATATCATGGAAGAGAGCAATCAACTCTTCAACAGATTGCTTAGTGATTTCTCCACCTGCAAGCGGCACTTTCACGGTATGCTCCTGGCCTGCGTAACGCATATCGACAAAGCGGTTAAAGATGATTTCTTCCTCTTTGACGTTTTCTTCAGCGTATTGATTTCTCGCCTGATTTTCGAGTTTATTCCATTCATTATTCAGTTCTGTCAAATCCACGTCCTGAAGGCGATTAATATAGGTTTGGATGTAGTCGTGCCGCAAATCGGTCATCAACATGCCCCATGCAGAGAAAACGGATGAAGCGACCGGAACGATGACTTTTTTGACACCCAGATCACGCGCCAAAGCGGGTGCGTGCATCGAGCCGCCTCCACCGAATGCTACAAGTGAGAAATCACGCGGATCGTAGCCTTTTCGAACCGATATCAGTTTCAGCGCATTCAGCATATTGGCATTGGCGATTCGGATGATG
The DNA here is from genome assembly GCF_016820615.1 of Planococcus beijingensis. Taxonomy (NCBI): domain Bacteria; kingdom Bacillati; phylum Bacillota; class Bacilli; order Caryophanales; family Caryophanaceae; genus Planococcus; species Planococcus beijingensis. The sequence continues at coordinate 55,281 of NZ_JADHDZ010000007.1, forward strand.
CCAAGAGCCCCTTCTTCTGCGTCCAATCCATAGACTTTCGATACTTTTTCTTCGATGGCGGACTTCACCGAGGCTAAATCGACTTTGTAATCGAAGTTCTCAGGTGACAGGCGCCCTGTCAAAAGATTCGCATCTGTCGTTGTTGGTTCTGTGCCGCCTTGTCCGTATGCGACCGGACCCGGTACAGCTCCAGCTGAATGCGGGCCAACTTTCAATGAACCGCCCTCATCAATCCAGGCAATTGAACCTCCACCATTGCCGATTTCAACGATATCAACAACCGGCGCTTTGATTGGATATCCTGCATTGAGATCGTCTTTTTCAATATAATAATCAGTCGAAACTTTCACTTCTCCATTGCTGATCAATGAACATTTCGCTGTCGTTCCTCCAATATCAAAAGCGATGACATTTTTCTCCCCAATGATTTCCCCAAGATAAGCTGCTCCATAGATTCCGGCAACCGGTCCCGATTCCACCATATTGATCGGAGTTTTTTTGGCCTGCTCAAAGGTAGTTGTTCCGCCATTGGACTGCATAATGTAATTGAAGCTATCAGCTTCGTTTTCCGAAAGCTTTGTGCTGAGTTTATCAATATAAGTAGAGGCGATTGGCTGGACATACGAGTTAAGGACCGTTGTATTCGTCCGTTCATATTCACGCCATTCCTTGGTCACTTCGTGTGAAGCCGTAACGGCGATTTCCGGCCACAATTCCTGTATCAGTTGGATGGTCTCCAGTTCGTGTAGCGGATTCTTATAAGCATGGAGATAGGAAACAGCAATCGCCTCGACCTGTTCTTTTTTGAAATAAGCAATGAGCTCTTTAATTTTTTCTTTATTTAGAGGAGTGACGATTTCACCTTTTTGGTTCAGGCGTTCTTCCACTTCCTGCCGCAGATAACGCTCAACGAAGGGTACTGGTTTTTTGTACCGGACATTAAATAGATCCGGTCGATTCCCCCTGGCGATTTCCAGGACATCACGGAATCCTTGCGTGGTGATCAACCCCGTTTTCACACCTTTTCTTTCTGTTAGCGCATTGATGATTACCGTCGTTCCGTGGATAAATGTTTCAATGTCTTTTTGATCGATTCCACTTTTCTCGATAACATCAACCACGCCTTGCTCGAAATTCGGCGGTGTCGTATGGCTTTTGGCCACCCCTACTTTGCCATTTTTATCTACGTATACCAAATCAGTAAAAGTTCCTCCAATATCAGTAGCAATTCTCATCAACGATCAGCCTTCTTTCCTTTGATTTAAAATAACACCGGCGTCAGTACACAAAGAATAAGGGTTTCCTCGTTCAATGGATTTTCCCATGAATGAGGTACTTCAGATGGATAATGGATTGAATCACCTTCTCTTACGAAATACTCTTTTCCGTCCACTTTGAACAATGCTGCACCTTTTAACACGTAGTAAAATTCTTCACCCGGATGGCTGGATGACTGACTTTGTTCTTGTTTAGGCGCCAACCTGACCAATAAAGGCTCCAGTGAGCGCCCATTGAATTCTCCATTTAAACGTGTATACGTGGTAGGTGAACCTTCAAGTTGAAATGGTTTACGATCCTTTCTCTGCAACATGTAATTATGATTAGTATCTGTGTCAAAGAAAAATGTGATAGGGACGTTGAAAGCATCCGCAATTTTTTTCAATGAGGTAATGGCGAGAGAAGAAGACCCTCTTTCAATCTGAGATAAAAAACTGACTGATAGCTCCGTCTTTTCACTTAAATCTTTTAACGTTAATCCTTGATCAATCCGCAAGGTCTTAATTTTTTGATAGATTCCGTCCATAATTTAAAAATCTCCTTTTCATTAATACAGTACGACAGTAAAAAATATAGTTTAAGTAAACTTTTTCTTATGATAGCATAATCCTTTATTAATTTGTAGAATATTTTTTAAATTTAGAATATTTATTTTTAATAAGTCTGAGCGTGATAGTACTCAGGCTTAATTTCTTATTTATTCAAACCCCGGTCTGAGCCAAACAATCAAGATTCCAGATACTACTGAAAGTGATTCTCTTCTCATACATTCTTGAAAGCTCCATGCAATGTACTGTTTTACTTCCCATAAAGAACTTCGGTATACAATAGAAAAACCCATATGGACCGTTCCTCCACCGTCAGATTAATATCCGACAATTTCAGTGCAGTCCACATGGGCTCTTCGTCTATTCACTTGTCTTCTATTGTTCTCTATAAATTGAAATAAAGAAGTAGCAGTTCATCGGCGCTTCCTACTCTACATTTACACTTACCATCCTATTAACCAGTAGGATATGGAGCAAACCAGCGGAGACTCCCGCGGGCAAGCGAAGTGCCGAAATCCACTCGGGCGTATAGCCCGAGTTAGTTCGGCGCAAGCCCGTAGGAAAGCGGAGCTGGTTTGCGGAATATCTATTAAAAACATTCATCGCTTATAATTAATTCACTTATCTTACTTACACCTTCGCCAAAATCAACACGCCTTTTTCTTTCAGGACCAGGTTGCCGCTCACTTGTTCATCCGTTAGCACTTCTTTATACTCGCTGTCCGCCAGCTCGATCGTGACTTCTTCGTTATTATGATTCAATACGAACAAATAGGTCTGACCGTCTTTCACGCGCTCGGTTGTTTCGACGCCTTCCGGTACGGCAAGCAATGGCTCAACACCCGCTTCATCGCACACCGTCTCGAGGAAGTCGACGAGGAATTCCGCGTCCGGGCTTGATGCCACATACCACGCTTTCCCTTTTCCGAATTTATTGACGGTTAGGACCGGCATGCCTTTGTAGAAGTCAGAGCCGTATTCTGCTACCGCTTCTGCGCCTTCTGTGTGGATCAAATCAAACAGCAGGTTGCATGAATACTTGCCGCTCATCTTGCCGCGTACTTCTTTCATGACGATTTGATTGGTTTCGTCCGGGTGCAGCGCATCGATTTCTTCTGCCCAAATGCCGAGCACGTTGCGCAATTCACCAGGGTATCCGCCAAGCGTGACGATGTCGGTTTCGTTGACGATGCCGCTGAAGAACGTCGTCAGGAAAGTTCCGCCGTTTTCGACAAAGGCCTCGACTTTCGCTGCGTAGCCTTCTTTCACCATATAGAGAACCGGTGCAATGACGACATCGTATTGGCTCAAGTCTTCTTCGACGCCGATCATGTCGACTTGGACATTCAATTTGTACAATGCGTCATAATATTTATGAACTTCATTGACATAATCAAGCGATACGGAAGGTCCGCTCGACAGTTCCGTCGCCCAGCGGTTTTCCCAGTCGAAGACGATGGCCACTTTGGCGTTGACCCGCGCATCGAGCAACGTATCGGATAAGCCGTTCAGTTCTTTTCCTAATTGGGCGACTTCATTGAACACACGCGTGTTTTCGTGGCCGACGTGTTCGATGACCGCTCCGTGGTATTTCTCGCAAGCCCCGACCGAACGGCGCAGCTGGAAATACAGGATGGTGTCTGCGCCGCGGCCGATTGCCTGGTAGCTCCACAAGCGCATAACGCCTGGGCGCTTCAAGGAATTATACGGCTGCCAGTTTTGCTGGCTCGGCGTCTGCTCCATCAGCATGAACGGCTGGCCGTTCTTCAATCCGCGCATCAAATCGTGCGTCATAGCCGTGTAGCTGACCGGTGTGTCGATCGCCGGGTAGTTGTCCCAGGATACGACGTCCATTTCTTTCGCCCATTTGAAGTAATCGAGCATCGGGTACGTCCCCATCAAGTTGGTGGTGATCGGCGTGTTCGGAATGTGCTTGCGGATCGCGTTGTATTCCAGCTTGTAGCAATCAAGCAAGCTGTCCGATTGGAAGCGTCGGTAATCCAGTGAAATCCCCTGGAAGTCGGAAACGTTGTCTTCGCGTTCTTCGCTCAGCATATTCGGTGCGACGATTTCGTCCCATTCGTAGAACGTATGCCCCCAGAATCCGGTGTTCCATGCTTTGTTGAGTTTTTCGATCGTGCCGTATTTGTCGCTCAACCAGCCACGGAACGCGTCCTGGCAATTGTCGCAATAGCAGTAGCCGCCGTATTCATTGGACACATGCCAAATCAAGACAGCCGGGTGGTCCTTGTAGCGCTCCGCCAATGTTTCAGCGATTTTTTCGGAATACTTGCGGTACGTCGGGCTGTTCGGACAGGAGTTGTGGCGGCTGCCGAACTTGCGTTTACGGCCGTAGAAATCCACACGCAATACGTCTGGGTATTTCTTCGCCATCCACGCCGGATGCGCGGCTGTGCTGGTGGCAAGGCACGTATAGATGCCATTTTCATACAAGCGGTTGATTTTGTCGTCCAGCCAGTCAAAATTATAGGTATCTTCATTCGGCTGATTCAATGCCCATGAAAAGACGTTTAACGTCGCCACATCAATTCCAGCCAATTTGAACATCCGGACATCTTCGTCCCAGATTTCTTTCGAATCCCATTGTTCCGGGTTATAGTCCCCGCCATGCCAAATCTTCGGTAATTTATCGTTGATCATTTTATTCCATCCCTTCTCTTACAAAATTGTTCAGCCGAGCTTTGGCTGGTCCAGCAAGTGGATTTTATCGGTTGTCGTGTTTTCCAGTTCCAGTACGACGATTTCATTGTTTTCATTTTTCAGCAGCGGCCCCGGCAAGTACAGCCGTTGTTGCGGCCCGGCAGTGTTCCAGTAGCGGCCGAGATTAAAGCCATTGATGAAGACATTGCCTTTGGTGAAGCCCTCGGTGTCGACATAGGTGTCCAGCCCTTCTTCCGCATCAAACGAACCGCGGAAAAATTTCGGGAACCGGTCTTCGCCGCTCAGCTCATAGGCTTCCGGCAAACGGTCCAGCTCCACTTTGAACATTTCCCAGTGGAAGAAATACTGTTCGCCGAGCCACAGGTTTTTGATAAGCCCTTTCGGATCGGTCAAATGCTCCCCGTAATTGGCGCGCCCCATGTTCTCCACGAGGATCTCCAGCGTGTTCACCGGGTCCGGGAACTCCAAGGTCAATTCTTTATTTAGATCGTTGATGTAGGTTGTGGTGATATAACGGCCGTTGATGTAAATAGAGCCCCGGTCGCGGATATGGCCCGAGTTGACTTTCAATTCGCCTTGGCGGTTGACCGTCGTCCGGTACAGCGTATAGCCATATGCCTGGTCGATGTCTTCCATCGCCAGCGGCACAATGTGCTCGACTTTCCCACTGATGTCTTCCAGGACGTCGAACAAACTGACGGCCTCTGAAAGCGTCACTTCTCCATAGGCTTTCGCCGTTGCCGTCTCCTCGAAATCCGCCGGCACTTCCCGGTACTCACTCAGGACTTTCTTGACTGCTTTGTATTTCTCGGTGATCGCTCCGCCTTCCGTCAGCAAGCTGTCGTAATCGTAGCTGGTGATCGTCGGGTAATAGATGTCATAATGGTTCGCGCCGTTCATGAAGCCGAAGTTCGTACCGCCGTGGAACATATAGAAATTGACGGAGATGTTCTTCTCCATGATTTCCTTAAAAACTGCTGCCACATCGTCCCCGCTCCGCACCGTGTGTTCACCGGTCCAATAATCAAACCAGCCGATCCAAAACTCCGCCACCATCTTCGGCGAACCGGCTTTGAACGTTTCGAGTGCATCGAATGATTCCGTTACCCGCGAACCGAAATTCAAGGTAGTGGTGACATCCGGAAGCGAACCTTGTTGAATAAAGTCCGGACCGTCTGATGTGAACAAGAACGTATCCAGTTCATGCTTTTCATACTGTTCTTTAAAGAAATGAAGGTAAGCCATGTCATTGCCGTACGCCCCATATTCATTTTCAATCTGCATGGCAATGACCGGCCCGCCGTTTTGGTAGAGATGCTTTTTGAACTTCGGCAGCAATTCGTTGAAGTAATCTTCGACATGCTTCAGGAAAGACGGGTGGCTGCTTCGCATGACCATGCTTTTGTGCTTCAGCAGCCAGGACGGCAAGCCGCCCATTTCCCATTCCGCGCAGATATACGGCGCCGGACGCAGGATGACATAAAGCCCGAGCGTGTGCGCCAGTTCGATAAAGCGTTCGATATCCGCCATTCCCGAAAAGTTGAACTGCCCTTTTTTCGGTTCGTGGAAATTCCACGGAATGTAGGTTTCCACCGTGTTGAGCCCCAAAGCCTTCAGCTTCAGCAAGCGGTCTTCCCATTGTTCCGGCATCGTCCGGAAATAATGCATGCCGCCCGACAAGATCTGGAAAGGCTCGCCTTCAAAATAAAACGAATCGTTTTTAACAGTCAGCACGTCGACGCCTCCTATGTAGGTGGAGATATTTTTAGTGTTGATATGAAGCAAAACAAATAAAGTCTCTTTTTTACAGCACTCACTTAGCGCCGACGCGTCCACGGGATAAGCGACCGGCGCGATTTTAAAAGTTATTCTATCTGTAAAACTCTTTACTCACACCCGCTTTACTTTAAAAACAACCGACGAAAAGTCAGCCGGATGGTGGTCCGTTCGGTACTGGTTCAGCTGCAATCCAGCACCCATCAATTCATCTCCGAAAAAGGTGTCGCCGGTCCCATCGATGCTGTATTCAAATTCCGGGTTCAGTCCTTTAAAGAAAAGGCGGGTGAACCCTGGATTCGGCCGCGACAAGACTTGGTAATAACCGAGGATTGCTTCGCTTTGGTCTTCTGACACGACCATCCAACTGGTTTGATTGCCCTCTTCCGCAAACGGGCTTTCGATTCGGTAAAACTGGCCTTGCTGGATGAGCGACCGGTTTTCTTTGTAGAAAGCGATTTGTTCTTTTACTTCTTCTTTTTCTTCATTGGTCATCGCCGTTACATCGAGTTCGTAGCCGAATGCGCCGAAATAAGCGACGTTTGCCCGGGTCTCTAAGCTCGTCATCCTGCCCACTTGATGGTTGGGAACCGCGGATACATGGGCGCCCATTGAACTGAGCGGATACACCAGCGACGTGCCGTACTGGATCTTCAACCGTTCAACCGCATCGGTGTCGTCACTGGTCCAGCCTTGCGGCGCGTAATACAGCAAGCCCGGATCGAACCGGCTGCCGCCACCCGCACAGGATTCGAACAAGACATGCGGAAACTCTGTCGTCAGCCGTTCATACAAGGAATAGACGCCCAGGATGTAGCGGTGCGCCACTTCACGCTGGCGGTTGGCCGGCAATTCCAAAGAACCGACTTCTGTCATGTAGCGGTTCATGTCCCATTTCACATACGAAATCGGCGTCTCCCTCAAGACTTTCGCCATCATCTTATGGATGAAATCCACGACGTCCTGTCTGGAAAAATCAAGCACAAACTGATTTCGGCCATGCGACATTTTCCGGTTGGGCACATGGATCACCCAGTCCGGATGGGTTTTATACAACTCACTTGCTTTCGAGACCATCTCCGGTTCAAACCAAAGGCCGAATTCCATGCCCAAGCCGGTAATGTCTTTCGCCAATTGCGTAAGGCCCTTCGGCAACTTGCGCTTGTCTGTCGACCAATCCCCTAAAGACGTGGTGTCGTCATCGCGTTTGCCGAACCAGCCGTCATCCAGGACGAACAATTCCACGCCCAATTCTTTGGACGACTTGGCGAGCTCCAATATTTTTTCATCATTGAAATCCCAATAAGTCGCTTCCCAGTTGTTGATCAGCACCGGACGTTCCCGGTCACGCCATTTCCCGCGCGCCAAGCGAGTACGGTACAGCTGATGGAAAGTCTGGCTCATGCCATTCAAGCCTTCATCTGAATACACCAGCACCACTTCCGGTGTCTGGAAACTTTCGCCGCTTTCCAGCAGCCAATTAAAATCAAACGGATTGATGCCCATCATCAAGCGCGTGACATCGTAATGATCCACTTCCACCTGCGCCAGGAAATTGCCGCTGTAGACCAGGCTCATGCCGTACACTTCGCCTTGATGTTCCGTCGTCTCCGGCCGTTTCAAGGCAAGAAACGGATTTTGCTGGGCGCTGCTCGTCCCGCGTGTACTGGCAATGCTTTGGATGCCCGGCACCAATTTGCGGTTTTGGATGTGCCGCTCCCGTGCCCATGAACCCGACAGCTGCACCATCTCAAAATTCGAATCCGGCAAATCGATGCTGGCACTCAATGCTCTTGTTAAATTTACATCTCTTTGCCCCCGATTGATGAACTGTGCAGAACGCGCAATCGCATTGGACTTTTCAAACACCGTATAAGAAAGCCGGAGCTCCAAATCGATTTCTTTGTCGTACAGATAAATCTCCAAAGTGGTCGCTTCCTGATCACTTTCCGCATACGTAGCGGGCAAGCCTTCCAGTTTCTTTTTCCCTTTAAAGATCTGGTGGTCCTGATAAACCAAATCCGTAATCCGGCTGCCGCCTTCCTGCAGCACCTGATAAGCCGGCTCCCGGAAGTCCGTCGCCCCGTAGGCCGGATATTCCTGCTTGATCAAATCCAATGAAAAAACCAAATCCCCTTCATTGACACAAGCCGTATTCGGAGCAGCTTCCACATGAAACAAGCGCTGGAACGACTCCCGATGGCGCAGCTTCTTGCCATAATAAAGCTGCCCCAACTGGCCATTGTCCAAAACGCTGAAAATATAGCTCACTTTTTCTGTTTGCAGGTGAAACTCTTGAGTGGAGTCATTATATAAAATCGGCACAATTTACCTCCTACTTAAAAATCAAATAGAGTGAACTTCTAAATCGCTTCGGTCGCTTTGGGCACAGCTCTCGCAAGAAGCCAGGAAGAGCACCTGTCTTCTTGCTTCGCTCAGCCCAAGGACGCGCCGGCGCTAAGTAGCTTATTAAAAAACAAAAGTAAGTACATATATTTTGCTGACTTAATTAGATATGTAGCAAAACCGTTGAGACTCCCGCGGGAGCAGCGTTAGCGACATGAAAGAAATCCACTGGGGCCCCAGCCCAAGTTAGTTCGGCGCAAGCCCGCGGCAGCTGGTACCGCGACTTCCTGTCGCACCAGCCGCATGACCCACATCCTGTGGGCCCGAAAGCGAAACGGTTTTGCGAAATATCGTTTATCAGCCATTAACCTTTAACCGACCCCATCATGCCTGCAACAAAATGCTTCTGCATGAGGAAGAATACAAGTGCAGTCGGCAAAGTGGCGATGACGATGGCTGACATGATGACGCCGTAATCCGGTGCGTAGCTGGAGCCCAGGTTTGAAATCAACAACGGAATTGTTCTTTTTTCCGGTGATTGCAGGATGACCAATGGCCACAGGTAGTTGTTCCAGCTGTTCATGAACGAAATGATGGCCGCTGCTGCGTACGTCGTTTTCATCGTCGGCATGTAGATCCGGAAGAAGACGCCGATTTCACTCAACCCGTCAATTCTTCCCGCCTCCACCAAATCTTTCGGAAACATCTTCGTGTTCTGCCGGAAGAAAAAGATGAAGAACGCGGTCGTCGCCGTCGGCAAAATGACTGCGCCGAGCGAATCGATGCCAAGGAATGGTGCTGTGTCGCTGATGCTGCCGAACATGCGGTAAAGCGGCACCATGATCGCCGCAAACGGAATCATCATCGACAGCAACAGGATGTTGAAGACAATGTCTTTTCCTTTGCTGCGGTGGATTTCAAAACCATAGCCGGCAAGCGATGCCAACAACAGCGTCAAAATGGTCGTAATGATTGCGATGATCGCCGAGTTCATCAATGCCGGGACAATGTCCACTGTCGCAAATAAAGTCTTCATGTTTTCAATCAAATGAGTCCCCGGTATTAAGCGCCCTTGCGTTACATCCACCGATTTATTGGTGATGCTGACAAGCATCCACAGGAACGGAAAAATGGAAACGATGGCTGCGAGACTTAGAAACGTGTAGATGAAGATGCTTTTCAAGTTTTTCATTTTTTCTCACCCGCCACTCTGAATTGAATAATCGAAAGGATCACCACTAAAATCACGATGACGTAAGATACGGTTGACGCATAACCAAAGTCAGGCGTGTATTCGAACGATAGGTTGTAGATGTATTGCGAAATCGAAATCGTCGCATTCCCGGGTCCGCCGTTGGTGATGTTGACGATTTCATCAAAGATCTGCAAGGTACCGATCGTAGACGTGATCGATGTGAACAAAATGATCGGCTTCAGCATCGGAACGGTAATCTGGAAAAACTGCTGGAAAGCGTTCGCTCCATCAATTCTTGCCGCTTCATAAATTGACTTGTCGACGTTCTGCAATGCCGCCAAATAGAAAATCATGTTATAGCCCGTCCATCTCCATGTGATGGCAAGGATGATGACTACCTTCGCCCAAAACGGATCGGCCAGGAAATTGATCGTTTGTGAAATAAAACCGAAGTTCAGCAGGAATTGATTGATGATGCCATCGATGCCGAACAAATACTTGAAGATAACTGAATAGGCAACCAATGATGTGACACAGGGCAAGAAAATCGCGATTCTGAAAAAGCCTCTGAATTTCAATTTCGGGTCGTTTAACAAGACCGAGAAGAATAACGCCAAGACAATCATCAAGGGTACTTGAATGAGCAAGTAGATTGATGTATTGGTTAGCGCTGCGATAAACGTCGGATCACCGAACAATCGCTGCCAGTTGTCAAAGCCGACATATTCCAAGTTCCCGCCCATCCCTGATTGGAATGACAGCAGGAATGCTTGGACCATCGGGTAGAAGTTGAAGATTGTGATAGCGATGACGGAGATAATGACAAACAGCCAACCGACTTTTTTCCTGAAGAATACACCGTTTTTTTCGCGTCTGGTCTCTTTATAGCGCAAGCTGACCGGGAGATCCAGTTCACCTTTTTTTGTAGATTGCTGGCTCATTTTTCTCATTCCTCCTATAAAAAAAGCTTGAGCTGTGCCTGGCTGGTGAGCGATAAAGCACTTCTACCAGTTCATCGGCGGCAACTCAAGGCTTTAGTTAATTCCAATCAATTATTTGAGTTGTGCTTCAGCTTGTCCTTGGACATTCTCAAGTACTGTCTTAAGCTCTGTGCCATTCAAATAATCCTGCATTCCTGTTACCAGGATATCTTCAATTGCATATGTGTGTAGACCGTAGTTGACGCCTGGAATTTCGTCTGTCCATGAAGACAGGTCAGTAAGAAGTTGCTGCCCGCCGAAGAATTCGTCTTCAACTGCATAAGCGTCGCCTTCAGCTGCCGCGGAATAAGTTCCAAGAGCGCCGATGTCTTTAACCAGTGTTTGATAAAGATCAACATTCGATCCAAATGTGTTCAGCATGAAATCAGCTGCCTGTTCTTTGCCATCGACGTTCAGGATATACCAAGAACTGCCGCCCAAGTTAGAAGCGTTGACTGCGCCTTCCATGTCCAGTCGCGGCATTGGCACAACAGCCCATTTGCCTGATTGATCTGCTGCTTGTTTGATGCTTGGCGTGATCCAGTTTCCTGTTGGAACGCTTGCTACATCGCCGCTGTTGAAGGCGCCGACAAACTGGCTCCAGTCAGAAACGATTTTTCCGATATCCGCATCCATCATCTTTTTGTATGTTTCAAATGCTTTTTCAAGTGATTCGTTGCCTGCAAGGTTTGGCGTTGAACCATCTTCATCCACATACCATGAACCATTTGTCTGGATCATCATACGGATTTGACCCAAATCGTTCGGGTCCAATGTCAGCATATTTTTGCCCGTTGCTTCTTTTACTTTTTTACCGATTTCGATGTATTCATCCCAAGTAATATTTGTCAGGTCTTCGGGTGTGTAGCCCGCTTCTTCCAAATAATCTGTGCGTACGTACAATCCAGCAACCCCTGAGTCAAATGGCAATCCGTATTGTTCGCCGTCAAAGCTGGTTGTGGCAATTTTGTAATCCGCAAAGTCGTCTGAGTTGATGACATCCGTCAATGGATGGAAAGCATCCGGATAGGCCTGAAGGAAACTTTGTGCACGGTAATCTTCGATCAACACAATGTTCGGCATTCCTTTTGTTGTACCCGAGCTAAGCCCTGTGTTTAATTTTTGAATGATATCGTCTTGCGCATTTTCAATGATGTTCACTTCAAAATCTCCGTCTCCGCTGTAAGCTTCTTTTGCTTTTTCAAGAGCGGCAATATTGAATGCTGGATCCCAAGCCCAAGCGGTAATGGCGTCTACGCTTGATGAACCTTCTGAACTGCCGCCGCTTGCTTCTTCATCCCCGGAAGAACAAGCCGCTAAAACTGCCATACCGACAAGCAGCACAAGCATAAGATAAAATTTCTTCATTGAAAATCCCCCTTTTTTGTAAGCGCTTAACTTTGCACCTTGTCTACAGTATAACGACACAAAAAAAAAGATTGTTAGCACAATCTTTAGGTGTTTGTTTGATAATTTTTAGATATTTCAAACTTTCCGATAATTTAGTTGGACTATTCTTAGATGCTGGTAATTTCTTTAGGTTTCGCGGAGAGCTGAAGCGGCAATTCGACTTTCACTTTTGTGCCATTTCCTATTTCACTGGTGATTTCTACGCCAAATTCTTCTCCATACAGCATCTGGATGCGCTCATGGACATTGCGGATGCCGATGCCGCTGAACAAGTGGCGTTTCTCTTTGATGTCTTCTTTGGTATGGTCGCCTTTGATTTCCATGCCATCGCCGTTATCGACGATTTCGCATAACAGGTTGCCTCCTTTTTCAGAAACCAGGATTTGGACAAAGCCTTCTTTTTGAATGTTGAACGCGTGGAAAAAAGCGTTTTCGATAAACGGTTGAAGAATCAGCTTCGGCAACTGGTAATCCAGGCAATCGGGCGAAATGAAGAAATTCACTTTGATGCCTTCGCCGTATCTCGCCTGATTGATCAGCACGTAATTTTTTAAGTCTTTTATTTCCTGTTCGACGGTGATGGTTTGGTCGACGTTGCTCAGGGCATTTTGCAATAACGAAATCAAAGCATGGATCATATCCGTCGCTTTTTCCTTTTTGCCCTGCTGGATCATGAATTTGATGGAAGCCAAAGTATTGTAAAGAAAATGCGGATTGATTTGATGCTGCAGCGCCATCAGTTCCGCAGAACGCTGTTTTTGCTGCGCCTGGACAACAAGGCCGACATATTCCTGTAATTCATTGAGCATGGAATTAAAAGCATTGGCGATTTTCTTCGCTTCGTAGCCGCCTGTTTCGGCAATCGGCCGATTGAATTCGTGTTTGGCGCTCGTTGAAATCTGCTTGACCAAACGGCTGATGGAATTCGTTATCCGCCGGGAAATGAGAAACACCACAATCACAGCCAACAAGACGATGCCCAGACTGATCAATAGAATTTCTTTGGTGTTGATCAAATTGGCCAATACTGCGTCTTTATCCACCAGATTCACCAAATACATGTCATAGGTCGGAAGGTATTGCGACATCAGCATGTAATCTGTGCCAGAGATGGTGACATCTTTGAATTCCAATCCTTCATCTTCCACTTTTTCCGCCAATGCCAGAAGCTCATCAGCTTTGTCACCGATCATTTCTTCTTTATTGCTGGAAACGATCTGCCCTGCCCGGTTGACCAGCAGCACTTCGTTTTCCGTACTGGTATACCCTTCATACAGCCCTTTCCATTGCTCTTCGAGAATCGGAAAATACAGCACGCCATAAATTTCGCCGGTCGACCGTTCCATGAGTGCTTTTGTGGCCACAATCATCGGTTTGTCATTAAACGATGTAGAAGGCATAAATTGATAAAGCAGCGTATTGGGCCGGTTGATGGTGTACTTCGTTATGGGATGGTTTCGCAGTATGTCCCAAGACACCGGCCAATTGGAATAATTCATATTGTACAGGCGTTCGTTGTTGCCGAGCACAATCATATTGGTGTCGTAGGACTCGACCGTCGGATAAATGCGTTCAATCTGCCGGCTGATGTCGTGATAGGATTTCGATGTTTCGATAGCGTTTGTATTTTCCTGCGTCAATACTTTTTTGATGGTGCCGTTGTTCTGGACTTCATTCGTGGCATTGACGATGGCAAAACTATAATCTTCGAATCTGATTTCGATCTGTTCCAGGGCTTTCGTGTTTGAAATGCTGAAAGTTTCCATAAATAAGTTGGAAGACATCCGGATCGAGCTGAAGGTGATCAATAAAGATACGGCCACGATACTGAGCATCATGATCAGGAACATTTTGATGAACAGGCTGTTATTCCGTAAGATGAGAAAGGCCATTTTCTTCATTTTCATGTCGGGCACGGAACTCCTTTCGGTAACTGCCTGGCGACGTCCCGGTTATGCGTTTGAACACTTTGCAAAAATAGCTGTGATCCGAATAGCCGACCATTCCGCTGATGTTCGAAATGGTGACCAGGCTGTTTTCCAAAAGGTCCATAGACTTCTTGATCCGCACCCGGTTGAGGTATTCGCTGAACCCTTCTTTGTGGTGCGCACTGAAATAAGAAGACAGATACGATGCATTGAAATGAAAATGGCTCGCGATTTCAGACAGACGGAGCGGCTCGGTATAATGCTGTTCAATATACGCCAGGATTTTATCGATGTTGTTGGCCTGGTCTGCTGTTTTGTTAAGCGACAGAATGTTGGTCCGCACTTCTTCCAGGAATGCGTTGAACTGCGCCAGCGCTTTATGAACATGTTCCGCTTCGTTGATCGCCGAGAAATAACCGTATTTCTTTTGCTCGATTTCCTTGTTGTCGTATTTCATGGCATCCAGTAATATGATGATGTTAAAGACGATATTCCCTAAAAATGATTTGAATTCAAAGCTGTCGTTGTTGTATCGTCCCCCCAAATCCGACACATGATTTTCAAGATACGCAAAAGCCGCATTGAACAAGCCATCTTTGAACATCTCGATAAAATGATTCAAATCAAAATTGGCTTGTTTTTCATTTTCTTCCGGCAAGTTGTCGTAGACGAATACATTCTGTTCCGGCAGATAAAATAAATACTTCTTCATCTTCGCGAAGCCTTCATCGTGGACCTGTTTAATGTCATCGATTTTTTCGAACGGTTCGAACATCATCCATGTGGCAAGCAGCGTTTGGGCCACCTGGCTTTCAATCGTGCCTTTGATAGCTTCCAATTGATTTGGATTGAAATTCAGCAACAGCATCGATTCCGTCTCGCTGCCAGCAAACGAATAAATGGCAATGTCTTCAAACGGGATCCGGTTGAACACGGCTTTCAGCTGAGTAGAATCCAGTTTATTTCCGTGTATGCGCACCAAAACAAAGCGGCTGTTGGGAAAGACTGTTCCATCCGCCGATGAGTCGTAGCCGAGCAACATATTTTCAAGTATTTCTTCGGTGGAACGCTTCGGCTTCTCTAGTAAACCAGCTTCCTGCAAATCCGGTATCCTGTTGACGATCTGCTTTAAGATCCGCAATAATTCGGCGCCGTTCAACTTCGGCTTCAAGATATAATCGGCGACTCCATTTTGGAATGTCGAACGCACGTAATCGAAGTTTTCAAAACTGCTCAACACAATGATTTCAAGATGAGGAAACGCTTTCTTGGCTTCTCTGACCAGATCGATGCCATCCATGATCGGCATGACGATATCCGTGACGACAATATGCGGTGAAAATTCCCCGATCATTTGCATCGCTTCTTGGCCATTCGACGCTTCCCCAACAATCTGAAACCCTTCCTGTTCCCAATCAATATAATTGATGATTCCCTGCCTGATCAGCATCTCGTCATCGACAATCAACACTTTGCACATTTCTCCCATGAATATACCCCCTTAAAATGTAACCCATAAGAAAAAATTCTGGACTTGAACATCTTCTTCATTCGGCACCTGCTTCTATTTCTCTTGTGCCAATCTACAGACATAGTACCACTTTTTATTGATCAGCGACAAAAAACCTCCTTTCAGGCGCAAATCTTCTGCTTGAAGGAGTATCTGGAATCTTTTTGAAACGTTTCTTCGCTCCTGCCGTATAACAGGTACGAGGAGGTGCGTGTATGATGAATGAATTTTTCTTCCTGATTCCGATAGTGACCATTCTTTTTTATTTAGTGGTATTCGGCTTTGTGATATATGCCGTGGTCACCGGCCTGAGATTGGCGAAAGAGCGCAACGAGCAGTTGAAAGCGATTGCTGAAGAATTGAAGCGGAGACCGTAGTTCTCGAGAGGGGTTGGAAGATGTGGGATTGATCCGGTGGCTGTTTTTTGAAAAGAAGCATTTGGCTTATACGGCTTTTGGCGACGATATGTACTATAAAGCAGCTGGCAAGCTCACCGCTCACGGTGTCGCTTACGATGCAGTATTGAAAGTGAATGCCAATGCCACTCCCCCCGTTTTCAACAATGCGGCAAATTCGGCGCAATATGATTTTTATGTAGCGAAAGAGCAGAAGCACCGCGCACAGCAGGCGCTTCACAGTTAGATCTCAGCATTTGCTGCTTACCGAAAACTACAGACCCGATTGGCTGCAATTCAAGTGCGACGCGACGCTATTTGCTTTTTAAACAGATTGGAGCTGCGCGGGAAAGGCCTATGGCAGAGAAGAATTCTTGTAAAAACCTAAAAAACGCTTCAGGCATGGTGAGTGCCTGAAGCGTTTTCGTCTTTTATTCAGCATATGGGTGGTTCTGCAAACAACATGTGGGATTCCGCAAACAATGTCGCATATTCCGCAAACAACTTCACGCATTCTGCAAACAACGCCGCCGATTCCGCAAACAAACTCCACGATTCCGCAAGCAACCGCTTTAAGATGGCAGCTTCCTTGCTTTAATTAACCACCAGATGGTGAAAATTATCATAAAGATGCCGGTTCCAAGGAAAACCCTCGAAAACAATTCCAATCCGGCGGTCGGCGAGGCCATCAACGCCCCGCTGAGTACCAGCAGCGCGATTGCACATAGTAAGAGAAACACGCTTAAAGCCGCCTTCTTTCTTCTGAATATCCAGAAAGACAGTTGCAGAAACAAAATCATGCCGGAAACGAACATGACGAGCGGAAACAACGGCTCGAATTTTGCGGCGTAGACGAGGTAGTCGATGGCCAGGATATCATCTGCCGAGCCCACTCCTCCACTCAACCAATTGGTGAACACTGCAGAGTACGGCCACTCCCAGGAAATATCATCAAGCTGGCTTCCTTCATAGAGGCTGATGAATGTAGCAGCGGCGAAAAAGGTCAAGGCGCCGAAGAACAGGACAGCTTGCTTTGATTTCCTTGCGTTTTCATTCTCCATTCAACCTCTCCTTACCCAGCTTCTTTTCCAACCATTATATCAATAATTTTCCAATTCGCATAAAAAAAGAAGAGAAACCCGAAGGCCTCTCTTCTGATCCAATTAAGTGGGTTTTACTTCGTACGAGTCGTCGCTGATTTCTCCGACGATTTCTTCCAGGATATCTTCCATCGTGACAAGTCCGGAAATGACGCCGTCTTTTGTGGTGACGACCGCCATATGCGTCCGGCTTTGCTGCATTTTTGTCAGGACTTTCTGGATCGGCGTGGTTTCTGTAAAGCTTGTCATTTCATGGATAAACGATTCGGGCTCTTGAATCCGTCCCGCCGCCATGCTCGTCAATATTTCTTTGGTGTTGATGAAGCCGATCAATTTGTCTTTATTGCCGGCATCGGTGACCGGGTAGCGTGTGTACTCGTGTCCGTCGATGACGTTGAACAGTCCATCACGGGGCAAATTGCTGTCGATTGTGACCATTTTCTCCCGTGGGATCATGATGTTCCCGACAATGCGGTCATCGAAAGCAAAGATATTTTTCAGGTACGTCAATTCGGTTTGATTGATCTCACCGCTCTGGTAGCTTTCGGCCATAATCAGTTTTAATTCTTCTTCGGAATGGGCTTCTTCGTGGCCGGCTGGCTCTACTTTAAATAAACGCAGCAACAGGCGCGCCGAACCATTCATCAGCCAAATGAACGGGCTCATGATTTTTCCGAACCAGTAAAGCGACGGTGCCAAGAGCAAGGTCATCTTTTCAGCGAATTGGATAGCCAAGGTTTTAGGCGCCAATTCTCCGATAACCACGTGCAGGAACGTTACGATACTCAATGCAATCGCATAGGAAAGAACTGTCGATAACGCTGCCGGAACCTCGAAGGCTACAAATAGCGGGTGCAGCATGCGTTCCACTGTCGGCTCCCCTAATGCACCGAGGGCCAAAGCGGTTACGGTGATTCCGAGCTGACAGGCGGACAGGTAGTAGTCCAGGTTATTGGCTACTTCTTTTGCCCGTACAGCTTTTTTATTGCCTTCTGATATCAATTGGTCGATCCGTGACATCCGCACTTTCAAGATGGCGAATTCGGCACCCACGAAAAATGCGGTTGCAATGATCAGCAATGCCACAAGTATCAAGTTAATTACTATTTGTCCATCCAAGTTGTATCCCTCAATTGAGGGATTCACCTCCATATATTTTGTAGGTTCTACTGGCTAGTTCACGGTCCAGTTTATTCGATTAAGTTGTCGGTTGTTTATGGAACATGACTTGCTTGATCTGTTGGTTGTCCATTTCCGTTACAGTCCATAGAGTCTGGTCTTCCGTGACTGTTTCGCCCGGTTGAACTTCTCCCAGGCTCTTGAAATGAATCCAGCCGCCGATGGTATCGATCTCTTCGCTGTCATCAAAAGACAGTCCGAAACGTTCCTCAAGGTCTTTCAGCAGGACACGGCCATTAATCAAGTATTGGTCTTCATTGACTTTACTGATGTCCGGAACTTCATCCGCATCGAACTCGTCGCGGATTTCGCCGACGATTTCTTCCAAAATGTCTTCCATGGTAATCATACCAGCGGTACCGCCGTATTCGTCCGCCACCAACGCGATGTGGACGCGGGCATTCTGCATATGCAATAACGCATCTTGCAGGCCAGTCGCTTCAAAGACGGTCGGCAATTCCAAAATGAACTCTTCCAGCTGCCAATCACGCCCTGCGACGATATGCGGAAGCATTTTCTTGGCACTGACAAAACCGAGAACGCGGTCTTTGTCGCCATCTTCCGTGACGGGATAGCGTGTGTAATTGTTTTCATCCAAAATCTCGATGATTTCTTTCAATGGCATGTCTTTATCAAGTGTCACCAATTCGGTACGCGGCACCATGATATCTTTAGCCACGCGCTCATCAAATGAAAAGACGTTTTCCATATAGGAAAGCTCGGTTTCATTGATCGCTCCGCCTTCATAACTTTGGGCCATGACGATTTTCAGCTCTTCTTCCGAATAAGCCTGTTCGTGCCCTGCCGGCTGAACGCCGAAAAGTCTCAACAGGACGCGGGCAGCTCCGTTCAATGCCCAGATGAAGGGCTTCATGATTTGACCGAACCAATAAAGCGAAGGCGCCAACAGCAAAGACATCTTTTCAGCGAATTGGATCGCCAAGGTTTTAGGCGCCATTTCACCGACCACTACGTGAAGGTAAGTCACAAGCAGGAACGCAATTGCATAAGAAGCAGCAGATGCTAAAGCATCGGAAACTGCAAAAAAATCAAAGATCGGGTACATCAAGCGTTCGACAGTCGGTTTCCCGAGCGCCCCGAGCCCGAGTGCCGTTACGGTAATACCAAGCTGGCAGGCGGACAAGTAATAATCCAAGTCGCTGGCCACTTTTTTTGCCATCACTGCTTTTTTATTGCCTTCCGCAATCAATTGGTCGAGCCGCGACATGCGGATTTTAACGACCGCAAATTCCGAGCCGACGAAAAAGGCCGTCAAGCCAATCAATATCACTAATAACACTAAATTCAATAAGGTAACTATATCCACGTGTTCTCCCTGTAAAAGGGATTCACCTCCAAAGTTGGTTACAGCAAAGCGATTAAGGCAGCAATTGCTGCCACTTGATGCTCAAGCGCTTTGCTGATGTGCAGCTTCACGGAACTTGGCGCGTCTTTCAATTGCTCTTCCAAGCGCGTGATTTTTTGTTGCAGGTACTCGAATTCTTCGGTAACTTCATCCACCAGCTCATTTGTTTCCGGCATTTCCGGCGCGTTGAGGATTTCTTTGATTTCCGAAATCGACAAACGCTGTTTCTTCAGCAGCTGGATCCGTTCAAGCGTCTGCAGAGCAGAAGCCGGATAAAGCCGGTAGTTGGCTTCAGAACGTTCACTATGAAGCAATCCGGATACCGTGTAGTAATCGATGGTTCTTGTTGATACCCCGCTCATTTTTGCAACTTCTCCGATTTTCATTAATCCCTTCCCAATGCAGACGCCTCCCTTTTTGATTCCGTTCAGCCGCAAAACTTACGCAGCTGAAATCCGTTTTGATCAACTGCGGAAAAGCAGTTTCTCTCTGTAATAAAAAATATAGCACATGCCAGTAAAAAGCATACAGTTGCACGTGCTGCTTTTTAATAGAAATATTGAAATACTTAGGAGGTTTGCCATGATATCGACATTTTTTGCTTAGAGAGGTGATTTAGCGAAAGAGCGGTTCGGGCACGGGGTGCCTGAAGTGGTCTTTCTTCTTTTTCCAATTATGGTTTTGGTGCTTCTGCAAACAACTTCACGGATTCTGCTAATAAAACCGGCTATTCCGCAAACAACGCCCTGTATTCTGCAAATAAAACAGGTTATTCCGCAACAAACCTGTCTTTCCGTCATTCTGGCTTCTCTCCCGTTTATTTTTCAATTTCAGGACTGACTGCCGGCCAATCGGGTATAGCTCTAATACAGCAATTTCTTGCTGGATAACGGTCTTTAGCCACGGGGGTTCTTCGTAAAATCGATTTTGAGATTTGGCAAATAGCATTGAAAAGGAGATGGCGTTTTTGGAATATCAACTGACTTTGCGCTTGGCTGATGAAAATAAAGGGTATTCCTGGCTGTTCGAGAGCCCGGAGGATACCATGCCGCTGTTTGATGAGGTAGTGGAGACGTTCCAGCATTACGAAGCAGATGACATGGAGACGTTTATCCGCGAGAAGAAAAAGGAAATCGAGGAAACGGGGTCCAGCCATACCGCACAGATTGACGTGACGAAAGTGGACAAAAAAGCGATTATCCGATCCGCGTCGTATAAGGAAATGTGGTACGAAGGAAAATATTTCGATGATATTTTGGAGGTGTTGACCGATCGGTTGGGCCCACCGGAAAATCAGCAATTTGAATAGCAGTTGTTGGCAGCAAGCGTCCTTTGGGGCGCTTTTTTGTTTGGAAATAATAAAAAGCCAGGCGACATCTGCCTGGCTCCATGCTTATTCCCTTCCTTTGATTACTTGTTCCACCAACCCACCTATAGATTCTTCCCCTTCGATCATCATCGTGAAAATGAGATCCGGGCTTTCCAGGCTATAGCCGGCAAACCAGGCGTTCTGCTCGCCGTTTTCCCGTGTGGTGCCACTTTTGCCTGCGAGCTCCAGCCCCAGCTCGCTGCCCGCATTGACCAATCCTGCCTGCAGCGTTTCGGCATTTGCAGCGTCAAGCAAGCCTTCATTCCATACTTGTTGGTCTGCGTCATCAAGGAATAACGTCGGCTTGTAAAGAGTGCCGTTTGCCAAAATGGGGCTGTAGAGAGTGGCGAGATGCAGGATGTTGACCTGCATCTGCCCCTGTCCGGAAGCCGTCCCGGCGAGCTGGCCTTCTGAACCGAATGTGCCGTCCCGGGAAATCTGCGATGGCGTCAGCTCGATGGGAAAGGCGATTTCTTCGCCAAAGCCGAAATCTTCCAAGCCACTCCGGAACTCATCATTCGGAATATTGAGCGCCTGCTGGGCAAAATAGATATTGTCCGAATGGGCCAGCGCTTTATTCAAATCAATCGGATTCGGCACATCATCGTGCGGACGCGTCACCCGGTAATCGCCCCACGAACGGTAGCGCTGCCACGACTTACCGGTGATACCGAGCCCTTCCGCCGGATCGAGCGTACCGCTTTCCAGTCCGATCGCTGCGGTGACCGGCTGTATGACCGGCCCCGGTGTATACACTGCCGCAAACCGGTTGAAGAACGGCTGCAGCGGATCGTTCGCAAGTTCCTGAAAGCGGCTATTGGTGATGCTTGGAATAAATTCATTGGGATCAAAGCCCGGTGAACTAACCAACGCCAGCGTTTCACCGGTATCTGGATCGATTGCCGCACCGGTTCCCGCCTTGCCCCTCATTGCATGGTAGAGTGCTTTTTGCAATTCGGCATCGATGGTCAACGCCACCGTTTCGCCAGGCACGGGTTCATTGTCCACCGACGTGATGACGGCGTTTTCCCGTTGCTTCTTCAAAATGATGCGGCCGCCCGCTTCTCCGCGGAGCCGCTCCTGCAAAATTTCTTCAAGCCCCTGCCGCCCGACCAGCGTTTCAGCCGAATAGCCCTGGCCGCTCCACGCGTTCAGCTGCTCGGCAGTAATAGGGCCGATATAACCCGTAATATGCGCCAGTGCGGCGCCATACGGATACGTGCGCATCGCCACTTCGTCCCGTGTCGTGCCGCGAATTGTAAACAATTCATCCAGCTTCTTTTGGTCCGCTTTGATCTGCGCAATCGGCACCAGGAAATGCGGCTGGACCCACGGCTGGTTGAGCTTGTCCTCCAGCGCCTGCTCATTCATCCCCAGCAATTCCGCGAGCTGCGGCTTTTTGGACTCATCGAAGTTTTCCGGAATCACACTGACTTCATAGCCGGTGCTGCTCGAAGCGATCGCTTGCCCGTTCCGGTCCACAATCTCCCCGCGCGGACCTTCGGTGATTTCAGTCGTCACCTGGTCTCCCGCTTCGAGATTTGGCAGAATAAAAGACGGATCCCATTCCACAAACCAGTCCTCCACTTCACCATGCGCTTCATACAATAAAGTGAGCGTCTTTTCGAATTCCACCGGACCGATGATCGTATCGAATGTTACCCGGACCGGGAAATCCGCCGGCTGTTCTGGGGTCCATTCAGCATCTTCCACTGGTGCAGTATAGGAGATTTCTACATTGTCGATGCCCAACTGTTCGTGAAGCTCCTGTTGCCAGATGACAAATTTTTCCTCTCCGTAAACCGATTGCGTGCCCTGGTTCAAATAATTAATGTGCATGCCAGCAAAGTCGCCGGTTTTCCACAGCTCAATAAACTCGGCGACCCGAGGTTCCGGCGACTCGACCGTCTCAACGCCCTCTTCCGGCTGCGGGTCAGGTGCCGGCTGCGCGTCCTCCTCCTGACACGCTGTTAGGTTGAGAATCAATAGAAAGAAGATGGCTGTTAAGATGTTCTTCCTCATCACATGACCTCCGCTCTTTAGCTTTCTCCTATTATCGCTTGAACGGGCCAGAATATAAAGACTGAATTTTCTGTATCAATTTTATTGTATAGGAGTGGTTGGATTTGGAGGGGGCGTTAAAGTAGGAGGCTTGGTAGTTTAGGTAGAGACGTGGAGTGTGCAGGTAGAGATAGGAATAGTGCTTGTAGAAAGCGGAATTTGTGAGGTAGGGTGCTGCTTTCGTGGTTGGATGTTGAGTTGTTCATGTAAGAGCGACGATATCTCATGTACAAACTCAAATAGTGCTGGTAGAAACCGTGTATCCTCAGGTAGACTCCCGCTATCACAGTAGAATTGCGAGTTGTTCATGTTAGAGCGACGATAGGTCAGGTAGAAAATCGGATAGCACTGGTAGAAACCGTGTATCCTCAGGTAGACTCCGCTATCCCGGTAGGAATGTGAGTTGTTCATGTAAGAGCGAGGATATGTCATGTAGAAACTCAAATAGTGCAGGTAGAAACGGCGTATCCTCAGGTAGCCACCCACTCTCCCTATTGAATCGCGAGTTGTTCATGTAAGAGTGTGAAAATGTCATGTAGAAGCTCAAGTAGTGCCGATAGAAACCCCATATCCCCAAGTAGTCTCCCGCTATCCCCATTGAATCACGAGTTGTTCATGTAAGAGCGAGGATATCTCATGTACAAACTCAAATAGTGCTGGTAGAAACCGCATATCCTCTGGTAGACTTCTGCTCTCACGGTAGGAATGTGAGTTGTTCATGTAAGAGCAGCGATATCTCATGTACAAAATCAAATAGTGCTGGTAGAAACGGCGTATCCTCAGGTAGACTCCCACTATCCCGGTTGAATCGCGAGTTGTTCATGTAAGAGCACACAAATGTCATGTAGAAACTCAAGTAGCAAAGGTAGAAACCACATATCCTCACCTAGCCACCCACTTTCCACAAAAAAATAACCAAGCGCATACCCGCCTGGTTAACTCACAATTACTTCTTTGTCTTCTCTTTGATTTTATTCGCAACGTCGTCTTTCATGACCATGGCTTTATCTTTATAATTCGATGCTTTTTCTTTGTAGTCGTCTTTGTTTTCTTCCCAATGCGCTTTGCCTTTTTCAATCGACTTGTCTTTTAATTGGTTCAGCTTGTCTAGAAATGCCATTTAGATCATCCTTCCGTTTCCCCCGCCGTTAAAACGGTCAGGTCAACTGGGTTAAGCATACCGTGTTTGCCTGGCCGTGTCTAAAATTAGCCGAAAGTCGGACCACCTATTAAATGAAACCTGCAGCGCTAAATGGCGTATACTCTAGATAACTAATTCCGAACTGCTTATCCGAAAGGGGTGCTCCATGTTTGAACAAATGAAGGCGCGTTACCTGATCCTGTTTTCGGTATTGGGGATGATCGCCACTCTGGTTATCCTGATTGCGCTCGGTGTCAGTGATATCACACCTGATGTCGTCAGCCAATTGGTGCTGTATGTTGTGGTCCCTGGCATTTACTTCGGCTACTATTTCCGCAAACACCAGTCTTCTGTCTGGGATGTGCTGTCTTTAAACGGCATCCGGAAATGGCTGCCGGCTTTATTCGCGTTGGTGGCGGTGTCCATCGCTTTTTCCATCAGCATGTTCTGGTTCCAGTTGTTCATGTTGGCGCCCGTCGCCCCGTGGTTGGTGAATTTCATGCTGGAAGAATTCCCGGTGCCGAATACGCCCGGGTATATCGTTTTCACGATTTTCACGATTGCCATTTTGGCACCGATTGTGGAAGAATTCATGTTCCGCGGCGTGCTGCTGAAGCGCATGATCGCCAAGACCTCGATGTGGGGCGGGATTTTGATTTCCAGCTTGTTGTTCGGCATTTTGCATTTGGATATTATCGGCGCCTTCCTTTTTGGTGTCGTGGCGTCACTTCTGTATGTGCGGACCAATAATTTATTGGTGCCGATTTTATTGCATATCATCAACAATTCATTGGCAGCGGCTGCATTGTTTCTGGCACCGACTTGGCCGGAATCGCTCGCCATTTTCAGTCTGGCCGATATCTATGCGAAAGCGGCTCCGAATGCCGTAGTACTTGGCATCAGCGCGGTGCTGTTGATCGGCGCCATTTTCTGGCTGGGGCGCGGCTTGCCAAAAGCGCCTGAAGAAATTCATCAATAGAAAAAGGTCGACCGTGCACAAATCGTGCGGTCGACCTTTTTGGTTTTAAACAGCCACTTCCGTTGAAAATTGGCTGTGGTACAGATCGGCATAGAAACCATCTTTGTCGAGAAGCTGTTGGTGCGTGCCTTGCTCGATAACCGTGCCTTTGTCCATAACGAGGATCAAGTCGGCGTCTTTGATGGTCGACAGGCGATGCGCAATGACAAAGCTGGTGCGCTCTTTCATCAGTAGGTTCATCGCTTGTTGGATAAAGATTTCGGTCCGTGTGTCGACGCTCGAAGTCGCTTCATCAAGAATCATGATCGGCGGATCGGCGAGAATCGCACGGGCGATGGTCAATAATTGTTTTTGCCCTTGTGAAATATTCGAGACTTCCTGGTTCAGGATGGTATCGTAGCCATCCGGCAAGGTCCGGATAAAGTGATCGGCATGTGCCGCTTCTGCCGCTGCCAAAATCTCTTCTTCGCTGGCACCGGTTTTCCCGTAGGCGATGTTGTCGCGGATCGTACCGTTGAAGAGCCACGTATCCTGCAGCACCATACCGAAGTTCTGGCGCAGCTCGTGACGCGACATTTGCCGTGAATCAAGACCGTCGATCAGGATGCTTCCGCCATTCAATTCATAGAAGCGCATCAATAGATTGATCAAGGTCGTTTTTCCGGCACCGGTCGGCCCGACTATCGCAACTGTCTGCCCAGGGCGTACGTCGATATTCATTTTGTGGATCAGCAAGTCTTGGTCGTAGCCGAAGTCGACATCTTCAAAAACGACAGCGCCTTTCGCACGCGGCAGAACGGAAGTCGTCACTTCTTCCACTTCTTCTTGTTCGTCCAGCAATTCGAAGACCCGTTCAGCCGCGGCAATCGTCGATTGGATGATGTTGGCGATGTTCGCGGTTTGGGTGATCGGCTGCGTAAACTGTTTGGAATAGGTGATGAACGCCTGGATATCCCCGATCGAGATGGCGCGCTGCGTCACCAGGATCCCGCCGACAATGCTGATGACGACATAACTCAAATTGCCGATCAGCGTCATCATCGGCATGATGATCCCGGAAATAAACTGGGCTTTGCGGCCCGCTTGGTACAATTCTTCATTGACTTCATCGAATTGTTCGTTGGATTTTGCTTCATGGCCGAATGCTTTGACGACTTGGTGGCCTGTGTACATTTCCTCCACGTGGCCGTTCAAGCGCCCCAGATTTTTTTGCTGGCTGCTGAAGTATTTCTGGGATTTCTTCAAAATCGGTCCGATGACGAATAAAGACAGCGGCAACGAAACAACCGCGATCAATGTCAATAAAGGACTGATCGTCAACATCATCACCAAGATCCCGACAATGGTGACGATGGAAGTAATGAATTGCGTCAAGCTTTGCTGCAGCGTGCTGCCGATGGTGTCGATGTCGTTGGTCATGCGGCTCAAGGTTTCACCGTTTGGACGTCCATCAAAATACTTCAGCGGCAGTTTCTCCAGTTTTTTGTTGACGTCCTGGCGCAGATCATAGACCGTGTCCTGTGCCACTGTTGACATCATGTACTGCTGGATATAGCTGAACAAACTGCTGAACAAATAGAGTCCGGCAAGGACAGCGAGAATTTGGCCGATGACGCCAAAGTCGATGCCGCCGCCCGGCACGCCCTGCAACTGGCCGTATGCGCCTTCGAACAATTCGGTGATCGCCATTCCCATGATTTTCGGTCCGACGATGGTGAACACCGTACTGAGTATGGCGACCAGGAAGACCGCTGCCAATTTCTTGCGGCGCGGTTTTAAATAAGAGACAAGGCGTCGGAATGTGCCTTTGAAATCCTTGGCTTTTTGCGGCGGCATGTTCGCTCCGCCATGAGGAGGTCCCATCTTGGTCATGCGATCTCCTCCTCTGACAATTGAGATAAGGCGATTTCACGGTAAACTTCATTGGATTTCAACAGTTCTTCGTGCGTGCCCATGCCCACCATTTTTCCTTTTTCCAAAACGATGATGCGGTCCGCATCGACGACGGTGCTGACGCGTTGTGCCACCAATAGGACCGTAGCGTTTCGCGTTTCGTCTTTCAATGCTTTGCGCAGCTTGGCGTCTGTCTTAAAATCCAGCGCCGAGAAACTGTCATCGAAAATATAAATATCCGGCCTGCGGATCAATGCGCGGGCAATCGACAGGCGCTGCTTCTGTCCGCCTGACAGATTGGAACCGCCCTGCTCGATTTCAGCTGCGTAGCCGCCTTTGATTTGATCGATAAACTCTGTAGCTTGCGCAATGCTTGCCGCGTGTTCCATTTCCGCTTGCGTGGCATCTTGTTTGCCGAAGCGGATATTGTCCGCAATGGTCCCGGTGAACAAGATCGATTTCTGCGGAACAAAGCCGATTTTCGAACGTATTTCCTGTTGCGAAGCTTCACGGATATCGACGCCGTTGACGCGGATCGTTCCGCTCTTGACGTCATAGAAGCGCGGCACCAGATTGACCAGCGTCGACTTTCCGGAACCTGTCCCACCGATCAAAGCGGTGATTTCCCCCGGCTTGGCGGTGAAGCTGATGTTCGACAGCGCCGGCTCTTCCGCTCCTGGATAATAGAAAGTAACATCCTCGAACTCCAGCGTGCCCCGTGCACGGTCCGCTTTGGCGGTGCCACCGTCCGTGAAGGCCGGTTTCATTTCCAATACTTCGTTGATGCGTTTCGCCGATACCGCTGCACGCGGAACCATGACAAACATGAACGAAGCCATGACCAATGCGAACATGATCATCATGACGTATTGGATAAAGGCCATCAGATCCCCGATCTGCATAGCGCCGTTATTGATGCGGATACCCCCGAACCAGATGACGGCGACGACGGTCATGTTCATGACCAGCATCATCACCGGCATCAGGAAAGCCATGACTTTATTGACTTTAATGGAGACATCGGCCAACTCACGGTTGGCTTTTTGCAAACGTTCCTTTTCTTCCGGCTCGCGGTTAAAAGCGCGGATGACTCGGATGCCCGTCAGGTTTTCACGTACAACCAGGTTCAAGCCGTCCAAACGTTTTTGGACTTCCTGGAATAAAGGCATTCCATATTTCAGGATCAACAAGATCGCAACGGCCAATACCGGCATCGCGCCGATGATGACCAGCGACAATTGGGCGTCTTTCGAGACCGCCATGATGACGCCGCCGACCAGCATGATCGGCGCGCTGATGACCATGCGCAGCATCATGATGACCACTTGCTGCACTTGGGTGATATCGTTTGTGGTGCGCGTGATCAGTGAAGCCGTTCCCACTTCATCGAATTCCTGCAGCGAGAATTGGCCGACGTGTTTGAAGACTTTCTGCCGCAAATCGCGCCCGAGCCCCATCGCCGCTTGAGACGAATAAAAACTGGCAAAAACCGCGGCGACAGCACCGATTGCCGAAACCAACAGCATCCAGCCGCCGATTCGCCATATATACGGAATGTCCCCTTTGACGACGCCGTTGTCGATGATGTCCGCCATCAAGGTCGGCAAAAATAGTTCTGCCATCGATTGGCCGAACACCAACAACACGACTGCCAGCACAACCCATTTATACGGATTGAGATTTTTCAGGATTTTAATCATTTCGTTGCCACCTCTAATTCCACTTCTTTTAAATACGACGAAATTTTCCGGTGCGCCTGTAGCAGCTCTTCTACCTGCTCGTCCGTAAACTGTTCACTGGCCGCTTTGAACACCTGATGCAGGCCATCTTCCTGAAGATGAAGTTCCTCCACCAACGCCTGGCCTTTCGGGCTGAGTGCCAGCAAGGTTTCACGGCGGTTGTCCTCGACTTGCCGGCGGTCAAGATAGCCTTCTTTGACCAGTCCATCCACCGCCTGGCTCAACGTACTTTTCGGCAGGAACGTCTTTTCCCCAATATTTTTCTGGGTCATTTCCTTGCAGCTGATGATCGTCATCAAAATCGAATATTGCGGAATCGACAGCCCTTTTTCCACTGCCGACTTTTGAATGAAGCGCACCATATTTTTCTGTACATGGGCAAATGACAGCATCAATTGCATATACGCATCCATTTCTTTATTCTCATTCATCTATAGCACCACCCTTCATTTTCGAACCGTTCCAAATGGAACCATCATTGCATATCCTATAAGCTACTCCGATTGGTTCGGTCCGTCAACTTTGAAGTACCGGCTTTTATGGCAATAAAAAACATCTCCTACAAGTGGAGATGCGATTTTTTCAGGAACATTTTTTTATGGTAATTTCAGCACTATGCGAGCGGCAACAGTCGATGAGCTGCGTCAGCAGTTTGCGGTTCTGCATAAAGTTTTCCGGTTCGTTCCAAACCGCGCGGAACACCTGGGCGACAAGCTGCTCACAGACGGACGGGTCTGAATCGGCTTGGCGTGCAATGTTCCATAAGATCCGGTGGTAGCGGTCGTACAAATCGGCCAGTGCCTGTTGTTCCCGGTTCAGTATGTCCGTCATCAATTTCTCGTCTATGGTCAATTTGTCACCTCCATATTTGCCATTGCCTTTAGGCAATCGTCCTAAACCTAACTATCTCGAAATAAAGGCATTTTTTAAAAATAAAATAGAAAACACTAGAAAAATCCGCCTTTCGCAGAGTTTTCTAGTGCTATCGATTTATCTCATTTAATTGTTTAGAATGTTTTCCAACGCTTTATCGAGCGTCGGGTAGGCAAAACGAAATCCTGCCTGCTGCAGCCGCTCCGGCAAAATCCAGCGGCTTTTCAAGATCAATTCCGGTTCTGTCCCAATAACCACTGCGCCTATTCCCAGCATCCACTTGGTTGCCGGCAAAGCAAACTTCCGGTCCATCGTTAGCCGCAATTGCTTCATCAGTTCGCGATTGGTGACAGGTTCCGGCGACGTGGTATTGATGATGCCGCTGATGTTTTCATTGTCACGTATAAACAGGATAATGCGATAAACATCTTCAAGATGGATCCAGCTGAACATCTGACGTCCGTTGCCTTGCTTTCCCCCAAGTCCGAAGCGCACCAAGTTTTCGTATGGCGGCATGACACCACCGTCTTTGCCGAGAACAATCGACAGACGCAATGCTGCTTGCCGTGTATTCGGCAGCTTGAACGTGAAAAACGCCTGCTCCCACGCCTTGCCGACCTCCACCGAAAAGCCGCTGCCGAATTCCCCGTTCGCTTCGGTCATCGGCCGGTCTTCCGCATGGCGGTAGATCGTCGACGTACTGGAATTAATCCAAAGCGGAGGCGGATTGTCGCAAGCCAGAATCGCGGTTCCCAGCGCTTCCGTCGTCTCCATCCGCGAGTCGAAAATCTCGCGCTTATTCGCTTCGGTATACCGGCAGTTCACCGATTTCCCCGCCAAATTGACCACCATCTCAGCGCCTTCCAACGCATTGACGATTCCGGTATGGTTACTCCAATTCAAATAGCCGGGCTGCCGTGAAATAATGACTACCTGATACCCCTGGTCTGTGAATTTCTGTTCCAAATACTGTCCGACAAATCCTGTGCCTCCAGCCAATACGATCTTCTTCATCCCATCACCCATTTTCTGTAAGTTGTTCTCAAGCTACTTGACGCTTTAGTGGAATAAAAGATGCAGCTCAGCCAAATTCTTTTTGATGTTTCTTTTTGCGCTTCAAGTAATCTTCATCTTCCCGGATTTCGTCCCAGCGCTTTTTGAAGATCGCTGCCGATTCCGCCTTCACCGGATCGATTTCCCTTTCCTTGATGCTGCCGTCTTCATTGTATTTGCGGCCGCCTTTGTAATTGGTGTAGCGGCGCGCCCGCGTATAGCCCATCTGAATGAATTTGCGCGCCATGTCCATTCCCACAAAATCATCCTGCTTGCGGTACTCCTCGAACATCTCCGAAATCTTATCGCACGATTCCTGCGCAATTTCCGGCGTCTTGAAACGCCAATACGGCAAAATTTCACTCTTATACGGCTCCACCAGCAACACCCCCTGCTCACCTTTTCCCACACGATACAGCTCAGGATGTTTGCGCAAATCCAAGTTCTCATAATCCAAATCATAATCAAACGCCATGTTGATCGACTCCTTTATACTGAATGCTTTGTTAGAGTTATACCCTTGATTGGGGTGGGTGAATCCATGGGGAGTGATTAGTGGATAGGAAGCGTTAAGTCTTTGTGTCGAGAGTGGGGATTGCGGTAGAAATGGGGATTGTTCCTGTAGAAAGCTCAACTTGTCATGTAGCGATGCGAGTTTTGCGGGTAGAAAACCAATATCCTCCTGTAAAGAGTGGCGATCCCGGTAGAAATGAAGATTGTTCATGTAGAAAGCTCCACTAGTCATGTAGCGACACAAGTTGTGCAGGTAGAAATCCAATATCCTCCTGTAGAGAGTGGCAACCCCGGTAGAAACCCTGATTGTTCATTTAGAAAGCTCAACTTGTCATGTAGCGACGCAAGTTGTGCGGGTAGAAACACAATATCCTCCTGTAAAAAGTGGTGACCCCGGTAGAAACCCAGATTGTTCATATAAAAAGCTCCACTTGTCATGTAGCGACGCAAGTTGTGCAGGTAGAAAACCGGTATCCTCCTGTAAAAAGTGGCGATCCCGGTAGAAACCCATCCCTCCTATAAAAACAAAAAACCAGAGAAAACCTCAACGGTTTCCTCCGGTCTTTATCGTCGGGGGCGTTTTTCAGCCCCCCTGGTCTTATCCATTCAGGTTTGTATCTTTTGGGATTTTGTAGACACGCGCTTCATATGGAAGCAATTGCGCGGGATCGATGTTTTGGTGATTGGCCAGAAGCAGTGTGGAATCTTCTGGATCCACTGCGCATAAGACCGCATGCTGAGCAAGGTTCGTTACGACCAATACTTTGTCGTCTTCATTTTCGCGTGTATAGGCAAATACGGAGTCGTGGTTCATGTCCACCAGTTGGTAGTCGCCGTAGACGAATACGTCCATGTTTTTGCGCAGCCAAATCATCTGTTTGTAAAAAGACAGTACCGAATGCGGATCGTTTTCCTGTGCTTCGACGTTCAGCCATTCGTAATTCGGGTTGACGCCCATCCATGGCAAAACATCTGAGAAGCCAGCATGGTTGTTGCTGTTCCATTGCATCGGTGTCCGGGAATGGTCGCGGCTGGTTGCGCGCAAAACGGTCATGATGGCGTCATGCTCCATTCCGCTTTCCTTCTTATGGAAATACAGATTATGCGTATGGACGTCATCGAAATGATCGAGTTCTTCAAACGGGGCATTCGTCATACCGATTTCCTGGCCTTGGTAGATGAACGGTGTCCCCTGCATGAAGAAGTACATGCATCCGAGTGCCGTCGCGCTTTCACGCCAGTGCGACTGGTCATTTCCCCAAGTCGACACAATGCGCGGACGGTCATGGTTTTCGATGAATAAAGCATTCCAGCCATTGCCATTCACTTTCTCCTGCCACTTGCTGAGGACCGCTTTTAGTTCCGGCACGTTGACACCATTGCGCACTTCGGTGTTCCATAAGCCGATGTCTTCAAACTGGAAAATCATATTGAACTTGCCATTCTCGGGACTGACCCAATCGTGGATTTCATCCGCTGAAACGCCGTTCGCTTCACCGACTGTCATGATGTCGTGTTTGCTGAAGGTTTCATCGTATAATTCCTGAAGCAGCGGTTGGATGCCGTCGACATTCATCATCTTTTCCCATGAAGGTACAAAGAGGTGGCCGTCCAGATCCGGAACGTTCGTGTACTCTTTTTTGATGTGGCTGATGGCATCTACGCGGAATCCGTCGATGCCTTTCGCTACCCACCAATTGACCATTTTAAAGAGTTCATTGCGGACTTCGGGGTTTTCCCAGTTCAAATCGGGCTGTTTTTTTGAAAAGACATGCAAGTAATATTGGCCGGTCTTTTCGTCGTATTCCCAAGCCGGTCCACCAAAGATGCTTTCCCAGTTGAGCGGCTCATCGCGCCAGACATACCAATCACGCTTCGGATTGTGGCGGGAGGAACGCGATTCCACAAACCAAGGATGTTCATCGCTCGTGTGGTTGATCACCAAGTCGATGATCAATTTCATGCCACGCGCGTGCACTTCTTCCAGCAGGCGGTCGAAATCCTCCATGGTTCCGAAATCTTCCAAAATGGCCTGGTAATCGCTGATGTCGTACCCATTGTCGTCATTCGGCGATTTGTACATCGGACATACCCAAATGACATCGATGCCTAATTCTTTCAAGTAATCCAATTTGCTTGTGATGCCGTTGATGTCGCCCAGGCCATTGCCGTCAGAATCCATGAAGCTGCGCGGATAAACCTGATAGACGACTGCTTCTTTCCACCATTTTTTATTCATATCCGATCCCTCTCAAAGACGGCGGCAAGATCCTCTTTCAATCAGCCGGGATGAAACCACGACTTGCTTTGGAGGCACCGATTCGTCCGTTATTTTCTCTAATACCAATTCCGCTGCATGCAGCCCGAGTTCATAAATGGAAATGTCTACGGTGCTGAGCGGCGGCTTTAAATGTTTTGAAATGGCGTGGTTGTTGAAACCGATGATGGAAATGTCTTCGGGCACCCTGATTTGCAGATCCTCAAGGTAACCGATCACTTCGTATGCGACCATGTCGTCATGCGTGACGATGGCTGTCGGCGGCACGTCGAGTGCCATCAACTGGCGGATTGCTTCGCGTTCCTTGCCTTGCATGAGTTCCTGGTTCACCGCGTAGGCTTCAACAAAGGGAATGCCGTGTTGGTCCAGTGCCTGCCGGTAACCTTCCATCCGATCCAGCGAAACGACGAAATCCGTAGCCCCTCCGACAAAAGCAATATGCCTGTGTCCGAGGCCAATCAAGTATTCCACCGTTTCTTTAGCGTTGTTGATGTTGTCGTTATCGACATACGAAACGGTTTCCGGATCTTTATGCGGACGTCCGACTACAGAGAACGGCAACCCGCATTGCCCCAAGTATTCCATAACCGGATCGCCGATTTTCGAATACAGCAGGATGATGCCGTCGACTCGTTTTCCTTGTGCCATTTCCACGACTTCCCTGTGGATTTCTTCCTGTGTAGCGCCTGTCGATAAATACAAGCCATACTGGCTGCCGTGCGCACGTGTTGAAATGCCGCGCAGCACTTCCGGAAAGAAAGGATTTTGAAATGCCAGTGTCGCCGAATTTTCCATAACGATGCCAAGCGTCTGGCTCTTTTTCGCTACCAGATTGCGGGCCTGGAAATTCGGGAAGTAGCCCAGTTCTTCCATGACTTCACGGACTTTTTGTTTGGTCTTGCTGCTGATTCGTGGATTATCTGCAATGACACGGGACACAGTGGCCGGCGACACGCCAGCTTGTTTCGCAACGTCTTTAATCGTGACTGCCATGATGCTGCCCCCTTATTTTACTGCTCCATCCGATACGCCTTTGATGATTTCACGTTGTGCAATAAAGTAGAAAATGATGACCGGAATGATGGCGAGCGTCAAGCCCGCAAGTGCCAGATGCCATTGTTTCGTATATTCTCCGAAGAAAAAGAACATCTTCAATGGGATCGTCTCGCTTCCCGGAGTGTTGATGACCAATGAAGGCAATAAGTAATCGTTCCAGATCCAGATAATGTTCAGGATCGCCACCGTCACCGTGATCGGCTTCAGGATCGGGAAGATGATGTACCAGAATACTTGCCAGCGGTTGGCTCCGTCGATTGTTGCTGCTTCATCCAGCGAGCGCGAAACATTGTTCAAGGCGCCGTGATAAAGGAAAATCGATAGGCTTGCACCGAATCCGAGATACATGAAGATCAATCCGCCGCGGTTCAGCATTTCAAATTGGCCAAATACCGTCACGAGCGGAATCATGACCGACTGGAATGGAATCAACATCGCTGCAACGAATACAAAAAACAGCACCGTGCTGAGTTTGCTTTTCGCACGGGACAGCGCATACGCAGCCATCGCAGAGAAGACGATGATCAAAACCACACTGACGATGGTGATCAACAATGAATTGAAAAGCGTACGCATAAAATCAAGCTCTTCGAAAGCGGTGATGTAATTATCGAAGTTCCATTCTGCCGGCAGGCTGATGGTATCCATGAATATTTCTTTTTTTGATTTGAACGAGTTGACGAACATGAGATAAAAAGGGGCCAGCCATAAAAGCGCCAATAATCCCCCGAGGACTTCCAGTTTGATATCCCACTTTTTCCGCATTACATTTCAACCTCCTTGCGTTTGTTCACATAAACTTGAACAAGAGCGATGATTGCAACGATGACAAAGAATATGACCGCTTTGGCCTGCGCATAAGCGAAGGCATTTTGCGTGAATGCAGTCTTGAAAATTTCCATTGCCACCATTTCAGTTGAGTTGTAAGGTCCGCCGCCTGTCAGCGACAAGTTCTGGTCATATAATTTGAACGAGTTGGACAGCGTCAGGAACATGCTGACCGTGAACGCCGGCGCAACAAGCGGGAAGACGATGTAACGGAAACGCTGGAATGTGGAAGCTCCATCAATTTCAGAAGCCTCCAGCAATTCTTTCGGCATCCCCTCCAAATAAGCGATGTAGATGACCATGATGTACCCGGCCATCTGCCAGCTCATCAAAATAACCAAGCCCCAGAATCCCGTGTCTGTCGTAGACAGCCAACCTTGCAGGCTTTCCATGCCGATGATTTCACCGACACTGGCAAACACTTTGATGAAAATGAACTGCCAAATAAATCCTAAGATCAAACCACCGATCAAGTTCGGCATAAAGAATGTCGTACGCAATAATTTGCTAGAACGGACGCGGCCCGTCACAAGCAATGCCAGGGACAGTCCGATGATGTTGATCAGAATAACTGAAACGATCGAGAATTTTGTGGTGAACCACAGAGAATCCAAGAACCGCTCATCTTTGAACAAATCAATGTAATTTTGTAAACCGACGAATTCACCAGTAACAATACCGTTCCAGGAAGTAAATGAATAATAAACTCCAAGCAGCATCGGAACGATGACAACCAGCGTTAGCGCCAGTAAAACGGGGGCGAGGAACAACCAATAGGATAAATCTTTTGTACGCATGTAGGCACCTTTCCTTCCTTAACTCATTCCATGAAAGCTCCGGTAACAAAACAAAGTAGCACACAGGCTACTTTGTTTATCACGCTCATGATGAAAACCGGATTGTTTTGTTATTATTCAGCTCTGCTTGTTTTCCAAGCTTCTTTAGCTGATTCGATGACTTCGTCCCAGCTTGCTTCGTCGCTCAAGTATTTTTGGATACTTGCGCCAAGTTCGTCTTCACCCCATCCAGTCGGATAGCCCATGAACACCCAACCGATTGTGTTGCCTGACTCAGACGCATCATAAATCGCTTTCGACATTGGATCGGAGATTTTTGAAGTATCGTAACCTTCATAGGCAGGAATGAATTTAAAGTCTTCCACTACCGCTGTTTTTCCAGCGTCTGAAGTATAAAGCCAATCCAAGAATTCTTTTGATTCTCTGATGACATCTTCGTCCGCTTGTTTGTTTACGCCCCAGTACATCGGTACGCCAACCGGTAAGCCTGCGTTATCCAGACCTTCTACAGGAATCGGCATCAGGCCGACACCGCTGTCTGCAAGTTCAGGGTCAATTCCAGCGATTGAGCCGTAAGCCCAGTTTCCTTGTTGGATGATCGCTACACGCTCAAGAGAGAACAGTTCTTCGACTTGTTGAGAATAATCAAGGCTCACAGTCGGCTGTTTCGAATATTCGTTTTGTAGATCGACGATTTTCTTGTAACCTTCTGCGTATTTAAAGTCGACAGTTTTTGCGTCAAATGCCGCCAATACATTGTTGTCGAATTCAGGTGCCAAGAATGTATTTGATAAGTGAAGTCCTGTTACCCATGCTTCTTTTCCTGGGAAAGCAAAAACCGATTCAAGTCCCAATTCGTCTTTTTTCGAATCCAATGTTTTCACAGCTTCTTCAAGTGATGCGAAATCTGTGATCGACGCTGGATCAATTCCAGCTTCCTCAAACAGGCGTGTGTTGTAGATAAAGCCGTATCCTTCTTGGTTATAAGGAAGTCCAAGCACTTCAGATTCAACCGTTACACCGTCAAGTGTGCCTTCAAGTGCGGCTCCCGCTGCTTTTGTTTCAGCTAAGTCAGACAAATTGTCTTTCCAGTCCGCAACGTCCTGAGGTCCACCGATGTTGAAGATTGCCGGTTCGTTTCCGGATGCAAAGCGTGAACGAAGTGCCGCGCCATAATCTTCTCCGCCTCCGACAGTAGTGATTTCAACATTGACGTCCGGGTTCTCTTTTTCGTAAAGCGCCACTACGTCTTCAAACTGGTCTTTAAATTCCACTTTGAACTGGAAAATATCAACCGTTACCTGATCTTCGCTTCCTGAACCTGAAGCTTCTTCCCCGTCGCTGCTGCACCCTGCTAATACTGCTGCCGACAACATCAACGATGCCACTAACCCCTTGTTGAACTTAAAATCCTTCATCCCAAACTCCCCCTTTTGGTTTTTATGCAAGCGTTTGCACAAAGTCGTAAATAAAAAATGGAAACTCTCTGAAGCGTGTTTCCAATAATTAATTATTTGTATCATACCACCATGAAAACGTTTGCGCAATATGTAATTTTAAAATTATTTCATTTTTTTTTGCTTAATTTGCGTTTTAGCACGAGCAGAAAAAAGCAGCAACAGCTCTTAGACTGTCACTGCTTTTCTGTGGATCATTCATTTTCCAACACCAGCAATGCAGCACCTAAAATGCCTGCATCGTTTTCAAAACGCGCCACTTCCACTTGCAACGGATTCAATAACATCGGTTTGAGCTGCCGTTGGAAAGGCTCCATCCATAAGTCCGCTGCTTCGGAAACACCGCCACCGATGATGACCATTTCCATATCAAATGCTGCCTGCAGGCTGCTGATGACAAGGGCCAAGTCGCCTGTGAACTCTTCCACTACTTTTTTTGCTGCCGGATCTTTCTCCGCATTCTCAAACAGTTCAGGCGGCGTGATGTCCAGCCCCGCTTCGCGGATCCGGCGGCGCAATGCCGTGCCGGAAACGTACATTTCGCTGCAGCCCAGTCTTCCGCATGCACATTTCACGCCATTTGGATAAAGGATCATATGGCCAAGTTCAGCTGCTCCTCCATGAGGGCCGCCACTCAAAAGCTTTCCGTCCCACAATACGCCACCGCCAAGGCCGGTACCGAGCGTTAAGACGACCACACGATCCAGTCCTTGCGCCGCACCAAACTTCGCTTCCGCAAGTGCGACAACATTTGCATCGTTTTCCACTTCAACACGCTTTCCTGTTGCCTTCTCCAGCCATTCCTTAACCGGTGTATCGGTCCACCCCGGCAATGTTTCCGCGGCATAGATGACTTTGCCTTGCTTCGGATCGACAAAGCCATGTGTGCCGATGCCGATTGCATCGATTTCTGGCCTCGCCTCCAGCATGCGCAGGATATTCGCTTCCAGATACGGATACAGCGGAATCTCGGTTGGAATCTGTTCGTCGTATAAAATCTGTCCCTTGTCATCAATGACACCCATGCGGACTTTTGTTCCGCCAATGTCGACGCCTAATACGTTTGCCATAGTTTTTCCTCCATTTACGCTTTTATTTGTAGTAAACAACCGCTTCGTACGGTCTCAACAAAATATCCCCTTCACCGGCGTCAGCTGAGTAATTGCCGATCAGCACATGGCCTTCAGGGCGAGCTGCCGCTTTTGGCTGGTCCGAAAAATTGCAGTAAACCGTCAGCAATTCATCATTCCATGAACGCGTGTAGGCAAACAGTTCATCGTCTTCGCGGTACTGCAGTTCAAAATTGCCGTGCGTGATGATGTCCATGTCTTTGCGGAAACCGATCAGCTTTTTGTAATACTGATAAACCGACTCTGGATCTTTATGCTGCAGAGCATTGATTTTCGTGTAATTCGGGTTCACTTTCAGCCAAGGCGTCCCGGTTGTAAATCCGCCGTTCGGCTCAGCCGACCATTGCATCGGCGTCCTGGCGTTGTCGCGGCTTTTAACGTGGATCTTGTCCATGATGACAGCGTGCGGAATACCCGCCTCACTTTTTTCCGCGTACATATTCACTGTTTCGATGTCTTTGTAATCGGCAATCGAATCAAAGCGCACATTGGTCATCCCGAGTTCTTCGCCTTGGTAAATATAAGGCGTTCCTTGCATAAAATGAAGGCATGTAGCGAGCATCTTCGCCGATTCCACACGGTAGTCCGTGTCGTTGCCGAAACGGGAAACGATGCGTGGCTGGTCGTGGTTGTTCCAGTATAAACTGTTCCAGCCTTCATCATGGAGGCCATGCTGCCATTTTTCCAGATTCTCTTTCAAGTCCGTCAATTCCAGCGGCTTCAAATCCCATTTCTCGCCAGATGCCTGATCGAGCCCCATATGCTCAAACGTAAAAATCATATTGAGTTCGCGGTTTTCTGCAGCCGTGTAATCGCGCGCTTCTTTCGGCGTTGTGCCCGGCATTTCACCGACCGTAACAATATCGTATTGCGACAGCACCTGCTGGTTCATTTCTCTCAAATACGTATGGACATTCGGACCATTCATGAATTGATGGCTGCCGTCGCCGCCCGGTGCATCATGCATGACCGGCACTTTTGAAATCATGTTGATGACGTCCATGCGGAAACCGTCTACCCCTTTATCGAGCCACCAACGCATCATTTCGTAGACCGCCTTACGCAATTCCGGATTGTCCCAATTTAAATCCGGCTGCTTTTTGGAAAATAAATGCAGGTAATACTGGCCGCGCTCCTTCTCGAATTCCCATGTCGAGCCACTGAAGAATGAACGCCAATTCGTCGGCTCGTCGCGCCATATGTA
The DNA here is from genome assembly GCF_016820615.1 of Planococcus beijingensis. Classification (NCBI taxonomy): domain Bacteria; kingdom Bacillati; phylum Bacillota; class Bacilli; order Caryophanales; family Caryophanaceae; genus Planococcus; species Planococcus beijingensis. The sequence continues at coordinate 95,345 of NZ_JADHDZ010000007.1, forward strand.
AAAGTCGGGATGGTTTTTGAACCATTCGTGTTCGTCGGATGTGTGATTGACGACAAGATCCATAACGAGCTTCATGCCGCGATCATGAATCCCTTCCAGCAATTCATCAAAATCCGCCATGGTGCCGAATTCTTTCATGATCTGATAATAATCACGGATGTCATAGCCATTGTCATCGTTCGGCGAATCATAGACCGGCGACAGCCAAAGAATGTCCACCCCAAGCTCATGCAAGTAATCAAGTTTTTGAATAATGCCTCTAATATCGCCGATACCGTCTCCATCCGAATCCATGAAACTTCTCGGATAAATTTGATACACCGTCGACTTTTTCCACCATTCTGCCATCAAAATCCCCTCTTCCTTTTAAAGTGAATATTATTCTAACATCATACATCAATTTGCAGAATTGCCAACTAAATGTTGGCAATTCATTGATTTTTATAAGCGTTTCGGTTGAAGATGGCCAACGCTTTTTATTGGGATGCTTTCTTAAGAGGCGTCTTTCACGGTAGGAGTGTTGATTGTTCATGTAGCACCCCCACTTGGGCATGTAGCGAGACAAATTATCCTTGTAGAAACCCGGTAACTTCCGGTAGAGAGTGGCAATCACCGTAGGAGTGTCGATTGTTCATGTAGCAGCCTCACTTGGGCATGTAGCGAGACAAATTATCCTTGTAGAAACCCGTAGATAGCAATAACTCAGTTAGATAACCTTGACTATTCCCGCTGAAATTTTTCCGATGGCGAATCTAGCATAAATCAAAAAACACTACCGGGCTTTCCCGGTAGTGTTAGGTTAACGATAGATTTTGCAACGTTTCACAGGCTATGTGATTAAGCTTCTGCTGCGGCATATAAATCTGAGACGATTACATCGTCTTCTACCAGAATATATGGATGCACTTCGAGCAGCATATTTTTAATATCTTTCGGCATTGATTTGTTTGCGTAGGCGCAAATCAGTGGAAATTCGTATTCTTTTACCGCAACATCGATGATCTTTTCAAAATCCTTCACCAAGTGGATCGGGTCTTCCATCGTCGCCCATTCTACATGCGCCCAAGATCTGAACGTGGCTTGTTTGGCCAGATAAGGTTCGATCGTTTTTTCAAAATACGCCTGAATCGCTGGCGGATGATAACTTCCGCTGGAATAATAAAAGTCATAACTTTTTACAAAATGGATGAATTCCATTTGCTGTTCAGAAAGTTGAAGCTTGAGTTCAGTTTGTATTTTGGGAGTCAAACGGGGATTTTCAATCAGAATGACATAATCTCCCGCTTCAACGCCGTGCTTGGCATAAGCCACGACTTGTTCGATATATTTTTCGGTTTCCTCATACGAATACAGGACGTGGACATCTCTGCATTCTTCAAATAATTGCAGCATATTTTTGTTCAATTTATCACCCCTTCATCATTTTCAACTTCAGGCAAAGTTTTACTGGGCTTATTATACAGAAAAAGAGAACACACGTCCTCTTATTTGTTTGCGGCTGGACTATAGCTGAATAAATACTACGGCAAAGCTAAAAAAATACCACCCATAGTTATGCGGATGGTGGATGGTTAAAAGTTCTTAATTCCAGCGATGATCTGCTTTAACGCATCGATGGATTTGAGTGGATCGGTTTCGCAATCCAATCGGTGATTGATGTCGGGCAGCAATGTCGACTCCAGGCTCGGATTCGTTTTCAGCAATTCGAAAGCTCCCGCCGAGTAGTAGCGATCCTTATCGCCGATATAGCATTGGGCAGGATTCCTGCTGTTTACCATGGTGTTCAGTACGTCTTCTTGATTCATTAACGGCGTTACCCAAACGGCTTTGGCTTCGTTAAATTCCGGACGCTTCATTTCGGCAGCCATCGCAATGGTGCCGAGGGATTTGCCGATCAAGTAGAATTCCTGATAGTTTCTTCCTTTGAGCACTTCACTGATTACCAAACGCACGTCCTGAACAATCGCTTCATTTAATTCTTTCATGGTGAACTCATCGTATGCTTTGTCTGTATATTGATAATTGACCCGCAAGACGTCATAGTTTTGATTCAAGAAAATCTCTTCTGCAAAATGAAACATTGGACTTTTTGCGGTGTATCCCGCACCCGGCAAAAAGATCGCCAATTTCTTTGTATAATCCTCTGTCAGCACCACTGTGTAAGGAACCTCGATTCCTTTGTAGCCAATGACTTTGTTGTTAATTGCTTTCATAACTCCCACTCCTATCTCTCTCTATTATAAAGAATATTCCATAAGTTTACTAAATGTTTCCTGAATTAGCTATGATACAATCAAATTATCATAATTATTGCTGGGAGGTTGACGAATGAAAACGGAAAAAGAAAAGATGCTGGCTGGTGAAATGTATGATCCGCAGGATTCCGAGCTGCGCCAAAAACGCATGAATGCCCGCCGCCTTAGCCGCTTGTTCAATGTAACAACCGAAATGGATGGCCAGGACCGGACCATTCTGCTGAAAAAACTCTTTGGTTCAACCGGCGAATTGATCCATGTTGAACCGAATCTCCGCTGCGATTATGGTTTTAACATCCACGTCGGCAATAACTTCTACGCCAATTTCGATTGTGTGTTTCTGGATGTCTGCGAAATCAGGATCGGCGACAATTGCATGATTGCGCCGGGTGTCCACATTTACACAGCGACTCATCCGCTCGATCCGGTTGCCCGCAATTCCGGCAAAGAATTCGGCAAACCCGTCACCATCGGCCACAATGTCTGGATCGGCGGCCGTGCTGTCATCAATCCCGGCATCAACATCGGCGACAACGCCGTCATCGCTTCGGGTGCCGTGGTCACCAAAGATGTACCCGCCAGCTCTATCGTCGGCGGCAATCCCGCAAAACCAATCGGCCATATTGAAGAATAAGAGGCGATGCGCATCGGCGCGTTGCCTTTTTGATTAAAATTTATCGATGTCTGCAATAATGTCCTGCAGCATGCCAATCGAATCCACCGGTCTGTCCCCGTACTCCAAACTATGGTTCAACCCGGGGTACAATTTTGATGCCAGGTTTGGATTGGCTTCAAGCTTGCGGTAATTTTCTTCAGAATAATAACGATCCTGATCACCAATAAAACATAAAGCGCGGTGGGGGCTGTCAATCATCGCATCCAAAACTCCCGGCTGGTCGATCAACGGCGTCAGCCAAATCAGTTTGGCCTGTTCAAACCGCCTCTTCTTCACTTCCAGACTCATTGCTATGGTCCCGAGCGATTTGCCTACTATGTAATATTCATCGCATTGCGCATCTAAAAAGAACTTATCCAAAACAGCAGCTGCATCCACTTTCACTGCTTGGTCCAATTCTTCATTGGTAAAATCATCGTACTCTTTGTCTACATAACGATAGTCCACACACAGCACATCATAAACTCTGTTTAGATAGACTTCCTCTGTAAAATGAAACAACGGCGACGTGGTCTTGTATCCTGCTCCCGGAAAAAAATCGCCAAGGTTTTTGCCTTTCCAGAATTTCGAATAAAATTATAAGGGACTGTTATCCCTCTATACCCCAGAACGTCTCCTCTAATCAGCTTCACTTCTCCCACCTCTTTCCATCATTATACAAAATATCCCATGAAGTGTATAAGTTTTTATGAGAGTTTTGCATATTTATCCGTTTTCTTGAGATATTCCCTAAAAGCTTGTTGCTGCGTTCAACCATCTAGTTTGGAGTAAGCTCCTACCGCTTTTAGCAAAACGCAGTTCGCGCAGCCGAACTGCGTTTTTCGGCATTCTAGGTTTTGGATTGTTGGAGTTCCTGTAAAGATGAGAATATGTCAGGTAGAAACGCAAATAGTTCAGGTAGCCGCGAAGGCTTCAGGTAGAAAAGCGATTTGTTCAAGTAAAGATCCTCACTCTTCATGTAGAAACGTAAATAGTTCAGGTAGCCGCAAAGACTTCAAGTAGAAACGCGATTTGTTCAGGTAAAGATCTCCACTCTTCATGTAGAATCGCAAATAGTTCAGGTAGCCGCGAAGACTTCAGGTAGAAAAGCGATTTGTTCAGGTAGAGATCCCCACTCTTCATGTAGAATCGCAAATAGTTCAGGTAGCACCACAAAAATCTCATGTAAAACCCAAAACCTCCACATAATGAAAGGATCCCGTAAGCGCCAATTGCCGCTTACGGGATCCCCTTTTCAAAAAACTACAATTCCACTTTCATGCCCGCTCCGCTTGCTTCTGCTTTGCTGTAAACGCCTTTGGCGACGGCTAAGTCGAAATAAGCGGCGCCGACGCATTTGAAGAAAGTGATTTCGGATTCTGCTTCACGTCCGGCAATGTCGCCGGCAACCAATTGCGCAAGTTCTGCATGCAGCTGGTCGAATGACCAGGCGCCGCTTGCCGCGCTGTGGATCAGTTCGCCCGCTTCGTCTTTGACGCCGGCAATGTCATCCGCCACGATTTTATTGGCGCGCAGGATGGTGGTTTCGTCCATTTCACGCATGCTAGGCAAGTAAGAGCCGACGCCGTTGATATGCGTTCCTGGCTTCAAGTCTTCCCCGTTAAACACAGGCTCGTTCGAACGTGTCGCGCAGCAGATGATGTCTGCCTGCTGAACTGCCGACGAGACAATGGTCTCAACGACATATGGAATTTCCACACCGAATGCCACAAGGCTTTCCCCGAAGCGCTCCGCTTTTGCCGGCGTCCGGTTGACCAGGATGATCTTTTCGATTGGCCGCACCGCCAGTACGCCAAGCACCTGCTCAAATGCCATCGCGCCTGTGCCGATGACAGTCAGCACACGGCTTTCTTTGCGTGCCAACAAATCGGTGGCGATGCCGCTGAGCGCCCCTGTCCGCAAGCGGGTTAAATAAGAAGCGGTCATCATCGCGACATGCTCGCCATTGTCGCCGTCGGATAATAAGATGACGCCTTGCGTAGTCGGCTTGCCCTGTGCCGGATTTTCCGGGAAGATGGTGACGATTTTGACGCCAGAGATTTTATTCGCCATATCGGCACTCGGCATGTACAACGCCGATGCCTGCCTTTCGGGAAAATCAAGAACTGTACGATGCGGGCTGTTGATCTGCCCCTCTTGCTTGGCCCGAAGCATGTCCGTAACGTCACGGATGGCGTCTTCCATGTGGTATTGCTGCTGAATCTGCTGTTCGTTGATGATAAGCACAGTAAATAGCCCCCTAAAAAAATAAGCCGCTTAGACGCGGCTTTCTTTTGTTACTAAAGTTGGTTCCGGTTGAGCCTGTCTGCCGCTCAAATCCTTCACTGCCCAAATGGACAGGAGTGAAATGACCGCCGTCAGGATGATGTAAAGCGCTACCGGCACATAGGAATTATCGAATGTCGCCAATAGGAATGTTGCGACGAGCGGCGCTGTTCCGCCTGCCAGGGCTGCACCGATCTGATAGCCTAATGTAACTCCAGTATAACGCACTTTGGCGTCGAAGATTTCTGAAAACATCGTGCCCAGCACTGCTGTAATCGGCGCCCAAATGATGCCAAGCCCGATAATCGTCGCGATGATCAATAAAGCTACAGACCCTTGCTGCAACAACCAGAAGTATGGGAAAGCGAATAACGCCATCGCCACAGATCCTGTAATGTACATCTTTTTGCGGCCGACACGGTCGGATAATGCACCCATGATTGGAATTAAAATCGTTGTGATGACTGTCGCAATCATAACCGCCGCCAGCGTCGCGGTTCTTGAAAATTCAAGATTCGTTGTTGCATACGATACGACAAAAGTTCCGAAAATGTAGAACGGTGCCGTTTCAACAACTTTTGCGCCGATGGCAATCAATACTTCGCGCCAGTGGTATTTCAAGGTTTCCACAATCGGCACTTTAGGAATCTCACCGGATGCCTGAACGGCTTTAAATTCCGGCGTTTCGTCGATGCCTTTACGGATCCATAGACCGAAGATCACAAGGAACGCACTCAGGATGAACGGCACGCGCCAGCCCCAGCTCATGAACGCCGCTTCCGGCAATAAAGTCATGATGTATAGCGCCAAAGTTCCCATAACCATCCCGATGGTGACGCCCATTTGCGGGATGCTGCCGAAAAATCCGCGTCTTTCAGGCGGTGCGTATTCTGTTGCCAGCAACAGTGCCCCTCCCCACTCGCCGCCAATGCCAAGTCCTTGAATCAAGCGAAGCGAAATCAACAGAATGGGTGCTGCAACCCCAATTGCCTGGTATGTCGGCAATAACCCCATAGCGAACGTGGCAAATCCCATTAAACTTAAGGTGATGACCAGCGTCTTTTTGCGGCCGATGCGGTCGCCGATATGGCTGAAGATGATGCCGCCGAATGGACGGATAAAGAATGATAAGGCAAAAGATGCATAAGCGAGCATCAGCCCGACCGTCGGATCTTCATTGACGAAAAACAATTGATTGAATACCAAAGCTGCCATCGTACCGTACAGGAAATAATCAAACCATTCAATCGAACTTCCTACCAGGCTTGCTGTCAATACTTTACGTGTTTGTTTTTTATCCATTCCATTTCCCCCTTGCGAATAAATTGAAGTGACACTTTAATTCTCCCTTTTCAACAGTTTAGTCAGTTAGCAATATTCTGTCAATATCTTGTCATAATTTTATTTCTCTACCATCTACGGTATGATGAAAACAGAACATTTAGCAAAGAGGGGTTTCTGCATGTCGGACGGAACAATTGGGATTACACTGAAAAGCCTTCGCAAGGAGCGCAAGATGACATTAAAAGAGCTGGCGGAACAAACGGATGTCTCCATCAGTTTCCTGTCGCAGGTTGAACGCGGCAAATCAAGCGTGACGCTGGAATCGCTGCGCAAAATAGCGGATGCCTTGAACGTGGACCCCAGCCTGTTTTTTACGAATGAAACCGAGGAAATCGATTGGGCCGAGCGCCTCGAACGGTTTTATTACAAAGATTTGTCACAAGGAGTAAAAGAAGCCAGCTTTATACCAATGCTGGTGACCTTGAAGCCGGGTGATTCGGAAGGCAATCCTTTTGCGCACAGCGGCTATGAGTTTTTATTTGTGGTGGATGGGGTGTTGACTGTGGAAGTCGAAGGCGAACGCACCGAGCTCGCCCAGCAGCAGTCGATCCTGTTCGATGCACGCCAAAAACATTATTGGTTCAACTTAACGGAACAAGATGTACGGTTTTTACTGGTATCATCCAAAACGAATTAAGGGGAGTCCGTCTATGCATCCAATCAAAGATCCGCAAGTAGATGAATTTATCGAAGCGTTGGAAAGCCCAACACAGGAAATCGTGGCGCAGCTCCGCACATTGGTGTTCGAAGCCTATCCCGAAATGGACGAAGGCTTTAAATGGGCTAAGCCGAGCTACGCCAAAGAAGGGCTGGTGTGCTATATGCAGACCGCCAAAAACCACGTCAACTTCGGTTTCTACCGGGGCGCCGAACTTCGCGACGAATCCAATCTACTGGAAGGCGACGGCAAAAAAATGCGTCATGTCCGGCTGAACCGGGCCGATGACATCCAGGCGGATGAGCTGAAGCTGCTAATCTGGGATGCAGTGGAATTGAATCGGAAATAACGAAAAGCGGAAGCGCCCATGTAGATTCGACGGGCATAAGACGCATTGGCGAAGCGGCGTTTCTTCAGCCGCATAGCCAAGGGGGCTTATGACCCTAGAATCTGGGTGCTGGACAATAAGAAAAGTGAAGGCAGCCGAATTGCTGCACATTGAAAAATAACCTTAAACACATAAAAAAAACGAGGCGCAATCCGCCTCGTTTTTCTATTTTATTGCTTCAAAAGTGATGATGGAATCTGCATTTTTCGGGTACTGGCCAAATTGATAGCCTGATGAGATGCTGATGTTGTTGAAACCGACTTTCTCCAGAATCGCTTTGAATTCCTCAACTCCGTACCAACGCATCGGGTAACGTTCAAGTTCTGTCTCGACAAGCCGTCCTTCACGCCAACGTTCGTATCGCCCTTGCGAGACGAAGTATTGCCGGATCCAGTCCACTTCGATTTTCTTGCTTTCCACTGTCAGCGTGTCGCCGTTCGCAGCTTGCCACGTCCGCGTCGACGTTTTCTCCAGTTCGATGTTTGAAGGCACATGCAAATCGACAATCAATCGCCCGCCTGCTTCCAAATGGTGATGGAAATTGTGCAACGCTTGCACCGATGCCTCGCGTTCATAAAGCAACAGGAAGGTCCCTGTCGGAATGACAATAGCTGCATACTTTGCATCAATCGAGAACGACTCCATTTTGGCATTGAACAATTTCGGCTCCAGCCCCCGCGCTTTACAATTAGCACGGCACGTATCCAGCATTTCCTCGGATAAATCAAAGCCGTCCACCTGGAAGCCTTTTTCCAGCATGGGCACGAGCATGCGGCCCGTTCCTGTCGCCGGCTCCAGAATGCGTCCGTTGCAGGAAGCGAGCCGCTCCAAATAATATTCGATGTCCCCGAACGAACTGCCGATCGGCTTATCGAGGTCATAGACTTCTGACGACAACCTGCTGTAATACCCTAACAACCCATCACCCCATCCGCTTTATGAAATCACAAATAAGTTAACAATGACTGCGATGATATTTGGTACAGCCAACAATACCCAATTTCTCATTTTCGTTACGCGCTGCTGCTTTTCGCGGCGTTTTTCTGAACTTGTTGTTCTTGTGGACTTATTTTTGCCGGTGCCCAATGCCAAGACGCCCCAAATTAATGCAACGCCTGCAACGATGCCGCTGATGATGTAGACCAGTGACCAATCGTTCATCAAATAGGCCATCAACACGCCGATCAAAGCGATGACTGTTCCAGTTAAAAAGTATTTCATGCTATTGCTCTCTCCTTTAGATGCTGTGGATGGTTAAAACTTCCCTGCACATCAATTTTATCAAATGTCACCCGATAGAGGTAGCTGTTAGCGAGGATTTTTGAATCCTGGCTGAATCGTTCAAGTTGTTAGATGACGATTCGAGGTTTCTACATGACGATTTCAGCCGGCTACATGAACTATTTAGATTCTTACAGGGATTCCAGCTTTCTACATGAACATTGAGCGTTGCTACATGCCTATATAGGGTTTCTACCTCACTAATTCAACCGGGTACATGAACTAGTCGACTCTCTACACGAATTCCACACCTCTACATGAACACTCCACGTTCCTACATGACTAGCTGGGGTTTCTACCTCACTAATTCAACCGGCTACCTGAACTAGTCGACTCTCTGCATGAACTCCATATCTCTACCTGAACATTTCGCGTTGCTACATGACTATATAGAGTTTCTACCTCACTAATTCAACCGGCTACCTGAACTAGTCGACTCTCTACATGAATTCCACACCTCTACATGAACATAGCGCGTTGCTACATGACTAGCTAGGGTTTCTACCTCACTATCCGCCCCTGCTACCTCAACTATCCAGCTCCCTACAACCCTCAAGAATTCCAACCCCGTTCAAGCCCTCAAAATGATGCAGTCCGCGCAGGCGGACTGCAATCAACCACTTAAAATCGCTGTTCTCTTGAAGCCAGCTGCTTTAACCTAAAGAATCGCAAAAGCCGCCCGCCGCAGCGAACAGCTTGCTTTGATTTCATAATTTGCGGTACCGCTTTAAAGCGATGATGTTCAGGAAGATGAAAACCGCCGCAAAAGTAGCGAGTGCCAGCAAATTGCTGGAAACATCCGCCAACTCTTCCCCTCTGTACATGATGGCTTTCAAGGCATCGGCCGCATAGTACAGCGGCATGATGCGGCTGATGTTCTGCAGCCAATCTGCCATGCCTTCGAGCGGGATGATGCCGGCGAAGAAGATTTGTGGAACGACGACAATCGGGATGAACTGGACCATTTGGAATTCGGAGGATGCGAAAGTCGACAGCAAAATGCCGAGCGACAAGGCCACCAACGCCAGCATAAGATTTATCACGATGACGTGCCACACTTGGCCGACCATGACCATCTCCAAAACCCGAATGGAATAAAACACCACAATGATGGTTTGGATGATAGCAAAAATCCCGAAACCGATCAAATAGGCGAAAACGATTTCCCAGCGCCGGATTGGCGTCGCCAGCAATCGCTCCAAGGTTCCGGACACGCGTTCTTTCAACAAACCGATTCCCGAAATCAAAAAGACGAAAAAGAAAACGAAAAAGCCCACAAGTATCGGTCCGAGAACATCAAAGAATTCCGTCTCCGCATCTCCATAAATGTATTCCGCTTCAATGCTCGCAGGGACTCCCGCTCCCCCTTGCATAGCGGCAGCTTGTGTCACCTGCATCAATAAAGCCCGTGATGTGCCTGGGTCATTGTTTTCCAATGTCACCTGAAAACCGCCATCGTTTATTTCCAGCAAGCCGTCCAATCCATCTTCGACGACGGTTTGATTATCGGCTTCACTATAGGGAACCACATCGATCGACGCATTTTCCAAAGCAATGGTGAGCAGCTCAGTGCCGCCGACAACGCCAAGCCGCGGGTTTTCATTATCGCCGTTGAAAAAGAAATACATCAGGGTCAGGACGATGAGCGGCGCAAAAAACAGTAGTGCCATTGTCCGCTTGTCGCGCAGCAGCTGCAGCATGATCCGTTTAATCAGTGCCAAAATTCTCATTGCGCACCCCTTCCTGCCTGCAGAAAGACGCCTTCCAAATCACCTGCTCCATATGCAGCCTTTAATTCGTCCGGCGTGCCAGTTGCCAGGATTCCGCCTTCACGAACCATGGCGATGCGATCGCATTTTTCCGCTTCATCCATAACATGCGTCGTTACAATGATGGTTTTTCCCTGCTGGCGTTTCAAAAGCATCAATTCGTTCCAGATCGACAATCGAAGTTCCGGATCGATGCCGACAGTCGGCTCGTCCAGAATCAAAATTTGCGGATCGTGGACCAAAGCAATAGCCAGCGACAATCGCCGCTTCATGCCTCCCGAATAAGCAGCTACTTTCTTGCCAAGTTCATCAGTCAACTGGACCAAATCCGCTGCATAGGCGAGGCGTTCTTTCAGCAATACCTGATTCATTTTGTAAAGTGAAGCGAAAAAGCGCAGGTTTTCCCTGCCCGTCAGTTCCGGATACAAAGCGTCGGATTGCGCCATGTAGCCGATGTCTTGAAGCAACGACAAATTGGGCACCTGTTTGCCGAGCACCTCTACCATACCGCCGCTCGGTGAATCGATGCCGACAATCATCTTCACCAAAGTGGTTTTCCCCGAACCCGATGGACCGATCAATCCGAAAATCTCGCCGCCTGCAACTTGCAGGTCGACTTCTTTGAGCACTGCCGTTTTCCCAAAGGTTTTGCTGAGTTTATTGATGGAGATGCTGGTGTCCATATGCATTCCCTCCAGTCAGAATAAAAACCTGTTGATACTTTGTATTCTACGCTCATTTTTAAAAAAGCAAAGCAGCGGGTTTGCTGCTTTGCTTTTGGGTAATAGGGTAATGAAAGTGTATAAGAATCATCAGCATAGAACGGGCGCCTCTGCTTTTCTTTGTCCAGACTCCGGCAGCCAGCTCTTCGGGGTATAAGCCGCTCTGGCTGTGCGACTGAAAACACGCCGCTTCGCCAGATCGTCTTACAACCGGCAGAGCTAAACGGCCGCCTCCGCTTTTCCTTGTCTAGACTCCGGCAGCCAGCTCTTCGGGGTATAAGCCGCTCTGGCTGTGCGACTGAAAACACGCCGCTTCGCCAGATCGTCTTACAACCGGCAGAGCTAAACGGCCGCCTCCGCTTTTCCTATTCCCATTCAGAGGCCAACATCCCATACACCACATGGTCAACATAGTGGTCGTACAGCCATTCGGCTTGTCGGATGGTGCCTTCTTCGGTATAGCCGAGGCGTTCAGGAATTCTGCGGCTTTTGTGGTTGTCGACTGCTGCACGGATCTCGACTTTATTCAACTGGAGATCTTTCAGTGCATAATCGGTCAAGGCTTTGGCGACGCGGGTCATGATGCCATTTCCTTGGTATTCATGGCCCAGCCAGTAGCCGATGTAGGCTGTCTTGTTGGTATGGTTGATGTTGTTGAAACCTGCGATTCCGACGATTTCTCCTTTGTAGAGAATCACTGCGCCAAGGCTTTTTCCTTCAACAAAGTTGCTGCTGCCGGACTTGATGAAGTCTTGGGTATCCTGCAATTTAGTGGTGAAATCGAGCCACGGCAGCCACTCTTTCAAATAGTCCCGCGAGGCATCGGTTAGTTCGAAAATCCGTTCGGCATCCCGCATTTCCTGAAGTTTGAGGGACAGGTCTTCGTCAATTTTATGTATGAACATGGCGGTTCCTCCTTTTTCTATGTAGACCATCGTAGCATAACTATCAGAATTTTCCATCCGTAAGTTTTTGCGCAGGAAAAACCTAAATTGTAGATTTGTGCTCTTATTCACATGGTGAAACGTGTAAAATGAATATAGAGCAAAGCGTGATTTTATTTCAGGGAGGAGCGTGAAGAGTATGGAAACTGTCGCCCCCGGAATTCCGTTATACTTGTGGATGTTGCTGTTCCTGATGTTTCTGGTGATGGCGTTTATCGGATTGGTCATCTACACGAGCCGCAAAGGAATGCCTCGCGATATTTTGCCGCCACAGAATAAACAATCAAAGCTGTTGGCAGAACAGTATGCTAATGGAGAAATCAACGAAGAAGAATATCGGAAACGCATGAAAGAGTTTGAGAAACAATCGAATAGACAATAACGTCCGTTACAGAAAGGAAGTTGGAGACCATGGGAGAGTTTTTCACACCGGGCAACCCGGCACTTGGCGTAACCATTGCTGTTGGATTTATCGTTCTGTTAGCCGGAATCGGAACATTGCTTTGGCTGACGTTGCTTAAAGCACGCAAAAAATCAGCCAGTACAGAGCCAAGCGGACCGAACCGAGCGGTTGATGCGCTGCATCAGAGCTATATCAATGGCGAAATCACCAAGGAAGAATACAATGAACAGCTGCGTGATTTAAAAGGGCCGCCAAAAAACTGATTGTGCAGTTTTTGTGGAGTTTCTCGGTTTCCGTTTAATTAGCAAGTGAAAGGGAAATCAAAAAGAGAAGCAACAAAATCTGAAACTGGAGGTTTTATTGATGGCACATGAACAACATGCAGAACTGATTAAAACCTTGCACGATTGCGCAGCAGCGTGCAACCACTGTTTTGACGCGTGCTTACAGGAAGACGATGTGAAGATGATGGCGCAATGCATTCGCTTGGACCGGGAATGTGCAGATATTTGTGCGTATTTGGAACACGCCATTACCCGCAACTCTCCATTCGTTGCTGAGTTGGCACAAGCTTGCGCAGCCATTTGTGAAGCATGCGGCGATGAATGTGCGAAACACGATCATGACCACTGCCAAAAATGTGCGGAAGCCTGCAAGAAATGTGCAGAAGCTTGCCGCAGCGTAGCTTAATCTTTTACTGAAAGCTCGGCTGCTGAGAGATTCCCGGCAGCCGGGCTTTTATGATGGCAGGAATAGGGGTTTTTCGACATAATGGAACCAAAGGAGTGGATTCGGATGGCTCGAACAGTATTGGTGATAGGCGCCGGCATCGGTGGATTAACAGCGGGTTCGTTGCTCGCAAAAGCGGGATGGCCGGTGACGCTGCTCGAAGCTTCTTCGGAACTCGGCGGCTGTGCAGGGAAATTCAAGCGCCATAAGTATTTATTTCCTGCCGGTGCCACGCTTGGCATGGGCCTTGAACCGGGAGGCATTCACGAGCGGGTCTTCCGGTTTCTCGGCAAACCGATGGCCATCGAACCGCTTGAGCAAGTCATGGAGATGATCCATCCAGAAGCAACGTTTATGTTCCAAAAAGACCGCACGCACCATGTGGAAGGCGTCGTGGCACACTTTCCTCAAAGCAGCGGGCAGATTCGTGCGTTCTACAAGGAAATCTACCAGACTGCGGCCATTGTCCGCACCTTGATGGACCCACTCCCCGCCCTGCCTCCTTCAACGGCGACCGAATGGACATTTCTGGCAAAATCCATACGCCCAAAACACGTCAAGCTTTTGCCTTTCTTTAATCAAACTCTAGGCCAGCGGCTGAAAAAGCATGGACTTGGTGACTTGCAGGAATTTCGCCATATGCTCGACGGCCTGCTGATCGACAGCATGCAGACCGGCAGCGAAGATGTGGCGTATTTATTGGCGGCAGTAGCGCTTGATATTTACCATGAAGGGGCCTATTATGTGCCCGGCGGCTTATACCGTTTTTCCGAATTGATGGGCGACAGCCTGAAAGACAATGGCGGTGTCCTGAAAAAGCGGCGGACACTGGAGAAGTTGGAACGGAAAGGCAACTTGTGGATGGCAACCGATCATCGCGGCAATGTCTATGAAGCAACGGATGTCATCTTGAATGTGCCGATCCAGCAATTGCCGAAGATTTTGGCGCCGGAGCTGGTTTCTAAACTGAAAGTTTCGTTGCGCGACGGCATTGCCGGCGAGACGTGGGCGACCCTGACGCTGTATCTGGCGGTCGATTCGGCCAAGCTGAAAGAACCGCTGCCCGCTTTCCGCCAGATTTCAACAGGTGAAGGGCTGGCAGAAGGCGGCCATTTTTTCATGTCCTCTTCTGTTTCCGGCGACGAATTGCGTGCGCCTGAAGGTTTTCAGACCGTGACGATTTCTACGCATTCGCGGACAGACGAGTGGATTGGCAAAGAAAAATACGAAGAGACGCGTGCGGTTTTAACAGAGCGCATGCTCCAGGCCATCCAAGATGCCATCCCTGAATTCCGGGAAGCCATCGTCCATATGGAAAGCGGCGCGCCTAAAGCGTGGGAACGTTTTGCAGGACGTCCGAATGGCTTCGTCGGGGGCTTCCCGCAAACTTTGGATGCGGCATTGTTCAATTCCATTTCGCATCATTCCGGTTTGCCCAACCTGTATGTCTGCGGCGATCATATTTTCCCTGGCGGCGGAACCATAGGCGCGGCCGCCAGCGGGATTCATGCAGCACGGTCGGTATCGGGTGAACGATTGGTGTAAGGCAGTTGAAGCACGAACCAGCCCAAAGGCACAATGAAAACCGCTGTCGAGAGTTTCTCAACAGCGGTTTTCTAATTGATCCATTTATAACCGATGCCCCATACTGTCTGGAAATGGTCGTCGATTGGAAAGCCGGCCTGACGAATTTTCTCTCGAACATTTCGGACATGTGAATCCACTGTGCGGCCTTCCGTTTCCGAGTCGAAGCCCCACACCAATTCGAGCAAGCGGTCCCGCTCGAATACTTTATTCGGGTTTTTCATCAACAGGCCGAGCATGGAAAACTCTTTAGGTGTCAGGCGGATCGGCTGGTGGTTAAAGCTCAACTCGAAACCCTCTTCTTCCCAGACCAAGCCGTCCAATTCAATGCGCTTTGGCGGGGCGCTGCGGCGCAGCAGAGCTTCCATCCGCGCCAGCAATTCCTCTTCCCCAAAAGGCTTCGTCATGTAATCGTCCGCTCCAAGCCGAAGCCCTTTAACGATGTCTTCTTGCTGCTCACGGGCAGTCAGCATGATGATCGGCACATTGGAGAATTTGCGGATTTCGCGGCACACTTCCCAACCGTCCATATCCGGCATCATGATATCCAGCAGCACCAAATCGAAGGCTTCTTTATTCAACAGCTCGAGTGCCTGTTTGCCGCTGTCTGCTTTGACGCAACGGTAATCATATGGCCGCAAATACAGCGCCACCAGATCGAGCATCCGTTTTTCGTCATCGACCAATAATACTTTATGAATGATTTCCACCCCTTTTCAGCCGGATCGTAACAGCGGTCTCTTTGTTCAATTGGCTATCAATGCGGATTCTGCCGCCATGCGACTCAACGATTTCTTTGGCGATTGCCAAACCCAGCCCCGATCCTCCACGTTCACGTGACCGTGATTTTTCTACGCGGTACAACCGGTCAAAGACAAAGGGCAGCTCTTCCTGGGGAATTCCCTGGCCTTGGTCACTGACTCGAATGGCGATGCCATCCCCTTCTTCACAGCATTCCACATCTACATGGCCACCCGCACTTGAATGTTTGCGGGCGTTGTCGAGAATGTTCAACAACACCTGTTGAATGCGTTCAGAATCAATAAAGGCCTGGATATCTTCCCCGCAATTGACGGACAATGAAATTTGCTGTTCGTCAAAAGCTGGTTTAACCAACAGCGCCACCGACTTCAACAATGCTGCAATCGAAACGTCGTTCTGCTCGATGGCGAATTGATTGCGGTCCAGCTTTGCCAAGTCGAATAGATTTCCGACCAGCACCGTTAAATGAGCGGCTTCTTCACGGATGATGCCCATGTATTCTTCGCGTTCCCGCTCTGTCGTGTCCGGACGGTCCAGAATATCTGCATAGCCCTTGATATAAGTCAGTGGTGTCCGCAATTCATGTGAAATGCTCGACAGGAATTCATTGCGGGCATTTTTCAGGTGATCGAGGTCCGTCGACAATTTGGTGATGGCGTTCGCCAATTCCCCGAGCTCATCATTTCGTTCATTTGTCAGATCCACCCGGTTGTTGCCCTGGCTCAATTGCTCCGTCGCTTCTTTCATGCGGATCAGCGGCAGCGTGATCAACCGCGACAGCAGCAGGATGGTGATGATGGTCAAGACCACTGTAATCATGCCAATCCACAGAAATTGGTTTTTCAGATGGCCAATGATGCGCTCGATGTTGGTGGTTGGCGCAAACATAAAGACATGCCCTTCATGGCGGCCGTCTATCGTAATGGGACTGTCCGTCGCGATATAGCGCTTGTCCTGCCAGTCTTCCTCGATGATGGCTCCGTCGACAGGCACCTCTTCGAAATCGGTATGCTCGAGCACTTCCACCATTTCCGATTCCAACGCATCGGAATTGACTAGAATTTCACCCGAAGCATCGGTAATGACGACAATAAAATCAGAGGCCGATTCCATAATGCCGACATGGGTTAACGTCATCTCTTCAAAACTATCCTCCAGCACATCGCTGTGTGTCTCACCGCGCGCCAATAAATTCTCCATCACTTCGTCAACGCGTTCATTGACCAATGTGAAATAAAGCGTTGAAAATAAAAGCGCTTCGATGATTAAAATAAAAACAAAAAACAACAAGCCGATTTTCAAGGATAATTTATTGAACATGTGGACCTCCGCCAATCAAGGAAATTTCTGTTATTCTTCAACTTGTCCAGCATTCAGGATCTGCTTCCAGGCACCTCCGCCATCTTCAGAAATAAAAGCATGCCCCGCAGCTGTGTAAAAGGCTATTTCATCAGTGTCCGACGGGTTTTGAGCAATATAGAGGATGCCATCTTCCGGCATATCCGGCAGTTCAAACGCCTGTTCTTCATCCTTTTCCCAAGTATACTGGATGAGCTCCGCTTGTGTGCCATATGTTGCATAATACAACGTTTCCTCATTGAAGAAAACCGCGGTTCCGTAGATTCCATCTTCCGTCAGCCGGGTAAAGCTTTCCCCACCGTCTTTCGACAGGAAGATCCCTTCAGTGGTCGCAGCGGCAATCAATTGCGAATCGCTCGGATGCATCGCAAAAGAAGAAACCTCGCCTTCAAGCCCTGTTCCGCTTACCTGTTGCCAGTTCTCTCCTTCGTCTTCACTGCGGAAATACCCTGGTCCCATCTGTGAATTTTCCTGCGGATTCATAACAAACAAGTGGTGGCTGCGGTAGCCGGCCGCCATGCCATGAAAATCAGTTTCGCCTTCAAAACCCATGTGATTGAGCGACCGGCCGCCGTCCTTGCTGCGCTGGATACCGATCGGATTTTGCATCATCGATCCGGGACCCGGGTGGCCTGATGTATAAAAGCCGTCATCCACTGCATTAAAGCCCATGTAATCATGGAGATGGTCACTGGTTTCCAGCCATTTTCCGTCCCTGTAAATCTTCAACCCGTGATGCGAGGCAAAATAAAGGCCCTCTTCATTTTCAATATAACCCATACCGTGGACATGATCCATGCGGCCATCAAAAGCTACTTCAAAATCCTCCGTGGTTTCGGCTGTTTCATTCGTCTCCGTCTCGCTGTTGGTTGTCGTCTCCGGGTTTGACTCTTCCGGTTCTTCGGCTTCTCCACATCCTGCAAGCAACAGGCCTGCCAGTAAAGGAGCTGCAAACCATTTTCTGTTCATTCCGCTCATTCCTTTCGTCTTCCCATCTGGATTCATTGTACAAGAAAAGTTTTGATTTTTTGTGCAGATTCTGCACAGCATTTGCATATTTTTTGGGTACAGTGTAAAGACCAAACACATGAAAGAGGGATTCACATGAAGAAAAACAACTTTCTCCTGATGACGATGGCCACTTTGACAGCTGTCACATTGGCGGCCTGCAATGAACCGGCGGAAAACGCAGTGAACCCGGCAGATCCCGACAACCAAATCGAGATGAATGAAGAAATGGACGAAGAGATGGGGCACGGCGGAATGGATCATTCCAGTTCCGGTGAAGTGCCGGAAGGACTGGCCGAAGCTGAGAATCCGACATTTCCTGTTGGCAGCCAAGCTATCATAAGTGCGGATCATATGCCTGGAATGGACGGCGCTCAAGCGACCATCTCCGGTGCATACGACACGACCGTCTACGCGTTGAGTTTCACACCGACGTCAGGCGGCGAACCGGTCGAAAACCATAAATGGGTGATTCATGAAGAACTGAAGAATCCCGGAGACGCCCCCCTTTCTCCAGGTGATGAAGCGGTGATTGCCGCCGATCATATGGAAGGCATGGACGGCGCCACGGCCACGATCGATTCGGCAGAAACAACCACCGTCTACATGGTCGACTTTAAAACAACTGACACCGATGAAGACGTCACAAACCATAAATGGGTCACTGAAAGCGAATTATCCGCTGAATAAAGCCAGCATCCTCTGCATTTTTCGCGGAGGATGCTTTTTTCATTGATGAACGAGCATTTATTCCACTGAACCAGATTTCCGCCTGGAAGAAGCATGGATCCCCCGCTTTCCACATATGGTATTATTACAAAAAGCACATCTGTATGAAGGAGCTTTTCACCATGATCCGATTTCACAAAGCTGATATTCAAAAGCGGCCTTTTCAGCCGAAAGATACCATAAATTTAAAAATGAAGATGATCGGATTGATCGCTCTGCTGATTTTGTCGATCGTTTTGGTCATTGGCATTTTCCTCAATCACTTCATCACCGATACGCTGGAAGCTCAGATGGGGGAACAGGCCCTGAGCGTAGCCGAAAGTGTGGCGCTCAATCCCGATATTGCGGAGGCTTTTAAAACGCAAGATCCCGCGGCGATTATTCAGCCGCTTGTTTCCCCAGTTCAGCAGTCAACCGCGGCTGAATTTATCGTGGTCGGAAACAGGGACGAAATCCGCTACTCGCACCCCAATCCTGAACAGATCGGCAAAAAGATGGTCGGCGAAGACAATGAACGAGCACTGAACAATGGTGAATCCTACGTTTCTGAGGCTACTGGAACGCTTGGCAATTCACTGCGCGCGAAAGTGCCGATTTACTCAGGAGATGACATTATCGGTGTCGTGTCCGTTGGGTTTCTCGCTAAAGACATCCAGACGCTGATCGGCGACTATAACCATGAGTTATGGCTGATGCTGTTGATCATTGGGCTAGTTGGGATTATTGTTGCGGTTGCCATCGCCACCTACATTAAACGGAAACTGCATGGCCTGGAACCTGAGGAAATCTCGCGCCTGCTGTTTCAGAAAGAGACCATCCTGCAGTCGACACACGAAGGCATCATCGCCGTGGACGATGCCGGAAGGATTACCTTGCTCAATCAGATGGCCCAGCAATTGTTGTTCGGCAACGAACGGGATGGGGACAAACTCATTGGCCAGCCCATTCGGCAAGTCCTCCCCACTTCCGATTTGCCGGATATTCTGAAAACCCGGACGAGCCATTTTGATCAGGAAGAGGTCTATGGCAGCTATGCGGTCTACGTCAACTCAGGCCCGATTTATTATGAAGATACGCTGGTCGGCGCCGTTTCCACTTTCCGCAATAAAACCGAAATCGACCGGCTGACAAAAGAGCTGTCACATATCAAGCAATACGCCAATGCGCTGCGTGCACAAACCCATGAGTTTTCCAATAAGCTCTACACCATTTCAGGGCTGGTCCATTTGAATAAAAAGCAGGAAGTCCTTGATTTTATTCGGATGGAAAATGACATTCAGCAGGAATGGATCCAGCAAGTCATCGACAAAGTTAACGATCCATTGATCAGTGGCATTCTGATCGGCAAGCTCAATCAAGCAAGCGAACAGCAGGTCCAACTCACGATTGACCCGGATAGCCGGCTGCAGACACCTTTGTCGGAACAGCAAAGCCGTGCATTGCTGACCGCCATCGGCAATCTGATCGACAATGCACTTGACGCAGTGAAGGAATGTTCGCCGGACAGAAAGCAAATCACCCTCTATTTCACGGATGTCGGAGATGATATCTTATTGGAAATCGATGATTCGGGACCGGGAATTCCGGATGGGCAAGAGCAACAATTATTCGACAAGGGCTTTTCATCGAAAACCGGTCCAGACCGCGGCTATGGGCTAAATACTACGAGACAGCTTATTGCCGGTGCCGGCGGTGAATTGCATGCAGAGGAAAGTGAACTCGGCGGAGCCTGCTTTGTCGTTTCATTACCGAAAAAGGAGAATGCGTTATGAGACAGATGCTTCATGTACTGATTATTGAAGACGATTTCCGCGTTGCCGAAATCAATCGCCAGCTTGTGGAGCAGGTCGCTGGCTACCAAGTCGATGGCGTCGCCAAAACAGGCGATGAAGCGATGGCGTTCCTGCAAAGTTGCGGACAGCTGCCGGATTTGATTTTACTGGACGTTTTTATTCCTGACCGCAAGGGGCTGGAACTCCTTCAGGAAATCCGGCACAGTTTCCACGCTGTTGACGTGATGATGCTGTCGGCTGCCAAAGATACGGCCACAATTGAAGAAGCGCTGCGCTGCGGCATTTTCGATTACCTCGTCAAGCCAGTGGATTTTTCCCGTTTTGAACAAGCATTATTGCGCTTCGGCGAACAAAAAGCATTGCTTGCTTCCCGGCAAGAACTGGAACAGACGGACATCGACAGGCTGATTGGCATCGAACCTATTGCCGTTCTTTCCGAGACGGCTGATGGGCATTTGCCTAAAGGCATTGACCAGCTGACCTTGGTCGGCGTCATCGAAATTCTGCAATCCTCCGCCCCGGAAGGCCTCAACGCCATGGAGACTGGAAAAGCGGTGGGCGTCAGCCGTTCCACTGCCCGGCGTTACTTGGAACATCTCGTTTCCATCGGCGAAGCAAAAGCACAATTGAATTACGGAGAAATCGGCAGGCCCGAAAGACGTTATATTCCGTGGACAAAATGATCAAAACCACCTTAATGCTCTTTAGTTTGCTTAATTGAATAATCTTATTTTTCAAATCCCTCTGTGCTAAGTTAAGAACAATAACTTAGAAGCAGAGGGATTTTACACAAAATGCGATTTTGTATGCGTTTACAATTCCTCCTTCATTTTAGTCTTTTATCTACAGGGAGGAATTCTTATGTTAAGTCTTATTGGATTATTGACCATCGTTGTCATTGTCGGATTGTTGATCAGCAATAAAATCACACCGATCGTCGCGCTTGTTCTTGTGCCGATTGTCGCTGCTTTTGTAGCGGGCTTCAGCTTTGCTGAAATCGGCGATTTCTTCAACAGCGGCATTGAATCGGTGATGAGCGTTGTCATCATGTTCATCTTCGCGATTCTGTTTTTCGGCATCATGCAGGATGTCGGCTTGTTCGACCCGCTGATCAATAAAATGATTGCGGTATCACGTGGAAATGTCATTGCAGTGGCAGTCGGAACTGTGCTGATTGCAGCAGTCGCACAACTTGATGGATCAGGCGCTTCGACATTCCTGATCACCATCCCTGCTTTATTGCCATTGTATAAACGCTTGAAAATGAACCCTTACTTGTTGCTGCTATTGGTCGGTACTTCCGCCAGTATCATGAACATGCTGCCTTGGGGCGGCCCACTTGGCCGTACGGCAGCTGTGCTGGGCGTTGATGTTACCGAATTATGGCGTCCGTTGATTAAAGTCCAGGTGATTGGGTTGGTGTTGTTGATTGGATTGGCTGTTTTATTGGCCATCCGTGAAAAGCGCTTGATTGCCAAACGCGGAGATTTTAACGAAGAACTTTATGAAGAAGCACAGCCCCTTGTTAAAGGTGCGCAAGATGAAGCTTCATTGAAAGCCGCATCTCTTCGCCGTCCGAAATTGCTTTGGGTCAATACCCTTTTGGCCATTGCCGTCATCGGCATTTTGGTTTGGGGCATCATCCCTGCCGGCTTCGCCTTTATGATTGGTGTCAGCTTGGCTTTGCCATTGAACTACCCGAACATGAAAGACCAGATGGACCGAATCAAAGACCATGCACCAAACGCATTGTTGATGGCCGCCATCATTTTAGCAGCCGGTTCGTTCCTTGGTATTTTGAACGGCACCTTGATGCTGGATTCAATCGCCAATGATCTGGTGAAAATCCTGCCCGCCTTCGTCATTCCGTATCTTCACATCATCATCGGATTTTTCGGTGTACCTTTTGATTTATTGCTTAGTACTGATGCTTATTACTTCGCTTTATTCCCGATTGTGGAACAAGTGGTTACTGAATTCGGCGTATCATCGTTGTCGGCTGCCTATGCCATGATCATCGGCAATATCATCGGCACATTCGTCAGCCCGTTTTCTCCAGCTCTTTGGCTGGCTCTTGGATTGGCCGGACTCGAAATGGGGCGCCATATCCGTTATTCGCTTCCAATCATGTGGGGATTCAGTATCGTCTTGCTTGGAATTTCGATTTTGATTGGCGTTGTGTAAGGAAATAGTTTAAGAGCCAGCCACAGTGGACCTGTGGCTGGCTTTTTGATGTGGATTTCTTTGGTTGTTTGCGGAATATGGGCATATACGCACGCTTAACGACTTTTACGTACGCTCAAACAGATTTACGACGCCCAGCGACTTTTACGCACGCTCAAGCAGATTTACGCACGTTCAGCCCTAATCGCACAAAAAAAAGCACGGCAGAAAATCTCTGCCGTGCACTAAAAACGATCAGGAAAGCAATGGAATCCGTTCGTGGTATTTCTTGATCATTTGCGTGTTATGTTCGTCCGCTCCGTCGATATTGCCGCTCCGGAAAATGGGCGGTTCAAAGCCCGCATCAGCCATTTTCTTGATGGCTTCCGCGAAAATGCCGTTCAGTATGGTCGCTCCGACGACAGTGGAAGTCGGGCCGAATGGAACGTCGACACCTTCGTATGACAGGATCGCATCCCCTGCCACGGAATGATTGTCGATGACCAGGTCTACTGCATTAAAGAGGTGTTGGCCTGTTGTGTGGCGCGAGGGCTGGTTACCGGAATACTCCAGTGACGTCAGGCCGATGACGAATGCCCCTTTTTCACGCGCCGCAAATGCAACATCCACCGGCACAGGGTTGCGGCCGGAAGTCGAGATGATAAAGACTATATCGCCTGCGCGGAAGTCCTGTTCTTTCAGGAATCCTGCCGCATACTCGCTTTGCCGCTCAAGCTGCGACGATTGGACCGCGCCTTCGTGCAGCATCAACGGTTCCACAAAAATCGGCTTGATCGGCACCAAACCGCCGGCGCGGTAAAACACTTCCTCCGCCAGAATATGCGAATGCCCGCAGCCGAACAATTGGATGATGCCGCCGGACTGGATGGCAGATGCCGCTTTCCCGGCTGCTTCAAGCATCGCCTTTGCTTCATTTTTCTCGACAAGCTCCAGACGTTCCTGTACTTGTTTGAAATAACTGCTTAACATCCGATCAGCTCCAGTCTAGCTGCTTACGCTTGTCCAAGTCCTTCAGCCACGATCAATTCGTCGACTTTGGCCATCAACGATTCTTCGTCGCTGCCGTCAGCTGTGATAGTGATGCTGTTGCCTTTGGAAACGCCAAGTGACATGACGCCCATGATGGATTTCAGGTTTACTTCTCTTTCCTTATAAACCATTTTGACGTCTGAAGAAAACGGGGATACCGCTCCTACCAATTTTGATGCCGGGCGTGCATGAAGACCTTCGTCGCTTGTGATGGTATAGCTTTTTTCAATCATGTCCATTTCTCCTCTTTTGTTATCTTTGTATGTCGGTCGTAAATTTGTAGCGGTCGGCACGATAGGTGCTGCGGACCACTTCGAATGGCATTTCACCGGCGAGATAGCTGATGCGTTCAATCATCAGGATGGCTGCCGGCGGTTTGATTTGCAGCAGATCAGCATCTTCTTTTTTCACCAAGCCCGCTTCCATCCGCTGAGTGGCGCGGCTGATGGTCAGTTGCTGGTCTTTCTCGATCATAGCATACAGCGAACCTTTGAACGAATCCTGGTGCAGGTCCGGAAACTGTTTGACCGGCAAATAGGTGCGTTCGATAGCCATTGGCTTGTCGTCGGCAAAGCGAATGCGTTCGACGAAATAGACCTCTTCCCCTTGTGCCAATTGCAGAGCGGCCGAAATGTCGGATTCCGGCTCCAGAATCTCAAAGTTAATCATCTTGCTGCTCGGGACCATGCCGCGCGCCATCATATCCTCCGTGAAGCTCGTCAAACCATTCAGCGGCTGCTCGACTTTCGGTGATGCCACAAATGTGCCACGCCCTTTTTCACGGTACAATAAGCCGTCATTGACGAGATTGGTGATGGCCTGGCGCACCGTCATGCGGCTGACGTCAAAACGTTCAGTCAGTTCACGTTCAGAAGGAATCGTGGTGCCAATCGGGAAATCCCCTTGCTGGATCTGCTGTTTCAACTGTTCTTCTATTTGAATGTAAATGGGAATCGGCGATTGTTTGTCCAGCACAGCGATCACTCCTCTTCAGCCTTCACTAGCCCGTATGCCTCCCGGTCTACAATCAGTGTAACATCACTGTGCTTCCATAAAAATGAAGCCGGAAAATCTTTGCTGACGTGCCCTTCCAGAAAACGTTTGACTGCCTGTGCTTTCTTTTTGCCCGAAGCCAACAGGAGAACTTTTTCACTTTTTAAGATCGACTCGATGCCCATTGTAATGGCGTGCGTCGGCACTTCATCGCGGTCGCTGAAAAATCGCGCATTGCTGTTGCGCGTCGACTGTTCAAGCTTGACGCAATGAGTCCGGCTCGTTTCCGGCGTGCCTGGCTCATTAAAACCAATATGGCCGTTTGTCCCCATGCCAAGAATCTGCAGATGAGGCGGACCGAGTTCATCAATCAATGCTTCGTAACGGCGGCATTCTTCTTCGACCGGCAACGCTTTGCCGTTTGGAACGTAGGTATTTTTCAGCTGAATATCGATGGATTGAAACAATTTGTCATTCATAAAATGGCGATAACTGTTTGGGTGTTCACCAGACAGGCCACGGTATTCATCTAAATTGAACGTTTGGACATCCCGGTAGGAAATGCCGCGTTCCCGAACGCCTTCAATCAGCTTTTCATAAAGGCCGAGCGGAGTCGACCCAGTTGCAAGCCCCAGCACCGAACGGGGATTGTCTCGGATCTGCTGTTCCACCAATTGCGCCGCCTTGCTGCTCATCTCTTCGTAGTTTTCGACTCGTATCAGTTTCATCACAGTCACTCCTTCGTATAAGCGATTGTTCCTCGGCAAATGGTCAATTGGACAGTGAAGCTGCCGTCAAGAATCGCCACATCGGCGTCTGTCCCTTCCTGCAAGCTGCCTTTATTCGAAAGGCCGAGTTCTTTTGCTGCATTGGCGGAAGTCATTGAAACCAGTTCGTTCAAACTGCAGCCGGTGATCGATTGGACGTTTCGGATGGCGGCATCCATTGTCAGGATGCTGCCCGCCAATGTGCCGTCGGCAAGCCGCGCGTCTTTCCAGGTAACTTGCACGTCCTGCCCACCCAAATCGTAAACGCCTGGCGCTAAGCCCTTTGCACGCATTGCATCGGTGATGAGGATCAGCCGTTCTGCCCCTTTTTGGCGGAAAGCCAGTTCAACAGAAGTCGGATGGCTGTGAATAAAATCAGCGATTACTTCTACCGTCAGGCCTTTTTCTGTCAAAGAAGCGCCTACGACACCGGGATTGCGGTGATGGAATGGGCTCATCTGGTTATAGAGATGGGTGACATGGCTCGCGCCTGCACGGACAGCCGCCTGCACTTCCTCAAGCGTTCCATCCGAATGGCCGATCGACGCAATCACACCGTCCTCTGCCAGGTTTTTGATGAATGCCAATCCGTTTGTTGTTTCCGGAGCAAGCGTCACCAGCCGGATTTGGTTCCCGCTGAGCTTCTGCCATTTTTGGAATAGCGGATAGGAAGGTTCCGCAATGTATTCAATCGGCTGTGCCCCTGCCCGCTTATCGGAAATGAACGGCCCTTCCAAGTGGACGCCCAGCATTTCAGCCTGGCCATCCTCCATCTGGAAATCCCGAATATTTTTCAATGCAGCTGAAATGGCTTCATCTGATTGGGTCATTGTTGTCGCCAGAAAACTCGTCGTTCCTTCTTTCGGCAACACGCCAGCCAATCCCTTTACTGCTTCAGGTGTGGCATCCATGGCGTCGTGCCCTGCCGCACCGTGAATGTGGACGTCAATAAACCCGGGAAACGCTGTCCAGTTTTTGCCGGTTGCATCAATATGAACATCGGCCTGTGCTTCAATTTTTTCTGCGACACGGCTGATTTTTCCGCCTTCCAGCAGGATGTCTCCCACGTAACTTTCTTTTGCAGCATCCGCTATGGCGATGCCGGAAATCAATATGCTTTTCTTCATCTCAACCACTCCTTGCGAAAAACCAGGAAAATCACTGTGGATGTCCCTGGTTTTTCTGCTAGTATTATTCGACTTTCAGGATGGAAGCTGTTCCGTGCTCCTGGAAGCCCTCTTTCATGACAGTGACTTGTTGTTCAGTTAAGTTTGTGAAAATAATCGGTGTTGCGATTGAAGGCGCATTGGCTTTCAGGAATTCCAGATCAAGCTTCAACATCGCGTCTCCGCGCTGCACGAGCTGCCCTTGCTCCACCAAAGTCTCAAAGCCTTCGCCTTTCAAGTTGACCGTATCCAGTCCTACATGGATCAGGATTTCAATGCCGGTATCCGTTTCAATGCCGATGGCGTGTTTGGTCGGGAAAACACTGACCACACGTCCGTCAACCGGTGAATAGAGCGTATCTCCAGTTGGCAGGATGGCAAGCCCTGGCCCCATCATGCCTTTTGCAAACACTTCATCCGGCACTTGTGACAACGGAATCAGTTCGCCTGTAATCGGCATTTCAAAATCTTCTGCGACAATCGCTTTCATTGCCGGCTCTTCAGCGGTTGTTTCTTCAATCACTTCCGCTTCTGATCCAGCTGCAGGAGCCGGGTTGCCATTGGCCAGGCGCGGCTTCATGGCATCTGCCAGGAATTCAACTGCTGTGCCGATGACAACCTGGACATTGGTTTTATTGACTTTCATGACACCCATTGCACCGTGGCGCTTAAGGTCTTTTTCGTTTACACGATCTGAATCTTTAACAGTCATGCGCAGGCGCGTCGTGCAATAATCAACGGCGACAATATTGTCTGTCCCGCCAAGCGCTTCAATTGTGTGGTAAGCTCTGGCATCAACGGCTTTATTGCCAGTGCCTGCATTTTCTGCACCTTCTTCATCTTCGTCTTCACGGCCGGGTGTTTTCAGGTCCAACTTAACGATCAGGAAGTAGAAGATGACAAAATAAATGGCTCCGACAACCAAGCCCATTACCAATAAGAGCAGCGGATTCTGAGCAAGTCCATAATTCAGCACATAGTCAATCGCTCCAGCTGAAAAGCCGAAACCGTGGTGGATGTCCAACGCATAGGCGACCATCATCGAGACGCCTGTCAATAAAGCATGGACTACATACAAAATAGGCGATAGGAACATGAATGAGAACTCAATCGGTTCTGTGATTCCTGTCAAAAACGATGTAAAGGCGATACTGAAGAGCATGCCGCCAACAATGGCTTTGCGCTCTTTTTTAGCTGCCGCATACATCGCAAGACAGGCAGCCGGCAAACCGAACATCATGATCGGGAAGAAACCGGACAGGAATGGCCCTGCTGTTGGATCCCCTTTCAAGAAGCGGTTGATTTCCCCGCGGACCACTTCTCCAGAAGCATCCGTAAAAGTACCGAAATCAAACCAAACAATGGTGTTGATGACATGGTGCAATCCAGTCGGCAACAACAGGCGGTTCAAGAAACCGTATGCCCCGACACCGAACATGCCGGCATTTAAAATCCACTCACCTGCACTGTCGATGCCGTCTTGGATCGGTGGCCATGCATAACCGAGCACGCCAGCCAGAATCGTCATGGTTGCTGCAGTGATGATCGGCACAAAGCGCCTGCCGCCAAAGAAGGCAAGCCATTGCGGAAACTTCACATTATAGAATTTATTATACAAAAGACCTCCGACAATACCGGACAAAATACCGGCGAAAACGCCCATATTGATCGACTCGTTAATTGTCACAATCGCCGAAGTCAAAACGAGGTAAGCGATGGCACCGGCCAAAGCCGCTCCACCATTGCCATCATGAGCAAGGCCCATCGCAATCCCGATGGCAAAAATGATTGCCAGGTTGTCGATGATCCCTGCACCGGCTGCCGACATGAACGGAATGCCGAGCATATCATCCTGCCCAAAACGCAACAGCAACGCGGCCGCCGGCAGTGTAGCGATTGGGAACATCAATGATTTCCCTATTTTCTGCAGAAAACTGAACATAGAATTTCCTCCCTTTTATGTATTCTTAATTTTCACTATATCCATTATCGGTATAGTTGTCTATACCAATTTCAGTGATTATTAAAATAAAGTAAGCGGTTACTTCTGGAGGATTTTTTATCCCACTGATTGAAGTTTCTCTTTATTAATTTATTTCCTACTCTTCTTTTCCTATTCATCTGAGTAAAATTTGCCATCAAAAAACCGGACAACAGAAAATCTGCTGTCCGGTTCTTTTGTTTTCTCTAATAAGTAGCAGCGGTTTGGCTTTGTTTTTTATTCTTCATATAGTTTAAGATGAAAATGCCGAGGACGATAACCAAACCGATGATATCGGTAATGGTTTCAGGAATAATCAGCATCAATGCGCCAGCTCCCAAAATGATGCGAAACACCACATTCAGTTTTGTCTGGAAATAGCCTTCCACTGCTGCGCTCAGCCCAATGATGCCGATAATGGCTGTGATTGTGATCAACACGATTTCCAGTATGGGCGGTAACACGAATTCAGTTGCGTTGACGGCGATACCTGTCGTCTCGATCATCAGCATTGCTGGGTTATAGACGAACAGATAAGGAATCAGGAAACCGGCAAGCGACAGCCTCAGCGCATTGAAACCAGTCCGCATCGGATCTCCCCCTGATATTCCGGCACCGGCAAATGCGGCGAGCGCAACCGGCGGTGTAATATTGGCGAAGATTCCGAAATAGAAGACGAACAGATGTGCAACCAGAACCGGAATGCCGAATTCAGCAAGCGCTGGCGCCGTCATGGTCGCCGTAATGATATAGGCAGGAATTGATGGCAAGCCCATCCCAAGAACGATAGAAGCCAGCATCGTCAAGAATAAGGTCCAGAACAGCGAGCCGGCACCAAATGCAGTGATTGCTGAAGTCATCACTGTACCAAAGCTCGTCAAACTGACGACGCCAATGATGATGCCGACAACCGCACAGGCAATCATGACAGACAAGGATTGGCGAGCGCCGTCCTCAAGTGCTTCCAGAATATCTTTAAAGCCCATACGTGTCGACTTTCTGAACCCCGCCACAATGACAGTCAAGACGATTGTATAGAATGCTGCATAGGCAATCGGCATGCCGGTGTAAAGCATAAAGACCAAGCCAACAATCGGCAGCAGCAAATGCCCTTTTTCTTTCAGTACTTCCTTGGTTCTTGGCAGATCGGCTTTCGGAATCCCTTTCAGGTTTTCTTTGCCGGCCCGGAAATGCACTTGCATGATGACTCCCAGAAAATAAAGCACAGCCGGCACCAGTGCGGCCAGAGCGATAGTACCATAAGCAATGCCTGTTGTTTCTGCCATGATGAATGCGCTTGCCCCCATGATTGGCGGCAATATCTGCCCACCGACCGAAGCGCTGGCTTCAACCGCTCCTGCGAAGTTTCTGTGGTAACCGATCTTTTTCATCAATGGAATGGTGAACGCACCGGTTCCGACAACGTTGGCGATCGCCGAACCGTTGATGCTGCCCATAAATCCGCTGGAAATGACCGCCACTTTGGCAGGACCGCCCTGCTTGCTGCCGGCTAAAGCCATGGCCAAGTCATTGAACAATTGGCCCATCCCTGATTTGGCGAGAAACGCACCGAACAGGATAAACAGGAAGATAAATTGCAAGGAAGCAGAAATGGCTGTCGAATAAAGCCCTTCCGTCTTCAAATACAGTTGCCCAAAAATATCGCCAAGGTCGAATGGCCGCGTCATCAGCATGTTCGGCATCCAGACAAAGTGGCTGATGAACGGATAAGCCAGGAACACCAATGCCAGAATCGGCAGGATGATGCCGGTTACGCGCCGCGCCGCTTCAAGGACCAGCACCACCGTCAGAATTGCAAACACGATATCCAATGTATTCGGGATTCCCCCGCGCGTGGTCATGATCTCGTTGTATTCATACATCAAATAGCCCGCAGTTCCCAGGCTGAAGATGAATAAAATCCAGTCATAGAACGGAATTTTCGTGCGATCCTGCTTTTTGAATGTCGGATAGACCAGGAAAATCAAGCCCATCCCAACAGCTACGTGGATCGACCGCGCCTGAAGGGCAGGCATCGGATTGAAGGTCACATAGAGATGATAAATCGAATAAGCGATGGCGATCGCTGCTATCAGAAAGACCAGCTTCCGATTTTTCAGTTTGCGGACTTTGGCATCTGTATCGTATTTCTCCAGCACTTCCTGGCTGAGGGTTTTGTCTTCTTCATGGGCAGAAACGCTTTCAACATCCAAATCCCGGTTGTCTTTTGTCATAGTTTATTCCCCCTCATATAATCCCACAGATCAATAAATTCAATCGTGATCGTCACCATCTCGTAATCTTCCGTATAGTCATATAGTGGAATTTCCTTGTTGGCGGTTTTTATCGTTGTTTGTGCATTTTGTGAGACCGTCAAATTCATTTCTTTGAAGAGCCGTCCGATTTCCATATGGACATAGCCATCTTTTGACGGGATGATTTTCCCGTCTGATGGGACACCTGCGCCGTACGTTTTAAACTTCGTTTCCGCCAGCAACAGGCTGTCGCCGTTCCGCTCATAAAACTCAAGCCACTGTTCTTTTTCCACTGAATGGATCCATTGCAAGGTAAAATCCGTTTCTTTCAAATAATAGCGTTCCCCGCCAAAGTTGAATTGCACGACAGGGATCCGCCACAACAGGAAAAAAAGGAGCACAATCACACATGCTCCTCCCGCCAATACTCTATTGTTCATCGTAGTAACGCTGTGCCCCTGGATGCAACGGTGCCACCAAGCCTTCCTGTGCAGCTTCCAATGTAATATCGGCGGCTGCCTGGTGAGAATTCTCGAGCGTGTCCAGATTCTCGAAGAAGGTTTTGGTCAATTCGTAGACATCGTCTTCGCTCATATCCGAGTGGACCACCAATGCGTTCATGATTGCTGCAGTCGGAACAGGTTCTTCATTTCCGTAAGTATCTGCTGGTATCTCAAGTGCAATAAAGTAGGACTGGTCTTCCGCTACACGCTCCACATCTTCAGGAGCGATGGAAACCATGCGGATGTCCAGTGTTTCAGAAAGCTCCAACAGCGATGCATTCGGCAGGCCGCTCGTCAGGAAGGCCGCGTCGATCTGTCCGGCACGCAAGCCGTCAGCCGCTTCTGCATAGCCCAGATAATCCACTTGAATATCATCGTAGGTGATGCCGTAGCCTTCAAGCAGCGTACGCGCATTCACTTCCACTCCGGAGTTCTGATCGCCTACCGCGATTCGCTTGCCGCGCAGGTCTTCGAAGGTTTCAATACCCGAATCCGCAGTAGTGACGATTTGCACGTAGTTAGGGTACAAAGCAGCGATTTGGCTGATTTTATCTGTCGGCTCTGTAAAGCCTTCGGTTCCTTCAACTGCTTGGCTGACCACATCGCTCATCGTGAAGGCCATTTCAATTTTGTCTTCTTTGATCAAATTGACGTTCTCCACGGAGGCCCCGGTTGTCTGGGTTCTGGAGTTGACGCCATACTGTGAGCTGTAGGTTTCAGCCAGCGTCGATCCGATGATGTTATAGGGTCCGGATGCTCCACCGGTAGCGATGGTGACAATGTTCGCTTCCAATCCAGCAGTTTCTCCACCGCCATTTTCCGGATTCGTAGTCGTATTGTCTTCTCCACAAGCCGCCAAAACCATGCTTCCGGCAACGATCAAAGAGAAAGCGCTTACCTTCATTTTCTTCATCTCTCTACCCCCTTGTTTTTTTTAATTATACCGATATTCTACATGGATTCATAGGAAGTATTCATTTTTTTCTGATTATACTAACTACTTAAAAGGCTACAACTACGGATGCTCTTTTCAAAACTTTAAAGAAAGGGTAGTATTAGTGGATAATTTTCATTGACAGTTTCTTCAAACAGGCATAGAGTAGGCTCATATTTCAGTTTTCTCGATGAAGGAAGGGTCTCGTATGCGTTCCTGGAAAAAGAAGCGGATAGCCGTTTCTCCCCCGGCGGTGATTTCCGGCAGCTTTTTGTTGTTGATCTTGGCAGGTACAATTTTGTTGAAGATGCCGTTCGCGACTACACGGCCAATTTCCTGGACCGATGCTTTTTTCACTGCTACTTCGGCCACGACAGTGACTGGACTCAGCGTCTTTGATCCAGGCACGGTACTTACAGGATTTGGGGAGCTGGTTCTTCTTGTGATGATTCAATGCGGAGGCATCGGATTGATGACATTCGCGGTTGCTATCCTCATTCTGTTCCGTAAGAAAATCGGGCTCCAAAACCGGATTTACGTCCAGGAATCGCTGTCGCAAAGTACTATTGGCGGCATCGTCAAGCTTGTCAAACTGATTCTCACTTTTGCTTTGTCTGTAGAAGCGGTTGCCATCATACTGCTAACCCTCTACTGGATACCGGAATTCGGCTTTACAGACGCACTCCATTACAGTGTCTTCCATGTCATTTCCGCGTTCAATAACGCCGGGTTCTCCTTGTTTCCTGATAACTTGATGAGTTTTGCCGGAGATCCGCTTGTGAACCTATTAATCTCTGCGTTATTTATCGTAGGGGGCATCGGGTTCACCGTTGTCATCGATGTCTATCAAAAAAAAGCATTTCGCCAATGGGCATTGCATACCAAACTGATGGTCAGCGGCACTTTAATTTTAAATGCGATTGGCATGATCGTCATTTTCGCTTTGGAATATGGCAACCCGGGCACTCTCGGGCATATGTCCTTGCCGGATAAGTTATGGGCTTCCTATTTCAGTGCAGTCACTCCGCGTACTGCAGGATTCAATACGCTGAACTACGGAAATTTTGAAGATCCAACTCTGCTGTTCACCATGCTGTTGATGTTCATCGGCGGCGGCAGCGCTTCGACGGCTTCTGGCATCAAGTTGACCACATTTGTCGTTGTCATCCTGGCAGCTGTTGCGTTTTTGCGTTCACAACGCGAACCTGAGATTTTCGGAAGATCCATCCGGCTGGAAGCGATATTGCGTTCACTTGCCATCACCACAATCAGTGTATTGCTGGTAATCTTCTTCCTGTTTTTGTTGGCTGTGACGGAGAAAATTCCGTTTCTGCCTTTGGCATTTGAAGTGGTTTCTGCTTTTGGAACGGTCGGCTTGTCGATGGGCATTACCGGTGATTTAAGTCCTCTTGGCGAAATCCTGTTGAGCCTGGTGATGTTCACCGGCCGTGTCGGGCCATTGACTTTGTTCTTTATCTTAATGAAACCGCGCAATGAACATTACCGATATCCTTACGATTCGGTATATACCGGTTGAATATAAAAAGTGCAGCATCCCAAAAATCTGGATGCTGCACTTTTTTTCGATTTCATTTTAATTAATTGTCTGCTACTTTGACCATGCCGTACGATGTGATAAGGTGCCACATATTTTGCGGAATATCCAAAGTGCCGACCATTTTTTGTGTGATGACCGGATGGATTTCCTGTTCTTTGCCTTGCTTCACTTTTTCGGTCCATTCCGGATCGATCAGTGCTTGGCGGCCAATCACAACAATATCCGCTCCTTCTTCCAATGCCGTCAATGCATCTTCAGGGGTTTTCACACTTCCGACTGCGACAAAAGCAACGCGGCCATTGATGTGGTTCGCGAGGATACGGACAATGCTGTCGCCTTGTTCAGCGCCTCTTGGTTTTTTCTTGAATTCCATCAATGATACGTGAAGATAGTGGATGCCGCCTTGAATCAATTCTTCCACCAAAACTTTAGTTTCTTCTATAGTATAGCCAACTGTCGTTTCATTGTTTTCTTCCGGAGACAATCGGTAACCGACGATAAACTGGTCATCTGCATATTCAGCGACAGTGTCTTTGACTTTTTTCAATACAGCCAGAGGGAACTTCATGCGGTTTTCCAAACTGCCTCCCCATTGATCCTGGCGCAGGTTTGTAGCAGTAGAAATGAATTGCTGAAGCAAGTAAGTATTGGCACCATGGATTTCCACGCCATCAAAGCCCGCTTCAATCGCTCTTCTAGTCGTTTCACCAAAATCAACGATGATCGCTTCAATTTCCGCTTCTGTCAATTCACGTGGTGCCGGCTTGCCTGATGCATTCGGCACTGAACTTGGCGCAACCGTTTCATTCGTCTTGATCAGCTCAGCCTGCCCTTGTCTTCCGCCATGCTGAATTTGCAGAATCGCTTTGCTGCCTTTTGATTTCATTTCTTTAGCCATTTGAGTTAAACGCGGAATTGCATTATCGTCAAAACCGATAAACTGGTTCGGAAACGCGATGCCGTTTTCTGAAACGGCGATGCACGCAGATATGTACAGGCTTCCCAGTCCAGCGCGGCGGTTATAATAGGTTAGTTCCTGATCCGAGACGGTGCCGTCTTCATTTCCGGAATAAGTCGTCATCGGGGCAACACCTAAGCGGTCGTCCAGTACGACGCCGTTCGGCAATGTAATTTCTTTAAATAATTCTGTATATAGTGGATTCATGAAACTTCCTCTTTTCTGCATATAGGTTTTCTTCCGAAAGGCTTCGGTATTTCAAAATAGCATACGGATTTTCAGGAATCAAGAATACACGCTCGGCCCCTTTTTCTGATACATTATTTTTGACCAGCCCCAGTTCGAGTGTTACGCTTTTCAACGAATTCGGATATTAGGAGGAATTTTCCATGACAGCACAAACTCATAAAGAAATTCATTTGGTGAATCGCCCTGAAGGCATGCCGACCAACGATGATTTTAAATTTGTCGAAAAAGACATTCCGGCACCGGGCGAAAACGAAGTCCTATTGAAAACACTTTACTTATCAGTAGACCCTTATATGCGCGGCCGGATGCGAGACGTAAAATCGTATATCGCACCATTCGAATTAAATAAAGTATTGGTCGGCGGCGTTCTTGCCGAAGTGGTCGAGTCCAATTCGGATTTATTTAAAAAAGGCGACATCGTCAACAGTAACCTTAGCTGGGCTGAATACAATGTAGCAGCTCCAGAGAAATTGCAAAAAGTAGATCCATCTCAAGCACCGATTACGGCACGCCTCAGCGTTCTTGGATTGACCGGCCTTACAGCTTACTTCGGCTTGCTGGACATCGGCAAACCACAGGCTGGCGAAACGGTTGTCGTTTCAGGCGCGGCCGGTGCAGTCGGTTCGATTGTCGGACAGATCGCCAAAATCAAAGGCGCACGTGCAGTGGGCATCGCGGGATCTGATGACAAAGTCGATTACTTGGTCAATGAGCTCGGCTTTGACGCAGCAGTCAACTACAAGAAAGACAGCTTCGAAGAAGACTTGATCAACGCGCTTCCGGATGGCGTCGATGTTTATTTCGACAATGTCGGCGGCGACGTATCTGACGCGGTCATCAATCAGCTGAACAGAAATGCCCGTGTTTCACTATGCGGTTCGATTTCGTCTTACAACTCATCAGGCGAAGACGTCGGTCCGCGTATGCAATGGAAATTCATCAAGACCAGCTCGATGATGAAAGGCTTCACGCTCGGTGATTACGCGAAAGACTTGCCGACAGGCGCCGCGGCACTTGCCGAATGGCTGCAGGAAGGCAAATTGAAATACGACGAAACGATTGTCGAAGGCTTTGAAAACACGCCGGAAGCTTTCTTCGGACTCTTCAAAGGCACAAACCTCGGCAAGCAATTGGTAAAAGTCGCTGACCCTGAGTTTGCAAAGCTATAAAACTGTGAGAAGCCGCCTTTTCGGGCGGTTTTTTTCCATTTAACTGGCGATACTATCCGTATCGGGTGAAATACTTTCCAAAACGGCGCAAATACTTTCCATTTCGAATGAAATACTTTCCAAACTCACATAAATACTTTCCGAACACAGAAAATCCGCGTCAGCTCACTCGCTGACACGGTTTTTCTGTTTATGCGGATACACATTTTCCAGGATAACTATTTTCCACTCCCCAACGAGCAGATTTCCTTATAATTCCTTGAGGAACCGGAAAACTGAACGCGGAAGAAAGAAAATCACATCCAAGATACTAGTGAAAAAGTCTATTACATCAAAAATCCACCAGCGATCTTTTTTCTCCTTGCTTCTCGTTTTGATTGCCATCCATCATCCCCGCCTCTTCTGCTTTTTAATGTATACGCAGAAGGAGCAGAAATGGTTTCATTTTCCATTGAGATTAAATGCACCTGCCAATAAACGCAGTGTGTCCATGCGGTTATCCGCTCCAGAAATGTTCGGAATGATGGTGATTTCGTCTGTCTCATAGCTCTCTGCAAGGGTTTCGATCTGAGCTTTCACCTGCTCCGGTGTACCGATCAGCATACGCTGCCGGTTGCGTGCCACTTTTTCCTGTTCATTGGCGCTGAAGCCGCGCTTTTTCGCCGTCTCAACGGCCGGGTAATAAGGAGGCGGTGAATCGGATTCAACAAACAACAGCCATAGATCAAAAGCCGTCGCCAACTCCTCGGCTTTTTCCATCGTTTCAGCAACGACTGCAAAAACGGCGATGATTACTCTCGGTTGCTGGAGAAAGCTCGATGGCTGGAATTTGGCACGGTATGTATCCACTGCCTCTACTCCTTGCTGCGATGGCTTGGCGAAATGGGCATATGCATAGCCCATTCCTTGTTCAGCCGCCAGACGGGCACTGCCCTGTCCGGTACCAAGCAGCCACAATTCAGGCGCCGTCTCAATAATCGGCATGGCCTTCAACGATTGAAAGCGGTGCTCGCTGTCAATGTCATCACTAAAGTACTTCTGCAGATCCGTCAATTGCTGATCATAAGGCAGCCGTTTCGTTTTGCTTTCATTCAAAGCTTCATTGACAATCCGGTAGCTGCGGGAGCGGCCGATGCCAAGATCGATGCGGCCCGGATGCAGTGCTTCAAGCATCCGGAAATTCTCTGCAACTTTATAAGCGCTGTAATGCGGCAGCATAACGCCTCCCGAACCGATTCGGATGGTCTCAGTGGACGTCGCCAAATGCATCATCAGCATTTCGGGCGTACTGCCGGCAACCGAATCCACCTGGTGATGCTCAGCCACCCAAAAGCGCTTATAGCCGAGATGTTCAGCCAACTGAGCGAGTTCAGTCGTCTGTTTCAGGGCAGCCGCTGCGGTCCCGCCTTCGTCAATCGGCGAATAATCGAGGATATTCAATGAAATCATCTGTCTATCTCCCTTCGCAAGTCCTTAAATCTTAGCATGCCCTTCTGAATCCTCTCCACTATCACGCCCTGCAGTAGAACGTGAATCCATTTTGTGACACACTTCATAAAATAGCTGTTTGTTTCGAACCGCTTCAGTTCCTCTTTTTCAGGCATTCGATTAAACTGTAGATAGAAAAACAAAGAAAACGTTTACACCATTTCCATTCCATCAATGACCTTTAAGCTGCCCTTGCCTGCGGTCAACCTATCCATCCATGTGAACTTACTCAATTATGAAAGGCAGGAGCTTCCTCATGAAAAAGATCTCATTTTTAGGCTTATTTATTTTATTGCTGCTGGTACTTTCCGGGTGTTCAGCCTTCAATTCCGGCAGTGCAGCCACCGGTCAATCGGCAGATACAAGCACTTCCAAATTTCCGGACAATCCAAACACAGACCTCGAATTCGACACAGACAAACTGCAGGATATTTGGCTGGCCGGCGGCTGCTTCTGGGGAGTCGAAGCTTATATGGCACGGGTTTACGGTGTCTATGACGTCACCTCGGGCTATGCAAACGGAAACACCGAAAATCCGAGCTATGAAGAAGTGATCCATGACAATACCGGACATGCCGAAACGGTCCACGTCCGATACGATCCCGAACGTGTGGACTTGGAGAAGTTGCTTGGCCATTACTTCATGATTATCGATCCGACGCTGCTGAACCAGCAAGGAAATGACCGTGGTGAGCAATACCGAACCGGCATTTATTATGAAAATGAAGCCGACCGTGCTGTCATCGACAAAGTAGTCGCTGCAGAGAAAGAACGCTATGACGACCCGATCGTCACTGAAGTCGAAGCGCTTGAGCATTATTATCTGGCAGAAGAATACCACCAGGATTACCTTGAAAAAAATCCGGATGGTTATTGCCACGTTGAGTTTGATACGTTGGAAGATCAGGAAATCGATGGAGATGCCCAGTCATTGATCGATCCGGCGCTTTATCCGAAACCAAGCGACGAAGAATTGAAAGCGAAGTTGACGGACATCCAATATGAAGTGACACAGGAAGACGCGACCGAACCTTCTTTCTCCAATGAATACGATGGTTTCTACGAACCAGGCATTTATGTGGACATCACTACCGGAGAGCCCTTGTTCTCATCTGCGGATAAATA
The DNA here is from genome assembly GCF_016820615.1 of Planococcus beijingensis. Taxonomy (NCBI): domain Bacteria; kingdom Bacillati; phylum Bacillota; class Bacilli; order Caryophanales; family Caryophanaceae; genus Planococcus; species Planococcus beijingensis. Next base: position 134,373 of record NZ_JADHDZ010000007.1, read on the forward strand.
TGACTCCACAACCGGATGGCCGAGTTTCACTAAACCCATTGATCCAGCTGTCGTCACTGAGCACGAGGACGGCATGCTGTTCATGAAACGGACTGAAATCAGAAGCCGCGCCGGCGACAGCCACTTGGGGCACGTTTTCAATGACGGACCCAAAGACGAAGGTGGACTTCGCTATTGCATGAACAGCGCCGCCCTGCTGTTTATCCCAGAAGCGGAAATGGAAGCAGAGGGCTACGGATTTTTGCTGGATAAAGTTAATTGATCTATCTGCCCGAAAAGACATTCAGCATCCAGCTGAGTGTCTTTTTTTTAACAAAATTAAAAGCAGAAGCAAGGAAAATTGAATTTCCTGCTTCTGCTTATTATTTTGTTTGCTTATTGTCCAGTTCTTCGGGTACTTCCGCTTTTCTTCTTGTCCAGCTACAGCGCCCAGCTCTTTGGGTCATAAGCCAACCCAGCGCCGTGGCAAAGAGCGCCACTCTGCTGGTCTGTCTTACGCCCGGCAGAGCTACACGGGTGCTTCCGCTTTTCGTTATTGATCTACAATAAAGTACCTTGCATCCGGATGGGCAAATACGATGGCGGATACGGAAGCTTCCGGATCCATCATGTATTCTTCTGTCAGATGGACGCCGATGTCTTCCGGCTTGATGAGGTTGAACAGTTTTGCCTGATCTTCCAGGTTCGGACAAGCCGGGTAGCCGAAAGAGAAGCGCTGTCCCTGGTATTTCGCAGCAAAGCGTTCGCGCATCGAGAAATCCGTTGCATCCGGGAAGCCCCATTGGTCGCGGATTTCCTGATGGATGCGTTCGGCAAAGCCTTCCGCCAGTTCCAGCGCAGTTGCCTGAAGTGCATGGCTTTCCAGGAACTTGCCTTGTTCTTTCAAGCGTGTTGCTTCATCCCGTACACCGAACCCTGCAGTCACTTGCATAAAGGCCACATAATCCATTACCCCGCTGTCGACCGATTTCAAATAATCGGCCAGGCATAGGAATGGCGGAGCCGATTGGCGCGGGAACGTGAAGCGTTCGATTTCTGTTTTGGCGTCTTTCGGATCGTAGATGACGACATCGTCGCCGTCACTTTGAGCCGGGAAAAATTGATAAAGGCCAGATGGCTTCAATAAGCCGGAGCCCAGGAAATTCGTAGCCAGTTCATGCAGCTGAACCGCACGCGGATCTCCATTTGCCAGGGTTTTATCATTATAGCCTTTCAGCCCAAGATGATGGCCGATCAAGGTGCGCATGTTGACGTAAGGATACAGGTGCGCCACTGAATATTCCTTCAGCACATGGCGCCGCAAATCATTCGGTACGTAAACCGGTACGTCTTCACGAACCGTCTTGACCGGCTTCTCAGCAACAGCAACAGCCGGCTTGGCTGCGCGCGCTGCTTCAGAAGCTTGGCGCTTTTCCTGTTGGGCATCCAATTCCAGCAGCAATTCCTCTTTTCCGGCTCCACTTTGAAGACGGTTGGCGAGATCCAGCCCTTGCATCGCGTCTTTTGCGTAAATGACCGGTCCATCGTATTCCGCTGAAATCTTGGTTTCCGTAAAGCGTCTCGATAAAGCCGCGCCGCCTACCAGAATCGGCACATCGATGCCCGCTTCCTTGAAATCCTGGGCGGTGATGACCATCTGTTTTGCAGACTTGACCAGCAAGCCAGACAAGCCGATCATGTCCGGCTTTTCTTTGCGGATCACTTCAATCAAAGTCGCCGGCGACACTTTAATGCCGACATCGATTACTTTAAAGCCATTATTGCTCAAAATGATTTCGACCAGATTTTTGCCGATGTCGTGGACATCGCCTTTTACGGTAGCCAGAACGATTTTTCCTTTTCCGGAATCGTCTTCTTTCTTCTCCATGAACTGTTCAAGGAATGAAACCGCGGCTTTCATGACGCCGGCACTCTGTAGCACTTCGGCGACAATCAATTGGTTGTCATTGAACAGCCGGCCAACTTCAGCCATTCCTTTCATCAAAGGTCCATTGATAACATCCAGCGGTTCATCGTACATCTCCAGGGCTTTTTCCAAATCCGGAATCAACCCTTCTTTTGTGCCTTCGATAATGTAATAAGCCAAACGGTCAGGCACAGTTTTCGGGATATCGTCTTCGGTCTTTTCTTTTTTCTTGTCGCGGTAGAAAGCGGTGAAATCAGCCAAAGTTTCATCAGTTGTTGTAAACAGCAATTCATTGGCCATATCGATTTCCTGCTTCGGAATCGAAGCATAACGCTCCAATTTTTCCGTGTTAACGATGGCGTAATCCAATCCAGCCTGCGTGCAGTGGTATAGATAAACCGCATTCAGCACTTCTCGGCCAACCGGCGGCAAACCGAAAGATACGTTGCTGACGCCAAGAATGGTCAAAGCCCGCGGCATTTTTTCCTTGATCAGGCGAATGCCTTCAATGGTTTCCACTGCAGAGCCGATGTATTGCTGATCTCCTGTACCGACCGGGAAGACCAGTGGATCAAAAATGATATCTTCCGGTGCCAGACCCCATTTATTGACCAGCAGATCATAAGACCGTTCGGCAATTTCCAGTTTGCGCTCACGCGTAACGGCCATTCCCGGCTCGTCGATCGTTCCGACAACAACTGCTGCCCCATATTTTTTCACCAGCGGCATCACTGCGTCAAAACGCTCTTCCCCATCTTCCAGGTTGATCGAGTTGATGATCGCTTTGCCTTGTGAATATTTCAGCGCCACTTCAATGACTTCTTCATCCGTGGAATCAATCACCAATGGCACTTTGACTTTCTTGACGACTTCTTTCATGAAGTTGGTCATGTCTTCCACTTCGTCCCGGTCCGGGTTCGCCAGGCAGATATCGATGACATGTGCACCATTCTTGACTTGTGCACGGGCGATTTCTGCAGCTTCTTCAAACTGGCCATCGATGATCAAGCGCTTGAATTTGCGGGAACCGATGACGTTTGTGCGTTCCCCGATAAACAGCGGACGCATGGTTTCATCGTATTGCAATGGTTCAATCCCAGACACTACGTGGCCATGGTCAACCGGGTCCGGCTTTCTTGGTGCCAGACCTTCCATTGCTTCACGGACTGCTTTGATGTGTGCAGGCGTAGTTCCACAACAGCCGCCTACGACGTTCAGCCAGCCTTTATCGGCAAAGCCGCGCAATTTTTTCGCCAGTGATTCCGGCGTTTCATGGTAATGTCCATCTTCATCGGGCAAGCCCGCGTTCGGGTAACAGCTGACATAGCCGTCCGACAACTCCGATAGCGAACGGATATGGTCCGTCATGAATTCCGGTCCTGTTGCACAGTTCAAGCCGACCGACAAGGGTTTGACGTGTTCGATCGAGATGTAGAACGCTTCGATGCTTTGGCCGGCGAGTGTCGTGCCCATCGGTTCGATGGTCCCTGACACCATAATCGGCAATTCGATTCCGGTTTCTTCAAAAGCTTGCTTGATGCCGATAGTCGCCGCTTTGACATTCAGCATGTCCTGGCTCGTCTCCAGCAAGATCAAATCCGCTCCGCCTTCAATCAATGCCTTGGCTTGCACATAAAAGTTTTCCAGCATTTCATCAAATGTCGCGCCGCCTGTCACCGACAATGTTTTCGTCGTCGGCCCAATAGCACCGGCCACAAAACGCGGCCATTCCGGCGTTGAATAAGCAGCCGCCGCCTTTTTTGCGATTTCCACTCCACGCCGGTTGATTTCCGCTGCCTGATCGCCGATTCCATACTCATCCAACACGATCGGCGTTCCGCCGAATGTATTGGTGCAAAGAATATCAGCTCCCGCTTCCAAATAGGCCGCATGAATTTCTTCAATAACCTCCGGACGGACAATATTCAAATATTCGTTGCAGCCGTCGAATTCATCACCACCAAAATCTTCAGGTGAAAGATCCGCATTCTGGATCATCGTTCCCATAGCTCCATCGATGATCAATATTCTTTTTTCGAGTTGTTGTTCAATAAGATGTTTGGACATGTATAGGATCGCTCTCTTTCTGTTGATCTAGTTGTCTGATGTAATGGATCAATTCCACGGTCATATCGTAACGGACAAACGGTGTGATCAGGTAGATGCCATGGAACAGTTCAGCTGCTGTATCGATCAATTCTTTCGCAATCTGGATGCCTTCTTCCGTCGCGCGGCCTTTGTCTTCGCCGCAGGCACGCATACGTTCAAGCGCATCTTCCGACAGTTTGATTCCCGGCACTTCATTGTGCAGGAATTCGGCACTGCGGATGCTCGTCAACGGCATAACTCCGATAAAAATCGGTGTTTCCAGGTGTTTGGTCGCTTCGTGGATTTCGATGATTTTCTCTTTTGTGTAAACCGGCTGCGAAATGAAATAATCTGCACCGCTTTCGATTTTCTTCTCCAGTCTCGCTACGGCCCGGTCCAGCACACGGACATTCGGATTGAATGCCGCAGCGACCGAAAAGTTGGCTTTTTTCCGCAAAGGCTTGCCGGAAAATGAAATGCCTTCATTGAGCTTTTTGATCAGCTGGATCAATTCCATGCTCGACACGTCATAGACGCTGGTTGCTCCCGGGAAATCGCCGACTTTGGTCGGATCTCCTGTTACGGCGAGTATATCATGGATTCCAAGCGCATCGAGCCCCATCAAATGCGATTGCAGACCGATCAGGTTGCGGTCACGGCAAGTAATGTGGGCAAGCGCCCGAATGTCTTGCTTGTGTTTGAGGATCGAGCCCATCGCCATATTGCTGATGCGGGGCGATGCCAAAGAATTGTCCGCCATGGTTACGGCATCCACTCCCGCCTCGTTCAAAGCGGCAGAGCCTTCCAGGAATTTAGTGGTATCCAAATGGCGCGGCGTGTCCAGCTCCACAATGATGGTCCGTTCCGTTTTGGCTTGTTCATGAAGCGGTTTGACTGCCAATGCTTCCGCTTCACGGATGACAATCGGTTTTCTTTCCGTGACTTCTTTATGGGCAATCGGCGGCAAATGGTTCAGGTGTTTTTTCACTGCTTCAATGTGTTTCGGCGTTGTGCCGCAGCAGCCACCAATTAAACGGACCCCTTCTTCTCTCAACAACAAAGTGGCGCGTCCAAAATAATCCGCTTCCGATTCATAAACGATCCGGCCATCCTCCACATCCAGCAGACTGGCGTTCGGGTATGCCGACAAAAACGCTTTTTCAGGCAAGGTGACTTCTTCAAAAGCCTGGATGGTATGGTGTGGCCCCAAGCGGCAGTTGACGCCGACAATGTCCGCTCCCAGACTTTCCAGTTGATGAAGAGCATCGTTCAACGACATTCCATTTTGCAGAATCCCTGGGTCATGCATGGATACTTGCGCAATCAATGGTGTATCGGTCATGCCTTTCAGGTGCTTGACCGTTTCCGCAAGTTCTTCGAAATCGTAATAGGTTTCCAGCAATAGGCCGTCGGGATTTCCCGCCAATAAGTGGCTTGCCTGCTGGTCCACCATCGCAATGATTTCCTGCAGGGTGGCATCGCTTTTCCGGATTCCACGGATTCCGCCGATGGTTCCGAAAACAAATTGGCCGCCTGGCGCTGCTGCACGCTTGGCGATGTCGATCGCAGCTTTATTGATATCAGCGACTTGCGCTTCCAAACCGTAGCGTGCCAGCTTCGCTGCATTCGCTCCATACGTGTTGGTCTGGATGATGTCCGCACCGGCTTTGATGTAATCCAGATGGATCTTCTCAATCACTTCCGGGCGCTGAAGGTTCAATTCCTCATTGCAATACTCGATGCCGTACGAATACAGCAATGTTCCCATGGCTCCATCCGCTGTCAAAATCCTGGTCTTTAATTCGTCTAATAAACCCACTCTTCTCAACCTCCCATATATACAAAAAAAGCCTTCATGAAAAAGAAGGCTTTACGATATCAAACTCGTTCCTTTTCATCTGCCAGACAATTTCTTGTCTGCTGGATTTAGCACCTGACCTTTCGGCTGGTTGCTGAAGCTTCATAGGGCCAGTCCCTCAACTTCTCTCGATAAGAATTCACTATTCAGTTTTAAGTATTCTAAATATGGTACCTGTATCTGAAGAGCAGGTCAAGGCAATCTGTCGAAAAACAATGAAATTTCTGTGATTTTTTTCACAATGTATACGTTTAGGGCATAAATCAATTTTATACTTTCATCCAACCGTTGAAATTAGACCAGGAAAAGGGCGTTATGTTTTTATAAAGGCACTTAGAAAAATTTCCGAATGCATCCCGATTTTTTGCAGTCCTGCAATTCAGTTTGTCTTCAGGAAAATCGTCCATTGATAGAATTAAATCGAACATCATGTACATCAAATCGATACCAGGTGAACGGCCCTTCTTCCAGCATCCAGGTGATTTCCATCTTCACTGGAACGGTCAGTCCCCCCACTTTCCGCTGCTCTTTAACAGTGCCCACGCACAGCAGGGGACGTGCGTCTTCTCCACCGTCTTTGTAGCGCCAGGCTTCCACTTTCAGCAATTCGTTTTGTTCATTGAAAAAATAAGTGACAGAACCTTTAAGACCTTCAAAATTCATGGTCGCTGTTGCGGAGTGTGCGTCCACCTCCTCCCAGGAAATGAAGGGACTGAGGACAGCCGAAGGATACCAGACTAGCTCCATCAGGTAACGCTGGAGTGCGGATTCATTGGTCTTTTCATCATCAACTGTTTTGGAAATCGGAATAATGCCGGCAAGCTTGATATGCATGCCTGCCTTCCCTTCCAAAAAACTGTCTTTTCCTGTCACAACCAATCCTTTTCCCATTTTCAACTTCACGATCCATCGGAAAGCTGGTGGATCTGTATGGCTGATTTGTTCTGCTTCGGATACGGTCCACCGCTTCTGTTCGGGTTTCAGTTTCATTACCCCCGATTGCTTAAGGCTCACCAAATTGATTTGTTCATGGCCAACAGCCTCAATTTCAGATAACCACCCTTTTATACAGGTTGGCAGTGAGCTAATCATATCTGCTGTCAGTTTGTTGGAAATTGCCCGACCTGTTTTCTTTCCGGCTTTTTCTTTATTCTCCATCGCTCTCCCTCCTTTTACTTGCTATACCTGTTTATTGAATGCATAAAGCATTTTATTATCAAATTTTATACGAAAGGTCAAAAAAAGAGTATTTTATAGCAAAGTGATATATATCAACTTGATATAGGGAGGCGTATAAATGGCTAGAGAAAATCATTCGCAATATGCCATTCTTGGTCTATTGACAACAGACTGCCGCACAGGTTATTCGATCAAGCAAATGATTGATACAAGCCTGAACCATTTTTGGAAAATCAGTTATGGACAGGTTTATCCTAGTTTGAAAGTGTTGGTGGAAAAAGGTTATGCCTCAGTAGAAAATCAGGTTCAGGAAAGTAAACCCGATAAAAAGGAGTATACGATTACCGCTGAAGGAGAACGTGTTCTAAAAGAATGGATTCAATAGCCCATTCACCAGTTGCCTACAGAAAAAACGAATTATTCCTCAAACTGTTCTTCAGCCGAAATCAGGATGTTCAGGAAACACTCAACCATTTAGAGGCTTATTGCGAAAAATTGGCTGAGCGCCTCAACACTTATCGTGGTATTCAAGAAATGATTCAAACGCAGTTAATGGAGCAGCCCAACGCCCCGTTTTGGCTGATCACCTTGGATTATGGATTACGGACAACGCAGGCTGCAATGGACTGGGCTGCCTGTCATCTGAAAACTTCTTCAAATTGCCGCTTACTTTCATGGTTCAATATTGGGGTTCCGAAGAAGAGCTGCACGCTTATTCAAAAGGACAAAAACATTTGTCTGCCTGGAAAACCTTCAATCAAAAAGCAAGAAACAGCGACGCTGTCGGCATCTATCATGAAACCTACCTTATCTCTCCTGGCCAATCGGAATCGATTTATGTGAATATGCCTGAATTCGGCTTAGCCAAAGCGCTTGGAAGAAAAGCCATCATACCTGCCAATTCTTCTGCCCGACAACGCCTTAATAAGCAAGAACAATCCTCATAAGTTCAAAAGCAAAAAGCCTGTCTGAAGATTTCAGACAGGCTTTTTGCTTGGGTTATTCAGTACGGTTTCACTCTCCATTAAAAAAGGCTTTGCAGTTCCTTCACTGGCCGGACGTCCGGCTGCCCTTCGTAACTGGTAAATTCGATTTCACCGATGCGCATGCCGGCATTGTATTCGCCGATGATTGTATCCAGCAGAATAAATGAAGCCGAGACGAATTCATCTTCATTGTCTTCTGTAAATCCTTTGATGTACAAAATCAGGTTGACTTCATCGCTGTCTTTTTCGAAGGTGCAGAAAATGTCTTCCCATGACAGTTCAATTTCACCATACTCGATGGAAACCTCTTCTTCCTGCGGCTGACGAAACGCCACGATCGTAAAGAGTGCCAAATCAGGGGCTTGGCCGACCAGATTGATCACAGCGTCAAATGCTTCCACCATGCCATCAGCGCTGACGATGAATTCCCGTTTTCCGTCCACCAGCCCTTCACTGAGTTCAAAAGCCAGATGCCGGTTTACTTTATGCAACTTCTTTTCCAATTGGTTAAAGAGCTTGTCTCTACCGGAATCGTCCAATTCAAAATAGGCTTCTTTATTGTCTTCAAACCATTCCCAGAAAGCTGCTACCTTATCTTTTCTCTTCGGCAACCAATTCATCCTGCTATCCCCTTTGCAACCATCTGCGTTCTTTTCTCTCTATCATAATCATTTTCACACAAAAGCGATAGTTCTTTTTGTCTATGTACTAAAGACTATTGTTTAGCTGATTTAATTTCATAGATACGGAATTTCATCATGGAAATCAAGCCCAATACAGGACCGATGCTCAATACTGCAAACACCCACTCCCACCCGATAATGCTTTGCACGATCGGAATTAAATTGATTGAGAAAATGGTGATTAAAAACCCGATGCACATTTGGAATGTCAAAGCTGTCCCTAAATACGGAGCATCTGCAAATTCCGTTACCGCTGCTGAAAATTGGGCCGAATCGGAAATCACAGACATACCCCAAATCACTGCGACCAGCAACGTCAGCCATAAAGCCTGTCCGAACGTGAAACCGATGATGACTGAACAGGCACCACTGACTCCGAGAGAAAGAACGGTCAGCCGCGACCTGCCTAATTTGTCTGCCACTAAACCTCCCAGTACACAGCCAACCGCTCCTGCAATTCCAATTGAGGCAAAAGACGAGAAAGCGATGGTTGCCGAACTGACTTGAGGCGAAGCATTTGCAAAGCTGGCAGCAAGAAAAACAGGCAACCATGTCCACATCGCATACAATTCCCACATGTGGCCGAAATAGCCGTAGTTCGCCAGCATAACAGGTTTATTAAGCAAGACTTTTTTAATTAATTTAAAGGAGAATACCAGGCGTTGTGAAGAAGCGGGAGCGTCTTCCACAACCCAGTGCATAATAGCTGATGCAACCAGAGCCAATAACGAACTCACAATCATGACCAATTTCCAATCCACAGCGGAAAAAAAGATGCTGATGAAATGGGGCAACGACGAGCCTAAGGTCAACGCCGCTATTAAAATTCCCAGTGCCAATCCTCTTTTCGTTGGAAACCACAGTGAAAGCAACTTGACTGCTGTCGGATAAACACCGGCAAGTGCTACACCGGTCAACACACGCAGCGTAATGCCCATAAGGGCGCTGTCCGCAATTGGCAGCAGACCGTTGATCAGCGCGCCTGCCAATGCAGAAAGTGCGAAAACTTTTCGTGCATTAAAACGATCCGCAATGCCAAAATAAACGCTGGCCAAGGTGCCGATGATAAAACCGACTGGAACAGATGCCGACAACCAAGCTTCCGTTCGCGCTGTGAGGCTCCACAGCTCCTTCAATTCCGGACCGGTTACGCTCGCACTGAACCACAAACTCAGCGCAAACAGCTCTGCCAGTGCAATCCAAAATAAAGCCTTCCATTTTTCCGCTGCCATATTAATCTTCCTTCCAAAAAACGCTCTGGCTTTCTTCTTTCCTTATCATAGAACAGCAAAAGCAAATAAGATAGGCGATAACTCCACAGCACCCTTTCATGAATGACGACTTCACCCAACTAAAAACCCTTCACCAGGTTAAAGGACTGATGAAGGGTTTCAGAATTCAGCTTGTTGTTAAGTTCTTTATTCCACTATCACTTGAAGTTCCAAGCACTGAGCTCACCGTCCGGAACTTCATCAGAGCTGATATCTGCTGCCGGCTCATCGATCCACAGCTCGTTTTCAGTGGCAGCCACCACAACGGCGGCTGAAGCGTCGCCAACCACGTTGACAGATGTTCTGAACATATCAAGGATGCGGTCCACTCCGGCAACCAAAGCAATGCCCTCAAGCGGCAGACCGGCAGCACTCACTACCATCGCCAGCATAACCAGACCTGCACCCGGTACCCCAGCTGCACCGATGGAAGCTAATATGGTTGTAAAGATAACAATCAGCAATTGTGACAAGGTAAGCTCCACTCCCGAAACCTGGGCGATAAAAACGACAGCGATGCCTTGATAGATGGCTGCGCCATCCATATTCAAGGTTGCGCCAAGAGGCAGCACAAAACTGCTTATTTTTCTGGAAACCCCTAAGTTTTCCTGGGTATTCTTGAATGTTACAGGCAAGGTGCCCGAACTGCTGCACGTACTGAACGCAACGGCCGCAGCCGGAGCAATTCCTCTGAAGAATTTCAATGGACGGGTCTTCCCTAAAGTTTTGACCGCCAGCGAATAGACGACAGCTGCATGGAATAAGCAGGCAAGGGCCACAGCCAAAATCAATTTCGCCAAGGGCAGCAAGACGGATAACCCGTATTGTCCGACAACCGGTGCTACTAGCCCTAAAACACCGATTGGAGCGAATCGCATGATAATGCCTGTTATTTTATACATCACCTCTGCAAACCCTTCAAAGAAACGACGGACGGGCGCAGCCGGTTTTCCGACCAACGTAATCGCCAGCCCAATAAAAACTGCGAAAAAGATAATCTGCAGAATGTTGCCTGAAGCAAGTGCTTCAAACGGATTTTCAGGAATGATATTCAGCAAAGTGGCAATGGCGCCGCCTGTTTCATTTACTTCCACCGTGGTATCCGGAATGCTGAGATCAAGCCCTTTGCCTGGTGAAATCAAATAAGCAAATCCCAAACCGATGACAACGGCAATCCCGGTTGTGGCCAAGTAATACGAAATGGTTTTTATCCCGATTCTCCCGAGCTGTTTCGGGTCTCCTGTGCTGGCGATTCCGACAACCAAGGTCGCCAAAATCAAAGGTGCAATGATAAATTTGATCAGCCTTAAGAACAAGTCGCCCAATGGTGCGACAACCTCAATTGCCGGACCAAACACAATTCCCAAAATGACTGCCACAGCAAAAGCGATTAAAATCTGCACCAGCAAATTCCCTTTAATTTTCATGATTCGCTCACCCCTTCAACGTAGCTGAATTTCTCCATCTTCTCTATGACTTCACAGTGATTGAATCACCGATTTCCAAAATGGGCACATCGATATTTACGGTATCCGGGTATTTGATACCCGCTCCGGTGTTCAAAGCGACAACCGTTTCGCCTTCTTTAATCCAGTTCTGTTTCCGTAATTCGCGGATGGCTACAAAAACAGCTGCGCCTTCAGGACAGATGAAGGATCCTTCCAGACGGGCAATTTTTCCTTGTTCAGCAAGCATTTCCTGATCATCCACTGCAATAGCGCAGCCTTCTGTTTTGTAGATGGCATCCAACACCAGGAAATCGCCCAGCGCTTTCGGCACATTGATGCCAAAAGCCTGTGTGCTGGAACTTGCCCAGAATTCGGACTCGTTCTTCCCTTCTTCCCAGGCTTTGACAATCGGCGCGCAACCCGTCGCCTGAACAGCCACCAAGCGCGGCAGATTGCCTTCGATCCACCCCAGTTTCTTCAGTTCATTCAAGGCTTTATAGATGCCGATCAAGCCCACTCCCCCTCCAGTCGGGTAAAGAATGACGTCCGGCATTTCCCAGCCCATCTGTTCTGCAATTTCCAAACCCATCGTTTTCTTGCCTTCGATGCGGTAGGGCTCTTTCAATGTTGATACGTCGTACAGGCCAAAGTCCTTTACAGCTTGTCCGACGATTTTTCCGGCATCACTGATCAGTCCATTGACTAAATACAGATTCGCCCCGGACAAGGCCACTTCGTTGCGCGTGATTTTCGGTGCGTCCTGCGGCATGACGATGGTCGATTGGATACCGGCTTTGGCGCCATAAAGGGCCCATGCAGCCCCTGCATTGCCGTTAGTCGGCATTGCGAATTCCTTGACGCCCACTTCCTTCGCCTTGGACACGCCGACAGCTGCGCCTCTTGCTTTAAACGTCCCTGTCGGCACCAATCCCTCGTCTTTCATATAGAGATTTTCCACATCCATGTCTTTTCCAAGGGCTGGCATCGCTATCAGCGGCGTCATGCCCTCGCCTTGTGACACCACGTTCGCTTCGTTTTCCACCGGCAGCATCTCATGGTATCTCCATAAAGTCGGCTGCCTTTTTTCTACCTCATCGCGTTTCAGATCCGCTTTCAGTTCGTCCCAATGGTAATCCACCAATAATGGCGAACCGCATGTGCATAATTGATGCTGTTGCTTCGTATCGTAAACGGCCTCGCATTTCGGGCAATAAAGATGGGATATGTAACTGTATTTCAATGTGAACACTCCTCTTTCATGGATTTTCCTGACAACAATAGCCCGGAAACTACCCCCGGGCTATCGATTGGACTTTATATGATTAGCTATGGAAATTAAGACCCGATGTGACCGCCGCTACATAACCGGCGCGAATAACGAAATCACCGAAATGTTCGTTTTCCTGGCGTTCTTTTGCAAATTGGAAAAAGATCGGTTTCAGCGTCGCTAAAATCTCTTCTTCTCCAATGTTTTCGCGATACATTTTGTTCAGCCGGTCTCCTGCAAAACCCGCCCCTAAATACATATTGTATTTTCCGGGCGCTTTGCCGATAAAGCCGATTTCTCCAAGTGCAGGGCGTGAACAGCTATTCGGACAGCCCGACATACGGATGATGATTTCTTCGTCACGCAGGCCAGCTTCGTCCAGCGTATCTTCGATTTTGCTGATCAGCACCGGCAAATACCGTTCCGCTTCTGCCATTGCCAAACCACAAGTCGGCAATGCCACACACGCCATCGAATTCTGGCGCAGCGCTGAATTTTCTTTGCCATCAGTCAGTCCGTATTTCTCAACCAAAGCATCGATTTTCGCTTTGTTTGTCGCTGTGACATTGCTGATGATCAAGTTCTGGTTGGCTGTCAGGCGGAATTCCCCTGTGTGGACATGGGCAATTTCACGGAGCCCTGTCATCAATGGGTAGCCGTCAAAGTCTTTAACACGGCCATTCTCGATGAATAGCGTCAAATGCCATTTGCCGTCGCTTTCAATCCAGCCATAACGGTCGCCGTTACGGTCGAACTGGAATGGACGCTCTTCTTCAATCTCCCAGCCGAGGCGCGTGTTCAGTTCATTTCTGATCCAATCAAGCCCCAATCTGTCGACAGTGTATTTGAAACGGGCATTTTTCCGGTCCGTTCGGTTTCCGTAATCACGCTGGATGGTCAGGATCTTCTCACCGACTTCATTGACTTTGTCCGGCGGGCAGAATCCGATCACGCGTGCCAATTGCGGGTACGTATTCGCGTCGCCATGCGTCATGCCCATGCCGCCTCCGACCGTAACGTTGAAGCCTTGCAGCTTGCCGCCTTCCAGGATGGCAATAAACCCAAGATCCTGGGAGTAGATATCAACATCATTGGCAGGAGGAATCGCAAAACCGATTTTGAATTTCCGAGGCAAATAATAGCGCCCGTACATCGGTTCCACTTCTTCTGCTTCGTTGCTGTCGACGACTTTTTCTTCATCCAGCCAAATTTCATGATAGGCTCTTGTTTTCGGAAGCAAGTGTTCACTTAATTCGCGGGAGATGTCATAGACTTCTCCGTGAACATCCGACTGATACGGATTGGATGTCGACATGACGTTCCGGTTGACGTCTCCGCAAGCAGCAATCGTATCCATCAAGGCATGGTTCATTTCCTGGATGGTGCTCTTCATATTCCATTTCAAAATGCCATGCATCTGGAAAGTCTGGCGCGTCGTCAGCTTTAAAGTGCCATTGCCATGTGTGTTTGCCAGGTTGTCCATCGTCAGCCATTGATGCGGCGTGGCGACGCCTGCAGGCAAGCGGACACGGATCATGAATTGGTAGGCAGGCTCAAGTTTCTGCTGGGCACGTTCGTTGCGGATATCCCGGTCGTCCTGCATATAGCTGCCGTGGAATTTCAATAGTTTGGTGTCTTCATCCGGAATCGAAGCCGTCAAGCGCTCCGCAAAGCTTTCTTCAATATTGCCCCGCAAGTAGTTGGTTCGGTCTTTGATGACCTCCATTTCACTTGGAGTGCCTTCTATGTCAGTCAATTCTTTAATTTTCATGATAAGCTCCTTTCAATGTTGAGCGGGTCTGCTTAATAAACATCGCGCAAGTAACGTTTGTCGCTGCGCATGGAAGTCAAATACTCTTCCGCTTGCTCTGCACTCATAGTGCCTTCCTGCTCCAGAATGGTCGCCAACGTAGCATGGACATCTTTGGCCATGTATTTTTCATCGCCGCAGACATAGACATTCGCTCCAGCTTCCAACCATTGATACACTTCCTGGCTCTTTTCCATCAAACGGTGCTGCACATAAATCTTTTCTGCCGTATCCCGGGAGAAGGCGACATCCATCTTCGTCAGGACGCCATCCTTCAACCATCTTTGCCATTCAGTCTGGTAAAGGAAATCGGTGACGAAATGCTGTTCACCGAAGAACAGCCACGCGTCTCCTTGTGCATCCGTTTCTTCCCGTTCTTCCATGAAAGCACGGTAAGGAGCGACTCCTGTTCCAGCACCGATCATGATGATCGGCGTCTCCGGATTTTCAGGCAAACGGAAACTATTATTGCTTTGGATGAACACTGGGAGCGTTGCGCCGGCTTCTGAACGTTCTGCACATTGCGTCGAGCAGACGCCCGTCCGTTTCCGTCCATTCGCTTCGTAGCGCAAAGCGCCTACGGTCAAATGAACTTCATCCGGATTCGCTTTTGCACTGCTGGCAATCGAATACAGGCGAACCGGTATTTTGCGCAGGATTTTAATGAATTCAGCAGCAGGCACTTGCCACGGTCCGAAATCTTCCGTCAAGTCGATCAGATCTCTTCCATAGATATAAGCCTGCAGCTGTTCTTTGTTTTCAAGTTCCAATAAATTCTTCAGGGCATCACCTTCTGCAAAAGCGGCCGCTTTTTCAAGCAACGGCTTCGACAGGCTGGTGATTTCAAAAGTCGTAATCAATGCGTCGCGCAATGAGCTCGTATCGCCTTGCTTGTTGATCGATACCGAATCATTTGGATTCCATCCTGCCGCCGCAATCAATTGATCAACCAGCTTGTCTTCGTTTTCAGGAACAATCCCCAAGCTGTCTCCCGGTTCATATTGCAGGCCAGAACCTTCCAAATCGAGTTCCAGATGGCGCGTTTCTTTATTCGACCCGCGCCCATTCAAATTGATATTTTCCAGAACTTCCGCGTTGAACGGATTGCTGCGGGAATAGGCAGGCTTGCTGGCAGCTGGAATTTCTTGAGCAGCCGAAGCAGCTCCCGGACCAGGACGATCTGTTTCTTTGTCTTTGTTCAAGATGCTGAAGACGCCGTCGAACCATTCCTCTGCCGGTTCTTCAAAATCCAAATCGGCGTCTACACGCGGATGAATGCGTTTGGCGCCCAATTCCTCCAGACGCTTATCGAAATCCTTCCCGGTCTGGCAAAAGAATTCGTAGGAGCTGTCCCCCAATGACAACACCGAGAACCGGACATCATCAAGCTTCGGAGCACGTTTGCTGTGCAGGAAGTCATAAAGAGCAATGGCGTTATCCGGCGGATGGCCGTCTCCGTGCGTACTGGTGATGACCAATAAATCTTCGACTTTTTTCAAGTCTTTCGGTTTAAACTCATCCATTGGCGTAAGCTTCACTTGATAGTCTTTGTCCTGCAGTTTTTTCGAAACCTCTTTGGCAACCGATTGGCAGTTGCCGGTATGAGAGCCGACCAGAATGGTGATTTCACGCGTGGCAACCGGTGCACCGCCTTGCTGTGCATACCATTCCAATCCGGGTTGTTCCTGCACCGCTACTGTGGCGGCTGATTGTGTGCCGGCCAAATAGCCGTTCAGCCAAATTTTCTGATTGTCGGTCAGCATCGGCAATAAGCGATTGATAAGCTCGACCTGTTCCTGATCGAATGGGCTGTTCATTGTCTGCAATTGCAAATTGTTTCACCTCGAAATTCGTTTATTTTTATTTATTGAAGAATTTGCTGCTGGCGGTAATGATGATCGATTGCTACGATCATCGCCCCCATCTTCTGGTGTTCGGGCTGCAGCACTTGATTGATGCCATTGCTTTCCAGCTCTTGGGCAGTGACTTTTCCGACGGCAACTGCCAGCACCCGGTCATTGAAAGCGTTGACCAGTTCTTGGCTTTGCTCAGTGTCGGCGAAGATATTCCTTACCTGCGTTTTACTGGTAAAAACAATGGCGTCCAAGGACTGTGCGATGATGGATTGTTTTAGTTGGTCTACTACTAAAGAATCCGGTTTTTCATAGGAATAAGGGCGGGATAAGTAAACCGAGTGGCCCTTTTCCTCCAATATGCTTTTCAGTTTATCGTCGTCCTGGTCGTAGGCCTGGAGAAAGATCCGCTGCGGGCTCTTGCCTTCGTATTCTTCAGCCAAAGCCGCGAGCAGGTTATTCATGGTTCCATCTTCTGAAACATGAACCGGCTCTAAGCCATGTTCTTTGATCCATTTCATTGTTTTGCTGCCTCGAACAGCCAATTTCGTTTCTTTCAGCTTGTCGATATAACGCGACTGAAGTCCGATGCTTTCTGCGGAATCGGTTAAAGTTCTTGCTCCGATCCCCGTCGTGAAGATGGCCCAGTCAAAAGATTTGGCTAAAAAATCTGTGATGTTCTGTGCGCTGATGTCTTCGTTCAGCCGTTGTCTTCCCTGAATCGGGAGAATGACAGGTGTACCGGACTGCTTTTCGATCAGCAAGCTGATTTCTTTTGCAGCGCGGACTGCGGCGACGCCAATTTTCTTTCCGGCCAATCCATTCATGTTCAATCTCTCCTTCTGTCACTCACCATGCTAATTGTTGCTCACTTTGCAGCGCTTCTTGTGTGCGTTCGGCCAGGGCATCCACCATGGATGGATGGTTGCCTAAATATCCGCATAAGATGATTTGCTGGTCGTCTGAAGACAAAGCGTTGATTTTCTTCTGCATTGATTTCACCAAAAGGCCTGTGAACCATAAATAAGGAACCACGAAAATCTGGTTGCTGCCGGAATTGATGGAAGCTTGCAATCCTTCATCAAATGACGGGGCAGCTGCGGCCAAATAACAGACTTCCACGTTCGGTACATTTGCTTTCACTGCCAGTTTCGCAGCAATTTCTTCAACCGAACGGGTGATTTCCGAGCTCTTCCCGCCTCTTCCGACCAGCAGAATCTTCGCTTCAGGCAATCGCTCCACTGTCGTCTCCTGCAGACGCTCAGCTAAAATCTCAACGAGCCGATCTTGGACACCAAGCGGTTTTCCGTAAGTAAAGCGGATATCCTGATAACGCAAGACCGATTTTTTGACTTCATCTGGAATGTCTTCGTAATAATGTCCGGCGCTCAGCAACAGAACTGGAACGACTGCAATTGCTGTCGCGCCTTGTTTGACAAGGCTGTCAATTCCTTCCCCAATATCCGGACTGGCCAGCTCCAAAAAGCAGGTTTCGTGAAGAGTTACATCTACCTTTTGATGAACCTGCTCCATAAACGCCATCGCTTCATCGCGTGTTTCTTTTACACGGCTTCCATGGCTTACGTAAAGTACAGCCTGCATGTCACCATCTCCTTATCCAACATGGGCGGCAAGCTGGAATTGCTGTTCGTCCTGCAGCTGCTCATACCATTGCAATTTGTCTCTCAATCGAACCACTTCTCCCACTACAATCATCGATGGATTCTCGAAATCCTTGGCGTTTCGGATAATGTCTTCGAGTGTTCCCGTAACCGTCCGTTGGCGTTCTGTCGTCCCCCATTCAATCAAGGCGATCGGTGTCGTCGGTTTTAATCCGTGGCGCATTAAGCGGCCACAGATTTCAGGAAGCTTGCTGACGCCCATGTAGATGCACAACGTATCCATGCTTTTGACGACATGTTCCCAGTATTCATCCTGGTCGACGCCCACTTTGCTGACTCCTGAAATAAAGGCTACGGAAGAACTGTAATCACGGTGAGTGACCGGGATTCCAGCGTAAGCCGGCGCTGCAATGCCCGCTGTGATACCTGGAACAATTTCAAACGGGATATTGTGGTCCACCAATGCCTCTGCTTCTTCCCCGCCTCTGCCGAAGACGAAAGGATCGCCTCCTTTTAAACGTGTGACGACTTTTCCCTGCAATGCGAACCGGCAAAGCAGCTCGTTGATTTCTTCTTGCTTCAAGGAATGGTTATCGGGTTTTTTGCCGCAATAAATCAATTGGGCATGTTCTTTCGCTTCGTCCAGCAATTCCTGGTTTATTAAGCGATCATAAAGGATGACATCAGCCTTCTGAATGGCTTTCAACCCTTTCACTGTAATCAAATCAAGGTCGCCTGGACCTGCACCCACTAAATAGACTTTTTTCATAAGCTTCCTAGACTCCTTTTTTCAACCAGAGAAACGATGATTATGCCATTTTCTGATCGGTAATTTACTCTATTGCCGGCCTCATTATGTATGCAGGCCACATTCAGTTTTCGCAAAGCCTTTCCATCTGCCGTCGCGGCTGTCTCCATCAGTCGTCACTGCAAAAGAGCAATGCTTGCAGCCGATGCTTGGATAACCTTCGTCATGCAGAATGTTGTATTCCAGGCCATTCAATTGGATATACTGCCAAACATCGTCCCATGTCCAATGAATCAGCGGACAAACTTTAACCGACTTGAACCGGTTGTCCTTGTTGATGAAATCCGTCTTGCTGCGGCTGGCTGACTGCTCTCTTCTAAGGCCTGAAATCCAAGCCTGTGAACCCGAAAGTGTTTGTTCCAACGGCTTGACCTTGCGGATATCACAGCATTTATCCGGCTGGCTGTTCCATAGTTCATCACCGAACTGGCTGGCTTGCTCTTCTAACGTCAATTCTGGCTTTTTCATCCGGATATTCAATTTCGGGTAGCGCTTCTTGACGCGTTCAATCAGTTCATAAGTTTGGTTGAAGTGGACGTCGGTATCGAGAAACACCACTTCGGCATCGCTTTTCACCTTGGAGATCAAATCAATCAGCACCATGCCTTCTGCCCCAAAGCTGCAAGCATAGACAATATTCTCTCCATAGGATTCATAGGCCCATTGCAGAATATCAGCAGCCCCTTTCAAGAGATCGGTCGGTGCCAAATCTTTAAATGGATCTCCAGTAAATTGCTCGTACGAAACAGCGTGGCTCATCCTAACTTCCTCCTTTAAACTTCTATATATTGAATTAAAGATTTTCAGTAAGCAGTCCCGTTGGTTGGATATTCCTCCGTGCCACTAAAATAAAAAACCCCCTCTTCCAATGGAACAAGAAGAGAGGGTACCAATTCGCAGTTTGCGGGGCCTGTCTTCTTATCTTCCAGATCCCAATGGAACCTGCTGGAATTGGCACAGTGTATCCGGTCAAAACCAGAACTTGTTGCCGAGGCTTCAAAGGGCCAGTCCCTCCACCTCTCACGATAAGAAATACCTTATAAGATTACTTGGTTTTAATAATTTCTCTAAATACTATAGCAATAAAAGATAGCTGTCAATAAAACTCTGAAAATATCATTTATTTACTTTCTGCAATAAAGAGTTTCCATTTTCTTCATTCACTAGCCTCAAGCTTTTTATATTCTTGCCAAAAACCAGCCATTCTTCAGGCTTTCTTTGTTGTAGGAAAAGCGGGTTTGGTCTTTAACGCTCTGCACAACTCCGCAAGCTGCTTCGACAATCGCCTGGCCGGCTGCCGTATCCCATTCCATAGTCGGCGCAAAGCGGGGGTAATAATCCGCTCCCCCTTCTGCTACCAGACAAAACTTCAGTGAACTGCCTGCCGATATCTGTTCGATTGGTTGGCTA
Organism: Planococcus beijingensis; assembly: GCF_016820615.1. Lineage (NCBI taxonomy): Bacteria > Bacillati > Bacillota > Bacilli > Caryophanales > Caryophanaceae > Planococcus > Planococcus beijingensis. The sequence goes on from NZ_JADHDZ010000007.1 coordinate 154,562, forward strand.
TCGTCGTTTATCCGATCGATGAATTCCTGTGTTTCAGCGGACATATGCGAACGGCTTGTTACGATTCGAGTCCGGTCTAAAGCTTTTTTTGCAGTCAACAGAATGCTTCCCTCGAATAATTCATCGGCTTTTTCAAAATTTCCAGCTGAAGCAGCTTCCAATTTAAATGCGCCGCTGTTTTCTTCACCGTAGTAGAAAACATCCATGGCCGGCACGTAAATCACACCCAAAACCGGATAGTTCTCTTCTATTAAAGCGATGTTGACGGTGAACTCACCATTGCGTTTGATGAATTCCTTCGTGCCGTCGAGTGGATCCACCAGCCAAAAACGCTGCCAGTTTTTCCGCTCTTCATAAGGGATTTTACTGCCCTCTTCGCTGAGAACCGGTATGTCTGGGTAGGCAATCTGCAGTCCTCTTTCAATGGTCTGATGTGACCGCTGATCGGCAATGGTCAGTGGTGAATCGTCAGCCTTCGCTTCAACGATCAATTCCTGTCCATAAACCGCCATGATCTCTTTGCCGGCTGCAAGACTGATTTCCAGCAATTTCATTGGATCAATGCCACTAGCCATCAGCCCAGATATCCTGCTTTCTTCAAGTAATCTGTAATTGTCTGAACCGACTCTTCCAAAGTCTGCTTGTCGGTTTCAATGACGATTTCAGGATTTACCGGTTCTTCATATGGCGCATCGATGCCTGTGAATCCTTTGATTTCGCCGGCTCTTGCTTTTTTATAGAGGCCTTTCGGGTCGCGGTCTTCGCAAGTGTCCACACTGCATTTGACGTATATTTCAATGAACTCATCTTCTTCAAGCAAGGCACGCACCTGGTCGCGATCTTCCTGATACGGCGAAATAAATGCCGATAGCGTCAATACCCCTGCATCACTCATCAGTTTTCCAACTTCACCGATGCGGCGAATGTTTTCTGTCCGGTCTTCCGGGCTGAATCCCAAATTTTTATTCAATCCGTGGCGAACATTATCCCCATCCAATAGATAGGTACGGATTCCAAGTGCGTGGATCTCTTTTTCCAAGGCAACAGATACCGTCGATTTTCCTGATCCCGATAACCCGGTGAACCACAGCACCCCGCTTTTGTGGTTATTTAATTTTTGTCTGTCCTCTTTTGTGACACTTGATTCATGCCATACAATATTCGTTGATTTGGTCATCTTTTCTCCTCCTAAAACCAGTAATAGTAAACGATTCCGATAGTCACCGACATAACCAGAATACTGAGTGGCGTGCCCACTTTGACATAATCCATGAATTTGTAGCCGCCTGGCCCATAGACGATCAAGTTGGTCTGATAACCGATCGGGGTAATAAAGCTTGCAGAGGCAGCAATCGTGATGATCACTGCGAAGCCCATAGGATCAAGCTGCAGGTTGCTGGCCATTTCAATGCCGATTGGAATCATCAGGACAGCCGCAGCACTATTGGTGATCAGTTCTGTAAAGATACTGGTCAGCAGGTAAATTAAAATCAGAATAGCTAACAGGCCGAACGGCTGTCCGATTGCCAACAAGCCATCCGCCGCCCATTGCGCCAGACCTGTTTTAGTCATGGCCGCTCCTACCCCGAATGCACTGGCAATCAGCAGCAGTACATTGAATTGCACGTCGTTTTTTGCATCGTCCATTGAAATCGACTTGGTCACCAGCAAAATCAGCACAGCCAATGCCATGGCTTTGAACATGCTCAACCAACCGACAATGACACAGGCGATCGCACCCAGAAGTACCAGCAATGAAAACCAGCCCACCAAGCGGCTTTCCTCAAGTGCCTTAGGCATTTTCATAGAAGACACCACATAAAAGTCATTGGATTGCTGGTACTTTTCCACAAACCCATTGCCGGCGAGCAATAGCAAGGTGTCGCCCGGCCGCAGAATGATATCGCCGACTTTGCTTTTGATGCGTTCGTTATTGCGGTGAACGGCCATTACACCTGCATCAAAACGTGAGCGGAATTGGGATTGCTTGATGGTTTTTGACAATAGTGATGATTCATGGGAAACGACAGCTTCTGCAAGCTGCGTATTGCCGTTTTTCAAGTCATCCAATTGGAGGTTGGTACCCGTCTTCAAGGTCAGACCTTTTCTTTTTTGGAGATCTGCGATGGTGGCAATGAGCCCGGTAAAGATTAGGCGGTCTCCAGACTGGATGACCGTTTTGGAGCTGACCGACGAAATTCGTGTCTGATTCCGGATGATTTCTATCAAGTACAATCCCTTTAAATCACGTAATTTAGCTTCTTCCACTGTTTGGTTGGTATGCGGAAAGGTTTCTTCCACCACCATTTCAGCAATGTATTTCCGGGAATCTTCAGCCACCTGTTGGCTGAATCCTTTATTCTCGGGCAAAAGCATATTGCCGATGGTGAATAGATAGATCAAGCCGACAATAGTGATGGGGATGCCGACAATCGCCAATTGGAACAGTGAAAATCCAGGAAGCCCATAATCGATCAGCATGCCGTGGACTACCAGATTCGTTGAAGTTCCCATCAGCGTGATGGTCCCTCCTAAAATCGTTACATACGACAAAGGAATTAAAACCTTTGATGGTGCAATGTTCCTTTCTTCACACCATTTCTTCAATAATGGGGTCAGTGTCACGACAATCGGCGTGTTATTCAAAAAAGCAGAGATTAACGGAAGCGGCAGAAAAATACGGAACAGTGAACCTTTCAGGCTTTTGCCCTTGTTCAGCCAGCCAATCATCATCTGGTCGATTAGGCCATGCTTTTGTACAGTCCCGACTACGATGAACAATAAGGCGATGGTCAGCATTCCCGGATTGGAAAAGCCGCGCAACGCTTCTTCTGTCGTTAAAATTCCAGACAGCAGCAAAACCACCAATGCCGAAAACACAATCATATCTGGGCGGGCAATTTCAAAAAGGAGCGCACTGACCATAGCAATGATGACAATTAGCACAAAAACCATTGAGACTGACATGGGCAACCATCCTTCAATTTAGTTACTTGTTACGGTCTCCCGCAAGCCTTTAATAAGTACATCGGCTACTTCCGGACGGGAAAACTGTTTTGGCGGCTTTTCTCCGTTGCGAAGCAATTCGCGCACTTTCGTGCCGCTTAAATGGACGTGGTTTTCTGAAGTGTGCGGGCACGTCTTGGCTGTTGCCATGTTCTCACATGCATTGCAGTAGAACGAATGCTCAAATTTAAAGATTTGGATGCCCAGTTCTTCTTCAAACTGGCTGATGAACTCCTGTGCTTCGTATGTGCCGTAATAGTCGCCGACCCCTGCATGGTCGCGGCCGACAATGAAATGTGTGCAGCCGTAATTCTTGCGGACAATGGCATGAAGAACCGCTTCTTTTGGCCCTGCATAACGCATTGCTGCTGGATAGATCGCGAGGCGTGCTCTATCTGCCGGATAGTAATGCTTCAAAATGACCTGGTAACTTTCCATCCGCACTGCCGCTGAAATGTCATCCGATTTCGTTTCACCCACCAATGGGTTCAATAATAAGCCGTCGACTACTTCCAGTGCTGCTTTCTGAATGTATTCATGTGCACGGTGCACCGGGTTGCGCGTTTGGAAACCGACAATCGTCTTCCAGCCAAGTTCTTGGAACAACTGGCGCGTTTCAACCGGATCCAAGTGGAATTCCTCGAATTCGCTGTGGTCTGGTCGATTCAATAAAGTAATCGGGCCAGCTAGGTAAACATCGCCGCGTTCGTATAATTTCTTCACGCCGGCGTGTGCTTTTTCTGTTGTTCCGTAAATTTTCTGTGCTTCCAATTGCTTGTCATATGCGTATTTTTCCGTCAGTTCGATTGTTCCGTAAATGACGCCGTCTTCGCCTTTTAAAGCAATTTCATCGCCGACCTGATAGCTGTCCGCTTCTTCTGCCGTAACCGACAGCGTAATCGGAACACTCCAAACCGTTCCATTGCTGAGACGGGATGTATGTACCACACTTTCATAATCTTTTTGGCTGAGGAAGCCGGTCAACGGACTGAAGCCGCCGATGCCGATCAATTCCAAATCCGAGATTGCCCAATCCGAAATGAATAAAGAAGGAAGCGACTCTGCATTTTTCAATGCCTTTTCTCTTTCACTGCCCGTCACCTGTCTGTTTACCAAATTTCCACCGTGTGCTTTGCTTGTCATTTCATTACCTCCAAGGTTAGTTTTATGTACTGTCGTCTATTTCAAAAACGTTCTGAAACCAAATCTCCAAGGCGTTCGGACAAAAAGAAAAGGACCCTCTTCGACAAGAAGAAGGTCCGAAAAAACAAAACGATCTTCTTATCTTCTAGGCTATTGAAAGCCTATTGGAGTTAGCACCGTTTCCTTAAAGGAGGGTTGCTGAGACATCAAAGGGCCAATCCCTCCGTCTCTCTTGATAAGAACGCATATTCAATTTTCATTTGAATTGTTTGAAATATTTGATTTTACAAAGTATATAATAGACTATTCCCAGTGTCAAACTATGTTTTAAGTTTTTTATTTTTTTCTATACCGAAAAGTTGGTCTATCAACAGGTGATGGATAAAAAAATATTTTTGTGATGAAAAAAATGAAATCTGAATTACCAGGATGAATTGAATAGCGACCGCAAAACGCATGGAGATTATTTTTGGTAATATTAAAAGAGTTGAGGAGGCGGATAAGATGACGGTGATTCCGATCATGATTGAAATGAAAGGAAAAAAAGTGATTGTTGTAGGTGGAGGGCGCATCGCGAAGCGCAAGCTGAGTGGTTTGGTGGATAGCGGAGCAGAGCTGTTGGTCATCAGTCCGGTGGCCGATCCTGCCATAATCGCTTGGGATGATGAAGGTAAAATTCTCTGGAAGCAGAAATGTTTCGAGCCAGGGGATGCCGAAGAAGCTTTCATGATGATCATCGCCACCGATGATCCGGCTACAAACGCAGAGTCCAGAAAAGCTGCACCTTCCAATTGCCTAGTGAACGCCTCTGATGAAGCGGAAGCTGGCAATATCCATTTTCCAGCTCATGTCAAAAGGGGAAAATTGAGCATCGCAGTTTCTACAAACGGCGCCAGCCCGATGCTGGCAAAGAAAATCAAGCAAGATCTGCAGTCTCAGTTTGATGAAAGTTATGAACAATACCTAGATTTTCTTTTTGAAGCAAGACAGCTTCTAAAGAAAACAATGATTCCACAAAACGCAAAAGAAGAATACCTCCGTGGCTTTCTGGATGAATCCTTTTTACAAGTTGCGTCACAAGAAGCGTCACTCCGGGAATTGCGGCTTTTGATGAATAAAAAAAAGGACTTGGAATAATTCATTCCAAGTCCTTTTGAGCTGATAAAGAGCGTTAACTTCTGTACTTGATCGCCAAGCCTTTCAAGAAATTGCGCGCATAGCGGTCTCCGCATTCTTTGTAGTTTTTATGTCCCACTTTTCGCAGCAATGCACCCAACTCGCCTCTTGTCACCGTAACGCCTGCCAAATCCCAAATCTCCAGCATGTCCTCACTGTTCAGCTGCAAAGCGATTTTCACTTTCTTCAAAAGCAAGTTGTTGGAGCGCTCGTTTGTCGATTCCGGGAATTCAGGTTGCCCTGGTTTCGGCTCCTGACGGCCTCTCTTGAAAATGATGAAGCCATTCAAAAACGATTCAAACAGATGGTCGTCCGCTCGGATGTAGTCATCGTTATCTTGTTCGGCCCAAATGCTGTCATCCTCTTCTTCGCTTTCAGGTGTTTTCGTCAGCACTTTCAGCACTTCGTCCTTGCTCAAATCAATGCCGCCCAATTTAAAAATCTCGACCATATCGTTATTTTTTATATCCAGTGCATAACGCAATCTGATCAATAAATCATTATTATCCATTTTCTTTGCCTCCTGTTGATTTCCAGTAATGAATGCTTATCCACTATAAATCCATCCCTAATAATAGCACATAATTCACAGTTCATCAGGCTTCCGGAAAGACAGCAAAAAAAGACAGCTTTATATCGCTGTCTCTTGATTTTCTTTATTTTTAATGTCTTTTAATTGCTTTACTTTATCCTGTAGAACCGTAATAATTTCCAGGGATTCAGGGTCATTTAATGATTCATCATAAAAAAACTGCAGGTCCCGTTCAATATCCGCAAACCGTTCATTATAATGCCTCAGTTTTTCCGCAATGATCAATTGCTTCGCTTCTTCTACACTCTTCATTTTATTGTGACCTCCGCTTTGATGACCAACAAACCTATTCTTTTCTAGTTTCCCTTTTCTAAACCTTTTTAACCCTTTATTTTTGTCTTTTCTGTGTCTATAGATACATCCACTTAAATTGTCAACCTAGTTTACAATTTAGGTTTTTTATGTTATGATGAATTTAGTTGAGATAAGTTGAGGAGGAAAAAAATGTTCACTATTGGAGATCACATCATTTATTCCGCCCATGGTTTATGTAGAATTGACGATATTCAGGACGTAACCGTTTCTGGCGTCACCAAGCAGTATTACAAATTGCATCCTTTGGAGAATACCCGAGTGACCATCAGTACACCAGTCGACAACGAAAAAGTTGTCATGCTGAAACTTCTTCAAAAAGAAGAAGCCCTTGAAATCATTGAAACGTTCAAGCAGCCTGGAGGCGAGTGGACCAACCATCCAAACTCCCGCTTAAAGAAATATTCTGAAGTTATCAATACGGGAGAACGCATGGAAATTGCGAGAGTCGTCAACACGCTGATGCGCAAGAAGTTCGAAACGCAACTAGAGAAAAAGACGCTCTATGAACGCGATTATAAACTTTTAAACAATACCCAAATCATTCTTTTCAAAGAACTGGCACGTGCGCTTGGCACCAGTTTTGAGGAAATCAATAAACAAATCAATGACATGATCAAGGAAGATGAACCTCTTCCGGTCGTGTAATAACTGCTTTTCACTATACAAGAACGCCCTGCTTCATCAATCGGTTGATGAAGCAGGGCGTTCTTCGAATTTTCGGCTAAATACCCCAATCGGATTTCAAAATGTCCTTGAGGATTTCCATGTGATCGGGGCCGATTTTCTCAGCGACTTTATTTTCCAACTGAACTTTTAGCGCTTCGTTTTTCTCGTAGCATTCTTCCCCAAAAGCCGTCAGCCGGATACACTTTTCTTTTTTATTATTTTCCACATTCCTTACTTCCACTAATCCTTTAGAAGCTAAATTTTTAATGAACTTATGGATCGCCTGCCTGGAAATATCCACATTTTTCGTAACGTAGGCAATGGTGGGCTGTTTTTTATAAATGCGTGCCATAATGTACCATTCAGAATTGGAAATATGGAATTCGCTATTATCATTCCATGCCTTCTCCGAAATTCTCCGCGTTGTTATATGGCGTTCGCTTATCAAATCGATCAAATTCAACTTCTGTAATTCCGCGTCCGGGGCCAAACAGTTCACTCCTATCATCTTCTTCGCCATTTAATATACCGATTCCATCTGGCGAAGTCAATTTGTAGAAATACTTACAAGTTTGCGGAAAGTGGTCTGGTTCCCCTCCCTCCTGTTATACTCTGAATAATAGCTGAAGATGGAGGTTTTTAAGTTATGCAAAACAAGGACATTCCACGGAAATTTCCACATGACTTTTTATTCGGTGCAGCTTCTGCTTCCTATCAAGTAGAAGGCGCCGCCAACGAAGATGGTAAAGGGCCGACCAATTGGGACGTCTTTTCCAAAATTCCCGGCAAAACATTCGAAGGCACCAACGGCGACATCGCCGTCGACCATTATCATCGCTACAAAGAAGATATACGCTTGATGGCAGAGATGGGTCTGGAGTCATACCGCTTCTCCGTTTCATGGGCACGTATTTTGCCGGACGGTGACGGCAGTATCAATGAAAAAGGGCTGAAATTTTATAATAACCTAATCGATGAATGCCTGAAATACGGCATCGTTCCGTTTGTCACGCTGTATCATTGGGATTTGCCGCTGGCACTTGAAAAAGATGGCGGCTGGACCAATAAGCGGACAGCAGAAGCTTTCGTCAAATACGCAGATATCTGTTTCCGATCGTTCGGTGACCGCGTCAAACATTGGATCACCTTCAACGAAACCGTCATGTTCTGCGGATTGGGCTATTTGAAAGGCGCCCACCCACCAGGCATTGAAAACGATGAAAAGAAATACTTCCAGGCGACCCATAATGTTTTCTATGCACACGCCAAGGCAGTAGAAACCTATAAATCGCTCAAGCAATACGGTGAAATCGGCATCACCCACGTCTTTCTTCCGGCCTATAGCGTCGACGACACCGAAGAAAACTTGAGAGCTGCCGAGCATGCCAATGCGTACGAGACCCACTGGTATTACGATCCGATTTTAAAAGGCGAATATCCTCAGTATGTTGTGAAGCACCTGGAGGAAAAAGGCTGGACGCCCGATTGGACTGACGAAGAGCTGGACATCTTGAAAAGAAACGCTGACCACAATGATTTCATCGGACTCAATTACTACCAGCCCATCCGTGTAGAAAAAAATCATGAAGCCGTTTCTTCTATCGAACATTCACGGGAGACCTCTACGTTGGTTCCTGGCAGTCCTTCTTTCGACGGCTTTTACCGAACTGTCAAAATGGACGATAAAACTTATACCAAATGGGGCTGGGAAATCTCGCCACAAGGATTTCTGGATGGACTCCATATGCTGAAAGCGCGCTATGGAGACGTCAAGATGTATGTTACAGAAAACGGATTGGGTGATGAAGATCCGATCATCGCTGGTGAAATTGTCGACATTCCGCGAATCAAATACATTGAAGAACATTTGAAAGTCATCAAAAAAGCCATAAGCCAAGGCATCAACCTGAAAGGCTATTACGCCTGGTCTGCCATCGATCTGCTAAGCTGGCTCAATGGCTACAAAAAACAGTACGGCTTTATCTACGTCGACCACAAAAATGGATTAAACCGCAAGAAAAAGCTGTCGTTCCATTGGTATAGGCAAATAATTGAGACACGTGGAGAAGAGCTTTAGCACAACTAAAAAACCAGCCAGTTGCGAATTTGTATGTTCGCCGCTGGCTGGTTTTATCGTATTTTCAGCAATTAATGCATTTAAAGTTTTACCGTTCAACTTGTATACTTTACTATCCTCTGTTTTCCTGCAACTTTCGCCTGCAACTTATTCTTCACATACCCAACGAATAGTGTCATGAACACCATCCCAACCACCAGCATGGAGATGCTTCCTGCCAAATAAGCTGAATCCATTGAAAACAGCACTTCATTTCTGAACCAGGATTGGAACGGAAGACCGAATCCTAAAAGTACGGCGAAGAACAACACTTTAACTTTCCAATCTTTTCCTTTCATTTTCTTAATCGAATTATTCACAAATAAACGCAAGAAAGCGAGAGCCGATCCGATTCCAAAAAAGATCAGCAAAAACATTTTGATGTCTTCGTTTAATATAAAAGCTTTTGACAGCATGACAACCGCAATGAGTAGCATAATCCACATAACAATCGTTGATTTTTTCATTTCCATCACCTTTTCTCCGAATTCCACTAAACACACTGTTCAGTGGTTATACGTTAATTTTAGGCGCCTGCTATAATGAAAGCAATAAACAGAAAAGGCATAACTGTTGATAGCTGTGGAGGGATATGGATGATGGCTGTTTACGATGACATGAATGAAAAAACAAAAGAAAAGATCCAAAAGAGCTTCCTTCAATTGCTTCAGGAAAAGAACTTTATAAAAGTTTCTGTCCAGGACATTGCAAAAGCCTCAGGTATAAACAGAGGAACTTTTTATCTTCACTACTTAGAAAAGTATGATCTTCTCGACCAAATGGAAGAAAACTTGCTTGCTGGACTGGAAGTCCAATTGGAACGGCTCCAACCCGATCGCTTGTTGCTGGAAGCAGAAAAAGGAAACATCTCGATGCATGCGGTTGAAGTATTTCGCTATATTCAACTGAATGCCGAAACCTTTAAGGTGTTTTTAGGCGGCAATAACCGCGTCGGCTTTCATAAGCGGTTGAAACAATTCTTCGTAGAGCATTTCCTGGAAAAAATGATTAGAAACGAACTTTTTTTCAACAGTACCACGGTTCCACAAGACTATTTGTCTTCTTTTGCCACTTCAGCTTTTTTGGGGCTCATCGAGCAGTGGCTGGATAATGACTTAGCAGAAACACCTACACAAATGGCTGAAATGTATATTCAGATTATCTTCTTTATCAAGAATTTATGAACCACAAACTTCCTGAAGACAGAAAAAGACAGTCTCCTAAAGTAACAGGAAACTGTCTTTTCTTTATTTGCGTGTGGCACTCATATCGGATTCTCCAGCTATTTCAATGCCTGTCTCGTCTTTAACGACAAAGAAAGATTTAAAGACGAAGGCTGCAAGAGCCGCTCCGACAAGAGGTGCTACGATAAATACCCATAATTGAGCAAGTGCGTCGCCGCCAGCAAAAATAGCAGGAGCTAAACTTCTGGCAGGGTTTACAGAAGTACCTGTCAATGGTATGCCGATGATATGAACCAATGTCAACGTCAAGCCGATGACAATCCCTCCCATGTGGGAAGTGGCTTTACTTGTAGTGACACCCAAAATGGCAAGCACAAAGATGAAGGTAAGGATGACTTCAATCACAAGCGCTCCTGTCAAATTCAAACCGACTGCACTCAACTCACCGTATCCGTTTGCGCCAAACCCTTCCAAGCTGGTCGAGCTTACGACAACAAAAGCCAGAATCGAACTCCCTGCAAATGCTCCCAATATCTGTGCAACGACATAACCGCCAAACTCCTTAGCTGTCATATTACCGGAAATCAGCACAGCCAACGAAACTGCGGGATTGACGTGGCATCCTGAAATATGGCCGATGGCGTATGCGCCCGCTACAATCGACAGACCGAAAGCGAATGCGATGGCCAAAACGCCAAGAAATCCTGTATCCGTTCCACCTGTGTACCCTCCGAGAACAACTGCTGCACCTGTCCCTAAGAATACCAAAATAAATGTACCGATAAATTCCGCCAAATACTTTTTCATCGTGAACCAACTCCTTCTTCTGAATGAATTTTAAAAAGATATTATTCTTTCTCATTACATGGTTCGAAGTGTCTGCCATTCAAAACGTTCCTCCTGAGTTTTTCATCAGTACTGTGAAACGGTCCATGCCCCTCTGTTACACGACAACATCTAAATAAATAAGTGCAAATAAGAATTAAGAACTAAACTCTTTTACTTTATTGTATACCACGCCTCTTCACTTTTCACTCCAATATATTTCCAATTCTTTCTTATTGCTCTATGCTTCTTCTTGCTGCCTCATTTCAAAAGACATTCCTGAATAAAAAAAGACCTCTTGCCAGTTCTAAGAACTGACAAAAAGTCTCTATTCGCGTTCACTCATTTTTCAACCGCTTCTGCTAACTCCACTTCTTGATTCGAAGCTTCAAAAGCATCCAGCAAGGCACGCACTTGATCCGTCGTTTCGGTATACATCAATTGATTTCTCAATTCACCGGCTCCACGGACTCCGCGAACATAAATCTTAAAGAAGCGGCGGAGAGGCTTGAAGGCAATCGGCTCGATGTCTGTCGAATATTTATCATGAAGGTCCAACTGCAAACGCAAAAGATCAAACAATTCCTTCGTGCTGTGTTCTCGCGGTTCTTTTTCAAAAGCGAACGGATTGTGGAAAATGCCCCGGCCGATCATGACGCCGTCGATGCCGTATTTCTCGGCAAGCTCCATGCCTGTCTGGCGATCCGGAATATCCCCGTTGATCGTCAACAACGTATTCGGCGCGATTTCATCACGAAGCTGCTTGATTTCAGGAATCAATTCCCAATGCGCAGGCACTGCGCTCATTTCTTTTTTCGTCCGCAAATGAATCGACAGATTGGCGATGTCCTGCTCCAATACATGGGTCAGCCAGCCTTTCCATTCTTCCACATCCGTGTAGCCGAGGCGCGTCTTGACACTGACAGGCAAGCCGCCAGCTTTGGCCGCCTGGATGATTTCAGCAGCGTTGTCCGGATAATTGATCAGCCCACTGCCTTTTCCTTTGGCGGCAACGTTCGGTACCGGACAGCCCATATTGATATCAATCCCTTTAAAGCCCTGCTTCGCCATTCCGATGCTCATTTCCCGGAAATGCTCAGGCTTGTTGCCCCAAATGTGAGCCACCATCGGCTGCTCATCTTCGGTAAACGTCAGACGTCCCCGTACACTGAAAATGCCTTCCGGATGACAATAACTTTCCGTGTTCGTAAACTCCGTAAAAAATACATCAGGCCTTGCTGCTTCCGCCACTACATGGCGAAATACCACATTGGTGACATCTTCCATCGGCGCCAATACAAAAAACGGTCGCGGCAACTCACGCCAAAAATTTTCTTTCATATGCAAATTCCAATCCTTTCATTACGGGATCGAAGGCCAGACCTTCATCCAAATGTTCTTCATTTATCTATTCTATAATCATTAACTATCAACGATATAAGGGCACTCTACTTTTCTTAACCTTATACAGTTTACACGAATCGTGCGTTTCTGGAAAGAGACGTGCTTTGAAGAGAAGTTCTCATGCAGCGCGTCAGCAATTAGTAAACAAGAAGCACAGAAAAACCTCTCAACAATTCACCGCATTGTTGAGAGGTTTTCTACTGGTTGAACCAGTGCTTCATGCTTTCGTCGAGTTGTTCGAATGTCCTGTCTAGCAATTCTTTCGGAATTTTTGAATACCCGTCTCCCATATGTACTTCGAAATAACAGGAGTGTTCATCCATTTCTTTGAGGTAACTGGTTATCCCTATTCCTGTTTGCTGTTCCAGCTCCAATAAAATCGGTTCGACTTGCTCTTTAGCTTGCCTGAACTGGACATGAAACATATTAGAAACCGGAACAGCAGGAAGTGTTGAAATGCCATAACACGCATTAAACCGTTCAGCCACTTCCTTAGCTTCCTCATAATACTGTTCCATTTTATTGGAACGCATGTCAAAGTAATAATCTGCGGGTATGATATAAGGATACAAACTGATTAAATCGCCGCCGTGGCGCCTTTTCCAAACTTTTGATTGCTTGATAAAATCGTTGTCACCTGCTAATATAGCACCCGCAATTCCGCCAATCCCTTTATATAAAGAAAGGTAAACGCTATCGAATAAAGAACAGACATCATGTGCTGTTTTCTGATAGTAAGGGAGAACTTCCAATAACCGGGCACCGTCGAGATGAAGCCGAATCTGCCGATCACGGCAATATTGAGAAATTTGTTCAAGCGTTTCAAAACTTGGCAACTGACCGCCTATTTCCCGTTGTGGCAGTTCCAATAAGATAGCCGCAACCCCGTCTTCCATTTTGATGACGTCATTCAGATCGATTACCTGATCACGTTCAGTAAGGAAAACCGAGTCAATATGATGCAATTCTTTTAAACCGCCTTCTTCATGAATCTCTAAATGGCTAAGTGGATGGTACGCTACTTTTCCAGTTCCCTTTTCATCACACCAGATTCGCAAGGCAATTTGCTGGGCCATCGTGCCGCTCGGGAAAAAGACCGCGTCCTTTTTTCCTAATAAAACTGCCATTTTCTTTTGGAAATCCTCAATGATCCGGCCCTTACCATACTTATCACTTTCCAGTTCATCTTCTATATTTTGAAATGCTTCTTTTAAAACCTGGATATTCCGTTCACCATTTCCCGCCAGTTTGTAGGCCGTTTGATTATAGGCCCTCTCTAATTGATTTTCTTCACCCACCTTATAAACCCCTTTCAGAAAAACTTATACGTATTCTTTCCTGAAGTTTTTGCCTCGTACAAAGCCTGATCAGCGTGTTTAAGAAGTGCCGCTAATTCTTCAGTACCACTGGCCGGATATGTGACAACTCCGATACTTGTAGAAAGTTGATACTGGGCATCCCACTTACTTAAGCGATCGAGTACATGCTGCGCCTGTTGGCTTATGTCTTCTTTACTGCCTATAGAAGGAAAATGCATGACAAACTCATCGCCTCCTAATCTGACCGCAAAAGCGTCCGGCTGTTCAGCCGCCAACTTCTGAAGCCTGGAAGCTACTTCCTTCAACACGCCATCGCCTGCTTCATGGCCATGGATATCATTTACCTTTTTAAACCCATCCAAATCCAGAAAGAGAATCACGCCACCTTTACTGGAATGATTGTCAAAGAAATTAGAGAGATACCGTCTGTTATACAGATCCGTCAACGCATCCCGATAAGCAAAACGCTCAAGATCCAAATAATAAGAAAACATCCGAACAATTTTTTGCAGTAATTGGATACTCTTCGCATCAAAGTGGGTGACTTCATCATTGATTGCACATAATGTTCCAAATTTCTCTCCATTCACAAGAGAAATCGGTAAGCCCAAGTAAGACCGGATATTCACTTCATCAAGCTTCTGCTGAAGTTTCTCTAAGCTGCTTTCTTTTTGGATATCTTCATAGATCAGAGGCTGGTTGTTTTGAAAATCCACTCGATTGCAAAGCGTTTCATTCAGGTTTAACACCAGTCCTTCTGCCACGGCAATACTGGTATCTTCATTTGAAAGCTTGAGAATAACTTGTTGGCTATCGCTAAGTGACGTTAAATAGATCAATTGATCCGGCAAGATTTCTTTTGCCAATTCCAGCACATCGTTGGCCAGTTCATCAAAATTTTTATACATCTGCAATTCTTGATACGTAGTTACCATGGCACACCTCGAATATTTTCAAATTTCATTTTATCGATCCATCCTCTCTTAAGGAAATGAAGCAATCTTAAAATCATTTCCTTGCTTCAAAAAACGGGGATCTTGTTGTATTTCTTAAAGCTTAACATATCAAGCTGATAAGCATTTAATATGAATTCAAAAATATTTCTTCCCATCGGCAAAGATTGCTTCTTAATTTACACCTAATAAAAAAGGACGAAACCGGTGTGGTTTCATCCCTTTTGCTGATGGTCTTGAGAATACGATCTTCCAGTCATTTTGTTAATCGCAACAATTTTTCGTTCAGTTACAGTTTGCAATAAAACACTCAATAAGAAACCCAGCTTAATCCTGTAGTTCCTTCGCCTGCATGGACGCCTACACAAACGCTTAGTGCAGCAACTTGCACTTTCAATGCTGGAAATTCTTGCAAAAGCTCGCTCTTCCATATTTCTGCGTCAGTGGCATTATTGCAGTGAATAACGGAAACTTCCGGAACAGTGCCCGTCTCCATATCCGCACGAAGGGAAAGAGTGACTTTGTCTTTCGCCCGTTTGTTTAAACGAACCTTTTCTTTCAGGATGGTTATTCCATCTTCAAAAGTGATCACCACTTTAATGTTCAGCAGATTGGTGACGAAGGTTTGTGTGCCAGACACACGCCCGCTTTTATGCAATTGATTCAAGCTTGAAGGAATAAAGGACAATCTCGACCGAGTCGCCATTTTATTGATCGTTGCCACCACTTCTTCCGCGTCTTTGCCTTCTGCAAACAACCCTGCGCCTACTTCAATCATCTTCCCCATTGGAAAAGAGCCGATTTTTGAATCGATGGGATAGACATTGAAATTTGTCATCTTCGCAGCTGCCTGGGCACTTTCAAATGTCCCTGAAAGGCCACTCGATAAATGAAGCGCAATCGCAAAGTCATACCCTTCCGACTCCAATTTTTCATACAAAGATACCATCTCGCCAATTGCAGGCTGTGAAGTTTTAGGTGAGACTTTCGCTATCCGTAATTTATCGTAAAACTCTTCTTGTGTAAAATCGATGGATTCCCGAAACGATCCATCCGAAAAAACCACACTAAGAGGCAGAATGTGGACATTGTGTTTTCGGATGAAATCCTCATCCAATTGCGCAGCCGTATCAGTAATCCAAGCTATTTTTTTCATTGACGTTTCTCCTCTAAATGTGAGTTTATCAGCATCGTAAGTGGCCTGCTCTTGCTAACTTACAGGAGGATTTAAACAAGTGCTAGTGACAGCCGTCATATACATAAAAAGTTCTAAATAGGCTGACATGATTTGAACATATATTGCTGTTTTTCTTTTTTGAGAATAGGAGCTATATATGTTCAAATAAAAAAGCCTCCTCTTAATTCATTGAATTGAGAGGAGGCTCATGGATTTAAATTTACTATGACCAATAAATAATCACGGTTTATTGAAGCATCTTTTCGTCCCGGGTAAAATCAAGGACTTAAAGAATTACTTACATCATGCCGCCCATGCCGCCCATATCAGGCATTCCGCCCATAGGTGCTGCTGGTTCCGGAATGTCTGCTACGACTGCTTCAGTCGTCAAGAACATAGCTGCAACAGAAGCTGCGTTTTGAAGCGCTGAACGGGTAACTTTGGTTGGATCGACGATTCCTTCTTCCACCATGTTAACCCACTGTCCATTTGCTGCGTTGAAGCCGATGCCGATTTCTTCGGATTTCAGGCGGTGAACGACGATTGATCCTTCAAGGCCTGCGTTTGTCGCGATTTGGCGAACCGGCTCTTCAAGTGCACGAAGCACAATGTTGACGCCTGTTGCTACGTCGCCTTCCTCTGTTTCAAGAAGTTCTGCAACCTTGTTGTAAATGTTGACTAGCGCTGTACCACCGCCGGCAACAATGCCTTCTTCGACAGCTGCACGAGTTGAGTTCAACGCATCTTCAATGCGAAGTTTACGTTCTTTCAATTCTGTTTCAGTAGCCGCTCCGACTTTGATGACTGCAACGCCGCCAGCCAATTTAGCTAGACGCTCCTGCAATTTCTCTTTGTCGAATTCAGAAGTTGTTTCTTCGAGCTGGTTGCGGATCTGTGTAACACGAGCGACGATTTGTTCCTGGTCGCCGGCGCCTTCCACGATGGTTGTGTTTTCTTTCGAAACAACCACTTTTGATGCGCGCCCAAGCTGAGCGATGTTCGTTGTCTTCAATTCAAGTCCAAGATCTTCTGTAATCACTTCTGCGCCAGTTAGTGCAGCGATATCTTCCAGCATCGCTTTGCGGCGGTCACCGAAGCCTGGTGCCTTAACAGCTACAGCATTGAATGTGCCGCGCAATTTATTGACAACCAATGTCGCCAATGCTTCGCCTTCAACATCTTCAGCCACGATCAACAATGGCTTGCTTTGCTGAACGACTTGCTCAAGAATCGGAAGGATTTCCTGGATGTTGCCGATTTTCTTGTCAGTAACCAAGATGAATGGGTTATCCAATACCGCTTCCATTTTGTCTGAATCCGTCACCATGTATGGAGACTGGTATCCACGGTCGAATTGCATTCCTTCAACCACATCAAGTTCAGTTGTGAAGCCGCGAGATTCTTCCAAAGTGATGACGCCGTCGTTGCCGACGCGCTCCATTGCTTCTGCGATCAGTTTGCCGACTTCTTCATCACCAGATGAAATCGCTGCAACTTGTGCAATCGACTCTTTTCCTTCGATTGGCTTGGAAATGGCTTTCAATTCCACAAGCGCGTTTTCCACTGCCAATTCGATTCCACGGCGGATGCCTACAGGGTTCGCGCCAGCTGTAACGTTCTTCAAGCCTTCACGGATCATTGCCTGCGCAAGAACCGTCGCTGTCGTTGTCCCGTCACCGGCGATGTCGTTTGTTTTAGAAGCTACTTCCGCAACAAGTCTCGCCCCCATGTTTTCAAAAGCATTTTCAAGTTCGATTTCTTTTGCAATCGTTACACCATCATTGGTGATCAACGGCGAACCGAATTTTTTATCAAGAACCACGTTGCGCCCTTTTGGCCCAAGTGTCACTTTTACTGCATTTGCTAATTTATCTACGCCTTGCAGCATTAGACTGCGTGCGTCTTCACTGAACTTAATATCTTTTGCCATGTTTAGCTTCCTCCTGTTTCGCTGGTTTATTTTAGCCTAAAACTGCTAATATATCATTTTCACGTAAAATCAAATATTCTTTGCCTTCATATTTCAATTCAGATCCTGCGTATTTCGAGAAGATGACGCGGTCGCCAGCTTGCACGTCCAATTCTGTGCGCTGCCCGTTTTCACGGATAAGTCCATTTCCTACAGCGATCACATGGCCCTCCTGCGGTTTTTCCTGTGCTGAACCCGGCAAGACGATTCCGCTTGACGTTTTTTCTTCCGCTTCGATGAGCTCAATAATTACACGATCTCCTAGTGGTCTTAACAATTGAAACACCCTCCTCAAATTATCTAAATGTTCTCGATTAGCACTCTCAACCTCTGAGTGCTAACCCACTACCAAGTTTAATAAAATCTTCAGTCTTTTGCAAGCGGTAACCATTAGTATTTTGATTTCTTTGCGGTTGTTCTTTGAAAGCTCTACAATAGAAGGAGCATCCCCCAGTGAAAGGAATTACATCATGCCCACCAAACGAAAAACCTTTATAGACAGTTTCTTGAAAAACGGCAGCTCCTCTCGCCCGAAAACCAAAAAGAACAGCAGCTACCGCCCGAAAGCACAAGGGACAAAAACGCCGCTTTATGTATTGTTGATCTTTATTGCTGCACAATTATCACCGATTCTGTTCATCTCCCCTACCTTGAATTATTTCCTGGACCAAGGCATGGACCGGGAAGCTGCCGGCGCCGCCACTTCAGGCTGGCTGATTTTCCTGACTATGGGCATCGGTTTCATTTTAACGCTCCTGATCATTTTCCGGGACAAGCGCTTTTTCGATATATGGAAAGGCACAAAATCCACGGTCCTCATGTCGGTTGTCTGGGGCTTTCTCGGCTTTCTGCTTCTGCTGATCGGCCAATCAGTCGCCGCTTTAATTGAAATGAAGGTTCTCGGCATTGATCCCGGTTCTGAGAATACCGCTTCCTTAGTCTATATCGCTGAAGCGGTGCCACTCGCTATCGTTTCAATCGTCTTGTTCGGACCAATTCTCGAAGAACTGGTTTTCCGCCGCGTCCTGTTCGGTTCACTGAACCAAACGACCAATTTCTTTTTCGCAACAGCGATCAGTGCATTGGTGTTCGCTTTGATTCACTTTGATTTTACGCATTTGCTGCTTTACTTCACTACCGGCCTGATCTTGGCGTTCCTGTATCAGAAGACCAAACGGATCATCACGCCGATTATTGCCCATATGTGCTTGAATGGCTATGTCATGCTGATTCAACTCAATATGGACAAAATTTTGGAATTCCAGGAACAGATGGAAAAACTTCAAACAACCGGATTTTCTTCTTTCTTTCAATGAGCAGTAAAGAGACGAAAAATATTTTTCCATGAGAAAAAGCCTTCCCCGATTTTGATCGGTGGAAGGCTTTATTTTTCTTCAATGGTTTGTTGCTGTTCTTCGATAATCTGCTGTTGCTCCGCTTTCAAGAACTTACGGTAACCAATCTTAGCGATGATGACACTGAATTCATACAGCACAATCAACGGCAAAGTCACAATCATATGCGAGACGATGTCCGGCGGGGTAATGAACGCTGCAATGATCACTAAACCAAGATAGGAGTACTTGCGGTATTTCGTCATCAGCATCGGGGTAATGATCCCAAGCCTTGTCAGAAACAGCATAAGGACCGGCAGTTGGAAAATCAAACCGAACGGCAACGTAATCTGGAACAGAAACTGGAAGTACTCATTGATGCCAATTGTTTCTTGAATATCCATATTGTCAGAGATATTCAGCATAAATCCGATGACATAAGGAAATAGAATCAAATACGCAAAAGCGATGCCTCCCAGAAATAATAGAACAGAGAACGGAATGTAACTTAATGTCGCTCTGCGTTCTTTATCGAGAAGACCTGGACTGATAAACGCCCAGAACTGATACATGATCAATGGGGACGTGATGATCAGCGCTAAAATCATCGTAACCTGCATAAAAATTTTCAGCGGATCCGTAATTTTAAACGCATTCAACGTCAGGTTTTTCGCTTCTTCGGTATACTGCAGATACTGGATCAGCGGTTGGGCAAGAAAAAAGCTGACAATAAGCGCTAATACAAAGAAAACGACTACAATGGTCAGCCGTTTTCTCAATTCACCTATATGTTCAACTAACGTCATATCTTTTTCTGTCATCAGACAAACATCCTATCGTATTTCCTTTTGCTCATCTTTCTTTTTCAAATCTACTTTATCGTCGTCGTCATCCACAAGTCCTTTTGTAGCGTTTTTAAACTCGCGCAAAGACGAACCGAATGCTTTTCCAAGTTCCGGCAACTTTTTAGGACCGAAAACTAACAAGGCAACAACCCCGATAACGATGATACTCATTGGACCTGGCATACGTGGCACCTCCTGTATTATGGCTCTATTTTACATCATTCAAGCTGTTTTGGCTATTTCCAAAGGCCTTTGAAATGTGAAGGTTTTGAGTCATTGCTGCTTGATCTGGTATATCAAAGTCTGCAGTTCAACGGACAAATCGATGGTCTGGACACGGATATGGTCGGGAACCGAAATGCGGACAGGCGTAAAATTCAAAATCCCTTTGATTTCGGTCTTCGCCAAACGGTCTGTCACTTCCTGGGCCGAGCGTGACGGCACTGTCAAAATAACCAGTTCCACGCCGTACTCTTTGATCTTTTCTTCAATCTTGTCTGGATGGTAGGTATCGATATCACTGATCTTTTCGCCTTCCACCGGACTGTTCGAGTCAAAGGCCACAATGATTTTCGTGTTGTGGTTGCGATGGAAATTATACTTTAAGAACGCACTTCCGAGTCCTCCGACACCGATCAGCGCCACATTGGTAGCTTCGTCCTGATCCAAAGTCTTCCGAAAAAAGAGCAGCAGTTCCTGGACATCGTAGCCATAGCCTTTTTTTCCGAGCGCTCCCAGATGGGAAAAGTCGCGGCGGATTGTGGCCGAATCAATTTTCATCGCTTCGCTCAATTCCTGCGAAGAGATCCGTTTTTGTCCGGCATTCGCAAAATTTTGAAGGAAACGGTAATACAAAGGCAGCCGTTTGGTTGTGGCTTGCGGAATTTTAGATGTCTCATGTAACATACGCTTTCGCATCCTCCTGAGGTGTTGTCAAATCGCTTTCATCTTACATTAGGAGCCTTGATATGTAAAGGCTTGTGCAATTGCGAACCAACGCCCCATCAGCTACACTTAGAGAGAATAGAGGTGACCTACATGATAGTTTTACAAGTGAATCAAGTCCATAAATCATTTGGCGCAGAAGAGATCCTTTCAGGCGTCAAATTGGAAGTACAGCATCGCGACCGTGTTGCATTAGTAGGCCGCAACGGTGCAGGAAAATCCACTTTATTGAAAATCATCGCCGGTGAAATGTCCCATGACAGCGGCGACATCATCATGCCGAAAGATTTGACGATCGGCTATTTGGAACAACAGACCAATTTGGAGTCGGATGCCACCATCTGGGATGAAATGATGACGATTTTCCATCATTTCCGTGAACAGGAATCGAAACTTCGCCGCTTGGAAGCACAAATGGCCGATCCTGATATATACAATAATCCTGAAGAAAACGACAAAGTCATGAAAGAATACGATCTGCTCCAGCATGATTTCAAAGATGCAGGCGGCTATCAATATGAAGCGGATACACGAGCCATCCTGAATGGCATGAAGTTCTATCCCGAAGATTACGACAAGAAAGTGGTGTCATTATCCGGTGGCCAGAAAACCAGATTGATGCTTGCCAAGCACCTGCTCAGCAAGCCGCAATTGCTGATTCTCGATGAACCGACCAACCACTTGGACATCGAAACGCTCAGCTGGCTGGAGAACTACTTGAAGAACTACCCGGGTGCTTTGCTGATCGTTTCGCATGACCGTTATTTCCTCGACCAAGTGGTAACGCTGGTCTATGAAGTTTCCAGACACCGAGTCAAAAAGTATACCGGCAACTACAGCCGTTATTTGAATGAAAAAGCTAAACAATACGAATTGGACCAAAAGCAGTTTGAAAAACAGCAAGGCGAAAAAGCCAAGCTGGAAGATTATGTCCAACGCAATCTGGCACGGGCTTCAACGACCAAGATGGCACAAAGCCGCAGGAAGACCCTGCAAAAAACCGAATGGATGGAAGCTCCCGACGGCAATGAAAAATCAGCCCGCTTCGGCTTTACTATTGGCAAACAAAGCGGCAATGACGTCTTGAATGTCCAATCGCTGAAAATCGGCTATAGCAGCAAGCCTGTATCCGAAAATATTTCATTAAAACTGTACCGCCAGGAAAGCATGGCATTGGTCGGACCCAACGGCGTCGGCAAATCGACGTTGCTGAAAACCATCATGAAAGAGCTGAAACCGCTTGATGGCGATATTCATTACGGAACCGGCATCCAATTCGGCTATTACGACCAGGAACAAGCCAATTTAAAGGGCAATAAGCTGGTGCTGAACGAATTATGGGATGATTACCCTCTCATCAATGAAAAAGACATACGCGGCATCCTTGGGCGTTTTTTGTTTACAGGGGATGATGTCCTTAAACCGGTCTCAACTTTATCAGGCGGCGAGAAGGCACGAGTGGCCCTTGCCAAGCTGATGATGCAAAAAGCCAATGTCCTGCTTCTTGATGAGCCGACAAACCACTTGGATCTCGACAGCAAGGAAGTACTCGAGAACGCCTTGCTGGATTATCCCGGCACCCTGCTCTTTGTATCGCATGACCGTTATTTTATGAACCGGATCGCTACAAAAGTCATTGAGCTTACTAAAGACGGCACAACCGAATACCTGGGCGATTATGATTATTATGTAGAGAAAAAATTGGAAATCGCTGAATTGAAAGCTCTTGATGAAGCAGAGTCGATGACGGAAGTAAAAGCGCCAACCGCGACTTCCACTTCGCAGATCAACAAAGAAGCGAAAAAACTGGAGCGCCAGCTGGTCCGCCAATCTGAAGAAGCCGAACAGGTAATGGAGAAACTAGATCAGCAAATTGCTGAAATTGAAGAACAATTGTGTGAGCCGGAAATCTTCCAGGACCACGAGCGGGTCTTGCCGCTTCAAAACCAATTGGAATCCTTAAAAGCCTCTCACGAAGAAACCATGGCACAATGGCTAGAACTACAGGAAAAAATTGAAAGTATTTAGTTTTGAACCGGCTGTTTTTCAGCCGGTTTTTTTGTTACTATATATAGGTCAATAGGGTTTCGCAAAATATTTATTTCCACAGATTTCCCCACAACTTAGAAGTTGTCTTATCAACTGTCAACAGTCTTATCCCCATTATCCACAGGTTAACAAAATACTATCCACATAGTTTTCCACTTCTACTTACACAATATGTAGGATATCCTCTATTTACCCCCTAGTTATAAACAGTTTATTCACAAATTGTGCATAAGTACAAATGTTCTCTCTTGACAGAAAAATTCTGCCATCTTCATAAATATCTGAATTTTATGGTAAAAAAAAGCAAGTAATTACACACATTCCAGATGACCTGAAATGATGAAATTACTTGCTTTTATTAAATCCATGAGGTTAATGGCATACCCGGCCGTCCATTCATTGCCAACGTGCCATATAATCCTTTTTCGTACATGACAGTGCCTGCGGCTGCAATCATCGCTGCATTATCTGTACATAAAGGCAAAGAAGGAATATAGAAGGGAATCTCTTTTTCTTTGAATACCGATTCCAACGAGCTTCGCAAGCCTTTATTCGCGGCTACTCCACCAGCAGCAATCACTTGCTGGACTTTGTATTCCTCAGCAGCGCGCAGCGTTTTTCCAGTCACCACTTCCACTACACTGTTCTGGAAACCGGCTGCTACATGTTCTGGAGCTATTTTTTCGCCGCGCTGAGCTGCGTTATGCATGTAATTCAAGACAGACGATTTCAATCCACTGAAACTGAAATCGTAAGAACCTTCCTCCAGCCAAATTCTTGGAAATGCAATAGCCTCATCACTGGCATGTGCCAATCGATCAATATGAGGGCCGCCTGGATAAGGGAGATCCAGTGTCCGGGCAACTTTATCATAGGCTTCTCCAGCTGCATCGTCCCGTGTTTCTCCGATTACAGTGAAATCACCATGTTCTTCCATATAGATCAATTCCGTATGGCCACCAGAGATAACCAGCGCCAGAAGTGGAAATTTCATCTCTTGCTCCAAACGATTGGCATAAATATGGCCTGCGATATGATGGACTCCTACTAAAGGCAGCTGATGGGCAAAAGCAAACGCTTTGGCCGCATTGACGCCAATCAGTAAAGCACCTACTAGACCTGGCCCTTCCGTTACCGCCACGGCATTCAGCTGATGCGGTTCCATTGCTGCCAACTGAAGCGCTTCTTCAATAACCAATGTAATTTGTTCTACATGGTGCCTAGAAGCAATTTCCGGCACGACCCCACCAAAACGTTTGTGGCTCTCAATTTGGGAAGCCACCACATTGGAGATGATTTCGGTGCCATTTTTAACAATCGAAGCTGCCGTTTCATCACAGCTCGTCTCAATTCCTAATATATAAATGTCTTTATTCATCAAAATTCACCCACATCACTATGGCATCCTCATAATTGTCCGTATAATACCGCTTACGGATGCCTCCATTTTTAAATCCTAATTTACGGTAAAGATTTTGTGCGACTGTGTTGCTGACACGGGCTTCCAATGTCATCAAGATCGCACCATGCGCTTTCGCAGTATCAATTGCCGCCTGCATCAAGCCCTCGCCCAGTTTTTTACCACGCTGTTCGGGAAGGATGGCGATATTCGTCACATGTGCTTCGTCCATGACGAGCCACATTCCGCAATAACCTACGATGCCTTCACTTGTTTCAGCAATCACATAATATGCATGTTCGTTGTTGATCATTTCATAGTAAAAAGCGTCTTTGGTCCAAGGCAAGGTAAAAGACAGGCGCTCTATTTCATAAACCTCGTCAATGTCCGCAATGGTCATTTTTCTGAATCTCACATCTTCAATCATAGAGGTTGTCCTTCTTGCGCTTTATTATAATTGGCTTCTGCTTCTGTAATGCGGCGGTATTCAGGAACAGCATGATGAACATTGCTTTTTGGAGATTCCTGAGCCAGCAAAATGAGATTGGAAGCACGCGGCAACCGGTTCTGCATTCCGCTGAAATGAGCTGTTTCACCCAACACTTCACTGATTAATGCTTCGTGCAAGGACACATCCATCCCCGTGAAGAGTACAGGACGATTGAATTCTTTCACTTTCAATAAAAACTCTTTTACATCACTATGCTGATCGCCAATCACCGGTATCAAGCTGCTGCCCTCATATAAGCCGATAAAGGCGGTACCGCGCCGCGCATCCATCAGTGGACAAACCAGCCCCTCAAACCCTTGGCCGTTTGCAGCAAGCACCTTCAAGCTCGAGACTGGATGAAGGGGAATTTTCAAAGACCAAGCCAATGTTTTGGCAATGGTCAATCCAATACGCACACCTGTATAAGAACCTGGTCCTTCCGCTACGGCAATGTGCGTCAGGTCAGCAGGCGCCACTTTCGCTTTTTTCATCATTTCTTCAATCGCCGGCATCGCAGTTAGCGAATGATTGATTTTTAAATTAGATGTTTCTTCTATTAAAACCTTGCCATCTTCAATTAACGCAAGCGCCAAAGGAGAATTCGAGGTATCGATTCCTAGATAAATCATGATAAGTTTAGCTCCTTGCAAAGATTTTCATAGCGTCTGCCAATCGGGTGGAGGATAATCTTGCGTTCTTGCTCTGATTGCCGGGTAATTGTAATTTCCAGACGCTCCGTGGGTAGGTATTCTTCTATAAATGTTGCCCATTCAACTACCGATACTGCTTCGCTGCTGAAAAATTCATCAAACCCGATGTCTTCGTCACTGTTCTCAAGACGGTAGACATCAAAATGATTCAATTCCAGACGACCGGAATATTGTTTTAAGATTGTAAAAGTCGGACTGTTGACCATCCGCTGAATTCCAAGTCCTTTTGCTAAGCCTTTTGTGAATGTCGTTTTCCCAGCCCCTAAATCGCCTTCGAGCGTCAAGAGGTCTCTAGGTTCCAGCAGTTCAGCCAAACTGGCCGCAAACGCTTCGGTTTCTGCAGGCGAGTTCAATGTAATTGTGTATGCCATTATCGTGTCACCTCTATTGAGTCTTTACATAGTTTAGCGAAATTGTTGAAGTAAATCAAAATATATCGTTTTGTCAGTGGTTTTTAATGAAAACAAAAAAAATAAACACAGCAGGATCGCTGTGTTCATCATCAAAATTACGGTCCCGACCGGGATCGAACCGGCGATCTCCTGCGTGACAGGCAGGCATGTTAACCGCTACACCAC
>NZ_JADHDZ010000008.1:0-112309 GCF_016820615.1 Planococcus beijingensis
AAAAAAAATGCAGAATGATGTCTCATCTGCGTTTATGAACTTCTGTTTTTATTCCCTTACTTAGCCATTATAATCAACTTTGTAGAATTTGTGAATGGAAACGCTTATAGAATTTAAATTTCCTTTCAAAATCCATGGAAATACCCGGTATTATCCAACGATAACCCGGGTATTTTTCATTTTTTTGTGGATTATTCGGTAAATGAATGGCTTATACATTTTCTGAGTGGGACTGAAAAGCATCGTAAACCCGACTGCATCAGAAATGAAGCCTGGTGTCAGCAACAAAATACCGCCCACCAGAATGAATGCCGCATTCAATAATTGATCCCCAGGAGCTTGAAAACTATTCATGCCATCCTGGATATCCTTTAATGCTTTTAGACCTTGCTTTTTGGCAAGAAAAGCGCCAAGCAAGCCGGTCGCCACAATGATTGCCATTGTTGCAAAGAATCCGAGCTTGCCTCCAGCCCAAATCAGCAAAGCCAATTCCAAAGTCGGTACTATGATCAAGGCCAAGAAAATCCATTTCATCATGTTGACCGGCCTCCTTCTTCTTTACTTTCCTTTGATGCTTTAACGGAGAGCAAAACTCCCTGCTAACTGATTCTCTATTGTTTAAAGGACACTCGCGTGGCCATGATAAACTATGCCGGTTTCCGCATCCATTGTAATATCATAGTTGTTCTTAATCAATGAAGTTGCTTCTTTGACACCAACGATTACCGGAATGCCAAGGCTCAAACCGACAACTGCGGCATGGCTCGTCAATCCGCCTTCTTCTGTAATGAGGCCAGCACATTTATTAATAGCTGGCATCATGTCGCGGTCGCTGCCGATCGTAACAATGATTTTGCCTTCAACATCGACTGCCAGCGCTTCTTCTGCGTTTTTGACCACAACAGTTTCACCGAAAGCGACTGTTTTGCCGATTCCCTGTCCTTTTGCAAGGATATCGCCGATCACATGCACTTTCATCAAGTTGGTCGTTCCGGCTTGCCCGACTGGAACGCCCGCCGTAATGACGACAAGATCACCGTGTTTGACATAGCCGTGTTTCAAGCTTTCATCCACAGCTTTTTCCAGCAATTCATCCGTCGATTCAACTGACGACCCGACGATGGGCTGAACGCCCCAAACCAATGTTAACTTACGAGCAGGTATATCGGAAGACGTGACAGCAATGATAGGCGCTCCCGGACGGTATTTGGAAATCATTTTAGCAGTTGTTCCGCTTTCCGTCGGTGCAATGATCGCCTGAACTTTCAAGTTCAGTGCAGTGTAGGCAACTGCCTGTCCAATCGCTTCAGTCATATTCGACTCTTTTTCTTTTCTTCTGGTTGAGACGATTTGTTTATAATTCAGTGCCGCTTCCGTTGTTTCTGCGATGCGGTGCATTGTTTCAACAGATTCGATCGGATACAGCCCGGCTGCCGTTTCACCTGACAACATAATAGCGTCTGTGCCATCAAAAATCGCATTGGCTACATCACTTGCTTCTGCACGTGTCGGACGTGGATTGCGTTGCATGGAATCGAGCATCTGTGTAGCTGTAATAACCGGTTTTCCAGCGCTGTTGCATTTGTCGATCAATGACTTCTGAACCAATGGCACTTCTTCTGCCGGAATTTCTACACCAAGATCTCCGCGCGCCACCATCAGGCCGTCAGATACCATGATGATTTCATCAATGTTGTCGACGCCTTCCTGGTTTTCGATTTTCGGGATGATTTGGATATGGGCTCCGCCGTTTTTCTCAAGAAGCCCTCTGATGTCTAAGACAGCTGCAGCATTTCTGACAAAAGAAGCAGCTACGAAGTCAACTCTTTGTTCAATACCGAATAAAATATCCTGGGCATCTTTTTCAGTGATTCCCGGCAACTGAACTGAAACTCCCGGAACATTGACGCCTTTTTTGGTTTTCAAAGTTCCGGCATTTTCAACTATCGTGTGGATAATTCCATTTGCTTTATCCAGGCTTTCCACGCGCAGTTCAATCAGTCCGTCATCAAGCAAAATGATAGATCCAGCATCTACATCTTCAATCAATTGATCATACGTAATAGAGAATCTTTCAGGAGTCCCCACTACTTCCGTCATGGAGATTTCAATTTTTTGGCCCGTTACCAATTCGATTGAATCGTTCTCCATTTGATGCGTACGGATTTCCGGCCCTTTGGTGTCCAGCAGGATGCCGACAATTTTACCGGCTTTATCTGCTGCTTCACGGATCCGTTTGATCCGCAGTGCATGCTCTTCATGGTTGCCGTGTGAAAAGTTCAAACGGGCGACGTTCATGCCCGCTTCAATTAAACGTTCAAGCAGTTCAGGTGATTCACT
The DNA here is from genome assembly GCF_016820615.1 of Planococcus beijingensis. Taxonomy (NCBI): domain Bacteria; kingdom Bacillati; phylum Bacillota; class Bacilli; order Caryophanales; family Caryophanaceae; genus Planococcus; species Planococcus beijingensis. The sequence goes on from NZ_JADHDZ010000008.1 coordinate 2,341, forward strand.
TGCTGGTCCGATTGTGCAGACGATTTTCGTTTTTCTCAATAAACTCACTCCATTTACCGTATTAAATTGCCAACTCTTTAGATAAAGTATACAAACTCATATCCGCATTATGCTCAGCAGTGAATGCTTCTGTCATATCATAGTCTACCACCTGATGATTTTTCATGCCAATAGCTCGTCCTCCAGCACCGGTAAGCAAAACTTCCACTGCCCGTGCGCCAAACAAGCTGCCAAGGACACGATCTCGGGCAGTCGGTGATCCACCGCGTTGAATATGGCCCAGTACCGACACGCGTGTTTCTATATCCGCCTTCTCTTTAATGAGCTCAGCCAGTTCATTGCCGCCCATGACTCCTTCCGCCACAATGATGATGCTGTGGCGCTTGCCTCGGTTGCGGCCTTTTTGGAGACGATCGACCATGTCATCGATATCATAGCTGTCTTCCGGAATGAGGATGGTTTCTGCACCGCCGGCCAGACCTGCCCACAAAGCCAAATCACCGGCATCGCGGCCCATCACTTCTACGATGAACGTCCGTTCGTGGCTTGTCGCGGTATCACGGATTTTATCAATCGCTTCGATAACGGTATTCAATGCCGTATCAAATCCAATGGTGTAGTCGGTTCCCGGAATGTCATTGTCGATGGTTCCCGGAACGCCTACGCATGGAAATCCTCTTTTTGTCAATGCCATCGCTCCACGATAAGAACCGTCGCCCCCAATGACTACTAGCCCTTCAAGACCTTCTTTGCGCATGTTTTCAATCGCTTTTAATTGGCCTTCTTCGGTGCGAAACTCCTCGCAGCGTGCGGAATATAATTTAGTTCCGCCACGCTGGATAATGTCTCCCACATCTCCTGCTTCCAGCTTTTTGATGGTGCCTTCGATCAGGCCCTGATACCCGGAATAAACCCCAGCTACTTCAATGCCATGGAAAATCCCTTTACGGACAACTGCCCGAACAGCTGCATTCATGCCCGGCGAATCTCCTCCGCTTGTCAACACTCCAATTTTCTTCATTGATATACCCCTCCTGCAGTCCATTTACTCTGTTTACCTTACCACGCCAAGGCGTTGCTGTCAGTCCTGAATAGCCTTCAAACATGTTAAGATTTTGTTTGCAAAATCCAAACCTTATTTAATTCAGGTGCCTCAATTTTCCGAAAACAAAAAGAACCGCCGAGGCGGTTCTCCATCATTCACTGAAAACACCGATTGATTTGAACTTCCGGTAACGCTGGTCAATCAGTTCTTCAGAGGTCATGCCATTCAATTCCTCAAGGGAACGGCGGATCGCCTCAGAAATGATTGCCGCCTGCCGCTGTGGATCATGATGTGCACCACCGCGCACTTCCGGAATCATGTGTTCAATTATCTTCATTTCCAACAAGTCGGGTGCAGTGATTTTCATGGCTTCAGCTGCTGTTTGCGCAAGAGCCGAATCTTTCCATAAAATCGATGCCGCGCCTTCAGGCGAGATAACCGAGAAAGTTGAGTTTTCCAGCATCAAAATCTGGTTGCCGACACCAAGTGCCAATGCGCCCCCGCTACCTCCTTCACCGATGATAATAGATAGGACAGGAACTTCCAGCCCGGCCATTTCAACAAGGTTCCGCGCAATCGCTTCGCTTTGCCCACGTTCTTCAGCTGCTTTACCCGGATACGCCCCTTTCGTGTCTATCAGGCAAATGATCGGACGCTTGAATTTCTCCGCCTGCTTCATCAAGCGCAAAGCTTTCCGGTAGCCTTCAGGATGCGGCATGCCGAAATTCCGTCTGACATTCTCTTTCGTATCTTTGCCGCGCTGATGGCCGATAATCGTAACCGGCTGGCCGTGAAAAGAAGCGATTCCACTGACGATCGCTTCATCGTCCCCGTAAAGGCGATCGCCATGCAATTCGATAAAGTCATTAAAAATCAACGGGATATAGTCGAGAGTAGTCGGCCGTTCCGGATGGCGAGCCACTTGGACACGGTCCCAAGGTTTCATGTTTTCGTATATCTCTTCTTCAAGCTTGGAGAACCTGTCTTCCAGAGACTTGATTTCCGAACTCAAATCAACTTCGGCATTCGCTGTATACTCCTTCAGCTCTGAGATTTTTGTTCTCAGCTGAATAAGCGGTTCTTCAAAAGGCATTGTTTTTTTTCCGTTTTTCTTAGCCATTGGTCACGGCTCCTTTCGTGTGGAGACGCACAATCGTCGCCAGCGTATCTTTCATTGACGCCCGGTGAACGACTGCATCCAGTTGTCCGTGGGCCAGTAAAAATTCAGCAGTCTGAAAGTCTTCCGGCAATTTCTCGCGCACGGTCTGTTCAATAACCCGGCGTCCTGCAAAACCGATCAATGCTTTTGGTTCAGCGATATTGATATCCCCCACTGATGCAAAACTTGCGGAAACGCCGCCTGTTGTCGGATGCGTCAGAACTGAGACAAAAAGCAGGCCTTCGTTGCTGTGGCGTTTCAAAGCCACACTGGTTTTTGCCATCTGCATCAACGACAGAACGCCTTCTTGCATACGTGCTCCACCGCTCGCTGTAAAAATGATAAAAGGCAATTTGCGCTCAGTAGCTGCTTCAATGGCACGCGTAATCTTCTCTCCAACAACCGACCCCATAGAACCCATCCGGAAATGGGAATCCATAATCGCTACTACAATCGGATGGCCAAACAGCTGGCCGGTACCAGTCAAGACCGCTTCATTCAAACCGGTTTTTTCACTGTCTGCCTGGACTTTTTCTGTATAGCCAGGAAAGCCGAGTGGGTTTTCCGATTTTAAATGATCGTCCATCGATTCGAAGCTTCCGGCATCCAGCAAACTATTGACACGTTCATAAGCAGTCATCTTAAAATGATGGTCGCATTTTGGACAAACCTTATTATTTTTATCTAAATCCTTCGTCAATGTAATTTCTTTGCAGGAAGGACATTTAGTCATCAAGCCTTCTGGGACATCCTTTGCAGATTTCGTAGGTATGGTCGCCTCTTTGCTGTCTTTATTGCGTTTAAAAATATCACGAATCATTGCCATTGCGTATTCTCTCCTTTTGTAGCCATTCATTCCAGGCCCGAAACTCCCGAACGGCCGTCTCTGCATCTTGCTGCTCAATTGCAGTAAGTATATGGTTCATGTGTTCAATTTCATCAGAAGTGACAGTTCCATCATATGGATTTCCGCTGTATTGCTTCAATAGAAACCAGATTTTCAATGACAATCGATTGCCCGACAGCACCATCAGTTCACGGACAAAGTCTTCTCGCTGAAAGCTGTCGTTTGTAAGGTGCAGCCGAAAACTGTCCCAGACCTTCATTTGGCTGGCTGCTTCATTTTGGCAAATAGACTGGATCGCGGCCACTTCATGGAGCAAGCGCGTTTCCCAGACATCTTTATGCGACTGATTGTCCTGCAGGACGAACGTCGACAACACCTCAACCAATGTATGGTTGCGATGGTCAGACAGAAATGTACCTTCACCTCTGCGCGTTTCGATCAACCCAAGCAATTCCAAACTGCGCAATGCTTCCCGCAGCGTTGAGCGACCTACTTGCATGGTTTCGGCCAATTCCCTTTCAGATGGAATGCGGTCACCCGGCTTGATTTTTTCCTGCCGGATCATATCACGAATGTCCCTGACTATATCCAAATACCGTTTAGTTTGATTCATGACAGTTCCTCAGTTCCCATTTTTTTGAAAGTGGTCTGACCACTCATATTCTATACCTTACAAAAAAAATATGGCTACGTAAAGAAAAAACTGCTTTTCTTTTAGAAAAGCAGTCAGGTTTCTATATTCTTGCAGATAATCGCTGTTTTATGGTTGCGGTTTTCGACTTGCCCCTGAATTTCGAGGATGGCATGGGACTCAAGAAGAAGGTTGTATTTGGCATATTCTACTGGAAACAATGTGACAGAAGCTGGACCAGTTTCGTCCACTAAGGTTACAAATGCCATAGCATCTCCTTTTTTTGTCCGGATCCGTTTAATATCTTCCACCATTCCAAGTACCCTAACCGATTCACGGTCCCGTTTTGTATGAAGTGATTTCAGTTCGTTATAGGATTTCTGCCTTTCTTCTTTTTCCCGTTCAACCGGATGCTTAGACAAATAAAAGCCCAGCACTTCTTTTTCGTAATCGAGTTTCAGACTTTCCGGGAGTTCCGTTGCTTTGGTGTATTTCGGTTTCATGAAGCTCGACCCCATATCATCAAATAGGCCAGGGTCTTCATTCGGTTTAACCAGTTCAGCATGCTTGATGGCACTGTCCAGCGATGCCAGCAAAACACTGCGGTCATACCCAAAGTCATCCAAAGCTCCTGCTTTAATCAACGGCTCAAACGATTTCCTGTTGAAATGCAAGGCTGAAATCCGTTCGGCAATATTGAACAGGCTGCTGAACGGCCCATCTTCTCTTGCGTTCAGCAACGCTTTGATCGTTGTTCCTGGAACTCCTTTTACCGCATTCAACCCAATCCGGATCTTGCCGTCTTCTACAGAAAAGGAATGGCGGCTTTGCTGAACAGAAGGCGGCAGCAACGGAATTTTATTATCTTTGATTTCCTGCAGCAACTGTCTCGTTTTATCCGCATTCCCCGCGCTGTTTCCCAACAACCCGGTATAGAAATGAACCGGATAATGGGTCTTCACATAGCTCAGCTGGTAGGAAATGATGCTGTAGGCGACGGCATGGCTTTTCGGAAAACCGTAATCCGCGAAACGGACAATCAAATCGTAGACTTCTGATGCTTCCGCTTCTGTAAAACCTTTCGCTTTGGCTCCATGGGCAAAATGCGCGCGTTCTTGGTCCAAAATCTCGCGTTTCTTTTTGCTGACTGCACGCCGCAACAAGTCGGCTTCTCCCAAAGAAAAACCGGCCATCTTCGCTGCAATGTGCATAATTTGTTCCTGATAAACGATGACGCCATAAGTTTCGCTTAAAATGGGTTCCAGAATCGGATGGACATATTTCACAGTTTCCTGCTTGTGTTTCCGTCTCGCATATAACGGAATGAATTCCATTGGGCCTGGCCGGAACAAAGCATTTACTGCGACGATGTCACCGAATGCCGTGGGTTTAATTTGACGGAGCGCCCCGCGCATGCCCTCGGATTCCAATTGGAAGACACCGGTTGTATCGCCAGCAGCCAGCAGCTTGAACGTTTCAGCATCCGTCAACGGAATATTCCGGTAGTCTAGCCGTTTTTTCGTATCCCAATAAATCAAGTTGCGGATTTGTTCCAGGATCGTTAAATTGCGCAGACCCAAAAAGTCCATTTTCAGTAAGCCGATCGCTTCCAGTTCCTGCATAGGCCATTGCGTCAAATAAATGCCTTCATGCCCTTTTTCAATCGGGACATGGTCAACCAGCGGCGATGGACTTAAAATTACTCCTGCTGCATGGGTTGAAGCATGGCGCGGCAGCCCTTCCAATTTCAGTGCTGTCTTGAACCAAGTTTTGCGCTCTTCCCGCTCCATGATCCAGCTCTCCAAAGTCTGCGATTCTTTGAGGGCCGACCGTAGCGTAGTGCCTGGACGATTCGGAATCATTTTCGAAATCGCATCCAGCTCTTCAGCTTCAAAACCGAACACACGGGCTGTATCACGGGCAACGGCTTTTGCCGATAAGGTGCCGAATGTGATAATTTGGGCGGTTCGTACCGCTCCATATTTTCCCGCTACGTATTCCACTACTTCGTGCCGTCTGTGATCCGCAAAATCAATATCGATATCGGGCAGCGTTACGCGTTCTGGATTCAAGAAGCGTTCAAACAGCAAGCCGTGTTCGAGAGGATCCACATCTGTGATTTTCAGTGAATACGCCACAAGCGAACTGGCCGAAGATCCACGCCCAGGGCCTGTCATAATGCCCTGGTCTTTGGCATATTTCATGAAATCCGAAACAATGAGGAAATAGTCGATAAATCCCATCGTTCCAATCACAGACAACTCATAATCCAATCGGTCGTGATAGTCCTGTGAATAGCCGGGGACCCGTTCAGCCAATCCCGATTTGCACAACTCTGCAATAAAAGCCGCTTTGTCGGTTTCTTTCGGCAATGGGAATACTGGCAGCAGTTGGCGGTTCATCGGAATCGTCAACTGGCAGCTTTTCAAGACATCCGCTGTTCGCCGGAACCATTCCGGGCGGTCAGCGAACCAGGACTCGAACTCTTGCCGGCTCGGCACATAGGCATTGGTGTGCTCAGGTTTCTTTCTTTCCGGATCTTCCATCTTCAAGCCCTGGCCAATGGCGGATGCCACTTCATAGGCAAATGCATCTTGTTGGTGCAGGTAACGGCTTTCCTGTGAAGCGATAATCGGCAAGCCCATATTTTCGCAGATGCCGACAAATGCAGGTTCATGTTCCGATGTTATTCCGCCTGGCCGTTCGATGCTTCCAAAAGCTGCTGAGCCGAATAAATGCTTAACGTATTCGAATACCTGGCTGCGGTCGGTCAATAGCCATTCTGTTTTATTGGGAATAACACAGATCAACCCTTCTCGATAGGCTTTGAGCCATTGCTCAGGGATGGCCTCTTTGTCTCTTGTCGACAAGGCACTGGAGATTTTCAGCAAATTGCCGTAGCCTTTATTCGACTGGGCATATAAAACGACCGGATAGGATTGCTCTTCGTATTCAATAGACGCCGAAAGGCCGACCACCCCATGGATGCCGGCACGGCGGCATGCTTCCCAAAAAGGAAGAATACCATATAATTTGGTGTTGACGATTGCGGCTGAAGCGGCTCCTTGTTCCTTCAGATACGGGAAAAGTTCGTCAAGGCGTACCGTGCTTTTCAGCAAATCAGCCGATGTGCTTATATGCGGATAAACCATTGACAACCGACTCCCTCCTTAGTTTGCAGCAGCACAGATTTCGGCAAGGCGTGCGATAACCTGGTCAGCTTCCTGCCATGAATAAGCAGTTGCACCGGATGCCAACGGATGTCCTCCGCCTCCGAATTCCTTCGCTAGTGTATTGATGATCGGCCCTTTTGAGCGCAGGCGTACACGGATTTCAGTGTCTTCTTCAATCAAGATGACCCACGCTTTCATGCCTTTCACATTGCCGAGCGATCCGACCAATAAAGAGGTATCGGTTGCCGTTACGTCAAATTCCTTGAGAATATCTTTGGTGATTTTAACATGAGCGGCCCCATTTTCATCCATTTTGAAGTTTTGGTACATATACCCCTGCAAATGCAATAACTTGCGGTCCATTTCGTACATGCCGTTATGCAGCGCATTTCGGTCGAAGTCGTATTTGATCAATTCGCCTGCAACCGCAAATGTTTTTTGTGTCGTACTTGGGAACAGAAAACGTCCCGTGTCTCCAATAATTCCTGCATACAGCAGACGGGCTGCTTTTGCCGTCATCGTCCAGCCCTCGCGGTCACGGCCATATGTAAATAACTCGTAGATCAATTCAGAAGCGGAACTTGCGGTCGTATCAACGGAAACAATGTCGCCGTAAGCATCATCATTCGGGTGGTGATCGATTTTAATGAGCTTGGCACCCGTCTTGTAGCGCTGATCGTCCACACGCTCCGTATTCGCCGTATCGGTCACGATCACCAATGCGCCTTCAAAATCCTGATCTTCTACCAGATCAGGAAAGTCCAGGAAGTCCATTGTGTAATCATGGGTGCCGGCAGCCAGGATGCGTTTGTCCGGATAATTGTGTTCCAAAATATATTTCAGGCCAAGCTGTGAACCATAGGCATCCGGGTCTGGACGCACATGGCGGTGAATGATGATGGTACTGTATTGTTTAATTGTGTCGATGATTTGACTGTTCATTTCCGAGTTCCTCCATTATATAAGGAAATCCATTCGCAATTTTGCTCAATTCTCAGTACAATGAAAATGAGTTTTGGAATTCAGGAGGTCCCTATGTTAATATTCGTTGTTTTAATCATTGTATCATTTGTCGTTTATTTTTATAACAAAACCAAGCAATTCCGCACCCGCTCCGTTTTGCCGATACGCAAAAAATGGTACGCAGCACGCGCATCCATGGCTTTGGGCAGTTTTGTCACTTTATTCGGCATTAATCAGCTATTCGTTTTCCAGAGCACGGTCACCTTCATCGTCTCAGCTATTTTCATCGTCCTTGGCTTAGCGCTTGTGTATTACAATTACAAAGCAGCACGCCATTACCAAACATTCCTAGAGGAAGAAGCGGACTTGAACCCGTAAGCCCTTTTTTCTCCTAAAGGATGTTCAGGCAGCAGATGCACTCGATCATCGAGTGTTCCTGCTGCCTTTTTTCATGGATGGAATTCACTTATCTCAACGGTCCAACAATTGGAAAGTCAAAATGGCTTTGCCGACGATTTCATTTTCCAGGGAAACTTCCACTTCTACTTTGGCCGATTTTCGGCTAATGTCGAGAATCTGGGGTTTGACGAATACCAAGGTATCCAATTGGACCGGCTTCAGGAAATAAACAGACATGTTTTCCAACACACTGTCTTTTCGGTTTTTGGTTTTCAGCGCCGCTCCTGCCGCTTCCGTCAAGATCATCGTATAGGCACCATGGGAAATCGAGCCATAAGCATTGGTCATTTGCGGCGTTACCCGGAATTCCAACATCAATTTATCGCCCGTCTGCTGATGCAGCTGGCTTTTGATGATGTCATCGATCGTTTCGCCTTGCTGCGGCTGGCGTTGGGCGGTTTGAATCGCTTTCAGGACATCCTGCCTGCTGATGACCCCTTTCAATTTGCCGTGGTCATCTGCGACCGGCAGTAAATCGATGCCTTCCCAAATCATACGGTGCCCTGCAGCGGCCACACTGGTTTGCATCGAAACAGTGATCGGATCTTTGGTCATCGCTTTTTCAACCAAATCCGTCGGCTGATGGCCGATAACATCTCTTGATGTGATGATTCCGACCAGTTTATTGGAATGATCGACGACCGGAAAACCGCCATGGGTCGTTTCTTCATTCAAATCATGGTAACGGCTGATCGGATCTTTTACATTCAAATGTGCCGTCACTTCCAACGGAATCAAAATATCTTCAATCAATAGAATTTCTTTTTTGATCAATTGATCGTAAATGGCACGGTTAATCATGGTCGCTACAGTAAAAGTGTCATAACTTGTCGAAATGACCGGCAGTTCAAATTCATCCGCCAGTTTTTTCACCCCTTCAGATGCTTCAAACCCGCCTGTCACAAGTACTGCCGCTCCGGCTCGCAATGCATATTCATGTGCTTTGTAACGATTTCCGACAATCAGCAGATTGCCGGCTTCGGTATAGCGCATCATGTCTTCCAGCTGCATAGCCCCAATAACGAATTTGTTGAGAGATTTATGCAATCCGGCTCTGCCGCCCAACACTTGGCCATCGACAATATTGACGATTTCAGCATAGGTCAGCCGCTCAATGTTCTCTTTTTTCTTGCGTTCAATGCGAATGGTTCCGACACGTTCAATCGTCGACACCAATCGTTTCGTCTCCGCTTCTTTGATAGCCCGGTAAGCGGTACCTTCACTGACCTGCAAATCTTTCGCAATGCGCCGCACGGAAATTTTTTCCCCTACCGCTAAAGTCTCAATATAATCCAATATCTGTTCATGTTTAGTCGCCATGATTTCACCCATTCTTTCTACGTAGCTGTACATTCTAGTGTAGCATAATTACAAGAAAAGTGGAGACGGGCGTCCTGGTCCGACAGGCGTAAGACGATCTGGCTGAGCGGTGTTTTTTCACCCGAACTGCCAGAGGGGCTTATGTCCCGAGGGCCAGCCCGTCGCAACTGGACAAGAGAAAAGTGGAGGCGATCATGTTTGCCCTGATCGGCATAAGACAGACCGGCGAAGCGGCGTCTCTTCAGCCGCACAGCTGGGCAGGCTTATGACCAGAAGGGCTGATTGCCGTAACTGGACAATCGAAAAGTGGAGGGAGCCAATGCAAGACGGTCCGTAAGAGTAACCGCTCAAAAAAAGAAAAACAAAACCCGAAAAGCCTCTGCTCTTCGGGGTTTTGTACTTATTATAATTCGATGCTGCCACCTGGCTGCAGAATATTCACTTCTGCACCTTCTACCAGTGACTTGAAATGCTCCGGATCTTGTTTGATTGGCGGGAACGTATTGTAATGGATCGGCACCACTACTTTCGGCTTTAACAATTCAACCGCATACGCTGCATCTTCCGGCCCCATAGTGAAAAAATCGCCGATGGGCACAAACGCTACATCAATTTCATTGCGTTCCCCAAGAATTTTCATGTCACCGAAAACTTCGGTATCGCCGGCATGGTAAACTGTCTTGCCTTCAGCCTTAAAGAGGATTCCGGCTGGCATACCGCCGTATACCACTTCACCTTCTTCAGTAGTATAGGAAGAACTATGAAATGCTTTTGTGAATTTCACTACGCCAAAATCAAATTCATGTGCGCCGCCCAGATTCATTCCAGCAGCATTCACTCCCTGGCTGCCCAAATAATTAGCCAACTCAACTGGCGCCACAACTTGTGCATTATTGCTTTTTGCCAATTCCACAGTATCTCCAACATGGTCGTTATGCGCATGCGTCAATAAAATCGCCGTGGGTTTTTCATCCCCTACTTTCAAGTCTGTCAATTCGTTGCCGTTGATGAACGGGTCGATTAAAATCGTGTGCTCACCCGTTTTGATTTTTACAATGGAATGTCCGTGATATGAGATGTGCATGAAATCCCTCCAAAAAGTTTTTAAATAATGATGGATATAAGAGCTGAACTGGTTCTTTCTGATAAAAGCTGACAAAATGTCTTCATCCTGTTTTCGGGCTGATTGAATGGTGAAGCGCTGGTTAATTCAACTCATATAGCTGTTTTATACCCTGATTTTTGATATGCTACACATGTAGAGGAGGAATATATATGACCAAAATCAAGCAATTACAGAATTATTTAAAGGAACAATCAATCGATGCGGCGTTCATCACCGATCCTTATAACGTCTTTTACGTCAGCGGTTTCCAAAGCAACCCGCATGAACGCCTGCTGGGTGTAATGGTCTTCGCTGAAGCTGAGCCGTTTCTGATCTGTCCGAAAATGGAAATGCCCGACGCAAAAAATGCAGGATGGACGGGCGAAATCATCGGGCACGAAGATACACAGAACTCTATGGAAATCCTGTTCAACACCGTCCAATCGCGTGGAGTTGAAGTGAAGGCATTGGCAATCGAAAAAGCGCATATGACGGTTGACCGTTACGATGCCATTCTTTCATTATTCGGCTCGCTCCAAATTGTCCAAATGGATGATCAGCTGAATGCTATGCGGGTCATCAAAGACAATGCAGAACTTCAGATTTTGCGTGAAGCGGCAGCATTGGCTGATTATGCCATCGAAGTTGCGGCCAAAACAATTAAAGAAGGCATCACCGAAGTTGAAGTGATGACTGAAATTGAATTGGCTTTGAAAAAACGCGGCGTAACCCATATGTCTTTCGATACGACCGTATTGGCTGGAGATAAGGCCGCGTCGCCTCACGGCAAAACCGGTGACCGGAAACTGCAGAATGGTGATTTGGTTTTATTCGACCTTGGCGTTGTCCATAAAGGCTATTGTTCGGACATCACCCGCACATTGGCACTTGGTGAACCAGGCGAAGAGCAGAAAAAAGTATATGAGATTGTCTTAAAAGCTGAAACGGCCGCACTCGAAGCCGTCAAGCCAGGTGTTACCGCAGCTGAACTCGACCAGATTTCACGCAAGGTCATTACGGATGCTGGGTATGGTGATTATTTCACGCACCGCCTGGGACATGGCCTCGGCATTTCGGTGCATGAATTCCCTTCTATCCACGGGGCGAACCCGATGAAGATGGAAAAAGGGATGGTCTTTACCTTGGAACCCGGCATTTACGTTCCGGGCACAGTCGGCGTTCGCATTGAAGATGATGTGGCGGTCACAGAAGACGGCTATGAAGTATTAACGAAATACCCGAAAGAACTTCAGATCATTACAAATTAATTATAAAAAGGGCATCGGATTTCTCCGATGCCCTTTTTTATTGTCCTAATACATCGTCGACTGACTTATATTCCAGTCCCTGATCAGTAGCGACTGCCTGGTAGGTGACATGGCCCGCCAATGTATTTACTCCTTTTTTCAAAGCTTCGTTTTCGGAGATTGCTTTTGCAAATCCTTTATTCGCGATCTGCACGGCGTAGGGTACTGTAACGTTCGTCAAACCAATTGTTGAAGTTCTGGGAACAGCACCGGGCATATTCGCGACTGCATAATGAACGACTCCATGTTTCACATAGGTCGGTTCATCGTGGGTCGTGATGCGATCACTGGTTTCAAAAATTCCGCCTTGGTCAATCGCGATATCAACCACCACGGAACCCGGATTCATGGATTTGATCATGTCTTCTGTCACCAATTTAGGTGCTTTCGCCCCCGGAATCAAAACAGCTCCAATAACCAAATCCGCTTTTTTCACGGATTCTGCGATATTCAGCGGATTGGACATCAAGGTCTGTACATCCTGACCGAACTGGTCATCCAATTGACGCAAGCGATCGGGATTCAAATCCAGGATCGTCACATTCGCCCCCATTCCAACGGCCACTTTTGCAGCGTTGGTTCCCGCTACACCTGCACCGATTATGGCGACATTTCCTCGGCCCACGCCGGGAATACCGCCTAGAAGAATCCCTGCACCGCCGTGTATCTTCTCGAGGAACTGAGCTCCGATCTGCGTGGACATCCGGCCTGCCACTTCACTCATTGGTGTCAGCAACGGCAAGGAATTGTTGGGCAACTGCACCGTTTCGTACGCAATACCTGTCACTTTTGCTTCCAGCAATGCCTGAGTCAACTCTTTTTCAGGCGCTAAATGCAGGTAGGTGAACAGAATCAGTCCTTCCCGGAAATAACGGTACTCTTCCTGGACGGGTTCTTTTACTTTCATGACCATTTCCTGTGCCCAGGCTTCGTCCGCTGTTTCAACAATTTTCGCACCAGCTGCACTGTAATCTTCATCGGTAAAACCGGAACCCAGACCAGCGCCCGACTGAATAAATACATCATGTCCATGAACTTCAAGATTGACTACGCCGGCCGGTGTCATAGCTATTCTGTTTTCATTGTTTTTTACTTCTTTCGGTACACCAATTCGCATTTCGAAACCCTCCATCATTTTAAGTAGTTTAAACCGATAAAATAGATTGTTTATTCTGATATCTACTTTATTCTATCAGACTTCACTTGTTTCCGCTGTCATATCAGCTGCCCTCCTTTCTGATGCTGTTTCCAGAAGGACTCATCACCGTCTCTAATTTGACAAATATTCAGTAAAATTAACTTCAATTTAGAAGGAACTCTTGCAGTTATAGCGAATGGTATAAGTAGAGACAAAGGAGGAATGTAGGATGACATTAAAGTATAGTCAGATTCTTGTAGCAGTAGACGGTTCAAAAGAAGCGGAATGGGCATTCAAAAAATCGGTCGGCATAGCTGAGCGGAACAATGCCACATTAAATTTGGTAAATGTAATCGACACCCGCTCATTTGCAGCAATTGAAGCATATGACCGCTCCATTGCCGACCGCGCCCAAAAATTCGCCGAAGACCTGCTGGAAGATTATAAGAAAGAAGCTTTAGCAGGCGGGGTTCAAAAAGTGAATATTGTAGTTGATTATGGTTCTCCAAAAACAATGATTTCAAGAGAGTTGGCTCAAAAAGTGGAAGCAGACCTTATCGTCTGTGGTGCTACCGGATTAAATGCAGTTGAACGTTTCTTAATCGGAAGCGTATCTGAACACATTGTCCGTTCTGCAAAATGCGATGTTCTGGTCGTCCGTACAGAAGAGGCCCAAAATGATGCTCCCGATGAATATTATTCAGAAGACAAATCAGGTAAACCTGAAAACTTCTAAAATAACAGACGAAAAAAGCCTTTCACAAAATTTTGTGAGAGGCTTTTTCGTTTTATTAAGATTTTATTTTGATGATTATTTTTCCTCTGGCATGATGGGATTCACTTAACTCATGTGCATCTTGCAAACCTCGTTCAGTAAATGCAAATACTTCACCGATTGTAGGCTTCAATTCGCCAGATACATAAAGATTTGCTAGCTTTTTTAATTGTTCTCCACTCGGTTCCAGCCAAAAGTCACTGGCTTTCACTTCGTGTTGCTCCGCCTTTTCAGCAGAAGGCTGTCCAGCAATGGAAATCAATTTCCCACCTTTTTTCAGGATCTTAAAGCTTTTATCGAGAACCTCGCCGCCCATCGTATCCAATACTGCATCGAAATCTTCCAGCAGCTCGCTGAAATCTTCTTCACGGTAGTTGATGACCCGATTGGCTCCCAAAGATTTAACCAATTCATCGTTCTTATCGCTGGCCGTTGTTGCCACATAAGCGCCGATGCTGTTGGCAATTTGAATGGCCATACTGCCGACACCGCCGGCTCCTGCATGGATCAGCACTTTGTCGCCTTTTTTCACTTCTGCAAAGTCCACAAGACATTGGTAAGCTGTCAATCCCGTCAAGGGAATTGCGGCCCCCTCTTCGAATGTCATACTTTCCGGCATATGCGCAAGCAAGTCTTCATCCACAGGCACATATTCTGCATAGGTGCCTTGACGCGTAGTTGCAGGTCTTGCGAAAACACGGTCACCCACTTTAAAGTGCTTCACGTCTTTGCCAACTTCAGCAATGATGCCTGCTGCATCCCAACCTAAAATAATTGGAAACTCCCAAGGCAGCATTTCTTTCAAATATCCTTCACGCAATTTCCAGTCAATCGGGTTGATGGAAGTAGCATGGATCTCCACCAGAACCTGATTGTCCATAATTGCCGGTTTTTCCACTTGCTGTTCCTTCAATTGCTCTTTGCCGCCGTAACTATCAATGACGATTGCTTTCATCTCACATCTCTCCTTCCGTTATTATCAAATATACCCTTATACAGAAATATTATTCACAAAAGAAAATTAGAAATGTTTAAAGCATAAAACCTTTATCACTTTTCGTGGAGGACACTATTCATTCCTGTTTCAGGATCACATCCTGCCAACACATAGACCGCTTCAGTTTCAGAAGAGATGATCGTAATTTCATTACACATCCTTGTCACGATCTCTTTAGAGCCGAACTGATCTTCTCTGTAATCTTCTACAGACTCGATCTTATTGCCGTCAAAATGCAGGTCTTGATAAATGGGATCGCCTTCTGTCGTATAGCTGATTATTCTTACGGCATCTTCTTTTCCATTTACCGTGTTTTCATAAAACGCATACAGTCGCTCCCCGTTCGTGATTTCGCCTTGTATATCTTCAATGATATCCCTTTCTTCAAACGATTCCCGGTTGCAACCAATAACTGTTGCTGCTAGTAACACCAGTAAAGCGATTCGCTTCATCTCTACACCTCCCATTGCAGATTAGACGCATTGCGTATTGAAAAATTACAGGTCTCTTCATTGGCCGGTTTTCTGATACACATTTCTCTGGTAACTACGCAAGCTTTCTGTCAATTGTTTCCTTTAGTGCACAATATGGTATCATTAAAACTGTTCGTTCAAAGAGGTTCGCAAACTCCCTCTCTAAAAAACTAAGGAGTGTTACAGATGAAAAATGAAAAAGCAGTCGTTGTTTTCAGCGGCGGCCAGGACAGCACCACTTGTCTGTTTTGGGCCATCAAGAATTTTAAGGAAGTGGCCACGGTCACATTCGATTATGGCCAGCGCCATTCAGCTGAAATTGAATGTGCACGAAAAATCGCAGAAGAACTCGGCGTCTCTTTCAAAGTATTGGATATGACTTTGATCAATCAATTATCCGCGAATGCATTGACGCGTGATGATATTGAAGTCACCGATGAAGAAGGGCAACTGCCTTCCACTTTTGTGCCAGGCAGAAACCACTTATTCCTGTCGTTTGCAGCGGTTTATGCAGATGCAATCGGTTCACGGCATTTGATCACCGGTGTCAGCCAAACGGATTTCAGCGGCTATCCCGATTGCCGCGATACTTTTATCCGTTCGTTGAATGTCACATTGAATTTGGCCATGGATAAGCAATTCATTATCCACACGCCGTTGATGTGGCTGGATAAGTCCGAAGTCTGGGAGCTCTCCGATACACTTGATGCATTTGAGTTTGTCCAGGAGAAAACACTGACCTGCTATAACGGCATTCCGAGCACCGGCTGCGGAGATTGCCCTGCCTGTCAATTGCGCAACGAAGGGCTCGCCCGTTATCAAACGAAAAAATCGGCAGGTACAATCGTATGATGCAGCAATTTTATCCGACAGCTACGCATAACTTTCAATTCGAACTCAATAAAGACCTGCATTTCTCTGCAGCACATTTTATTCCCAGCGAAGATGCCGGAAAATGCCGGATGATGCACGGCCATACTTACCACCTGAACATTACCATTGCCGGCAATGAGCTTGACGCTACCGGTTTTCTGATTGACTTTAAATTACTGAAAGAATTGATTCATAAAAAATACGACCACAGTGTCTTGAATGATCATCCTGAATTTGCAACTAAATTTCCCACTACTGAATTGCTTGCCCAGCAGGTTTGGCAGTCCATTCAGCATGTGCTGAAAACGAAAAGCAACCAGCCCGATTGCCTGCAGGTCATTGTCCGTGAAACTCCAACAAGCTATGTGGTCTACCGGCCGCGTAAGGAGGACCTGTCATGAGAATTCCCGTCATGGAAATCTTTGGTCCGACTATACAGGGAGAAGGCATGGTCATGGGGCAAAAAACCATGTTCGTGCGCACCGCTGGATGCGACTATTCCTGCTCTTGGTGTGATTCAAAATTCACTTGGGATGGCACAGGCACCAGCACTTCCAAGCAGCCTGGAGAAATTATTGAAGAATTGATCCGCATAGGCGGCAAGGCATTTTCACACGTCACCATTTCCGGAGGCAATCCTGCACTCCACAAGGGCATAGCTGAATTGGTCGATCTTTGCCACCAGCAGGGCTGGAAAGTTGCTGTTGAGACACAGGCCTCTATTTGGCAAGACTGGCTGGCAGCAATCGATGACATCACATTATCACCTAAACCACCCAGCTCAGGCATGTCGACGGATTTTGCCAAATTGGATTTCTTTATCGACAAACTGCAAAACGCCAATGTCAGTTTGAAAGTCGTTGTATTCGACCAGGATGATTTTGCCTATGCAGAAAATCTTCATCAGCGTTATCCAGCTGTTCCGTTCTTTCTTCAGACCGGCAATGAAGACACAGCGACAACGGATGACACGCAGCTGGTCGCCGATTTGCTGCAGCGGTACGAGCAATTGATCGACTATCATGTACGCTCTTCCGTTATGAACGACGTGAAGGTATTGCCTCAATTGCACACTTTGGTTTGGGGCAATAAACGCGGCGTATGACAGTTGGCCGAGTAGAATATCTGTTAGTTTCTTTATAATCGAAAGACCCCGTGTAAACTTTTCGCTAAGTTTGCACGGGGTCTTTTCACGTTACACTTTTTTGACGAATTCCGATTTCAGCTTCATTGCGCCAAAACCATCAATTTTGCAATCGATGTTATGGTCGCCTTCTACCAAACGGATACTCTTTACTTTAGTGCCAATCTTCAAAGTAGAAGAACTGCCTTTGACTTTCAAATCTTTGATGACAGTAACTGCGTCTCCATCTTTCAGAAGCGTGCCATTGGCATCTTTAACAAGCTGTTCTGCTTCCGCGTTTTCAGCCTCAGCTACAAGGCTCCACTCATGAGCGCATTCCGGACATACCAGCAAGCGGCCATCTTCATACGTATACTCAGAGTTGCATTCGGGACAATTCGGTAAATTTTCCATTGATTTTTCCTCCAGCTGGTCTTGCAGTATCTCAAGCAACTGGCAGACCGATCATTTTCTCCAGTATACCAGAATCGAATGCTGACCGGTCTGCCTTATTTCACGACGAGAACTGGACAATGCACATGATTTAAGACTTTATGGCTGACGCTCCCTAAAACCATTTCAGAAATCGGATTCAACCCTCTGCTGCCGATGACCACCAAATCAAAATTGCCGTCATTAGCCAGCTCGATGATGACTGGTGCCGGCCGGCCATGCATGATTTCCGTTTTATAATAGATATTTTCACGCTCCAATGATTCTCTGACAGGCTGAATTTTTTTCTTACGCGACAGTTCAAACTCAATCGAACCACCATCATGCACTTCTTCGTTGCTGTCTTCGTTGAAATCCGAAACATATAACACCGTCACTTCCACACCTTTTATCAGAGATGCCAGTTGTGCGGCTTGTTTGCCAGCCCGCATGGAATTCTCCGAACCGTCTACGGCTAATAAAATTGATTGATACATTTTATCCACTCCTTCGACTGTTTTTCCGAGGCATGGCGGCAAAATAGTCTGTTACGAGTACTATTCGACTCCCTTTCGAAATTCCCTCTACTGAAATAAAAACAGATGAGCCTAAGCATCACCTGTTCCTGCTTTTCCATTTTATTTATCTTGCTTGTAAGTCAACGTTTTTCCTGTAAAACCAAACAGTACAGTCAATAATGGAGACAAGAGGCAAAAGAAGGCGAAAGGAAGATAATCAAGCGTCGAAACACCGATGACCCCTGTAATAAAGATTCCGCAGACGCTCCAGGGAACGAGTGGATTGACCACGGTCCCTGCATCTTCCATCACTCGGCTAAGGTTTTTCCCCGCCAGCCCTACTTTGTCATAAGGTTCTTTAAATGCTTGCCCAGTTAACAATATCGACAAGTATTGTTCGCCAATCAGCACATTGATGCCGATTGCCGTTAAAGCAGAAGCAGCAATGACAGATGAAACCTTTTTCAGCAAGCTCTCTATAGTTGCCAGCAAACATTGGACAATGCCCAATGTAAACAACAAGCCACCCATGCTGAGTGCGAGCAGCACCAATGCCACAGTGAACATCATACTTTCCATTCCGCCGCGGGACAGCAATGCATCAATTTCTTCAATCCCTGTTGTGGATACGTACCCACTGAACAGTACTGAAAAAATCTCGGATGCCGTCGAACTCTGATGGAGAAAAGAAATGAAGATAGCGGATATCGAGCTCAAAGCCAGCGTCATTAATGCGGGTATTTTCATGAGTGTCGAAATGATCAGTACAGCCAATGGGATAATCGTATACCAGTGAATCATCCCGGTGGTTTTAAGCCCTTCTTTAAAGAGGGTTACGTCTTGCACACTTGCGCCAGCTGTTTCAGGAGAAAGCAACGCAAACAAAATTAATGTAATGCCAAATGCCGGAATAGTTGTCCAGCCCATATTGCGGATATGTTCAAACAGGTCCACTCCAACAATTGTGGAAGCCAGGTTCGTCGTATCAGATAGCGGTGACATTTTATCTCCAAAAAAGGCACCTGACACAATCGCCCCTGCTGTAATCGCCAATGACAAATCCATTGCTGTCGCCATACCGATAAAAGCAACCCCGATTGTCGCAACGGTCGTCAAGGAACTGCCGATGGACAAACCGATCAATGAAGTCACAATAAAGACAATGGCGTAGAACAACGTCATGGAAATTAACGTGAATCCCGTGAAAATCAGTGTCGGAATGGTTCCGCTGATCATCCAGCTGCTGATAAGTATGCCGATAAAGAAAAACAGGAATACGGCACTCATTCCAGCTCCGGCCCCTTCGACCAAGCCTTTTTCCAGCGTCCGGTACGACACTTTCTTTAATAAGCCATAGCCAAACAGCAAGAGAATCGACAACAGAATCGGAATATGCGGAACCGATTCAAAGCGGATGATGCTGACGCTGATCAACAGAAAAATAATAACTATCAGTGCAAATGCTTCTGCAAATTTCGGTGTAATAACCGGTTTGATCTGGTACATATTGAACACTCCTTTTCTCTATAAAAAAAGAGAAAACCACTCATCCCCATAAAGGGACGAAGGTTTTCTCCGCGTTACCACCCAATTTGATGCTTTGACAGTTCAAAACATCCACTTCTTTTCGAAACGATCCCAACTGATGGTGTATTTCATCCAATTTGCTGCCTGAATTCACACCTGCCATCCAGTCTCTTGTTGCTGCACACAAATTACCTACTAAATCATCGATCGCTTTATTTATCAATAGTTGATTTTTTAAAAGTATATTGAAATAGATTCTACCAGTTCTCTTCCTCAAGTCAATACTTTTTAGGGAAAATTTGATTTCACTACATGGGTTTTTGCAATCCAATCATAAAGTGACTGTTTGTTTTTCGTGAATATAACCATGAGAATATACAAAAAAATCAATGCGTAGACCAAGCCGCCCATAACGTAATCCATTAACTGAACTGCTCCATCTCCTAAATAAATCATACGGTACGCCATGAAATGGGACAATTCCCAAGGCAAAAATTTTAATGCAGTCCGCAAGACAGCACGGGAAACGGAAATCGCTTGGTGGTTTTCATCAACCACTTGAATATGGATTTTGCGTTTGCCCAACGATTGCCCCCCCAGACGCGAATCCGTTACAACAAAGTAAAGCGAAACCGGTAAAGTGACCAATAAGAAACCGGTCAGCTGAGCCTTTCCTGGAGAAGCTTGAAATAATTCCTGAAGGGAGGGAATCAAAAACATCGAAACAACCATCACCAACAGCAAGTAGCCAAAAATCAATAAATAATCAGCAGCAAAAGCCTGGAACCGCAGCCACAATCCTGCAGGCATCCTATCCCTCCTCTTTTAAGCCATCACGTCACCACAGAGTTCGCCCGGCAATCTCCCAATGAGCAGGCTTTGACAAGAGAGGCGGCAAGCAAGTGTCTGCATCTCCCTTTGCCGAATTTACTTGCATTTGCGTCAGAAAAATAGCGCCTGTTAGATCGACTCCGCTTAAGTTGCAATCCCGCAGGTCCGCACCGATAAAATCCGAATTCCTTAAATCGGCATCACTCAAATCAGCACCAATCAAGTAGGCACCTCTAAAATTCGCACCTCTTATATCGCGTCCTCTAAGTTTCTCCCCCATCAAGTTTGCTCCCTGGTAATCCGGGCCTTTTTTCTTCTGTTGTTTTTTGCCTAAACGTCCCGATTCAAGACGGACCTGTTCACTGACTTGCACAAGCAATTCGTTAATGGATCGGCGCATTTTCGGCAGATTTTCAGCCAATAGCTGTTCAGCAGATGCTTGGCTCAATTTATCGATTTCTCGTCTGCTGATTTGCAGTGTTTCCTGTAGCTGCCTATCAGTGCAGCGCTCGATTCCCTCGGTGAGGTACAGCAGCATTTCCTGGAGCTGCTGCATAATCGGCAGTACTTGAAACATTTGGGAAGCTGATTTCGGATCGTCTTTCCAACTAATGCCCCCGAATGTCTGCTGCGATACTTTTTGTCCAGCTCCAAGACAATCGAATGTTGTGCAGCCGCTGTAGCCGGAAAGCTTTAAGTTCCGATGGATGGCACAGCGAAAATCATCCTGCAGGTTTTTGCAGGCAATGCCCCTTTCCTTGTCGACCGGAAAGTCGGCTGAAACGGTAAAGGCCAGTGCCACGCAGCATAGCCCAAAACAATTGGCACAGTCCGCCTGAAAAGTCCTGGAGTCAAAGGCAGGTTGCAGATTGGCATGCATATCGATTTCCTCCTTATATCCGAATATTCAATTAACCATAGTATACACATTCTATATCAAGAATTTAATATAGAATTTTCCCCATAGAAAAAAGGCAAAGGATAAACTCCCTTGCCTTTCGTCATTTGCCGTTCATTACGTACCCATTTTACGGCGGTTATTGCTGACTTTCTTTGATTGCTGGCTCTTCATTTTCTTAGTTGAAAGTGAAGCGTTGCCGCCAGACTGTTTGCCTGACTCCTGGTTTTTCTTAGCTTCCAATTGGCGTTTTACAGCTTCCTGCAAACTAACTTTTTTCGGCGCTTCGTTTGACTCAGTCATTGCGCATCCCTCTTTTCATCAAAATAGTGCATATGGATGTTTTATAGCTTAAGTATAGCATAAACACGCTTCTCTATTCTTTGTTTTCTTTAAACCAACTTGCAACCTGTGAGAAGAATTTAGACATGGATTCCGGTTTGGACATATTCGGAACGCGTGCCAACAGCACTTCCTTCGGTGCTTTGACGCCTTCTTGCTTTTTCTGCAAAACCAAAATCCCTTTAGCGTGGGCCGAGTTCTTGAACAGGGTTTCCGGCAATTCCATGACAGCCTGGATATGGGCATGTTTTTTCAGGAAACTATGCAATTGGCTTGCCTGTGCTGACTCAAACAAAGCTTTCGGCACGATAAAGAATAAATACCCACCTTCAGCCGTATGCTTCAATGATTGTTCGATAAAGAGGTGGTGAGCATAGGACATGCCTTCATCCGCCTTCAACTCATAAGTTGCTGCCGTTTCCTCGTCGGGATAATAGCCCACTGGCAGATCTGAAACCACTACGTCCACCGGGTCGATCAATAAAGGCTGCAGCGCATCCTGCAAATAGAAAGTGATGGGCTGTTCAACCAGGTTGCCGGCATTGGAAGCCAGTCGAATCAACAGGTCATCCAGTTCTACACCCGCTCCTGCCATTCGGCCGTCCAAGTAATTCATTACAGTCAGCAGCAGATTGCCGGTGCCGACAGCCGGATCCAAAATAACGGCCTGTTCTTTTTTAACGAATAATTCCACCAGATAGCCGACCAATAACCCAAGTGCGTCCGGCGTCATTTGATGATGCGGCTGGATATGCTCTTTCATGCCTTTTAGTACAGCCAGCTGAAGCGCTTTGCGGATATCTTCCTTGCCGGCTCCCTCTTCGGGCTTGATGATGCCATCCAGCCAATTTTCAGTAGTCGTCAACAAACTTTCCAAATAAGCGTTATCCTGCTCTTTCTGGATAGCCGTTGTGTGATTATCAATAAAATTAAATGTCTTTTCCATCATAGAATTCATGCTTTCGCCGTCCTCAATAAGGAAACCCACTCTCCCGAGTGGGTTTCTAGTATTAGTTTGTTAATTCTTTAACTGCGTTCAACGCTTTTTCGTAATCCGGATGGTCCGTTCCTTCAGGCACATACTCTACATATGCAATTTTGTCGTTTCCATCAATGACAAAAATCGATCGGGCCAACAACCGCAACTCCTGCATCGTCACCCCATAAGCTTCACCGAATGACAGGTCGCGATGGTCAGACAAAGTCGTAATCGCATCCACTTTATTGATTTCCGTCCAACGCTTTTGTGCAAACGGCAAATCAGCAGAAATCGTCAGAACCTCCACATCGTCACCAAGGGAAGCAGCTTCTTCGCTGAAACGTTTCGTCTGATCTGAGCATACGCCCGTATCCAGTGAAGGCACTACGCTGACCAATCGGATTTTTCCGGCTGTATCCTGAAGCGTCACCGGTTCCAAGCCTGTTGACAGGACTGTAAACTCCGGAGCCTGCTCTCCAACTTTCACTTCTTTGTTCGGTAAAGTCACAGGGTTTTTCTTGAATGTAATTTGTACCAATTAAAGCGCCTCACTTTCGTCTTCCATCTATCATACTAAACCATGTTGGTCTCATGCAACCCAGACCCGTCTGTACGTTTCTTCACTGCATTGTTTTTTCTGAAAGATTCTTCGTGGACCACTGTCGTATCTGCGATAAAATCATGGACTCCTTGTTTTAAGGGCGTAAAGCCGACAATCCAGTAAAGCGGCCAGATGGTCACTGAAAGGAAGCGGCCAATCCATTCACGGAACAGCAATGTCGTCCATGACAGGTGATTGGACTTTAAAGATACCACACGGATGCCCATGATCATTTTTCCGACCGTCTGTCTGAAGAATTTGGTCATCAGTACAAAATATCCATAGAAGACGATGGCTGACATGATGGCGAAAGGTGCATACCACGAGGTTTCAGTTGTTTCAAGACCCATTAAAGCAAAGGCGGGTTTGATCAAAATCGATGTAAGGGCTGTAATGATCAGTAAATCAATCAAATATGCCCAAAACCGAACCCAAAACCCCGCAGGTTTCCGTTCGTAAAAAAGAACTTCCTCGTAGCTCGGCGTTTCGGGACGATGCGGCGCGACTTGAACTTCTGCTGCTGTTTCATTCGTTTCGTGGTCTGTCATCATGGTCCCTCCTTATTTATCACCGTATAAATACATCATACGAGGAGAACTATACTCAGTAAGCATTTTCGAAATCATTTGAGTTTCAATATCATTGCCGAAGAAAGAACCCATTTTCATCGACAAGAGCGATTCCCATCCTTGTGAAGCTCCATATTGGAACACCTGGGCATTCCCCAGTTCGAAATCGGCTTTCACTTGTTCGATGACATCTTCTTCAAATCCGAAATCGTCTGCCAGATTTGCTTCAACGGCTTGACGGCCATTCATGATTCGCCCATCAGCAACAGCTTTGACTTGTTCTTCAGTCATGCCTCGGCCTTCTTCAATAACATCCACAAATGACTCGTACGAATCATCCAGCATCGTTTGAAGAAGCGCGCGCTCATCTTCTGTCATATCACGCGTGGCACTCATAATATCTTTGTATGGACCTGACTTGATGGTCACAAAGTCAACGCCGTACCGCTCAGCCAATTCACCATAATTGACGCTCTGCATAATGACGCCGATTGAACCCGTCAAAGTTTCTTCGTTCACAAAAATCTTTTCAGCTGGTGCCGCAATATAATAACCGCCTGATGCAGCCATAGCTCCCATTGAGACATAAAAAGGCTTTTGCGTTTCTTCCTGGATTTCAGTGATTTTATCGTAAATCTCTGCAGATTCCACTACGCCTCCACCTGGTGAGTTTACTGTAAGCACCACGGCTTTAACTGTAGAATCCTCTTTCACATTTTCCAATTGTTCCATGAAGGAAGAGTGGTTGTAGCCGGTTGTACCAAATAGAGATGCCGCTTCACCGGTATCCTGGATGGCGCCATCTACATTCAACACGGCCACCCGATTATCGAAATCTCCATCTTCCATGACAACTTCCGAGAGGCTTGATTGTGTAGTCGCCATTAATTCATCGACACTTTCGCCAAATCCGCTTTGAAGAAAAGCGAACGCTGAATTGATGACCAGCGAAATTCCCAACACGGCTGCAGCTACTACTAAAGCGATCCATCGTTTCGTATTCATTTAAGCAATTCCCTCCTTAGTTTCTACTTCTTACTATACGGGAAACACTGGCAAATGTTTCATTGGAAAAGGAATTTTATGCCGAAATTTTGCGATTAGCTTTCCGGATGCTCCGCGCCTCAAGAAATTTCGACGATGTGAAAAGAATCAATGCACTCCAAATCAACGAAAAGGAAATCAAATCTACCGCATCGAACGCCTCGCCATAAATGAATACTCCGATCAACAGCATCAGTGAAGGCGCAATGTACTGCAGGAATCCGATCATGTACAAAGGAATTAGCGGAGCACCAATAGCAAAAAGCAATAATGGCAGTGCCGTGACCAATCCGCTGGCGATCAGCAAGACGTCTGTCGTCAATCCGATCTGCAAAAAGGACACACGGTCTATCGACATCAAATAGACATAATAAGCGATGGCAATCGGGAAAACGAACAAGGTTTCAATCGCTAATCCACGAAGCGCATCCAAACGGATCGTTTTCTTGATGAGGCCATAAAAAGCAAAGCTGAAAGCCATTCCCAATGCCAGCCACGGCAAAGAACCGAACGAAAATGTTAAAATCAAAACGCCTGTTGCAGCCAATAGAAAAGCTATTTTAATAGCAGGCGATAGTTTCTCCTTCAGGAAAAGAGCCCCCAATAGCATGGAAATCAACGGGTTAATGTAATAGCCAAGGCTGGTCTCGACAATCCGGTCTTCGGAAACCGCATAGACATACAAAAACCAGTTTGCAGAAATCAGAAAAGAGGCCAACATCAGCAAAAAGAATTTTTTCTTGGAAGCCCACAGCATTTTCAAATCAAGCCAAAGCTGTCGGCCGCCATTCAATAGAAGAATAAAACCCAGCGTCAGCAAGAACGACCAAATAATTCGGCCTGCCAGGATTTCGTCTGCCGGAACATGATCGATCTGTTTCCAGAATATCGGCATAAATCCCCATAATGTGTAAGTTAAAATAATGACTAAAACGCCTTTTTTAGAATCTGTCATCCTGCATCGCGCACCATTCTGTTTTTTATTTTATATTTCGAAATAATAGTCTCATTATAGGCTGACAGTACGCGGAAAGTAAATAAAGACAAACTCCTTGAAATAAGGAATTTGCCTTGTGAAAATGGAAATTACATTGTTCGGGTACTGCAGTTTGAGCGGTATCGCTGATGTCATTGAAATCAGCCAAAGAAAGTGCGGATCATTATTTCTTTTGGTTTTCCTGCTGGCGCAATTCCACTCGCCGAATTTTGCCGGATGCCGTTTTCGGCAATTCCTGACGAAAATCAATAGCGCGCGGGTATTTATACGGTGCCGTCAATTCTTTGACATAGTCTTGCAGTTCTTTCACTAAGTCGTCGGAAGCTTTGTAGTCCGCCACTAGCACCACAAAAGCTTTAACGATGGTGCCACGTATTTCATCAGGTGCACCGATGACTGCACATTCCTGAACAGCCGGATGCTTGACCAGCGCATCTTCCACTTCGAACGGCCCGATTGTGTAACCGGATGAAATGATGATGTCGTCTCCCCTTCCTTCAAACCAGAAGTAACCATCATCGTCTCTTGACGCTTTATCTCCTGTGACATAATACTCCCCGCGGAATTGCATGCTGGTGCGCTCCGGATCTTTAAAGTATTCCTTGAACAAGGCAGGGGTGTCCACATGGACCGCGATGTCCCCTACTTCTCCAGCAGCACACGGCTGACCGAAATCATCAATGATTTCCACTCGGTTTCCAGGCGTTGGTTTCCCCATTGAGCCGGTACGGGCTTCCATGCCTTTCATCACACCGACAAGCAATGTATTTTCAGTCTGTCCATAGCCGTCCCGTACTTCCAGGTTGAAGTGATTTTTAAAGACATTGATCACTTCTGCATTGAGCGGTTCTCCAGCTGACACGGCACTGTGCAAAGCAGATAAATCATATTTCGCTAAATCTTTTTGCTTCGCCATCAACCGGTATTCTGTCGGTGTGCAGCACAGTACGTTAATTTTTCGCTTCTCCAAAAGCTCTAAATAAACAGCCGGATCGAATTTGCCATTGTAAACAAAACCTGTTGCTCCACTGCCGAGCGTTGCCAGGAACGGGCTCCAAATCCATTTTTGCCAGCCCGGACTCGCTGTAGCCCATACGACATCGCCTTCCTTCGCTCCCAGCCAGTGTTCAGCGGATGTCCGAAGATGGGCATATGCCCAGCCATGGCTGTGGACTGCGCCTTTTGGATTGCCGGTGGTTCCTGATGTATATGACAAAAATGCCATATCGTCTTTCTTTGTCGGCGCTGCTATGTATTCGGCAGAAGCGGTTTCCATTTCATCCAATAAGGATATCCACGAATGATCAGATTGGCCGATGACAAACTTGACGACATTATCCATTTCTTTGACGCCTTCAAATTGGTCCATGAACGGCTCATAAGCAATGACAGCTTTGGCATCACTGTGGTTCAAACGGTAGGCAATGTCTTTGGCTCTAAGCATCTCCGAGCTTGGAATGACCGCCAATCCGGCTTTCAAAGCACCAATATACGCAACATAGGCTTCAATCAAACGCGGCACCATCACCAGGACCACATCGCCTTTCACCAGTCCCGCTTTTTCAAAACTATTTGCTGCACGGTTGGCGCGTTGCATTAATTCATCATATGTAACTTGCTGTTTCTCGCCTTGGCCATTTTCCCAGAGAATCGCCAGTTTCCCGTCCCCTTTGGCGTATCGCTCAATTTCCTCGACCAGGTTATACGATTCCGGCGCTACTAATTCTTCTCGTTTCACAGTAATTCCCCCTTGCAGATAGTGTTATTATTATACTCCTATCATTATACAGGAAGTTTTTAAGTATTCATATAATTTCATATAGTGGGACTATGAGATGAAACGGATCACTTTTTCGCCTTGAATTTTATTTGTAGATATTGGAGTTTTAACGGGTGACAGGTTAAATGCATCTACACGAACAAATTGAGATTCTTTCAACAATTTCGGAGCGGCTATAGGGATATGCCCTCTTTCTTCCTGAACTAATTGGTCCTTTACATGCACTTCCTCCATTCTTACCTAAATTCGAGCTGTTTCACAAAAGTTCCAGCCAATGAATGGAAGCTGTCCGCACCACGAACAGTTACAGAAAGAGTGCTACACTTTACCGAAGCAAAGCTCACACACAGTATTGGACCTTTCGCCCACCGAGCACAGTGTGCATCTTCAATTTCCGCATGATTCATGCAGGCATGCAGAAACTTCACATAGAGAAGCAACTAGTTAAGGCAGCAGCATCACATACTCCGGTAGACCTCCGAAACGCTCATGCAGAACCGTCAATTCATCCTATACAATCACAAAACCCCATGCGTCCTCCTCAACTCTATGTAAACAATAAGATTGTTCACAATAAAAAAGAGCCGCCCAAATAGGCAGCTCCGTCTTTATAACAAATCTTCAAATTGATTTACTTTTACGCGCGGAAACTTGATGATTTCCCGCTCCGCTACAGCTTCCTGGATCAATTCATCAAATGAAACGAAGTTTTCGTAGTACTCCACTTTTTCAAGCTTTGGTTTGGTTTTTGGATTTGCTGGAGTAAAGATGGTGCAGCAATCTTCAAACGGCCGGATGGAAATATCATAGGTCCCGATTTTCTGAGCCGTCTCGATAATCTCCAATTTATCCGCAGCAATCAGCGGACGCAGGACTGGGGTATTTGTTACGGCATTGATGGCTTGCAGGCTTTCCAGCGTCTGGCTGGCCACTTGACCCAAGCTTTCCCCGGTGATGATCGCACGGCAATTGGTTTCATTCAAAACCAAATCAGCGACACGCATCATCATGCGTCGTGTAGAAGTCATCGTAATATTATCAGGAACCTGCTTATGCACTTCCTGCTGAAGCTTGGTAAATGGAATGATGTGCAGATTGACGGAAGAACCGAATTGCGACAGCTTTTCAGCCAGATCGAATACCTTTTCCTTGGCACGGTCGTTGGTGAATGGCGGACTAAAGAAATGGATCAGCTCCAACCGGACTCCGCGCTTCAGCATATGATATCCTGCCACGGGGCTATCTAAGCCACCTGACAGCATCAATAATGCCTTGCCGCCTGCACCGACCGGCAAGCCCCCGGCTCCTTGAATGACTTCCGCCATCATATAGACCGCTTCTTCACGTACTTCCACTTTCAGGTCGATTTCCGGATCTTTCATTTGGACTTTTAAATCCGGAAAAGCTCTCAGCACGTGTGAGCTCAGCTCTTTCATAATTTCCGGTTTTTCATGCGGAAACTCCTTGAACGGCCGCTTCACGGATACTTTGAAGCTCTTATCGGTATCCTGGATTTTTGCGACCACAGCTTCCGCTGTCCGCTTCATCGCTTCCAAATCCAATTCACATGCGGTCACAGGGCTGAACGATTGGATGCCGAATACTTGCGGCAAACGTTCAATCACCTGTGCCAATTCCTCTTCATCGTCTGAGGTAATGAACATCCGGTCACGTTCCGCTTTGATGCGGATCTTTTCCAAATCAGAGAAAGTCTGTCTGACGTTGTCGCGCAGCCTTCCAATAAATGAACTCCGGTTTTTGCCTTTGGTTGACAGCTCGCCATAACGGACGAGAATTTGATTGGTTTTCATATAAGGTTAAACTCCTTTAATCATGCGGTATACCCGCTGAAATGCTCTTTTTAGGGAAATGATGTCCTGTTCTTCAGTAAATGCTCCGAAACTGATCCGCATGACACCGTCTTTAAACTCGCGCGGCAGACCGATTGCCTGACTCACGTGGCTGGTGTCCTTGCTTTTAGAAGAACAAGCACTGGAAGTAGAGACGATTACCGACTCTTTTTGCAATCCAGATACCAGTATTTCACCTTTTATTCCTTTGACGGCCACCGCCAGGATATGTGGAGCCGCGCCTTTAGGACTAACGATTTTCACGCCTTTAAATTCCGAGAAAAATTGGCGCAGATCTTGATTCCATTGGTGATGCTGCGGGTTCGGCTGTGCCAGCCTTACTGCTTTCGAAAGCGCAACTGCATTCGGGACAGAAACAGTGCCGCTCCGAATTCCATCTTCCTGTCCGCCGCCGTATTGAATAGCCTGCAGTTCAACACCTGTATAGGCCAATAATCCGCTGCCTTTCAAACCATGAATTTTATGGCCTGATAGGGTCAATAAATCCGGCATCGCTGTCGGGTCCAATGTCAGCTTGCCAATGCTTTGGACAGCATCGACATGAAAGATAATTCGGCGTTCTTTCAGCATACCCGCGATTTCTGCAATAGGGTGGATGGTGCCGATTTCATTATTGACATGCATGAGTGATACTAGAATCGTATCGCTTCGCAAAGAATTCTTCAACTCATCGATATCAATTTCCCCCGCGTAGTTTACAGACAGACGCGTCACTTCAAAACCTTGTTGTTCCAATGCTGCTAGGCTGTTCAAGACCGAAGGATGCTCAGTTTGGGCGGTGACAATATGCCTGCCCCGGTGCTGGTAACTTTTTGCTGTGCCCATCAAAGCCAAATTATTCGATTCTGTTCCGCCAGAAGTGAAGATGACTTTATCCATGTGCAATAGGTCCTTCAATTGCTTACGGGCCGTTTCCAGCAAATCTTCAGCTTGATTGCCGAGTGCATGCAAAGAAGCCGGATTGGCGTAAAATTGCTCATTTACTTTTATGAATGCTTCAAGCACTTCCTGTTTCGGCTTAGTTGTTGCGCTATTGTCCAGGTAATTCATTCTGTAACCTCCGAAAAAGAAAACCACCAGCTCAAATCCGCTGGTGGTTTTGCCTTTTGTTTTTTAGATGTTCCAAGCGTCTTCTTTGACCAGTACTTCAATCCGTTTCATTGAACCCGGTTCAAAGTTTTCAACCGCAGTAGCCGCTTCTTCCAATGCTTTCGAATAACGAAGCTGGCGGAATGACTCTTCGGCTTCTCCAAGTTTAGCATCTAATTGCTGATTCGACTTCCGGTAACGGTTGCCGTATTGAATAATGCGTTCAATCAACAACACATTTTCTACCATCTCAACGGCTTTATCATGAACGTCATCAATACTTTTTTCTGCCTGCTCCAAATAATTGTCCACAAGCTTCATGTTCAATGGCACTTCACGCAAAGTTTGCATCGCAACAAAAAGATGTTCTTCAGCTTCTTCGAGGCGCACATCCATATCTTCCGGAATTCCAGGGATATTGGCTTTATGCAAGATGCGATCCGTTTCCTGCAATTTGCGTTTCAGCTGCTCCACTTTAGCGTTGGCATTGGTTTCTTCAACACGCAAGTTCTTCAATGCTGTCATGAAATCGTTTTGTGTCGAATCGACAATCGACAGATCTTCACGTATATGCATCAGTTCTTCCTGCAAACTTGAATAAGCGGATTGGTCTTCTTCTAAGCGCGTACGCAATAAGTCGTAGCGTTGCGCCAATTGCTCCATTTTTTCTTTGCATGCTTTTGGAATGGCAGCTTCGCTTTCACTAATCTTGTAGCTATGCTGCACGTAGCGGCTTTCCTCTTCCATTTCCTGTGTATCGCGTGCCACAACTTCCAAATGGCGTTCTGTATCTATTTGGAATTCATCGACATAATGCTTTGCTTCCACTTCTTTTTCCAACAATTCATAGAACGAGTCGATGCGGTCTTTTATTTTTTCTACTGCGATTTTTGTTTGGGCAATTTCCAGCTGGGCGATGTTTTCTTCTAACACTGCCAATTCTTCTTCTATCTCATCGAGTTGAAGCGTGAGCTCCAAGTGGCCAAGATAATACGACTGCTCTTCCATTTCGCTCTTGCCTTGACGCAATTCAGCTATATAAGAAGGGATCTTATTGTGGACATCAGCCAACAATGATGGAATGTCATCTGCCAATAAAAACGCTTCTTCGCCTTCAGTTGATAAACTGATGACAATTTCGCGGGCTTTTAAGTAATTGCCTTCAGTCGTCAATTTTTCGTATTCGTCAAACATCGGAATGAATGACTCCAATTTTTTCTCTAGTGGTGCAGCTGCAGCACCATAAGAATGCTGATGAGCCAATAGATTCTTACGGGCGCGGCGGTATTTTTCCTGGATCAGATCAATTTCG
The DNA here is from genome assembly GCF_016820615.1 of Planococcus beijingensis. Taxonomy (NCBI): domain Bacteria; kingdom Bacillati; phylum Bacillota; class Bacilli; order Caryophanales; family Caryophanaceae; genus Planococcus; species Planococcus beijingensis. Next base: position 34,519 of record NZ_JADHDZ010000008.1, read on the forward strand.
TTGCGATTCTTTTCATCGCTGCCGATCAATTCTGCCAGTTCAACCAGGATGCCGTTCATATCTTTATCTACATTATCAATTTTGACTTCAGTTTCCTGTTCGATCTTCGTCGCTTTACCGAAACGGAAACGGTTAATGGCTTCCTCAGCGTCATAGAGAGAAGCATCGATTTTAGGAATGTGGACATCCATGATTTCAGTCCACACATTGCGCCAGCGTTCGAACATTTCTTCTGTCTGGCCATTCATGTTCAGCTGTTTCACTTTAGTCAGTTCTTCAAGTATCGGTTTATTTTGTATTTGCAGTTTTAATTGTTCTAAGCGCTCAATTTCAGCCAAATGTTTTTTACGAAACATAAAGCCGATGATTATTATCGCTAATAGAATGATGACCGCAATGATGATATACTCCATCATAAGTCATATAGCCCCCTGTTCCAAAATCACATTACCAGTTATACGTAAATGTATTCATGATTCTTTTATTTTAACATGTATTCTACTCTTTTGTTTGCCAAATTAGAAGAAAAGCGATTATATTTTTTAATACATAGAAAAGAGGCTGCTTTTATGAGACGAGATGGTCACATTCATACGAAATTTTGTCCTCACGGGACTAAAGACGCAACAGAACTTTATATTGAAAAAGCAATAAAGTCCGGGTTTACAGATATTTCCTTCACCGAACATGCACCGCTCCCGGGTAACTTTACAGACCCCACTCCTGATCAGGACAGCGGCATGAGCATGGAGCAGCTCACAACTTATCTCCACGAAATCACCCATTTTAAAAATGTCTACAAAAACGATATCCGCATTCGCGTAGGTTTGGAAGTGGACTTTATCTCAGGATACGAAAAAGAAACCCGCTCTTTCTTGGATGACATCGGACCGGCTCTCGACGATGCCATTCTTTCGGTCCATTTCCTCAAAGCAGATAACCGTTATTTCTGCGCCGATTACAGCAAAGACGTCTTTACTGAATTGGCAGCTGCAAGCGGTTCAGTGGAAGCTGCTTATAAGCTTTATTATGACACAGTGGAAGCATCCATACACGCTGACCTCGGCCAATTCAAACCTAAGCGCATCGGCCATCCGACACTGATCCATAAATTCCAATTGGCGCATGGCGAAAAAGTCGATGATAGCGCACAGATTCACCATATTCTCCAATTAATGAAGAAAGCCGGTCTGGAGCTTGATGTGAATGGTGCAGGATTCTCGAAACCAGACTGTTTGGAACCCTATCCACCAATCTCTTTTATCGGATATGCCAAGTACCTCGGCATCCCCCTGGTTTTTGGATCAGATGCCCACAATGTCAATGGCTTGCATAAGCATTATGATAAAATCTATACTTACTTAAGTTGAACCATTACTTAACAAAATGAAATGGGGTTATCATTTATGTTTACGCAAACCGATTACAGCGGCAGTAGTATAGAACAATATACAATGTTATCAAAGCAATTGGATGCTTTATTGGAAGGCGAAAGCAACAGCATCGCCAACCTGAGCAATGCCTCTGCTTTGCTGAACCAATTTCTTGAACGCATCAACTGGGTAGGATTTTATTTGATGGAAGACGGCGAGCTTGTCCTTGGCCCGTTTCAAGGTCTGCCGGCCTGCGTACGGATTCCAGTTGGGAAAGGCGTCTGCGGAACTGCCGTAGCTGACAAAAAAACCATGTTGGTCGAAGATGTCCAAGCATTTCCTGGCCACATCGCCTGTGATGCAGCGTCCCGTTCTGAAATTGTCATTCCACTGATGAAAGAAGATCAGGTGATCGGTGTCCTGGATATCGACAGCCCTGAGCTGAGCCGTTTTACAGAAGACGACCAGAAAGGTTTGGAGCTTTTCGTTGAAGTTTTAGCTAAGCATCTTTAATAGGAAGACCCTGGACTCGATGGTCGAGTCCAGGGTCTTTTTTAGATTTCCTGAAGTTTTGGTTTCACCTGTTCGAACGCATGGTTGAGGTCAGCGACCAAATCATCCGTATGCTCAAGCCCCACTGACAGCCGCAGCAAGGAGTCACTGATGCCCATCGCTTCTCTGTTTTCCTGGGGTACAACGGCATGGGTCATGGTAGCCGGATGCTGGATCAGTGTCTCGGCATCACCCAAGCTGACAGCAATTTTGATGAGGGACAGCGAATCCAGAAATTGTTGTGCCTGTTTTTTGCCGCCTTCAATTTCAAAAGAAATCAATCCGCCGCCCTGCCTCATCTGCTGCTTGGCAATTTCGTACTGTGGATGCTGAACGTCAAATGGATAGTAAATCTTTTTCACCAGTTCCTGCTGCTTTAAAAATTCCAGCACTTTCTGAGCATTTGCGACGTGACGGTCCATCCGTACGTGAAGCGTTTTCAGCCCGCGAAGCAGCAGCCAGGCGTCAAAAGGCGACATGATGCCGCCAATATCCTTCTGCACGGTCATCCGGACATGCTGCATTTCATCTGCATCACGCCCCACCAAAACGCCGCCAACCACATCCCCATGGCCGTTCAAGTATTTGGTGGCACTATGCAAAACAAAATCAGCTCCCATCCGCAGTGGATTCTGCAAATAAGGCGAACTGAATGTGTTGTCTACAACCACACGGAGATTATGCTTTTTCGCCACTGCCATTACGGCTTGCAAGTTGACCAGTTCCATCGTTGGATTGATCGGTGTCTCCACATAGATGCAGACTGTTTCCGGCTTAATCGCTTGCTCCACTTCCTGTTCCGTCGTCATTGACACCAAATCATGCGTAATGCCATATTTCTCTTCCATAATCTCAAGCAATCCGAACGTGCAGCCATAAATCCCTCTCGAGCAAAGCACGTGATCGCCCGCTTTTGTCAAATAGATCAATGTGGCGCTTACTGCGGCCATTCCAGAACCAAAAGCCAACGCCCCTTGGCCCCCTTCAATTTCCGCCATCCGCTCTTCCAATACCCGGACTGTCGGATTGCCGAGACGCGAATATATATTGCCTTCACTGTTTCCGGCAAATCGGTCTTCCCCTTCTTGCGCATTGGCAAAAGAATATGTCGAGGTCTGATAAAGCGGTGTCACCAGACTGTCGTGATGTTCGGAGCTGTTGTATCCTTTGTGGATCACAGCCGTCTCCATGTTCATCTCTTTATTTCTCATAAATACCCACCCCTTAACTAAAATAGAAAGCGCTTACATTCATACTTAATTTCATTCTACCTTGAACAATCAAAAAAAGGAAGCTGTTGCTTTTAAATGTTCTAGAGCTCTCTGTTGACTTAAAGAGCGAAAATCGGTTATACTATGCTTTGTGTAAAATAATCGCAGCAGTTGTATGTGCGTGTTCGTCCATTTTATTCCTCATTGCAGGTGTATCGTGTAACTCTTTGGCTGCTGAGCGAAGGTACAAGAATATAAAATGGCTTGCAGCATGAATGCATCTGGTTTTTATTTTACTCTAAAAACCAAAAACAGAGGAGGAGACTTATATGTCTCGTTATACAGGTCCATCATGGAAACTGTCACGCCGTTTGGGAATTTCTCTTACAGGCACAGGTAAAGAATTAGAAAAACGCCCTTACGCACCAGGTCAACACGGTGCTAACCAACGCAGAAAAGTTTCTGAATACGGTTTGCAACTACAAGAAAAACAAAAACTACGCTTCATGTACGGAGTTAACGAACGTCAGTTCAAAACTTTGTTCAACAAAGCCGGCAAAATGCCTGGTAAGCACGGTGAAAACTTCATGATCCTTCTTGAAGCTCGCCTTGATAACGTAGTTTACCGTTTAGGTCTTGCGCGCACTCGTCGCCAAGCTCGCCAACTTGTAAACCACGGCCACATCCTTGTTGATGGCAAACGCGTTGACATTCCGTCATTCAGCGTGAAACCAGGACAAACAATTGCTTTCCGCGAAAAATCAAGCAACCTTGATGTAGTAAACGAAGCAATCGAAGTAAGCAACTTCGTTCCTGAATACGTAACTATCGATACTGATAGCAAAACAGGAACATTCGTACGCCTTCCAGAGCGCAGCGAATTGTCTGCTGAAATCAACGAACAATTGATCGTTGAGTACTACTCACGTTAAGGAAAAATTTTTCCTGATCAGAGTGATGAAAACCCTCAATTCCTTGTTAATTCAAGGATTTGGGGGTTTTTCTTTATGCTGATGAGACCTTTTAAACGCCGCCGCTTGAAATTTTAGGATTCTGTAAACAAACTCCGATTGTCTGCAAACAACTATGGCAATTCCGCAAATAAACCCTTCGATTCCGCAAACAACCATCCCGTTTCTGCAAACAATCAGCCAGACCGCATAAAAAAATCCCCGAGACCTCTACAGGACACAGGGATTTCGTACTTTATTAAACTAAATGAACTCTATTTTGTTTCAAAGCTTGTGCGAGCGTGTTATAAACTTCAATGTCGATAAATTTAATGCCTAATTGTACAGCAGTTTGTGCGATGACCGGACTAATACCCGACAATGCGACTTGGACGCCGATGATTTCAAGGCCTTTGATCAATTGGAAAACCTGCTGGGCAACCATCGTATCGATGAGCGGCACGCCGGACAAATCGATGAACAGTTTTTCCAAGTTGTGCTTGGAACTTTGCGCCAGTGCTTTTTCAAACATGATTTCTGCACGATGAGGAGTGATTTCACCAATCAATGGCAGCATGCCTGTCTTTTTAGCCAGCAGAATGACGGGGGCACTCATTTCTACAATCATCTGCTGCTGGGAGTTCATCCGCTTTTCAGCAGCTTTCGAATTTTTATCCGTAAATTCCACAATCACTTTACTGATGGTTTGAACGACGGCCGTGGTCCAATCCATCAGTGTTTCGTGGCTGATTTCTTCTTTATGGGCTAAGGCATAAGCACCGATTTCTTCCAGGTATTGTTGCTGAGTACGGAAAAACTCTCCGATGACTTCCACAATCGGCGTATCAAGATGAGCTTCATCTTTGGCGATTGTTTCGATCCAATCCTGAAAATCTGACATAAAATCATGTTCCCCCTGCTGGAACATGGCACAAAAACGAAGATGAAATTCGTGGTTCTGCTCTTTCAGCAAGGTCACTTTATCCGGATCATTTGTCCCGTACACTCCTGCTTTATTTTTATCCAAGGAGTCATACCAGTCTTCTGTCATTTTCCAGGTTCGTGCGCTTAAGTACTCAAACAAGTCTTGGTCTTTCAACATTTACCAGCTATTGCGACGGCTGCATGATTGGATATCCTGCAAATCCGAACAATAGCCTCACCCCACTCTCGCTTATAATTTCAATTCAATAAATCCCAATCAGACGGTCCTTCAATTGTTTACCTTCCTATGCTTACCCAAATAAGCGGAAATTGAATCCTTCTTCACCTGACTGTAAGTCGACAATCAAGTTAATTGGCCAGAATCCATCAGTTGTATCTCTTAACCATCATACTTGGTTTTGCCCATTTCAACAATTCAGAACAAAAAAATTTCGATAGCATGGTAAACTAATAAAAAATGGAGGTGGAGCTGGATGCGAATTATTTCAATTTGCCCGAGCAATACAGAATTATTGGCATTTTTAAATGCGGAACATTTATTGGTCGGCATTGATGATTATTCAGATTGGCCAAAAGAAATTACGGCATTGCCTCGGCTTGGGCCAGATTTATCAATCCGTATGGATGAACTCGAAGCCTTAAAGCCCGACTTGGTTCTGGCTTCGCTGAGCGTGCCCGGAATGGAAAAGAATGTTGACGAACTGGTCCGGCGAAAGATACCGCATCTCGTACTGGATCCTCAAACGCTGGAAGAAATCGGGCAGGACCTGTTAAAAGTGGCCGATGCCTGTGGAATCGATGCCACCACTGTCCACTCTGAATACTTATCGGTTATCGAAGACATCAAAAAACGCGGCGAAAAAGCGACAGCTCGGCCATCCCTCTATTGGGAATGGTGGCCAAAACCCGTTTTCACGCCAGGGAACATCAACTGGCTGAACGAGATCAGCCGCCTAACAGGCGCCCGCAACGTTTTCGATGATATCGATTCAGCCAATGTCCAAACCGATTGGAATGATGTATTCAACCGTCAGCCTGATTATATATTGCTTGCTTGGGTCGGCATCCTGACTGCCAAAGTCAAACCGGAACTCGTCAAAAAACGCCCGGGATGGAATGAAATGAAAGCCATCGACCACATTCACGTTATGGAAGAAGAACTATATTGCCGCCCTTCTCCTCGATTGATTGAAGGAGCTATCCGCCTGGGGAAACTGATTCATCCCGAAGAGTTTTCCGACATGGAACTCCCCCGCTTCATTAAAGAAAAACAGGTCTAGATGCCAGGTGCAACGTTTTTCCCATCACTCGGCAAACAAAAAAAGCCATCCAACAGGACGGCTTTTTCCAATTTAGAATCATCTTTACAATCCAGCTTGGCCACGGCGGTTGCCGCGCAGCGGGTCATTGTCCAACTCGCTTTGATCGCCTCTTATGGTTGTTGTCTTTTCATTCCCGATCAGCGGATCCCGTTCACCGATAAAAGTGTCACGGTCATTGCGGTCCGGAATCGTACTGTCGTTTTCTTCGACCAGCACCAAAATTTTTCCTTCATTAAAATGCGTTTCGTACATTTCTGCTTCTTCGTCCGGGATTCCAAGTCCGATCAGGGCACCTGCAAGGCCCCCTACACCGGCACCTGCTGCTGCACCGGTTAAGCCTGCCGCTATCGGACCGGCTGCTACGATCGGACCAATCCCTGGAATCGCCAAGGCGCCGATTCCAGCCAGCACGCCGCCAAGGCCACCAAGAGCGCCACCCGTTACCGCCCCGGCAGCCGCCCCTTCTCCAGCATGCGTCCCTGTCTCTTCTGTGATAGTTTCCGTTTCCTTTTTATCTTTACTCAATACGGAGATATCTTCACTGCGATACCCTTGGCGTTGCAAATCTTCAATTGCCCTAATGGCTTCGTTTTCCGTTTCGTATGATCCAACTACTCTTGACATTTCCATCGCCTCCCAGAAGTTTTAGTAAAGTCAATCGTCGTTCATTCTTTATGTTACCCGCTGTTATTCGGCCTAAACGTCCATCATCCACTTTCTGCTTAAACGCCAAAAGGACAGCCGGAAATTTCCCCGCTGCCCTTTTTACTTCGCGCTTATTGAAACTGGACCATATGGTATTTCTTTTTGCCCCGGCGGATGATGGCAAATGCATCTTCCAGTCGGTCTTTTTCATCAACTACGTAATCCAGATCGACAACTTTTTCACCGTTTATCGAAATCGCGCCATTCGTAACATCTTCGCGTGCCTGTCTTTTCGATGACGAAATGCCGGCTTCAACGATCAAGTCGACAATGGATTTGCTTTCTTTCGGCATTTCCACTGAGGGTACGTCTTTAAAGGCAGCTTTCATTTCTTCTGCTGACAAGGCCTTCAAGTCTCCGCTGAACAAAGCTTTCGTGATGCGCTGTGCATCAGCAAGCGCTTCTTCGCCGTGAATCAGTTTAGTCATTTCTTCCGCCAAAGTTTTTTGTGCTTTACGCAGATGCGCTTCAGTTTCCACTGCAACTTCCAACGCCTCAATTTCTTCACGGCTGATGAACGTGAAAATCTTCAAGTATGTGATGACATCCGCATCTGCTGCGTTGATCCAGAACTGGTAAAACTCATAAGGCGTCGTCTTTTTCGGGTCTAACCAGACCGCGCCGCCAGCTGATTTACCGAATTTGGTGCCATCCGCTTTTGTTACAAGCGGAATGGTGATGCCGAATGCTTTTGCTTCTTCGTCATGCGTTTTGCGGATCATTTCAAGGCCCGAAGTGATATTCCCCCACTGGTCGGATCCACCGATTTGGATGCGGCAATTATGTTCGTTGTATAAATGGTTAAAGTCGATTGCCTGTATCAGAGTATAAGAAAACTCCGTAAAGGAGATGCCCGTTTCCAAGCGGGAGGCAACAGAATCTTTAGCGAGCATGTAGTTGACCGAAATCAATTTTCCGTAATCGCGCAGGAATTCGATGACGCTCATCTTGCCGACCCAGTCCCGGTTATTGACCATTTTCGCCCCGTTTTCGGATTGGAAATCAAAAATCTGTTCCATCTGCACTTTGATGCCTTCCACGTTGCGGTCGATCTGTTCAGTTGTCTGCAGCTGACGCTCTTCATTCCGCCCTGAAGGGTCTCCAATCATTCCTGTCGCTCCGCCAACCAATAAGATCGGCTGATGGCCATGCATTTGAAAACGGCGCAGCGTCAATAAGGGAACAATGTGCCCGATATGCATGCTGTCTGCCGTCGGATCCACTCCACAGTACAAGGAAATTTTCTGTTCATCCAATAAATTCGCCATACCTTCTTCATCGGTCTGCTGGTACAGCAAACCACGCCATTGTAAGTCTTGAATCAATTCGTTCGCCATTGCAATTCCTCCTCAAAATTTTAAAGCGATGAGAAATGTAAAACCACATAAAAAAGCCCCTGCATGATTGATTCATGCAGGGACGCAATTGCGCGGTACCACCCAGCTTGGAGAAAAGATTCTCCCTCTCATCATGTGCCGAACGGGGCACTTCCGTAAACTCCAGGCCTGTAATTCGAATCATATGTTTTGACCGGTTTGCACCACCCACCGGCTCTCTAAACAAAATCACATGCTCTACTTCGGACCCTTCAACGTTTAAAATATCAAATATACTAGTAGTTTACTTTATTATATGGCATTGTCAATAAGTTTAGGTGCAATTATGAGAATATGATATAATATAATGGATTTTAGGAGGGCGATAATGTGCGTGATAAAATAAAATATTGGACGAATAAAGCCGAGGAAACAACCGATAGATGGGCTTCAACCAAATGGTTTAAGCGACTGAGCATTACGTCAGGAGTCATATGGAATCTGGCATTGATTCTGGCGATTGTCCTGGTTACCGGCGGAGTCTTCGCAGCGTCTGTTGGAGCCGGCTATTTTGCTTCGCTGGTGGATGAAGAGAAACTGCGGACCCCGGATGAAATGAAGGGCGAAATCTACAGTTTCGAAGAAACATCAGAACTGTATTTCGACAATGATGTATACCTTGGAAAGCTACAGACAGATTTGGAGCGTGAAGTCACGACTCTGGATAAAGTGTCAACCTACGCCAAAGATGCCGTTCTCGCTACTGAAGATGAATACTTTCTCGAGCATGAAGGAATCGTGCCAAAAGCGATTCTCCGAGGCCTGTTCCAGGATGTATCAAATTCAGACAGCCAGACAGGCGGTTCAACGCTGACACAGCAGTTGATCAAAAATCAGATTTTGACCAATGAAGTTTCCTATGAGCGAAAAGCGAAAGAAATCCTTTTGGCTATGCGCCTGGAAAAATTCATGACGAAAAACGAGATTATGGAAGCATACTTGAATATCATTCCTTATGGCAGAATTTCTTCTGGTGCCCATATTGCCGGTATTGAAACGGCAGCAAAAGGGATATTCAATGTGCCGGCGAGTGATCTGAACCTTCCACAAGCGGCATTCATTGCCGGCATTCCAAAAGCTCCATATAGCTATACACCTTACTTTGAAGGTGGAAAACTAAAAGATGAAGCTGGATTGCAGCCTGGTCTTGACCGGATGAAAACGGTGCTTTACAGAATGAAAGAGACTGAATACATTACCCAGCAGGAATACGATGAAGCCATCGCTTACGATATCGTATCCGATTTCCGCCAGAACGAATCGCGATCTTATTCCGAGTTCCCCTTCGTTACAGTGGAAATTGAAAAACGGGCTTCCCGCATTCTTATGGATGTTTTAGCTGAAAAAGACGGCATTGATCCTGCCACACTTACAGAAAACGATAAGCTTTACGAAGAGTATGCAATTCTTGCAGACCGGGCAGTCCGTTCAAACGGCTACCGGATTCATTCGACCATTGACAAAGATCTTTATCTGGCACAGGAAGAAGCTCAAAAGTCCTATCCATCATACGGCACAACCGTCGGAGGTAAAGGAACAAACGATGAAGGAGAAGTTGTTGATAAACAATTCCCAGTTCAAGTCGGCAGCATCATGATTGAAAATGCCACTGGACGTATCCTTAGTTTCGTCGGTGGACGTGATCATGATATCGAAAACCTGAACCATGCCACTTCTGCTTATCGCTCTATGGGCTCTACTGTAAAGCCATTATTAGTTTACGGTCCTGCTATCGAATTGGGACAGATTGGTGCCGGCTCACCGTTGGTCGATGTGAAATTCGAACATATGGACGGCAGTACAATGTGGAGACCTGCAAACTTTATTGCTACAAGTGAACAGGGGATTATGCCGGCACGCGATGCATTGGCGCAATCCCAAAACTTACCCACTCTTCGTTTATTTGCTCAAATTCAACAGCAAATGCCGATCCAGTACATGATGAACGCTGGATTTACGCGTGTTGAAAAAGCGGAAAACGATAACTACTCTTCTGCCCTTGGCGGAGGAATTGAAGCATCTGTAGAAGAAATCACCAATGGATATGCAATGGTCGGAAACAATGGCCAATATGTTCAAACGACGATGATCGACAAAATCGAAGACGCTGAAGGCAATGTCATCTACGAACATAAAGTGGAGCCGGCAGAAGTATTCACGCCTCCAACTGCTTACGTGTTGACGGATATGTTGCGCGATGTCTTCAAGACCGATCGCGGAACAGCGAAACGGGCAAATGGTTTATTGAAATTCAATGCCGATTTCGCTGGTAAAACAGGAACAACCCAGAGCACAAAAGACGTGTGGTTGGTCGGCTATAACCCGAATATAACCATGGGCGTCTGGCTCGGCTATGATTCTGAAAAATTCACTTTGTCACAGTTTGAAAACCGCGATTTGCCGGCTTCTCTGCGTGTCAATCAATTGTGGGCGCGTTTGATGAATGCCAGTTATGATGTCAAGCCAGAACTGGTCGGTACAGCCGAGAAGTTCAAACAGCCCGAAGGCGTCGTGACGAAGTCATTCTGCGGAATCTCCGGACTTGCTCCAGGCGGCGCCTGCCAAGAAGCGGGACTTGTCCGTTCTGATTTATTCAATGCCAAAGCAATGGTTCCAACAGAAAAAGACGATAGCTTAACCAGTGGTTCATTTACTTCGATCAATGGAAAACGCTATGCTGCCTTATCAAGCACGCCAAGTGAATTTGTTTCTGGCGGAGGCATCGGCGTGTCGCAGAAATACATCGACCGCATGATGGCACCGTTCGGCGGAGACGCCAGCAAGCTGTTCCCTGGCAATTCGAAGTTTTCTTCTGTTGTTTCAGGCGCTGCATTCAAAGCTGACGGCGCAGCTCCTGCAGGCGTCAAAGCGGCCATCAATGGCAATACGATTACTTGGACCGATTCTCCTTCCAATGACGTGGTAGGATATCGTGTCTACAAAGGCGGTTCCCGTGTGGCCTCAATTTCTGAAGCGAAAGGAAATTCCTATTCTGCTTCAGGAGCCGGAAGTTATACAGTAGTGGCCGTAGATATTACAGGCAAGCAATCGGCAGCTTCAAGCAGTGTCAGCATAGCGGCACCGAAGCCGAAGCCGAAACCTGAACCGAAGCCAGAACCGAAACCAACACCGCCGCCGGAAGAAAAAGAACCGGAAGCGGAAGAAGAAGCACCTGCTGAAGAGGAAGTTGAAACACCTCCTGCTGAAGAAGAGGAAGAAGCTCCTCCGGAAGAAGAACCTGAAGAGCCTGTTGAAGAAGAGCCTGCTCCAGACGAACCGGAAGAACCCGAAGAGCCTGCTGAAGACGACGCGGCTTAACAAAAATAAACCCCGATTCGCCTGAGTAGCGAATCGGGGTTTTATTTCTTAAAAAAGAAGCCGTTCACGTGAACGGCTTCTTTTTCTGTGCATTAATCTTCCATTGTAGATAAATCGCCTGTCGGCAAATCCAGCTCCCAAGCTTTCAAGACACGGCGCATAATCTTACCGCTTCGCGTTTTTGGAAGTTTATCCTTAAACTCGATTTCACGTGGCGCTGCATGCGCAGCCAAGCCTTTTTTGACGAATTGGCGGATATCCTCTATTAATTCTTCCGATGGTTCATAACCGTCAACCAGAGCGACAAACGCCTTGATAATTTCACCACGTACCGGATCTGGTTTGCCGATTACACCGGCTTCGGCAATTGCTGGATGTTCCAACAGTTTGCTTTCCACTTCAAACGGGCCGACGCGTTCACCTGAAGTCATGATGACATCATCCACTCGTCCCTGGAACCAGAAATAGCCTTCTTCGTCCATATAAGCCGAATCTCCTGAAACATACCATTTGTCTTTCAGGAAATAGGATTCGTATTTCGCTGGGTTGTTCCAAATTTGGCGCATCATAGCCGGCCAGCCTTTTTCAATGGCCAGGTTGCCCATTTGATTCGGCGGCACTTCATTCCCCTGGTCATCTACAATCGCAACTTTGAGGCCTGGCACCGGTTTGCCCATCGACCCCGGCTTGATAGCCATAGATGGATAGTTACAGATGGTCTGCGCACCCGTTTCCGTCATCCACCATGTATCGTGGATACGTTTATCGAATACTTGAGCTCCCCATCTCACTACTTCAGGGTTTAATGGTTCGCCCACCGATAATACATGGCGCAGTGTCGATAAATCATACTCTTTCACTAAAGCGTCCCCCGCTCCCATCAGCATACGGAAGGCAGTCGGCGCGCTATACCAGATGGTTACGCCAAAATCCTCAATCGCTTTGTACCAGCCATCCGGCGAGAAACGTCCCCCTAAAATGACTGTCGTAACACCGTTGAGCCAAGGTGAAAACACCCCATATGCCGTTCCTGTCACCCAGCCTGGATCCGCTGTACACCAATAGATATCGGTTTCAGTGAAATCCAAGACCCATTTGCCGGTCTGGTATTGCTGCACCATTGCATACTGGGCATGCAAAACACCTTTCGGCTTGCCTGTGGAACCCGATGTATAATGAAGAACCAAACCATCTTCTTTGTCCAGCCACTCAATTTCAAATTTATCGGAACTGGTTGGCAAGTGCTTCAGTACATCGATGTGCCCCTCGTGTTCAGCGACGTCTTCTCCCACCAGGAAAACCGTCTCCAATTTCGGCAAACGGTCATACGGTACACGGCTCAACAGCTCCGGTGTCGTAATGATCGATTTGGCATCACTGTCATCCAACCGGTCATAAATCGCACCTTCCATAAATGCTTCAAATAACGGTCCGACAATCAGACCCATTTTCAACGCGCCAAACATCAGAAAATACAATTCTGGAGAACGTGGCATGAAAATAAAGATCCGATCCCCTTTTTCCAATGTTGAATTTTCCTTCAATAAATTGGCCGCACGGTTTGTCATGCGCTTCATCTGATAGAATGTATACGACTCATTTCTATTCTGATCCTTGTAGTACAGAGCCACTTTGTTTTTTCGGTCGGAATCGGCATGGCGATCAATCGCTTCATGAGCCATATTTACTTTTCCGCTTTCATACCAACTGAATTCCTTCTCGACTTCAGTCCAATCGAAATTCTCAGCTATCTCTTCATAGTTATGTAATTGATGCACCCCTGCTCTTGCTGGTAACGCTTCCACTTTCATCCTGATCACCCTTTCAGATTGATTACCTTATATTCTACAACATTGTCACAATTGAATGCTAATTATTTTAACTTTTTAGAAAATATAGCTTATTTCGCCAGCTTTTTTCCATATCTTCCATCAGTTCATGTATAATGTAGCTAATTGTATCCTACAGGCGGTGAAAAGATGGAACATAAAAAAACGTATAACTCCACGGAGCTGGAAACCAAACATGGTCTTTTGACCATCGAAGGCCCTCTTCCTGGAAAAGAATTAAATGAACTCGAGTTTCATGAAGACCTGGTCGCTTTCAGGCCACCTGCCCAACAGCATAAGGCCATTGTAGAAATTGCTGACTTGCCGGAAGGCCGAATTCTTATTGCCCGCGAAAACAATACCATTGTCGGTTATGTCACATTCCTTTATCCTGATCCTTTGGAACGATGGTCCGAAGGAAAAATGGACAACCTGATCGAGCTCGGTGCAATTGAAGTCATCCCCAAATACCGGGGCAGCGGCGTCGGAAAATCATTATTGAAAATCTCGATGATGGATGACGCTTTTGAAGATTTCATTGTCATTACCACTGAGTATTACTGGCATTGGGATTTGAAAGGAACCGGCTTAAATGTCTGGGAATACCGCAAAATCATGGAGAAAATGATGCAAGCCGGCGGGTTGGAATATTATGCCACGGATGATCCTGAAATCAGCTCACATCCGGCCAATTGCTTGATGGCAAAAATCGGCAGCCGTGTCGACAATGAATCGATCCAAAAATTCGATCAGCTGCGGTTTATGAATCGTTATATGTACTGATTTATTACTGAAGGGGTGTTCATATGCTAGTGGAAGAAATTATGAAAACCGATGTTTTTACATTGAGTTCTGATCAAACGGTCCAGGACGTCATGGACTTATTTAAGGAAAAACGCATTCGGCATGCACCGATTGTCGATGACGGAAAAGTGGTCGGGATCGTAACCGATCGGGATCTTAAAGATGCTGTCCCATCCAGATTCACCGTAGCTCCTAAAGGTGAACCCTATAAAAAGAAAGTGGCAGAAATCATGACGCCCAATCCCGTCACTACCCACCCGCTCGACTTTGTCGAAGAAGTGGCGATGATTTTCTATGAATATAAAATCGGCTGCATTCCGGTCGTCAGCAACGATGAGCTTGTCGGTTTCCTGACTGAGACGGATCTTTTGTATACCTTCATCGAGCTGACAGGTGCCCATCAGCCCGGCTCCCAAATTGAAGTCCGTGTGGAAAACCGTTCTGGAATCCTGTATGAGGTGTCCAAAGTTTTCCATGAGCAGAACGTTAATGTGCTGAGTGTACTCGTTTACCCCGACAGAGAAAACAACAGCAATAAAATTCTTGTTTTCCGCGTCCAGACGATGAATCCACTTGCCATTATCAGCGACCTAAAAAAAGAAGGATTCGATGTCCTATGGCCAAGCATACCGCAAGTGAACGAATGAAACATGCTGTATTCATCTTTTCAGAAGATCAATTGGGGTATAAATTTTCTGAAACACATCCATTCAACCAGAAAAGACTTGTATTGACGATTGATTTATTAAAAAAAATGAATGCGCTTCCAGATGAATTGGTTGTCCCTGCACGCATCGCCACTGACGAAGAACTGCTGCTTGCCCACGATGAGCGGTATATCGACATCGTCAAGAAAGCAAGCCGTGGAGAAATCACGACAGAAGCCGGCGAAAGCTACGGCATCGGCACGGAAGATACACCGATATTCGAAAACATGCATGAAGCCAGTGCCCGTCTGGTCGGTGGAACCTTAACGGCTGTCGATTACGTCATGGAAGGAAAAGCGCAGCATGCGTTGAACTTAGGCGGCGGGCTTCACCATGGCTTCAGAGGCAAAGCTTCCGGGTTTTGCATCTATAACGACAGCTCAGTTGCCATCAACTACTTGAAAAGCAAGTACAATGCGCGCGTCATGTATATTGATACCGATGCCCATCACGGCGATGGCGTTCAATGGAGTTTTTATGACGATCCCGATGTTTGTACGGTTTCCATCCATGAAACTGGCCGCTACCTCTTTCCAGGAACCGGAAACATCAATGAACGCGGCAGTGGCCAAGGATATGGAACTTCTTTCAATTTTCCGATCGATGCATTCACCGAAGATGAATCTTTTCTCGAAATTTACCGTACGTCCATGAAAGAAATCATTGAATTCTTTAAGCCAGATGTCATTTTGACACAGAATGGAGCAGACGCCCATTATTTGGACCCTCTGACGCATTTATACGGTACTATGAATATTTACAAGGAAATACCCAAGATTGCTCATGAACTCGCTCATGAGTACTGTGATGGCCGCTGGATAGCTGTTGGCGGCGGTGGATATGATATTTGGCGCGTAGTTCCGAGAGCTTGGTCGTTAATTTGGATGGAAATGAACAATTTTTCCATTCCAACAGGCAAGTTGCCGGTTTCTTGGATGGAGAAATGGCAGCCGGAATCCCCTGTGAAATTGATCGACACTTGGGAAGATCCTCCGAATATGTATAAAGCCATTCCACGGAAAGCCGAAATCACTGACAAGAATCAGCAAATGTTGAATAAAGCACTGTATATGATCCGCAATAAATAAGGGTAAGCATAGCAAAAAAAAGAGCCGCCGGAGAAATTCCGTCGACTCTTTTTTGTTGATGTGATAAGAAAGCCTGTCTGGATTTGCAATCCGGACAGGCTTTTCTAAATTCTACTTGATCACTCTTATTGCATCTATAGCGGCTATTCTTGCTTCGTCGATTGTCTTTCTTCGATGCGGTATGGAAGAATGACCTGCTTTTCTTCAATTTCCTCATCGTTCATGTACTTCGTCAGCAAACGCATTGAAACTGCTCCAATATCATAGAGCGGGAAAGCGACAGATGTCAGTGTCGGACGAGCCATGCGCGCCAGCTTTGAATTTTCATAGCTGATAACTTCTGCATCTTCCGGTATTTTTTTCCCTAGCTCTCCCAATCCGTGGAGAACACCGATCGACATTTCGTCATTGCTGACAAAATAAGCAGTAGGCTCAAAAGCAGCCAACGTTTTTGCTGCTTCGATGCCTTCATCATAGGTGTTGTTGCATTCCACAACCAAGTTCTCATCAAACTCAATGCCTGCGTCTGTCAATGCTTCTCGATAAGCTTTCAATTTATAGGCTTTATTGATTCTTGAAGTGAACGGCCCCGATACAAAAGCAATTTTTTTATGGCCATTGTCGATAAATTTCTTAACCACTTCATAAGCAGCACCATAATAATCGATATTAACCGAAGCAATTGCTGCCGATTCATCTATCGAACCTGCCAAAACGATTGGCGTAGGAGAACGTTGCATTTCATAAAGAAGTTCAGATGAGATTACATCGCTCATAAAGACGATGCCATCAACTTGTTTACCCAGCATGGTTTCCAATAACTGAAGTTCCTTATTTTCGTTCTGATCTGAATTGGATAAAATGATGTTGTAACGGTACATCGTAGCGATATCTTCAATTCCACGGGCTAATTCAGCATACATGCTATTGGAAATATCGGGTATGATGACGCCGACCGTCGTTGTTTTTTTGCTTGCAAGTCCACGAGCAACGGCATTTGGACGATAGCCCAATTCTTCTATTACTTTCAATACTTTCTTTCTTGTGGCAGGTTTTACGTTTTGATTGGCATTTACTACACGTGACACAGTAGCCATGGAAACGTTTGCCTCACGTGCCACATCGTATATCGTAACGGTCATTGTGCGCCCTCCTTTTCCAGTCTTTCTCTAATCATACGACAAATTCTTCAACAATATCAACTAAAAAAAGAAAAGCCGGAGTTTATCCGACTTTTCAGTGTCACACTTTCATTTCATATTGTTTCATGAACTTCATCAACGCATCGTAGTACTCATCGAATTGACCCAAATCCATTTGTTGTTGAGCATCTGATAAGGCTACTGCCGGATCCGGATGAACTTCAGCCATAACGCCATCTGCACCAATTGCGATTGCAGCTTTAGCTGCTGGCAACAACAAGTCACGGCGGCCGGTTGAATGCGTTACGTCAACAAATACCGGAAGGTGCGTTTCTTGTTTCAAGATTGGCACTGCTGAAATATCCAAGGTGTTGCGTGTCGCTTTTTCATATGTGCGGATACCGCGTTCACATAAAATGATGTTTTCATTTCCTGAAGCGATGATGTATTCAGCCGCATTGATGAATTCTTCGATAGTCGCTGACATTCCGCGTTTCAGTAGAACCGGTTTGTTGATCGCCCCGACAGCTTTCAGCAATTCGAAGTTCTGCATATTGCGGGCGCCGACTTGAACT
The DNA here is from genome assembly GCF_016820615.1 of Planococcus beijingensis. NCBI lineage: Bacteria > Bacillati > Bacillota > Bacilli > Caryophanales > Caryophanaceae > Planococcus > Planococcus beijingensis. The sequence continues at coordinate 52,416 of NZ_JADHDZ010000008.1, forward strand.
ACGTCTACGTAGTCAAGAGCAGCTTCTAAATGGGAAGGTGTGACGATTTCAGATACGACAGCCAAGTTATACTGATCGGCTGCATTTTTCAGCATCTTCAATCCTTCTAAACCAAGACCCTGGAAATCGTAAGGCGATGTACGTGGCTTGTAAGCTCCACCGCGAATCATCTTCAATCCTTTAGCTCCGATGGCTTCAGCAACTTTCGATACTTGATCTTGGGATTCAACTGCACATGGGCCAAAGATGAAAGAAGGCTCACCAGCACCGACTTGTTCGCCGTTGATTGTAATAACAGTATCTTCAGCTTTCTTTTTGCGTGAAACGAGTAATGCTTTGCGTGTATCTTCTTCTTGCATGTTTAAGGCAGATTTGAAGATTTCCTTAAAAATATGATCAACGGTCTTCTGTTCTAATGGACCGTCATTATTATCTTTCAGCAAGTTCAACATGTGGCGTTCCCGCAACGGATCGTAGCGGTCAACTCCTTGTTTTTCTTTCAATTTTCCGATGTCTTGAATTACGGAAGCTCTCTCGTTGATCAGAGACAGAATTTGCAGGTTGACTGCATCCACTTTTTCTCTTAGCTGTTCTAAATCTAAATTACTCATTCTATAACTTCCCCTTTCGCGAATAACCTTTATCAGGTGACTCATATTAACATGATAGGACTATTATAAGCAAACTATTCGGTAAAGTCACGAAATTTATTTTAGCGATTCAACGCGCTAAAGTATTTCGAACATGAAAAAGCCGAAGCACCAAGGCTTCGGCTAATTTCTAAGCAATAAATTCTTGCATAGATTCTCTTTTAATATTGTTGTGGGAAGCGTGCCAATCAACTTTTTGACTCGTAAAATGGAACAATTGTGGCGACTCATGCTTAACTCCCGTTATCTCTTCAATCGCTTGAGAGAATTCCCGGTCTTCTTGCACCACTAGATACAAAAAGACTTGGTGCGGGTGTAATGAGCAATATTCGTTATACTCATTCCACGCTTTAGCAGATACCGGGCATGTACTGCTATGTTTAAAAAGCCAGTAATGCTGGTTATTCCCAACAGCTTGCTTTAAACTGTCCAGACTGTTTACATGCACTAAGTTTTCCATCTAAACCGCTCCCAGATTAATTCTTTTTATTGTAGTTGTTGCTCGATGAATTATTGGATGATTTGTTGTTGCTGTTGTTGCTGTTGTTGCTGTTAGAGTTTGTTGATTTATTCGTGTTGCTGGTATTTGACGATTTATTGCTGTTGTTGTTGCTGCTGGTCGTATTTGGACCTGCGCTTGAATTCGCAGTGTTGCTGTTTGTGCTGCTGCCAGTGTTGCCGGCTATTGACGACGAACTTGAACCCGATTTTTTTTCTTCTTTCACTTCTTCAACTGCTTCTTTTAAAGCGTTAGCAGTAGAAGTGAACGCATCGGATCCTTTTTTGTCCGCTGACTGGCTTGCACTGTTTTGGACAGTCGAATGGATGTTGATAGACTCTTCGCCTTCAGATGAAGCTGTGCCATCGTCCATTGGTGACGTTCCGCCTTTCATGTTTTTCACTTTATCAACAACTTTAGTTGATTGTTCTTTTAATTGTTGAGCAAAACCAGCAGAATCATCGTTAGAATCCGATTGCTGAGCTGCTTTTTCTTTCAATGTAGTGGCTTGATTTTTTAAATCAGCCTGGAATTCTTTGCCCGATTTTGGAGCTAGGAATAGAGCAGCTGCAGCTCCGACGATTCCGCCGACTAAAATACCGACTAGGAAACTCGAGCCTCCGCCTGATTCTTCATAATCATATAAGTCGTCATAACGGTTAGAAGCGCCGTACGACTGCGGCACATAATCACTTTGCTGATAGTTGCGGCCGCTGTTCTGGTTGTATTGACCGCCTTGAGTGTAGTAATCCTTGTTATACTGTGAATCGTTATAGTTGTTAGATTGGGTAAAATTATCTTTGTTTTTGCTCATTGATATTCCCTCCAATTAGTATTAGTGGTAAAAGCAGTTTTAGTATTGTTCGTTATGCGGTAATTTCTTTTGGCCTGGTACTGGTTCATAAGTAGAGTTTGCACGAGCTTCATAAATTTTACGCTCATTCCATTTGTCGCGGATGCCCATAAAGACATTGCCCCATTGGACAACTTGTGCGATCTTGTCTTCGTTCTGTTCTACTTGCACACCAACGCGTGACGTGATGTGGCGGACAGTAGAGTTCAAATCAGTAACAGAGTTGCCGACGCCTTTAACTGCATCAACTACACCATTCAATTTTTCTGATTTTACTTGAATGTCTTCAGCTAGTTCATTTGTCTTATGCAGCAGATTGGTTGTTTCCAACGTTACCCCCTGCAATTGATTTTCAAGACCAGCTACGGTGCCTGAAACTTCTTTTAAAGTGTTTTTCAGCGAATTTAATGTCATTGCCAACGCTACGCATAGAATTAAGAATCCAACAGCGGCGACGATCGCGGCAATGTAAAGCAAGATTTGCCAATCCATCCTGTTTCCTCCTTTTAACGAATTTATGTTATATCCCTTTTCTACCCTTGATAAGTTTGGGTTAAACACGGACTCTATTATTATTCGACAAAAACACTTGTATTCCTGCATAAAAAAAACAGTTTAACCCGAAAGTTAAACCGTTTCTCCTGTATTCAATACATTTTCAAAAGCTTCCTGGAATTTGGTGACATCTCCAGCGCCCATAAACAAATAGACAGCATTGCTATGCTCTGTTAACGACGCAACTTCATCCAGTTGCAGCAGGCGGCTGCCTTCAATCTTTTCAGCCAAATCCTGAATCTTCAATGTGCCCGCTTTTTCCCGGGCAGAACCGAAAATATCACATAGATATACATGATCTGCTTCAAGCAGACAATCCGCAAATTCCTGCAGGAAAGTCTGAGTCCGTGTGAATGTATGCGGCTGGAATATCGCGATAAGCTCACGCTCCGGATATTTTTGGCGAGCTGATTGCAAGGTCGCACGAATTTCTGTTGGATGATGAGCGTAATCATCTATTAAAATCCGATCACCGATTGCCGTTTGTGTAAAACGCCGCTTAACGCCTTCAAAATCTTCAAATTGCTGCTGAATGATATCAGCTGGAATATTTTCATAATGGCAAAGCGAAATAACTGCCAATGCATTCAAAATAGCATGGTCCCCGAACATTGGTATTGTGAACGTATGATAAAATTCATTGCGGATGACTACATCAAAAGTTGTTCCGGCAGTGGTTTTTTCCACATTTCTAGCCTGGAAATCATTTTCTTCACCAAATCCGTAATAGACCACTGGAACCGGTGCTTGAATACGCTGTAAGTATTCATCGTCCCCACATGCAATAATGCATTTCTTCACTTGCTGAGCCATCTCTTCAAAAGCTTTGAAGACGTCATCTACGCCAGTGAAGTAATCCGGATGATCATAATCGATATTCGTCATGATTGCGTAATCAGGGTGGTAAGCAAGAAAATGCCGACGATATTCGCAAGCTTCCGCCACGAAGAAATGAGAGTTTTCTTGGCCAACCCCTGTTCCGTCACCAATTAAATAAGATACAGGTTTGTAACCAGCTAAAACATGAGCCATTAAACCTGTCGTCGAAGTTTTTCCATGGGCTCCTGTAATGGCCACTGAAACGTATTGCTTCATCAAGTCGCCTAAAAACTGGTGATAGCGAATGATGGTCGCCCCTAATTCCCGCGCTTTAACCAGTTCAGGATGGTCATCCCCAAAGGCATTGCCTGCAATGATTGTCATGTTTTTTTCTATATTGCTTGCATCAAACGGCAAAATGGTGATGCCTCTTTCACGAAGGCGGTCTTCCGTGAAGAAATGCTGTTCGATATCAGAGCCTTGAACTTTTTCGCCCATATCATGCATGATTTGTGCAAGCGGACTCATACCGGAACCTTTGATACCGGTAAAATGTAAAACTGTCATAAATGAACCTCCTGTGGAAGTTGAAAATTAGTCTATAGAAATGCATTGCATCGTCTATAGCTGATGATGATTAGTGAGTATTTAATTGATAGGAATTGCATCATTTTTTTGATCACTTGCCTTTAAATCTTCCTACTGCGACCTGTCAGCTTCCTCTGCGCAATAAGCGAAGTCCGACTTTCCATGATAGCATCATAAACACAATATAGTATTATACCACAAATTTGCTATCTCACGAAATGAGCCAGTATTCTTACTATTACACCAATTGACAAAGCAGGAGACAGCCTATTGGCTATTGCCTGCCCGCTTCGCCAATCCGGCTATTTTATGAATGAAAAACTTCTTCGATATCAGATTCAGTGATCAGAACCGATCGGGCTTTGCTGCCGTTCTGTTCGGAAATAAAGCCGTGTTGTTCTATCAAATCCATTAATCTTGCTGCACGGTTATAACCGATATGGAACTTTCGTTGAAGAAGTGAAGTAGAAGCACTGCCCTGTAGCATGATAAAACGGCATGCTTCTTCAAATAAATCATCCTGTTCAGCAGGAGACTCACTCCGCTTGATCAGTTCCTCTTCTTTGAAGAAGTATTCAGGTTTGCCTTGCAGCCGGACATGTTCAATGACTTTCTCAATCTCATCATCCGTAACAAATGTGCCCTGCAGGCGGCTTGGAGCGGACATTCCATTTCCTAGATACAACATGTCCCCTCTTCCGAGAAGGCGTTCTGCCCCTTGGGAATCAAGGATAGTTCTGCTGTCGACTTGTGAAGAAACCGAAAATGCAATGCGTGTCGGGATATTGGATTTAATCAGGCCCGTAATGACATCGACAGACGGCCGTTGCGTTGCGATCACCAAATGAATGCCACAGGCTCTTGCTTTCTGTGCGATCCGGCAAATCGAATCTTCAACATCCGAAGGAGACATCATCATTAGATCAGCCAACTCATCAATAACGATGAGAATATAAGGAAGATGTTGTGCATAATCTCCTTTTTCTTTTACCATTTTATTGTAGCGGCTGATGTCGCGCACTCCGCTGTGTGCGAAGAGTTGATAACGGCGTTCCATTTCTTCAACGGCCCATTTAAGTGAGGCCGTAGCCGCTTTGACATCCGTAATGACCGGGCTGACAAGATGCGGGATGTGGTTATACGGTGCCAGCTCAACCATTTTCGGATCAATCAGCAGCAGTTTCAAGTCTCTTGGCGATGACTTATACAGCAAACTGACCAATAGTGAATTAATGCAGACGGATTTACCAGATCCTGTTGCTCCGGCAATCAAACCATGCGGCATTTTGCGCAGATCCAATGTCACCGGCTTCCCTGTTAAATCCAATCCTAGTGCAGCTTCCAGTGGCGAATCCGATTCTTCGAATACTGCACTGCCGATTATTTCGGAAATGCGCACTGCACGGCTTGTTCGGTTCGGTATTTCGATGCCGATCGAACTCTTGCCTGGAATCGGAGCCTGGATTCGGATATCCCGTGCAGCCAGCGCCAGTTTTAAATCATCCGCTAAATTACGGATTTTGCTGACTTTCACTCCTTTGGCTACCTTCAGCTCAAATTGCGTGACAGCCGGCCCTTGGACAGTACTTAATATTTCAGCTTTGATCTGAAAATGCGATAACGCTTCGATCAAGCGCTCGCCTTGCTCTTCCATCCACTCTTCGTCTTTCCGGTCGTTTTCAGGTGCCATTAAATATTCGGGTAAAGGAAATTCATAGGCTTTTGACTCGGCTTCAGATACGGAGTTCAATGCATGGGAAGGCTGTTCAGCTAAATCTGCCGTTTTTTTTTCCGGTGATACGGCAGATCCCCCTGTTGTTTCCTCTACAGGTGCAGCAGGAGATGCCAATTTTGTTTTATTTTTTAGCAGGTCTTTGTCCGATTTAAGCATCAAAACATTAAAAGGCACTGTTTTTTCACGCTTAGGCGCTGGCACGGATTTCGGTTCCCGTACCTGATCTGTTTCCGGCTCTGCCATTGCTTCTGCTACATGTTCTGTAGTCGCTGCTGGTTCTATTGCAGGTTCCGGTACTTGTTCTGCCACTGTTTCCGGTACTTGCTCAGCTTCTGGTTCCGTTACAGGTTCAGGCTGCAATTCCGTTTCTGGCTCGGGCTGTGTTTCCAGCTCCTGCTCTACTTCAACTGCATCGTCTGGTTCAGTTGTTGACGGGTCGTTATGTATTAAGGTTTCAGTGGTTTCGGCCTCCGTCTCTACGTTTGACGGAGCTTGAGAAGTTTCGTGCACTACAGGTTCTGGATGTTCTGCTGTTTCACGAGCTGTTGTCTGCTCCGGCTCGTTCTCGAAAATCGGTGCAATCTCATGCTCAACTACAGGTCTTGGCTTATGCCAACCAGCTCTTGCTCTTGCTTGAATCGCTTCATCATGCAATTCACGGTTATATTTATTTTCTCTTTCTTCTGTCATCTTTTGTGTAGGTGCAGGGCGTGACGTATTATAGCCGTAAACCGATGAAACTGAACGGCTAGGTTCGAAACGGCGCGCAGTATTAACAGGCAGTTCGGTCGCTTTGCGTTTTGGTGCAGGGCGTACCGGGGCCTCTTTTGGTCCCATAATTGGCTTTTCTGTTGGAACGACCGATTCTTTTCGCAAAATCTCTCTTTCACGCTCATCAAAAATAGGCATTTTCGGGCGGATTTCTGTCCGTTTTACATCACGGATAAAATCTTCTTTTTCTTCATCTGGAATAAGCGGGAAACGAAAAGGCGCTTTTTCTTTTTTGGCAGTCGGGGCCGGTTCATATATAACCTCTTCTTCCGTTTCCTCAACATCATCTGCATCTGTGAACATGCGGTTCCATACGTTTTTAATCCAGCTCATGTCGCGTCACGCCTTTACTTGGAAAGCTGAACCGACTTCTGCATCTTCAGGCAACACAAGAATGCCTTTTTCCTGAGGTGCATCCGGCAAAGCCAATTCTTTTGCTGAACAGATCATGCCGGACGATGCCACTCCCCGAAGTTCTGCATCACGGATAACCATACCTGAAGGCATGACAGCTCCTACTTTTGCCACAACCACTTTTTGGCCCTGTTCAACGTTCGGTGCACCACAGACGATCTGCAATTGCTCGCCGCCGACAGAAACCTGGCAGACATTCAATTTATCGGCATTTGGATGCTTTTCTTTTGATTCCACAAAACCGACAACAAATTTTGGTGAGAAATCCACTTCCAGTGTGAAATCGATTTCGTTTTTCGAAAGAGCATTCTGTAAAGAAGTAACTAGTGCTTCAGTCACTTCCACTTGCTTTCCTTCCGGAAGTTCTGCATAGCTTGAAGCATTGAACAAATTGAATCCGGCAATTTCACCAGCTTCGTCTTTGATCAATGTGACATCGCCATTTTGTTCAGGATGAATTTTTTCTGGGGTTTCTGTTTGCAGTTGAACCAGCAAAACATCGCCAATTCCCTGTTTATTGTAGAATGCATTCATTTTTTATCGTTCTCCTCATTCGGTTTATTTTTGGCCATGATGAAAATCGGCTCTAATTCTTCATTTTCATAAATGAACGACAAGGAAGTGATCGGCACTTTGCCATTGGTAAAGAAATGCATGGCCATCTGTGCGAGCACGTCGTATCCCGTTTCATTTCGGATATCTCCAATGATCAATACATCTTGATGAGGTACGGACACCGTCATATCTCCCGTTGTTTTCGCCTTCATTTCTTTCAGGAAAGATTCGTTTAAAATGCGGGAAGCATCATAACCATCATTTTCATTCAGGAAATAAAAGACATTGCCCGCTACATGATCTTCTTTGACAGCGGTCTTCAATTTCCTTACCTGAAACTTCGCGATTTCCTTTATCTGCTCTTCTGTCAGACTTAATGAATTTAACACATTTTCGTCAATTAAGCGATAGGTAGTGCCAGCATCCAAAGCGAAATAAATACGTGTTTCTGCTGTATGTTCAGCTGTAATGAACTTATGGCCTTCATTGGATTCAGTTGGAAACGAAGTAGAACGGATAACCGGGAAAATATGCTCAGTCGATTTCATTTCTCCCTTAGCTTCCCTTTCCATAGCATCAAAAGTTTCGGTGATGGTATAAACGATTTCCTGAATCGCTGCATCCCCTTTTGCTTCAAACCGATTGATCACCTGTGGCATAGAGATGCTCATGCCTTTTCCGAGTTCTTTGTGGTTGATATGCGTAATGTCCTTTTCACGGTCAAAGCGCCATTCCAATTGGCGGCTTGGCATCCGTTCTCTAAGTATATTAAAAAGTTCAGTTGATTTCATCGTTGTTTTGACCTCTCTTTCATAAATAAACGGTTCAGCCCAGTCAAGGCGAACCGTCTTTTTATTATTTTGGCAAATTCGAAATAAACCCTTCGATTTCTGCTTGTGTTTTACGGTCCTTGCTGACGAAACGCCCTGTTTCCCGGCCATTTGAATAAGCAAGGAAGCTCGGGATGCCAAAGATATCCTGTTCGATACACAAATCGATAAATTGATCGCGGTCTACTGAAATAAAGGCATAATCCGGAAACGTCTTTTCGATATCCGGCATAATGGGATCGATCACGCGGCAATCCGGGCACCAGCCTGCTGTGAACATAAAAACAGCTGGCGTCCCTTTCGTCAGGTCATGAAATTCTTCGGTCGATTGTAAGTTTCTCATTTGTGTATTCTCCTATTCATCGGTATTGATTGAACGGACAGTTTCCATCATCCACTCCATTTTCTGAGGGACGTCGTTTTTGCCCGTCATAGTCGTCATTTTTGCACCACCGGAACTGACCACCAACTCCAGCTGATCTTCGGCTATTTCTTTAACGGTTACAAAGCCGAAACGGCCGTGTTGCCGAAATGTCTCATCTGCTATCCAGATCTGTTCGGGATCTGCTTTTTGCAAGTCGTAGAAAAAAGTGCTTGCGCCTTTTTCATTCGGGTTGATGAATAAAATAAATGAATCATTGCCTTTTGTAATCATGCTGTTATAGTCATCCGACGGTTCTTCTATGTCGTAGCCTTTAGGCAGGTACAAATCCATTTTGCCCACCTTTTCATTGGGTTTTTCTGGCTCTCCCTGAAACGCTTCGCGCGCATTGGCTATTCCTTGGGTAATCTGTTCTTCCGGTGTCGCCATGCACCCAGCCAGTATGACGGACAACAGCAAGACAAGAACCAATCCATTTCGAGGCACGTCCATTCCCCCTTACGTTACTGCTACTTATTTTAAAGGTGTTTACAGACACATGCAACTTAATCGCTGTCCAGCTGGTATTGCCCAATCAGCAACTTGACCACATGGCTAAACATTTCTCCTCGATTGACTGCACCGTCAGTCAAAATTCCGATAGCGCCTTTATGATGGCGGATTCCAATTTCATTGGCATAGTCATCCATGACCGGTCCCAGCTCCGCACCTAAATACAGTTTGTCTGCAATCGCTTTCGGCAAAGGAATCTGGGCACCGGCTGCTGTGTACATCCGGCCATCCTTTGTGGTTAAAGCACCCCAATTGCATAAATACAGAATGCCTTCCATTTCATAGACGCCGCCTTCAAGTCCAATGGCGAAATCGAAATCTCCCAATGCGTTTGCGGCACGATTCTTTGCACCCTGACGCGTTTCCTCTTGGGAAAAAGGCTGTTCCGAAACTCCAGAAGCGGCTTCAACTGCTGACAAGTCAACAGTCCACTCAAGATTTGCCAGGATGCTTGAGACCGCATTTATTTTCGCCGGGTTTTTTGAGGCGATAACTGCACGAATTTTCTTCATCTTCACTATTCCTTTCCAAAAAAAAGAGCCCGCAGGCACTTTTTTAGACGTTTTGTTTAATGGTTTCAAGCGTCGAACGATCTGTCGCTTTGACAAGTTTCGTCAAGAGTTCTTTCGCCGCAGCATAGTCGTCCGTGTGGATGATAGACGACGAGGTATGGATATAGCGTGAGCAGATCCCAATCACAGAACTTGGAATCCCTTCGTTGGCTGTGTGCACACGACCTGCATCCGTTCCACCTTGTGAAACAAAATACTGATATGGGATGTTATGCGTTTCGGCAGTATCCAAGATAAATTCACGCATGCCGCGATGCGTTACCATGCTCTTGTCTAAAATGCGCAACAACGTCCCTTTGCCAAGCTGGCCAAATTCATTTTTATCGCCTGTCGCATCATTCGCCGGGCTGGCGTCCAATGCGAAGAACAAATCCGGCTTGATCATCGCTGCCGCTGTCTGCGCTCCCCGCAAACCGACTTCTTCCATCACTGTCGCTCCGGAGAATAATTGGTTCGGCAGTTTTTCGTCCTTCAGTTCTTTCAGTAATTCGATGGCCAATCCGCAACCATAGCGGTTATCCCAGGCTTTTGCCATAATCTTTTTGTCATTGGCCATTGGCGTGAAGGGGCTGAACGGGACGATCTGCTGGCCTGGACGTACGCCGAGAGCCAACGCATCGTCTTTGTCATCTGCGCCGATGTCGATTAACATGTTCTTGATTTCCATTGGTTTGCTGCGCAATTCATCACTCAATAAATGCGGAGGAATCGAACCGATAACTCCAGGAATCACCCGATTTCCAGCTACTATGTCTACACGGGTAGCCAGCATTACCTGGTTCCACCAACCACCTAAAGGCTGGAAGCGAATCATGCCGTTTTCTGTAATTTGCGTCACCATGAATCCTACTTCGTCCATATGTCCAGCCACCATGATCCGTGGTCCATCTTCTTGGCCATCTTTGACACCAAAAATACTCCCTAGATTATCTTGGAGCAATCGATCTGAAACTTTTTCCAGTTCCTGGCGCATAAACTTCCGGACAGCATGTTCATTGCCCGGGGCGCCCGGCAGTTCCGTTAAGGTTTTAAACATTTCACGAGTTTCAGCATTCATATCAAAATTCCTCCTAATAACTTACCTTCATTAAGTTTAGAGCTTTTTTCAGACGATTTCCAGCTATATAATTCGTTTTTCGAAAGATTAATGACTTTTAAGCTATCATTTCGCCCTTCAAAATATTTATGGTACAATTTATTCAGTAAGCAGAGGAGGGATTTTTAGTGAAAAATCGTGATTTATTGATTGGATTTGCTACAGGTGTAGCAGCAGCATATTTAGTAAAAGAAGTGGTTGATCGCACACAAAAACTTTATCCGGCGGACAACGTCTTGAAAGAAGTCAAGTCTGCGTTTAAAGAAGAAGGCCCGATCGACGGTTCATGGATCTTCATGAAAACCGAGCCTTATAAACAGCATGCACTTACGACGGAAGTCTATAAAGGCGGCATCACGCGCCATAAAGAAGACGAACTTCAGCAATTCGAGTTTTTGGCGGATGCCTACACAGGCGCAGTAATTGAAGTCAAACAAGTATAATAAAAAAGGAGCCTAATCGGCTCCTTTTTTCATATCACTTTTTCTTTGCGCTCAAGCGATTCGACGATTTCTTTGCCGTCTGCGCTCCATTTCAGGATGCGATAATAGGCATCGTGGTAAAAACTGAAGTAATAGCCATTTTCCAACGCTTCTTTCATCAGCTTTTCTTTCGCGTAAATCGAATCCATCGGATAATCATCAAACGCCAGTACCCATAGCGGGTTTTGATGCGCATGGGTCGGCATGATGTCCGCCATATGGAGGATCGTTTCATCCCCGCTTTGCATCTTGATGACGCTGTGGCCATCCGAATGGCCTCCTGTATGGATCAGCGTAATGGCATCAAACAAAGTTTTCTCGCCTTCGAAAGTCTCCACTTGACCGGTTATCGGCTCCCAGTTTTCTTTCCAATAGGTGTTGCGCGAGCGGATATTCGGATGCTGCATTTCATTCCATTCTGTTGCTGAAACATGGATGGTTGCATTCGGGAATGCCGAAACCAGCTCTTCTCCCTGCCATTTCGTCAACCCCGCTGCATGGTCACCATGAAGATGAGTCATGAGGATTGTATCGATATCTTCAGGCGTCAGCCCAAGCTCCGCCAAGTCCTCTTCCACACGCGACTCTTGGGAAACCCCTAAATTACGCAGTTGGCGTTCAGTCAATTTGCCGGCACCGAGGCCGCTGTCGATCAAGATATTGTGGCCTTCGTATTGGACTAAGATTGGATGTGTCGGCAATTCAATCTGGTTTTTTTCATTGACCGGATACCGCTTTGACCAAATCACTTTCGGCACTACCCCAAACATCGTGCCGCCATCCAAATACGTCGTTCCCCCATCAAGCCAAGTTAAAGCCATATCGTGAAATTGAAATTTCTGCATTCCCTTTTCCCCCTTGTCGTGATCAGCTAATTGAAAACTGCGCTTCCATCCGATAAATCGGCTGGCCTTTTTTCGAGAATTTTTCTTCGTACTCCGTCATGATGTTCCACTCGGGTTCATTGTCATGAAGATCCAATGAGACCTCTTTTAATAACATACCATATTCAGAAATGCTCGTAAGCGAATATTCGAAAAGTTTCCGGTTATCGGTTTTAAAATGGATTTCTCCTTGTTCAGGAAGCACCGCTTCGTAAAGCTTCAAAAAAGATTCATGGGTCAGACGGCGTTTGGCATGCCGTTTTTTCGGCCATGGATCAGAAAAGTTCAAGTACAGTCTATCCACTTCACCTTTTTCAAAATAATCAGCGATGTCTTTTGCATTCACTTTCAATAAACGCAGATTGGAAATTTCTTCCTCATTTTCCAAAATAGTCTCAAGAGCCGTGACGATGACACTATCGAACAACTCGATGCCGATATAATTAATCTGCGGATTGGCTTTAGCCATTCCGATGATGAAGCGTCCTTTTCCAGTTCCGGCTTCGATGTGAAGCGGATTTTCATTACCGAAAACTTCCTGCCATTTTCCTTTTTTCTGCTCTGGATCGGGAATAACGATTTCTGGATGGGTGTCGATCAAATCGGCTGCCCATGGTTTAAAACGTGATCTCATGTTTCATCCTCTTTCTTTTCCAATATTTATTGAGTTCCATTTTTTGTGGCTGACTGCATAAACGACCATTTCGTTTGGAGAACTTATACCGGCATCGTCACCATCCACATGGCGGCAAACCGGTTTATCCGTCGAGAGCCGGAATTCCCGGCTGCTCATTTGGCTGACCTCTTTGAAACGCGTATGTGCTCCGCTGAATACCGTACCAAAAACCAGCAGGAGTTTCAAACGCGAAATGTGATGGACGACCGTCAGCTCAAGCAATCCGTCATCTGTTTTTGAGGACGGTGATATTTTCATGCCTCCGCCAAAGTACGGCTGATTGCTGACCGTCGCCAGCCAGACATCTTCGTAGACTGTTAAATCTCCATCCGTCTCCACTGATAAAGTAAATTTCTCAAACGTCAAAAAAGTCCTGATGACGTACAAAAAATAAACCAGCTTTCCAAGGCCAAGCTGATTGAGCTTTTGCTTAATGGCTGAAAGGTTCACAGCGATGGTGATTTGCGCATCAAAACCGATTCCAGTACTGCTGACGAACTGGGATTCGGCCCTATCTGTAAACTCACCAAGATCTTCCCGCCGAAAAAAAGGCCGTTCAAGAAATCGCTCGATAGCCTGTGCATCCTTAAAACTTCCATATGCTCTGGCAAAGTCGTTGCCAGAACCAGCCGCTACAGAGCCGACAATGATTCCTTTTGCACCGGCAGCTCCAACTATAATTTCTCTGAGCGTGCCGTCTCCGCCAAAACCAATCAATAAGACATTTTGCTGGTGCCGGTAGCCGGCTGCTAGTTCAACTGCATGCCCGGGAAATTGCGTAACAATATGCTCATAAGGAAACCGGATGGTCTTTTCAAATCGGTGCCATTTTTTCAGTGCTCTGCCATTTCCCGCGAGGGGATTGATGATAAATACTGTTTTCATATACACTCGCCTTTAGACATATTAGGAACTAAATCCCGAGAGGGTAATTAGCGATTTTCTTGTACCGTGGTTTTTCTTTTGGTGCTATTCGGAATAGCGAGAACTCCGCTACCTCAAATTCCAACAGGCTGACCGACAAATGAAGATCCACCGGTTCCCCGCCAGCCCACTTATTCGCCAAAGTAATGTGCGGCACATACCTTTTCTGGTCGGTTCCGAGCTGCAGCGATTCCAAAGACTCTGAAATTTGATGCTGCAGTTTTTCCAGTTCCGCACTTTTTTGTAATGCGGCATAAATCACCCGAGGGGTTTTCGGGTTGCCGAAAGTCTGAACGCCTTCGATCACCAACTGGAACGGCGATTCATGGATAGCGGCTAACAGCTCTTCCACTTGCTTGATCTTGTCCTGTTTGTCTTCGCCTATAAACAGAAGCGTAATATGCATATCTTCTGGAGGCGTCAGTCTTTTATGGGTTTGCAGCTGCCAACTGTCGCGTTCTTTGCCCAATGTTTCTGCGATATTTTGCGGAACTTTAATTCCAATAAAATAATGTGGTTTCATTGTCATCACCTGGCTTCAGTTTACCATGCAAACAGACGCAAAAAAATAGTGATCGGCTAGAGCCAATCACTTTTCTTTTAAAATGCTGCTATTATAATTTGATTCCCACCTGAATACGTGCTTCAAATGCTTTCTGAAGCTTGCGCGTCAATTCTCCCGGCGTTCCATCGCCGATCTGCTGATCACCAATCTTGACGATTGGCATCACTTCAGTGGTTGTCGACGACATGAAGAATTCATCCATTTCGAGTGCTTGCGTTTTTGTAAATGCCGTTTCCTCTACAGGAATTTCCAGCTCTTTGCACAACTCGAGAATGACTCTTCTTGTAATACCGTTCAATATGAGATTATTGGCAGGATGTGTAAAAAGAGTCCCGTTTTTAAATCCGTACATATTTGATGAACAGCCTTCTGTCACCGTCTCGCCTCGATGCAGAATCGCTTCAAAATAGCCTTCTTCGTAGGCTTCTTGTTTAGCCAAAACATTGCCCAATAAGTTCAAGCTCTTGATGTCACAGCGCAACCAACGGATGTCCTCAATGAATTTAGCCGTTACGCCTGACTGCATGCTGGCAACCGGACGCTCAACGGTCTTCGTATTGCCTGTGATGACTGGTGTGGCATCTGTCGGGAACTGATGCTGACGTTCTGCAGCTCCACGTGTGATCTGGACATATACCTGGCCATTATCAATATTGTTCATTTCAACAAAATCATACATCATTTTATGAAATACATCTTTTGTGTAAGGAATGACGATTTTGATCTTATCTGCGCTTTCATAAAAACGATCAATATGTTCTTTCGCTGTAAACAGGTTTCCGTCATAAACACGGATCACTTCATAAATCCCGTCTCCAAATTGATAGCCGCGATCTTCCTTTGAAATCACCAAATCTTCTTCACGAATAAACTCTCCATTATGCAAAATCAAATCCATATCCATTCCCTCTTCCCTCATTTTTTACATGCTAATTGATAAATTGCTTCCGCATAAATCGCAGTCGCTTTTATTAAATTGTCGATATCGACAAATTCATCCGCTTGATGGGCAAGGTCCGGTTCTCCCGGGAACAACATGCCGAATGCTACACCTTTATCCAGGACACGCGCATAAGTGCCGCCGCCAATGGCAATTAATTCGGCGGTTTCGCCGGTCTCTTTTTCATAGGCGTTTTGCAGCGTCTTAATGAATGGATCGTTTTCGTCCACATAATGAGGTGGAGAATTGGACACCACTTCCAGGACAAAGTCCTTTAACTCATAGGCAGCCATCTTTTCTTCAAATGGGTAACTGACAGAGTAGCGCATGCTGACATTGATCGTCGCCGTTTTCGTTTTTTCAAAACGGATGATGCCCGCATTGAATGTTGTGTCACCGGATTGCTCATCCGAAAAATCAAGACCCAGCTTGCGCCCTCGTGAATCCTGATAAAATGTGTCCGCAACAAAAGCCACGAATTTCTGGCCATCGCCTTCCAACCGATCCTTTAAAAACAAAGCAAGCAGGATTCCGGCATTGATGCCATCCTCCGGCTCCATGGCATGCGCTGATTTGCCTTTCACGGTCAATTCGGTTGAGCCGTTATGCTGTTCCACCACACCTGTCACTTGATGCTTGGCACAAAACGCCCTAAACTCCTCTTGCCATTCAGCCAATTGCCCGTTTAAAATAGCGGTTGCCTTGTCCGGCACCATATTTGTCCGATGTCCGGCAATGAACGATTCCAGAATCGCGTCTTCGTGCATCGAAAATGTGGAGAAGACCAAGCTGGCAATACCTTTTTCCGCATTGATGATCGGAAAATCCGCATCGGGTGCAAAAGCCATAGCTGGCATTTCCTCTGTTTCGAAATATCGTTCGACACACCGGAATCCACTCTCTTCATCCGTTCCGATGATCAAGCGAATGCGCTTATTGAATTCCACGCCGGCATCTTTCAGCATATTCAACGCAGTCCAAGCGGCGATTGTCGGCCCTTTGTCATCGATGGCTCCCCGGCCATAAAGCCGACCATCATGGATTTCTCCGCCGAACGGATCTTTGGTCCATCCTTCGCCTGCCGGAACCACATCCACATGCCCTAAAATCCCAAGCAATTCTTCTCCTTGGCCAATTTCAAGATGCCCTGCCATGTCGGCCACATTTTTTACTGAATAGCCATGTTGTCTACCTTTTTCCAAAAACCAGTCCAAAGCCTGCTTAACATCTTTTCCAAAAGGAGCTGTTGGCGTTGTTTCGTCACTTAGTACACTGGGAATCGCCACGAGCTCCTGCAATTCACTCAGCATGGTATCTTTTCTTTTTTTAGCTTCTAGCAGCCAATCCATGTTTCACACTCCTTTTTGTTATGGCTATTGTACACCTTTTTTCACTTAATTAAAGAATTTGTATGGAATTTGCACAAAAAATTCTGTCTTTCCAATGTTATATTTGTGTAAAAATAAAGGAAAATCCTAGAATTCGAAATGTTTTTCCGCTATAATCAAATTGTCAGATTAGTTAGATTGACACATCTTTTTAGGAAAAGGGGCTGTCTTTGGCATCTATCTTAAACCTGCTGTATAAACCTCAGGATATCGTCCGCTAGTCTTTGCCAATGGGAAAAAAGATGAAGGAGTGGTTCTATCATTATGAAACCTACGACCGACCGCATGCTCATTCGAATTAAAGATATGTATAAGTACATTCTCGAAAACGGGACTGTAACGACGCAAGATCTTGTCGACGAATTCGGCATCACTCCTCGCACCATTCAAAGAGATTTGAATGTGTTAGCCTTTAACGACTTGGTGACAAGCCCAACTCGAGGCAAATGGACAACGACGCAACGGAAAGTGAAGATGACGTCCTGAAAAGATTTCCTAAACAAAGAAAATGACCGCAGCTATGCGGTCATTTTCTTTGTTTTAAACTGTTTACTTCCTCTTCCGTCAAATGGCGGTATTCGCCGAGCCCGAGCTCCGGGTCCAAAGTTAACGGTCCCATCGACAGACGCTTCAAGTAAACTACCCGTTTACCGACACTTTCGAACATCCGCTTGACCTGATGAAACTTGCCTTCAGTAATAGTCAATTCAATTTTAGAAAGAGGTCCGCTTTCAAGGATGTTCAGGCTGGCAGGCTTCGTCACATACCCATCATCCAACGCTACACCTTTCTTGAATGCTTCTTTATCCGCTTCCGTAACCAGTCCTTCAATCAATGCATAATAGGTTTTATCCACATGCTTTTTAGGCGACAGCAGTTCATGCGCCAATTTGCCGTCATTGGTCAACAACAGAAATCCTTCGGTGTCCTTGTCCAGCCGCCCGACCGGAAACGGTTCGAAATGCTGCTCTTCTTCATCCAGTAAATCAATGACCGTTTGGTCGTACTTGTCTTCTGTCGCCGATATGACATCCTGCGGCTTGTTCATCAACAAATAGATGAATTCCGTATAGGCGACTGCTTCTCCGCCAACCAGCACTTGGTCGGCATGTTCATCCACATGAACTTTCGGATCGCGGACAATTTCGCCGTTTACTTCCACTGCTTTTGTTTTAAGCAGGACTTTGACTTCTTTTCTTGAGCCGAAGCCCATGTTTGAAAGAAATTTATCTATACGCATAGTGTCACTCCTAAAAACCGAGCTTCCGGGAAATTTTCGTTATTTTCGAGCCCAACAGTTTTTGTGCCAAACCGGTCTTCAGGCCAAGATAGCCGTATACGACTGCCCCGACTCCACCAATTAGGATGATCCGTATCATAGATAAGAATTTATTGTCCATTCCCAAGAACAGATCCAGCCCTGACATTGCCAGATAAACCGCTCCGGCCATGATCAAGTTCAAAATAACGATCAGGATGACACGTCTTCCCACCATCTGCGAACGATAGTTCATGGTTTTGACGATGACCAGCATATTCATGCCGATAGCAACTAGATAACCGATGATGGTTGCTGCAATCGCGCCGTCCGTTTCAAAACGTTCGATCAGCGGTGTATTCAGGATTGCTTTCAGCAGCAAACCGGTAGACAAGTTGATGATGATCCATTTTTGTTTGTTGATTCCTTGCAGAATTGACGCCGTTACCGGGAAAGCTGAAAACAAAATCGCTACCGGCAAGTAATGCGCCAAAATTTCCGAACCAACATCGCTGACTTCATAAAAGACATGATACAGTTCGTCTGACAACATCGTCATCCCGATTACGGCAGGCAATGTCAGGAACAGCAAGACCTGTATGGACTGATCCAAAGTCCGTGATACCTGAAGATGCTCATTGCGGGTGAAATGCTTGGTGATCAACGGAATCAAGGCCATGGAAAAACCTGTGGCCAGCATGACTGGAATCATAACGAGCTTATGCGCCGTCAAGTTCAAAATTCCAAGCAAATCGATTTCAGAGACATTGCCTCCCGAACTCATGGCCCGGTTAAATGTCATCAGATCGACAAATTGAAACAAAGGATTGGCGATGCCAAGGAAAATGACCGGAATCGCATAAATTACAATTTCCTTGTACATATCACGCAGTTTAACATCGTAAGACTCAACTGAATTGGCCAGCAGACGGTTGTATTCCGGTTTTTTCTTTTTCCAGAAATAACCCAGCGTGACAATTCCGCCAAGTGCTCCGACAGCTGCAGATAATACAGCAAATTGAATCGCTGTTTTTGGAGTGCCATCGAAAATATAGATAACGGCAAAAGCGCCGCCCAGCAAGAAAATAATACGGACAATCTGTTCAACCAACTGGGATACAGCGGTTGGCATCATGTAGTTATAGCCCTGGAAAAACCCTCTCCAAAGACTCATAAATGGAACAACGATCAATGCAAAGCTGACCCAGCGAATCGCTTCGGTGACATCCCCAACTGAATAAATCAGTTCGTCTTCAGAAATTGTAATGCGGGCAAGCGGTTCCGCAAACAAATAAAGCAAGAGGAAAGAAATAAAGCCAGTGACCATCATCGTCAGCAACCCGGACTTCAATAATCTCCTCCCTGTCTCGTAATCTCCAAGGGAATTGTATTTGGCTGTGAATTTCGAGAAAGCGATCGGGGCGCCTGAAATGGCCAGCGCCAGCATCAGGTTATACGGTATGTATGCGTATTGATAAAGACCGATATTGTCTTCTCCCACCATGCTGTAAAACGGGATGATATAAATAACGCCCAGGATTTTCGATAAAAATAAACCCAAAGTTAAGATGGCTGTACCTTTAATTAATGATGACATTTTGCACTTCCTGACTTGTTCATGATAAAAGCAATCTACACGATAGTTTACACCTATAAAAGAAATTACTCAACGAGTTTCGCATCATCGTGTATACTGAGAGAAAAACGAAAGCGAGTTCTTATTTTATGTATGACGTTATAATCATCGGTGGGGGTCCCTCCGGTTTAATGGCTTCAATTGCCGCAGCTTCTAGAAACCAAAAGGTTTTATTGATCGAAAAAGGAAAAAAGTTAGGAAAAAAATTAATTATTTCGGGCGGCGGCCGCTGCAACGTGACCAACCGCTTGCCTCTTGACGAAATTGTGAAACATATTCCAGGAAACGGACGCTTTCTCCACAGTCCGTTTTCCGTCTTCAATAACGAAGACATCATCTCCTTCTTTGAAGGACTTGGCGTCGCTTTAAAAGAAGAAGACCACGGCCGGATGTTCCCGGTCTCCAACCGGGCCCAGGACGTGGCAGATGCCATGTTCAAGGAAATGGACCGGCTGAATGTCACCGTGCTCCTCGATTCACCAGTCAAGAAATTATTGATGACTGACGAAAAAGTAACCGGCGTCCGCCTTCATACCGGTGAAGAGTATACGGCCAAAGCCATCGTCGTGGCGGTCGGCGGCAAAGCCGTGCCGCAAACCGGTTCTACTGGAGACGGGTACCCATGGGCCGAAAAAGCCGGGCATACCGTCACCGACCTTTATCCGACCGAGGTTCCTTTGCTGTCGAAAGAACCGTTTATTGTCAGCAAGGAACTTCAAGGCCTCGCACTGCGTGATGCTGCCGTAACCGTCTTGAACAAAAAAGGCAAAGTCCTCGTGACCCATCAGATGGATATGCTGTTTACCCATTTCGGATTGAGCGGACCTGCCGTTTTGCGCTGCAGCCAGTATGTCGTCAAGGAAATGAAGAAAAACGGTGGCCAGCCTGTGGAAATGCGCATCAATTCTATGCCCGATGAAAATGCAGAGTCCGCATTTCAGCTGCTCTTTAAGATGATGAAAGAAGATCCCAAAAAATCGGTTAAAAACGTTTGGAAAAGTCTAGCACAGGAACGTTGGCTGCTGTTCCTTCTTGCGCGTGCAGATATCGATCCCCAATTGACCGGCGCGGAACTTGCCAGCGATAAAGTGCGTGCATTCGCTCAGCAATTGACTGCTTTCAGTATGTTTGTAAATGGCACTCAGCCGATTGAGAAAGCCTTTGTTACCGGAGGCGGCGTATCCATCAAGGAAATCGAACCGAAAACGATGGCGTCCAAAAAGAAACCAGGCTTGTATTTCTGCGGTGAAATTTTGGATATCCACGGCTATACCGGCGGTTACAACATTACCTCTGCACTCGTGACGGGCAATGTCGCCGGCCAAAGTGCAGCGCGTTTTGTGCAGGAAAGCCAGGTAGAAAGCGGGGCTTGAAATTAATGGACAGCTTTACCGAATACACGTTGCTGTTAGTCTATTTTCTGCCATTGCTTATTATTTTCGGCGCTTTGCTGATCGGGCGCGCTTTTGATAAGAATAAGAAAAAGTGAACGATTCCATAGTTTTGCTGCAAAGATAAGGACCAAAACGATACTTTTCTATCTAAACAATAGAGAGGCAGACCGGAATTTTCCGGCCTGCCTCTCTTTTTTGCTATTGCACTGTGCCTATCCGAGAACTTCTATCTTTTCAAGTACCCGGAAGACTCCGCTTTTCTTCTGTCTAGACTCCGTCTCCCAGCCCCTCGGATCTTAAGTCTGCCTGGCTGTGCGGCAAAAAGCGCCGCTTCGCCAGTCCGCCTTAAGTCTTTCGGGGCTACCGGAAGACTCCGCTTTTCTTCTGTCCAGACTCCGTCTCCCAGCCCCTCGGATCTTAAGTCTGCCTGGCTGTGCGGCAAAAAGCGCCGCTTCGCCAGTCCGCCTTAAGTCTTTCGGGGCTACCGGAAGACTCCGCTTTTCTTCATTACCCTACTACGATGTTAACCAATTTCCCTGGAATGACGATAACTTTTCGTACTTGTTTGCCTTCGGCTGCTTTTTGGACATGTTCGTCCGCCAGTGCTGCCGTCTCCAGTTCTTCTTTTGTGCTGTCTTTGGCAATTGTCAACTTGGTTTTTACTTTGCCGTTGACTTGTACCACGACTTCAACTTCATCATCGACCATTTTCGACTCGTCGTAGTGCGGCCAATTTTCGTAAGCCACAGAACCCTCGTGCCCCAATTTCTCCCACAGTTCTTCTGCTACGTGAGGTGCAATCGGCGACAACAGTTTGACAAAGCCTTCCACGTACTCTTTTGGAATGGAATCCACTTTATAGCCTTCATTGACGAAGACCATCATTTGTGAAATCGCTGTGTTGAAACGCAGGCCTTCAAAGTCGTCTGTCACTTTTTTGACGGTCTGGTGATAAACCTTGTCCAGCTTGCCGTCGTTCGCATCGGTGACTTTAGCACTCAATTGCTCTTCGTTCATCAACAGACGCCATACGCGGTCCAGGAACCTGCGGGAACCATCCAAACCGTTCGTTGACCAGGCAATCGAAGCTTCTAGTGGACCCATGAACATTTCGTACATGCGCAATGTATCTGCACCATGGCTTTCGATAATCTGATCCGGATTGACGACATTGCCTTTTGATTTCGACATTTTCTCATTGCCTTCCCCAAGAATCATCCCTTGGTTGAACAGCTTCTGGAATGGCTCTTTCGTCGAGACCACACCGATGTCATAAAGTACTTTATGCCAGAAACGGGCATACAATAAATGAAGCACAGCGTGTTCAGCTCCACCGATATAAACATCAACCGGCAACCAGCGTTTCAGAAGTTCCGGATCTGCCAGCATTTCATCATTGGTCGGATCGATAAAGCGCAAGTAATACCAGCAGCTGCCCGCCCATTGTGGCATCGTATTTGTTTCACGGCGCCCTTTCATGCCAGTTTCAGGATGAACGACATTGACCCATTCATCGATATTGGCAAGAGGTGATTCGCCAGTGCCGCTCGGCTTGATATCTGTTGTTACCGGAAGCATCAATGGCAAGTCTTTTTCTTCAACCGGTGTCATTGTGCCATCTTCCCAGTGGATGATCGGAATCGGCTCGCCCCAATAACGCTGTCTGCTGAATAGCCAATCACGCAGACGGTAAGTGATTTTCTTTTCACCGACTTGTTTTTCGACCAACCAGTTGATGGCTTTTTCAATTGCTTCTTTTTTATTAAGGCCATTCAAGAAATCAGAATTGATCAATTCACCGTCGCCGGCATACGCTTCTTCATCGATGTTACCGCCTGAAACGACTTCCACAATCGGCAAATCGAATTGCTTAGCAAATTCATAATCGCGCTCATCATGAGCAGGTACCGCCATAATAGCGCCTGTCCCATAAGTCGCCAATACATAATCGGCAATCCAGATCGGCATTTTTTCGCCGCTGACCGGATTGGTTGCATAAGCACCCGTGAAGACGCCTGATTTATCTTTAGCCAAATCGGTGCGCTCCAAGTCACTTTTCGTCTTGACGTCATCGATGTATTTTTCGACAGCCTGTTGTTGGCCGGCAGTTGTAATGGCTGCCACCAATTTATGTTCAGGAGCCAGTACCGCATAAGTCGCGCCGAAAATCGTATCCGGGCGTGTTGTGAAAGCACGGAAAGAATGTTCGGTGTCTGCCACCTGGAATTCCAGTTCCGCCCCTTCAGATTTGCCGATCCAGTTGCGCTGCATATCTTTCAGGCTTTCAGGCCAGTCCAAATCATCCAGATCTTCAAGCAAACGATCTGCATATTCCGTAATGCGCAACACCCATTGGCGCATCGGACGGCGTTCGACGGGATGGCCGCCACGCTCTGATTTGCCGTCGATAACTTCTTCGTTGGCCAAAACCGTGCCAAGTGCCGGGCACCAGTTAACTGCCACTTCGTCTACATAAGCAAGGCCTTTATTATACAATTGGATGAAAATCCATTGTGTCCATTTATAGTAGGAAGGATCCGTCGTATTGATTTCACGGTCCCAATCATAGGAAAATCCAAGTTCCTGAATCTGGCGCTTGAAAGTTGCGATGTTTTTCGCTGTGAATTCGGCCGGATCGTTGCCAGTATCGAGTGCATACTGTTCTGCTGGAAGACCGAATGCATCCCATCCCATAGGATGAAGAACGTTATAGCCCTGCATGCGTTTGACGCGGCTCAAAATATCCGTCGCCGTGTACCCCTCTGGATGGCCAACATGAAGTCCAGCACCTGATGGATATGGGAACATATCCAATGCGTAAAATTTCGGTTTCGATGGGTCATCCACCATCTTGAATGTTTTGTTGTCTTGCCAATATTTCTGCCATTTCTTTTCTACTATCTTATGCTTGAATGTCATTTTC
Source organism: Planococcus beijingensis (assembly GCF_016820615.1). Lineage (NCBI taxonomy): Bacteria > Bacillati > Bacillota > Bacilli > Caryophanales > Caryophanaceae > Planococcus > Planococcus beijingensis. Next base: position 76,357 of record NZ_JADHDZ010000008.1, read on the forward strand.
CTGTTCCTCCTCAAAAATAAAAACTCCCGTCCCTTATAAATAAGGGACGGGAGTTTTCCCGCGGTACCACCCAAATTAGCGAACGCTCGCTCAACTTGACTCCTTAACGCGGAAAACGGTGTATCTTACTTGGTTTCACATACACTGACTCCAAGGTGAGTTCGATTGCGCATTTCACCGGCTTGCACCACCCGCCGGCTCTCTGTGGAAAACACACAATGTACTGGTCCTCTTCGCTGTCATTGGCTATTGTCTTCATTTTAGACGAACGGCCGTTTTTTGGCAATAGCCTATGAGACTTTAACGTTATCGGTGTTCAGCGGTGCATCTGTAGAGTCGATGATATCCTGGACCGAAAAGCCCTCAAATACCTCAGACAGGACCAGTCCAGCGTCCGTCACTTCGATAACTGCACGTTCTGTAATGATTTTGTCGACCACGGCTTTGCCAGTCAACGGCAAATCGCATTGCTTTTTGATTTTGGCAGAGCCATCTTTTGACACGTGGTCCATGATGACGATGACTTTTTTGGCGCCATGGACAAGATCCATTGCACCGCCCATGCCTTTGATCATTTTGCCGGGAATCATCCAGTTGGCCAAGTCGCCGTTCTCAGCTACTTCCATGCCGCCGAGAATCGCCACATCAATATGTCCGCCACGGATCATCGCAAAGGATTCCGCACTTGTAAAGAATGCGGATCCAGGTATTGTGGTCACTGTTTCTTTTCCGGCGTTGATCAAATCAGGGTCGACCTGATCTTCGGTCGGATAAGGTCCGATCCCCAGAAGTCCGTTTTCAGACTGAAGCACCACGCTTTTATTTTGGGAAATGAAATTGGCCACCAACGTGGGCATACCGATTCCCAGGTTGACGTAATCACCGTCTTTAATTTCTTTTTCGGCCCGTTTTGCAATTCGTTCTCTGACTGCTTGTTTATCCACGTTTTTCCCCACCCTTCCCTAAACAGTGCGTGTTGTTAAGCGCTCAATGCGTTTTTCCTGGTCCGCCTGCAGCAAACCTTGGACATAGATGCTCGGGGTTTGCACATGGTTCGGATCAATTTCTCCGATTTCCACGATTTCTTCGACTTCTGCGATGGTTATTTTCCCAGCGGCTGCAGCGAGCGGGTTAAAGTTCTGTGCTGTCTTGTTGTACACCAGGTTCCCCATTTTATCGGCACGGTGAGCCCGAACCAATGAAAAGTCAGCCCTCAAAGCATGTTCGAGCACATATTCCTTACCGCCAAACTCGCGGATTTCCTTGCCGTCCGCAACCGTTGTCCCGACGCCAGCCGGTGTAAAGAATGCGGGAATGCCTGCTCCGCCTGCCCTCATTTTCTCAGCAAGCGTTCCTTGCGGCGTTAACTCCACTTCAATTTCACCAGACAATACTTGCCGCTCGAATTCTTTGTTTTCCCCTACATACGAACCGATCATTTTTTTGATCTGCTTGTTTTTCAATAATAATCCAAGACCCCACTCATCCACTCCGCAATTATTGGAAATGACGGTCAGATCAGTTACCCCTTTATCAACAAGAGCCAGTATGAGCTGTTCAGGTATTCCCACTAAGCCAAAGCCGCCTACCATAATTGTGGCTCCGTCCTGAATCTGTTCAATGGCTTCTTTCGCAGAACTGTAAATCGGTTTCATCCCATCGTGCCCCCTTTGCCAATAAACTGAATATTATTAATTAAAACGCTTTCATTCTAATTTAAACAAACTATTGCTGGAAACGCAATATGAACAAAATTAGCCAACCTCCTTTGCTGGTGATTGTTTGCCATTTCCAAGGCATGCTACAATATCAGGTAGAGGAGTTGTTTGGAGTGAACACAGAATTTCCTTTTTCATCTGATGGAAAACGCTACTATACATGGAACCGCCACCTGCGCGACCATTTTGGCTTTAAAGTTATGAAAATCGCCTTGGATGCGGGCTTTGATTGTCCCAACCGTGACGGCACAGTGGCCCATGGCGGCTGCACATTCTGCAGTGTTGCAGGATCCGGTGATTTCGCGGGTGACCGTGTAGATCCCATCCCTGTACAGTTCGACAAAATCAAAACAAAAATGCACCGCAAATGGAAAGATGCCAAATACATGGCTTATTTTCAAGCCTATACCAATACCCACGCTCCTTTGCCCGTCATCAAAGAAAAATTTGAAGCAGCACTGGAACAGGACAATGTCATCGGCTTAAGCATCGCAACACGTCCCGACTGCCTGCCGGACGATGTGGTCGATTACTTGGCTGAGCTGAACGAACGGACTTACTTGTGGGTGGAACTCGGGCTTCAGACCGTACACGAACGGACAGCCTTATTAGTCAACCGTGCACATGATTTCGAGGCTTATGTGGAAGGGGTCACGAAACTGCGCGAACGAGGCATTCGCGTTTGCACCCATATCATCAATGGCTTGCCACTGGAAGACCGCGATATGATGATGGAGACTGCCCGTGAAGTTGCCAAGCTTGATGTACAAGGCATCAAAATTCACTTACTTCATTTATTGAAAGGGACACCGATGGTAAAACAATACGAAAAAGGCATGGTAGAGTTTTTGGAAAAACAGGAATACATCAATTTGGTCGCAGATCAGTTGGAAGTGCTGCCGCCTGAAATGGTTGTTCAGCGAATCACTGGTGACGGCCCCATCGACTTGATGATTGGGCCGATGTGGAGCGCCAATAAATGGGAAGTCCTGAATGGCATTGATGCAGAGCTGGAGCGGCGCGCAAGCTGGCAAGGGAAATTGGCCGAGGGAAGTGTAGCATTATGACATTGCAACGGGTGTTGCCCTATACAAAATTCTTGCTTGAAGAAGCTGTCTCGCCTGGAGACTGTGTCATAGACGGCACGGCAGGCAATGGGCATGATACTCTTTTCCTTGCCGAGCTTACCGGACCCTCTGGAAAAGTCTTTGCGTTTGATATCCAACAAGACGCAATTAAAGCGACAAGCGAGAAAGTTCAAGGCTTCCAGCATGTAGAGCTTATTCATGACAGCCATGCAAAAATCCAAGAGTATGTTAAAGAACCCGTGTCCGCAGCAATTTTCAACTTAGGGTATTTGCCGAAAGGCGACCACAGGATCATCACGAAAGCCCAAAGCACATTGACTGCCCTCCAGCAATGTTTGGATTTGCTGCAGGCAAACGGTGTATTACTGGTTGTTGTATACAGTGGGCACGAAGGCGGCAGCGAAGAACGCGATGCCGTGATGGAATTTGTTTCAGCATTGCCGCAAAAGTCTTTCGACGTGTTGAAATATGAATTCGTCAACCAGAAGCATTCTCCTCCTTTCCTATTGGCGGTCGAGAAAAAGAAGCATAAAAATTAGAAGATGCCGAAAAGGACATTTGTTCTTTTCGGCATCTTCTAGTTTAACGTCGAATTCTCTTCTAACTGTGTTCAAAAACTATTTTCATAATTGGTCAATTCAGAGGCCGCCAATCTGGCATAGGCCTCAGATTCTATTGCGGCTTCCACCGATTCATTCACCAATGCAACCCACGATTGTTTCGTCTCCAGTGCTTCCAGGAATGCGGAGGCTGCTTCCATCCGATAAATTATTGCTCCTTCAAGGTATAATTTATAGTCATGCAAATGCTGAGCATATTCTGTGGAATTTTTAAATTCCATATAGCTGAGTTGATTCAATAAGGTTTCAAACTTCCGTTGGATGCTGGTCAGGTGTTCAGATAAAACTCCCTCCTCAAAATCTTCGGATCCTGCAAGGATTTTTTCCCAATGTTTTTGCCAGATTGTATTGAATTTCTCGTTCACATCATTGATTTCCAACCACGTATAATCGTTTGAATAATCTTTTTTTCCAAAACCGCATGAGTCATATGCGGTTCTTTAAAGTCATCCGACGGTACACGGATTTCAGCAGCTTCTTTCACTTCCAGAAGGACCATCTCCCACTGCTCTTCCTGTAAACGCATTAAAAAATACCGATAAACTTCAGCATCTGAAACTTCTGTAGTTTGCAATCCAATCTCCATCCCACTGACAGCATCTTCTTCTACCGGCCCTATTTCTTGAGTAATCTCCTGCTCATCCCTTCCCTTCTCCTTCTCCTGCTCCTTTTTTTCTACCGCAGAAGGAAAAGACGAAGTCTGTTCGTCAGCTTCAATACAGCCGCTCAAAAGGAGAGATACCATCAAAAAATTACCCGCCAAAAAGACAGGGCCGTCATGGCTTCGTCTGATCATGAAACAAACCTTCCTCCATAGGTTGTTATTAATACTGTTCCACAGACTGATCAGCGCAAAATAATTCAAGGGCTAAAGGAGTTGCTACATCTGTTCTCTGGTTTAGCTTACTCAGTATGTATAATTTTCTTATTATAAATATCATTTTTTTGACAAATTAATACACATTACATTAATACCATCTTTTCCCTGTTTTCAAACCTTGGTGATAAAGTTTCTTAGATCTGCCGCTAAAACAAAATAGTAAGCTGCATGATTCCGAAAAACGGGATCAAACAGCTTACTATTTTTTAATCGGCTTGTTCCATCTTATTGGTTCAATTAAATTTTATGCGACAACTTATGCTCACTTGATTCGAAAAATCAATTAACTCAGTTCTTCACTAGATCTTCAGAAGTTTTTTTGATAGCAAAAGCTTCTTTGAAGTTTACTTTCTCTCCTTCTTTTAGAAGCTTCTTGTATTCAGCTGTTGCTGTAAAAAGAACATCCGTTGAAGAGTTAAGCGATGTTTCAAAAGAATCTTGCAATACACCAATGACAAACCCAACGCCAACTACTTGCATCGCTACATCTGCAGGGATTCCAAACAAGCCGCAAGCCAAAGGAATAAGCAATAGGGAACCGCCAGCCACACCAGAAGCACCACATGCACATACAGCTGCTAAGACGCTAAGAATAATCGCAGTTGGAATATCGACTTGTATGCCAAGCGTATGGACTGCAGCAAGTGTTAATACAGAAATTGTAACAGCTGCACCGGCCATATTAACCGTTGCTCCTAAAGGAATTGAAACAGAATATGTGTCTTTATCCAACCCCAGCTTTTCACATAAAGTCATATTTACTGGAATATTCGCTGCAGAACTACGTGTAAAGAATGCCGTAATACCACTTTCTCGTAAACATTTAAATACAAGTGGATATGGGTTCTGGCGTATGTTTATAAATACGATTAGCGGATTAACTACAAGAGCCACAAACAGCATACAGCCGATTAACAGTGCAAGGAGCTTTCCATAGCTCAGCAATGACTCAAGTCCATTTGTCGTAATCGACTCAATCACTAAGCCCATGATACCGAGTGGCGCTAACTTGATTATCCAGCCAACCATCTTGATGATTGCATCAGAAAAATTGGTAATAAGTAATTTCGTAGAATCTGGTGCTGTTCTCAATGCGACTCCAAGAACAATCGCCCAAGCTAAAATGCCGATGTAGTTTGCATTGTATAGGGCACTGACTGGATTATCGACGACATTCAACAATAAATTTTTAATTACTTCAATTGCATTCCCCGGAGCTGCTAAATCTTCTGCTCCCTGAGTAAGTGCAATACTTACAGGAAAAATGAAACTGGCAATCACAGCTATCAATCCTGCAAAAAACGTACCTAACAGGTAAAGGAAGATGATAGATTTCATATTTGTCTGTTGGCCACTTCTATGCTGAGCGATTGACGCCATGACAAGAAACAATACCAGTATAGGAGCAACTGCTTTTAATGCGCCTACAAATAGCGTGCCAAAAATAGTTAAAGATTTGGCTGCGTCAGGAATCAAAACAGCTAAAACCACTCCAAAAATCAATCCAATTAATATTTGTTTTACTAAGCTTATCTGATTCCACATTTTGAACACTTTCATACATTATTCCCCCTGTTAATTTCCATTAAAACTGCAACATAACCCATCCTTGCGATTCACCTTGTGTAGTACGCAACCCCCTATATTACTGCAAACTATTCAAGCTAATCCTATTCTATACAAAGTAAAGCATGAATTAAACAAATTTTTTATAAAATCAATAATTTGTACAATAATATTTAGCAATTTGTCTGCCGTCATTTTCTATCAGGAAAGACAAAAGCTATCTTTTTGTTGCAAATACAACTATAAACTGCTATATTCAATTTCAAATACTTGCCAAACTGCTATTCAAATGAGGAGATTTTTTATGAAAGAAATTCTACGTGAAATTGGCATGATCGCCAGAGCCTTGGACTCCATAAGCAATATTGAATTTAAAGAGTTCGATTTGACCAAAGGACAGTATTTGTATGTTATACGCATTTGCGAACATCCAGGAATCATTCAAGCACAATTATTGGAGATGATCAAAGTCGATAAATCAACTGCAGCCCGTGCACTTCAAAAACTTGAAAAAAATGGATTTATCGAAAAGAAAGACAATCCGGCTAACAAAAAAAATAAAAATCTCTTTCCAACAGATAAAGCGCGAGCCGTCTACCCATTCATCAGAAAGGAAAACGATTATTCCGATCAAGTTGCATTGTCCGGTTTCTCTGAAGAAGAAGCAGAAACTGCTTTCGGTCTTCTGCAGCGCATCCGGAAAAATGTCGAAAAGGATTGGGAATCTGTAAAAAAAGGCAATAAGCGAAACTATTGACCACACTTAGAGGAGTGATGATCCATATATGGCTACAATGTTAACAGCGTGTACACTTAACGAGATACACGAACTTCAAGCTATCAGCACTATTACATTCACTGAAACATTCAAGGACCAGAATTCACCTGAACATCTCCAGGCTTATTTAGACAAAGCTTATGACTTGGACAAACTGGAAAAAGAATTAACCACCCCATCCTCCCACTTCTACTTTATGTATGTTGACCAACAAGTGGCAGGATACCTGAAACTCAATACGGATGCTGCACAGACAGAACCGATGGGGTCTGACTCATTGGAAGTCGAGCGGATTTATATTAAGAAAGCCTTTCAAAGACATGGGTTGGGGAAACAGCTATTGAACAAAGCCTTCGAAATGGCAGCTGAACAAGGCAAAAAAAGGATCTGGCTCGGTGTTTGGGAAGAAAATGCAAACGCCATTGCGTTTTACCGAAAAAAAGGGTTTGTGCAAACAGGATCCCATTCTTTCTATATGGGCGATGACGAACAAGTAGATTTGATCATGGTTAAAACACTCCAATAATTCTTGTCAGAAAGGCGGAACCCTATGTATATTCCCAAATTCTTTAAAGTAAATGATTACGAGGAAATCTGTGGATTTGTTCACCAAAATTCTTTTGGAACGCTTGTTACCACAAAAAAAGGCAAGCCCATTGCGACACATCTGCCTTTACAGTTCATAAAAGAAGAGGAAGGATACTGTATTACCGGACATATGGCTTATGGCAATCCCCAGTGGCGGACATTCGAAACAGTTGAAGATGTATTGGTCATGTTTCAAGGACCGCACGCTTACATATCGTCTTCCTGGTATGAACAGGAAAATGTCCCGACCTGGAATTATCAGGCTGTCCACATTTATGGAACTGCGCAAATCTTAACTGAAGAAGAGTTGAAACAGGATCTGGCTCGTTTAATGGAAAAGTACGAAAGCCACCGTGCCAATCCAGTTCTTTGGGATACCCTTTCCCGTGAGTTATTGGAAAGAGAATTGAAAGGCATAGTTGGTTTCAAGATTCCGGTGAGAGAAGTTCAAGCAGCCTATAAAATGAGCCAGAACCGAAATAAAACAGATTACATAAACATCATTAGCCGCCTGCAGGAAGAAAAAGATCCGAATGCACAAAAAATAGCTGATAAGATGAGTGAAAGACAAATTGATTAATTATAAGCCCCCATTAATTGAAGGATTGCGCTAAAGCATGTAAAATACGAATTAATCGCATAATTGAAATGTTTTCTAGGGTTCCGCAGCAAACAAGCTGGTCTGGTCCGAGAGAAAACTCACAGCTCTGCTGTGTCACGGAAGGACAAAAGCCTGGGAGAAACTGTTTTTACAGTTCTCTCGGGCTTTTTTTATTTCTATAACTCAACGAAGGAGGAAGATAGAATGAATTCAAATTGGTTAAAAGTTATACTAGCTGCATTTTTTGAAGTGGTATGGGTTATCGGATTAAAACACGCAGACGGCTTTTGGGATTGGACAGTTACGGTCATCGCGATTGTCATCAGTTTTACTGTCATGATCATGGCAGGAAGAGAGTTGCCGGTTGGAACCGTCTATGCAGTCTTTGTCGGTTTAGGAACAGCGGTAACGGTGCTTTCCGAAATCATTCTATTCAATGAACCGTTTAGTGCTCCAAAACTATTATTGGTCGGCGTTTTGTTGGCAGGCGTCATCGGGCTGAAACTCGTCACTCAAGATCCTGTTTCAGAAGGAGGAGAATCATAATGGCCTGGACAGCATTGGTTTTAGCGGGGATATTCGAAATGTTAGGTGTTGCGATGATCAACAAGCTGCACCAGGACCGCAATTGGCAATCTCTGGCACTATTGATTGCCGGGTTCGGGGCAAGCTTTGTGTTTTTGGCTTATGCCATGGAAACACTGGCTATGGGCACTGCATACGCCATTTGGACCGGAATCGGCGCTTCAGGCGGAGCTATACTTGGCATGCTTTTCTATAATGAATCCACGGATTGGAAGCGAATTTTCTTTATTGCGATGGTTTTAGGGGCGGCAGTAGGCTTGAAATTGGTTTCTTGAAATTAATCCCCGGCAACTTAATTAAATAGACAGGAAATTGAAAAGCGAAGAAACTAAAACTACGTTTCTTCGCTTTTTTATGCTGCATGTACAAGCTTTCTCCTTTGCCTGGAAAGCGTTTCAAGAGTTTGTTTCACTTTATTTCCAATACCAGTTTTCCTAAATAATGTTGCTGTAAAGCCACGTGAGCAGCAGAAGCTTGTTCTAAAGGAAAAACTTTGTCCACATGCGCTTTTACATTTCCATTCTTCACATAATGAACAAGTCTGCTGATTATATCCGCATCGGGTTCTCCATTATAGGCAACCGCCTTAAGATTTTCACTTGTTGGCAACGGAAAGACCCCGTTCGGATACGCTACCCGGCCATCTTTTTTCATGGATTGCATGACCGTTTTCGTCACTTCTCCTCCCGCAGTCAATAAAGCGGCATCAAATCCTTCGGGTTCTGCTGCTTTTGCCGCAGCCAATAAGTCCTCTGCATAGCCATCGGCGACATTCTCTACGCCCAGGTTGCGGACCATACCGACTCCGTCTGCTCCGGAGGCAATGGCAAAAACCCGGGCACCGATTTTTCGGGCGAGTTGGACCGCTATATAGCCGACTCCTCCACTGGCACCTAAAATAACGACGGAATCACCTTTTTGCAGCTGAAGCACATCTTCCAACCCGCGCAATGCCGTTATCCCCACTCCTAAAATCCCGCCCGCTTCTTGCGCATTTAGAGACGCTGGAACAAGCGTTACATATTTCCGGTCGACTGTTGCATACTCTGCATAGAAGCCGCCTTTCGGATTCAGAAAACCTGCGGCCATCACCTTATCCCCTATTTCAAATTCATTTACATTTTCGCCTTTTGAAATAATGGTTCCAGAACCTTCAGAGCCCAGCACATAAGGAAACTCCACTTCCATATTCAGCATCTCCGCATAACCGCCTTGCCTTTCAAAAAGATCCCATTGCCCGATTCCTGCAAATTCTACTTTTATTAATACCTCATCCTCGCCAACATCCGGTACCGGGATAAACTCTGTCGCCAACTGGTGTTCATTTCCGAACGCATGCAATACAGCAGCTTTCATGAAACCAGCAGGAGCAATTGAATTGCTGTCCATCTTACTTCCTCCTTTCATGTGTTTAATGCTTAATTCGAGTTAAGCACATCAGGATCGCTATTTCCAACAAGGCAAATTGAAGCTATACACTTAGTAATTGGCAATGATAAATTCTAGTTTTTCTGGCTGCCGTAAGTCCTTATTCACTTTGATTGTCATGTCTAAATAAAAACTGAACGGGTAGTAGGATAAGGACATCAATTTAAAGGAGGAGGATTGGAATGAAAATCCAAGCAGCTGTTACACATGGTTTAGGAGAAGATTTTAAATTTGAATAAGTGGAATTGGGCGAGCCGAAGATGAATGAAGTATTGGTCAAAATCGTCGCATCGGGAGTTTGCCACACAGACGCCGTGGCACGGGATTTAGGATTATCCCCATTTCCTGCTGTTCTTGGGCATGAAGGCTCGGGAGTTGTTGAAAAAGTAGGTGCTGCAGTGACAACGATTCAGGCTGGCGACCATGTGGTGCTGTCTTTCGCTTATTGTGGCCGCTGTGAAAATTGCCTGACTGGACACCCGACAGTGTGCCTGAACTTCAATGAGTTGAATTTTGGCGGCAAAATGCAGGACGGCACAAATCGGATCCATCACCACGACGACGCCGTGTCGACGTTTTTCGGCCAATCGTCTTTTGGAACTTTTGCGGTTGCTCATGAACGCAATGTCGTCAAAGTTGATCCAGGAGTCGATTTGGCGCTCCTCGGCCCACTCGGCTGTGGCATTCAGACTGGCGCTGGCACAGTATTGAACCGGTTCAAGCCTGAGTTCGGTTCTTCCATCGCCATATACGGCAGTGGTGCCGTTGGATTGAGTGCTGTCATGGCGGCAAAAATCGCCGGCTGCCTTAACATCATTGCGGTTGATATCCACGACAACCGCCTGGCGCTGGCCAAAGAACTTGGTGCGACACATACCTTAAATGGACAAAATGTCGATGTTGTAAAAGAAATCAAAAAAATCACCAATGGCGGTACTCATTATGCCGTTGAAACAACAGGAGTGCCGCCTGTCGTTAAACAAGCCATCCATGCCCTCCGGCCACTCGGTTCATGCGCCGTCGTCGGCGTGACACCTGAAATCACCTTCGATGTCCACAATGACATCATGGCAGAAGGCAAAACGGTAATGGGTGTGATTGAAGGCGACTCCATTCCGCAAGTGTTCATTCCCTAATTGGTGGACTATTATAAACGAGGTCTGTTCCCGTTCGATAAACTGATTAAAGTGTATGGTTTCGAACAAATCAACGAAGCATTCGAAGACTCCAAAAAAGGAATCACGATCAAGTCGATTGTACGAATCGATCAATAGTTCATTCTTTTGCATAAAAGATTGAACAGATTGTTGAGCAGCATTTCTTAAAAAGTTGTTTTGTCAAAAAACGCCGATAGGAAATCTCCTATCGGCGTTTCTGCATTTCTTCCGCAATCAATCGGAAGGTTTTAAGTTTGTCATTAAAGTCGTAAGCCGAGGAAACCAGCATCACTTCATCTGCTCCATATTCGGATGCCATAATTTCCAGTTTGTCCACTACCTGCTCCGGTGTACCGACGACCATTCGGCGGCGGTTTTCAGCGACCAATAACTTTTCAAATTTGGAATAGGGATATGCCCTAGCATTTTCAGGAGGCGGCGTACCTTTTGAAGGCATTCCCTGCGCCCCCATGCACAAGGACAGATCCATCGAAGAAGCCACCCACTCCGCTTGTTCAGCCGTTTCCTGGCAGACGACGAATATCGCGAAGCCTACACGGGGTTCGCTTTCTTTATGAGACTTAAACTGTTTCCGGTATTCTTTGGCAAACTCCTGTCCGCCTTCGCCATTGATGAAATGAGCGAACATATAAGGCAATCCTTTTTCCGCTGCCAGCTGTGCCGAGTTTTCACTTGATCCCAATATCCAGATCGGCGGGCTATGCTTCGTCACCGGTGTCGCTTTCATGCCGTAATACGGATGTTCTTGGGGAATCGAATCCGTCAAGTACATGCGCAGCTCATCGATTTGTTTAGGAAATTGGCTGGTGTCACGTTTTTTGCCTTCGTTCAATGCATACGAAGCACGCGGCATGCCTCCAGGGGCACGGCCGACTCCGGCATCGATTCTGTCTGGATACAACGCTTCCAGGAGCTTAAAGTTTTCAGCAATTTTAAAAGGGGCATAATGCGGCAGCATGACACCCCCCGATCCCAACCGAATAGTGTTGGTCACCGCTCCGAGATGGGCGATCAGCACTTCTGGCGAAGAGCCGGCCAGGGTCGTCGCATCGTGATGCTCAGACACCCAAAAGCGGGTATACCCCCATTGCTCAGCTTTTTGTGCAAGAACCGCCGTCTGTTTCAAGGCTTCCTGCGGTGAACTGCCTTCTGAAATCGGGGATTGGTCCAGTATGCTATAGCTTAATGCCATTGTAATCTCTCCTCTGCGCCATTTATTCTCGTTCACTCTTCAACCAAGTAACCGACCGACCGCAGCACTGTATAGATAAATGCTTGCGCCACCTGAAAAACTTCTTCTTTCTCCGGTTCCTGAAAAATGTCGTGATAGCAGAATTTCCATTCCTTATAACTAAACTCGGTAAGCTGCTGCTTCAGCAGCCATTGCCGGGACGCATCTTTTTCCGTAATCATATCCCGCTCAGCTGTATGCAGATACGTCGGTATACGAGGATACCGTTCGACCGCAGCTGCGGTTTCTTTCATATAGTTCTGCAACTCTTTATACCACCCGGAAGTAATGACAGAATGATACAAGTTGTTTTCGGTCTCCTGGTCTAAAGAAAATTGGTCTCTCGTCAAATGGCGGAGTTCAATGCCATGATCCATTTTCCTGCGGCCAGTCAACTGCGAAACTCCTGGAAATGCATTAGGTGCTTTCGGAGGCAATTTTTTTAACTGCAGCCACGGAGACGTGAAAATAGCGCCAGCCACATTGAACTTGCGGTCTGCCAGCACATTCATCGCTATGGTTGCGCCCAGTCCATGCGCTATGACAAATACCGGCAAATCATTTTCCGATGACAGTTTCAGCATTTCACTTACTGCCTGCTCATAGTCAGCGAACGATTCCCGGTGTACGTGATCGGCACCAGCATTCCTGCCATGGCCCGGCAAATCTCCTGTATAAACATGGAATCCAGCTGATCGCCATTTCTCGATTTGCCATGCATAACGCAAATGCTGCTCATACGCACTATGGATCAATACCACTACCGCTTTTGCTGTGCCTTCCGACTGCCATTTCCACATATTCCGACTTCCTTTCTCCGCCAATAATTCTTACTGCTGTATTTCCTATTTGACGTTTCGATTTGATTTGTTACGATTATAGAATATCTTATCTTTTTTAAAGGAGCTTTGCCATGATTTATCCATATAAAGACAAATTCCCCCAAATCGATCCATCGGTTTTCATCGCTGACTATACGACCATCTCGGGTGATGTGACGATTGGCGCCCAATCATCGGTTTGGTTCAACACGGTTATCCGCGGCGATGTCTCCCCAACCATTATCGGCAATAAAGTCAATATCCAAGATCTTTGCATGCTTCATCAAAGCCCTGGAAAAACCTTGCTTTTGGAAGATGAAGTGACCATTGGCCATCAAGTGACTTTGCATAGCTGCATCATCCGCAAAGGGGCGTTGGTAGGGATGGGGTCCGTCATTCTCGACGGAGCGGAAATCGGAGAAGGCGCATTTATCGGAGCGGGCAGCTTGGTTCCTCCCGGGAAAGTCATTCCACCCGGCATGCTTGCGCTCGGCCGTCCCGCAAAAGTGGTCCGTGAACTGCGCGAAGATGACAAGATTGACATGGAACGCATTGTTCGTGAATATGCGGAAAAAGGAGCTTATTACAAGTCTCTTCAGAAAGAATAGAATCTGTTAAACAAAAGAAGCCATGGACTGAGTCCACCGCTTCTTTTTGTATGTAAAATCCGTTTATGAAATCAATCCGCTCCTAATCGCTTCGCCAATGGCTTGTGCCCGGTGCTTGACGTTCAATTTTTTCATTGCAGATGCGATATAGTCCCTTGCGGTAAATTCACTGATTCCCATATTCATGGCCATTTCCTTTGTGCTCCACCCCATTGACAACTGTTCCAGAACTTCGATTTCCCGCCGGCTCAATTTATGTCCCATATGTTTATCATTAAATAAAGACAATTTGATAAACGCCCTTCCGAAATAATTTTCTACCGATTGGACCATCGACTCTTTATCGCTTTCTTCCCCTTTGTACCCATCAAGCAATACGCAGCCGATGACCATCGCTCCTGTTTTGATAGGCACAACGAGAACAGAAGAAAGCTTATACTTTTCCACGTACTTTGCAGGCAACTCAGAATGATCTTCACTAACGGTTATGTAGCGGGCTTTTTTATTCAGAACAGCCTCGTAAATCGGCTGGATTGTACGGATGTCTTCCCGAATAGCATCCTGGTTGAGCATTGATCCGTCAGCATGCAGTGAGAAAATCAATTCGCTGATGAAATTGATGGGTGAATAAGAAAATAATGACAGCCTTGAAAATGGAAATAAGCTGAAAAAGCCTTCGACTATCCGATTGATTTTTTCTTCAGTACTGCCTGTATCCAATAAACTATCAATAAACCGCTCTGCAGAAACCGGTAAAGCCTTCATGCATCCGCCTCCCTTTCATCCCTACATTTTCAGGGATAGACTTACATACCGCTTAAATCTAAACTCTACTTGAAAGCCCTTACATTTATTTTTGAATATTCCGTCTCTTTATCAGTTAAGCTTCATCATATCTTGTCTTACAGAAAAATTCAATTAGGGGGTAAAGTCATGTCGATTCAAGTTGGAGTACAAAATTTTTCACATTTCATCAACGGCTCTTGGGTTTCTTCTTCAAGCGGCGAAACTTTCGACGTCCATAATCCCGCTACAGGTGAAGTAGTGGCGAAAGTTGCGAAAGGGTCGGCAACAGAAGTCGACCAGGCAGTTGAAGCAGCCCTGGACGCTTTTGAAAATTCCGGTTGGAGCCAAATGACTCCGTTGGAAAGAGCCGATGCACTTAACCGGATTGCCGACGCCATTGCGCTGAATAAGGATGAACTCATCTACTTGGAATCATTGACTTCCGGTGGAACTGTCCGACGCATTGCAGGGAACGACATAATGAGCATCATCGACCTGTTCCAGCAAATGGCGAAATTTGTTGTGGACTACCCGTTCACTGAAACATTGCCATCGCCGCTTTTTCCAGGCCCTGCCCATAACTTTGTCTGGCGGGAACCAATCGGCGTATGCGCAGCCATCACTCCATGGAATATGCCCCTATTGATTGCTGCCTGGAAGATTGCGCCTGCTCTCGCTACCGGCAACACCATCGTATTAAAGCCGGCTAGCCATACACCGGTGACCGCTCTGCGCTTGGCTGAAATCATTTCACAAGTCGTTCCTCCCGGTGTCATCAATGTAGTCGCCGGATCCGGGACTGAAGTCGGCGAACCGCTTGTCCGCCATCCGAAAGTCAGTAAAGTCGCATTTACCGGTTCAACTGAAGTCGGGCGCAATATCATGAAAATCGCAGCCGAATCGATTAAGAATATCACTCTTGAACTTGGCGGCAAATCGCCTAATATTCTGTTGGAAGACGCAGATCTTGAAATCGCCTTGCCTGGCAGCCTGTTCGGCGTATTCCTCCATTCGGGCCAGCTATGCGAATCGGGTACTCGCCTGTTTGTTCCAGACTCGCTCTATGATGTCGTGGTCGAAAAACTTGCCGAACTGACAAAAACGCTGAAGCTCGGCAATCAATTGGAAGAAACGACTGCTATGGGCCCCGTCATTTCACAGCGGCAGAAAGAGACCATTCTTTCCTACATTGACACCGGCATTAAGGAAGGTGCCCGGCTAGTCTGCGGCGGAAAAGAAGCTGTAGTTGAAGGGTTTGAAAACGGTTATTTTATCGAACCGACTATTTTTGCGGATGTCACCAACGATATGGCTATCGCGCAGGAAGAAATCTTCGGTCCGGTCCTGACAATCATCCGCTACAACGATGTGGACGAAGCCATTAAGATGGCCAACGACTCAATCTACGGCCTTGCCGGCGGCGTATGGACCCAGGATGTCAATAAAGCCTATGATGTTGCCCGCAAAATTAAAGCCGGCGTCATCTGGATCAATGACTGGCATATGCTGCGGAATGATGCGCCTTTCGGCGGGTATAAGCAAAGCGGCATCGGCCGTGAAATGGGCAAGTATTCGTTGGACGCCTATACACAATTAAAACATGTCCATACTTCCATGGTGCCGGAACTTGAGCGCCGCCTTGCATTTGGACTGCTGTTTCCTGAAGGAACAAATGACCACTAATTTTAAGATTGGGGTGACTCTCATTGATTACAACCTATTCGAATTTCGCATTGATGACCACCATCCACAGCGGCTCCAATACGAGAGCCATGATACCAGACCTGTTAAATGGGCTTGGCGCCAAACGGGTCGTGCTGTTCAGCGACAAAGGACTGAAAGATGCCGGAATCGTTGACAAAGTAGCAGAAATATTCCGTCTGACACAAAACGGCACCGGCACACAACTGGTGGGCATCTTCACCGACATCCAGCAGGATGCGGGCAGTGAATCTGTAAACCGCGCTATCCAGTATGCAAGAGAAATGGCAGCTGACTCTTTATTGGCTGTTGGAGGCGGCAGTGTCTTGGATACCGTGAAAGGCATCAAGTTTGCCTTACACCACGGATTGACCGACATCAAAAAAGCGATCCCGGGCGGTTTGGCACATTATACCTGGCCAGAAGCTCAATTTATTCCCATTCCGCACATCGCCGTTCCGACCACTGCCGGGACCGGTTCGGAAGTATCGCCGATTGCCGTAATCTACAATGAAGAAAAAAAGGTCAAAACAAATATTATTCACCCCTTCATCAGCGCCAATATGGCCGTTTTGGATCCTGATCTAACGATTGGCTTGCCACCGTTCATCACGGCTTTTACCGGCTTTGACGCATTGACACATGCTATTGAAGCGCTCGCGTCACCGACAGCAACTGGATTTACCGACGCCTACGCGCTTCAGACCATCCGGATGTTCGAAAAAAACATTGTTGAAGCAGTCAACAATGGCAGCAATGTCAAAGCACGCATGGAAATGCTGCAGGCCAGCACTATGGGGATTACTGCTTTCAGCTTCGCGCTGAACGCCATTCCTGTCCACAACCTGGCTCATGCATATGGCGCTCTATACCGCATTCCACACGGACTTGCGAATGCCGTTTTCCTGCCTCATGTTATCGAGATGATTCCAGCCCTGTATTTGCCGAAAATCGACCAGCTGGCGCAGGCCTTAAATGTGGACAATCGTGACAAGTCTCCACAAAATTTGCTTGAGGAAGTAGTACAGAAAATCCGCGATTTGCAGGAAGAAGTAGGCTTGCCGAAAGATTTTTCGAAATACAATATTCCTGATGATTCACTGCCGACCACTATAGCGGCAGTCCAGTCAGATCCTGCGGCTATGAATTTTCCACTTCCGGCTGAATTGATAGAAGCGATAGGCAAACGTGTTGATAAACTGCAGACCAGCTTCACTTCATAAAAACAGAAAAAGAACGGCCAGGCATCACTGTCTGGCCGTTCTTTTTTGTTGTGTGCTAATTAAATACCAGCTTCTACGCCAGCTTGTTCTTTAAGAATTGCTGCTTTGTCAGTACGTTCCCAAGGAAGATCAACATCCGTACGGCCAAAGTGTCCGTAAGCTGCAGTCTGCTTGTAGATCGGGCGGCGCAGATCCAACATTTTGATGATGCCGGCAGGACGCAAATCAAAGTTTGCACGTACCAAATCATCCAATTTGTCTTCATCTACTTTGCCCGTGCCGAATGTATCGAAAGCGATAGACACAGGATGTGCTACTCCGATTGCATACGCCAACTGCACTTCGCATTTGTCTGCAAGGCCTGCAGCAACGATGTTTTTAGCTACATAACGGGCTGCGTAAGCTGCTGAACGGTCAACTTTTGTCGCGTCTTTACCGGAGAAAGCACCGCCGCCATGGCGAGCATAGCCACCGTAGGTATCTACGATGATTTTGCGGCCAGTCAAGCCCGCATCTCCTTGAGGTCCGCCAATTACGAAACGCCCAGTTGGATTGATAAAGTATTTGGTGTCTTCATCGATCCATTTTGCCGGAACGACTTCTTTGATGACGTATTCTTTAATATTGCGTTGAATCTGTTCAAGCGTTACTTCCGGGTGGTGCTGAGTAGAGATAACAATTGTGTCCACGCGTAGCGGTTGATTGTTTTCATCATATTCAACTGTCACCTGCGTTTTGCCATCCGGGCGCAAATATGGAAGAATTTCTTCCTTGCGTACTTCAGCCAAGCGGCGCGCCAATTTATGTGCCAATGAAATCGGCAATGGCATTAATTCTTCAGTTTCGTTGTTGGCATATCCGAACATCAACCCTTGGTCGCCTGCTCCAATATCGTCCATTTCTTTATCTGTCATTTGGCCTTCACGTGATTCAAGTGCCACGTTTACTCCAGCAGCGATATCCGGTGATTGCTCATCGATTGCTGTAAGGACTGCACTTGTTTCTGAATCGAAACCATATTTAGCACGTGTGTATCCAATTTCTCTTACCGTTTGTCTAACGACTTTTGGAATGTCCACATAAGTGGAAGTAGTGATTTCTCCAGCTACTAAAACAAGTCCTGTCGTTACAGTCGTTTCACACGCAACACGTGCGTTTGGATCCTCGGTTAAGATAGCATCCAAAATTGCATCTGAGATTTGGTCACAGATTTTATCCGGATGTCCTTCTGTTACTGATTCTGAAGTAAATAATCGACGGTTTTTCAAAAAATGTTCCTCCTTATATCCTGCGAGATTGCTCTCGAAATTGATACGGTACTCGTTTCCCATGTCAAGTCCGTTCCGGAATTTCCGGATTGAACTTCAAGCCTTCTGTGGCCTTTCACACGAGGATTAAGGGCATTCCATAAAAAAATCCCTTCACTCATTCGTCATGAGGAAAGGAGAATCATCATAAGCACCTTTCACTCTTATCATCCAAGGCCTGTAAGCCTTGTTTCAGGTTTGGCACCATCACTGCAGCTGCAGCAGGTTGCCGGGTTTCATAGGGCCTGTCCCCTCCACCAGCTCGGAATAAGAGTATCCGTTCAATTTTTCATCATACGGAAATAGTTCGGGGATGTCAACGATTTCGGCGAATAAAATGCTCAAATTTTATTGCTGGATGTTCTCATCCTATGCAGTGAACATTCGTGAAGTTCTTTTCCTATCGGCCAGGAGTCTGCAATAATTTCTCATTGGGATTATGTGATTTCATTCAGCTCCTGTTATGATGGAAGTTAGCGCCATCCCTAAAACAATATGACCTTCGAATTTTTCAAGGAGCAACGGCCTCCATCCTTTCCAATCCCCTAATATAGAACCTTATTTCAATATTTTTTCAATTCTGCAGCGAATTAGTATAGACTAATGAACCTAATGTGTTATACTAATGAACGAATATACATCCTCCCCATCGCCATGGGAATAACAGAAAAGGAAGGTACATATATATGACTTCAGTGAACTTTGCAAACGATTTGAAGGATCTTTTAACTGGCCCAAATGTACATGTTCAATTATCAGTGCCACAATTAGTGGAAGCAGCAACATCCCGCGGAGAAGCGGTTTTGACACGGGAAGGCGCTGTTAAAGCGGAGACTGGGAAATACACAGGCCGCTCGCCGAAAGACAAATACATGGTCGAAGAAGAAAGTTCTAAAAACAAAGTCGACTGGGGCAATGTGAACCGTCCGATTTCCAGCGAAGTGTTCGAAAACCTGTACGCTAAAGTGCTCAAACACCTAAAAGAAAAAGATGCGCTATACGTATTCAAAGGATTCGCCGGAGCTGACCACGAATCTCGTGTACCGATCCAAACAATCAATGAGTACGCGTGGCATAATCTGTTTGCCCACCAATTGTTCATCCGTCCGACGGCTGAAGAATTGAAAACGCATGAAGCTGAATTCACTGTAGTCTATGCTCCTACATTCATGGCAGACCCTGCAGTTGATGGGACCGCTTCTGAAACATTCATCATCGTATCGATGGAACAACGCATCATTTTAATCGGGGGTACTGAATACGCCGGCGAAATGAAGAAGTCCATCTTCTCAATCATGAACTACTTGTTGCCTGAAAAAGGCATTCTTCCTATGCACTGTTCAGCGAACGTTGGCCAAGACGGCGATGTGACTTTGTTCTTCGGCTTGTCCGGTACAGGCAAAACGACTTTGTCAGCTGATGGAGACCGTAAATTGGTCGGTGATGACGAGCATGGCTGGTCCGATAATGGCGTCTTCAATATCGAAGGCGGCTGCTATGCCAAAACCATCAACTTGTCACGCGAAAACGAACCACAAATCTACGACGCAATCCGTTTTGGTTCTGTCCTTGAAAACGTGGTAGTGGATCCGGATACACGCATCCCTGACTACAACGATGGTTCATTGACTGAAAATACACGTGCTGCTTACCCAATGCAGGCAATCGATAATATCGTAGACCCTTCAATTGCTGGACATCCGAAAACGATCGTCTTCTTGACAGCAGATGCATTCGGCGTCTTGCCTCCAATCAGCAAGTTGACGAAAGAACAGGCGATGTACCATTTCCTAAGCGGCTATACATCAAAATTGGCTGGTACAGAACGCGGCATTACATCTCCTGAAGCAACATTCTCTACTTGCTTCGGTTCACCATTCCTGCCGTTGCACGCAACGGTCTATGCAGAAATGCTCGGCAATAAAATCGATGAGCACGGCGTTCAAGTCTTCCTTGTCAACACAGGTTGGACTGGCGGCGTCTACGGAGTCGGCAGCCGCATGAAGCTTTCTTACACGCGTACAATGGTTCGCGCTGCCATCAAAGGCGAGTTGAACAACGTACCGACTGAAAAAGAAGCGATCTTCGGCCTCGAGATTCCTGTAGAAGTACCAGGAGTGCCAACAGAAGTATTGAACCCACGCAATGCATGGGCAGACAAAGAAGCTTATGACCAGAAAGCAACGGAATTGGCACAGAAATTCCAAGAGAACTTCCAAAAGTTCGGTACTGTCGCACCGGAAATTACTACACTCGGCGGACCACTTCAAAAATAAGCATATGTTAAAAAACCGTTCGGAGAAATCCGAACGGTTTTTTTGTTTGGATTCAGTTAAATCATTTTTTTTCTTGTTCACCCATCCACTTGCAGACTGCTTGTACTGTTTGGCGATTTGCTGCCGGCGGAAAAAAATGTGTGTAATCCGGAAAATACCAGGTTTCGTGCGTCTGCCCATTCAGCTTTAATGCTTCTTCCAACAGAAAAGCTTGAGCCGGATAGACGTTTTCATCCTTCAAGCCATGAATGATCAGAAAAGGGGCTGCACTTTCCTCGATCCGCAACAATGGATTGCGTTCTTCGTATTCAGCCAATGCAGTGTTGGGCGTCCCGCCATAGAGCCGTTTCATCATGCGCCGCATGTCCGGCCGTTCTTTATATGTCAGTACTGTATCTGTTACACCCGCCCACGTAACGACAGATGCAATATCCTGGCGAAGAATTGCCGTCCATAAAGCCATGATGCCGCCTCTTGAAAACGCCAGCAGATGCACGTTTTCGTTGCTGTAGTGCTTCAGGACATCGACTGCATGGACCGCATCCCACCGGTCTGCTCCCGCAAATTCATCACGGCCTTGACCACCCCGGTTGCCTCTGTAATAAGGCGCAAAAACGACAAAGCCCTGTGCCGCAAATTGGGCGATGCGAGCAGGGCGCACCATTCCGATCGACTGGATGCCACCTCTTAAATACAAAATGCCGCTATAGTTTCCGGGCTCCTTAGGCTCTGCCAGCATGCCTTTTACCCTTAATCCTTCCGACCAATAAACAATTTCCGTCAAACGGACATGAGGGTTCGGTGATGGATAAGGTTTCTTTTTATCAATCATTCCATTTTCCAAGCTGCTTCACCTTCTCTGTTAATGTCTTCATTCCTTCATCTTTCATCAAAAAACTGTAAGTACCGTCCAACTCCAACTCTTTCGTCAAAACGATTCCTTGCGTTTCAAGGAGCGGAATCGGATCGACTTTTTCGATCCTCGCTGTAAAGACAGTTTTGCAAAAAGGAATTTCCGAAAAAACCACGTATTCTGCAAACCATTCTAGGTCCTTCAGATGAGCGCCCGTTTCTTCATAAACTTCCCTTATCGCCGCCTCCTGTAAACTTTCACCCGCTTCTACTTTGCCTCCGGGAAATTCCAGTCCGCGCTCATTATGCCGTGTCAATAGCCATTGCCCTTTGTAACGGCTGATCACCAACACATGCCTGCTCTCAATTAAAAAGCTGTTTTCTTTGAATGATAATTGACATAAATAACCGTTTAAATCTGTATACTGCATTTTTTCACCCCGATGCCATAGGAAAAGCGTACACTAGAATTCAGTGTACGCTTGTATAGTTCTATTTTACTTCTTTTCACCCAGGAATGCTGATAACATCCAAGAATGTTTTTCGAGGTTCTGGTGAATAGCATTCAGCATATCTTCTGTCATGTCATCGCCGTCTTCAGCCGCCAATTCCATGCCTTTTTTCAAAGATTTCATGATTTTGTCGTAGTCGCTGACAACGGTATCAACCATTTCTTCGGCTGTTTCTTTTTTGTTTGCTTCTTCAATAACGGACAGCTCAAGCTGCTCTTTCATTGTAGCGACCGGTTTTCCGCCCAATGCCAACAAGCGCTCAGCGATTTCATCCATATGAAGGGTTGCTTCGTTATACAATTCTTCAAATTTTACATGCAGAGTGAAGAACGAAGGCCCTTTAACGTACCAATGAAAATTATGTAATTTTGTATAAGCTACAGACCATGTAGCCACCTGTACGTTTAATTCGTGGTTTAATTCGTTTGACATTTCCAATCACACTCCAATTAGTTTGATAAGTTCTTATACTTTATTTATACCTCTTATGCCCCTACAATAAACATGTGAAGAACTTACCCGAAAAGAGCTGAACAATCATGAAGACGGTTTTACTGAAGATTTTCCGCTTCTACCAGCGGTTCATCTCGCCATTGTCTCCACCAAGCTGCCGTTTCTATCCGACCTGTTCCCATTACGGCATCGAAGCGGTCGAGAAGCATGGCGCATTGAAAGGCGGATATTTGGCAGCAAAACGCATTTTGAGCTGTCACCCTTTCCATAAAGGCGGGATTGATTTTGTCCCGGAAGAATGGCCACCAAAAAAATAATTGGTGGTTTTTCTTGTGTTTTTAAAGAGCTTCCTGTAATATTCAAATAGTCATTAAAACGTAATCATTACATTTTGGAGGTTGAACATGAAAAAGATTCTATTATTGGTATCCTTGATTTTGTTATTGGCAGCTTGCGGAAAGACAAGTGAAGAAGCACAAAGCGTGGATGGAGATCCGGAAAAGCTGCAGGTCTACACAACAGTTTATCCTCTGACTTATTTCACTGAGCGCATTGCTGGAGATTTGGTCGATGTCCGATCAATCTATCCAGCAGGTTCAAATGAACATACTTTTGAACCTACACAGCAAGAAATGATCAAGTTGGCAGATGCTGATTTGATGTTTTCAATCGGTCTGGGGCTGGAAGGATTTATCGATAGCGCCAAACAAACTTTACAGAATGAAAACGTCAAATTCATTGCCACAGCCGATCAGATTTCAGATGAAGATCTGGAAGGAGCTCTCGGCCATAAAGAAGAGGAACATGATGAAGAGCACGACGAAGAACATGAAGAAGCACATGCCGAAGAAGCGGAAAGCCACGATGGCCATGATCACGGTTCTACTGACCCACATGTCTGGATGTCTCCGGTGCTTAGCGAGAAATTGGCGGAATCCATCAAGGTTTCGTTGACACAAGCTGATCCGGAAAATGCAGAAGTTTACGAAAGCAATTATACAGAACTGGTTGCGGAGTTAGAGACTTTGGATCGATCATTCGAGGCTTTGTCTGAACGTGTCAGCAAAGATACTTTCTTCGTCTCTCACGCGGCTTTCAGCTACCTTTCTGAACCTTATGGCTTTGAACAAGTTGCGATTGCAGGATTGAACAGCCAGGATGAACCATCGCAAAAAGAGTTGACCAAAATCGTCGATTTGGCGAAAGAAAAAGACGTTCAGTACATTGTCTTCGAACAAAATGTTTCTTCCAATTTGACGGAAGTCATTCAAAACGAAGTAGGCGCAGAAGCGATTCAAATGCATAATCTCGGTGTATTGACACAGGAGAATATCGACAATGAAGAAACTTACTTCACCTTAATGGAAAAAAATCTGCAGGTACTGGAAACAATTCTGAAATAAAAAGGTACACCGATCCATCAAAAAGCACGGCAGCGAAATTTCAGCTGCCGTGCTTTTTGATGGCAAAGAAAAGGTATGCTACTTTCCAGAGGTCAGCTTAATCAACCGCTTTGTCAGAAATTGCCGCCATTCATCTGCAAGCTCTTCCGCTTCAAGCACTTTGACGATGCCATCTATATCTTTCGGGCGATGGAAATTGATTTCATTGGCATAGAGAACTGAGACTTGTTGAGGATCTTTCGATACTAAACGGATGGTCGAATCGGCTCTGATTGTCCCTTCTTCCAGGACTCGGCATAAAAATCCCGTATAGCCTGTCTTCACCATGTCTTTCAGCAGCGGCTTCATATTGAGCCGCTTGTCGATTGTATGGCAAGGAACTCTCCCCTGCGTCACTTGAATGATGGCTTCTCCCACCTGAAAAATATCGCCAATGCAGATATCCTGCTCCAGCATATTCGTTACAGACAGGTTTTCTCCAAAAGCAGCGTGGGGCAATTGTGTGCCGAAGTGGTTGTTCCAGTGATTATAATGTTCATAAGGATAAATGCAGACAGCGCGTTCCGGACCTCCATGGTGCTTCAGGTCCGCCACACCATCTCCCTCGAAACCATCTTTGGTTAAATATACTTCTTCCACCTGTTTTTTTCGTATAGCCGTTTCCATTATTTTGCCGTCTCCATACACCATCTTTTCCGGCATACCGACAGCTAAACTTTTTATGGCCGCTCTCTCCGAATTTGTCACATCCACCCCACCTTTTGTATATATTAATGATTCTCATTTTCTTCCATAGTATGGCGGCTTGTCAATCCTCCAAAATCTCTTTCAAAAAATTTTCCCTATGGTCCAGAAAATATTTAGTGATCCGGTAATGGTCGGTCATTTCATAATCGATCTCTTCAATGGAACCACCATCAAAGCTCAGGATTTTGGCATCCGGATAGCCAAGAAGAATAGGCGAATGGGTCGCGATGATAAACTGGCAATTTTCCTCATCAGTCAAATCCTTCAATATCCGCAGAAACGTCAATTGGCGCTGAGGAGACAATGCCGCCTCCGGCTCATCCAGCAAATACAAGGCACGCCCATTAAAACGGTTCAAGAACAAAGACAAGAACGACTCACCATGTGATTGCTCGTGCAAGGAACGGCCTCCATACGATTGGAAACCATCTCCGTCGATTTCTTCAAGATGTGTGGCAAAGTTGTAAAACGATTCCGCACGCATAAAGAACCCATTCGTGACTTTCGGCATCCAGGAAAGACGGATATAGTCGCCTAATGCCGATTCAGCAGCATGGACTTCATAGGTGTTATTGCGGCCTCCTCCAGCTGTGTTAAAACCACATTTATCCGCAATGGCCTCGAGCAATGTAGACTTGCCCGAGCCATTCTCCCCTACAAAAAAAGTAATTGGATTGCTCAAATCCAGTTGATCCATAGTGCCGATCGAAGGAACAGTAAAAGGATACTTTCCATAATCGTCGATTTCTTCTTTCAATAAACTGATTCGATTCAAAAACATGGATGCACCTCCCTGGCTTCTTTCCTCAGATCTTTAAAAGAATGATTACAACCGCTAATTATTCATTACTGTTAATTTTTATTCATTGTCTCATATTATTTCCCAACTGCAAACAAAAATTCCATCTGATAAAAAAGGTCTGAACCATAATTGATTCAGACCACTGTATAACCGATTCCCGGTTGATCGCTCAAAACGATTTCGCCATTTTCTACTGTGATTTCAGGCTCGATGATATCTTTCTCCCAGAAATGTCCGGAAGCTGAAAAATCACCAGGGTAGATGATTCCCGGCAACGATGCCAAAGCCAGATTATGGGCTTTGGAAACGCCGAATTCAATCATTCCCCCGACCCAGGTGCCGATGGAATGGGTCCGGCACAGTTCGATCACCTTTAATGTTTCTGTCCATCCTCCAAGCCGGCTCATTTTCAAAACGATAATGTCGCCGGCTTCCCGGTCAATCATTTCCTGCATATCTTCCACAGAGGCAATGCTTTCATCCAAACAGATCTTCGTGTCGAGCTCTTTTTTCGCCTGTGCATGCAACTCCCATTGCCGTTCGCCAAAAGGCTGTTCAATCAGCGTAAAGCCGATATCGTCGAATGTTTTCAATCGTTCAACACTGTGTGTCTGGAAACTGCCATTGGCATCTGCAAAAAACAGGAGTTCCGGGTAGGCGGCAACAATCGTTTTCATTAAAGTACGATCTGTTTCAGGGTGTATCTTTATTTTTATTCGCCGGTAACCGGAGTTCACAGCCTGTGCCACCTGCTCTGCTATTTTTGAAGGGTCCGCAGCTACAACCACGCCTGCTGGAATCGCTTGCCGGGAACCTCCCAGAAACTTCCACAATGGTTGTTGGTCCACTTTGGCGAACAAATCCCATACCGCCATTTCAACCGCCGCTTTAGCCATCCGGTTGCCTTTGAGCGTTTTGAACAACTCCCAAACTTCGCTCGGATGGCCGATGGTTTTACCGGCAAGAAGCGGCAGCAACGAATGCTCCAATACAAAACGGCAGCCTGTAATCGTCTCTTCTGTATACCAGGGCGTTTCGAAAGCCACGCATTCCCCGTAGCCGACATGCCCTTTATCACCGGTCACCGCAACAATGATCACTTCACGCTCGTCCACTTGCTGCAGCACCGTTTTAAACGGTTTCCGCAGCGGTTGCCGCACCGTCTCCAATTGGATGTTCCGGATGGTTACAGCCATGTTCTCAGCTCTCTTCTCAGCAGCTTGTTGGAGGCATTGCGGGGCAGCTCCTCAACAAACAGCAGCTGCTTCGGCACTTTATAGGAAGCAACCTGTTCGCGGCAATACGCCAACAGCTCATCCGCCGTCGCCTCTTTGTTCAACACGACGAACGCTACGGGAACTTCCCCCCATTTTTCACTCGGTCCACCGCATACACCGGCTTCACGGACAGCAGGATGAGCCAGCAGCACTTTTTCAATTTCAGCAGGATAGACATTTTCCCCACCTGAAACAATCAGGTCAGAACGGCGATCCACGACGAATAAAAACCCTTCCTCATCTAAATAGCCGATGTCCCCGGTATGGAGCCAGCCGTCTCCCTGAACTTTCCGATCTGAAAACTTACCGATATACCCCGGTGTGACTTGAGGGCCATGGATAAGGATTTCCCCTCTTTCTCCCGGTTCTTTTGCTCCATCTATTTTTACCTGATATAAAAACAGTGGCTTGCCGGAAGAACCGACTTTCCGTTCAGCATCCGCTGATTGCAAAGTGGTGGTCTGAGAAGACGTTTCCGTCATGCCGTATGTCTGCAGCACCGGAATTCCAAATTTCTCGGCGCGATTAATATAGGCGACCGGAATGGGCCCTCCTCCTGCAAGGATGGCTTTGAAACGAGGAGAAGCGGACATTTTAGCTTCTTCCACATTTGCCAGAACGCGTTCCAGCATGACACCGACCATAGACATGTACGTCACCGTTCCGTTGCAGATTTCCTCTGCACTGCGCTCGGCGTCGAATTTTTCATACAACCGTACTCCCATGCCGTAAATCAGAGATCTCATAAGAATCGAAAAACCGCTGATATGGAACAACGGCACTGAACAAAGCCAAACATCCTCAGGAGCAATTCCAATATTAAGCGCCGATGAAACAGCACTGGAGAAATGATTCTCAGCTGTTTGCCGGACACCTTTTGGGTTTCCAGTGGTGCCTGATGTGTACATGATGGAAATGGTGCGGTCCTGTTGCCATTGTTTTTGCGGTTCGAATGCTGCCGGTTCCGTTTCATCTAATTGGCTGAACAAAATCACATTGGCTGCGTCTATTTTCTCCTTCAGGACATCAGCCACCAATACATTATTTACCTGGGCATCTTCAATTTGATAGGCCAGTTCAGCTTTCGCCAAACGCTCATTCAGCATGACCATCTCGCAGCCTAAATGAAGGCAGCCATACATGACAAAAACAAAATCAGGATTAGACTTGGCCAGGATGGCCACACGTGAATCCGCTTTAACGCCAACTGCTGACAGTTTACCGGCATAAACAAGCGCCAAATCATTGATTTCTGAAAATGTCCATTGCTGTTCCTGGAACGACAAGGCCATCCGGTCTCCGCTCAAATAACTCCGCTGGCTCAACCAGTTCGGATACGTCATTTTAAAAAATCCTTTCTTCAAAAAAAGCTGTCCCCTGAGAGGACAGCTTTCAATTATTCGGTGATCAAGGGAAACGTGGGAATTGGCCAAAGTCCGGTTTGCGTTTTTCTTTGAACGCATCGCGGCCTTCTTTTGCTTCATCCGTTGTGTAGTACAACAATGTCGCGTCTCCAGCCATCTGCTGCAATCCAGCAAGGCCATCTGTATCTGCATTCATTGCTGCTTTAACGAAACGAAGAGCAGTTGGGCTCATCTCAAGCATTTCCTGGCACCATTGAACGGTCTCGTCTTCCAGCTGGTCCAGAGGAACCACTGTGTTGACTAAGCCCATATCCAATGCTTCCTGCGCATCGTATTGACGGCATAAGTACCAGATTTCGCGTGCTTTCTTGTGTCCGATGATGCGTGCCAAGTAACCCGAACCATAGCCGGCATCAAATGAACCAACGCGCGGGCCAGTTTGGCCGAAACGTGCGTTATCAGCTGCGATCGTCAAGTCACATACTACGTGAAGGACATGTCCGCCGCCGATTGCATATCCTGCAACCATTGCGATGACCGGTTTTGGAATTACACGGATCAAACGCTGAAGGTCCAGGACGTTCAAACGCGGAATTTCATCTTCCCCAACATAGCCGCCATGTCCGCGTACGGATTGGTCTCCACCTGAACAGAAAGCTTTTTCGCCTTCTCCTGTCAAAATGATGACGCCGACATCTGAATTATCGCGTGCACGTGAAAATGCATCGATCAATTCGTGAACCGTTTTTGGACGGAATGCATTGCGCACTTCCGGACGGTTGATGGTAATTTTAGCAATACCATTAAAAATTTCATACTTAATATCTTCATATGTACGTTCTGTAATCCACTCGCGTGTCATGATTTTCCTCCTTGATAGTTCAAACTTGAATACTCCCTTACTATTGTAGCAAATTCAGCAGGTTTTTCCACATGTATTGCATGCCCGCCTTCAATAGTTTTATGAACAGCGTTCGGCATCAGCTCAGCCATCTCTTCGGCGATTGCTCTAAACTTCCCATCCAATTGCCCTGTCACCAATAAAACCGGTATTTCTAAGTCTTTCAGGTGCTCCCAATAGGATTCCTGCGTACCTGTACCCATGCCGTTCAGGCTGTTTGCAAGGCCAATGGGATTCTGTGCCAACCTTTCTTCCCGGATAGCTTGTTTTACCGGCTGAGAGAGGGATTTCTGGCTGTTGAACAACGGAATGTTTTCCCAACGGTCAACAAAATTCGTTATTCCACCGCCAGCAATCCGCTGCGCCAGTCCTTCATCACGGGTCTGGCGTTCTTGCTGTTCTTCATCAGTCCGAAGCCCGGGAGACGCACTTTCCAATACCAATCCTTTAAGGCGTTCCGGAAAATTGCAGGCATAAGCAAGTGCCGTGCGCCCGCCCATTGAATAGCCGACAAGCGTCAATCCTTCCAAACCCAATTGGGCGAACAACACATCCAGGTCTTCCACCTGCCGTTGCATTCGATAATGCTCCAAATCTTCCGGACAATCCGTTTCGCCGTGGCCAATCAAGTCAATCAGAACGATTTTCACGCCGCTCCATTTTTCAATGACCGGCTGCCAGCTTTTTGTACTGCCGGTAAAGCCATGCAAAAAGACAATCGTTTCCTGTTTGTCGGCATTGATTATTTCCACATGGTAGCTTACTCCATTAACGTCCAGTTTCATTGCGTTGCCAGCTCCTCATTAAAGCGGCTCCATAATTTGCGGTGCGTCACAACATTGTGCTGTCGGTCTGTAAACACTTCAATGATTTTTACGGCTTTATTTTTCGGCTGGTCCAATGCTTTTGCCAATTGCTCAGCCGTTTCCACCGCTGCATACTGTGCATCGTACATTTTCGCCGCATCACTAAAAGTCAGTCCTGTCGGGGTTCCGAACAATTCTTCAAAATGGCGTTCTTCCTGAGACTGAGGCAAATAGGAGAAGATGCCGCCGCCATCGTTGTTCATGATGACAATGGTCAAATCCGTTTCCTGCATTTTGGACGCAATCAGCCCATTCATATCATGCAGAAATGACAAATCGCCGATAAATAGATAAGCCGGCCGCTGTTTCGCAGCCTGAACCCCGAATGCTGTTGAGACCACGCCGTCAATGCCGTTTGCTCCCCGATTTGCATACACCATCACATCCCGCTCTGTCGCTTTAAAAAACGTATCGACGTCACGGATTGGCATGCTGCTGCCGACAATCAGATCGCAAGCTTCCAATCTGTCAAAAAACAGTTTCGCCAAGACACCTTCATCCAATTCTTCCTGGCAATGGCGGCTGACAACTTCCCAGTAAAGGGCGGATGCTGCTGTCCATTTTTCACGGTAAGAGTTGGCATTTCCAGTGTCCATAGGCATTTTCCATAAACTATTCGCCGATGCCTGGATATGGTGCGTCACCACGGATTGGGCATCCCGCAACATGGGGCTTTCGTCAAAGACGATGTACTTTTCCGGTTTTGCTGCAGCCAAGAACAAAGTCAACGGCTTTGAAACCGGCTGCGGTCCGACGCGGATGACCACTTCAGGCACCATGTCTTCTTTAAATGCTTCACTTTTCAACAAAGCGTCGTAAGAGTCGATAATTAGGTGTTGCGCTTCCGCAGGCACATTGCCCCGCAGATTCGACAGCGGATCCGCCAATACCGGCCAATCGAGATTTCGAATAAAACCCCAGAATTCCTCCGGCATCGGTGCAGTCATTTCGCCGACAATCAGCAAGCCTTTTTCTTTTTTCACAAGGTCCTGCAGAAATGCCTGGCTATCAGCACTTAATGATATCCCACCGCCAAAATGAGCAATTTCACCAAGGCTTTCATACACCTGTTCGAAATCAATACGCAATGGTTCGCGGAAAGGCACATTGATATGTACCGGGCCTTTTGGTTCGCTGCTGGCATTTCGGACAGAACGATGCAGATGGCGGGATAGGAACGCCAATTGGTTTTCCGTTTCCGGCAATGGCAGATCCGTCGCCCATTTCACATGTGAACCAAATAAATTGATTTGATTGATTGCTTGAGGAGCCCCTACTTCCCGCAGTTCATGCGGACGATCTGCCGTTACGACAATCAATGGGACCCGTGCATAATAAGCTTCGACGATTGCTGGGAAATAATTTGCTGCCGCCGTTCCGGATGTACATAACAACATCACCGGTTTGCCGGAAGCCTTCGCCATGCCCAGTGCAAAATAAGCTGCTGAACGTTCATCAATCTGTCGGTATACTGTCATCCCTTCCTGCTTCATACAGGCATAGGCAAGCGGCGTTGAACGGGATCCCGGACTGATAACCGCGTCCGTCACTCCCTGCTCGACCAGCGAATGGGTAAATGCGGATACGTACTCTGTTAATGATTCACGACTCGTCACTCAATTGACCTCCCAATGCCCGAAGCATCGGTCTGAATTTAACCCATGTCTCGTCATACTCTGATTGCGGTGTGGAATCGGCTACAATTCCGCCTCCCGCATATAAATAAGCTTCTTTTCCATCCAATAAAGCCGAACGGATGGCAACAGCGAATTCACCATCTCCTTTAGCGTCAATCCAACCGACCGGCGCTGCATAATAGCCGCGGTTCAATGCCTCATACTCCCGGATCATCTCCATAGCTTCCAGTTTAGGCTCTCCACCAAGTGCTGGCGTCGGGTGGAGGGCTTCCACCAAATCAAACAAAGTAGCACCTGGATTTAAATTGCCTTCCACCGGTGTATATAAGTGCTGGATATCTCTGATTTTCATTAATTTCGGCAGTTTAGGAACACTTGCCTGACTGCAATAAGCTTCAAAAACCTCAGAAATCATATTGACCACGTATTGGTGTTCTCCACGGTTTTTGGGATCTGCCAGCAAAGCATTTCCCAGTTCCGTATCTTTCTCGACAGTTTTCCCGCGAGGTGTAGAGCCCGCCAAACAAGTGGAAAGTGCTTTTTTGTCTTCCACTTTCACTAGTCGTTCCGGTGTGGCCCCAAAGAAAAACTGCTCTTCTGCTTCAAGCCCGAAGAGGAAACTTTCGGGTTGTTCGTTGGATACCTGGTACAAGGCAGCCGTCGGCGAAAGTTTTTCATCGAACTCCAGCTTCAAAGCACGTGCGATAACGACTTTCTCCACCTCTTCAGCTTTGATGGTGTCGGTGACTTGTTGAATGGAATGCAGGTATTCCTCTTTTCTCAATTCCAGATGGCCAATTGCCTGTGGCTTATCGTATTTGTCCACTTCGGATACTTGAGCTGCATGAATCAATTTGTCGCGTTCTTTGCGCAATGCCTCAAATTCGGCAAAGCTCTCTTGTTGTTCAGTGATCAGATGGATGCTGACGTAAGCCTGCTCGCCTTTTAAAATAAGCTGGAAAGTCGGCACAGCAAAATAAGCTTGCGGGAAATTTGTCCATTCACTTTCCTTATCGTTTAATGGGTCAAATGAAAATCCACCAAACAGCACTGGTTGTACAGCATGCTCTTCATTGACGATTTGCCGGCATAAGCTCTTCCAATCAACTTTGATATTCTGAAACCGGCCTTGTGCCGCATCTGATGTCAAAACGTGGGCATGCCCGAGGCCAACAAGCGTAAAGGTTTTTTCACGATTTTGCCAATACATGCGCTTTCCTGCATGGCCGTCTCTGCCCGCTTCAAAAAAAGCTAATGCGGACATGCGGGTTACTTCGATTGTTTCCGTATAAAAGCGGTAGCCTTCGTAACGGCTTTCCGCAAATTGCTGGGTCGATGAATACGATTCTGAATTCACCTGATTACCTCCGTTTTAAACAATAGTTTAGTTTATTTCATTCAGTATTCTACTTTTTAATCTCTACCCTCTATCATACTCTTTTCTGCTAAAATCAGCACATCATATGCTGTATTTGCCTCTATTTTGAAGTACAATGAAGAGTGGAAAGAATTAAAGGAGAGATATACATGACACATTCACTACAGGCAGACAGCGGATGGCGCGTCTGGTGGCAATTAACCCGTCCCCACACCTTAACCGCTTCCTTTGCTCCCGTTTTTCTGGGAACGATGATTGCTTTGCATTATTCTACGATCAACTGGACTTTATTTTCAGCTATGCTGATCGCAAGTTTATTGATTCAGGCAGCTACGAATATGTTCAATGAGTATTACGATTTCGCCCGAGGCTTAGATAACGAGAAATCTGTCGGCATCGGCGGCGCCATCGTACGGAACGGCGTCAAACCCAAAACCGTTCTGATGTTGGCATTGTTGCTTTACGTGATTGCCGGTGCAATCGGAATCTATATTTGTTCACAGACTACTTGGTGGCTATTAGTCGTAGGCGGAGTGGCAATGATG
This sequence comes from Planococcus beijingensis, assembly GCF_016820615.1. NCBI lineage: Bacteria > Bacillati > Bacillota > Bacilli > Caryophanales > Caryophanaceae > Planococcus > Planococcus beijingensis. Next base: position 110,077 of record NZ_JADHDZ010000008.1, read on the forward strand.
ATCGGCTACCTTTATACAGGCGGACCTTATCCGATTGCCTATACCCCTTTCGGAGAACTCTTTTCCGGAGTCGTCATGGGCTACTTGATCGTCATCATCGCCTTCTATATTCAAACAGGCACCGTGACTCTGGAAGCATCTTTGCTTGCTGTTCCGAGTACTTTGTTGGTGGCAGCTATCATGATGTCCAATAATATCCGTGACATTGTGGGAGATGAAGAAAGCGGCCGCAAGACGCTGGCGATTTTAGTAAGAAGACCGGCAGCAGTCAATATTCTGATGTTTTTCTTTATTATTGCTTATGCATGGATTGTCATCCTAGTTATTTCAGGGACATTGACACCTTGGGCTTTGCTGGTTTTTCTGAGCATCCTCAAACCGGTTAAAGTTGTGCAGATCTTTAAACGCTATACGGAACCGTTACAAGTAATGCCGGCTATGAAGGATACAGGTAAAACAAATACATTTTTCGCATTTTTGCTGGGCATCGGTTTATTGATTGACTACCTACTATAATAGAATGCTCAAAAGGGATTTCTTCGGAGATCCCTTTTTGTATTTAAATTATACTTTGAAAAATCGATAGCCATACGATATAGTAGATAGATAATTCAGGAGATTCTAGTTTGGAGGGGAAGAAGCTGAAACCTGTCATTATCGGCATTTGCGCCGCATTTTTCTTCGCCTTTACGTTTGTATTGAACGCCATCATGGAAGCCGGCGGAGGCAGTTGGATTTGGAGTGCTTCTCTCCGCTTTATTTTTATGGTTCCTTTTTTGTTGGTGATTGTTCTTATGCGAAACAATTTGAAACAATTGCTGCTGGAAATGAACAAAAATAAAAGAGCATGGGCGCTCTGGAGTTTTGTCGGATTTGGGTTGTTCTATGCCCCACTGTGTTTTGCCGCTGCCTATTCCCCGGGATGGTTAATAGCCGGTACATGGCAAATCACCATAATAGCAGGTACGCTGCTGGCTCCACTTTTTCTAATTACTCTACATACAAATAAAGGGCCCCTTCAAGTCAGAGGCCAAATCCCCATTAAGGGATTGCTGGTATCACTTATCATCGTGGCCGGTGTCAGCCTGATGCAGTTGGAACACATAGCTTCTGTTTCCTCAGCTTCAATATGGTTCGGTTTTCTTCCTGTTATACTCGCTGCTTTTGCCTATCCATTAGGAAATAGAAAGATGATGGAAGTGTGCGATGGCAGACTGGACGCTTATCAAAGAGTACTGGGAATGGCATTAGCGAGCCTTCCTTTTTGGTTTTTGCTGTCACTCTATGGCTTGTTTACAGTTGGTGGACCGACGGGATCGCAAAGCATTCAAACGCTGGTCGTGGCAATCAGTTCAGGAGTCATTGCCACCGTACTGTTTTTTAAAGCAACGGATCTGGTCAGAGGGAATATGCAAAAACTGGCCGCAGTGGAAGCTACCCAATCTATGGAAGTTGTATTTGCCTTAATAGGGGAAATCCTTTTCTTGTCAATTGCATGGCCTTCTGCATTATCCTGGTGCGGCATTGTACTCGTCATGCTTGGGATGACGGTCCACAGCTACATTTCTGGACAAAAGAAAAAAAGTGTCATGCAACTGAATGCATGACACTTTTTTTATGATGACCCCTACGGGATTCGAACCCGTGTTACCGCCGTGAAAGGGCGGTGTCTTAACCGCTTGACCAAGGGGCCATATACTGGCGGAGAAGGAGGGATTTGAACCCTCGCGCCGGTTGCCCGACCTACACCCTTAGCAGGGGCGCCTCTTCAGCCACTTGAGTACTTCCCCAGTATGGCTCCGAAGGTAGGACTCGAACCTACGACCATCGCATTAACAGTGCGGTGCTCTACCACTGAGCTACTTCGGAATGGTGGGCCTAAATGGACTCGAACCATCGACCTCACGCTTATCAGGCGTGCGCTCTAACCAGCTGAGCTATAGGCCCATATGTATATAAAATGGAGCGGGTGAAGGGAATCGAACCCTCATCATCAGCTTGGAAGGCTGAGGTTTTACCACTAAACTACACCCGCAAAAAATGGTGGGTCAGGACGGAATCGAACCGCCGACACTTAGAGCTTCAATCTAATGCTCTACCGACTGAGCTACTGACCCACAAATTCAGATAAAAATGGCGGTCCCGACCGGGATCGAACCGGCGATCTCCTGCGTGACAGGCAGGCATGTTAACCGCTACACCACGGGACCATTTGGTTGCGGGGGCAGGATTT
>NZ_JADHDZ010000009.1:0-104355 GCF_016820615.1 Planococcus beijingensis
ACCGAGGCCGTCCCGTAAACGGAAATTTTCGAAGCGCCGAAATTCACTTTCGCATCCTGGACACCGGGAATCTGCTTGACGTTGTTCTCAAACTTCCCGGCACAGTTGGCGCACGTAAAGCCTTCCACCCGGAAGACATTTTTTTCTTCGACTGCCACGTTCACTTCGGGAGCCGTCTGGCGTTTCGGTTTTTCCGGTGCCACTTTCAAGTTTTCAAATGCACCGGCTTTTTCCAATTCTTCAACCGAGGCCGTCCCGTAAACGGAAATTTTCGAAGCCCCGAAATTCACTTTCGCATCCTGGACACCGGAAATCTGCTTAACATTCTTCTCAAATTTCCCGGCACAGTTGGCACACGTAAAGCCTTCCACCCGGTAAACCGTTTTGTCTTCTGTTTCCTTTGTTTTTTCAACCAACTTCAACAACCTCCTTCTGATGGAGGAAGGCCACTTGCACCAAGTGTTTCACATGCGCGTCATCCAACGAATAATAGACCAATTTGCCTTCTTTGCGGTATTTCGCCAACCCCATATTTTTTAACAGGCGCAGGTGGTAGGAGGCGGTTGCGGTGGAAGAGCCGATGATATTCGCAACGTCGCACACACAAAGTTTGTCCTCCAGCGATAAGGCATAGGCGATCTTGATACGCGTATCATCCGACAACGCCTTGAAGATCTTCGCCACTTCCAATGGATTCTGTTCTGCCAGCTGTTGCTGGACTCGTTCCACCTTTTCTTCATCTATACAGACCACATCACAAATCTCTTTTGCCAATTTCTTTCACTCCTTTTTCTGACTCGCTGTTTTACAGCAGTCTTTCTTTTCTATAGAAAACAAAACTCGAAAACCATATCAGCTCACTAAACTCCAAAGGAAACGGAATGTCCCGTTCTCCACCATGATCAAGATGCCCAGTCCGATAAAGACGACCGGCACAATCCAGCGTTCCCATTTCTCGATTGTTTCCGAGATTGATTTAACGGAGGCCAAACGGTAGCTGAGGTAACACAAAACAGCTGTCATAATGGCAAAGACAACAAGCATCACAACGGTCTCACTCAAATTTAAGGTTGAAAAATAGGGTATGTAGACACCGATGTTGTCACCGCCAGCCGCCAGTGTAATGACTGTGACGGTTACAAAAAAACGATTGGATTTTCCGGAAGACAAGCGGGACAGGATATCCTCTTCGTCGTTCTCCTCTTCCTCTTCCTCTTTAAACCACACTTTGATTCCCAGATAAATTGGAATCAGTCCGAGCAGCCCGACCCAATGTTCCGGAACGAAGGTAAGACCGGATGCAGCCAATAGACTGACGCCAACCAATAGGGCTGTCCCCAAATACTGACCGACGACAATGGATTTTAATTGGCCGGATTTTTTGGTCTGTGAAAACAGAATCAATAAAATGATGACGTAATCAATACTTGTCGCAATATAAGCTGCAACAGCGGAAAAAATTGTCGTAATCAGCACCACCAACTCCTTTGTGAATACTAGAACCAACTAATATCCTTCTAATAGTTAAACATTCAAACGAACGTTTGATTAATGCAAGTGTACAAAGATTTCGCTAGATTGTCAATGATACATTCAAATGATTGTTTTAATATTTGAGTATGCTTGTTAGAATGAACGAAGTAATAGATTTTGCGATTATGAATAAGTGACGAATTTTAAAAAACACCTGTAATCTATGGCAAATCAGTAGTGATAGGAAAACAAGTTGAATATTAATTTAGCCATTGAGTAAGCACGACCACATGAACGATTGGCCACTTATTAATGTTATGCATATTTTGATGTTTCCGGGGAATAGATGACTAAAGGACAGATGATTCTGCTGTGCATTTAGAATCCACGTAATTTTTCTAAAATCGAAACTAAAACAGGAGTCAGGGAAAGGGGACGTATCATGGCAAAAGCTCATAAATCCACCAAGAATATCAAGTTGGCTTTCATGATCAACCTTCTATTTTCAATAGGAGAACTCATTGGCGGCTTTTTAATTAACAGTGTCGCAATCATGTCTGATGCTATTCATGATCTAGGAGACGCTATTGCTTTAGGGATTTCTTGGTTTCTACAAAACTTTTCAAATAAAGAAGGGGATGAGAAGTTTTCGTTCGGCTATAAACGTTTTTCCCTTTTGGGCGCATTAATCAATGCAGCTGTTTTGATTGCTGGCTCTATTTATATTTTTACTCAGGCTATCCCTTTGCTGTTTAATCCGGAACATTCCAATGCCCAAGGGATGATTTGGTTTGCCATTGTAGGCGTTCTTTTAAATGGTTATGCAGCTTTCAAGTTACATAAAGGAAAATCAGTAAATGAAGGAGTCCTGTCCTGGCATATGCTCGAAGATGTTTTAGGATGGGTGGCAGTACTGATTGTCGGCATTGTTCTGCTGTTCAAGGATATTCATATCCTCGACCCGATTTTATCCCTGGCAATTGCCCTGTTTATTTTAGTGAACGTTGTGCGCAATCTTACTAAAACCATGAAAATTCTGTTAGAAGGCGTGCCCGAAGGAATTGATATAGAAGAAATACAGGCGAAAATCGAGAAAATTCCAGGGGTATTGTCTGTCGGGGATTTAAATATTTGGTCGATCGACGGAGAAGAGAATGCACTGAATCTACATCTTTCTGTTGAGGGAGATAACCTTGCGGATTCAGCCGCTATAAAAGAAAAAGTAAGAAAGGCTACTTCCGACCTGAGGATTGTCCATTCCGCCATTGAATTGGAATGGAAAGACCGCTAATAACCTTCCTTTTAGTGCGTATGATTTCTAAGGGAACTCTCAATAGCTTTCTAGGAGTTGCTTAAGTAAAAGAGAGAAAAGGGCAAATTTAAAAGCCTCTTTTCTCTCTTTTGGTCTGTATAAGTTTGTAAAAAAGTACTTTTACAAACACTTTATAGTAATCCTATTTTAAAAAAGTCTGGACCAGATTATCTAGATCTTAACAAACGAAGCCCATTGAGAATTACAACCAATGTACTTCCTTCATGAATAATGACGCTGATTGCTATATCCGTTAATCCTAATAAGGTAACGATAATTAGAAATGCTACAACTGTCATTGAGAAAATAATATTTTGCCAAATAACACGATTCATTTTTAAGGAAATCTGATGAGCTTTTACTAATTTGGATAAATCGTTTTTCATTAAAACTAGATCAGATACATCTACTGCAACATCCGTACCATCTCCCATAGCAATTCCGACATCTGCTTTCACAAGAGCAGGTGCGTCATTTACACCATCGCCCACCATAGCGGTTATGCCATAGTTTTCTTTTTGTTGATCTATAATATTAGATTTGTCTTCCGGCATAACATTAGCGATAACTTCATCCAGTCCTAACTGTTCAGCAACCGCCTTCCCGGTCATTTCAGAATCACCAGTAATTAAAGTAGTGTGTATACCTAGTTTTTTAAAATACTCAATAGTTTCTTTCGCATGTTCACTTGGAATATCCATTAGCCCAATCAGACCAATCACTTCTTCATCTTCTGCTACATATACGACTGTCTTACCTTCTGACGCCCATTCACTATTTAAATGAATATATTCATCTGAAACACCGTCAAAAGAAGTCGGCTTTCCTATTCGATAATTTTTACCTTTGTAATCTCCTGTCAATCCTCTACCAATCTGATTTTCTACTTCAATAGCTAGTTTATTTTTTTGTTCAAACTTTCTTAGAATAGCATCTGCTAAGGGGTGGTTGGATTCCTTTTCAAGAGCCACTACGATATCAATAATATTTTCTTCGTTTACAGAATTAGTAAAATAATAATTGGTTACTTCAGGTTTTCCTTTCGTTAAGGTTCCCGTTTTATCAAAGGCAATTGCTTGAATCCCGGCTAATTGAGACAAATATGAACTTCCTTTTGAAAGTACGCCTCTTTTAGCTAGGTTTGAAGTGGCTGACAAAGTTACGGATACGGTAGCTGCAGCTAGAGCACACGGTGAAGCTGCGACTAGAAGAACTAATCCTCTATAAGTACTTTGTGACCAAGTCCAATCCAAAATCATAGGAGTGAGTATAATGAAGAGCGGTATTGCCATTAAAACAACTGTAACGTATTTCGGTTCAAATTTCTGGATAATACTGGCGGCTTTTGTTTGATTATTTTGATTTTGATTGACTAGTTGTAAGATTTTTGAAAAGACAGTATCTTTATTTTCTTTTGAGACTTCCATTGTGAAAGTTCCTGTTCCATTAATCGTACTCCCAAAAACCACGTCTCCTTTTGATTTTTCTTTAGGGATACTTTCTCCATTGATAGAAGATTCATCAATGGAGGTATTTCCAGATAAAATGACTCCGTCAATGGGTACTTGATCTCCATTCAATACTTGGAGCCGATCTCCCACTTTTAATTCATTAACATCAACAATCTTTGTATTGCCATCAGAAATGATCAATCTGGCAGTCGTTGGATTCAGTTTAAGTAATTTTGTGATTTCTCGTTTGCTTCTACCTTCAGCATAATCTTCTAAAAAATGCGCACCAGAAAATATGAGAATCAGCAACGTTCCTTCCCAAAAATTCCCTATCAGTGAAGCACCAAGTGCAGCTAATCCCATTAAAATGTGGGAATTAGGTGTAAATTTATTTTTGGCTTTTGTATTTTCAACTGTTTCTCCAATTCCTTCAAGAAGAATGACATGATAGCCCGCACTAATTGTTGCAATTGAAAATAAAATGTTCTTAGTAATTGTATACTCTCCATTTAAAAATAAAGCAATAAGCGCTAGGGCTAAACCAATGAAGTACAAAATAATGGGCATCTTTCCGTGATCATGGTCATGGTTATGTGTTTCATGAGATTGTTGTTCTTTAACTGTCTCCATTTCTATCACCTCTTTAAATGTAGTCTCTTTGGTTTTCGTACACTTATTGTTTGTGTCCATAAATTTTGTGGACTTATTCCCTCTAAACTAAAAAAAGTGGCGTGTAATATCATCTATATAAGTTGAATTAATGTTTACTAATCTAACGCACAACCGATCAATCGTTTCTTTTTTCGGCGCATGACGTCCTGAAGAAACGCACTGATAGCCAGAATAATTTTCTGGACGTTGCCAAAGAATACATTGTTAATGACTGTTTCCTTTAACTATTTCCAGACACCTTACATTAACATTATGTTCAATATGGGACTACACGGAGGCAAAAAGACCATTTGAGGGCGACATCGATTTTCTTCCAAGAATGGCTGAATCAATTTGGCGTGGTGAATCCTAGCGTTGTCTAGAATCATGACAATTTTACCCGTTGATTAAATCGCTCAGATTCTCGAGAGGAAACGTAGAAAAGCATGGGCATTATACTATTCTTCTTCGATGCAGAAAATTGCACCGGTCTCATAATCCGCCGTACCAATCAGCTTCACGCCCTTATGCTGGCCATAGGTGGGAATGAGTCGCTGTTTTCCTTTGAGGAACCAGGTACCGGTCTTGGTAATCACGAATCATCTTCAAATACAGGTGATCAATCTCACCGTCTATCAATTTTTTTAAATGTTGGAAAGGTCTCTTAAACTAAAGTGTCTGGCTTTTTGGGATCCGATTTTTGAAGTGTATAAGTCGGTCGTGTATAACTTAATCCCATTGAATGCAGGAGATTGGAAGCATCTTTTTGTAATCGGTTATGATCATGTGCCATTTTTTTTACTCCTTTCAACGCATAGGATGTCCAGCTGTGAATCTTGTAATTAAACGTTTTTCAATGATGGATCGCGTGTTCAATGGCCTGCTTTAAAAGATTCATGACATGATTATCGTCTTCCGAATAGTAGAGTGTGGTTCCAGCTCTACGATATTTCACTAATCGCAACTGTTTCAGAAAACGCAGTTGATGCGACACCGTGGATTGCCCCAAATTCAACTTTTCTGCCAGGTCATTGACGGAGTATTCACCGGAACACAGCAGATTCAAAATGCGAATTCGAGTAGGGTCACTTAATGCTTTAAATGTTTGGGAGACGACAAAGAGGGTTTCTTCATCTAACCGGCTACTCGTGACGGAAACTTCTTTTTTTTCAAAATCCATACTCATCTTCTAAAGACCTCCAAAGATATATTTTAACCTTATAATCAATATATGAGCATATGTTCATATATTGATTATAAGGTTTTCTTTTATTAATTGTCAAGTATATTCCCAGAGTATTCTTTTTAGCTTAAAATTATCGAATTGCACCCGTATAACCAGCTGAATCTCATTGGAAAAGCCAAATCTCTATAACGAAATGTATCTTTCTGCCCAGGTGTTCCGATTAAAATGACAAAATAAAATAAAAATTAAATATAATGTCAGATGTGTATTCAAGTAGAAACAGTTTAAAGTATATTGTAGGTATAAAATAGGAGGTATTATGAGTTGAAAAAATGGATAATAATGCTTTTAATGATTTTGCTAGTCTCGATATACACGCCAAAAAGTTATGCAAATACAAATCTCACTTTCGTAGACGTAGCTAATCATCGAGCTCAAGCTGAAATCTCGTATCTCGTGACTCGTGGTTTTGTCCACGGGGTAACGGCAACAACTTTTGTGCCTAACCGACAGGTAACCCGAGGTGAAGCAGCCGCTATGCTCGGCAGAGCACTAGGGTTAAGTGGAGTTAAAAGAAATACCAAATTCTCTGACGTAAGAGTAGGCAACTTCGCTTCAGGGTATGTGGATGAATTAGTTCGGAAAGGGATAATATCAGGTTATCCCGATGGCTCGTTTCAACCATATAAAGTTCTATCTCGTGGAGAGATGGCTCTTCTGATAAATAGGAGTTTTAATTTGGGTGGAATCAGTATCTCTACTTCGGTGGACAACTTAATGCGAAAAGGAATTGCACAAGGCTTTCCTGATGGCAGTTTTCGAACGGACGAGACCATCATTCGAGCAGACTTTGCAATTTTTTTGGCAAGAAGCTTAAATGAAAATTTCAGAGTTAAACCGGAGGGTGTTTCATTTAGCAAGACAATGTATGTTAATACAGGTGCTGATGCTTTAAATATGCGTTCTGGTCCCAGCACTTCGGATAAAGTAATAAGCAGTTTGAAACATGGAACAACCGTTAATGTCGCTTCATCAAAAAATGGCTGGTCACATGTTCAGGTGAATGGTGTTATTGGTTACGTCAGTACAAATTATCTTGTAGCTTTAAAGCCAACTGTTCCAGCGCCAGTTTCCACTTCCCTAGGAACGAGTGATTTGAAAGTTATTATAGATCCCGGTCATGGAGGGACAGATCCGGGATCCGTCGCTAATGGTTTTCAAGAAAAGATGATTACTCTAAATGTCGGAAAACACATGAAAAATTATTTTGATCAAACACCGATTGCTACTACAATGACACGCAGTACCGACGTTTTCATTGAGTTAAGTGACCGTGCTAAGGCAGCAGCAAAAAATGATGGAGATGTTTTTGTTAGCATTCATACCAATAAATTTAATGGCGAAGTAAACGGACAAGAAACCTTTTACTATGCGAAAACAACAGCGACAAATCCGAACGTCCAAGAGTCACGTGCGCTTTCCATTTATCTGCAGGCACGCATGCAAGAAGCGTGGAAGTTGACCAATCGTCAAGTTAAAGTAGGGAATTTAGCCGTGCTGCGTGAAAACACAGTTCCTGCCTCCCTAACTGAAATAGGATTTATCGATAATTCGAAGGATCTTCAATTTATAAAATCGGAGTTGGAGCGTCAAAGAATGGGGAAAGCGTTATTTCTCGGTACACTGGACTATTTTTACCATTATGAAAAACGAACTGATGTATTGCCATACTACAAAAAAGCTGGAGCTTCGCTCAGCAAAAAGCTGCATTGAGCTACAACTATTTTTAAGTACTGCTTCTGTAATGAAGGAAAAGATTGAATATCTTGTATTTGAATAATTTTCAGCATTTTTCGCCAACTCTTTTTAATGGAGAAGGATGAGTTTTATATGAATTTACCGTTTGTCCTGTTCGGATTCGAAAGAAATTCTGTCATTAAGTTTTTTTAAAACTGTTTTTAGTTTCAGCAAGTTGTTTAACTAGTTGTTGGTGGTAAAACACTTTTGACCAAAGGTAAATAGCCAGTCCAATAAGCAAAATGGGCATTTGCCATCCCGTTTTATCATTCAAAACAAAATCATAAAGGGCCCAAACAAAGAGAGCCACACTATAAAAGAGGAATCCGTATGTTGAGGATCTCTCTTTTTTTTGTTTTCTTTTGTTCTCTTTTTTCGTTGCTGTCATCTTTTTCCTCCCTCACTTCTTCTGTTTAGGTATTTTTACTAACTGAACTTATCTCGTCAGGTAACTCTAACTCTAATGGATTTAGGCGATTAATCAACTAAGTAATAAGGCAATTCTATGAAAAAAGATATGTGCATTGGTACTGAACTGGATGGGGAATCAACCATGAAGCAAACATCTTTCTTCACAGTTTCGACGAAACTAAGCTAGAGATACTTGATTTTTGATAATATTGCATAGTAGCGATGCCTGCTGTTTGATAAACTAGACCGGACGTAAGGAAATCGATGAGTTTTACCGAAGGAGGAAGTTGGATTGAAAGCAAAGTGGTTTTTAGCAATTATAACTGGAATTTTATTAGTGAGCTTAGTAACTCCAGCAGCAGCAAAAGAAAAGAATTCACTGCAAGATGAAATCATATACGACCTGTTAGTCGATCGTTACTTCAATAAAGTTATACAGAATGACTATGAAGTGGATTCCCGGGATATAACCGCATTCAATGGTGGCGATTTTAAAGGATTGGCAAGCGAAATGCAGTACATCAAAGATATGGGATTTACAATGGTATCGATTGGGCCGGTATTTGCGACGGATACGTATGACGGAAAAGAAGTAATCGATTATCAACAATTTGAACGTCATTTTGGTACGGAGGAGGAGTTTCAAGAGGCCATTGATAAAATCCATGAGTTGGATATGAAAGTAATAATCGATATTCCAACTCAACGGGTCAGCAAAGAACACGTATGGAACAAAGAGAATCCGGAGTGGTTCTCTGAAAATGAAGATGGAACGATGGCACTGGATACAACAAATCCGGAAGCTCAAAGAAAATTAATTGATTGGTTCAGTGAATTTGTCGAAGAATATGAAATAGATGGAATTCGCCTACAAACCGCAGATCAATTGGATGAAGATTTTATTAGTCAATTTTCAGAAACCATGAAAAGTATTCGGGATGTCTATATCATAAGCGACTTAGAAATGGGACCTCAATCCGGACTGGATGCGGTTGTAAAGCCTGGTATAGAAGAGGATTTGCGAAGCAGTTATAAAAATTTCGATCCCCTTTCAACAACTTCTCCGGACTTTGAAGAGACGGCTGAGGGCCAATTAACTCGAGTGGATTCTCTTTTAAGCAATCGCTTTACATCTGATATAGTGGCAGTGAGAGGGTTTCCCCCAACGAGATGGAACTTATTGATGTTTCAGTTATTGACCATGCCCGGAATCCCGATTGTTCAATACGGCTCCGAGATTGCTATGAACGGAAGTGCCCCCCCTGAATCTCACTCTATTCTAAATATGGGGGTAGACGAAGAACTGATTGACCACATTACAAGTTTGACTTCGCTTCGAAATCAGTCGGAAGCACTTCGGACAGGAGAAACGGAAGTCTTGCATGAAAAGGATGGATGGCTTGTCTATAAACGGTCTAATAAGGAAGAGTCATGGATTATCGCTATTAATAATTCCTCCTCAACAAAGAGTTTGACGATACCAGCCGAAGTGATTGGTGACGACAAAGAAATGCGGGGATTATTTGAAAATGACGTGGTTCGTCAGAATGATGACGGTGATTACCAAATTACATTGGATCGTGAGTTAGGGGAAGCCTTCAATGTCATCGAACGAAAGGGATTTAATAAAGCCTATATTGCTGCCTTAATTCTTCTTTATACGTTGTTTATAAGTTTTCTTGTGTTGGCTTGGCGTAGAGGACGGAAACGGAACTTAGCTAAAGCAAATAAATCAAAGAATAGTGATGTTGAAGAATTCCCAAAGCCTAACCATGGGTAAAGCGAATTTCACATGTCAACGCCCAAAATTTGTTATAAGAGTAATGATAGTAAATAAGCATACAAGTAAGCAATCCGACTTATATTTATGAGTTGGATTTTTCTATCCCCTAATATTTTCAAGTAAAAATGTTAAATTGTTATTATTTTATACCAAAATGAAATGTGACTGTAACAAAGCAAACCGTATAGGGTGTTACAATAACAGAGCCGGAATTTGTAGGGAACTAAAAATAGTTAAACTAAACTGGGTTTTTAAACTCATGAAGTTAACTGATAGCTACTTCCTGAATGACTTTAACGGATGTACACGCATATTTTAAGTTTTTCTAAATAGAACGATATAGAGAGAAATGAATTGGGATTTGAAAGGGGAAACGAAACATGATATCGAAATGGATGTTGACTGGTTTGACTTCTGTATTGGCTTTATCACTGCTGGTACCAACAGCAAGTGCTGATACACTAAGTGAACTAGAGCAAAAGAAACAGCAAGTTGAACAGAGGCAAGGCGAATTAAACTCTGGAATCAACGAAAAGTCGAATGAAATATCTAAAAATAAGTCCACATTGGAAGAAATCATGGCACAAATTCAGGTACTTGATGCTAAAATTCAAGAAACTGGAGCGAAAATCGCTAGCGTTGAAGGCACTATTGCACAAACAAAAGAGGAAATTGAAGAATTAAAGGCTTCAATTGTTGAACTTGAGCAAAAAATTGCTGAACGTACGGAATTACTACAAGAACGGGCACGTGCCATCCAATTAAGTGGAGGCTCGGTGGATTACATAGATGTATTACTTGGCGCAAACAGCTTTGTTGATTTCATCGACCGTTTTTCAGCCGTGAATACGTTAATCGAAGCAGACCGTAACATCATGCGTGAACAGGCGGCAGACAAAGAATTGCTGGCTGAGCAAAAAGCACAAGTTGAAACAAAACTTGCTGAGCAAGAAGAACGTCGCGCAGAGTTAGAAACTCTTAAATCTTCACTTGATGGGCAAAAAGCGGAGCAAGCAGGTCTTGGGAGAGAATTACAAGCTGAACAAGAACGTTTAGCAAGTGAGAAATCCAATTTAGAGGGTCAGCGTGCTGAAGCTCTGGACATCAGTGCGGAACTGGAAACACAAATTGTGAATGAACAGAAGCGTCTTGCAGAAGTGGCAAGAAAAGCTGAAGAAGAACGTCAGCGCAAGTTGGCAGCAGAACGAAAAGCGGCGGCTGAACAGGCGGCGGCTGAACAACAAGCAGCTGAAGAAGCAGCTGCCGCGAGACAAGCTGAAGAAGAACGAAAAGCTGCGGCTGAGAGCAGTACAAAATCAGCAGCTGTAAAAACACCGAGCGTGGAAAAATCCGTAGAAGCGAATGCACCAGCCAGTGAGTATGAAGCTCCTGCAGCAGCTTCGGGGTCTCCGTTTATCCGACCAGCAGCAGGCAGAAACACCTCTAATTTTGGATGGCGTGATATTGGAGATGGACCTGAATTTACCGCAGGCATGGACATTGCTAATGTTCCAGGTACACAGGTAATGGCAGCAGCCAACGGCTACGTTTCAAGTGCTGGTACGATGGGCGGACTAGGTAATGCCGTTGTCATTACACATTCAGTCAATGGGCAAACGATGACGACGGTATATGGCCATTTGAACTCGATTGACGTTTCTACTGGTCAGGCAGTATCTCAGGGACAACGAATTGGTGGCATGGGGAATACCGGGCGTTCGACCGGACCACATCTACATTTCGAAACACATATCGGCATCTGGAACGGTTCAAGTTCCAATGCAGTTGATCCACGAAATTATATTGGATCTTAACAAAAACAGCCGACATCCCAAGAGATGTCGGCTGTTTCTTTATTTCATTTTCTCTTTAAGTTATCTTCTTAATATTTATTCTTCATCAGTCGAAGAGAGTTCAATACGACAATTAATGTGGTGCTCATGTCAGCGAAGATAGCCATCCAAAGAGTGAGCAACCCTGGGATGATTAAAAGCAACGCCAGTATTTTCAATCCTAGTGCAAAGGCACCGTTTCGAAAAAAAGGGTCAAATGATTTTCTCACTTTTTCCAACTGTTCATATAGAGGCTTCACCGGCAACTGAGATTTTCGAAGCGCCGCAATTCAACTGAACATCTTGAACAGAAAGAATGTTCCGAATGTTTTTCTCGAATTTTGCCGTACAGATTACGCATTTGATAACCATTCGTTTCTTTGCTCATTTGTATCGATCCTCTTTGGCGTGCTCCAACGCAATGCGTACCAGTTGCTTTACGTGATCATCTGTCAGTGAGTAAAAGACCAATTTCCCTCTTTTTTCATATTTCGCTAAGCCCATATTTCGTAAATAGCGAAGATGATGAGAGGCTGTGGCCGTTGTAGTCTCGAGAATATTGGCGACATCACATACACATAGTTCCTTTTCCAGCGTTAACGCATAGGTGATCTTTAAGCGCGTTGCATCCGAAAGTGCTTTGAAAAGCAATTCAACTCCACTGATTCCAACGAGCTTGGGCTGAATTCGCTCAATCACTTCTTCGTCATAGCAAAAGGTTTGGCAAGTATCTTGTTTTGTTCCAACTTTAACTTTGATTTTTATTTCATCCATGGTTCCACCTCATTCAAATGTTCGTTTGATTATGTCCAGTGTAGGAAAAATTCGAAACTTTGTCAATCTTATATTCAAACGATTGTTTAAATGTTGTTGTTCGCCTGTTAGAATGAATGGGGAATAAAAAGAAAAAGTGCTGTAAAAGCATCAGTTTTACAAGAAAAAAGTTACGAGTAAAGAGGTGAAGTCTAGTGAAAAAAGTGGTCTTATTCCTATTATTTTTCTTATCTCTAACATCATCAGCCGTCTTTGCGCACACCGCATTGGAAAGTGCTAACCCTGCAGAGGGAGATGTAGTCACCGAGGAATTGCAAGAAATGGTATTGGAATTCAATACCGACTTGGAACAAGGAAGCTCTTTTACGGTGGAAGATGAAAGAGGACAGGAAGTTCCAATAGGTGTTGAAATTGGTGGACAGTCCATGACAGGGACGTTAGGGGCGGCAATAGCAAACGGCACCTATACGGTCAACTGGAAGATCATCGGAGCTGATGGCCATCCCATTGAAGGAACTTATGCCTTTACCCTAAAAGTCAGTGAGGACTTAATCTCTTCAGGGATAACAGAAGAAGCTACGCCGTCCACTGAGGACGAACTGGCAGACCAAGGGGAAACGGAAGAACCTCTAAATGAAAATCTAGCGGCTCCTCAGGAAACGACTAATGCACCTTATGTGATGGTGATTGTGTTGATGATACTGGCAGTGATTGCTGTTGGCACGTTGATGTGGGTGTCGAATAAAAGGGGAAATAAATGATTTGGATTTATGTAACAGAGACTCTGCTGTATCTATGCTTTTCCCTGTTGATCGGTACATTGGTGATTCAACTGGTTCCGTCTCACCTAAAGCCCCACTTGAAAATCAACAAACGTGTGTTGCAAGTGGCCATTCTGGGAATCGCCTTCTTGTCTGCGGCACCGGTCATTCGATTAATTCTGTTTCTCTATGAAGATATCGGTCTTTTAGTAACAACTCAAAATGTCATAGGAGAATTCGAAGTTGGGCAAGCCTGGACCGTAACTGTTTTTATTTCGGTATTTTTCTACCTTTTTGTGTCGCTTGTTCCAGTCTTTAAAAGAAAAGCATTTATAGGCATTGCGCTTGTTTTTTCCTTTATTCTGCTTTTGGCGGTGGGATGGGCAAGCCATGCAGCTTCCCTGACCGACTGGAGTGGCTTTGTTGTTCATACGCTGCATTTTACAGCTGTCGCGGTTTGGGTAGGCTTGTTGTTGGTGGTGAGTTGGTTTTCGACTACTGCACAAAACTGGCTGTCCTTTTTAAAATGGTATACACCGGTAGCCCTCAGTTGTTTGGCGATTGTCGTCGGTTCAGGAATTTTTATCATGACATTGGCGGTGGATGTAACGGAATATCAAGATGCTTGGATGATGCCCTACGGCCAGGCAATCTTGCTGAAGCATTTACTGGTACTCCCTGTTTTGTTGTTCGCTTGGATTAATGGGGTCTGGATGAGAAGAAAACTCCAACGTGGAGAAGACATAAATCCGGTTCCTTGGTCAAGGGCAGAAAGCGTCGTCTTGCTGTTGATTTTTGCGGCAACTGCCGTATTGGGCCAGCAAGAGCCTCCTCATTCCATTGAAGCCTACTTGAAGGGAAGTGGTGCCTCCGATCTCTTCCGTTACTTTTATTCGGGGCAGATCGATCCCGCGATGCACCTGCAAGTTGATTTCACTCTTCTGGGCTCGTTGTTCTTTGGGGTAGCTGTCATTTTTGGTTTTCTTGTTCTCTACTGCTTTAAGCAGAAGGCACCTTCATTCGTTTCCTTATTAATGAGCCTATTTAGTGTGTTGGCATTGTATGTAGGATTGATGATGAGTATTTCTTAAATAAACCTATACAGAAAAGAGGAAGATTATGAATAACAATCAGAAAAAAGCTAAGCCATCCGGCTTGAAGTTTGCGGTTCTCTTAACATCTTTAGCAGTTGTGATTTTGGTTGCGATTGTGGTTTTGACTAATCAACAAGAAGCGCCAGCAGTGGAAACGGCACAAATCGATCTCAGCGGACAGCCGATTTTAGGCGAAGAAGAAGCTCCAGTTACAGTCGTCGAATTTGGAGACTTCAAATGTCCTTCTTGCAAAGCGTGGGGAGAAACGGTTTATCCGCAACTCGTTCAGGATTACGTGGACACAGGAGAGGCGAAGTTTTCCTATATCAACGTTCTTTTCCATGGAGAGGAATCTACGTTAGCTTCTCTAGCGGCAGAATCCGTTTATCAGCAAAGTCCGGAAGTTTATTGGGATTTCCACAAAGCTCTATTTGCGGCACAGCCAGAAGTAAACCATGACGGGGCCTGGATCACTCCTGAAAAAGTTCTGGAAGTGGCAGCAGTTTATCCATCAATCGATCAAACGAAATTGAAAGAAGATATGGAAAAGCAAGCCACAATGGATGCTGTGGAAGTTGACACAGCGTTAGTGGAAGAAGCTGGAGTTGCCCAAACACCGACGATTGTTATCAATGGGCAGACATTAGAAGATCCGTTTGACTATGAAGCGATTAAAGAGCTGATTGAACAAGAATTGATGGGTGAGGAGTAATGGAGAAAGAAAGAATACAATCCAGCCAAAATGCGATTTTGTTATACGGTGCCTGGTTTGTGGCATTGATTGCGACACTTGGCAGTCTGTACTTCAGTGAAATCAAAGGATTCATTCCTTGTGAACTTTGTTGGTATCAACGAATCGCGATGTATCCACTGGTCTTGATTTTAGGAATTGCCACATTCCGGAACGATGCAAAGGTATTTATTTACGTCTTGCCTTTATCGCTTTTGGGAGGAAGTATTTCGATTCTCCATTACCTGGAACAAAAAGTACCTGGCTTCGGGGGGATTAAACCCTGTGTTAGTGGTGTTCCCTGCAGCTCTGAGTATATCAACTGGTTTGGATTTGTGACAATTCCTTTCCTCGCGCTGATTGCCTTCATCTTGATTTCAGTAGCCATGGTGGTCTTAGTGGTCAAAAACAAGAAGGATTGACCTTCGATTTTTCAGCGTTACCTATCGATTCCGCAAGAAGTCCGTTTAAATCATAAGCAGGTATGACTGGTTCATGCTGTAAATTTTTATAAGGAGATGACCATGTGGCAGAAGTCAGTTTACTTCTAGCGTTTGGTGCAGGACTGTTATCATTTCTTTCTCCCTGCTCCCTGCCGCTGTATCCAGCTTTTCTCTCGTACATTACCGGTGTTTCAGTGAATGACTTGAAAACCGAAAAAGGCGTGATGAGGCGCAATGCGTTGATTCACACCATTCTCTTTTTAATCGGCTTTTCCATCATTTTTTTGGCATTAGGATTATCCACTTCATTTATCGGATCGTTCTTCTTGGAAAACCAAGCTCTTTTACGGCAATTAGGTGCGATTTTGATGGTATTTTTCGGTTTGGTCCTTACAGGAATTTTGAAGTTTGATTTTTTGCTGTCAGATAAAAAAGTCCATTTCCAAAAAAGACCCTCTGGATATGCCGGTTCTGTTTTGATTGGTATTGGATTTGCGGCAGGGTGGACGCCTTGTACGGGACCGATTTTGGCAGGGGTCATTGCACTTGGCGTAGCCGATCCGGATAGAGGGCTCCTCTATATGCTGTTTTATGTGTTAGGCTTTGCGATTCCCTTCCTTTTGATGTCCCTGTTCATTGAGAAAATGAGCTTTCTAAAGAAAAAGAGTGCGCTTTTCATGTCAATTGGCGGCGCATTGATGATTCTGATGGGTGTTTTATTGTATTTTGATATGATGACAGAAATTATTGCTTTCCTTTCTCAATTCACAGGAGGATTTACAGGATTCTAACTGATTAGATAGAAATGAGGGTTTTTACATGACAGTTAAAAAGAAAAAGCGGTCTTATGTACGGGCGGCTATCTTACTGGTGATGGCAGGAGCCATCGTTTTTACGATTTACAACAGCTTTGCAGGTGAAAAAAGTGAACTATTGCAAGTGGGAGATGAAGCTCCGGACTTTGCCTTAGTGGATCTTGAAGGTAAAGAACATCAATTATCGGATTACCAAGGTCAAGGCGTGTTTGTGAACTTCTGGGGGACTTGGTGCAAACCGTGTGAGAAAGAATTTCCGCTGATGGAAAAACAATATCAAGTGTACAAGGACCAAGGCGTTCAAATCTTAGCCGTCAATATTGCTCAGTCCGATTATGAAGTGAGACAATTTGCGGAACAACGGGATTTAACCTTTCCGATTGTGATTGATAAAACCAAAAGTGTAATGGAAGCTTACAACATTCGTCCCTTGCCGACTACACTGCTGGTCAATCCTGAAGGGAAGATCACGAAAATCATTACCGGGGAGATGTCTGAAGAGGACATTTCCAGCTACATGGAAGAAATCAAACCCGAATAAGGAGATTTTTTAGATGGAAAACATACAATGCCAATGTGGCCATACGAATCCTCCTGGCACGAAGCTTTGTGAGTCGTGCGGGCGCTCTTTGACTGAAAAAGATCAAAACAGCAAGCTAGTGGATATGCGTTATGAGGGCACAGCCAGACGTTCCCAAACCTATAATAAATCCATCATCGATAAAATTTGGAACTTCTTTTCAAGTGTCAAAGTAGGAGTCAGCATTATTGTCGTCCTGTTGGTAGCTGCAGCCATTGGCACGATCCTGCCCCAGCAAGCTTTTGTTCCAGCGAGTACCGAAGCAACGATCCAAGCTTATTATGCCGATACGTACGGCAGTGTTGGACGCGTCTATCATGCGCTTGGGTTCCATGACTTATACAGCTCCTATTGGTTTATCGCATTGGTCGGGATGTTGGCCATTTCGTTGGTAATTGCCAGCTTGGACCGTTTCGTCCCGCTTTATAAGTCGTTAAAGAACCAACGGGTTTTGCGCCATCCAAGCTTTATGGACAAGCAGCGCATTTATGGCAGCGGCCCTGGGGCTGAAGATGCACTGGAAAAAGCAGAAACGAAATTAAAAGAGTTGAAATACACTGTCCGGACAGAAAAAAATGGACTATTGGCTGAAAAAGGCCGTTTTTCCCGATGGGGCCCCTACGTCAATCACATCGGTCTGATTATTTTCCTTTTCGGCGTCATGCTGCGGATGATGCCCGGATTTTATGTCGATGAAACGCTTTGGCTGCGCGAAGGCGAAACCAGAGCGATTCCTGAAGTGCCGGGCTATTACCTGGAAAACAAAAACTTTAAATTGGAAACGTATACGGGCGAAGGAGAAGACGCGAAGTTCGGGGAAGCAATCGATCGGGTGGGAACGGTCGTGAAGAACTACCAAACAGATATCGTTCTTTATCAAGAGCCGGAAGATAGCCTGCCCGGTGCAACCGATAACTTGGAAGTCGTTCAAGAATACCCGATCCGTGTCAACCAGCCGTTGAAATTTGATGGCTATGCCGTGTATCAAATGGATTATAAACTGAATGAATTAAAGGCAATGACATTCGCGTTGACGAACAAAGAAACGGAAGAATCATTGGGGGAATTGACAATCGACTTGATTAATCCGGATGCACTGTACGAATTGGAGACTGGATCAACAGTAGAACTGCTTGGTTATTACCCAGATTTCTCTGGTTTTGAAGATGGAGAACCGCAAACTGCGACCCCTTTGCCAAACAATCCCGGTTTCCTGGTGGAACTGACTACCCCAGAAACACCGGAAGGGGAAACAAGCTTTATCACCATCCAGAATACGGTGGAACCACTCGGTGAAAATCAATACAAATTAACCTTTCAGAATGCGGATACGCGTAATGTCTCCGGTTTAACGGTTCGCAAAGACAGCACCTTGCCGATTCTTGGCCTTGGCGGTTTGATCTTCATGATTGGTGTCGCGCAGGGGATGTACTTTAACCACCGCCGTTTCTGGATTCAGCAGAAGGCTGATGGCACGATCCTGCTTGCTGGCCATACCAATAAAAACTGGTTCGGCTTGAAGAAAGACCTGGATCGAGTGGTTGACTCTGCTAAATTGCCTGCTTACACAGATCAGCAGGATGAAATCGATAAAAAAGAGAAAGCGGAAAAGGAAGGTGAGTCTTCGTCATGACATTAACCGAGATTAGCTCGAATTTACTGTACGCTGCGTTCTTTGCTTACCTGATTGCCACTTTCGTTTTTGGTGGAGCTGTTAAAGGCAATAAGAAAGGAACGTTCAACTCGGAACAACGCTGGGGAAAAGTAGCGATTACGATCACCGTGATTGGCTTTCTTGCAAACCTCGGCTATTTCTTCACCCGGTGGATCGTATCGGGACATGCACCTCTCAGCAATATGTTTGAATTTACGACAGCGTTCGGCATGACGCTTGTAGGAGGATTCATCATTCTTTATTTCCTCTATAAAACACCCGTTTTAGGAATGGTTGTATTGCCGGTGGCCTTGTTGATTATTGCGTATGCAAGCATGTTCCCGAGTGAAGTCAGCCCGCTTATCCCGGCGCTTCAAACAAACTGGTTGGCGATTCACGTCAGCACGGTTGTCATTGCGGAAGGGATCTTGGCCATGAGTGCGGCAGCGGGGTTGATTTACTTGCTCAAAGTGGTGGATTTGTCAAAAAAGTCAAAGCAGCGATTTTGGCTGGAAGGAATTCTGTATTTTTTGGTGCTAGTCGTAGGTTTTGTTATTTCAAGTTCTTACTTCACCCTAACAAATTATGAAAACACCTTTCAGTATGTGAACAAAGATGATCAGGAAGCCACGATTATTTATAACATGCCCCCTATTTTCGGTATGAATGAATCGGTTCCAGTAACAGAGGATGCCATGACACCACTAGTCGAAACCCCAGCGTTAGTAGATGCTAGTAAACTGACGACTGTCACGTGGTCTTTGTTAGTTGGAACTGTTCTATATGTCCTAATTAGATTGATTACCCGCCGGAGAATATCGCAACTTATTCAACCACTAATGAAAAATGTCAATCTTCAACTGATGGATGAAATTAATTACCGTGCAGTGATTATCGGCTTTCCATTATTTACTCTGGGCGCGCTGGTCTTTGCCATGATTTGGGCCCAAATCACCTGGTCCCGTTTCTGGGGGTGGGACCCGAAAGAAGTCTGGGCGTTGGTTACTTGGTTATTCTATGCGGCCTATCTGCATTTACGTCTCGGTAAAGGCTGGCAAGGTGAAAAATCAGCCTGGTTGGGGGTAATCGGTTTCGCGATTATCATGTTCAATTTAATAGTTGTCAACTTGATCATTGCGGGACTACATTCATACGCGTAAAAAAAGGCGCCTCTAGGGCGCTTTTTTTACTGTTAGCTTTAATTTATGAACGACTCTGGAAGTGACTCAACCAAATTTCGTTGGCTTATGGGCAACTTATCAAAACACCTTCATTCGCTGCTTTATTGTGCGATTTTTTCTTTTGTTTCAGAAACTCTAACCAAAACTAGCTACAACACAGAAAACTGAGGTGGAAATATGTTCAGGAAATTAGTGATTTTATTATTCGTCGTATTTTTCATGATGCTGATTATTTTTACAGCTATCATGTTTTTGAAAAATGAAGTCGAGGTCTATTCGGACAAAGAAGTGACGTTGGCGATTGAAAAGCCTATGTTCATCAACTTAAGTGAACCGGTAGCTACAGAAAAAGGCAGCGATATGACAGTTGTCTATGACATGTCTTTGCTTGGCCTGAATGTCGGAACTTACACATTGGTCGAACGGACACTGGAAAACGGGACATCGCTCATTTTTGAAGAAATTGAAAATACCGGATGGATTCCATATGCTCTATCCTTGAATATCAAAAATCTGGCCGAGGTCGACTTCAAGTCATGGAACCCGGAAGCTGTGGCAAGCCTGGACGAAAAAATTTATGGTCCCGATCCGACAACAAATCCGTATGGAGTCTTCACTAAAGGAAATACAGAAATTTTGCAGGGGAATGTCTTCGTTTCACGTAACCTGCAGCTGGGCAATGGGGACTGGGTACAAGAGCTTCGCCACGAAATCCCTGAATTTACTTTAGAGGAAGGTGTTTTAGCTAAAAATTACTGGCTGCCGCCAAAACATCAGAGCCAAACCTGGATGATGATCGGGCAAGAACCATTGTTCGAAACGGAAGAAGCAGAAGATGGGTGGATCACTTTTTCGCTTGAAAACCGTCTAGCCCAGTTAAACTGGCTGACGCCTGAAGGGCCATTGGTCAAACTGCAGTTGACCGATGATCCTCGTACACAACTGGCTTATGGCTATACAACCGAACGGACAGCAAACGTAAGTTTCAACGAATGGAATGAAAACTCGCCTTCTCTGTTCTTTGAATCCATGATGTTGAATTCAGAAAACGACTTGCAGCGATAATCGATAAATTCGTTGAAATTGATACTTTGCTTTAGCAAGTTTCCAATTATGTACGGATGTTACCGCTAAGCCCATAACGACATTTAATTTCCATTCATTGGGATAGCTATCAAGGTTCCAAGCAGCACCGTCACATAGATATTCCCTTTTATAATTGAAAATCCAGATCGATTTGCAAAAACCATTAGTTTTCTTATTTTCTAGATGAGTAAAAGTTTACATATGAGGGAGTATCGGAAGGGAAGGAGCCAAAAAGCTCCTTCTCTTTTCTTATTAGGATCCTTTGATATATAAAAATGTTCTCAAATAGCTCAATACTTTCAGAACAAAGGATATGCGGGGATAAAATATAGAAGTACTGTACATAGGGATGGAACGAATGTAGTAATATTCGATTCTGAAGACCTCTATTTAGTTGAATCTCCGATGGAAAAGATTGTCCGTTAAACAGAAAGAGACTGTCGATGTTTAACATTCGTTTAATTTAATCCGAATTTTCTCATTCTAAAGAAGTAATTGCGATATACTTAATTGAGAAAGAATTTTATAAGAACCGCGTAATGGATACACTACTATTTAATGAAAAGAGGGAAATAAGTGTCTGAATACCGACAAAGAGATTCCGGATCTCACTCAGAAAGCCGAACACTTTCATCTATTTTCTTAGACGCTGAACATCAATCCAGATTTAATCAACATTTGAGTCAATTGAGTGCGCATCAACAAGCTAGCTCCGAATACCAATCGGCCCTCTTTATCCTGACTAGCACAGAAGAACTCTATAAAAAAGCCACACCATATTTCAGCAGTGAGGGATTTAACCACCTGGACATGTTTGAAAAACAGGACTTCAGCAGCGGCCATGTTTTAATGGCAAAGGCGGCAGCTAATTTATTCGGCTTCTACGAATATGAGCTATCGCTGGCTCATTTAGTGGGTGCAACGGACGACGACATGTTCCCAGTCCTTGTCCAAGCATTGATAATACGTAAACATGGCTTATAGGCTGCTTATCGGAAAGAGAGAACTAAGGGAGTACAGTCCAAGAGAGAACTGATTGCTAACAGTTGTCTTTTGGCTTTTTCTATATGTTCGCAAAATATCAATTTAACGAACAAATAGAAAAGGCATATGATAAAATGAAGAGTATCAAGGCATTTAGCATCAAATCTACTTAAATCAAGCAATTTTTCCTTTAATCTTCTGAAAAGCAGGTGTTCCGAAATGAGCTCATTTACTCGCGTCGACGAATTAAAAAAGCAATTAGATCAATACAGACCACTTCCGGCTGCGGCTGTGAAGAACCTCCGCGACGTGTATCGTGTGGAATGGACGTACAATTCGAATGCCATCGAAGGCAATACTTTATCGCTGATTGAAACGAAAGTAGTCATGGAAGATGGCTTAACGATTGGTGGTAAACGGCTGCAGGAACATTTTGAAGTCATCAACCACGCCGAGGCCATTAGCTTTATTGAGGAGCAGGTCACTCAAACCGAACCGTTGGATGAGCGCACGCTAAAAACGATTCATCACTTGATCTTAAAGAATATCGACGATGAAAATGCAGGTAGATATCGTTCCATCAACGTGCGAATCTCCGGTAGCCAGCACGAACCACCGCATTTTCTGCAGGTGGCGAATGAAATGCAAGAGCTTTTCGCCTGGTACGAGCATGAAAAAGATCGGCTGCATCCGGTGGAGCTGGCCGCATTGTTTCATTTTAAATTCGTTTATATTCATCCATTCGCAGATGGCAATGGCCGGACCGCGAGGCTACTGATGAACTTGATTCTGATGGGGCATGGCTTCCCTCCTGCTATCGTTAAAGCGGAAGACGCACAGCGCTTAACCTATTACAAAGTGCTGGAAACAGCGAGCGTACAAGGTAATACGCAGCCTTTCGTCGAGTTGATTGCGCAATGTGTGGAAGAAAGTTTAACTACTTATTTAAAAGCGATTCTATAGCAATTAGTTCATTCACTTAGCGATTTTCTAGAAAAAGTACTTACTACCCCTATATGTTCGCTTAAATTACATTTTGCGAACATATAGAAATACATAAACAAAAGGAGGCCACTATGATATGGCGTTGACACCCGAAGAACTGCAAGTCCTCCAACGGATTGAAAAACAGCTGAAGGACATGCCCTTCTATGTCGTCGAGTATGTCCGGTCCAAGAAGCGCGCTGGCCTTTCGTCTGATACCTTGCTGCAGTATCTCTACCGATATCAGCACTTTTTCCAATGGCTGCTCCGGGAAGGCCTAGCAGAGGCTAATGATACAGCTTCCATTCCCTATTCCAGATTAGCCGAACTAAAGAAGCAGGACGTGGAGCACTACATTGAATTCCTGAAAGAAGAATCCCTCACCCAGGAGAACAACACTGTGAAAAAGCGTGGCAATGCGGTCGTGACACTATCTGTGAATGCGCTGANCAATGCGGTCGTGACACTATCTGTGAATGCGCTGAAATCGCTCTTTAATTACCTGACGAAGGAAACGGAAAATGAGGACGGCGAATCGTACTTCTACCGCAATGTCATGAGCAAAATTGTGTTGCATACAAAAAAAGAGACGGCGAGCCGACGCGCACAGAAGATCAGCTCAGTCATCCTGAATGAGCATGAAATTAATGATTTCCTCCAATTCATTGACGAGGAGTATGAAACCACTTTGACGAGTGGCTTAGCACGCCAGCGGTTCAACCGAGACAAGGAGCGGGATTTGGCGATCCTTTCCCTGTTCCTCGGAAGCGGCATCCGTCTCGGTGAAATGGCACGTATTCTTGTAAAGAAAATCAACCTCAAGAAGCAATTGATCGACATCAAGCGGAAAGGCTCGAAAGAAGATACCGTTCGGGTTATGGATCAGGCTATCGAGCAATTGAAAGCCTATTTGGAAATACGAGAAGACCGGTATAAAGGAGCGAAAGAAGTTCCCTTCCTGTTTGTGACGCTTTACGGAGGGATTACTCGCCCATTATCCCGGAGGGCCATTGAGAACCTGGTGACCAAGTACACCGCTGCCTTTGCCCAAGGGGAAGGCATGAGTCCGCATAAGCTTCGGCATACCTTTGCAGCAGACTTTATCCGCAATGGCGGCAACATTGTTCTCCTGCGTGATCAATTGGGCCACAGCAATATCGAGACCACTTCTCTTTATACGAATTTGTCTAACAAAGACAACGAACAGGTCTTATCACGGATGGAAGCAAATCGCTCAAAACAAACAGATACTTTAAAATAATTGTTGCTATAAAGTAAAGGACAGACAGTTTTGGTGGGCTGCCTGTCCTTTTTACTAGTTATTTTTTAAAGTATCTACTTCTGCTAAAAGTGAAACTCAACTTATTATTAAGCTGCATTGAATAAGTGTTTTGCGAACATATATTATTGGTTAAAAAGAAAGAAAGGCATATACCCCTTCTGTGTAATGCAAAATAATAGTGCATAGAAATGCAGCAAAATGATACAGAGAATTGCAAAGAAAAATACATACCGATTTGACCAAGATTTTACATGGAGAGGTGGGCATGATAGCCTGCTTGGGCAGAGCCAGATCCTTTAGGTGACTGGCTTCTCGGCTCGTGAGTCCTGCGCGCAGAGGCTCCATGTCAAATCAACCTGGAGTCTGTATTATCTTTTGCAAAACTATGTACTCGACCTTTGCAATTCTCTGCACTTCGTTTTTGCAAAATACACCTTCCTTTTAACGAACAATCTTCTCCATTGAAGTTTCAATTAGTTTAACATTTTTAGGATTAAATATTACTACATTCGTTCCTTCTTTATGTACAGTACTTCTATACTTTATTCCTCCATACCCTTTGCTTTTAAAATAGTTAGCTAAAAATTGGAAAGGAGCGTACTCCCTTGCTCTGATATCAGGCTCTGTACTATGTACAGGCTTAAATATCTGATCATTATTGAATAAGTTAAAGTAAAATAACGCCGTAATTCGACTTCTTTCCGCTGCTGATTTTTTGCTAAGAATTTCAGCCAGCTGATATATATCTGTTGGCAGACTAGGATCTCCTACCACGTCAAAAATATTTTTGTCGCTATTAGACTCAAATCGCGCGTTTGTATAAAAGTCTCCTTTTTTTACTCGCAGTTCTGCTTCTATGGTTTTTAAAATAAACTTTTTTTCTATTTCTTTAGATTTTCTCCTATTTACCGGCATTACCCCTAAATATATAAATTCCTCTCCTGGCGGATTCATCCGATTATGATTTTTCACATAATCAGAATGAGGAATCATCCTTTGGTAGAAATCTAAATCAATCTCTTCGTTTACTCCAACGCCTCTATAAAGCCTTCCCACATCTTTAATTGGAAAACTGAATTGTGATGCCATATTATCAACTAAGTCATCAAAGACTTTGAAAAAAGTATACTTCTTAACTATTTCTTCTAATGAAAGATCTTCCGTTTCTCCACTATATAAAGCATTTTTCAATGTATCCCAATGCTCTGTCATTATTTCAGATAGACCATTCACTACCTGCTTTATCTCCATAACTGCACCTCGTTTTCCCTTTTCTTAATTATCTTTATTATAAGGGAAAAGAAAAAGCCGATACCTATTATTGAATATTAGCTTTGTATTTGAATCATTTTTTCCAACAAAAATATATATCAATTTTGTCGTTTATCAGTAGAGATTATTTCATAAAAAACAGAAGGAATAAAAGAGCGTTGTAGAAGAGAGCTTCTTCTCTTAAATTATTAAGTGGACTTCTGTTTTTATGCTACTTCTGATAATCCCTCATATGTTAACTGTGAAACTATAGTTAATTATCCAAAGTCTTCAAACTTCCGTTTGACTTTAACCTAATACGAAACTGTGCCCCCAGGTTAAAAAAATCCAACTTTTGGGAGGCAGCACTTTTCGTGTACGACAATTAACCACTGTTTTAAACAGCTCTATTTCTTAGTTTTAATGTCATCGCATTGATAGCCACGATAACCGTGGACACGGACATCAGAACTGCTCCTGCTGCAGGAGCCAAGGTAATCCCAATAGAGGCTAGAACACCCGCTGCTATGGGAATGGCAATAAAGTTATACCCGGCTCCCCACACGAGGTTTTGTTTCATTTTACCGGTTGTTTTGTTGGCCAATTCAATAAAGGATTCAATATCTCCTGGATCCGACTGAGTCAAAATCACATCAGCGGAATCGATCGCGACTTGAGTTCCCGCACCGACTGCAATACCCACGTCTGCTATTGCAAGGGATGGTGCATCGTTTACGCCGTCGCCGACCATGATGACCGTTTGTCCATTATTTTTCAATGATTCCACTAAATCATATTTATCTTGCGGCGATTGATTGGCTCTGTATTCAATGCCCAGTTCCTCTGCTACTCCTTGGGCAGCCGTTTCATTGTCGCCTGTAGCCATGATCGGTTTTATATTGTAATGCTTCAATGCCTGTATCAGCGTTCTGCTCGTTTCTTTCAATTCATCGCCTAATGCGACCGTACCGATCGGATTCCCGTCCTCAACCAGTATACTTAATGTTGCCCCTTTGGGAACATCCACCGCTACATCTCTTCCAAATGCCTTTTGGCTGATCAATTCGTATTTGCGGCCATTGGCGTTTCCTTCTATACCCGCACCCGACACAACATCAATCGAATCAAAGTGGACAGGCTGAATCCCTTGTTTCTCAGCGTATTGGACTATTGACTGGGCGATTGGGTGGCTGGATCCACCTTCAATCCCTGCCATTAACGCCGCGATTTCGGCTTCGGTATGTTGACCATCCAGTGTTTCCATGTTCAAAACTTTAAATTCGCCAGTAGTCAACGTACCCGTTTTATCCAGTATCATTACATCAGCCTTAGTTGCCAGCTCCAATGCTTCGCGGTCTTTTACCAACAGCCCGCGGCTTGCACCTAAACTGGTGCTTCGTGCAATAACCAGCGGAATGGCAAGGCCGAGAGCGTGTGGACATGCAATGACTAATGTCGTAACCGTAAAAAGAACAGCAGTTTGAATGTCAGCAATGTACAGCCAAACGACAAAAGCGATGAAAGCCGCCGCAATGGCGATATAAAACAGCCAGCCGGCTACTTTTTGAGCCAGGTTTTCAGCTCTTGAAGGTTGATCCTGCGCCTGGCTTATCAGGGCTTGTACTTGGGAAATGAACGATTGGTCGCCGGTTTCCTGTACTTCAAGATACAAGATGCCTGCACCGTTCGTGGAACCGCCGATTACTTTGTCTCCGGCTCCTTTTTCAATGGGTTTAGATTCCCCCGTCAGCAAAGCTTCATTGATCCGGGAGGTGCCTCTTTTGATGATGCCATCGGCAGGGACGTTTTCTCCGGCCTGAACCCGTACAAGATCTCCGACTTTCAGCTCATTTACGGGACGCGTCTCGATCGACTCGTCTTCCAGTACCACATGCGCATCTTTCGGCACTAATTCAGCGAGTGATTGTTGCGCATCCCCGGCTTCTCCGACCGCTTTCATTTCAATCCAGTGGCCAAGCAGCATGATCAAGAGCAAGGACGCAAATTCAAAGAAGAAATCCATGATGTGTTCACCGGTCACGTAACGAGCCAGCACTGCGTAAATACTATACAGATAGGAAACGGATATTCCTAAAGAAATAAGGGCCATCATGCCCGGCGCTTTTTCCTTGAATTCAGCGATTGCCCCTTGATAGAAGGGTTTTCCGCCATAAACCAGCAATATGGTCGCAAGTACCGCGACAATAATATCCGAGTATGGAAAAGTGAATTGGAAGGGGAGCCGAACGTCCATCATCGGCGACAATAATAGAATGACAATGCCCAAGGGCAGCGACTTCAGAAAAATTTCTTTGAAATTCCCATGATGATGGTGTCCGTGATCATGCCCGCTGTGATCCGAATCGACATGATGATTGTGATTCTGGGATGGATTGCTGTGGTCTTGAATGCCCTCTTTTACTTGAGCTTCATGATAGACATGCCCAACATGTTTGGAATGGTCCATTTTACTGTGATCTGCTTGTTCGTCGTGATGGTGGTGATGGTCTTTTTCACTTTTAGCCATTCAGTACGCCTCCTTCAAAATAGTGCTTCTTTATTCCAATTACCCTTATGACATTCTTAACAGCCACAAAGCCCCCAATATACTACCGCGGGGTATATTTCTTTTAAAAGTAAAGAGTGCTGTGAAAGCACTCTTATACGACGGCATATCCTTGTTCTTCAATCGCTTCCTGAATTTCGTTTAATGATGTCTTGCCAGCGTCATAATCCACTGCCACTTCACCTTTTTTAAGATCAACTGCCACAGATGAAACCCCTTCGAGTTCACCGACGCCGGTTTCAACCGAGTTTACACAGTGGCTGCAGGACATGCCTTGTACTTTTAATGTTTCAATCATTCTTATTCCTCCTGGAGTAGTATTTCCATAAACTTAACATACCCCATGAGGGTATATCAAGTTTTCAGTTTCATTTTTACTTTGTCTTTGTTTTCTGGACGCCCAAGGAATTTACTGTGACCAAAAAGAAAAAACCACCCTATTGATTTGATATTCGATTACTTTTCTATAAACGGCCGACAATGGGCTATCACCAGATATACTTTTTGTTTTTTTCGGAAGGAGTTTGCTGTTTCACAATGAATTTGTGCAGTTTCTATGGAGTTTCGGTATTTCCGTTTAGTCTGGAATACAGAGGGAAAGCCAGTAAATGAAGCAAAAATAAAAAATGGAGGTTTTGACATGGCTCATGAACAACATCAGGAATTGATTCAGGCATTGCACGATTGTGCAGCGGAATGTAACCATTGTTTTGACGCTTGTCTGCAGGAAGACGATGTGAAGATGATGGCACAGTGCATTCGATTAGACCGTGAATGCGCAGACATTTGCGCATTTCTGGAACATGCCATTACCCGCAACTCGCCGTTCGTTTCCGAACTGGCAGCCGTTTGCGCAACTATTTGTGAAGCATGCGCGGATGAATGCGAGAAACACGCCGACCATCACGACCATTGCAAACGCTGTGCGGAAGCTTGCCGCAGATGTGCAAAAGCTTGCAGAAGCATCGCTTAAGCAGATGAAAAGGCCTGACGGAACTAGCATTCCGTTAGGCTTTTTTCTTTTGACCACTACACCTCGGCTTCATTGATCCATTTGTAGCCAATTCCCCAAACGGTGAGGAAATGGTCATCAATGGGAAATCCAGCCTGACGGATCTTTTCCCGGACATTCCGCACGTGCGAATCAATGGTCCGTCCTTCCGTCTCCGAATCGAATCCCCAGATCACTTGAATCAGCTGGTCCCGGCTGAAGACCTTATCCGGATTCTTCATCAGCTGTCCGAGCATCAGGAACTCTTTCGGTGTCAGTTTGATGCTGTGTTTTTGGTAGATGAGTTCGAACCGGTCTTCGTCCCAAAACAAGCCATCGATTTCAATGGTTTTTTTCGGTGTTCTTCTGCGCAGCAAGGCCTCCATCCGGGCCAGCAATTCCTCTTCATTGAACGGCTTGGTGACGTAATCATCCGCACCGAGTTTCAAGCCTTTGATAATATCTTCTTGCTGTTCGCGTGCTGTCAGCATGATGATCGGCACGTCCGAGAACTTCCGGATTTCCCGGCACAGCTCCCAGCCGTCCATTTCCGGCATCATGACATCGAGCAATATCAGATCATAAGACTCTTTTTCCAAGTAGCTTAAGGCTTCGAATGGTCCTAGTGCTTTTGTGCAAAGATACTGATGGGGCTTTAAATACAGCGCGACCAAATCCAGCATCCGTTTTTCATCATCCACCAACAGCACTTTCTGCAAGCGAATCCCCCCTTTTCAACTCCATCTGGACTGTTGTTCCTTTGCCATTCTCACTTTGGATCGTCATCTGACCACCGTGCGATTCGACAATTTCCTTGGCGATGGTAAGGCCGAGCCCGCTGCCGCCGTACTGCCGGGAACGGGATTTATCGACCCGGTACAGCCGGTCAAAAACAAAAGGAAGATCAGCTGCCGGGATCCCTTCTCCTTCATCGCTGACACTAATGAATACCGTATCATTCTCTTGCGTTCCCAAAAGCGTCACCAGCGATCCTTCCGGTGAATATTTCCGGGCATTATCGAGTACGTTCAATAACACCTGCTGAAAACGTTCGGGATCCAGGAGAGCCGTTACCTCAGGTGGGCACTGGACCACTAAGGAGATGTGCTTCTCGTCGAAGGCTGGGCGGACCAACCCGGCAACCGAGCGAAACAGCCGATTAAGGGAAACTGTTTCTTTCCGGATGGAGAACTCGTTGTGATCTAGCTGAGCCAGTTCGAACAATTGCCGGATCAACTCCGTCAAATGGGCTGTTTCCTCCCGGATGATGCCGATATACTCCCTTTTTTCGTCATCGGACGTATCCGGACGTCCTGCAATGTCCGCATAACCCTTGATGTAGGTCAACGGTGTACGCAATTCATGTGAAATGCTGGCCAGGAATTCATTGCGCGCCTTCTTCAAACGGTCTAGATCCGTCGACAACGTGGTGATGGCGTTCGCCAATTCCCCCAGTTCATCTTTCCGGTCGAGATTTAGCCTGACCGTGTGGTTTCCTTGTCTTAATTGTTCGGTGGCTTCCTTCATTCGGATGAGGGGTCTCGTAATCAAGCGCGACAACACGAAGATGGCGGCGATGGTGAGCACAGCCGCAATCAAGCCAACAAACAAAAATTGATTCCGCAAGTGTTCGACCATTTGTTGGATGTGGTTGGTTTCGGCAAACATGAACACATGTCCCCGGTGTTCGCCTGCAATGGTAATGGGGCTGTCAGTCGCAATAAACTGCTTATCATCCCACCGGTCCTCCACGATTTTCCCATCTTGTGGAACCTGGCCAAAATCGGTGTGTTGCAGCACGTCCCTCATTTCAGGTTCAATCGTGTCGGAATGGGTCAACTCATTCCCATCCGCATCTGTGATGATGACGATGAAATCGGATGCCGATTCCATCATGGCCACGTGATTCAATGTGGTGGATTCAAAGCTGTCTTCCAGCACTTCACTGTGGGTATTCCCCCGTGCAAGCAGATTCGTCATGACTTCTTCCACCCGCTCATCCACGTAGTTCACGTATAACGTCAGGAATAGGACCGTCTCGATGACGAGGATAAAGACAAAAAACAACAAGCCGATTTTCAAAGCGAGTTTATTCAACATGGCGTCCCTCTTCCTATAGAGCAATCAAATTGTGCGGCCTTTTTATTGGGGCTTTCCGTTTTGCAGCAAGGCTTTCCAATTCTGTGTGCCGTCTTCCGACAGGTAAGCATGGCCCTGCAACGTATAGAAGGCCAGTTCCTGGTCGTCCGTCGGATTTTCAGCGATAAAGGCGATGGCGTCGTCCGGAAGATCCGGCATGTTCAATGGTTCCAGCTCTTCGTTTTCAACAGTATACTGCATCAACGCTGCAGCTGTCCCGTAGCTGCCGAAATACAGCCCTTCTTCGGTAAAATGCACCGCTGTCCCTCGTTCTCCTTCAGGCGTAAGAGATTGGAACGTTTCTCCGGCATCCTTGGAGAAGTAGATGCCTGTCGAAGTGGCGGCTGCGACTAGGTTTGAGTCAGCCGGATGAAGGGCAAGTGCGGCCACTTCCCCTTCCAAACCATCAGCTTGGACCGGTTGCCATGATTCGCCTTCAGCCGAGTTGCTGTAGACACCTGCTTCCAACAGGGAATTAGACGCCGGATTGATGAGGAAGAGATCCTGGCTAGTGTAGCCAACGGCCATCGCATGGAAATCTGTTTCCCCCTGAAACGCAATTTCTTCAATCGTTTTCCCGCCGTCCACGCTGCGCTGAATCCCCAGTGGATTGGGCAATTCCGAGTCTGCGCTCGGATGGCCTGACGTCACAAAGCCTTCATCTGTCGCATTAAAGCCCATATAATCATGGAAGTTATCCGTTGTTTCGAACCATTCGCCTTCCCGGTAGATTTTCAATCCAGTATGGGACGCGAAATACAGCCCATCTTCATTCCCGGCATAGCCCATTCCGTGGACATGGTCCATTTCCCCTTCAAATGGGACTTCGAAAGAGTCCTGTGCTTCTCCGCTGCATCCTGCCAATAAAAGCAAGGACAGCAGTCCCCCAATCGTCTTTCTTTGTTTCTTCATGGTTGTTCCTCCAACTCACTTGTTTTTTTATAAACGAGGTTCCTCCACCAGTTTAGCGAACAAGTCTCGATTTTCTGTGCAGTTTCTTCTATAGAATGGAGAACTTCTCGTGCCATTCATAAACTTGTTATAAGTTGATTTTTCGAGTTTCCCCCAAAAGAAATGTCATGATTCCTGCACACAATATGCAAAGTTAAGGGGTAGAGTAACTACAGACAAACGCAGAAAGAAGGAGAACGCCATGCCGAAAAACAAATGGATGATGGGAATGCTGTCACTTGTGGCAGCCGTCACATTAAGCGCCTGCAATTCGGGTAGCGAGACGAGTGAAGAACCGATGGATATGGACAACAACGCAGCTGAAGAAAATATGAGCGAGGATTCCGGACACATGAACATGGACCATTCAGGTTCAGGCGAAGTGCCGGCAGATTTGAAAGAAGCTGAAAATCCGACGTATGAAGTGGGAAGCCAGGCAATTATTGAAACGGATCATATGGAAGGGATGAAAGGTGCCGAAGCCACGATTGTCGGAGCCTATGACACGACTGCCTATGCCTTGACCTATACACCGACCACTGGCGGTGAACCGGTAGAAAACCACAAATGGGTCATCCACGAAGAACTTGAAAATCCGGAAGACCAACCGTTGAAACCGGGCGATGAAGCAACGCTGGCCGCCGATCATATGGAGGGAATGGATGGCGCAACGGCTACGATTGATTCAGCCGAGGACACAACCGTCTATATGGTCGATTTCACCCCTACGACCGGCGGTGAACCGGTCACTAATCACAAATGGGTGACTGAAGAGGAATTAACAGCGAAATAAACCGAGTGAAGTTATCACCTCTTCAAAAAGGAAGACCAAGTAGCGAAAACATTTCGCTTTTGGCCTTCCTTTTTTCTAGAAATAAATTTCTCTTCTCAACAGTCTTCTTCCGATAAGCGATCATATGTAAACCGAACTCTTGGCAGGGCTTTCCTTATTTTCATTTACACAACATATTTTACGCTCTCTTACTTAATTTTGAAATCCTTTCACATTACACATAATTACCATCAAATATCGTACCGATTGCTAGATGAGCAGCAAAGCATCCAGATCCAGTATACGGATTCGGCGCTGGTCTTCCTGTTCAATCCATCCCTCGTCTTCAAACTTGGCAAGTTTCCGGCTGATGGTTTCGGGAGTCGTACCGAGAAAAGAAGCAAGATCTTTTCTGGACATCGGCAAACGGTACTCCGTCGATTTGTTTTCTTCCACCTGCTGAGCCAGATAAAGCCCAATCCGTGTTTCCACGTCTTCTGTCGCAAAGCTGGTCATCTGGCTTTCAGCCTGGCCAAGCCGATTGGAAAATTCACTTAGGATTTTCCATGAAATATTCGGATATCGCTGCAGAAATTCCTGAAGATTGTCGCGCTGGATGCTACAAATGTCGGTCTTTTCCATCGCTTCCGCATAATCATCATGAATCGATTCCTTAAACAAAGCGAGTTCCCCGGTGAAATCGCCCGGCTCCAGAATCCGGATCAATTGCTCTTTGCCGTTTTCCGACAGACGGTAAACTTTCACTTTTCCTTGATGGACTATATACAAGGAATCCGAGGCATCGCCAACACTGTGCAGCAACTCCCCTTTCTTTAAGGAGATGGAACGCGTCGTTTTGGCGACTTCCTCCATTTCTTCGTCTTGAAGATGATTAAAGATCGGAACTATGGAAACACATAATTGATGTGCTCCCTTGTTTCCTTCTGTATGCTGGCATGCTTCCTGATACTTCATACTTTCCCTCCTAGTTAGGCAACTTTCCTTGAATATACAGAATACCCCAGTTTCACAATAAGTTCTTCGATTTGTTGATCTGAAATTTGTAATTCATCAAACTCAACTCTTACTTTTCCGGAATGGAACAGTACTATGCCATCCTTTACACCAGCCTGTTTCCCCAAAGTATTCTCAATTTTTTTGATGCAGGACGGACAACTGAATGGCTCCATTTGAAATACCGCTTTTCTCATATTGCTCTCCTCCTTATATTTTTCTTCATTATAAGGGGTGCTTGTTTTTTTAACCTTGATGACCATCAAGGATGATAGTAGTTTAGAGAACTTAACCCTTAAAAGAATTAAAAAATAAAATTTAGTGAATAATACAAAAGAAGATGTAGTCTATTAGATTGATATAGCGATTTGAGACATATATAAAACACCTCTTTAGACTGCTTGCCCTTAAACTCTTTTGGCGCCAGGTAGCCTAATTTTTCTAGGATCCGGTCTTCGTTATAGTAACGCATGTACTCATCTACTTTCTCCACGACCTGGATATTGTGCATCGAATTGAATTTGACGTATTGAAATTCCTCCGATTTGATATTGGAATGGAATGATTCAATGACCGCATTGTCCCAACAGTTTCTACGCCGCGACATATTGCTGATCAGGTGGCTCTTCTTGACCAACTCCTGGTACGCAAATGAGGTATACACATTTCCCTGATTGGCGTGGATGATCACGTCTTCCGAATTCCCATGCATCTCCGGCGCCTCCTTAAAGGTATCAATGACCAGCGGCGTCTGTTGGTGGTCCGCGACAATTTCATTATTGAACAGGTCCATGATCGTCGACAGGTACATCGTCGAACTTCCATTCTGGATATACGTAATATCCGTCACCCATTTCTGGTTCGGCGCAGATGCCGTGAAATTGCGTTGCAGAAGATTCGGCGCTATGATGACAAATTCACCTTGTGATTTCCATTTCAGTTTCGGTTCGATCCGGCATTGTAAATGATGCTTTTGCATGATGGCTTGAACCGTATTGGGATGCCGGTCCAGCTTGAAATCTTCGTTTAATAACTTCTTGGTTTTCCGATGGCCAAAACGATACTTCTTTTTCAGCTCCTTTTTCATTTCCATATACTTTTTAAGATGTTATTCTCCATTTTCAAATGTACATTTTGACGATCTTTCTTCTCGTCTTCACTCGCAAATTCCGGCCCATGTCCAAACGAATATTGCTTGCCGATCGGTTGGTCGAACCGGTGTATTTCATTTTCACGATACCATTTCATCCAGGTCTTGATCTGTGATTTGTTTTTAATCCCGTGTTTCTTCATAATCTCTTCATTTGTCATCTGACCGTTTAGTTTGTCTTTTACAATGGCCCATTTCGTCTCCCTTGAATATACGTTTCTGCCCATGCAAAAACACCTCCGATTTCAGTACTTGTGGTAAATGTACCATTGCGGAGGTGTTTTATATTGCCCCATTTAATTATGTTAATCTACCCTATTGTATGATGGTTTAATGGTTTAGAAAGACTATATTTCTGCAACGCGTTTTATTTCCTCCTATTCTTCGTCTTCTTCCCCTTCTAAAGCATTATTTCCCAGATAAGCCTGCAGCATCCAGATGTTTTTATCGAGACTGGCTTTGTATCCGGTCAGCATATCCACCGTCACATCGTCTTTCTCTTTCACCGCAAGATGGATGGATTTGACTGTGACATCCCGAATGACCCGGTAATCATTCACTAATATGCCAAGCATATCTACGGAAGTAAGCGGCTCGGTATAAGGTTCTTCACTGATAAAGGCGTGCTCCAAATACTCGCCCAGCGTTGAATAGGGTTTCTTGCCAATGGCAATCAAGCGTTCTCCGAAAGCATCATAGTATTTGTTGGCTTCTTCATAAAGCTCATTGAATTTCTCATGCAACGGGAAGAATTCCGGTCCTTTCAGGTACCAATGGAATTGGTGAAGTTTCACGAATAAGACGTTTTGATTCGCGATTAAATGATTGACCATAAAGGCTGCAGTTGCATGATGGTGTTCGTGGTTAGTATGTTCAGTCATGATAAGATTCCTCCTAATGTTTTTGGGTTTAACACTGAATTTTTTACTGAATAGCTGTAGAAAAGAAAGGGAGAAAGTAGCAGGTTTCTCCCCTCTGTTGATTTTTATCTATAGTTTACGCATGAGCTGGTTTTAATTCTTGTCTCCGCTGCATTTCTTTCCGGTTAAAGCCCATCAGCCGCATTGCGTTCAGGATGACAATCAGGACGCTCGCTTCATGGATGAACATACCGGATGCCAGGTGAACGGAGCCCATCAGGACACCGACGAGCAGAACAGCGACAATGCCGACTGCGAAGAACGTGTTTTGCTTCATGTTGCGGATGGTCGCTTTGGACAGAGAGTAAGCGTGTGAGAATTGCATCAGCTTATCGGCCATCAAGACGACATCCGCGGTTTCCATCGAAATATCCGTGCCGCCTTCGCCCATCGCGAGTCCGATATCTGCTGTGGCGATCGCCGGTGCATCGTTGACGCCGTCTCCTGCCATTGCCACGACATGGCCCTGCTGTTTCAGTTGTTTCACGAACGCCACTTTGTCTTCCGGCAGCAGTTCGGCATGGAATTCATCTAGCCCCAGTTTAGTGGCTACTAGCTCCGCAGTGTGCTGGTTGTCTCCTGTCAGCATGACGATTTTTTTGACGCCATTTTTTCTCATCTGAGCAAGTGCAGGCGCTGCGTCTTCACGGATCTGGTCGGCAATCGAGAAGATGCCAGCGACTTCTCCGTCCACCGCCGCGAAGATCGCTGTGTTTCCGGCTTTCTCGCGATTTACCGCATACGCTTCCACTTCCGCCGGGATGGCGATATTTTCTGCGTTCATGAGCTTGCGGTTCCCGATGGCCAAAATTCGACCTTCCACTGTAGCCGTCAGACCGTTGCCTTTGATCACATCGACGGCTTCCGGTTCCTGGTCGAGTGCCATGTCACGACTCTTCGCTTCTTTGACGATTGTTTGGCCAAGATGATGTTCAGACACCGTTTCCGCCTGCGCTACCAATCGAAGCAAATCCTGTTCTTCGTACGAATTGAAGACCTCGATATCCGTCACTTCTGGTTTCCCTTTAGTCAATGTACCGGTTTTATCGAAGACCAGTGTATCGACTTTTGAGAAGCGGTCCATCACTTCGCCGCCTTTGACCAGTACGCCATTTTTCGCGCCATTGCCGATGCCCGCAACACTGGATACCGGTGCACCGATGATCAATGCCCCGGGACAAGCGATGACGAGGAACGTAATAGCAAGATGAAGATCTCTCGTAAGGGCATAAACCAGTACCGAAAGTACGACAACTGCAGGTGTATAGATATTCGCGAATTTATTCAGGAATTTTTCTGTTTTTGATTTTGATTCCTGCGCTTCTTCCACCAGTTCAATGATTTTCGCGAATGTTGTATCATCTCCAACCTTTTCAGCAATTATTTCAAGATAGCCAGTGTCCATGATAGTACTGCTGAAGACGCTGTCTCCCAATTTTTTAGAAGCGGGAACGGATTCACCTGTGATAGCCGCTTCGTTCAATGAAGCCTGTCCTGCGACAATTTTGCCGTCCACCGGCACTTTCCCGCCGGTCCGGATGATAACGCGGTCCCCTTCGACCACTTCTTCCACCGGCACAGTCACACTGACACCGTCACGGATGATGGTCGCTTCCTGCGGGGCCATATCCACTAAGCTTTTCAATGAAGATCGTGTTTTTTCCAGTGTGCGGGCTTCCAGATAATCCCCGAACAGGAACAGAAATGTGACGACTGCCGATTCCACGTATTCCCCGATAAAAAGGGCACCGATGACAGCGATTGTTACCAGCATCTCAATACTGAACGCTTTCATCATTAACGCCTGGAACGCTTTCATCGCAATCGGAATCCCGGCAATGACCGTTGCGACGATCAATGTGAACTGCCGCAGGTCATGATAGCCCATAAAGTTCAGGACCAGCGCCAGGACCAGTAAGAAACCGGCTAAAAAGGTGATGCTTTTTTTGTGTTTATGAATGAATCCAATCATTTTTGTTCAACTCCTCTTTCTTTCGGCTGTTATTTTCTCTACACCCTTATCTTAAGTGGTTTCAAAACAGAATAACTTGACCTTCATCAAGGATTGAAGTTTTTTACATTTTCTTTTTCTGTTTGTTTTCTTTCCTTTCCTCCATTTCTATAACTACCGTAAGACTTATTCCGTTCAAAAGATTGATGGGTGTCAAGGAATTACATAGATAGACGTATTATACTTAAGATAGAAAAAACAAAGGAGAGATTAACATGACCACAGTTAAATTCCAATTAGAACCACTCACTTGCCCTTCCTGCATCAAAAAAATTGAAGGAAAATTAGGAAAAATGGATGGCGTTGAAGAAGTGAAAGTGCTTTTCAACTCCAGTAAAGTAAAAGCAGTCTATGACGAGGACAAAGTTGCTCCTGAAGAACTGAAAACAGTCATTGAGAAACTGGGTTATCCAGTAGTCGCATAACAACGGCTGTTGAAGACATCTTCAGATTTCATGGAAATATAAAAAATAAGAACTTCCTTTGTTGAAGGAAGCTCTTATTTTTGTATTTGGCAAACATATTAAAAATTTATTTGCTGAATATTACATATTTATTAGACCTTAAGGCAATTCGCTGTTAAAAACCGTTCGTAAAAGTACACTTTTACGAACTGAAAGGGCCCAAGTCCATTGAATTATCTTGTTCTTCATCTACTCTGAGTGCAGCATTTCTTCATTTCTGCCTATTTGGAACAAAACTGAACTTGGCTCCTTTCGCTCCA
The DNA here is from genome assembly GCF_016820615.1 of Planococcus beijingensis. Taxonomy (NCBI): domain Bacteria; kingdom Bacillati; phylum Bacillota; class Bacilli; order Caryophanales; family Caryophanaceae; genus Planococcus; species Planococcus beijingensis. The sequence goes on from NZ_JADHDZ010000009.1 coordinate 38,754, forward strand.
CACGAATAAGCGCCGTTTCAATCAAGCAACCAGACGCTCACCAACTCATCCATCGGCAATCGGTGTATACCAGAAGGATCTTGGTAGATGATGGAACGGCTACGCCCATCCAACTCTTGGATAATACCGAGATGGTAATGAAACTTTTTTTCTTTCCACGATTTCAATTTCACCTGGCATTTTCGTTGAGTGGCCAATACAAGCTCTTCCTGTAATAGCTGAAGGTCAGTTTCATTTAATTCCGGTTCTGCATCGTGTTGGTCCTCTTCGTACCAAGCACGTATCATTTCAACGTGTTCTGTCAACATCATTCCTTGCCACTTGATCACTCCCCGATCTTTGATTGTGCCTTGTACTTTCAAGTGTTTGTTCACTTTCATGTTGACCACCTCCTAAGTATAATAAGAACATATGTTCTTATTATACCGCTAAAGTCCATTGAATAATCCATTGAAGAAAATAAAAAAGCCCCTCATCCGAAGAAAGATGAGGGGCTCAACTGATTAAGTTCTTTCATTTTTCGATTAAAATTGATTCTATCGTTTTTGTGTATCAGTCTCTTCTAGTTTAAACGGTCTCTTCTTTTTATAAATTAGGCATTTAACTACCGAAGAAAAAGCCGGTCCACTGACTTTCTTTTTTAAAAAACTCGTTTGACATTCGAGTGTTCCTATCAGCTCCTAGCAGAGCATCAATAGCTATATTTCCCTTTTTTCGCTGGTTTTTTTCGGATATGTTTCGTCTTTTGTAAGTAATTGGTTCGGAGCAGCTTGTGCAACGGATCTTGTGGTTTGCTTTGAATGGTGTAGGACACAAAAGCGGCATCAATCAGCGGTAGATTTCGCGCTTCTCGCTCTTCGTTTAGTTGCAAAGCAACTTTTTGAATACTACCCGTATAGGCATACAATTTAATGATTTCCTTCTTTAGCGTGTTTGCATGATACACTTCGGCAAGTGACACATAGTCCTGTAAATATTCAATCTCCTCTTTCGCGCGGCTGATGGTTGGTAGATGCTTCATGTCGTTCCCCATTCTCCCAAAATCGGTTTTTTCTTAGTATAGCGGAAGCCTTTCAAAAGAAGTAGTTGAGAACTGAATTTTCTTGCTATTTATCGATGAAATAAGGAAAGAATAATGAGCTATCACCTCTTTTTTAATTTCTTTCTATTGATTTCCAATCGTTTCGATTCGTAAGGTATTTTTCGTTGACGGCTGCCCCAACTGACTTTTTTTCAATCATGCTAAATTCATCGATGGACAAACTTCTCTTGGCAGACTCATCAGCTCATCTGGAACGCTCGATTTCTTCTTTGCCTGGCGCCTTGGCCTTGTGCTGCATTTCTTTCGCTATCTCCGGTGAATTAACATCAACCTCGGCGCCCAAGGTTTTAGCAGCCCCTTTTATTAAAGCGAGTTCCTCGGCATCAAACTGATTTTCCTTTAGGAGGTTTTGAATCGGCTCCTTTAGCGTGTCTCCAAGGTTATAGCGGGTGTCATCTCCTCTAACGAGTTTCCCGAAATCAAGAACGTCTTCTTTCGTCAACGTGTTTTGTTCCTTCATGATGATCAAATCCCCAATTTCTTCTTTAACAATTAAGTCATGCAGATCCATTTTCAAGTCCGTCGTCGGAATATCATATTCATATTTAGCGGTAGGATTGAACGTGTAAGTTCTAATATCTGGACGGATTTCATCGTCCTTTTCGATTGTAATAAAATCGCCCAATGAATTCAGTTTAGCGGAATGATAATAGGCATCCTCAATATCCATTCCTTCATCCGTCATGCGAATCAATTCCTCTGGTGAAGCGCTATAAATATCAACATCAACCAATTCGTGGTTTGATGCGAGTCCATATGCCCACATTGTCAGTTCGTGTTCTTTTCCGGTTACACTGTTGGTCATCACGAATTTCCCGACATCGTCAACATCTTTCCTCCCGTCAATCATCTCTCCAGAAGTAATTTTAAGTGAATGGCTTCGTTCGATTGCTTTTTCTTGTGTCATGTTTTTCCTCACCTTTCGATTTCGAATGTTGTTTTGGGAAGCTTCTTGCTCTTGTCTGCTGCAGGAGTCTCTTCTTTGTGGATCGCCGTCCTCAAGCGGGCGGCGAATGACTGGATGTAGGCATCATCTTGCTTCAACAATTCGTCGTGGTAGCCGGTTTCCAATATGGCGAATGTCTCCTTGTCCACTAGCTGTTCCTTCTCCAATTGATGGAGCGGGTGAATGTACTCGCCTTTTTCGTATTGGGAACTGATGACGAGCGTAAGGCCGGTGTCTTGGGGAATGGCTACCGTATAGGCTGTGCGCTCTTGGTCGTATTGATCAAAGTCGAGGTTATTCACTTCTCCGAATGGCTTAAACTGGCTGCTGACGCCGTGGATGAACATCGCCGGTTCGTCGTTGGCCAATTCGTTTCCGGCAGAAGCTTCATGCGCTTTTAACGCCTGGTCCGTAAGGTTGTGCGACAGGTCATCCGCTTTGCTTTGCTGCATCTCCATTTCTTTTACCTGGTCAAAATGCGAATCGATTTCATCAATAAACTCGCTGGCCGTGCTTTGGACTTCCTTCAGCAGCCGCTCCTTCTCCTTTAATTCAGCCCCCTGTGTCCAGTTGGCCAAATAGGAAAGCGTGAAGTCTTCTGTATCGATGCCGTACCGATTGGCGACCACATAGGAAACCATTTCCGCCTGGAATTCCTTTTCATTCGTCGTCAGCTCCTTGGATCGTTCCGGCGTGTGCATCTTGGCGTGTGCCAGTTCATGGATCAGGACCGAAACGTTTTCAAATTCCGTATTCCGCGGATTCAACGCAATGATTTTTTCACTCGGAGCCGCAGCTCCTTTGGCCGTCCCGAGTTCGAATGGCGCCTCGTCGACAATGGTGAAATCCAATTTACCGGCGACTTTGTTCAACGCGGCCATCATTTCCCTGCTGCTTTCCAACGTGCCATCCCGGTGGTACTTCCCGAAGATTTCGGAGACGGACAGATTCAATTCACGCGCATTCGTCTGCGTGTATTCAAACACATGGCCAATCTTGAAGAACGTTTTCTTGGTTGTATCCAGCTGTTTTTTATCAATCAATTCACGGTCCTGTTTACTGGCGGAAGAGACCGGCACGTCAATGCCGTTCTTCTTATAAAACTGGACCGGCGTCGGAACAAGTATCTTGATGCCCTTCTCGCCCTTCTGGACAGCCGCTCCTTTGCTTTTCCAAAAATGAAAGGAGCCCACTGCCTCGGCTCCCATGAATTGCTTATCGATCAATGCCATATTGCGCTGTGAGTAGTTGTGGAAGTTGGCCATGAACGCCAGGTGCTCCCGCATCGCCTTTTCAGAAACAAAGTACGATTCAATCTGCTGATCCATGCCGGTTGTCAGCTCTTCGATTTCCTTCATCTTCTCTTCCGGAGTTTTCTTTTTCCCTTTAAACGCCATTCAATCCCTCACCTTTCCATTTCCATTGCTTTCTTCGGCTCCTTTTGTTTTACCGGAGTCTTCGCTTCCACCAAATCAATGTTCCAGTCTTTGTTCTTCGGCTTGTCGATTTCAAAGCTTGTTAGGTAATTGGACCAGCGCTCCACGAATTGTTCGCCGGCTGCATCGTTGTCGACTGCAAAGATGACCTGCTCCACTGCCGTTCCGCGCTCCTTGCAGTCCTTAATCAAGTCCCGAATGCCGGCGGTTGCGGATTGGTCTTTGAGCCCGGACATGGACAGCAGACGGATGTTTTCGGGCCGTTTCAACTCGAAATAACTGAGTGCGTCAATCGGGCTTTCGAACAGCGCAATTTTGTTCGGCGTGCCGATGTCCAGCCGGAATCCGCCGTCTTCTTTGCTGTTTGCCAGGATCTGTTTGAAAGAGCCGCGCTTGTTTGCCATCTTCACGGTGCCTTGCCGATCTCCTCCGACGATCTTGCCGGCAGAATCTTTCCATTTAAAAATTCCGTTCTTTAATTTGTCCTCGGCCAGCAAATCGTTCCGAATCAAAGCAGCGACGATTTTCGGTTCCAGTTTCCGTTCCTCGGTTAGATACCTCGAAATGTTTTCCTGTTTCGGAACTTCTTGATGGAGCGGGTATGCGAATTCTTTTGATGTGTGCCGCTCTGATTCTCTAGAAAAAGTCTTGGAAGAGTTTTGCGCGTTTACATCTCGGACTGCATCCTGAAATGTCATATCGTGATACTCACGGGCAAAGCTGATGGCCCCATAGCCGCCTTTGCTTCGGCTGTTCCAGTACCAATGCCCGCTGTCTTTAATAACCAGGGAATCGTGTTCCGGATGTCGGTAGTAATGTCCCTGCCGCTCCAAGGTCTCACCTTTCGCGTGCAAATAATCCAGTACATGAACGTCATTGGCTTTTTGAACTTCTTCTTTGTCCACTCGATCACCCACCCCAATCACTCCTTTTGATTACTAGAAAAAAGATCACTCTTCTTCAAATTCTTCAGCCGCTCCCAGCAGTTCGGCTAACTCCATTTCTGGAAACTCTTCACGCACAGCTGATTCATCCATGTTCAAAATCAGTTCGTTTGTATCGGAATCGACCGGCACCAGAAAGACATTTTCCGTCACCATTTGGAACAGTACTTCGCGGTCCGTTTCCTTCAATTCAATTTCAATGTCTTCACCGTTTACCGAAACCAATACACTTTCTTCTCCGACTTCTTTGATTAAACCTAATGTGTAGTTGTGGCTAAATACGGCCATTGTCATCCGCTCCCTTTTCTATTGATTGTCTTTCCGCTGTTTCTGTTCAGTGATCCGTGACTCAATCAACTCATCGACCTGCTTCAAGAACGGAGGCGCGTTCATGTCCGTCGTCATGATATGTTCGATGTTCTGGAGCTGCAGAAGCCCCTGGACCAGCTCGATGAGTTTCTGTGTGTTGCGATCGGTGTTGTTGGTGCCTAAACGAATCTTGTTTACTTCTTTTGCAACGCCTGCTTCAATCATTTCTTGAACAGAGTTCGTTACGTTATGCGAGATGGCTTGCGACATTAAATGCATATTCGCTTTTTCAGAAGTAAGTTGTTTGTGTTCCTTAATAATCAGCTCCAATGCCAGTGAAGCACTTTCCAGCGGCAAGTTTTGGGTGGCTGCGTAATCTTTAAGGTATTGATCAGAGTCCATATCAATCCGATAACGGAACTGTTTCTTATTGTGTGTGTAGGGTGCTACCACACTTCCACCTTCTTTCTATTTTTCAGCGAGTACCAGATTGGTACCACCTTCGAGTTGTCGTCAGTTTGCTGACAACTGAAAATCACCTTTCGTACTCCTGTTCCTTCTGCAGTTCTTCATAAGCTTTTTGGTTTTTGCTTGTTTCCAACTCATCTTTGGCATAACGATTGACCAAATAGACGGCCTTGTTGAGATCGCGCTGAACAATAAACTTGCTCGGCTTCTTGCCGTTTTTTCTAGAAAACTCTTTCTGTTTCCTGTCGTATTCGCTTACTTCTTTGAGGATGGTGTTGCCCATGCGCGTATACAAATCCGTCATCTTCATTTCGCGGTACCGCTCTGAATGGGCCGAGTTGCCATACATCCGTTTATGAATCTCCACTTCCTTCTCCAGCTGCTTGTGGAAGTCTTTGAATTCTTCTTTGAAGTTCTTTTCGATGTAGAGCGTGGTGAGCTTGTCTATCTCCGGCCGGACTGTTTGGATGGCGTTCATGTTGTAGCGCCACAACCGTTTGTCTTCCGGCAACTGCTTGTGGATCTTCTTGAACTGCCGGACCAAGTCGCGGTTCATGACCTGGTTCTTCAGACTGTTGAGTGGATCGTCCCGCTTGGAGGCAATGACTCGCTCCCGGATGAACAGGTTGAGTTTTTCGTTGTGCTTGGAGCGATCGGTGATCTTGTTGGCCACTTTCGATTTCATGGAATCAATGGAAGCCTGTTTCCGTTTGCCGCGCTCCTTAAAATCTTTTGTCTGCACGATGGCGACATGGACATGAATGTTATCCGTGTTGTAATGGATGGCGCCGGTCCAGATGGCCGAATCGATCATGCCCTCCTTCTTCAGCATGTCCTGGACTGCAGAACGGGTTGCGTCTTGGATTTGTTTGTTGTCGACGTTCTTGTGTTCCAACACGCCGCTTTCTTTCAGCCAGTCGTTATCGAACGAGATGACGTCCTGCCATAAGAGGCTGCCGCTTTCCTGTGCCTTTTTGAATTCTTCCTTGAAGTACACCTTGTCCGAATCATTCAAGCTGTCCTTGCTGAACGTGAAGAGCCCAGTCGATTTCTCTTCGTTGCTCATGTAGTCCTGATACTTTTCAAATTCATTTACTTTGTCATGCGTTTCTGCGCGGTCCATGTAATTCAGGTATTCATTAAATGACGTTCCGCCATCACTGCCGGCAATAAATTTCGACTTGATGACAACAGCTGGTCTATTCGTCATTGGCCATCAACTCCCGAAGGACACCGACCAATTCATCGAGACTGTCAGCCGTCTTTTCCATGAACAACGTATTGACTTGAAGTTGCTTCTCGAAACTCTCGTCCGCGTTCGAAATCATTTCCAACAACGTCGCCTTTTCGATAAATTCCTTCAGGTAAACTTGACGGGACACCTTCTTTTTCTTGGCCCAATCGTCAATCTTTTTGACGGCGTGGGGATCAACATCCCGAATAATAAGATCCATGTCAAAACCTCCTTCGTTAAGTGCATATTGGAATACGGAAGTAGTCCAATACTGGGTGGGGGAAGAGAAGAGCATAAGGGAAAACTGCTATCACTTTCAGTGCTAGACCAGGCGGAGCCTGGGTTTGAGGTGATATCACGAAAATAGGTGATATGCCTCCACGTGGAGGCACGTAAAACACCCGTTTGTCTCCACGTGGAGACACATAAAAATCAATGTCAAATGTTCAAATCGTATTGTTTTTGTTTCAGCCGTTCCACTTTTACGCGGATATTTTGGATGTCATCGGCCATCGTGGCTTTCTCTTTTTCGTAGTCTTCAATGTTCTTCTCCAGTTGGAAAACATCGTTGTTTGTTTCGACTTGTTCATCCACTGTTTGATAAAGAAGGTCCACTTGGAGCTGCTCAATCTCTTCCCGAATCTCGGCAATCACATCGTCCATCATGCCGCGTTTGCCATCCAGTTCTTTGATGTTTCGTTCTGCTTCTGCAATCAATTCGCCGGTGATTTCCAGTGCGTATTCCGTAAAGTTCCGGTCAGGTATCGCCTCTTCATTGACGACTCGCTGATCCGTGTAGATGGTGGAAATGACTTTGTTTTGTTCTTCTTTTGGTTCGCCTTCAGCAAACAAATCATCGTAACTCTTTTCGCCTTTGTTGAACCGGAGGGCCATCTGATTGAAATTTTTCGGGACGTCTTGAATGTGGATGATGTAAATGCCGCTTTCATCGTAGACAATCTCCGTCGGCAGTTCGGCAGCTAATCGCTCCCGACTGACTGCCGTGAAATCCAGCTTCGTCATGTAGTCTTCGATGCCATTGGTGACCAGTGTGACCACCATCATGTTCTGTTCCGAATCGTATGCCCAGTCCTTAATCGTGAAACTTCCGTTCGCCTTCAAATCAAATTCGGTGTTCAATTCGGTTTGATTGAGCGGAATGTCTTCGGCCATGAACAGTTTCGAGGTTCCGAAAAACCCGAAGCCGAGAATGAACATAAAAGCGAGGGTGATATAGAGCGTCGACATGTTGAGCCTTAAGTTTTTCTTTTTTTTTTTCGCCATCTAGATCCCTCCGTATTCATTTTCCAACGGTTTGATTTCCGCCACTTTCAAGAGATTTCCTTCTACTGTGAACGATAGTTTTGCATACATTTCCTTGTCCTCTTCGTATCCGGAAGAACGGATTTCTTCGCTGTAGGTGTAATGCACAATGGCTTCGTTTTCATTCTGGCCATTCGCAAAAACATTCACCTCCTTGATGTCAATCGCTATCTTCTGCTGCTCTTGATCCATCCCGTCGGCAAGATACAATGTTTCGTACAGGCTCTCGGTCATGTAATTCAGCGCCAATTTCTTGCGGGTCGCATACGACTCGGGATCACTTTCAAACGCGTATTCAATAAAGCGTTGCGCGGTGTTGATGAGTTCCTCCGTTTCTGCGCTGGCTTCTGGTGTTGATTGGTCCACTTCTTCTGACTCAGCTGGAACGCCAGTTTCTTTCGCGTCCAGTTCTTCCTGGAGGGATGCAATTTCCTCCTCTTTTTCTACTAACTCCTTTTCGGATTCCGCTTCCGTTTCCTCTTCTTGACCAAGGGCTCCGTTGTCTGCGGAGTCCGGTGAAATGAAGCCGTAGATATTAACGGCCAGGGAGATTATTAGAATAAAACAGAAGAGAATGGGCCATGAATTCGATGTGAATTTCATCCGTTATGCCTCCTTGAATAAGAAGGGAGCAGGATCCATATACCCGCCCCACATCTGGGTTTTGATTTCAAAATGAAGATGCGAACCGAAAGAGCGTCCGGTATTGCCGCACATGCCGACTTGATTGCCGCCCTCGACCTTTTGGCTTACCTGAACGCTGATGCGGCTTAAATGCGCGTAGGTGGTGAATGAATTGACCGCATGCTGAACGGTGACGACGTTCCCGTAACCGCCATACGTGCCGGCATAAACGATGGTGCCGTCTTTCACCGAATGGATGGAATCCGCCTCACTGCAGCCGAGGTCAATGCCGTCATGATGTTCCGGTCCCGCGCCGATGTTCCGCCAGCCATAGTTTGAAGTGACGCGCATTTCATTGCTGACAGGGGCGGCCAAGTCTCCCGCAATCATTGCCGAGTTCCCGGTACTGGCAGACGGCAAATACTTCAGTACGGCTTCCACATACCCGATATCCCCGTAACACGCACTGTGCTGAATCGCTTCCGGGCGGTTGCATGTATAGAGGCCGGTGTGCGCTAGTTTCTGATACTGCAATTGCGAAAAGGAAATGGCCAACTCCTTTGTATAGGAACCTCCATTCTTCAATACATAGTCGATGAAGCCACTCCCGAAGTTGTAGCTTTGCAGCGTCAGCTTGATATCCTTCTTGGCGCTTTCAAAGACGGAAACGAAGTGTTTTACGCCATAAGCAATGCTTTCAACCGGATTGGTGATGCAGCCAATGGCACCGCATTTCGATTCGCTGGCTTGCATCGGATCGTTCCCTTTTCCGCCGGATTCCTGCATCATCAGCGCCAACAATAATTCGGTCTGCCCTTCCATCTCGTACTTGGCCAGCTCGCTTGAAATGGCATCTCGGTATTGGGCGACCTCCGGCGAAACGGACGCAGGACCTGTTCCCATGCCGTCTCCCGAAGACCCATCATCCCGACTGGAGAACATCGAGAAGATGCCTGCTGTGAAAATCAAGACAATCACGATGGCCAAAGCGGAACCGATGATGATCAGTTTGGCTTGCAGGCCAATGGGATTGTATTTCAACAGCGCTAATTTCAGCGCGGTCTTGGCCAGTTGCGCCTTTGAACGGGGCTGCGGCATGTTACGCACCTCCACCGAACATCGCCAGCTCCCGTTTCGATACATCGACAGAGAAGACAATGTTCTTGTCTCCGGAAATCGAGAGCACGACCTTTCCAGTTTCGAGATGTGGAATGACGCGTGTCTCCGAATCGGTCAGCTGCCCTGTGAATACATTCTGGATGGCCGATAAGGATTGGGCGTCCTGTTGTCCGATGAATTTGTATTGCGTCAAATCGAATAGGGCTTTGACATTTTCCGCATACTCGTTATTGGAACCGTCCGGCACAAAATCGGAAATGAGGTGCGAGGCGAAGAACAGCCCGCCGAAATACTTCCGCGCTTCCCGCATGAACTTGTTCAAATACAGCACCGCCGGCTGGGAAACTTCCCGCGTGTTGATGAGGTGATGCCCTTCATCGATCAGGACCAGGAACTTCGATGCGTCTTCAAAGGCGAGCTTTCCTTTGTTGTAGGCATTGAACTGGGGCGCCCCTTCGGAAATCATGCTGTCCCACAACATGTTCAGGATGCTGAATATCTGCGCCTGATAGATTTCCGATTTCAAGTTGGTCAAATTCCGGAGTGGAAACGACACGATGCCTTCCTCATCAAAACTCTCAATGGAAGACGTGCCGTCGAAGATGCTGCCGTAGTTGTCGACCAAGTTCGTCAGGGACAGTTCGATATTCGACAGCCGCAACTCTCGCTCCTGGGCTAAGTTCTCATGGCGGATTTGCTGCTCAAAGTCGTGGTACAGTTCCGCTCTTACTAGAGAAAGAAGGTCCGAGAACGTCGGGTATTCGTTCGCTTGGAATTGGGTAATCGGAATGATTTCATCCGGATCTCTTGACCATAATTTCCGTTCCACATAGAGTTTGCGAAGCAGAATTTCAAACTCCGTACTTTCGGTCGCATTGGCCTGCGGATTGATGAAGTTGTAGAACACGCTCATTTTGGATAGGTGCTGCGTAAAGGATTGCGTCTCGTTGGTGGAGCCGTCTTCCTCATTCGTCACCGTCTTGAATACCTGGAGCGGGTTGATGATCCCGCGCGAGCCATCCAGCGCAATCTCTTTGCCGCCCATCTCTTCGACCAGGCTTCTGAATTCGCCGGTCACGTCCAGGATGCGGACTTTGTTGCCTTTGCTGGCTTGATCCATCACCGTTTTCTTTAGCAGCGTCGATTTCCCGGAGCCCATCTTCCCGACCATCAAGGCGTTATAGGACTTGCGGTTTTTGTCTTTGTGGAACAGGTCAAAGACCACGCTGCCGTTGGTCTCGGTGGTACCGTAATAAGTGCCGTGTGCATCTGTCAGGCTGGTGTAATGGAACGGATAGCCGCCGGCAACCGACAGGGCTTGGATCTCTTTGCCTTTCCGTTTATTGATGAACTGCAGCTGGTTGTCGTAGCTGGCGAATATGCCGGACCACAAATAATCCTGTTCATTCAGCAACACCGAACCTCTAAAGTTGAGGCTTTCCAGTTCATCCAATACCTGACGCACGCGCTGCTCCAACTCTTCGAATGTCTGAGCCTTCACATAAGCCCGGAGATGGATGCGTTTCATGATTTCGCCTTTGGTGATTTGCTGGTAGACGCCATCAAGCTCCTCGTAACTGGTTCTGGCATCGATGCGGTCGACGTTGTCTTTCGCTGTCTGGTAGCGGGTATTCTGTTCCGCCATGGATTTGTTGATGGACTCGATGATTTCTTTCTTGTCGGCTGTGGCAACGTCCAGTGTGACCACTGCGTGTTCAATCCGCATCAGTTCCTCCAGCCAGAAGTCGCTGACCAAGGATTGGTACTTGTAGACATGAATGCAGGAAATGTAGCCGTCCCCTGTCTTCACGTAGCCGCTTTCGAATTTGATGCCGCCCTGTGGTTGAATTTTCGAGAGCAGGTAAGGATTGAATCCCCTTTCCGCTTTTACTTCTTCGTCATTTCGAGGCTTGATCAAAGTGCTTAAGAAATTCAGCATGTTGTGTCCTCCTATACTTCGGATAGTGGTTTCGAGTTTAAATTCGCCAGCTGATACAGGATACTCAGCTTCTTATCGAGCGGTAGTTCAACAAGCGGGTTGCTGCGTGCCATTAACTTTCGGGCATGAACCTTGTTCTCCAGCATGGCTTTCTCATCATTGCTGTAGAGGAACAGGAAGAATTCGCGGTCTGTGCGGTTGTTTTCGAGAAACTCCAGGTCTTTCAATTTCTTTTCCAAATGTGGCAGGTAATAGGGATTCTGATTCCGCCGAATGTCGCGCAGGACATGCCGTTTCGGAATCTCCAGATTGACGGGCGTATTGAGCGGGACCACTTTAACCGAGGGCAGGTACGCTTGGAAAAAGTGAGCCAGTGAATAGATATCGTTGTCTTTATCCGTCTCATTCAATGAATAGATGTCCTTGCTGGTGATTTGCAGGATTTCCATGAATTCCCCGTTCCGCATTACAAAGAATTCGGAATCGGTGATGTCCACGATGGGCGCGATGTCCGCGAACGAGGACAGGACTTTCTTTTTCGTGCTGCGCGCTTTCCGTTCTGCCACGATGTCCCGTTCATCCAGCAAGGCAGGTCGGGTTTGGGATGTCGACCGTTTCTTTGTTTCTTCAAATAAAGCCATTTTTATTCCCCCTCTTCGTAATCAATTGCACTGTACGTATCTTTTTTTCGGACCAGTGCGTAGAGGATGGCCTGATTCATCCGTTTCTGCGGGTTCGTGGCAGGGCGGATGATCAAGAACAGCCCGAACAGCACAACGAAGCCTGTAAACGGCCAGACCAGCGACGAATGGACAAAAGGCAAGACAATCATCCGCAGCAAGATCAACCCGATTATTAGGAAAAGGTCGAACAGGTATAGCGCCTTGTTGATTTTCAGCTCCGTCGTAATTTCATTCGGGATTTGGTAGATCCTCATCGTTGTCAGCTCCTTTATGAAAAAAGGACAGCGCAGTTTTGCGCCGTCCTCATCGATTATCTATTTCTTCTGTAATTCTTGATGCGGTCCAGTGTGTTCGACTCTTGTTGATTCAAGTTATGCATGCGCGGTCGGCGGCTCTCATTCACACGCGTTCTATCGGTCTGTTGCGTATCTTGCAGTTGATTCCGATTGACTGTCGTTTCATTCACGATGTTCTCGCGGGAAGAACTGTCTTGGTTGATTGTCCGGTTGCTTCCGCCGCTCGATGTCGATGAACCTCCCGAAGCAGCTGGTGCTTCAGAATTAAAGCCGCCTGCACCCGAACCACGACTCGTATTCTCGGTCACGTTTCGGGAACCCTGCGCGATATTGCTTTGTGATTCAGTCACCACAACGTTTTCATCAATTGTTTGATCACCGCCGGAGCGATTGATAGTGGTGGTCGTTTGCTGCCGTCCAGAAGAGCCGCTGCTGTTTTCTGTGCGACTTTGTGAAGTTGTCGAAGAAGGAGCAGAGCTGCTTGTATTTGGACTGGCTGCAGCACTTGGACCCGAACCGGAACTTCCGGCTGAGTTATCACGAACCGTCGCATGGCCGTCTGCTTGTTCATTGATGCTTTCGACCTCGTAATCCGTCCGGCCTGTTGTCCGTTGCTCCATGCGTTCATTTTGGACACTTTCGGCAGTTGATGCCGCTGACGACCCGCCATTCGAACGATCATCATCGTTTGGTGAAGGTGCAGAACCAGCCGAACTTACTTGCCTTAAACTGCCTCCAGAAGCACTGGAATCGACGCGTTCTACATCGTTTGGTGAAGGTGTATGTCCTCCGGCTGCTCCCGCGCCTTGCGAGGGCTCCAGAGGGCCTTTTTCGCCGCTAGGCAAATTCTCTTTAGCAGAATTGACGTTTCCAGGAGAGTTGTTGCCGTTTCCGGATGTTCCGTTTGTTTCTGTTTTGCCTTTCGAAAGTTTAATGCCGTCATTCGGTGATGGCGCCTGTTCGTTTTTAGCGTCCTCATTTTTTTCAGCCAATCCAGCGTTGGTTCCTTTGTTGCCGGCCATTCCGCCAACAGCAACTCCAGCGGCTGTACCCCGAGCACCGTGTGCCCCACCTGCATCTTCACTGGCATTCGGTGACGCGGCACTTTCAGTAGCGGAACCATTCTTGGTACGTCCGCCAGTTGCCGTTCCGCTCTTGCCCTCTTCATCGTCTTCTTCTGAATCACCGGAACCACGGGAACCGTTGGCACGATTCATGGTATTCATGACAGCACCCCCGGCACCCGAAATCAGTTTGCCGCCGGCATACGCGCCAGCCAAGACGCCCCATCCGTTTTTCAGGCCGGCATCAATGCCGAATAACCGTTCCACGATGTTCGGTCCATCGATTACGGCAACCGAGAACGCAATCAACGCAATCAAATACGCCAAACCATCCAGTTCAGCAGCCACATAAGCGGTGCCAATCATGTAAATTTTCATGGAGAGGAAGATCAGGATGATGACGAGAAATGTATTCAGAATCGATTGCATGATTTTTTTGGTCTTTTGGCCATCGTGGATATCAGCCGGTGCCACAAGTAAGGCCAGGATGTAGTTGAACGTTAATTCAAAAGACAGCCTGGCCAGTTTGTATGCGATTGAGAAAAGCGTGAACGCCATGACAGCCAATGTCGTCAGCAATGTCAGCCAATTCACGTCGTAGCGATAATACCGTTCATTCGTCCAGGGCATCAGTTTACTGTCTTCCAATTCCACCAATTCTTTTTCACTCACAGACCATGTTAATTTATGCGCGAGTATTTCTCTCCCGTCCGGTGTCAGTTCCAATTCTGTCCGCTTTTTATCCAGCTTTTCTGTAACGGAAAGATGACCAATCATGGAAAGCGGCAGCGTATTGGATGGATCGATGTCGGTTGTTTCCCATCCGCCTTTATCAAACTCCATTAAATCCGTGAGCTGCCTCGAAACGATGTTGTCCGATAAAGAACCTTCCCCTTCATTGTACAGCTCGGTTGTATTGATGGCGTTGATGGCCTCATCGGTAAATTCATTGGCTTTGCCCATTCCTTGGGACAGAGCGACGACAATGATCAAGGCGATAAACAAGTTCATGGCCATGCCTTCTCGGTCGAATTTCTTCTGGAATATCAGCATATAACCGGCGTAGAGCAGGCTGAACGCTAAAAGAATGTACAAAAAAGGGCGTATCGTGTCAACGAACGCCGCAATTTCTGGATTCTGAAAGAATTGTTTGACGAGCAACACGTCGTCTGTCACGCTTTCGAGTCCATCTACTATAAAGGCAAGCCCTTTGATAAACACCCACCCCAACCAGCGCACCATGTCGCTGATTGGAGTACCGACGCTTAAAAACTCGCTAAATTCCTCAATCTTTTCTACAATTTCCGCGTCTTTCATACAACCTCACTCCTTATCAAACCGCAGGAAATCATTTATGGAGATTTACAAAATGCTCAAGTTCTTGCGTCAACTCCATGTCTTCGTAACTTTCCACATCCAAATTCCCTTTCACCTCATTGTCCTCAACATAATAAAGCTCGTTGTACCGGTCAAAGCCATCGAACGGCAAGACGGGATTGCTTTCTTCCGCTCCTTCTTCCGATAGATACGAATTGTACATGCCGATTTCAACCTTTTCGTTCTCCGCTACCTCTTTCACATACGCCTGAAAGTCTTGGTCGTTTTCATTCACAATTAACAAAAAGCCATCTTTATCTTCTTCCATGTACTCTTTCATGTCTCCGATGTAAATCTGTTTGAAGTATTCCTTTTCACTGCAAGCGGCTAATAGAAGAACGATGCCTACCAAAGCGACGATTCTTTTCATAAAATCACTCCTAATTATTAGTTATGACAATGCTTCATTACCATTACCTTAGTTTCGCGCTGGTTTCCTCCACTCCGTAACTTAAGGAGCCGAAAGTCACTACCTCTTTGTCTGGGTAATGTTCTTTGAAGCATTGAAGAAATGCACTTCTGTCTAACTTAACATAACAAGCTGGGTTCATTACAGGGGATAGGACCTTTCCATCACCTACATCCACGGTTAGATAATCCCCTTTGGTTTCATCGTAAAAGGTGTATTCGAATACAAATACCTGGTCAAAATAATTGTTTTCCATCACATCAAATAGAATATCGCCTTCCGCTTTGGTGTAATAGGGTGAGAAATAATCTGACAGTTTTTGCAGGGTTGTGGCCTTCTTCATCGCTTCTTCCCTATTCTGTGCTTCAAAGACGTGATTGGTACCGACCGATATTTCGAATTCATCGCTCTGGTAGAGAAACGAAACTGCGTAATTCATTTTAGGTGACCTCCTTTAGTCGGGTGCTGTGCTAGTAAATCGTGTACCGCTAGATCCAATTGGTCGTCAAACTGTTCAATCAACGTGACAATTTTCTTTTTGCCATCCGGGTTCTCTTCTTTATACACCGTCAGCATGCCGTCCGTTAGTTTAACGGTCAAGACTTCTCCAGCATCGAGCCGGTCTTCGCGCGACAGCAAATAGCGGTCCAGCTGCTCTATTTTCTCGTTCATCCAGTTACACGCTCCTCTTCTTCTTTTATTTTCGTTAATGTGCCGTTTATCTTCGTTAAGATGACGGAGCAGAACTTGTCTTCGATTTGGTGATTGTTGGCCAAGATGAATTCACGGAAGTCGACGATGCCCATGTCCAGGTATTGTTCTGGGTTTTCAGCATCGACATTTTTAAGGAAGGTACTGTTGAAGAGCTGCTGAACTTTGTAGTGATCATTCACGAACTGATTGAAGTCGATTTCTTTCTGCATCTCCGCTCTTCGTTTCTCGTGCCGTGCAGCGGCTTTCTTCTGTTTGACCGAAGCGACGGCTGCCGATTTTTCAGCACCCTCCTTTTCTAGCAACTGTTTGATTAAGTTATCCGCAAAGTTATTCGTAGTAAATGAAGCCCGAAGCTGGTTCAAGTCCGTCATGGAATGCTCGCATGGGATATCGATGTCGTTAATGGAATTATCGGTATTGTAATACGCCGACAGGTACTCCCAGCGATATTTGAGCGCGGTTTTGCCGGTCAAGAAAATCGGATACGACTTGATGCGCTTCCGGTCCTTGTCCTGGCGTTTGATGATGCGGATCACAATCATCTCCCCTTCTTTCAGCCCCATGACTTCGGTAGCCGTCATCAGTCTCCTCGAATCCACACTCTCTGTCTTCGACTTGCTCATGGACAATGTCTGGCCGGAGCGGGACTTCGTGAGGATCGTTTCATCGCCCAGTTTCTTGGAAATCAATTCAGCCGTCGATTCGTCTGCGGTCAATAGATAGAGTGTATTCCCGCAGTTGCCGTCAATGGTCTTCCAGTCGTCGCCATACAGGTTTTCAAGCTGCGCGTAGGCTTGGATAACCAAATTGAAGCGGATGTTCCGGCCTAGGCAAACCGTGACGATATTGGCCATCCCTTCAATCGCTGGCATGTTCCCGAATTCATCCAGGATAAAGATGACTTCACGATGACACTTGCCGCCTTCCGAGTTCGAGGCGATGCGGGCTAAGTTCGTATAGACTTGCTTGACGTAAAGCGACGCAATGACGTTCAACGTGGCATCGTAATCCGGCACAATCATAAACACCGCGGTCGGCTTATCTAATTCCATGAGTGCTTGTATTTCCACGTTACCACTCACAACTTCGTGTTCCAGGAGCCCTTCGTGAATCCTCACGCCATCTTTCCGCTCCCGTTCAATCAATCCAGTGACATTCACCACAGTTTCCTCTTTGCCGGCCCTTACAGTGAAGGAATCGCCAACCTGTAGCGGGTGCTTATGGAACAGCGTGAACATGCCGTCTGCGTCCGTCCGGATCGTGGCCGTTTCATTACTAGAAAAAGTGACATGAATGCGTGTATCTGGAGTGGTCTTCCCTTTGATCCAGCGGGAAAAGCCGATTTTCGACATATCGAATGAATTCCGAGATGTCAGCTTTGCCGTTCCGTCCAGCGTGAAGACACCGAGTTTGGCATTGGCGTTGGCTAAGATACTGGCCCGCGTTTGACCGCTGGAGAAGTTGATCGTTGCATACTGCATCTTGGCCGGATGATTCTCAGGGAACTTGGAAAAGAAATCATCCAGGGCACTTACTTCCTCTTCGTCTTCATTCATCACGGTGCGCGTCCCTAAATCCGAGAGCATCAACGCGACGTTGTACATGTTGATTTTCTCCCGCTCCAGTTTGCATTGTTCGCACAAAGCTAAGATAAGCGCAGTACATAAATCCGTTGCCGAGTTCGCCCAGAAGGGATCCTTTGCTTTCGGGTCGTGGTAAAGCATGAAGGCCACGGAGCGGGCGTATTGCTGTGATAAGGAATAGTTGCCTTCCATGAACGCATCGATGGTGAGCTGCAGCAGATTGTAGGACATGCTCTGGATGGGATTCATCAGATTCAGGACTTCGACGTGATACCCCAGCCCTTCGAGCGTATCTTTGGAAGCTGCGTACAGTTCGCCTTTTGGATCGTTCAGAATCATGCTGGCTTGCTTCTCGGCACGGCTGTAGATGTCGATGGCCGAGAAGACGAATGTTTCCCCCTTCCCGCTTCGCGTGGTTCCGATGACCATGTTATTCACGGGACTGTCATCGATGAAGATCCGCTTCTTATGCCGGGCCACCGGCACCCCGCCGCTGCCTTTGAACTTCTCCCCTTTTTCGGGGACATCTCGGTACTGTTGCTGGATTTCCTTAAACGTAGTGAAACGGGCACTGCCTTTCTGCTCCTTCTTGATTTGGCCAAAGTTGGTGATGTATTTGAATGTAAGTACAACAGCCGGCACAAACGCGAACAAGAACAGCACAGCATAGACAAGGCTTGCTGTTTCTAAGAAGGGGAAAGTATAAAACATTTCCACTGTCAGATTGATCGGCTCCGGTTCAAGTAGGCTTCGGGTATTGAATGTCTTTTGGAACACTTCAACGATTACATTCAACAAGGTATTCAGTGTAAGAAAAAAGACCAAGAATGACAGCGCCAGTAGCAGCAATGGAATCCCGATCTTCTTCAGGTAATAAATAAAACTTTCATTGAACATCCATCTCTTCCTCCTTTACAGCGTCGCCAATTCGTCTTGTTTCTTCTTCAATTCATCCGTGATGCCTTTAATGGCCTTGTCGTCCTTTTTCTTGGCTTTCTTGGCTTCCGCTAACTTATCCTCAAGTGTTTTGATTTCGGCTGTCAGGACTTCGTGCAAATCAATTTTCTGTTTCAATTCATCGCTGTTGTTATTGTTCAGCTCTGCTTTGGCATCTTCAAGCTTTCCAAGTTTCAGCAAGCCATACGTTTTCATCTCGGAACGTTCGACCGTCATGTTGATGGAAGGGAGGTTCATCATCAATTCGTAGTCTCCTTCAAAGTAAGCCAAATCGAATCGGGCTTCGTTTGTCGGATACAGCTGATTGAACTCATTGATTTGCTTGATTTTCTCCTCTTTGTCCAATTGAGGGTTCTTCAGGATGAGCGTTTCCACATACACGGTATCCTCCATGATCTCTACAGCCTTCTCAAATTCACTTTTTTCGAGATAAAGAGCGGCCAGTATCCGTTTTTGGCTTTCACTCAACGTGTCCTGGGCTTCTAGGGATTCCAAGAACTCTTCCTCTTCTCCCAATAAGCCGTATTCATAGGTTTCAATCGTTTGTTCCTGCTGGTCAACAATGCTTCGTCCTTCCTCCAAAGCTCGCTCATACTGCACTTTCTGCAGGAAGAACAAAGCGCCCAGGAACAACAACCCTGCGCCTAAGACGCCGGCTAAGGAGTATACCGTAACCCGCTGCCACTTCTTCAAACGGGAGATGCGGTCTTTATCGACATTGACGAGTGTCCGGTCAATCGTTTCCTCTTTCTTGAATTCTTCCGGCGTTTGTTTTTCAATCTGTTCCAACAAAAAGAGCTTGTCTGCCTGTTTATCCTTATCCACGCGGATTTTTGTCGCCTTGTCCTTGATCTGGTGATAAAGATTCGGATAATCGTAGGACCCAAAGTTGAATACCCCTTTATATAGATCAAGGCCATCTTTGCCGATGACAAAGAACTCCGCAGCTGCTTCGTGTTGTTCGTTGCGGTAAGCCAATTCCAGTTCGTGCGTGAGTGCCACCGCTTGGCTAAACTCCAGCTTCTCATGGTTCGGAATGGAATCAGCAGGAGCGCCCACGAATAATATCTTCAACATATAATAATTCTCCTTTCGCCGGTTAATAGAAAGAAGCCGCTCATTCCGGAGCGGCTTCTTCTTGTATAGTTATTAAAATTTAATGTTGCTGTCAATGCTTTCTGCAATCCCATAGGCACCCATTACCACAACTAATCCGACCGCTGCTCCGATAAAAAAGCCGATTGCTTTCGGCCGTCCGCGATCTCCGCCCAGCATCAGGAAGTACCCTCCAGCACAAAAAGCGATAGCTGCGGCGATTAAGCCCAGTCTTTGCGCCCATTCCAATATGGCGAGACCTGTGTCGATTAATCCATCCATTGAAAACCCTCCCTAGTCGTTTTCTTCTTCGTTTTATGAAGCCGATCCAGGACTGACGGCTTTCCGTTCCTTCTTCAAGAGGTTCATCAACAACGGAATGTTCTCGGAAATCACTTCCCGATGCTTTTCCTCTAACCAGTCGTCGTAATCTTTGCCGTTATAGGCCAAGAGATCCTCTGCATTCGTCTTCAGTTCTTTTTGTTCTTTCGTTGCTGCCATTCCTAAAACCGCCTTTCGAGTTGTTTGGTAGTAGCACACCATTAAGAACAGTAAGGATAGGCGAATTTATAGCCGGTTCATTCGCTAACTCTATGCAGCCTATAGCTGCAACGCACAGGGTTTTTAGCTCACCCAGAACTACAATGTGGCAACGGGACAACAGCCAGTTTTAGGAGACTCTGGCCAAACCATCTCGACGTATATCTATACCGCAAGTTGCCATTTGCGACAGACACGCACTATGAAGTTGTCCTTTTTGTTGCTTACTGTTCTTAATGGCATGCTACTGATGGCTCATTTTACTTTTTTAATACCGTTTACTTTCAACAATTCGTCGTGGGCATTCTTCCGTTTGGCCAGAAGCTGTTTGTCCGAAATCACTGAACGCGTTCGATAGTAGAGATCCGCAATGTGACGAACTTCGCCGGACTCTTTCTCCACACCAACAGCTCCTTTCAATTCATACGTCTTTCCTTCGAATGTTTTTAAGCTGGATGCCGATGCCAATTCATATAGATAAAACCGCTCTGCCATCTGATTACACCTCGCTTCCGTGTTCTTGTCTTTAAACCGGACATGCTCCCAAGGAAAGTTCTTCATGGATATTCCCAGTGACTCGACCAGTAATCTCACATTCTGAGCGGTCGGGTTTTCGTTTTTTCGCTGTTCCCACATACTGATGGTGCTTTGCGGAATCTGTTTGCCGGTCCTGTCGGATAACTCCGACTGGGAAATGCCGAGTGCCATTCGTTGTTCCTTGATCCAATCGCCAAACCATACAGGCATTTTAAATCCCCCTATCAACGGTTCTAAAAACATAGCAATTTAGTGATTTGAGTGTATCAGCATACCGATAATATTACAACGGTATACCGATAAATAAAACAGTATACCGATACTTTAGGCCGATAAAGCCCTATTTCTAGGGTTTTTTGTAAGAGCGGCGTTTTTAGTTTTTAAGTCGAATGGTGTCGAATATAGGTGGGTATTGTAGGAGGGTTTTTGCAGTTCGGGATAAAGGAACACGAAACGTGGGCATATACACACCCGACACGATGACTTATGTATCATTTTGATTTTATCTGAATTTTGTAGGAAATCTATTGCCATTGTTAGGGATTATAGTTTGAGGTAAAATATCTTGTATTAAAGATTTATAAATGATCTGGTGAGTACAAGCGGTACATGGCATAAACCAGAATGTAAATGAAAAGAGGTATTGTATGCAAATTGATGAGGCAGTGACTACTCGAATTCAGCAGCTATTGAAGGAAAGAGGATGGACTCCAAACGAGTTGATCAGACGCTCGGGCGTCAAACAATCCACCATGGCCGAAATAATGTCTGGCAGATCCAAGTATCCGCGGATCAACACGATTAAGAATATTGCTCATGGATTCGGCATGACGCTGTCCGAATTTTTCGATCACAAAATGTTCGAGGATTAAGAAGCTATCAAGTAAAGAAATACGTTACGATCAGCATGATTAGGTAAAATGCAAGGAGCAGCGTAGCAATCCCGATAGCGAACCGAAGGATTGTTTTAAAGATGTAAACCAGTCCGCTCCAAAGGCTTTCAGAAAACATGGCCAAAACTACCAACACGCCCAACGGTAAAAATAAGCCTTTGGGAAGTGTTGCTACAAATAAGATGATCCCCAGAAAAAAAAGCCCCTTCAATTTAATATCCGCATTCATGAACTTCTCTTTTACTCTCGCAATTTCCATCGCTATTCCCTCCTTCTTTTATAAAAACTTATCAACTGTTGAGTCCGGTACACTTACAACGATAGTGTTGAGTTCACGATATCTAGACAAATCACCACTATCCATTTCAATAAGTTCGTATCCTTCGAACTATTCATTATTGGCTTGTGTAGGTGTGTTCTCTACTACTGGTTCATTAACACCGCAGGGGTCATTTCTTCTTTTCCCTCCTTTTATTTGTTTCAGCTAGGTTCCTTCTTGAACATCTGTTTCAAGGGTAACAATCTCTTGCGGATTTTTTCTGATTCGGTCCAGCCCAACATAAAGATGGTCGTTAAAAGTACAATTAAATAGTTGATTTTCTTTTTCATTTTAGCACTTCAATAATAGTTTTATTTAATGGTTCTTCATTCCTTATTGACTGGCACAAAATTTTACACACGGAGCTCAAATCATTTGCAATATTTATCCTCTATCACTTCTATATGAAACTAGCAGCCAATCAGATATGATTTACAATCATTCTATATTTTCTTTTGTAAAACATGAAACCCTCAGCATTTTTAATTGTTATCAGATACTGGCATGCTTGCATATGCGTATACACGTATGCAAGCATACATCTGACTAAATCTTCTAAAATAAAATCTGTTTAATTATCTACCTAACAAAGGTAGAAAAATCTACCTCGCAAAAGTAGAAATATCCACCTAACACAAGTAGAAATATCTACTTGTGTTAGGTGGATGGTTTTTAAGGAAAGAATAATAAGAACTCAATATGATTATTCTTCATTTTCATTAAAGAATTCTGTCATATACTCAAATTGCTTTTGTTGTCTGTCAGTCAATTCATTTTTTGTGTAATATTCTACAAGTTCTGAAATGATAGCATAGGTTTTATTTTCGTCCATGAATTTTCCAAGGACTCCAATTTGAGTATGAAGATCATGAGGAACTTTAATAGATTTGACATTATTATTTTTACCCACTACCGACTTAGTTTTGCGAGCAGGTTTTGTCTTTAGTTCAGAAACTGGAATTGCAGTTTTTTTCTCTACTGAAGGAATTGAGACAGCCTTTTCTTTATTGATAGGCTCATTACTTGTAAGTTGTAGTGGATTTGATTGCTCATTATTAAACTTAAAATCGTTTTGGCTACTTATTACTACAGGTTTTGGTCTCTCAAGAGTATTAGTTTTTGTTTTTTTCTTAATTAAAGGTCCTTTCTTTGAGTTTTCAGACATGGGTATTTTCCTCCTCAAATCTTGCAAGTTTTTCCTCGATTTCATCCACTACATCTAAAAAGGTTTGATGTGCTTTACGATCATGATGATCCTCGTTTTTAATTCCGGTTACATCCCAAGCCTTTAAGCGTTCTAAATGCTTTATAACATTTTTGAAGACATTATCCTCTCCAAAAAGTTCAGTGGCACGTTCAACTGTACTTTGATCAACTCGGCCCCCTGCTCTAAGAAGAACTGGCAATACACCAAGAACTTGTATATCTGCTTCATATTCGTCTGCCATAAATTGCAGATACGATACATAAGTTTCGGCACCTTCCAAAGATAGTTCTTGGGCTTGCAATATAATAAGGACATAATCAGAAGCCATCATGGCATTGTCAGAGTAATCACTGATAGTCGGTGGTACATCAATGAAAATATAGTCATAATCTGCTTTTAATGGTTCTAGTAGTGTTTTTAATAAAGTAATTTGATCTAAATCATTTTGATAGTTTTGATATAAAAATTTTGAAAAGTTTTTGAAAGAAACAGCTGCAGGAATCAAATCGAGATTTTCTGTAACTTTGACAACCACATCTCGGAGATTACCATTCTTGAAGCCATCAAATATAGTTTGATTAATCTCTTCAATTCCTGCTGATCGAGCAATCAAGGTACTCGCATTTCCCTGGGGGTCCATATCAACAAGCAATACCTTTTTATTATGTACTTTTGCATACTCCCAGCTCGTCATTACCGAGACTTTGGTTTTTCCTACTCCACCTTTAAAATTACCTACAACTATTGTTTTGGCTACCATCGCTATTCCTCCTAATTTTTATCTTCTAAACAAACTTCTACCTAACAAACTTCTACTTCTGTATATATCTGATAATAACACAAGTGGAAGTTCGTGAGAATATAAAGTTAAATGTAATACAACTGTAATATTTGATGAAAGATCTAACCATAAGTAGAAAAGTAGAAATATCTACTTATGTGAGGATGAACTTGTTATTAACGTAAGTAGATAAGTAGAAATATCTACTTTTGTGAGAATAGAGATAGTTCTAACATAGGTAGAAAAGTGGAAATATCTACTTCATTTATAAACTGAGCTTAATTAGCTATAAGTAGAAAAGTAGAAATATCTACTTATGTGAGAATAGATTTATTATTAACATAAGTAGAAAAGTAGAAATATCTACTTGCGTTAAAATGAATTACTTTATAACAGAAGTAGAAATATCTACTTCTGTTATAAAGTAATTAGAAGAAATTTTAGTTTAAACCCTTAGGAGACAATGTTTGTAGACAATATAAAGTGCTCGTAAATTATCACGCTAACTACATAAGTAGAAAAGTAGAAATATCTACTTGTGCGAAGTTCAAACTAAATATTACGTAGGTAGAAAAGTAGAAATATCTACTTTTGTGAGAATGAAAAATATTCTAGCACAAGTAGAAAAGTAGAAATATCTACTTGTGCAATAATAATGATATATTCTCACTAAAGTAGAAAAGTGGAAATATCTACTTATGCTAGAATGCTCTCGTTTATAACATAAGTAGAAAAGTAGAAATATCTACTTATGCGAAAAAGAATTTTATTCTAACAAAAGTAGAAAAGTGGAAATATCTACTTTTGTGCCCTTGGAAACCCTGATATAACGCTATTTACAGACTCTATTCATTGCTTTAGGTTATGAGGTAGAAGGAAATCTGTAGAGTTATTATTGGATAGGGAAGGGGGCTGCTTTGTGTTAATGATGACTAATGTTTTTGAAATACTTCTCCATGAAGGAATCCATAGTTACAAGAAAAAAAACTCATCTGCCCCTCTTCCTCACTTAATCGAAGATCAGAAACAAACAAAGAAACATAAAAAAGGTGCGATTGGCGTTACGCGTTCCAAGGAAGATCTATCGACACCTGGTGGTGTCAAAGGGTACGTGATTACGTCGAAAGAGACTCTCTTGGAGGATTCTGTTGAACTTTCTCATTGGACCCCCAATGTACACAATTACTTAGGGTACGTCGATAAAGAAAAGTGGCATCTCAAGGGACACACCGAAAAGAACCTGCAGCAAATCAATACGTTTGTCGTCGACATCGACACGAAGAAACAGCCGTATACGGAAATTCTGACCGCTGCGCTCGATTACAGCGTGGGCATTCCAACGATGGTCCTGGAGACGCCGAAAGGGTTTCAGGTCTATTTTGTGCTGGAAACGCCGCTGTTCATCAGCAACCAGAACGACTACCGCGGCTTGAAGGTCGCGAAACGCATTTCCGAGAACATCCGGCGCAGCTTGGCCAAGGTGTTGCAGGGAGTGGATCTTTCCTGCAATGACTTTGGCTTTTTCCGCATGCCTTCAGAAGACAACGTCCGCTGGTTCTCCGAAAAGATGGTCTTTTCCCTGCACAACCTGATTTCGTGGTCGAAACGGCAAGACGATGACCAAAACCGTGGATTATTCGTCGTGGAAGCGAAAGAGGAGGCACTTGATCCGACACACGCCGAGTGGTTCCGCGAGTTATTGGCCACCCGTTACGTAAAGGGAAGCGCGGGGCAAATCGGCCGCGACAACTTGATGTACACAATCGCCTTGGCTTGTTACAGTGCCGGAAAAGGACAGGGGGAGACACTGGATCTGCTAGACGAATACAATTCCTCCCTTGAAGTGCCTGTGCGTCACAGTGAGGTTCAGAAAATCGTCAAGAGCGCCTACAAGGGCCGCTTCAAAGGTGCAAGTCAGACTTATATCCAGGAGTTATTAGAAGCCTGGTTGCCAGGGAAGGATATTCCGGTCACGAATCACCTCGGAGGTTGGTACAAATTCAAGAAGGATCGGAAGGATCGCGTCCGCAGCCACTACGACGAGTGGGAAGAGGATCTGCTTGCCTATATCCAATCGGAGACCAGTACGGTTCAGCCAATCAAATGGACAACCCAGAGCGCATTATGTGAAGCCGTCGGCATCCCCCGCAGCACGTTCAACGAAGTGGTCCGCAAATCCAAGAAACTGCTGATCAAACGAACCGGAAAAGGGCGCAGCGCACAGACGGGATTGACCTCTGTCGCCGTGCTTCTTCAGTGTGCTCTTGAATTCAACCAGCAACATCGTGCTCTGTACTATGAAGCAATCTCGTTAATGAACGGCTCACGTGAGAACGCAAGCGCTCTGTGGGAGCTTGAAGTCCAACTGGCTTTGCTGACAAGTTTCCCTGAAAACCGTTCTTCAAATGGAAAAAAATTCAATTCTTCTTAATTGTCCAATCTGCCAATACATATCTGTATACGTGCTCTTTTTTGAAATCCTTATTTTACCTACTGGTTTTTTTGTGCCTTAACGAATTGATTTTGGGGATCTTATGTCGACCTGTTAAACTAAATGTAAAGAAGGGCAGGGGAATGAAGATGCTGTATGGCTATGAGGAGTATCGATTAAAAGAAGGGATTTCTCCTGGTACGCTGGTGACGGAATTGGAATTGTTAAAGTCATTTGTTCGTTTTGTGAACTTGCGGAATGAGAAGCAGCTGGAGCTGTATGAAATCAAACCTGCGGATGTCCGGGCATTCTTGGATCAGGAGAAGGCGAAAGGGTTGAAGCCGGCTACGGTCAAACGGAAACTGTCCCATATCCGTCAGTATTTCCATTACTTGTGGAAGGTGGGGAAGGTGCCGGTTGATTTCATGCCTAAATTTGAATACCAACTGGTGATAGAGAAACCAGTGGCGCAGCTTGTGTATCTGGAATTTGTGCAGGAAAAGAAAAAGGTGCTGCAGCATCCAAATTTGATGTTGAATGCCAAGCTTTATTTCCTGTTTGCGATGGCTGGGTTTCGAATGCGGGAGATTGAACGGTTACGAAGTAGGCATTTTCATGATTTAGGGGATCGAGTGGAAATGAACTTTGTAACGTCTCAAGATGTTTTCTGGCAGCTGGTTTTTGAGGATCCGACAGACGTAGCGGTTATTGTACAGGCGATGGAGCGCGCGGTTTTTCGGGAGCATGATTACCTGGTTTCATCGGATAAGAAATACGGACCGGATTATGTGCGGAACAACATGAAGGATATCTATTCTGGTTTAACTGCGCTGTTACCCAAACCGTTTAAGACGGAAGAGGTTCGGATGGCCTATATTTACGACTTGTATAAGGTGCAGGAGAAGTCGTTTGATGAAATGGTGGGATTATTGGGAATTACGCCAACGTCGCTTACATCGGCTTTAAAGCTCGTTTTTGAGCGTTATAAGTGAATGTTGAATTACCAAATGAAATTAGGGAAAACTTTTGTTTAGTAATTTCATTTTAAAAAAGCAAATAGAGTTTAATTTTCTTCGCTCATTCCACGACTAGCGTTACAACTGATAAAGGTAATGGATGTTCATTTTGAAGGGGGAAGGTTTTTGAAAAATAAAAGAAATGCGTATTTAATAATAAATATCATTTTATTTTTAATATCTATAAATCCATTATGGCAATCATATCTAGATAATATAAAGTTAATTGAAATAGTACTGGCTTATTTACTAATTGCTATAATTTTCAATATAATGATTTTCGCTTCGGATTACTTATCAAATAAAATATTTAATTGGTATGAGAAGCGATTAAAAGCTAAATACACCTTGTATGAGTGGCTAGGTCACCCCTATCCATCGATAGATATAAAAAAACGATTATCCGATAAAAAAAATTTTACTGTAGAAGAATTTGAAGAGAATTGTAATATGATCAAAAAAGAAATCTCTTTAGAACTCAGAGATTTAAAAGGGTGGAAGAGCTATAAAAAGTACTTAGAACTTAAAATTAATAGCCCGCGCTTCCCTTCTCTTTTGAGTTCCTCTCAAAGTATATTAATTGCTTTAATTGGAGCCGCTGTAATCACTTTCTTAAATTTCTCAGATAAGAGCAATATACAATTAGTTATTAGTTATTTTTTTCTCTTAATAGCAGGGGTAGGTTTGGCAAAAGCAATTGATTTATGGAGTAGTATAATTGACCGAGACAGATTTCTACTTGTATTGGTCAATGAATATATTGAAGAAAAGGAAAATGAGATATTGCAGAATGAGGCAACCTAATATCCAAGTTTATATGTCTTTTCAGTTAGCTTTTATATGATTAAGGAAAAAGAAAATTTTTACTTATAAAAAGCTCAGGAGCCAATAAAGTAAAAAGGCACCTGAGCTTTTTGATGTAAACTGTTGTTTACATTATAATTTTTTTGGCTTTGGTGCGTTCATGGTTAGTTTTCAGTATTAGAAGAATAGTCTCTCTTAACGGTACTTGTACCTCTTTCGTTGTCTCGTTATGATGACGTCACCGCGGCCCTTATCTAAAAAAACTAGAAGACATTGAAGAAGAGAACCGAAGTTTGAAAGAAGAGATGCGAAAGCGCGACTTCTTGTTCGTCGAAGTCTTGGAAGAAATGAAACACAAATTGAATCGGATAGGAGAGCATTAGCAGCAACTAGCTCACTATTGCTTGTGGAATTCAATATAGATGCGCCAGAATCCTCCTTATAGCAAAAAGAAAGTGAACCTCAGGCGATAACACCTCCAAAAGACACGCGAAATTTATGGGCAAGGATCTGGAATAAATAAGCGAAGGTAGTGTTCAGTGTGGAATGGAATTGGAATAAGACCAGTATTAATCTTCCTTATTCCTCTGAAAGTCTTAAAGCTCTTTTAGATGCCGTATGCAAGAGAGAAAACTCATTTCCTCAAGTAGATTTTTGCATGTGGTGCGATAATTTAACGATGGCTTGGAAAGATGAAGATTTAGATGAACAAGAAGAATTAGCTTTTGTTATTGCAAGAGATATTGAGTGTCAATGGGATTTGCATTGGTATGAGTTTTATTCTCATGAAAAGCTAATGAAGATGGACTTCTCCAAGTTAGAATTACCTCCCGATTGGTTTAAAGGATGGGCAGCTGAGTTAGATGGAAAATAACCAACAAAGACTAGGTTTTGAATGTAACTTATGTGCAGATAAGTTACATTCAGATCAAGCAAGAAAGGCACATGGTAAAATAAATTTTCATACTGGAGATGAAAATGCGATGAGTCGATGCAAAGAAGAGGAGATCATATTCGATACGATGCGTGAAGCTGATGTATGGGCTGATTCAATTGCAAATGAAATGTACGGAAGGCTTTATGATAGTTATAGTACTCCTGACTATAAAATAGCTTATGCTCTAGCTTTTAGATTAGCTGCCATCGAAAACTGCAGAGTATATACCAAGGATGAAAATGCGGAAAATAAATATAAAGTATATGCTGCATTTGATGATTCAAACTCATAAATTCCTTGAAATACAATTTTTAAATAATCTTCAAACCATCTAAAAATAAAGATTTTGAATGTAACTTATTGTGAATTAAGTTACATTCAAAATAGCAAAAGAACCAGTTTGAAAAGGGGTGAAACAGGTGGAACGTTTCGATATGAGCTTTCAAAATAAAAGAGTGAGGATTTGGTTTGCTCTTGTATTACCTTTGGGTTTACTGGCCGTGCTGCTGTATATTTTTCTTCCAAACGAGTTTCAGTTCATTCCAACCCTTATATTAATTGTTGGATTGGCCATCTATTATGCTTGGGTTGTGCTCGATAAGAGAAAGCAAAGATCTAATAAATAGTTCTATTTTTAAATTTGAATGTAACTTAATAGCAAGTAAGTTACATTCAAATTCAACGTTAACAGAGTTTAAATAATCTTAGATTACTCTGTTTTTTTATATTTCCGATACTTATAAACTAGCGAAATTAACATACATAGAGTTACAATTATTGGTAGATAAATTTTCACGAACGTATCACCTTCATACATGTAAGCAGCAAAATATAAAAGTAATAATGCTAATACTCCTCCCCAAAGTGACCTTATAAATTTCTCCTTATCTGATAAATTCCAATAAAAAATTTTCACTTTTTCGCCTCCTTTAGGCTTTCAAGTAACCACTTATTTTTACTCGTAAATAAATTAAGCCTAACCATTCTACTAATTAACTTCCAGTAAGGTTTCGTTTTTCAAAGAAGTAGAATTCTTTTATTGAATCTGAATGTAACTTAAGTGTAATTAAGTTACATTCAAAACCCCGGTTTTATTAACTTCCTGAGAAAAATAAGTGAAACTGAAATTAGTAGAAAAAAGATACATTCAAATCGTTGATATATCTGGGCTTGTGTTTCGTTGACGCGCTCTTTTTTCTTTCGGTAATAAACCTTAAATAATCAGTTACACAGAGAAAATAAATTTATAAAGACAAAACGCTCCTAAAAAATGTATGCTCAATAAAATACTTGTCGCTATTTAAGATTAAAAAGGGAGTATCACGATGAAAAAGAAACTTGTACTTGTGCTATTCATTGTCAGCTTGGGAATTAATTTATTTCTGTTGGGAGATTGGCTGTTATTTCAACCGACAGCGGAAGAAGAAATCGCGTTAAGCGAAATGGTGCAAAAAACAGTAGAAAGTGCCGATTATCATGAGATCGCCAGCAAGGAGAAGGTGATTGCGATCGATCGATTCTTGGAGAAGTCAAAAGGTGGGACCTTCCCTTACAACTTTACGGTAAATGTTTACACCGATACGCAAACCCATATTTTCGCTTGTAGTGATGCGACCTGTTCCGCCATGAAAAGTGTCGGCACCATGTACTCAATTTACAAAGACGAAAACCGACGATTACCCTTTGACCAATAAAAGTCCTGAAAGAGATATAGCCATGTGAAATGGGCAGAGTAAAATTAAAGTTGTCCTTTCCTTAGACTGAATGTCACAAAAACGGATACCGTCTCTGTCTAGAGACGGTATCCGTTTTTGTCTGCATATGCTGCCTTTTTTCTTCAAATTTAGTTAGAGAAGAATTAGCAAGAGAATTTAATCCTCCCAAAGCTCATCCATTAACTCTTCGATCTCTTTTCTACGCTTCTCGGTTTCCTCATTAAGAAGGGTCACCCGATCTCCAATGATTTCAACAAAGTCACCCGGCTCCGCTGTTGCTGGAAAGATGCTCTTGTCAAAGTCGCGAGTAATCCCTTCAATTTCAACAACTGCAATGTTCTCTTCAAACCGATCGATGATTCCTTTTAAGGGCTTCATGATTATTTCACCGTAGCAACTGTGATTTTGGTTCCGGTCGAAGTGAAGATGATGTTGCCTTTTTGATCCGTCCGATAAATCGTCGTCTTGTACGGCTTGTATCGGTTCAGTACTTCAGTGGATGGATGGCCATACGAATTCTTTCCAACGCTAATTACCGCATATTTCGGCTTTACGACTTTTAGGAAGCCCGCATTGGAGGAAGTCTTGGCTCCATGATGCCCAACCTTAATGACATCGGCAAGGAGCATCTGCTTGGCCTTAACCATGTCCGATTCGGCAGTTTTTTCGGCATCGCCAGTAAACAGGAACTTGTTCTTGTTGTACGTGACGTGCAACACGGCGCTCCAGTTGTTCAAATCGGTTTTGCCATAGTCGCGTGTCGGTCCGATAAACTTGGCCGTCCCAGTCTTCAGAGGAAGTTTCACACCGGCCTTTGCTGTCTTGATAGTCAGTTTCTCTGCCTTGACAGCAGTCAGGAAATTCTTATAAGCATCGGTCGTATGGGCCACTTTCGGTGCATAGACCGACTCGACTTTATAAGCTTTGAGCACTTCATCCAGACCACCCAAGTGGTCAGCGTCGGGATGCGTGGCAATCATAATCTCAATGTCATCGACTTTCTGTTTCTTGAGATAAGCAATAACTTCATCTCCCTGTCCTTGCCGCCCACCGTCAATCAGGACGTCCTCGCCGCCCGGCATCTTGATGTAGGTAGCATCACCTTGGCCGACGTTAATAAAATGTACTTTCATTGTTGGGGTAGCCGCCATCGAAGCGGAAGGCATAGAAACAAGCCCAGCCAACAGGAAGACGGACATAAGGATACTTAGGGTCTTCTTCAACACATCGCCTTCTTCCCTGTAAGTTATTTACATCTTCATCATAAGCTACGAAGATCCAACCGACAATACATTTTTTCTGGATTTCTTCCTTATTTCTAGCCATTATTTTATAAAACAGTAGACAGCAAAGTTTTTGTGTATGAAACGCATCTTTTTCTATTTTTTCTAGGTTAGCTAAAGGCAGGCTGCTGTAATCAAGTTACTCCATTTATTAAAAATAAGAGCCGGATGTTGCCGCCAAAAGGGAAAAGTAGAACGTTGGATTTGCGCTGGATGGCTCTCTACAGAACGTGCGGATGAGCATGAATAAAACAGACGTAGAAATGATGCAGGGTATAATGAGGAGGAAATAATGCATTGTAAAAGGAGGGATTCTGTATGAGTTGGTTCGATAACGTTTCCGTTTTCTTGTACTTTTTCAGTTTGATGTACCTGCCTTGGATTCTATTAGCAGTCTCCCTCTGGTATACGATTGGTGCTCTCGTTTATGAATCGTGGAAGAAGATGGCGATTGGGTTTCTGATCTTTTTACCGAACCTCATTGCGCTCCTATTATTCTTTATGGATATGGAACCGCTCTTGTATGTGCTGATTTTATTGCCGCTCTTACAAGTAGCGAGGATGATCAACTATTATCGTTCCGAAAAACGGCCGGAAAAGGTCAAGCCACCATTATTAAACTAAAAAATGGATTCAAAGAGCCTAAAGAAGGCTCTTTTTCTTTTGCTACTGAATGGAAGTAGAGTTTTTAAATACGTTTCTTTCTCTGCCCAATAAGGCTTAACTTTTTGCATTAACTAAAAAAGGTAAGAAAAAACTGCCAGGTCAGCTAGACCAGGCAGTTTTTTATGATGAAGGAAATGAGTAACTAGTTATGGAGTTAGACAGAGACGATTTTTTGTTCTTCTGCTACGTGCGGTTGATTACTTAAAATTTCTAAGAGTCGGCGGGCTGCACCGCTCGGTTGGTTGGTACCATGTTCCCACGATTCGATTGTTTTGACCGACACCCCTATAAGAGCTGCAAATGACTTTTGTGTTAAATTCATCTGCAACCGCAGACTTTTGATGTCTTCTGCAGAAAAAGTGACCAATTCCTTGATCGCTACGGTTTTGGTTCTGGCTTTCGATTGGTTGCCTTCCGCATAGTCAATGGCTTGCTCTAAACTCGATTTCAAGTCGTCAAAAAATTGATTTTCATTCATTTTCCATCCATCCTTTCGGAAGCATATGAGTTTTTCAGCTGATCTACCAATTGCTTTAGTATCTTCTTTTGATCTGATTTCAACGTTGCTTGTTGGTTTTTTGCGTAAATTAGAAGCAGAACCGTGTGGGAAGCCGTCTGAATATCCAAGTAAATGATCCGGTAAGAGCCACTTTTTCCTTGGTTCTCACTTTCGGGAGAAAAACGCATTTTCCTTAGACCGCCTGTACCGGTGATGACAGCTCCCTGGCCCGGATCCATCAGCAATTG
Source organism: Planococcus beijingensis (assembly GCF_016820615.1). Lineage (NCBI taxonomy): Bacteria > Bacillati > Bacillota > Bacilli > Caryophanales > Caryophanaceae > Planococcus > Planococcus beijingensis. The sequence goes on from NZ_JADHDZ010000009.1 coordinate 72,252, forward strand.
AAGTTCCAGTTCACGCTGTTCTGCAGCACCCAGTCCGTATTGTTTCCATTGTTGATCAAAATTCTTTACATAAACAAATGTTCTTTTCATAATAACCTCATCGTTTCGTGACTTCTTCTATGTTTATTGTACCCTATTCAATAGGGTTTTTCAATTCGGTGGCCGGTAAGTGATTAGGTGTCATTTATAAAGCAGAAAAAGTACAAAAAAAGAGTAGCAAAAGCTACTTTTTCTTAACCAATCGCTCCCGACTGTAATATAGTTATCTGTTGTCTTTCATTTCAACTGATGGCGACGAATTTAAATCCACATCCTTGATCCCTTCCCAAGTAAAAAAACGAACGGTCGTTGGATTGCTGGCTATCGGGATTAACAATTTTCGTCTAATCGTTATCCATTAATAAAATGAAAAAACCATGTACCAATACTATAGGTAGTCCAATGAAAAGGATGGCCATTATCCATACGTTAGAAAGTTTTGATTTAAAGACGAGGACAATGATCATTGCAATATTAAAAACCAATGGGATGACATATCCTGTTGGTTTTAAAAAAAGTAGAACGTAATCTGTAAAGTGCATGATGACAAGAGTGATGTTCATGATTCCCAAAATGACGAGCAGCCCTGTTGCCTTTGTCATAAGATTCCCCGTTCTTCGTGACTTTTATAATTTTTTACCATTAGTTCTTAAACAAGTTGGACCGTTTGTTGAAGATTGATCTTTCTAAATTACCTAGTTAGTTAAACCAGCATTTCAGTAAACCATCCTATCTACAGCCCTGGCTTTGATTTCTTTCTATAAACAGACCACTTGGGTATAAAAATAGAGGAACTGCAGAGCCCGAAGTATTTAGTGAACATTGTATAAATGAGGCGACAATCAATCATTCGTTTTGCTTTTTAGTTCTAGCAGTAGGGGAGCTGTATTTAATAAAATCGATAGTATCGTCAAAACCCATAAGGCCGCTGCCATCGTAGGCACTACATCCAGTAAAGCAGGCCAGTCTTCCGCCTTTACCCAATCAGCCACCATACTGTAATCTGCGGCGACTGTTAATGCAGTAAAGGATAACCCCATTGCCATCGCTAGCTTATAATCTTTGCCTGTTGCATACTTAAACAGATTGAGGAAGGTTGCCGCTATTGCGATAAGTCCTAATATGAACCACATAGTACTACCTTCGTCTGCATTGGAAATTACTATTAAGTAAGACAGAACTAGACAGCAATTAGTTTCACGATCGGAACAATAGAAACTGTTTGATGAATAACCCAACCCCCTTTTACCATCACACCATTGCTTCAACCGCGATGCTAATAGGACAAAAGATAAACGGCTAGCGCTTTTTCTGAAATTTATCATTGGTTATAAAATATACAAGATTAGCAAGACTTATTTAAGTTGTGATACATAGAACCGTATCATAAGTAAATTAGGTTTTTATATGAGTAAAATAAATGAATGTTGATCGTGTCTTATTAAATGAAGAGTTTAATAATATGCTAATCATAAAAAAGTTAAAGGACATGAGCTCGTGGATTAAACCGGCTTCATGTTCTTCAACTTTAAGTTCATTTGCTTGTAGTCTTAATAATACATCCTTATCCAATTCCTCAAAAAAATTTGATTATCTTGCTTAGTCGTTTCTAATTTGGTGTCTCTTAAGAACCAAGATTTAAATATATCTTCTAAAACATTTAAATGAGGTTTTAAAGAATACCTTTCACTAAAATTTGAGTTTAAAGAGACATATTTATTAACAAGGTAAAATTATATGATTTGTCGAAATGTATTTAAACAATTGAAACCGTGTTAGTAATTTCATTGAAAGGAGAAAAGAAAATGGAATTTAACGGTATAGAATATAAAGAAAATAGAAACTTAATACCTTTAGAAATTCCAAATAAAAAAGACTATTATACTGATTTATTTCAACTTGAAAATAGTTTTGTAAGTAGGTTGGATATTTTTCAAATAGCTATTACTTTTATTAGAGAATCTGCGCAATTAATTACAAATGCCATTTCTTTGTTTGAACAAGGTTATTTAGATTGTGCTTACTATTCATTAAGACAATCGCTTGAAACCACTCTTACGTTGGTGTATTTAGCGAATCTTCAAGAACAAGAACGAGAAAAAGAACTCTTGAAATGGAAAGAGAAAAGTATATTTCCAATGTATAATTCTATGGTTAAATCACTAGAGGAACAAAAAGCGATTTTTTTAGATGTGAAAGAAAAAATGCCCATCTATTTTGATGGCATAAAAAAAACTAAGAAACTTCTTAATAAACATGTTCATAAACAAGGGTTTGATACCTTTTATGTTTCAAGAAAACATTTTTTGAATCAAGAGAGAGACCAAACTCCTATCATTGAAGAGTTTGAATTTTGCTTAAAAAAATGCGTCGGTGCAGTTGTAGTATTCAGATTATGTATAGATCCTTTTCCTATATTATTGATGGACCCAGAAATATATTCTCGAACACAAGTATTTATGTCAGATGCTTTTACGAGTAAATTTGTTGAAAAATACGTAGGATTTAAAAATATAGAAGACTATAAACAAACGGATCTTTATAAGTCTGTCTATAATCACTTTATAAATTTAGAAAAAAGATTACCTGCAGTGTTAGACTTAACAAAAAATGCTTATATTGACAAAAGTAAAACCGAAGAAATAATTTCGCAAATTCATTTATTAAGAACTATAGAAATTCAAGCAGTTGCAATAGCTATGATGTCGGACAAGGTAACAAGAATTATACTTTCTAATTTCGCAACCGAATCTTTTTTTACAAGTACTCCGTCAATTAGAAAGAATTGGGGATTTAGTGTTGAAAAATATTTGGAATTTCGAAATATTAGCTCTTTATTAAACTTTTCTATAGATAATGCATTTATAAGTTCTATAAGCGTAGGAGAGAAAACTTTCTTTATAGAGCATAATGAAAAATATAGTTTTGAAGAATTTGAGGAATTTAAAACGGAGGTGACAGTTACATTTAATAAACTTGAGAACTCAAAAAATATGTAAGGAAGTTATGTGGATTTATAGTATATAGCTATCTTATGTTATAAATTAAGATTTAAAGAAGAAAAAGCATCACAAGCCGCTGCCACAATCGCTACTAGCACTTCCACCTCTTCAGAGGTATTTGCTAATTGCACAGAGTTTACCCCGCAGGTGATCCGCAAGGCCATGCTTTCTATCAATCGAAAATGGATTGCGATAAAAATGTACATGCATGTGAATCATAAAATTGTTAAGAAAAATATTACAAGCTTTTCGGTCCTTCTTTAACGGATTGAGAAGCTTTTTATATAGTGACATTGTGATGTAGTTCTCTGTTTTAATGAAGCACTTACGTAGTCATTATTAATTAGTTAAGTTAATAGAGGATTGTCGATACTATTTTCATTTCCGAGAAAAATACTTCGTTTGTTCTCAATTATTTCTTAGAAATTTTCGCTATTAAAATCGCTTTTACTCCAATCTTTTAATAAAGGGGAAGCAAAAACAAATAAGAGCAGCCAGAGCCACTCTTTTCTAAAATATAACTTAAAAATCGCATCCATAAAAACTCTTATTGGTTTTCACTGTCCATTGATACAACTAATTCGCCTTTTATTACTTCAGGCGAAAATTTAGAAGAAATTTCGTAGTAAACGTAATCAGGCTTAGACTTTAAAAGAAGAATGGAAGGAAAGAAAACGTTGGAATTTTGTTTTAAGTATGGTTGTGTAAACCGTACTACTTCAAATTTTTCCTCTGAAAAATACTCATAACAAAATAGCTCTTTTATGGCTTCCTCATACTCCTGACGGTTTCTGTCTACTTCTTGTGAATGAGACATTTGAAAACCAGGAAATGACGGAGTAAAGGGGGAAGTCGAAGATGGATAATTTTCATATTCTTTAACTGCTATAGACTTTTTGGGCTTAAAGAAACTATCGATGTGTTCAGTTATAAGCTCGATGATTTCATTTCCAGGAATAGGTATTTCATCAGTGTTTTGTAGATTTCCTTTTGGAATGTACAGGCTAATATCAATATCTTCATCGAAACTTGAACCAAAGTTAGTTAAGGCTAACTCCACATATAAGAGAGAACTCAATGTGTCAAAAAAATCGGACCACTCTTGAAGTTCTACGATTTTAAAATATAAATTTTCTATCATGTCATATTTTTCTTTTTCTTCTTCTGTTCCAACTAAACTATAAGAATGTCCCATACCTGGAAGGTTAGCAAGATTCTTTTGGTTACCGAGGTCACCAAGGTAGAAAAAATCTTCTCTTATTTCGATGTTCTGTCTTTTTGCATATTCCCGAATCTTTGCCATCATCAGGTTTTCAATTTTTGCCGGTTGAGCAGCTAGTAATGAGGCCCAATTTCCAATGCTGGAGTTAATATTTGTCTTATTTAATGAAGTGTTAGGTGTACTTTTTTCCTCAGGTTTAATGACGAGCGGATAATTTTTCGCTTTATCGAAAATTTTAGAAATATCATTTGTCAAATTGGTTATTAATGGTACATTTAAATAATCTTTTTCTGTAGCAATAATTCCCTCTTCAGTGATTTTCCCATTCAAAGTCCCTTTTACCGAGAGCTTGCTTCTATTGATTTCATCTTTTTCAGCATTCTCATTAGTAATCAATTTTAAAAAGTAAAGCGTGAGATGATTTAAAAGATCTTTTTTAAAAACAGCTAAGTCAGAATAGGGATGATATATACCTTGACTAGAGTATTTCTTTCTAAACTCAGTTACTTTATTATATTGTTCGGAATCAAGAGAAGAAGGATTGGTTGGCCTATCACTAAAATAGAGAAAGACCTGTTTGCCACTTTTTATCAACTCTTCGATTTCTTCTTCCGTTCCAGATCCATAATCTTCAGTCGGAGTGCCAAATCTTGTCCAGAAAACAGCTAAAGCAGCATCACAATCAAATATGAACTGAGAATTTAATAAACTCTGGGGGGATCCACCTGATTGAGGATAAGAATCTTTTGACCAATGTTTTGTAATAACTTGAATATTATTTGCTGAGCCGAACATACGATTGAAATCTTCAACAGTTTCATAAATTATAGCTAGCTCCTCTTTCACGTCAGAGGGACAAGAGATTAATAAATCATATTGAATTACATTTTTAGGCATAGAATTTCCTCCTCTATAAATGAAAGTTATCGTTTCCTAACTTTTCTTTTTAAAGTATTACGATTTATTCTCTGAAATTAAGCCCGATATCTACTTAAGGATACCAGAATAACCAATTGTTGTAATAATAAAGAATTGTTTTAACTAGTATAAGAAATAGAAAAATATTACAATTATAATATTAAGTTTAACTTTTAATTTACTTAAAATATTCTTTTTTATTTGAGAAAGAGGAGGTAGAAGGGTGAATCAAATTATTGAAGTGGTGAACACTTATGGTCCTTTAATAGGAGCCGGTACTTTCTTAGTTTACATATTGAAAGCAGCTATAGATTTTTGGTTTGTTACTGAATTAGAGAAAAAGTTAATGACGGATTATCAAAAGTTAAAAGGATTTGCTTCAAAAATGGTTATTACAATAATTCCTAGTGTTTTTCTAACTACTCTCTATGCAGTCATATTTCAAAAAGATTTATTGGTCCAACAAGCAAACGTAAGTGAAATGGTTTTTCTAATTATGTTCTTAGCAATGATATTTCTATTAAATATATGTATGAATCTAATGGTTACAGGAATAGAGAAGGTTTTAAATTTAAAATCAGAGTACATGATACTTATAAATGACGAAGAATGGAGTGTTGAAAGGCTGACCAAAAATAACCTGTTACTATTAAATAATAAAAAGAATGAATACCTATTGATAGATGATTGGAAAGAGAAAAAGATTAAAAAAATCATTAACAAGAATACCTATACGTATAAACTTTATAGCGAAAATACAAATTGGCAAAAGTCCATTGGAGTGAGTATAGCTGTATTAATATTATCTGTTGGTACTTTCGTCTTTTTCTCTGATAACAATTACAGCTCTGTATTGCTGTTTCCAGCGTGCTTAGCCTTTTTAAGTACTTTAATAATATTAGGAAACCTAGTCGAATATAAAAGGAGTTATGCCTAAACCAAAGGCAAAGTAACCTAAGTTCGAGCGTCGATTTTAAATATCGAGTTTATTTTCTGTTATAAACTAAATCGAGAAACTTAAATTTTTTATTTACATTGTTACATAGAAAGTTCCAAGATGGTTTTCAGGGTTACACTTTCTTTGAGTCCTATTTGTTTTAAAATGAGAGGGACTAAAAAACTATGCACTGAGGGAGAATAGCAATGAGATGCATCATTTGTAAAGAGATTAAAGAACAAGAAGAATTTAATGAAGAACACGTTTTTCCAGATTCTATTGGAGGTACGTTAACTCAATACAATGTCTGCATAATATGCAACAGTCGTTTAGGACATGATGTAGATACGCATCTTGTAAATCACTTTTTAGTTAAAATAAAAAGAATGATTTACAGAATTCCCGGAAAATCTGGTGAAATTCCTAATATCTTCAAAAAGGGATACCTTAAAGGAGATATGGAACAAGAGATGCGGCTTGAATTTGACTCTGTTGGTAATTCAAAGGGTGTATATATGCAACCCGAAAAACAATTCAATGTTCTTGCGGATGGTTCAGGCAATTTACACTATCGAGTAGATTTGAAAGATAAAGCAAGATTACCCGGCATGGTAAATAAAACTTTAAAGAGAAATGGATTTCCAGTAATGGAATCAGCAGAAATTTTAAGAAGAGCCGTTGAAACCAGGGAACCAGCACCAGAAATGATTATAGAGGCTTCCGCGGATCTTATTGAATACAAGAGAGCAATTTTAAAAATTGCATACGAGTTATCTCATTATTGGATTGGAGAAAATTACTTCAACGATCCTAATGGAGAAATAATTAGAAAGATACTGATCGCTAAAAATTTTACAGACGCTAAGATAAATAAAATTGGTTCCATCAATGAAGGTATTTCCCTAGACTTATATAAACGTCTGAAACAAGGAGGTGACTTCCATATGGCCGTCCTTATTAAAGATGGAAATAAGATCTATTGTGAAATTCAAATTTTTGATTGTATGGAAGGCACTATTATTGTCAGCAATAATGCTGAAAGATATCCTGATTTCGTGAATCGATTTATTTCTATCAATCCTGTGACAGGAGAGAAATTAGAATCTACATTAACGGATGCGTTTAAGAGGTTAGCAGGCGAGAGAGTCTAAGTTGGTTTTAAGAGGTATTGCAACTATATTAGCTTTGCTATACTCAAAGAGTATTAGCGGCCCCTTAGTGTCCGCAGGTTTTAACGTTTAAGCTCTTTAGAGCATTTTCCCCTTCGGGGAGGAATGTCTTCAAGGAGCTTTTTTATTTTAAAAGGAGAGGAAAAAGATAGTTGTAATTTATTTTTATAAGGCATATGGGAACTAGATATATTTTGCAGATTAAAACAAGAAATTAGCAGTTGAACAAGCGATAAAGATTTTTACTAATACTTTATACAAGAATAAAATTTATCTAGATTAATTTTTAGGTTTTAATAAGTTGTTTATTAGGTTCAACTAAAATCTAATGAATAATTTTCTGGAAATTCTAACGCAGCTAATGAATATAGATAATTTTTAACTGATATATTCAATTTTGTATAAAGTAATAGAGTATTGGAAGTATCTATTTCATCAAACTGTAAAAGAATTGAAATAGGTTATTTTTGAAAGATTCCGCTACCTTATACCTACAATTGGAAATTCTGTTTTAAAATTAATATACAATAATCATTAAGAGATCACTGTAACAAAATAGAGTTAGTAAGGAGTTGAATAGAATGTCAGGGTTTTTAGCGGGAGCAATTGTTAGTTTTGGGGTTAATATGATATCAAATTTAGCTTGGGAAAATAAAACTGATCGAGATAACCAAAAAATAAACTTAAAAATAATGGAAGTACTTAAAAGTTTTAATCGAAATTTTGATAACACAGAATTAGATACTTTGGCTTTTCAAAAAGTTTTGGAAACTCCGGAACTAAGTGATGAAATTTATAAAAGAATTTTTAATGGGTATAACTCAGCTGATAATTCTCTGGAAGAGTTTAAAATGGCTATTTCCAATAAATCTGTATCTAAAGTTAATGAGTATTACCAACGACATGAAAGATCTTTGATTTATAATAAACAGATTTTTCAGGAATATTTTTCTGATTTAATAGATGTCCTTATTGATCTCAGAGAAGACTCACTATCATTAAAAGAATCGGCCAAACTGTCTATAATAGGCGAAATAGTAGATTCCTCTACCACAAAAATTATACAAAGTGTAGAGAATAAAATTGAAGGAATGAAAGAAGACAATATTTTTGCTGAAGAAAAAATAACATTAATTCAAAAAGCGCTAGATAATTATAAATTAGATGAAGCAATGTCTATAATAAATAATTCTTTAGAATCTCAAAACTCTCTTAGCAAGAAACAGAGGGAGGTCATATATTACCAGAGAGCAAGAGCCAATATACTGATTGGAGACTATACTAATTTAGAAGAAATAAAAAATTCAATAAGAAGAATAGATAGCGACTCAAAATATATATCTGAAATAGATTCTTCAATTGCATGCTATAAACATGATTCAGAATTACTCGAGACTGCATTAAATGATCTTTATTCCAAAGGCTATTCTTCTGAACGCATATTATTAAAAAGGCTATACTTTGATATTTGCAATCAAGATTATGAAAAAATATTAGCACTTCTCCTAGAAGAAAATAAAATAAAAAATGAATTTAAGGATTTTCCTGAAGCGCATTCATATGTAGGATTAATTTTACTTTCAGAAGCAGAGTTCTTAAAAGCTGAAGAGTTTTTTAGTTCTGCAAGTAAATTAAGCCAATCTGTTCTTTATAGATACAATAAAGTGTTGGCACAAGGCTATGACCTATTCTATAAATATAGTGAAACAATGAGATTTATGGAAGACTCTGGCGAAATATATATAGATGTGATAAACCAATTCAGAGAGTTGTTTTATATAGTTAAGTATTTACCATTTGAAAATCAGAAAGCATACTGGTTTCTTTATTTGAATCTTGTTTTAATAATAGACATAAAACAAGCAGCAGACGAGATGAAGAATATTCCAAATTCAATGAATGGAGATGTATTAGTAGAAAGTATTAAAGCAGATATACTCTCAAAGAGTGGAAGAAATACTGAAGCTAAGGAAAAACTTATAGAATACTGGAATGAAACCCTACCGAACATTGTAAATTTATTCTTAATTTATTCTGCTGAAAAAGAATGGAATAAAGTAATAGCAGTATACGAGAATATTAAGGATGACGTATTAAAAACAAATCCTACTATAAAATTGTTATATTTAATTGCTGTTGTGAAATTAGAAGGGTTTGAAAAAAATGAAATAAATTTTATGAATTTAATTAAAAAATATCCAAATGAAATTCCATTGTATCCCCTGCTTCTCAGAGTCGGCTTAGAATTCGATTCTACAATGTTTATTGATGAAATTCATAATAATATATTGAATAATATGACTAATGTTAATGACCATATACTTGAAAGAATAAGTGAGCTTTTCTTGAGTTTTGGTTTCAAAGATAGTAGTAGAAATCTTTTGGAGCATCGAGTTACAACCAATGAAAATTTACTAATACTTTATCTAAAAACAGTGGATCATTATACAGCGCGAGAAGATCTTATGGAAATTAGAAAGAAAGTAAGGGAGTTTCTAAAAAGTGGATGTAAATTTAGAAGTTTACTTCAATACAACCTTAGAATCAACTATGAATTAAGAGATTTTAATGTCGATTTCATTTCGAATTTAGACGAATATCAAAGTCTTTTTGGAATAGATGAGTTCTATTCCAGATATAAAATAGTGGCAAACATTGAAATGGATAATATTGAACAATTTAATAATGAAGTTTCTTGTTTAATGAGATTAGGCATACCACAAGATCTTCAATTAATCTCTAGACTTAGAGCTTATCAAAATTCTTTTGAAGAAGCAGAAAGAATAGCTGTACAGGCATTGTACTTATTAAGAAATAATATCAATAGCAATATTTTAAAAAACCATGTAAGTCTCCATTTCTCTCGTCTCATATATAAAGAAACAGAAGTTAATCTAGATAGAACAAAAGTGGATACAGTGACTACACTAAAAAACAAAAAGAAAGAACGCAAGATTGCTATACATGTGGATGATTCGATTTTTGGAGAACCAGGAGAAATAATTTTTGATTGTGAAAATTATGGGCAGAATGAGCAAATAAGTTTAGTTCTCTCTTCATTAGGTCAGGTGGGGCAGGAAATTGAAATAGATAAAGAAAAATACGAGATAGTGGAAGTAATTAGTTTAGGGGCATACATATTTCGTTACTGTATAGATGAAATTAACAATAAATATTCTGATCCCAAATTTATGAAGGTTTTATCCTTTACTTCTTCAAAAGAGTTAGGGGAGCAATTGCAAGAGAATTTAAAAGAGCAGAAAGAACAACATGAAAATCGATTTTCAGCATATAACTTCTCAGGGAGTGATTTAGGTATTCCCATTTCATATCTATCAGGAAAGAATTTAACTCAATTTGCTGAAGTGCTCATAGGTATATTTAATACACCTTCTCAACCTTATTACGCTGGAGCTCCAGCATCACACAAAAGTCAAAAATACATTTTATCTCTTAGTTCCATCATTTTATTAACCCATTTAGATTATTTATCGAACCTGGAGCCTATTGTTGATAAATTAATAGTTGTGAAAAATATAGAAAATAGAGTTAAGGGTGTTATTAAAGAGTTAAGTAGTTATGAAGAGAACAAAGTTGGAAGATTAAACTTAACAGAAGAAAATCAAATTTCTCGTCATATGAATAGCACTGAAGAAATATTAGAACAAAGAAGGTTTTGGATAAAAATATTAAATTTTATTTCAAAAGTAGAAAAAGTTGAAGTGGAAAGTGCGGCAGCGGAGGTATATGATGTCCTATCAGATATAGTGTTTGCTGAAGATATTTCAGCTATTGAGTTGAGTAAAAGGGAGAACCATAGTTTAATAGTAGATGATTTGTTTTTGAGAAAAGCTACAGCTGCTATTTCTTCAGAAATAAAGACAAATAATTTTGTAGGTCTATTATCTGTTGAGAACTTAATTAACACAGAAGAAGCACTCTCGCTTCTTGAAATTCTAATAGAAAAAGAGTATTTTTATCCGATTGATGCTTATATAGAACGATAAAATAAATAGGTAATAACTAAGAGATGAATAAAAGTAGCAACATTAGATGTAAATTAATTATTTGTAACAGGGAGGACAAATATGGAAGTTAGAGACTTATATAATAAATACAGTACTTCTTCTTGGCTTAATTTTGGAGATAGTTATCTACATTATGGTAAATATGCAGAAGACAATGCCAATTTAATTTTAACTGGACATAAAATTCAAGATGTTTATTATCAAGTTTCTAACGCTAGAACTTCGCTAATATTCTTAGAAAAGCAAAATTATACTGAAATGTCTATTGAAGAATCGCAACTTACTACAGTATTTATAAAGGCGAAGTTTTTATTTGATGCAATGGCCAATTATAATTACTGTATAGATCTTTCTTGGCAAGCACTGTATTTATATCATGGAAATAAAAGCTTTGATGTTCTTCAAACTGAATACTACCAAAAAGAAATCAAAGAATTTAGATTCCATAAACTAGAGAAACGCTTAGATAAGAGTTCACCTCTTTTTAAAGCAGTAAAGGATTTTTTAAATGATCCTTTAATTTCTGAAATTCGAACCCTTTATAATCGTGTCAAACATGCTGGGTCAATTCATGTAGAAGGATTAGGTATAAATGATGACAGTTTACTTAGAAAAGAAGGGGATTATGAGCTAAGAGTTTTAAGTAGAAAAGAAGTCAATATAGAAGAAATGAAACAGAAATTAATAAATTTTGATATTCTTTTTTATCAATATTTCAATAATACAGTAATCCCACTTATGCCAAAAGATTTTAATGAAGCTGTTTCTAATATAATAGTCGGAACAACAATAAAAAATTTTTCGGAATGGGCAAAGGCGAAAGACAAATAGGAGTATAGTTCAGGAAATGTATCCTATCAAAAACGATGGTTATTGATAGATGCAAGAAGATGACAAAAGTCATCTTCTTTTTTTATTTCTATTTTATCAAAACTTATTTCACAAACTATATATCTTAAATCTATGGGGATGGTAGTTAAGAAAAACAGTGGTAAATTCAAGGGTCCAAAAATCTTCTCTACATTTTAGCTTAAAAGAAGACAGTGATTTGACTTCTATCATTGAAGGGAATAGTAAGGAACACAATATGATGTGTTATAGAAAATATGTTCGTACTACATGTTGATTAAGTTCGGTTTTCGTGATACCATATGTTTACACAATAGAAATAGATTATAAAAAATAATCCATAAAGGAGGAATTTGTATCACGACAGAAATTAAACTTACTCGCCGTATTGATCCAAAAGTAGAAAGAGAGCTTTGGGCAAGAGCCGCGGGCCGCTGCCAATTTCCAGGGTGCAATCGATTACTCTATAAATCACCAGTAACCCAAGAATCAGTAAACATTTCAGAAAAAGCCCATATTTATTCGTTTTCAAAGTCTGGACCACGAGGTTGGGGACCTTTTAAAACACGACTCTCATCTTTAAATAGCATTGAGAACTTAACTTTAATGTGTCCCGGTTGCCATAAACTGATTGATGCTGATAAAGATGGAGAAAAGTATTCTGGATCTTTGCTTCAACAGTGGAAACGCGAACAAGAGAAGCGAATTGCTATTGTAACGGGAATAGCCTCCGATAAAAAGTCTCATATTGTTTTTTATGGAAGCAACATAGGAGCACAATTTTCTCCATTAAATAAAGAGGAAGCAATTGAAGCTATATTCCCGAATCGATATCCTGCCGAAGAAAATCCAGTTGCTATTTCCATGGCTTGGGCTCAACAAGATCATTCGCCAGAATTTTGGACGGCCGAATCTGTAAACCTGAAATCCGAGTTTAAAAGCGAGGTTGAAAAAAGGATACGAAATAAAAATGGAGCTCATTTTTCATTATTTTCTTTAGCGCCGATGCCTTTGCTAATTCAGTTAGGAACATTATTTACTGATAAAGTTGATGTTGATGTCTATCAACCCATTAGAGAACCAAAGACTTGGATGTGGCAGGATTTTCCGGAAGGCTTCGAATTTTTAATTAAGAAACCAGTTACTTGTAATCATCCTCCTGTACTTGTCATTTCATTAAGCGACAAAGTTTCACATGACAGGATTCACAGTATCTTAGGGAAAGAGGTATCCATCTGGGAATTAACTGTGAAAGATGGCTTGGTAGGTAACGATATCATTCGATCAAAAGCACAGTTGGTTATGATGCGGACGGTAGTTAGACAACTAATGAGGGATATAAAAGAAAAACACGGGTTTTCTACTTCCTTAAGCATTTTTCCGGCAATGGCAGTTTCTTGTGCAGTAGAAATGGGCAGAGCTAGAATGCCTAAAGCAGAAATGCCATGGGTTATCTATGACCAAAACAACCATGAAAGAATATTTATCAAAGCTTTGACAATAGACTAAAAATAATGATTCAAAAAGCGGAATCTAAAGGGTTTGGCTTTCAGAGAAAAAATTTGCTAAGAATATTAAAGGGGGTATTTTATGCTGAAGACATATTCAAAGGACCATCAGTTAGATGAATTGCTTCAAAGTATTGGTGAAGCTCTACAAATAAGTAAAAGCCAATATGACCAATCTGAGACTTCTTATAATGCTGTAGCTAACTGGTTATCAGAAGATGAGGAACGTTTCCCAGATATTGATATCGATATCTACCCTCAAGGTTCTCTTAAAATCGGCACCACTGTGCATCCAATGTTCAATCAAGAGTTTGATTTAGATTTTGTTTGTGAATTAAATCTAGATTGGAAAAAATATGAGAACCCTATTGAAATACTTGATTTGATTGAAGAAAGGCTTCGTGAACATGAGGTTTATGCCCCTATGGTCGAACGGAAAAATAGGTGCATTCGATTGAATTACAAACGGAACTTTCACATGGATATTTTGCCTGCCTGCCCGGTCAAGGAAGATTCGAATGGGTGTGTGAAAGTTCCGGACAGAAAGTTAGCCGATTGGAAGGACAGCAATCCAAAGGGCTATGCCAATTGGTTTGAAGAGACGGCTAAGGATTATGATGTTTCTTTCAATAATCAAATTCTAATGGAAAAAAGTGCGGAAATTGAGAAGATGCCAGGGGTAGAACCGATACAAATCAAACCACCTTTGAAAAGGGCCGTTCAATTAATGAAGCGACACCGTGATATTTATTTTGAAGAAAATCCTAAAAAAGCTCCTATCAGTATTGTACTTACCACGTTAGCGGGTGAATTTTATGGCAACCAATCTTCCGTTCATGATGCAATCGAAGGTATACTGGACGGAATTTTAAATGCTGCTCAATCAGGCAAAATTACAGTTTATAATCCACAGAATAAATTGGAGGTATTAAGTGAGCGTTGGAACGAGAAACCAGAGCTGTATGATTCCTTCCTTTTCTTTATTCGTGATTTTAGAGAAAAATGGACAGAAATTAGCGATGCGAAAGAAGAAGGATATATAGAAGTAGCTTCTCTTTTGAAAGAAATGTTTGGGGAAGAACCAATAAACAAAGGAATGAACAAACAGGCTAAAGTTAATGAAGCATATAGACAAGCCGGTCAGTTAGGAATCACGGCTGCAGGTGTAATGAGCTTTACACCCGTTGTAGCAGCTGAAGAAATTACTACTGTAAAACGGAATACGTTTTATGGTGAATGATAAATTTAATCAAAAGCCGAAAAGAAAGAATGAAAAAATTAAAGAAAAAAATCTTTCTTTAGGGGAGCAATCTTATTCATTGGTTAATCGCTTTCCCCAGTTTCAAGAGTCTTTATCAGAACAGAAAGTGACGTGGATAGGCACATTACAGCCTCAGCCTCTCAGTCCCGAATATACCATTAAGATTGAATATGAAATGCAAGGACCTCCCAGTGTATGGGTGTTGAGTCCGCCATTCAAATCTTATAAAAATCAACCTATTCCACATATGTATGGCCAAGACACCCTTTGTCTTTTTTATCCCAAAGCAAAGGAGTGGAAGCGCAGTATGTGGATTTACAAGACCACGATACCGTGGATAAGCCTTTGGCTAACCTACTATGAGTTATGGGTGGTAACTGGTGAATGGTTAGGTGGGGGAATTGATCATGGAAACCCTATAGTTGAAGAAAATCCGGCATACTATAAAAGTTAAGAGACAAAAATCTGTTCATAATTTAAAAGAAATATCGTTGAGAAAATAGAGGAGGAAAATATATGCCTAAACATTCGGGGGGGAAAGTTGGCAAAGCAGGTAAAACTCTAGGAAACAAATCTTCAATTAAAAAACAAAAGAGTGAAGCAGCCAAAACTTTGAAAAATCATCAAGACAGTAAGCATTAATAATACCTACTTAATTGAATTATACCTAAGCAAAAAAGAGGATTTCAATTTACTGAAATCCTCTTTTTATTCGAGTTTCTTCTATATATAATAGCCACTTACTTAGAAAGCATTATTTTACTTCAGATTCAAAATTCCTCACCAATTTATAGAAAGTTGTTTTCTTAATTCCTAATTCTTGCATGGCCTGCACTGCTGTAAATTCTCCAGCTTTCCATTTTCTATAAACCTCTTTGAATTCCTCTGAAACAAAAACGGTTGGCCTCCCAAACTGAATGCCATTTTGCAATGCTAGGTCGATTCCTTCACGCTGCCGTTTTCGGATGCGTTCCCGTTCCTCTTCAGCCATCCAGGATAGGATCTGCAAAACCAGATCCGCAATAAAGGTCCCCATGCTATCTTTGTACTGCGTCGTATCTAATAACGGCATATCTAGCACCACAATATCCGCTTCAATATTTTTTGTCAGGTCGTTCCATTCCTGGAGGATCTCCTCTTTGTTCCGGCCGAACCGATCAAGCGAGTGGATATACAAAATATCACCTTTCCGGATAATCCGTTTCAGTAATTGATAGTTCGCCCGTTCAAAGTTTCTCCCACTTTGTTTGTCCAAATAAATGTCCCGTTCAGTGATGCCGATTTTTCGCATGGCTTCCCTTTGTCGGCCTTCATTTTGATCTTTGCTGCTGACACGTATGTAACCAAATTTGCGATGTTCCATAATTCACCTCAGTAAGCGATTCTTTCCTCTCATTATACCTGAAAAGCGTTCGTAAAAGTGTATGCAAATTAGCGAACGTTCGTAAAGTGATTTGACACGTTTACGAACGCTTTTTTCGGCCCTTTTTAGCCCTTTTCAAAGCGTTCGTAAAAGTGTACTTTTACGAACGCTTTATTTTTAATAAACGACTATTTTAAATCTCGTTTTAGTAACTTGAAATTTTATATATAGAAAGTATTGAAGTGTAGATGTTTGACCATGTACCTAAGTACATGGTTTATACTTTTTCTGAGGTGAAGAAAATTGAGCTATCGAATCAGTGAACTTGCAACTCTATGTGAAGTGAATAAGGAAACCATCCGGTACTATGAACGAAAAGAGCTATTGCAAGAACCTGTCAGGAATAATTCGGGGTATCGTATTTATTCAAAGGAAACGGTCAAACGGGTAGGATTTATCCGGCGGCTGCAGGAGTTGGGATTTTCATTGAATGAAATTTATAAATTATTGGGTGTTGTGGACAAAGACAATGTGCGCTGTGAAGATATGTTCGATTTTGTGTCCAGAAAAGAAGTGGAAGTCCGAAAGCAGATTGAGGATCTAAAGCGGGCGGAACGGATGCTGAGTGAGTTGAAAGAGCGGTGTCCAAATGAAAAAGAGTTGCATGAATGCCCGATTATTGATGTTTTGATGGAGGAGGAGTAGAACATGAACAAATACCGAGTGGATGTCCAAGGGATGACCTGCACAGGATGCGAAGAACACATTGCAGTCGCGCTTGAAGCGATTGGCGCAAAAGAGATCCAAGCCGATTTCCGAAAAGGTGAAGCTGTATTTAAACTGCCGGAAGACATGGAGGTTGAAAAGGCAAAAAAAGCAATTGCTGATGCCAAGTATCAGCCGGGAAAAGCAGAAGAAGTTCAAAAACCAAAAGCGATGCAACCGGATGAAGAAGGCGAGTATGACTACATCATCATCGGTTCCGGGGGCGCTGCCTTTTCTTCCGCCATCGAAGCTGTAAAATATGGGGCGAAAGTGGCGATGATTGAACGGGGAACGGTAGGCGGTACCTGTGTGAACATTGGCTGTGTTCCTTCCAAAACCTTATTACGGGCGGGAGAAATCAATCACTTGGCCAGGAACAACCCGTTTATCGGACTGCACACCTCTGCGAATGAAGTGGATTTGGCTCCGCTGGTCAAACAGAAAGAGGAATTGGTGACGGATCTCCGGAACAAGAAATATGTCGATTTGATTGAAGACTACGGTTTTGAGTTGATCAAAGGGGAAGCCAGGTTTATAGATGAACACACCATTGAAGTGGACGGCCTGAAGCTATCTGCCAAACGGTTTCTGATTGCGACGGGGGCGGCTCCGGCTGTGCCAGCCATTTCCGGATTGGAAGAAGTGGATTACTTGACCAGCACGACCTTGTTGGAGCTAAAGAAAGTGCCGAAACGCCTGACAGTCATCGGTTCCGGCTATATTGGTGTGGAATTGGGCCAGCTATTTCACCATCTCGGTTCAGAAGTCACACTGATGCAAAGAAGTTCGCGTTTGTTCAAGGAATATGATCCGGAAATCTCGGAAGCCCTAACGAAAGCTTTGACCGAACAAGGCATTCGGTTAGTGACCGGTGCCACGTACGAGCGAATTGAACAGGTCGGAGAGGTGAAAAAAGTTTATGTCGAGGTGGATGGTCAGAAGCGGATCATCGAATCTGATCAATTGCTGATTGCAGCCGGCCGAACGCCCAATACGGAAAACTTGAATCTGCAGGCGGCGGGTGTTGAAACAGGGGGCCTTGGAGAAATTCGGATTGATGATTATGCCAAAACCACCAATGAACGGATTTATGCAGCAGGTGATGTGACGCTCGGTCCTCAATTTGTTTATGTCGCGGCATATCAAGGAAGAGTGGCAGCAGGAAATGCGGTCGGCGGGCAGAATGAAAAACTGGATTTGGCCATTGTACCGGGGGTAACGTTTACAGCTCCGGCGATTGCCACGGTCGGCTTGACAGAGAAACAGGCAAAAGAAAACGGCTATGATGTCATCACTTCCGTCCTGCCGTTGGAGGCTGTTCCGCGAGCGCAAGTGAACCGGGAAACAACCGGAGTATTCAAGTTGGTGGCGGATGCGACAACACGCCAGCTGCTGGGCGGGCATATCGTAGCGGAAAATGCTGGGGATGTCATCTATGCGGTGACACTTGCTGTGAAATTCGGTTTGACCATCGAAAATCTTAGCGAAACCCTCGCGCCGTATCTAACCATGGCCGAAGGTGTGAAACTGGCTGCGCTAACGTTCGACAACGATGTTTCTCAGTTGTCATGTTGTGCCGGATAAAAATGCCCATTGTTGAAGATTCAAGCTGTTGATTGGGAGCCCATTTGAACAATTAGGAAGCAGAAGAATAGATCAATCACATTGCGACAGCCGTTCGATTATTTGACTGGATTGGAGCAAGTACTTGCTTAATTAGAATCTCTATCATGTTATGGGAACCAATAGGCTCATCGAAGCTTATCTTCTCTCTTTTTTGTGTGCAAAAGTGCTGGCTGAAAATTTTTGACTTAGTTAATCTAAATAGGGAGTCGCTCATATATTTAGTTTTTTCTTTCCATAAAGGAGTGCCATCATGAACGTATTTGAAAAGTTTCAAACTGTTATCATTTTATCGGCAGTAGGTATCGGACTTTTACTGGGACAGTTTGTTTTTTTTGAAACTTACGCAGAGTCTTTTATCGTTCCATTTTTACTGCTGATGCTCTATGGATTATTTCTAACCATTCCCTTGCAGCACCTAAAAGATGCCTTTAAAAACAGGAAATTTCTAAGTGCCAATACCATTATCAATTTTGTCTGGACGCCTTTAGTAGCGTGGGGGCTGGGAGCTATCTTCCTTGCTGATCATCCAGCCCTATGGATTGGTTTTATCATGCTGATGGTGACTCCATGTACAGATTGGTACTTGATGTTCACTTCCATTGCCAAAGGAAATGTCCCCTTATCCACTTCCGTTTTGCCGATTAACTTGATTCTGCAGGTCGTGCTTTTGCCGGTTTACCTGTTCATTTTCGCCGGCACGATTGAATCCATTCCGTTATCGACCATTGGAGAAAGCATTCTACTGGTACTGGTGATTCCTTTCGCTCTTGCCCATTTGACCCGTTATGCCTTGAGTAAGAAAGAAGTCTTCTTAAATAAGAAGTTGGTTCCCTTTTTTGCTACTGCACAAATCATCTTTTTATCCCTAGCAATTATGGCCATGTTTGCTTCACAAGGAAATTATTTAATCAATAATCTTGAGGTCATTTCTGTATTAATCATACCGGTGTTACTTTTCTTCGTTATTAATTTCGTGCTTGCACAAACAGTAGGGAAAGCCATGAAGTTTTCGTACGAAGATACAGTGAGCCTAAGTCTTACCATCATTGCACGCAATTCGCCCGTTTCGTTAGCGATTGCGGTCATCGCTTTTCCAGATCAACCCTTGATTGCGTTAGCGTTAGTGATTGGTCCGCTTATTGAATTGCCCGTGTTAGCAATCGCTTCTCAAGTATTGCTCTCATTAAGAAAAACCAGTCCACCGAAAAATCTCAATTAGTAATTTGCCGGAAGCAGATAGTGATTAGAAAATAATTATTTTAAGTTTATATATCATGATGTTACCGGAAGTATTAACTGAACACACAGTACTTATTATAGAAGGAAAATAAATGGGAAGACGGATTGCCTGGCAATCTGTCCTTCTTTTTTTATTTTATATATACTTTGTGCGGCGAATTTTATAAAAAAATAAGAAAAAGCACTTGAACATATAAGTATATGCTGATATGCTGTTATTGGTTTTAGAAATAATATAATAAATGAATCAAAGAGATGACATATTGTCAGTAAAGTGAAGAGGTGAAAAACAGATGGAAGTAAAAGCGAAGGAAATTGAAATCGAAAAAGCCAGCATGGTCTTAAAGCTCTTAGGGGATAAAACCAGGCTTTCAATGATGAAACTGTTGGAACAGAACGAATGCTGCGTATGTGAATTTGTGGAGATCTTCGGCATCAGCCAGTCAGCCATTAGCCAGCATCTAAGGAAACTCCGGGATGTCGGGTTGGTGAAGGAAAATCGGAAAGGCCAGTGGATTTTCTACTCGCTGAATAAAGAAAGCGACATGTATGAAATGGTTCTTAACATCATGGAATTCATTCCTAGTCAGGATGAGAGAATTCGTGAATTGGAAAAACAAGGACTAAGAATCAGTTGTGAATAGTGGAGGGAAGTAAATGGTACAAGGAATTTTAGCATCCGTGATCTTCCTCCTCACACTGGTACTCGTCATCTGGCAGCCACGGAATCTTTCGATTGGGTGGTCAGCTATTGGGGGGGCAGTACTTGCTTTGCTGGTTGGAGTCGTTGATTTTCAAGATGTACAAGATGTATTTGGAATTGTGTGGAATGCCACACTTGCTTTTATCGCCATCATCATCATTTCGTTGATTTTGGATGAAATCGGCCTCTTCGAATGGTCAGCGCTTCACATGGCGCAAATTGCAAAAGGGAACGGCGTGCGCATGTTTGTCTTCGTCAGCATCCTTGGTGCTTTTGTGGCGGCCTTGTTTGCGAACGACGGGGCAGCCCTGATTTTGACGCCGATCGTTCTGGCGATGGTCCGAAACTTGAATTTCTCGGAAAAAATGATTTTTCCGTTTATCATGGCCAGTGGATTCATTGCCGATACGACATCCTTGCCGTTGGTCGTCAGTAACCTGGTGAACATTGTCTCGGCTGACTTTTTCGGCATCGGGTTTGTGGAATACGCGTCCCGTATGATCGTGCCGAACCTATTCGCCTTAGTGTCCAGTATCTTGGTGCTGTATTTGTTCTTCCGTAAGGATATTCCGAAAAATTACGATGTCACAAACTTGAAAAAACCGAATGAGGCCATCAAAGACCATAAGATGTTCCGTCTGTCCTGGTTTGTTCTGGTGATCCTGCTTGTCGGGTATTTCTCCAGCGAATTCATCGGCGTTCCGGTTTCGATTGTGGCGGGCATCATCGCCATCTTCTTTTTACTGATGGCGCAGAAAAGTCCGGCGGTCCGGACACGGATCATTTTACGCGGCGCGCCGTGGAACATCGTCTTCTTCTCACTCGGCATGTACGTTGTGGTTTACGGGCTCCGCAATGTCGGCTTGACGAGTGTGCTTGCGGACGTCATCCAAGTGGCAGCAGAGCAAGGCTTGTTCGTCGCCACGATTTCGATGGGCTTTATCGCTGCCATCCTGTCATCGGTGATGAACAATATGCCAACCGTAATGATCAACGCGCTCGCCATTTCCGAAACGCAAACGTCCGGAACCATTCGCGAAGCACTCATTTATGCGAACATCATCGGATCGGATCTGGGACCAAAAATCACGCCGATCGGTTCCCTGGCCACGTTGCTGTGGCTCCATGTGTTGTCGCTCAAAGGCGTAAAAATCTCCTGGGGAACGTATTTCAAGGTCGGGATTATCCTGACGGTTCCGGTGCTTCTGTCAACACTCATCGGGCTGTATCTATGGTTATTGATTCTCTAGAAAAAATATAGAATTCAAAAAGGAGTTTTTATCATGACGAAAAAAACATTGTATTTCCTCTGCACAGGTAACTCTTGCCGTAGCCAAATGGCGGAAGGCTGGGGGAAAGAAATTCTTGGAGACGAGTGGCAAGTATTGAGCGCTGGGATTGAAGCGCATGGCTTGAACCCGAACGCGGTGAAGGCGATGAACGAAGTGGACATCGACATCTCCAATCAAACATCGGATATCATCGACACGGACATCCTGAACAATGCGGACTTTGTCGTCACGCTTTGTGGCGATGCTGCAGACAAGTGTCCAATGACGCCTCCTCATGTAAAGCGCGATCACTGGGGCTTTGTGGATCCGGCAAAAGCAGAAGGAACAGAAGAAGAAAAATGGGCCGTGTTCCAAAGCGTCCGTGATGAAATGGGCGAACGCATCCGACAATTCGCCGAAACAGGGAAGTAAAAAAAGAGCCGTGACCTTGTGTCCGGCTTTCTTTCTCAATAGAACATTAGCATATTCTACTATCGTAATGGAGGAATCTGTCATGAAAAAAATTGAAATCTTTGACCCGGCCATGTGCTGTTCGACAGGCGTCTGCGGTCCCGTTGTAGACCCAGATTTAACGCGCATCGCTTCTGCGGTTTATTCGCTCGAGAAAAAGGGCTTTGAAATTACCCGTTACAATTTGACGAACGATCCAAGTGCATTTGTAGAGAATCAGGTCGTCAACCAAGTGTTGGTTGAGAAAGGGCCGGAATCACTTCCGCTAGTGCTGGTAGACGGGGAAGTCGTCAAAGTGGCGGAGTATCCGACAAACGAAGAGCTGGCTGAATGGTCCGGAACCGCACCAGCCGAATTGCAGGAAAATCCACGGGTTCGCGTGTCCGTTAATTTTGGCAACTAAAGGAGAGAAGCACATGTATTCACTGTTCAATCCAAAAAAGATGCCCTTGACGCCGTTCTTGTTCTTTACCGGAAAAGGCGGTGTCGGCAAAACGTCGACAGCTTGCGCCACGGCCGTGGCACTTGCCGATCAAGGGAAGAAGGTGCTGTTGGTCAGCACGGACCCCGCATCCAATCTCCAAGACGTGTTGGAAGTCGCATTGACGAATGAACCGATGGCCATTCCAAGCGTTTCAAATCTATTTGCGTGCAACATCGATCCGGAAGAATCTGCCCGGGCTTACAAGGAAAACGTCGTTGGCCCTTACCGTGGAAAACTGCCGGATGCGGTGTTGGCAACCATGGAAGAGCAGTTGTCCGGCGCTTGCACCGTAGAAATTGCGGCTTTTGACGAATTCTCCCACCTGTTGGCGGACGAAACCATCTTGACGCAATACGATCATGTCTTGTTTGATACCGCACCGACAGGCCATACACTGCGGCTGTTGCAGCTGCCGACGGCATGGAGTGGGTTCCTGAATGAAAGCACACATGGGGCTTCTTGCTTGGGGCCGCTGGCCGGGTTAGAAGGAAAGAAAGAGATGTATGCCAAAGCGGTTGCCTCCCTCTCCGACCGGGAAAAGACGACGCTGTTATTGATTGCGCGTCCGGACAACTCGTCGTTGTTTGAAGCGGACCGGGCTTCTGCGGAACTGAAAGAGATTGGCATCCGGAACCAGTTGCTGATTGTGAACGGACTGCTGCAGACGCACCAGCCGGAAGATGCCGTATCGACCGCATTCTATAGCCGACAGCGCTTAGCTTTACAGGAAACACCGGAAGCGTTAAAGCAAGTGATGACCTTCTCGCTGCCATTCGTATCGTATTCGTTGACGGGTATAGAAAATCTTCGGCACCTATTCAGTTCGTATGCCATCACAACAGTTGAACTGGAAGAGACAGACGAAGAAGCGTTAGCTCTTCCGGGGTTGAACCAAGTGATTGAGGATTTCGCAGAAAAAAATACCCGTGTTATTTTCACAATGGGCAAAGGCGGCGTAGGCAAAACGTCGATTGCGTCAGCCATTGCAGTCGGATTGTCTGAAAGAGGACACCGCGTCCATTTGACCACGACAGACCCAGCTGCCCATTTGGACTATACGTTTGCAGGCAGTGAAACACGCGACAACCTGTCCATTAGCAGCATCAACCCGGAAATCGAAGTCGCACGCTACAAACAGACGGTTCTTGCCAATGCCGGAACCGGACTGAGCGAAGAAGAATTGGCTTATCTGCAAGAAGATCTGGAGTCGCCTTGTACGGAAGAAATCGCGTTATTCCAGGCATTTGCGGCGGTCGTCGAGAAATCGGAGAACGAAATTGTTGTGATTGATACGGCCCCGACCGGCCATACATTGTTGTTGCTGGATTCGACGGAAGCTTACCACAAAGAGATGAGCCGTTCGACCGGGGACGTGCCGGAAAACGTGAAGAAGCTGTTGCCGCGTTTGCGCAATCCGCAAGAAACCGGCGTCGTTATCGTGACGCTGGCGGAAGCGACGCCCGTACTCGAAGCGGCACGGCTGCAAGAGGACTTGAAGCGCGCCCAGATCGAGCCCAAATGGTGGGTCATCAACCAAAGCTTGTACGCCACGGAAACGACAGACCCGATTTTACGCGGCCGGGCACGTTCCGAGAAGAAATGGATCAAAAAAGTGGACGAAGAACTGGCGCCAAAATGCGCTGTGATCCCCTGGCTGCAGGAAGAAAAAGTCGGCTACACCCAGTTGAAAGAATTCATCCTATAACCCGTTGGAGGGAATCAATATGCATAAAGTAGTCATTCTAGGAACAGGACCTGCCGGATTGACGGCAGCGATTTATTTAGCAAGAGCCAACATGAATCCTCTTATTATTGAAGGCGATCAGCCGGGCGGACAATTGACGCTGACAACCGAAGTTGAGAACTTCCCCGGCTTTGTCGATGGGGTCATGGGCCCGGAATTGATGGACAACATGCGCAAACAAGCGGAACGTTTCGGTGCCGTATTCAAAAGCGGTTGGGTGACGGCAGTGGATGCCTCCCAGCAGCCGTTTAAATTACAGGTCAGCGGCTTAGGTGAAGTGGTGACGGAAGCGCTGATTCTATCAACCGGTGCTTCGGCTAAACTCCTGCAGATCCCGGGGGAGACCGAGAACATTGGTTCAGGCGTCAGCACCTGCGCGACCTGTGACGGTTTTTTCTATCGCGGGAAAAAGATCATCGTCGTAGGCGGAGGCGATTCGGCCATGGAAGAAGCGAGCTTCTTGACGAAGTTTGCAGATGAAGTGGTCATCGTCCATCGCCGCAATGAATTGCGGGCGTCCAAAATCATGCAGGACCGTGCCAGACAGAACAAAAAGATTTCGTGGAAATTAAACAACACACCGGTTGAAGTCATCAGCAACGGAACGAAAGTGACCGGGTTGAAAGTATTGAACGGCGAGACAGAGGCCGAAGAGGTTATTGAAACGGACGGCATCTTTGTCGCCATCGGCCACACGCCGAACACGGCTTTCCTGAACGGGCAAATTAACACCGATGAAACAGGCTATATTCAGATCGTGCCAGGCACAACGGAAACAAACATTCCAGGCATCTTTGCCTGCGGCGATGTTCAGGACAAACGGTATCGCCAAGCGATTACCGCAGCCGGATCCGGGTGCATGGCGGCAATGGACACCGAACGTCACCTCGAAGGCCAGGAAATCATCGACTGGAGCCAAACGTTATCAGAAAAGGCGGAAGCACAATGAGCAAAAATTATCAGGAACTGGTAAAGGACCGCATTTTCATTGGCGGCGCAGCGGATGCCAAGGATGCAGTCAACACGGAACAGGTTGACCTTGTGGTGGATTTGCGGGCAGAAGTGACCGAAGGCGAGTACGAATACCTCCGGGTCCACAGCCCGATCGTGGATGATTCCGACGACCAGCAGGATGAATCGGTCAAGAAAGCGATCGATCAAGTGGTGGACGCCTATAACGACGGCAAGAAAATCTATTTCCACTGTGCAGGCGGCAGCAACCGGACCGGCACGGTGGCCATCGGTACGCTATTATCCATCGGCAAAGCCAATAGTATCGAAGAAGCGGAAGCGCAGGCGAAATCCGTTCGCGAGAAAATCAATGTGAAACCGCCTTTGAAGGAATCCCTTCAGCGGATTTTCCCAGAAGCCTAATGAATGATAGAATTAAAACCGAAAATGAATCCAAAAGGAGAGGTACAACCTATGATGATCACAAATGAAGCCAAACAATACATCCAATCGATTCTGGAAGAGCAGAAAGCCGAAGGCATGCGGATTCACGCAGTAGCTGGGTGCTGCGGACCGCAAATCGGCCTGTCGCTGGATGCACCAGAAGCAACAGATGAAGTACTGGACATCAACGGCATCCGGATGGCAATTGCTGTTGAAGCAAAAGATGCATCAGACAGCTTAACATTAGATTTTGAAAAACAAGGGGAACAATCGGGTCTGGTCATGGTCGGTGCACCGGCTGGTTGTTAAGTAGAAAAATCTGTATTTTTTAATATTTACTTAGCTAAAAAGCATCCAATCTACAATACTGTAGATTGGATGCTTTTTTAAAAATTGACGCTTGATTTAAATTTACGAATCGGATTTTCCAACTCCGGCCTTCTTCAAGGAATCCATATCAATTCCTGTGTCCTTGCAGCAGTCTACTAATTCGCCATTAACTGCAACGGCCGGCACCGTTTGAACACCGTAAGCTTTTGCTTTCTCCCGGCATTCATTCGTTTCACAGCCTTTATTCAAATCGTAAACAGTAACTTCACAATTATCGCAAGCCAGGTCGTTGACTTGCTGTACCGTGTCATCACATAAATAACACCCTGCTGTAAATATTTCAACTCGTCTTTTAGCCATTCTTAATTCACTCCTTCAAGTTTTTGAATGATGGGACATTCGTCTTTAGCGACCTTCGAACGAGGGCACTTTCCTGCCAGGTCTTCCAATAAATTTTTCATACTTTTTAACTCTTGAATCTTAACTTCTACTTCTTCTGCTTTGTTCATCATAAAATGATGCATTTCTTCTGCATGAAATTCATGTTCTCTCGAGACTGATAAAAGTTTTTTGATTTCTTCGAGGCTAAATCCTAAGCCTTGTGCTCTCTTGATAAACCGGATGTCTTCAATGACTTCAGCGAAGAAAATTCTGTAACCGGAATCGGTTCGGGGAGATTCCGAAATTAACCCGTATTTCTCATAATAGCGAATGGTTTCGATATTCACGTTGGCCGCCTTGGCTACTTCACCAATTTTCATTTCTTCTCTCCCTCCCTTTGAATACAGTATAAACCCTAAACCTAACTACAGGGTCAAGCGGTTTGAAATCCTTTCACTTGGTTAATTAAAGGTTATTAAAATTGAAGTTATTTTATAGAAAAGAAGAAGAGACATACTCAATTAATTCATTTTCTCATTCTTCTGGAAACAAGAATTTTAAATGGTTTCTGAAAAAGTAAATCACGTTTAACTTGTGAATTCTATCGAATTCACAAGAGAAGATTCAGGTATAGTCGGTTTACATATCAGTAGTTATCAGAAGTTGCTGAATACAAAGGAGGAGAAGAGGTTGCTACAAGCACATCTTCTCTCCCTATTAATTTGTTAAAGTACTTTTACTAACGCTTTTCTAATACCCTTTTTAAGTTTTGTTCCTTATGACTACAAAGTGAATTGAATGAAAATAGATATATAGAAAATGCAAGTACGTAAGGTGAAAGAAAGTAGCTGAGTATCAAAATTTTATGCCTTAAAAGCTCTGTATGCCCGTAACGTGCCGACCACGGTTGGAAATTGCCCCGTCTCTTCAATTGCAGCAAATCCGGTTTCTTTCAAGAGATTCGGAATAATGCCTTTGACATGAGGGGAAGTGGTCTCGAACCCGTCTAACAACTGGACGGGTAAGAATGCAACACGCATCAAACCGTTTTGCGGCTTCTCAAAATCAATAATATGGAATTGGCCGCCCGGTTTGAGTGTCCGGCGAACTTCCTCAAAAGTTTCCTTCTTCTTCTCTAGCGTCAGATGATGAATAAATAAACTGGTAAAGACATGATGAAACAGATTATTAGAAAAGGGAAGCCGGTCAGAAAATCCTTCCTTGAAGCTAATTCCATTAGTTTGATTTCTGTTGATTTTTTCTTTCGCAATTGCTACTATTTTCGGGTCCGCATCGACTCCAATCACTTGAACGTGAGAATGTGATTGCCGTATTAAGAGCGCCAAGGTTCCTGTGCCGCAAGCTAGATCCATCACCACTTCCTCAGGTTGAAGGGCTGCTTGATTGACCAAATGCATTTTAAGCTTTTTTTCCTGCATCCCCCATTGAATTAACGGATCGTAGAACCGGGTCATCCAGCGGTATTTGAGTGCCGGTATATACGCATTGTTCTTATCTATCTTCATGAAGTTCGCATCCTTTCAATTAAGTGGATTTTTTGTTCCGAATAATTCCGTTTTGAAAAAAGAGAGAACTCGCTAATCTATTCGATTTATCATCACTTCAGAATGTCATAGATACTCGTATAAAAACAAACCGGCCTGCGCTTATGAATGTGCAGACCGGCCTCGATGTGTTTTCGCTATAAGTTATTTTCTGTTTAGCATATGAATTGGGTGTCCCATGATTCCTTCCGCAGCTTCCATCAGTGGCTCCGGTAACGTAGGGTGGGCGTGAATCGTTAGGCTGAGGTCTTCGGCAGTCGCTCCGGTCTCAATGGCAAAGACCGCTTCGGCAATAAGGGACGATACTTCCGGTCCAACCATCTGGACGCCCAACACTCTTTTGGTCTCTTTTTCAGCCACAATCTGTACAAAACCATCGGCATCGGAAATGGATAAAGCGCGACCGTTCGCTTGGAACGGAAAGCGACTGGAAACCGTCTCATAGCCCTGTTCTTTTGCCGCTTTTTCGGTTAATCCGGTATACGCAACTTCCGGATCGCTGAAGATAACAAACGGCATCGCTTGAAAATCAATGACGCTTTTTTGGCCGCTTGCCACCTCTGCCGCAATTTTGCCTTCATAACTCGCTTTGTGGGCCAGAAGGTCACCGCCTGCACAATCACCGATCGCGTACACATGGTCAACCGTGGTTCGACATTGGTTATTTATCTTGATAAACCCGCGTTGATCAAGTCCCACACCAATATTTTCTAAGCCGATGTTTCCTGTGTTCGGTTTTCTCCCGATGGAAACCAAGCAGTAATCGCCATTAATGACCTCGTCTTTGCCATCCACTTGAACCCGGACATTGACTTCTTCACCTGTATTTTCACCGCCTTGGACCATGGCATTGGTGATGACGGTGATGCCCATATCTTTTAAGTGACGTTTAACCACATTTGTCAGTGCTGAGTCCGTTCCCGGAAGAATGGTATCCGTTCCTTCCAGGATGGTCACTTTCGCCCCGAATTTGGCATAGGCTGTTCCGAGTTCCAATCCGATATACCCGCCGCCGACCACCACGAGATGTTTCGGCACTTCCTGGAGCGTCAAAGCTTCTGTTGATGAGAGAATCCGTTCTTGATCGAACGGCAGGCTTTTCAGTTCGGTCGGCAGGGAACCGATTGCCAGAATCAGATCTTTGTACGTATAAAGCTGTTCTCCGTCTACGGTTTTGATTTTTACCTGATGGGATTCTGTCAAATAAGCTACCCCGCTAATGACTTCCACGCCATTGCCTTTCAGCAAGGTCTGGACTCCACTCGTCAATTTGTTCACGATGCCATCCTTCCATTTCACAACTTCCGGCATGTCCACGACCACTTCGCCCGAAACCTTGATGCCCATGGAGCCGGCATGTTGGATGTGTTTTACTCGTTCAGAAGCACTGATCAGCGCCTTGGAAGGGATACACCCCCGGTTCAGGCAAACGCCGCCTAATTCGGCCTTATCCACTAACACCACTTTTTTCCCTAGCTGTGCAGCACGAATGGCCGCCACATAGCCGCCCGATCCGGCTCCAATCACCAATAGATCAATATCCTTTTTTGCTTCTTCAGTCATTTCTGTTTCCTCCTTCAGCATTTGGTTATTGAATAAAACGATGATTCTACTTCTTTTTATTACACAAGAGGAGAGCCTGCAGTAACAACATGCTGCTTCGTGACAGGTAAGCCTCTTCTAAAACTCCATACCCTTTATCTCGAGAATTAAATAAAATTATGCTTTAGACTGGTTGAGCAATAGTATGTATTTCAGAAAAGAGCTTTCCATTAGGCTGGAAAGCTCTTTTCGTTACTCTTTTACGCGCATCAGCCGTAAGCTGTTTAGCGCAACCAGAAGGGTAGCGCCCATATCGGACATGATGGCGATCCAAAGGGTCAGCCAGCCCGGAATGACCAACAGCAGCGCAATCAATTTGATGCCGAGGGCAAACGCGATGTTCGCTTTGATGATGTTCAAGGATTTCCGGCTTAACTTCACCGTGAAGGGCAGTTTGCTCAAATCATCGCCCATCAAGACCACATCAGCGGTCTCCATAGCGGTATCGGTTCCGGCACCACCCATGGCAATTCCGACAGTAGAAGCAGCGAGTGCCGGAGCATCGTTCACGCCGTCTCCAATCATCGCGACGTTGCCGTATTCAGCTCGTAAACGTTTGATGAAATTCAGTTTATCCTCCGGCATCAGTTCGGCCTGGATTTCGGTGACGCCGATCTGCTGGCCAATGGCCTGACCGGTCCCTTTGTTGTCACCGGTCAGCATGATCGTCTTCTTGATGCCCATTTCATGCAATTTAGCGATGACTTCCTTGCTGGATTCACGGACTTCATCTGCCACGGCAATGACCGCCAGGATATTCTGTTCCGTTCCGATGATCATCGCCGTCTTGCCCTGATTTTGAAGAGCTGTGACGTTTTGTTCCAAGTTCTTATCGGCACTTGCGGCGCCCAGCTCATTGAAGAGAATCGGGCTGCCGATGTAGTACGTGATCCCTTCTACGGTCCCTTTAATCCCTTTGCCGGTAATGGATGAGAAGTCCTCGACCAAGACCGAAGAATAAGAAATGTTTTCTGCGTCCGCTTTTTTCATAATGGCCGAAGCAAGAGGGTGCTGTGAGCGATACTCCAGCGCTGTGACGATGGAAAGCAGTTCTTTTTCATTGAGATCCTTGTTCAATACCTCAAAGTCCGTGACGACGGGAACCCCTTTGGTCAGGGTGCCGGTCTTGTCAAACGCAATCGCTTTGATGGCGCCCATTTCTTCCAGGTACACGCCGCCTTTTACCAGAACGCCTTTTTTCGCTGCGTTGCCAATCGCGGATACAATCGAAATTGGAGTCGAAATGACCAATGCACACGGACAACCTACGACTAGCACAGCCAGCCCTTGGTAGACCCAGGTTTCCCAGCTGGCGTCAAACAAGAGGGGAGGGACAATGGCCACGAGTGCGGCAACGGCCATGATGATCGGTGTATAATATTTGGCGAATTTATCGACAAACGCCTGTGAAGGAGCGCGTTCGCCTTGCGCTTCCTCGACCAGGTGAATGATTTTCGCAATGGTCGTGTCTTCGACCAGTTTGGTGATTTTAACTTCCAGCAGACCTTCTTCATTCAGCGTGCCGGCGAAGACTTCATCATCCACCGTTTTGGCGACGGGCACGGATTCACCGGTAATCGTTGCCTGATTGACTGCCGAGTAGCCGTTGACCACCATACCGTCCATCGCAATCTTTTGCCCGGGTTTGACGATCATGATATCCCCGACGGCAATGTCGTCCACCGAAATCAACTGTTCTTGTCCATTTCGACGAACCAGTGCCTCTTTCGGGGCAATGTCCATCAACGAACGGATGGATTGTCGGGCCCGGTCCATGGAATAGCGTTCCAATGCTTCACTGATGGCGAAGAGAATCACCACGATGGACGCTTCCGCCCATTCGCCGATAAAAGCGGCCCCGATGACAGCAACCGTCATGAGTGTCTTCATATCGAAATCCAGGCGTATCAAGTTCTGGAAGCCGACTTTAAAGAGCGAGTATCCGCCAATGACGATGGCTGCCACGAACAGGAGGGATGTCATCAGGTTTTCTTCCCCGTTGACGAACTGGGAAATGTACCCGAAGACGATCAACAGGGTGGAGTAGAGCAAGACGTTGTACTTTTGGTAGAACGGCACTTTCTTCTCCTTTGCAGTCGTCGTTTTATCGGTTTCCGTTTTCGGACCGGCTGGCCGGCCTGTGATTTCAGGAGCGACCTTCAAATTTTCAAAGGCACCGGCTTTCTCCAATTCTTCAACCGAGGCCGTCCCGTAAACGGAAATTTTCGAAGC